>NZ_JBAFUS010000004.1:0-397487 GCF_043193615.1 Xanthobacter aminoxidans | reverse complement strand
GAGGGGAGAGGGGAGAAGCCCTCGCCAATACGCAAAAGCACTCTTCAGGAGAAACGCACATGAACGTGGGATTCATCGGCCTTGGCATCATGGGCGCCCCCATGGCCGGCCACCTCATCGACGCCGGGCACACGCTGTTCGTCTATGACGTGGTGAAGGTGCCCGAGGCGCTGACCGCCAAGGGCGCGACCACCTGCGCCTCCTCCGCCGAGGTGGCGAAGCAGGCCGACATCATCATCACCATGGTGCCGGATACCCCGCACGTGGAAGAGGCGCTGTTCGGCAAGGGCGGCGTCGCCGAAGGCCTCTCGGCCGGCAAGATCGTGGTGGACATGAGCTCCATCTCCCCGGTCGCCACCAAGGGCTTCGCGCAGAAGATCAACGCGCTCGGCTGCGACTATCTCGATGCCCCGGTCTCCGGCGGCGAGGTGGGCGCCAAGGCCGCCTCCCTCACCATCATGGTGGGCGGGCCGGATGGCGCGTTCGACACCGTGAAGCCCCTGTTCGAGAAGATGGGCAAGAACATCACCCTCGTCGGCGGCAATGGCGACGGCCAGACCACCAAGGTCGCCAACCAGATCATCGTCGCGCTGACCATCGAGGCGGTGGGCGAGGCCCTGCTGTTCGCCTCCAAGGCCGGCGCCAACCCGGCCAAGGTGCGCGAGGCGCTCATGGGCGGCTTCGCCTCGTCCAAGATCCTCGAGATCCACGGCGACCGCATGGTGAAGCGCACCTTCGATCCGGGCTTCCGCATCGAGCTGCACCAGAAGGACCTCAACCTCGCCCTCCAGAGCGCCAAGGCGCTGGGCGTGAGCCTGCCCAACACCGCCACCTGCCAGGAGCTGTTCAACGCCTGCGCCGCCCACGGCGGCTCCAAGTGGGACCACTCCGCCATGGTGAAGGCCCTCGAACTGATGGCCAACCACACCGTGGCCCCGGACGCCTGAGGGCGCCGGATCGCACGCAGCACCACGACGACACCCTTGGCGGCGCGGACGGTTTCCTCCCCCGCGCCGCCGGCATCCCGGACGGGTCCGCGCGACCCCTTCGGAAGAGGCGCGCCGACAGCGTTCCCGGCGCGCCTCCGCCGCCTCACATTGCGCCCCCACCTCCGGCGCCGAACGGGGGGCGAAACGGACGCCTGAGATGCCCGCAACGGTCAGCCCTGCTGCCGTTTATGCGACTTTATGCGTACATCAAAGACGCGCATGATATCGACTACATCGATTGCCGTTCGGCGGACGGGAGGCGAGCCAGGCTCTTGAGTTCACGCATTTTCTTCATGAGAGCCAGAGCCCCCCTCGCCTGAAAATGCTCTAGAAGACACTGAACCGAGCGCGAACGCGCCAGCCGGAGGACGACACATGCCCAACAAGCGCCATCACCCCCTCAAGCGCCAGCGCGCCACCAAGATCGTCGCCACGGTCGGGCCCGCCTCCAACAGCGAAGAGAAGCTGAAGGCGCTGTTCCTCGCCGGCGTGGACGTGTTCCGGCTCAACTTCTCCCACGGCACCCAGGCCGATCACGGCGAGGTGCTGGCCCGCATCCGGCGGCTGGAGAAGGAGATGAACCGGCCCATCGGCGTCATCGCCGACATGCAGGGTCCCAAGCTCCGCATCGGCCGCTTCAAGGACGGCTCCATCGCGCTCAAGGCGGGTGACGTGCTCCACTTCGATGCCGACGTCGATCGCCCCGGCGACGAGACCCGCGTGCCCATTCCCCACCCCGACATCCTTGAGGCCCTCACGGTGGGCTCCACCGTGCTGTGCGACGATGGCAAGGTGCGCCTGAAGGTGGTGAAGAAGGGCGCCGGCTTCCTGGAGGCCCAGGTGGTGGCGGGCACCAAGCTCTCCAACAACAAGGGCTTCAACATCCCCGACGTGGTGCTGCCCCTCTCGCCCCTCACGGAGAAGGACCGCCACGACCTCGAATTCGCCTGCGAGGCGGGGGTGGAGTGGATCGCCCTCTCCTTCGTGCAGCGGCCGGAGGACATCCACGAGGCGCGCGGCCTCATCAAGGACCGCGCCGCCATCATGCTGAAGATGGAGAAGCCCGCCGCGGTGGAGCATCTCACCGAGCTGGTGGAGCTGTCCGACGCCATCATGGTGGCGCGCGGCGATCTCGGCGTGGAAATGTCGCTGGCCGAGGTGCCGGCGCTGCAGAAGCGCATGATCGCGGAATCCCGCAAGTACGGCCGCCCGGTGATCGTGGCGACGCAGATGCTGGAATCCATGATCACCGCCCCCGTGCCCACCCGCGCCGAGGTGTCGGACGTGGCCACCGCCGTCTATGAGGGCGCGGACTGCGTGATGCTTTCCGCCGAGACCGCCGCCGGCCAGTTCCCGGTGGAGGCCGTGACCTTCATGGACGACATCATCCGCCATGTGGAGTGCGATCCCGGCTACCGGCAGGTGCTCGACGCCACCCAGTCGGAATGGGGCAAAACCATCGGCGATGCCGTGACCAAGGCCACCTATCAGGCCGCCATCGCGGTGGATGCCTCGGCCTTCGTCGCCTTCACCCTGTCGGGCACCACCGGCCTGCGCGCCGCGCGCGAGCGGCCCGCCATTCCGATCCTCGGCCTCACCCCCAAGGTCGAGACCGCGCGGCGCCTCGCCTTGTCCTACGCCGTGCACGCCGTGCACATGAAGGAGGACATCCACTCCTTCGGCGAGATGGTGGACACCGCCGTGCGCACCGCGGTGGAGCACGGCCTCGGCAAGCCGGGCGACCGCCTCGCCATCACCGCCGGCGTGCCCTTCGCCAAGCCCGGCACCACCAACATCATGCGCATCACCACCATCGGCGCCACCAACCCGCCCTCGCGGGACGATTTCGACACCGGGGCGGCGAAGAGCAGCAAGTCCAAGGCCCACGCCTGACGCGTGCAGCATGATCGGGAGCGCACGTTCCGCGCGCGCTCCCATCGCTGCGAAGCATGAGCCTGACCGGAGCCGACGCTTCGTAATGTGCTGCCTGTTGACGCATGCGGCAGTCTGAAATCGTTTTCTTCGGCCACATGGGGGGTTGGACGTCCTCTGCGGGGCTGGACGAGGGGCGCCCCCTTCGGTCTATGCTGGGCCATCCACAGCCCAACCGGCCGAAAGATGCCCGTCGAGATCGAGCGCAAGTTCCTCGTCACCTCCCACGCATGGCGGGCGGGCGCGCGCGCCACGCCCATCCGCCAGGGCTACCTCTCACAGGATGGGGCGACGGTGCGCATCCGCATCGCCGACGGCGACGCCTTCATCACCGTGAAGGGCAAGACGCAGGGCCTCGCGCGGGCCGAGTTCGAATATCCCATCCCGGTCGAGGATGCGCGGGTGATGCTGGAGACGCTCTGCGCCCGGCCGCTCATCGAGAAGACCCGCTATTCCGTCCAGCATGCCGGCCGCCTGTGGACCGTGGACGTGTTCGAGGGCGAGAATGACGGCCTCGTCATGGCCGAGGTGGAACTGGACGGTATCGACCAGCAGGTGGACCTGCCCGACTGGGTGGGCGAGGAAGTCACCTCCGACCCCCGCTACCGCAACTCCTCGCTGGTCAGCGCCCCGCTGGGGTATGGGAAGTAGCGGGCGCGCCTGAGCGCTGCCATCGCACACCACCGCCATCGCCTCCCACGCGCCGTCATGCCCGGGCTTGTCCCGGGCATCCACGTGGTTCGACTGGGAACGCCTTTTGACGCGTGATCCGTCGGCCCGACGTGGATGGCCGGGACAAGCCCGGCCATGACGCTGGCTCAAAGCGCCAAGGCTGGCGCGGCGACATAGAGGAAATCCCCCGCCGCCTCCCCCTCAGCCCCCGCCCTTCCCCGCCAGCAGCGCCTCCACCGCCAGCATGTCGCGCCAGGCGAAGCGCTTGCCGAGTGGCGTGCGCAGCAGGTAGGCCGGGTGGAAGGTGGCGATGGCGCGGATGGTGCGCGTGCCGGTGTCGTAATCCATGAAGCGGCCGCGCAGCCTGGTGATGCCCTCGGTGGTGCCGAGCAGCGCCTGCGCCGAGGGGCCGCCCAGACACACGAGAATATCCGGGTCCGCCAGCTCGATCTGCCGGGCGATGAAGGGCAGGCACACCGCCGTTTCCTGCGGCGTCGGCGTGCGGTTGCCCGGCGGGCGCCAGGGAATGACGTTGGCGATGTAGGCGCTGGTGCGGTCGAGGCCGATGGAGGCCAGCATCAGGTCCAGCAGCTTGCCGGAGCGGCCGACGAAGGGCAGGCCCTGCTGGTCCTCGTCGCGGCCCGGCGCCTCGCCCACGAACATGACCTTCGCGGCCGGATTGCCATCGGCGAACACCAGCCGGCTCGCGGTGCGCTTCAGCGCGCAGCCCTCGAAGCCGTCGAGGATCGCCTTCAATTCGTCGAGGCTCGCGGCGGCCCGGGCGGCCTCGCGGGCGCCCATCACCGCCTCGTCCGGCGGCTGGGTCACAAGGGTGGGCGTTGCCGGAGGTGCGGGCCGCGCGGGCTGGTTGCGGGAGGGGGCCGGGCGGCTCGGGGCAAAGCCCGCCGGGCCTCCGGACGCCGCGCCGGTGGAGCCGGTCTCGCGCATCGGGGGCGCCTGGGGCCGGGACCGGCTCGGCTCGGCGGCGCTCTCGGCGAAGCGGTCCACCGGCACCTCGCCGATGGCCACGTCCACGCCCGCCTCCCAGTGGAAGGCGAGAATGTCGGCCCAGTCGGCGAAGTCCCTGTCGGCGGTCACGCTCATGAATTCCTTTTAGCCATTGAAGCGCCCAGCGCGAAGCCCGGCATGCCGCGCCGCACCACACTTTCCAGCGCGGCGGCATTATATTCCCACATACGGAAAGATGTTGCCCTAAACGGCAGTGCGCGGTTGTCTTTGCCGGCGTGTCGTGGAAAAAGTCCAATCAACGGGATTGACGGACGGGAGCAGGCGTATGAGCGCGGCGGAGCTGCCTGAGCGCGAAGGCATGGATTATGATGTGGTGGTGGTCGGCGCCGGCCCTGCGGGCCTTGCCACCGCCATCCGCCTGAAGCAGCAGGCCGCCGAGCGCGGCACCGACATCTCCGTCGTGGTGGTGGAGAAGGGCTCGGAAGTCGGCGCCCATATCCTGTCCGGCGCAGTCATCGACCCGGTGGGCCTCGACGCCCTCGTTCCCGGCTGGCGCGCGGAGGCGGATGCGCCCCTCACCGTGCAGGTCACGGACGACGCCTTCTACCTGCTCGGCCCGGCCGGCGGTGTCCGCCTGCCCAATTTCGCCATGCCGCCGCTGATGAACAATCACGGCAATTTCGTCGGCTCGCTGGGCAATGTCTGCCGCTTCCTCGCCCAGAAGGCCGAGGCGCTGGGGGTGGAGATCTACCCCGGCTTCGCCGCCGACGAAATCCTCTATGACGACAAGGGCGCCGTCACCGGCATCGCCACCGGCGACATGGGCGTGGACAAGAACGGCGTCCCCAAGGGCGAATTCACCCGCGGCATGGAATTGCGCGGCCGCTACACCGTGTTCGCCGAGGGCGCGCGCGGGCACCTCACCAAGCAGATCATCGCCAAATACGACCTGGGCGCCGGCCGCGACGTGCAGAAGTTCGGCATCGGCCTGAAGGAACTCTGGAAGGTAAAGCCGGAGAAGCACAAGCCCGGCCTCGTGCAGCACGCCTTCGGCTGGCCGCTCGACGGCAAGACCGGCGGCGGCGCCTTCCTCTACCACATCGACGACGAGCAGGTGGTGGTGGGCTTCGTGGTCCACCTCAACTACCAGAACCCCTGGCTCTCGCCCTTCGACGAGTTCCAGCGCTTCAAGACCCATCCCACCTTCCGCGACACCTTCGAGGGCGGCAAGCGCATCGCCTACGGCGCCCGCGCCATCACCGAGGGCGGGTACCAGAGCGTGCCCAAGCTCTCCTTCCCCGGCGGCGTGCTGGTGGGCTGCGCGGCGGGCTTCGTGAACGTGCCGCGCATCAAGGGCAGCCACAATGCGGTGCTCTCCGGCATGCTCGCCGCCGACCACCTGCTCGACGCGCTCGCGGCCGAACGCAGCCATGACGAGATTGCGAGCTACGAGGCGGCCTGGCGCTCCTCGGCCATCGGCGCGGACCTGAAGAAGGTGCGCAACGTGAAGCCGCTGTGGTCCAAGCTCGGCACCTTCGTCGGCATTTCGCTGGGCGCGCTGGACATGTGGACCAACACGTTCGGCTTCTCGCTGTTCGGCACGCTGAAGCACGGCAAGACCGACGCCGCCTCGCTGAAGCCGGCCAAGGACTGCAAGAAGATCCAGTATCCCCGCCCCGATGGCGTGCTGACCTTCGACAAGCTCTCCTCGGTGTTCCTCTCGAACACCAACCACGAGGAGAACCAGCAGGTGCATCTTGTCGTGAAGGACATGGCTTTGCAGAAGGCGTCCGAGCACGACGTCTACGCCGGCCCCTCCAACCGCTATTGCCCCGCCGGCGTCTATGAGTGGATCGAGGAGGGGGCGGATGCCCCGCGCTTCCAGATCAACGCGCAGAACTGCGTCCACTGCAAGACGTGCGACATCAAGGACCCCAACCAGAACATCACCTGGACGGCGCCGGAAGGCGGCGGTGGGCCGAACTATCCGAACATGTGAGGATGGGTCGTCATGCCCCGGCTCGTCCGGGGCATCCGCCTTGCCCTATCCCCGCGCGGCCTCGGCCGCCTGCGGCAGGTCCTGCGCCGCGACTTCCGACAGGGCATGGCCGTAGAGCACGAGGCAGGGGCCGTCCGCCCCTTCGTCCACGGCGCGGGTCACGGCCTCCACGAGGCTGGCGACGGTGGCGATCACCACCTTCTCCTCCGGCCGCGTGACCGAGAAGATGGCCACGGCCGGGGTCGCCGGCTCGATGCCGGCGGACATGAGATTGCGCACGAGGTCCGGCAGGGTCCGGCGCGGCATGTAGACGACGGTGGTGGCCGCCTTGTCGGAGAGCGCCTTGAAGTCGAGATCGGCGGGCAGCTTCCCGTCGCGGGCATGGGCGGTGACGAATTGCAGCCGCCGCGCATGGTCGCGATGGGTGAGGGAGGTGACGAGGCGGCTCGCCGCGCCCTGCGGGGAGGAGATGCCCGGCACCACCTCCACCGGCACGCCGGCCGCGCGGCAATGGGCGATCTCCTCGCCGGCCCGGCCGAAGATCATGGGCTCGCCGCCCTTCAGGCGCACCACGCGGCGGCCTTCGCGGGCGAGCTCCACCATCAGCGCGTTGATGTCGTCCTGCTTGCAGGAGGGGCCGTAGCCGGTCTTGCCCACCAGCATCTTCTTCGCCTCGCGCCGGGCGAAATCGAGGATCGCGCCGGACACGAGGTCGTCATAGAGCACAACGTCCGCCGATTGCAGCGCGCGCACGGCCTTCAGCGTCAGAAGCTCGGGATCGCCCGGCCCCGCGCCCACCAGCACCACCGAGCCGCCGTGCGGTATTGAGCCCTGCGTCTCGAGCGCGGCGAACAAAGCGGCGCGGTCGGCCTCCTCCGGCGCACGATGGGGCTCGGCGAGGGCTTTCGCCGCGAAACGCTCCCAGAAGGCGCGGCGGGCGTGGAAGGAGAGGCCGCGCTCGGTCACCGCCGCGCGCCACGTCTTCGCCGCCTGCGCCCAGGCGCGGAAGCCGGAGGGCAGCAGCGCCTCGATCTTGGCCCGCACCGCCTGCCCGAACACGGGGGCGGCGCCATCCGTGGAGATGCCCACCACGAGGGGCGAGCGGTTCACGATCGCCCCGAAGGTGAAGTCGCACAAAGCCGGCCGGTCGATGACGTTCACCGGCACACCGGCCGCGCGGGCGGCGGCGTAAAAGCGCTCGGCCGCGTCCGCATCCTCGAAATCGCCGATGGCGAGGGCGGCGCCCGCGATGTCGTCGGCGTGCCACTCGCGCACATGCACGGCGATGGCGCCGTGGGTCGGTGCGCCGGCCAGCCGCCAGATGTCCTCGCAGACGGCGGGGGCGATCACCTCCACCCGCGCCCCGGCGGCGGAGAGAAGCTCCGCCTTCCAGGCCGCCGGCTCGCCGCCGCCCGCCACCAGCACGCGCCGGCCCTCAAGACCGAAGAACAGCGGCAGGCGCGCAAGCGCCTCCATGCGCGCCTGCCGCGTCTCACGCGGGGCACGGGGGCTGCTGGATTCGGCGCCGGGGGCGGCCATGGGAAAAGCTCCAAAAAGCTTGTTGTTCGGAAAGGGTAAGCTCCAAGTCCGCCGGGCGCCACCCCTCTCCCCTCGCGGGAGAGGGGATGGGGGTGAGGGGGCGCGCGCGGCTCTCGCAGAGCCGGACAAACGGCGCCATACCCCTCACCCCAGCCCTCTCCCGCATGAACTCGGCTGATGCCGAGTTCATTTCGTGAAAACCGAAGTCGGCAAAAGCTGACTTCGAGGGGAGAGGGAGCCCTGAGATCAGCCGCGGGCGGCGACGACGATGATCTCGACCAGGAACTGCGGCGCGGCGAGCTTGCCTTCGCTGGTGGCGCGGGCGGGGGGATTGGCCTTGTCCACCCAGGTGTCCCACACGCGGTTCATGCCGGCGAAATTCTTGATGTCCGACAGCCAGATGGTCGCGGTGAGGATGCGCGACTTGTCGGTGCCGGCGCGGGCCAGCAGGCTGTCGATGGAGGCGAGCACGGCCTTGGTCTGGCTCTCCACGTCCGGCCCCTCGGCCACCTGGCCGGCGAGATAGACGGTGTTGCCGTGGATCACCGCCTCGCTCATGCGGGCGCCCTTGTCGAGCCGTTCGATGCTCATGATGTGTCCTCTTGTTGGGGATGGCGGGTGTTTAGCAGCATCCGGGGCGGAGGCGTCAATGGCGACGGGTGTCTCACCTCGTTCCGGCGTCATCCCCCGCCTTGTGCGGGGGATCCAGCTGTGGCCGGGCGCGGTCTCGACAATCGGAGAGCCGGCCGTCGGCCCGGTGGATGCCCCGGACAAGCCGGGGCATGACAGCGGGAATAGGCCTCAGTGCGCCTCTTCCCAGTTCTTCGCCGCCCGCGCGTCCACCTTCAGCGGCACGGCGAGATGGACGGCGGGGGCGGCCGCCGTCTCCATGGCGTGGCGCACCACGGGAATGGTGGCCTCCGCCTCGGCCTCCGGCACCTCGAACACCAGTTCGTCGTGCACCTGCAACAGCATGCGGGCGGACAGGCCCGCCTCAACCAGCGCCGGCTCCATGCGGATCATGGCGCGGCGGATGATGTCGGCGGCCGTGCCCTGGAGGCGGGCATTGATGGCGGCGCGCTCGTTGAAGGCGCGGAGCGAGGGGTTCTTCGCCGCGATGTCGGGATAGTGGCAGCGCCGGCCGAACAAAGTCTCCACGTATCCGTGCTCGCGGCAGAAGGTCTTGGTCTCCTCCATGTAATCGCGGATGCCGGGGAAGCGTTCGAAATAGCGCTTGATGTACTGCCCCGCCTCCTCGCGCGGAATGCCCAGCTGGTTGGCGAGGCCGAAGGCGGAGATGCCGTAGATGATGCCGAAATTGATGGCCTTCGCCCGTCGGCGGATTTCCCCCGGCATGTCCTTCACCGGCACGCCGAACATTTCCGAAGCCGTCATGGCGTGGATGTCCAGCCCCTCGGTGAAGGCCTGCCGCAGCGCCGGGATCTCGGCGATCTCGGCCAAAAGCCGCAGCTCGATCTGCGAATAGTCCGCCGAGACGAGGAGGTTGCCCTCCTCCGCCACGAAGGCGCGACGGATGCGCCGGCCTTCCTCGGTGCGCACGGGGATGTTCTGGAGGTTGGGATCGGAGGAGGAGAGCCGCCCGGTGGTGGTGGCGGCCAGCGCGTAGGAGGTGTGGACGCGCTTCGTCTGCGGATGCACGAAGTTCGGCAGCGCGTCCGTATAGGTGGAGCGCAGCTTGGAGAGCTGGCGCCATTCCAGGATCTTCTGCGGCAGCTTGTGGCCCAGCTCGGCCAGCTCCTCCAGCGCGGTGGCCTTGGTGGACCACATGCCGGTGGCGGTCTTGGTGCCGCCGGGGAGGCCCATCTTGCCGAACAATATGTCGCCCATCTGCTTCGGCGAGCCCACGTTCAGCCGCTCGCCGGCGAGTTCCGCGATCTCGTCCTCCACCCGCGCCGCGCCCTGCGCGAATTCGGAGGAGAGGCGCGCCAGCATGGCCTTGTCGATGGCGATGCCGCGGGATTCCATGCGCGCCAGCACGGGAATAAGGGGCCGCTCCAGCGTCTCGTAGACGGTGGTGCGCCCCTCGGCGGCAAGGCGGGGTTTGAGCACCTGCCACAGGCGCAGCGTCACGTCCGCATCCTCGGCGGCGTAGGCCGTGGCGGGCTCCAGCGCCACCTTGTCGAAGGTGATCTGCGCCTTGCCCTTCCCCGTCACCTCGGAATAGCCGATGGGCTGATGGCCGAGGTGGAGGACGGAAAGCTCGTCCATGCCGTGGCCGTTCTTGCCGGCGTCCAGCGCGTAGGACATGCACATGGTGCAGTCGATGGGCGCGACGTCGATGCCGTGGCGGGCCAGCACCGCCTCGTCATACTTCACATTGTGCCCGATCTTGAGGGTGCCCTTGTCCTCGAGCATGGGCTTCAGGGCCGCGATGGCATCGCCGAGCGAGATCTGCCCCGGCAGCAGGCCCTCGGAGAACAGGCCGTCGCCCGCGCCCTGGTGCAGCAGCGGGATGTAGCAGGCCTCGTTGGGCGAGAGCGCGAGCGAGACGCCCACGAGGTCCGCCTGCATGGGGTCCAGCGAATTGGTCTCGGTGTCGAAGGCGACCACGCCGAGGTCCATGGCCTTGGCACACCACGCTTTCAGCTCGGCGAGATCGAGGATGGTGCGGTAGGCCTTGCGATCCACCGGCGTCGCCCGCGCGGCCTGCGCGCGCTGGTGGGCGAGATCGGAGGGGGTGGGCGTGCCGCTGGGGGCGGCGGGAGCAGCGCCGGGTTGGGCGGCGGCGGCCGGCGCTTCGCCGTCTGCGGTGGGCGCAGCGGCGGGGGCGAAGAGATCGCCGCCGCTGGGCGCCAGTTTCGGGTCCGGCTCCACCTCGCCGGCTTCCACGCCATAGGCCTCGGCCACGCGGCGGGTGATGGTGGTGAATTCCATGGCCTTGAGGAAGGAGATGAGGCGCTTCGCGTCCGGGTCTTCCAGCACGAGGTCTTCCAGCGGCACTTCCACCGCCACGTCGCGCACCAGCGTGACGAGCTGCTTGGAGATGCGCGCGGCCTCCTGATTGTTCAGGAGCGACTCGCGGCGCTTGGGCTGCTTGATCTCGCCCGCGCGGGCGAGCAGCGTTTCGAGATCGCCATATTCGGCGATGAGCTGCGCGGCGGTCTTGATGCCGATGCCGGGCACGCCGGGCACATTGTCGGTGCTGTCACCGGCCAGCGCCTGCACGTCCGTGACCTTCTCCGGCGGCACGCCGAAATATTCCACGACCTCGCCGAGGCCGATGCGCCGCTCGGGGCGCGCCCCACGCCCGCCGCTCTCGCCCGAGGCGGGATCGTACATGGCGACCTTGGGGCCGATGAGCTGCATCAGGTCCTTGTCGGCGGAGACGATGAGCACGTCCGCCCCGGCCTTCACCGCCTGCTCGGCATAGGTGGCGATGATGTCATCCGCCTCGTAGCGCGCCTGCTCCACCGGGATGAGGCCGAAGGCGCGCACCGCCTCGCGCATGAGCGGGAACTGGGGAATCAGCTCGTCCGGCGGCTCGGAGCGGTTGGCCTTGTAGTCGGGATAGAGCTCCTTGCGGAACGAATCCTCCGACTTGTCGAAGACGATGGCGAGGTGGGTGGGGCGGATGCCCACGGCCCCGTCGCGCACGAACTGGAACAGCTTGGTGCAGAAGAGGCGCACCGCGCCCGTGGGTAGCCGGTCCGAGCGGAAATTGTACTTCCGGTCCTGGTTGATGGACTGGAAATAGGCGCGGAACACGAAGGAGGAGCCATCCACCAGGAACACATGGTCGCCGGGCTTGAGGGGGCGGGGAGAGGGGGACATGGGGCGTCCTTCAAAGGTCCGGCGGCAGCGGCGATCAGGGGTCGGGGTCGGGGGTCGCAAGATCGGGGGTCGATCGAGGCGCGCACGATGCCCGAGGGGGCGGCCAGGAACAAGTGCCGCGGCACCCGCTGAAGATGCGCACCGCCGGCGCGGGAAAGCCCGCCGGCCCAATGGCCAAGCCGTGCCGCAGCGCACACTTCGCAGGCATCTGCATCATCAGATGAACAACGGAAGTGCAGGCGCCGCGCACGCCCAATTTTTCATCAATCTAATTTTATTCGTGGAATCAGAGACCTAAGCATCCGGGCGCACTTGGCCCATCACTTGCTTTTATCACTGCGGCGCAGTCGATGATGACCGCGCCCCATATTCGTCCCAACGATGGGACCCGCAGCAGAGCCGCTGACAGCCATGACCGGAAGGTCGTGAGCATGTCCGCGGCTTTTTTCGTTTCGGGTCTCCGCGTCCGCCTTTGCCGATCCAGGGGAAAAGAACATGAGCGACGCTTTCAAGTCCGGGCCCAACGAAACCGTCTCCACCGAAGCCGACGCCTCCACCCCCGCCGGCGTCTCGCGCCGCTCGCTGCTGAAGGGCACGGCCGCGGCGCTGGGCACCGCCGCTTTGTTCGAGAGCATCCGCATGGCCTTCCCCGGCGGCGTGCCGGCGGCCTACGCCTCCGAGGCGCCGGAGACCAACAAGGCGACGCTCGGCTTCATCGCCCTCACCGATGCGGCGCCCCTGTTCGTGGCCAAGGAAAAGGGCCTGTTCGACAAATACGGCATGACCGACGTGACGGTGGCCAAGCAGGCCTCCTGGGGCACCACGCGCGACAATCTGGTGCTCGGCTCCGAGGGCAACGGCATCGACGGCGCCCACATCCTCACGCCCATGCCCTACCTGATCTCCGCCGGCAAGGTGACGCAGAACAACGTCCCCACCCCCATGTACATCCTCTCCCGGCTGAACCTGAACAGCCAGTGCATCTCGGTGGGCCAGGAATATATCGACCTCAAGATCGGCCTCGACACCAAGCCCTTCAAGGAAGCGCTGGACAAGAAGAAGGCCTCCGGCAAGTCGGTGAAGGCCGCCATGACCTTCCCCGGTGGCACCCATGACCTGTGGATCCGCTACTGGCTCGCCGCCGGCGGCATCGATCCCGACAAGGACATCGAGACCATCGTCGTCCCGCCGGCCCAGATGGTGGCCAACATGAAGGTGGGCACCATGGACTGCTTCTGCGTCTGCGAGCCGTGGAACGAGCAGCTCATCCACCAGAAGATCGGCTACACCGCCGTCACCACCGGCGAGCTCTGGAAGGACCATCCGGAGAAGGCGCTCGGCATGCGCGCCGCCTATGTGGACAAGAACCCCAAGGCCGCCATGGCGCTGCTGAAGGCGGTGATGGAAGCCCAGATGTGGTGCGACAAGATGGAAAACCGCGAGGAAGTCGCGGCCATCTGCGCCAAGCGCCAGTGGATCAACGTGCCGGTCGCCGACGTGGTGGACCGCATGAAGGGCAAGTTCGACTACGGCACCGGCCGCGTGGTCGAGAAGAGCCCGGTCATGATGAAGTATTGGCAGGACAATGCGTCCTACCCCTACCAGAGCCACGACCTGTGGTTCATCACCGAGGACCAGCGCTGGGGCAAGTTCGAGCCCGATTACGACGCCAAGGCCCTCATCGCCAAGGTGAACCGCGAGGACATGTGGCGCGAGGCGGCGAAGGCTCTCTCCGTGCCGGCGGCCGAGATCCCCACCTCCACCTCGCGCGGCAAGGAGACCTTCTTCGACGGCAAGGTCTTCGATCCGGAAAACCCCTCCGCCTATCTGTCGAGCCTCGGCATCAAGCGGATTTCGTGATCGCGCGGCGCCGCCCCTGATCCCAGACCACGGGGGCGGCGCCCCCTGCCCCGAACCCGGAGACGCATTCATGTCCATGCCCGCCCTCAAGCTGGAAAAATCCTCGCCTGCCAAGATGGCGCAAGCCCCGGCAGCCCAGGTGGTGAAGATGCCGGCGCGCAAGCGCCCGGCGCTGGCGGAGAAGATCGTGCCCTTGCTGAAGACGGCCGCGGCCAACATCGTCCCGCCCATCGTCGTCATCGCCCTGCTCCTGGGCCTGTGGCAGATCCTGTGCAGCGCCCCGGGCTCGGCCCTGCCGCCGCCCTCCTCCATCATCCAGAATTCGTGGGAGCTGATCGCCCACCCCTTCTATGACCGGGGCGGCCTCGACAAGGGCCTGTTCTGGCACATCCTCGCCTCGCTCCAGCGGGTGGCGGTGGGCTACAGCCTCGCGGCGGTGGCGGGCGTCGGCCTCGGGGTGCTCATCGGCCAGTCCACCTGGGCCATGCGCGGGCTCGACCCGCTGTTCCAGGTGCTGCGCACCGTGCCCCCGCTCGCCTGGCTGCCGCTCTCGCTGGCCGCCTTCCGCGACGGCCAGCCGGCGGCGGTGTTCGTCATCTTCATCACCGCCATCTGGCCGATCATCATCAATACGGCGGTGGGCATCCGCAACATCCCGCAGGACTACCGGAACGTTGCTGCGGTGCTGCGGCTGAACCCCATCGAATTCTTCCTGAAGATCATGATCCCGGCGGCCGCGCCCTACATCTTCACCGGCCTGCGCATCGGCATCGGCCTCAGCTGGCTCGCCATCATCGCGGCGGAGATGCTCATCGGCGGCGTCGGCATCGGCTTCTTCATCTGGGATGCGTGGAACTCGTCGCTCATCGGCGACATCATCGTGGCGCTCTTCTATGTCGGCATCACCGGTTTCATTCTGGACCGCATGATCGCCGCCGTCGGCGCCTTCGTAACCCGCGGCACCGCCGCTGCCTGAGGAGGCTTCCATGGGCGCCTATCTGAAGCTCGATCACATCGACAAGACCTTCACCCGCGGCTCCGCCTCCACCAATGTGCTGAAGGAGGTGACGCTCGACATCGACAAGGGCGAGTACGTCTCCATCATCGGCCATTCCGGCTGCGGCAAGTCCACTTTGTTGAACATCGTCGCCGGCCTCACCTCCGCCACCACCGGCGGGGTGATCCTCGACGGGCGGGAGGTGAATTCCCCCGGCCCGGACCGCGCCGTCGTGTTCCAGAACCACTCCCTGCTGCCCTGGCTCACCGTCTATGACAACGTGCGCCTCGCGGTGGACAAGGTGTTCTCCGGCACCCGCTCGCGCGCCGAGCGGCACGACTGGACCCTGCACAATCTCGACCTCGTGCAGATGGGCCATGCCAAGGACAAGCGCCCCTCCGAAATCTCCGGCGGCATGAAGCAGCGCGTCGGCATCGCCCGGGCGCTGGCCATGGAGCCGAAGGTGCTGCTGCTGGACGAGCCGTTCGGCGCGCTGGATGCGCTCACCCGCGCGCACCTGCAAGACAGCGTGATGCAGATCCACGCCACGCTGGGCAACACCATCCTCATGATCACCCACGACGTGGACGAGGCGGTGCTGCTCTCCGACCGCATCGTGATGATGACCAACGGCCCCTCCGCCTATGTGGGCGAGGTGCTGGAGGTGAAGTTGCCCCGCCCGCGCAAGCGCCTCGAGCTGGTGACCAACCCCACATACCTCAAGGCCCGCGAGGCGGTGCTGAAATTCCTCCACGAGCGCCACCGCTTCGTCGAGGCCGCCTGACGCAAAGGCGCGGCCTGTCCGCGCCATCGACGCGCAATAGAGGCGCGGGCCTGCCCGCGCCGTCCTCCTAGACCGCCGAGACCACGCGCCCAACCGGCGCGCACGGGTTCGCGCGCCCTTCATCAGGAGTTTTGCCATGAGCCTGACCCCGCACCAGATCGAGCTGATCCAGGACTCGTTCGCCAAGGTGGTGCCCATCGCCGACACCGCCGCCGCCGTCTTCTACGGCCGGCTGTTCGAGATCGCGCCGCAGGTGAAGCCCCTGTTCAAGGGCGACATGAGCCTCCAGGGCGCCAAGCTCATGGCGACGCTGGGCCTCGTCGTCGCCGGCCTCAGCGATCTCGGCAAGATCGTCCCCGCCGCCGAGAGCCTCGCCCGCAAGCATGTGGCCTATGGCGTGAAGGACGAGCACTACGCCCCCGTCGGCGCCGCGCTCATCTGGACGCTGGAGCGCGGCCTCGGCCCCGACTTCACGCCCGAGACCAAGGAAGCCTGGGGGGAAGCCTACGGCATCCTCTCCTCCGTCATGATCGCCGCCGCCGCCAAGGCGCCGGTCGCGGCCGAGTGAGGAGAGGCACGTGAGCGAGCCCCTTCTCGTCATCGGCAACGGCATGGCCGCCGCGAAGCTCTGCGAGGAGCTGACCCGGCGCGCGCTGGGCCGCCACGCCGTGGCGGTAATCGGGGCGGAGCCGCACCTTGCCTATAACCGCGTGCTGCTCTCCGAAGTGCTCGCCGGCCACATGAGCGCCGCCGAGGCGGAGATGAAGCCCGCGCAATGGTGGCGCGAACGGGGCGTGACGCTGCAATACGGCACCCCCGCCGCCGCCATCGACCGCGCCGCCCGCGACGTGGTGCTGGCGGACGGCCGCCGCCTGCCCTTCGGCAAGCTGGTGCTGGCCACCGGCTCCCACCCCATCCGCCTGCCGCTGCCCGGCATGGAGCTGCCCGGCGTCCACACCTTCCGCGATTTGAAGGACGTGGAAGCCCTGCTGGCCGCTGCCGCCGTGCCCGGCACGCGCGCCGTGGTCATCGGCGGCGGGCTGCTGGGCATCGAGGCCGCCGCCGGGCTTGCGGGTGCGGGCGTCGAGACCCGCCTCGTCCATCTCATGGACCGGCTGATGGAGCGCCAGCTGGACGTCGCGGCCGGCGGCTTCCTCCGACGCGCCGTGGAGGCCAAGGGCATCGAGGTGCTGCTGGGCGCCGCGAGCGAAGCCATCGAGGGCGAGAGCCACGTCACCGGCCTGCGCCTGAAGGACGGCCGCGTCCTTCCCGCCGACATCCTGGTGGTGGCCTGCGGCGTCATCCCCAATGCGGACCTCGCCCGTGGGGCGGGGCTGGAGGTGAAGCGCGGCATCGTGGTGGACGACACCCTCGCCTCGTCCGATCCCGACATCTTCGCCATCGGCGAATGCGCCGAGCATCGCGGCATGACCTACGGCCTCGTCGCCCCGGCCTATGAGCAGGCCGGCGTGCTCGCCCGCCGCCTCGCCGGGGAGGATGCGCGCTACGCGGGTTCCGTGGTTTCCACCAATCTCAAGGTGTCGGGCGTGCCCGTCTTCTCCGCCGGCGACGTCACCGGCGGCGCGGGCACGGAGGACATCGTGCTCACCGATCGCGGCCTCGGCATCTACCGCCGGCTCATCGTGAAGGACGGCGTTCTAGCCGGCGCCGTGCTGTTCGGCGACACGGCGGACGGCCTCTTCTACCTCGACCTCATCACCCGCCGCACCCCCATCGCCGCCATGCGCACCGAGCTTGCGTTCGGCCGCGATGCGGTGGCGGCCGCAGCCTGACAAGAAGAAGAAAGGAAACCCCATGGGCGCCGATTTCACCACCGACCAGAAGCGCTATCTGGAAGGCTTCGTCTCCGGCGCCAAGGCCGTGCAGATCGCCCGCGGCGCGCCCGCCGCTGCGCCGGTCGCCGAGATGACCGGCCCCGACGCCGCGAGCCATCGCGCCATGGCCCGTACCGAGGCGGCGGGAAAGAAGCTCACCCCGGAGGAGAAGGCGAAGCGCGAGGAACTGGGCCTCGACGCCTATGACCGCATGCGCGCCGCCGCCCGCGACGGCGTCTTCCCCAAGGGGCCGGACATCCTGCGCTGGAAGTATCACGGTCTGTTCTATGTCGCCCCGGCGCAGGACAGCTTCATGTGCCGCATGCGCATTCCCGGCGGCATCCTCACCCACTGGCAGTTCCGGGGCGTCGCCGACATCGCGGAGCGCCACGGCGGTGGCTTCACCGACATCACCACCCGCGCGAACCTGCAGATCCGCGAGATCCCGCCCACCGACGGCATTGCCGTGCTGGAGGGGCTGGTCTCCCTCGGCCTCACGGCCAAGGGCTCGGGGGCGGACAATATCCGCAATGTCACCGGCACCCCCACCGCCGGCATCGACCCGCAGGAACTGCTCGACACCCGCCCGCTGGCGAGCGCGTGGCACCACTACATCCTCAATAGCCGCGACATGTACGGCCTGCCGCGCAAGTTCAACGTGGCGTTCGACGGCGCCGGCACCATCGGCGCGCTGGAGGACACCAACGACATCGGCTTCCAGGCGGTGGAGGTGATGGACGGCTTCGGCATCGCCCCCGGCGTCTGGCTGCGCCTCGTGCTGGGCGGCATCACCGGCCACAAGGATTTCGCCCGCGACACCGGCATCGTCGTGCGGCCGGAGGAAACGGTGGACGTTGCGGCGGCCATCGTGCGCGCCTTCATCGACACCGGCGACCGCACCGACCGCAAGAAGGCGCGGCTGAAATATGCGCTCGATTCCATGGGCTTCGACGGCTTCCTGAAGCGGGTGGAGGAAAAGCTCGGCCGCCCCTTCACCCGCCTTGCCGCCGAGGCGGTGAAGCCGCGCGCGGAGCCGGACCGGCTCGCCCATCTCGGCGTCCATCCGCAGAAGCAGGCGGGGTTGAATTATGTGGGCGTCGGCACGCCCGTGGGCCGCATGAGCGCGGCGCAGATGCGCGGGCTCGCCGACATCTCGGCCCGCTTCGGCGACGGAGATATCCGCCTCACCGTCTGGCAGAATCTGCTCATTTCCGGCGTCGCCGATGCCGATATCGCGGCCGTCACGGACGCGGTGGAGGCCCTCGGCCTCACCACCAAGGCAACGCCGCTCCAGGCGGGCATCGTCGCCTGCACCGGGGCGAAGGGCTGCCGCTTCGCGGCGGCCGATACCAAGGGCACCGCGCGGGCCATCCTGGCCCATTGCGAAGAGCGGGTCGCCCTCGACGGGCCGGTGAACATCCACGTCACCGGCTGCCACAATTCCTGCGCCCAGCACTATATCGGCGATATCGGGCTGATCGGGGCGCGGGTGCCAGTCAATGACGACGGGGACACGGTGGACGGCTATCACATCCTCGTCGGCGGAGGCTTCGGCAGCGCGGCCGCCATCGCCCGCGAGCTTTACCAATATGTGCCGGCGGACGACGCCCCGGCCGTGGTGGAACGCCTGCTCAAGAGCTGGCAGGCCCACCGCGCCGCGGGCGAAAGCTTCGCCGACTTCACCCGCCGCCTCGACCCCGACGCGCTGAAGGCGCTGGCGGCTGCGGCATGAGCGCAGGCGTTCCGGCCGCGCACACTCCATTCGAGACACGCCCATGAGCCTCCAGTCCCGTCCCCCCATCGTCCCGGTCCTGCCCGACAGCGCGCCCTTCTCCGCGGAGCAGCGGGCGTGGCTGAACGGCTTTTTTGCCGCCATCCTCTCCACCGAGACGGCGCCCGCGCCCATGGCCCTCTCGGCCGGCGACGCGGCGGCGCTGATGCCTGATATCTCCGCTCCCGCGCCTGCGGAAGAAGATGACGGCGCACCCTGGCACGACCCCTCCATGCCGCTTCCCGAGCGCATGGCGCTGGCCGAGGGCAAGGCCCTGCCCCGGCGCATGATGGCGGCCATGGCGCAGCAGGATTGCGGCCAGTGCGGCTATGTCTGCGAGACCTACGCCAAGGCGCTGGCGAGCGGCGCGGAATCAAAGCTCAACCTCTGCGCCCCCGGCGGCAAGGAGACGCTGCGGATGCTGAAGCAGCTCGCGGCGGAAACTTCGGCTCCGGCCGAGGCCGCGCCGGTCGCCGAGGCCCCCGCCCCTGCGCTCGCCCCCGCAGCCGCCGCCACCGGCACCCGCGAGAATCCCGGCGAAGTCACCTTCCTCTCCCGCACCCGCCTCAACAAGGCGGGCTCGGAGAAGGAGACGTGGCATGTGGAGTTCGACCTCGCCGGCTCCGGCATCGACTATGCCGCCGGCGACAGCTTCGGCGTCTTCCCGGTGAACGATCCCGGCCTCGTCGCCGCCGTGCTGGAGGCGCTGCACGCCCCCGCGGACTTCCCCATCGCCGGCCATACGCTCGCCGAGGTGCTGGCCCGCGAGGTGTGCCTGAAATCGGCGCCGGACGCGCTCTTCACCCTCATCTCCTATCTCGTCGGCGGCGAGCGCAAGGCGAAGGCCCGCGCGCTCGCCAATGGCGAGGACCCGGACGGCGACGCCGCCACCCTCGACGTGCTGGCGGCGCTCACGAAATTCCCCGGCATCCGCCCCGACCCGGAAGCCCTCATCGAGTGCCTGGAGCCGCTGCAGCCGCGCCTCTATTCCATCTCCTCCAGCCCCGTCGCCACCCCCGGCCGGCTCACGCTGACGGTGGATGCGGTGCGCTATGATCTGGAAGGCCGCACCCGGCTCGGCGTCGCCTCCACCTTCCTCGGCGACCGCCTCGCGCCGGGCACGCGGATGAAGGCCTATATCCAGAAGGCCCACGGCTTCGCTTTGCCGCAGGATCTGGCGAAGGACATCATCATGGTCGGCCCCGGCACCGGCATCGCGCCCTTCCGCTCCTTCCTGCACGAACGGCTGGCGACCAGGGCCCCGGGCCGCAACTGGCTGTTCTTCGGCCACCAGCGCCGCGAGACGGATTTCTTCTACGAGGACGAGTTGTCCGGCCTTCAGGCCGCCGGCTGCCTCACCCGCCTCGACACCGCCTGGTCCCGCGACGGCGACCGCAAGGTCTATGTGCAGGATCGCATCCGCGAGGCCGGCGCGGAGCTGTGGGGCTGGCTGAAGGACGGCGCGCATTTCTACGTCTGCGGCGATGCCAGGCGCATGGCGAAGGACGTGGAGCAGGCCGTCGCGGATGTGGCCGCCACCCATGGCGGGCTTTCGGCGGAGGCGGCGGCGAAATTCGTCGCCGATCTCAAGACCGCCGGGCGCTATCAGGCCGACGTGTACTGAGCTAGAAATGATGGCCACGCCTCAGGCAGGACCGGCATGAACGCCCCCCTCACCTCGCCCCCTTCGGTGAAGACCACCTGCCCCTACTGCGGCGTCGGCTGCGGCGTGAAGGCGACGCCGGACGGGCTGGGCGGCGCGCTGGTGGAGGGCGATCATGACCACCCGGCCAATCTCGGCCGCCTGTGCTCCAAGGGCGCGGCGCTGGGGGAGACGCTGGGGCTCGGCACCCGCCTGCTCCACCCGCTGGTGCGCGGGGCGGACGGCGTGCTCGCCCGCGCGAGCTGGGACGAGGCGCTGGACCGCATCGCGGGAGACCTCTCCGCCATCATCGACCGGCACGGGCCGCAGGCGGTGGCCTTCTATCTCTCCGGCCAGCTGCTGACCGAGGATTATTACGCCGCCAACAAGCTGGCCAAGGGCTTCCTCGGCACGGCGAACGTGGACACCAATTCGCGCCTGTGCATGTCCTCCTCCGTCGCCGGCCACAAGCGCGGCTTCGGCTCGGACACGGTGCCGGGCAGCTATGAGGATCTGGATGGGGCCGACCTCATCGTCCTCACCGGCTCCAACACCGCGTGGTGCCATCCCGTTCTGTTCCGCCGCATGGAGGCCGCGCGCAAGGCGCGGGGCACGAAGCTTGTCGTCATCGACCCGCGCCGCACCGACACCGGGGCGGAGGCGGACCTGTTCCTGCCCCTCGCCCATGGCACGGATGCGCTGCTGTTCTCCGGCCTGCTGGTGCATCTGGCGCAGAGCCCGGCCTTCGATGCCGCTTATGTGGAGGCGCACACGACAGGCTTTGGCGAAGCCTTGGAAGCCGCCCGCGCCGTGGCGCCCGATGCCGCAACCACCGCCCGCGCCTGCGGGCTGGCGGTGGCGGACGTGGAACGCTTCTTCGCTTTGTTCACCGAAACGCAGCGCACCGTCACCTGCTACTCGCAGGGGGTGAACCAGTCGGCGGTGGGCACCGACAAGGTGAACGCCATCCTCAACTGCCACCTCGCCACCGGCCGCATCGGGCGGGAGGGCATGGGGCCGTTCTCCCTCACCGGCCAGCCCAATGCCATGGGCGGGCGCGAGGTGGGCGGGCTCGCCAACCAGCTCGCCGCCCACATGGGCTTTTCCCCCGCCGAGGTGGACCGGGTGCGCCGCTTCTGGGGCGCGCCGCACATGGCGGAGCACGAGGGGCTGAAGGCGGTGGACATGTTCGCCGCCATCGGCCGGGGCGAGATCAAGGCCCTGTGGGTGATGGGCACCAACCCCGCCGTGAGCCTGCCAAAGGCCGACGCCGTGCGCACGGCGCTGGAAGGGCTGGAGCTGTTCGTCCTCTCCGAGAACGTGGTCGCCAACGACACCGCCGGATGCCGCCCGCATGTGATGCTGCCCGCCGCCGCCTGGGGCGAGAAGGATGGCACCGTTACCAATTCCGAGCGCCGCATCTCCCGCCAGCGCCCCTTCCTGCCCCGCCCCGGCGAGGTGCAGCCCGACTGGTGGGCGCTCAAGGGCGTTGCGCAGCGCCTCGGCTTCGGCGCGGCCTTCGCGTGGCGCGGGCCGGCGGACATCTTCCGCGAGCATGCCGCCCTCTCCGGCTTCGAGAATGACGGCGCGCGGGATTTCGACATCTCCGCCTTCGCCGGCCTCACCGAAGCGGCCTACGAGGATATCGCGCCGGTGCAATGGCCCGTCCCCACCGGCCGGGCGGAGGGCACCGCGCGCCTGTTCGCGGACGGCGGCTATTTCACGCCCGACCGGCGCGCCCGCTTCGTCGCCCCGCGCCCCGTGGTGGCGGTTTCGGCCGAGAACGATTTCCCCTTCCTGCTCAACACCGGCCGCATCCGCGACCAGTGGCACACCATGACCCGCACCGGCCTCGCGCCCCGCCTCGGCGCGCACATTCCGGCGCCGTTCGTCGCGGTTCATCCGGACGATGCCGCGCCGCTGGGGCTCGCCACGGGCATGCTGGCGGAGGTGACGAGCGCCCACGGCCGCGCGGTGCTGGAGGTGGTGGTGGACGCCGGCCAAAGACCCGGCACGCTGTTCGCGCCCATCCACTGGAGCCACGCCAATTCCTCCGACGGACGCGTCGGCGCGCTGGTGCATGCGGTGACGGACCCCATCTCCGGCCAGCCCGATTCCAAGGCGACGCCGGCTGCGCTGGCGCCCCATGCGGCGCCGTTCGAGGGCTTCGTGCTGGCGCGCCGGCGCATGGCGCTGCCGGAGGGCGTGTGGTGGGCGCGCGCGGCGCTGGAGGGCGGCTATGGCTGGCGCATCGCCGGCCGCATGGGGCCTGAGGACTGGGCGCAATGGGTGAAGGCGGAAGGCCCGGCGGACGTCGCCGAGCTGAGCGATACGCCCTCCGGCCTCTACCGCGCCGCCGCCTTCGATGCGGACGGGAGGCTCGACTTCGCGGTGTTCATCGGCGCCGCCGGCCAGCGCGTGGCGTGGGATGCGCTGAAGGGGCTGCTGGCGTCCGAGGTCTCGGCCGCCGACCGGCGCCTCGTGCTTTCCGGCCGCCGGGCGGGCGCGAATGCCGCCTGCGGGCCGCTGGTGTGTGCCTGCTTCGGGGTGCCGAAGGACACCATCCTCGCCGCCATCCGGGACGGCGCCGCCGATGCGGCGGCGGTGGGCGCGCGGCTCAAGGCCGGCACCAATTGCGGCTCCTGCCTGCCGGAAATCCGCAAGCTGATTCTGGAGGCGACGGCGCCGGCGTGAATTGAGGGCCGGAGGCGTTGCGAGATCGGTTGCGTCCGGGCTGTCGCAAGCCCCATCGATCCTACACCACCGTCATGGCCGGGCTTGACCCGGAAGTCGGCTGCTGCCGACTTCCGCCTTGGAGAACGGAACCCGCAAACATGCGGGCTCCGGCCATCCACGTGGCGAGGCTGGGAATGAAATTCACCAGCCGTCTCAGGCGGATCGACGTGGATGCCCGGGACAAGCCCGGGCATGACGCCGAATGACGGATTTAGACGCGCATTCCCGCACCGCGCGCATCGATGCGCTTGTCCGGGGAACGGCCCTTCGGTCAAGCCGGAGGGCGACAGGTCAACGGCCTAAAGGGAGGCGGAAGACCTCAGCCTTCCTTGCCTTCGGCCTTGGCGCGCTCGATGCCTTCGAGGATCAGCTTGTGCGCCTCGGCGGCGTCGCGCCAGCCGACGATCTTCACCCACTTGTTGGGCTCCAGATCCTTGTAGTGCTCGAAGAAGTGCTCGATCTGCTTGAGGGTGATCTCGGGCAGGTCGTTGTAGTTCTGCACCTTGTCGTAGCGCTTGGTGAGCTTGGAGGAGGGCACGGCGATGATCTTCTCATCCATGCCGGCCTCGTCCTCCATCAGCAGCACGCCGACGGGGCGCACCGAGATGATCGCGCCGGCCACGATGGCGCGGGTGTTGGCCACCAGCACGTCGCAGGGGTCGCCGTCGCCGGAGAGGGTGTGCGGGATGAAGCCGTAGTTTCCGGGATACCGCATGGCGGTATAGAGGAAGCGATCCACGAAGAGGGTGCCCGCGGCCTTGTCCATCTCGTACTTGATCGGCTCCCCGCCGATCGGGACTTCGATCAGCACGTTCACGTCGTGGGGCGGGTTCTTGCCGATCGGGATCGCGTCGATGCGCATGGGATGCTCGCTCTTGACACTGGCTGCGGGACTTCGGGTCCGCTCCGACCAAAGTCGAATCGGCGCCACGCAAGGCTGCGCAGGCGCTTCGGACCCGACGGGCGGGTGCCCGTCCGGGCGCTACCGCTGCCAAGCGAAGGCGGTCTTGTCCAGCGTTTTCGAACCGAACTGCTCGGTCGAGGATGCGACCGGTTGCCCCCCCAACGCCTGATAGAAGCCCACGGCGCTTTCGTTTTCCGCGAGCGCCCACACCACGAGACCACCAAGCCGGGCGATGGCGAGATCGCGCCGGGCGGCCGCGAACAGGCGCTGGCCGAAGCCGAGGCCCTGATATTGCGGGTGGAGGTAGATTTCGTAAATCTCGCCGCCATAGGGCAGCGCCTTGGCGCGGTTGCCGCCGTAATTCACGTAGCCGGCGATGTCCTCGCCCACGAGCAGGACGGACAGGCGGCTGCCTCTGCGGATGGCGGCATCCCACCAGCGCGGACCGCGCCGCTCCACCATGCGCTCCAGCTCGATGCCGGGGATGATGCCGCGATAGGCTGTCCGCCACGCGTCGTCATGGACCGCCGCGATCGCCTTGGCGTCGGCGGGCTTGGCCCTGCGGATCTCGATCAGGCCGGTCGTCATACCCGTGATGGAAGCAAACCCGGCGCCTTCCATCAAGGGGCATGACGCAGGACAGCCACAACCGGCGGGGGACGACGCCTTGAGCCTCGCCGCACGCGCGCCGAAACCGCGCGGCGGCATAGGCACTTAAGAGGTATCAGGCCGCAACCTCGGGGATGAGGCGCACGGTCATCACAAAGCGGCGTTCCTCGCCCGCGGGGATGTGGAGAAGGCCCGGCTTCTCCACGAACGGGCGGGTATCGCCCTCCGGCGTCGCATAGCCGGACCATGGCTCGATGCAGAGGTACGGCGCGCCGGGCTTGGTCCAGATGCCGAGGTCCGGCATGCCGGGAAAGGTGATGTCCAGCCCCGGCCGGCCCGGCACCCCATACTGGAGCCGGTGCGAATTGAGCCCGAGGAAGATCAGCGCATCGCGCTCGAACATGGCGTCATCCGGAGCCAGCACCCCCTCGGCGGCGGGGCTCGGCTCGCTGGCGCGGGAGAGCAGGCCGTTGACGGGGCGGTGGATGGGCGCGGGCTCGGGATGCTCGAAAATCACCCGGTGCTCGGCGCGCGTGCCGCCATAGGGCAGCGGCCAGAGGAAGGCGGGGTGGTAGCCGAAGCTCGCCGGCAGCACGCCAGGGCCGGGATTCGTCACCACCGCCTCCATGGCGAGCGTCGCGCCTTCGAGCGCAAAAGTGACCTCCAGCGCGAAATCGAACGGGTATTCGGCCCGCGTCGCCGCGCTGGGGAGAAGGCGGAAGGTGGCCCGGTCCGGCGCCTCTTCCACCACCTCGAACTCGGAGAAGCGCGCGAAGCCATGCCGGCGCATGGGGTGGCCCTTGCCCTCATGCACGAGGGTGAGGTCCGGCAGCTCGCCGACGATGGGGAAGAGCAGCGGCGCCCGGCCGGTCCAGAAGGCCGGATCACCGTGCCACAGCAAGGCGCGGCCCTCGGCGTCGGCCAGCGCCCGTAGTTCGGCGCCCAGCGTGGAAATCTCCGCCGACAGCGCGTCCGAGCGCAGCGATACGGTCCTGCCCATGGTGTCCCCCCGGTTTCTTCCCTGCGCCAGCTGTAGCACCCGAGCGAAGCAGGAGCACGGGCTGGCGCAGCCCTCCCCAACGTCAGACCTACAACCAAAGGCGCACGCGCGGTATCCCTCACCCGAAAGTATTAGACAGCAAGGCTTCTGCAACAAGTGGGTTTCCAAGTCGGAAAAACGCCCGCCGCGCCACGTAATAAAGCGTCAAAAAGCCACTCCAAACATTTACAGATCATCGATTCCCGCGCACTCCACAGAAGCAGGCAGCGCACTGCACAATACATTCGGCGTATGGCCGAAAGTACGGGGTTTCCTCAACTAGCGCGCGGCGTCGCCTCTGGTACAGAGTGCAGGGTGACGAGGCCGGTCGAGGCCAAGGTCGATCACGAAGATAACAACCGGGGCCCACGGGTACCGCGGGCTTTCAGGGAGGGCGACCCATGGACAATTCCGTGGCCGCACGCATTGCGGCCGATCCCAATTACCAGGCGCTGAAATCGCGCCGTTCGCGCTTCGGGTGGAGTCTCACCCTGGCGATGCTGGTCGTGTATTACGGCTTCATCCTGCTCATCGCCTTCCGCAAGGACCTTTTGGCCGCACGCATGGGTGACGGCGTGATGACCTGGGGCATTCCGATCGGCTTCGGCGTGATCGTGTTCACCATCCTCATCACCGCCATCTACGTCCGCCGCGCCAACGGCGAGTTCGACGCGCTCTCCGAGAAGATCAAGCAGGAGGCGCTCAAGTGAACGCGACGCTCCCGACCTCGTTCGCCCGCCGCGCGTTCGCCATCGGCGCCGCGGCCGCGCTCGTCCTCGCCCCCACCCTGGCGCTCGCCGCCGGCGGCGATCTCGGGCAGGCCGACAAGCAGGCCACCAACTGGACCGCGATCACCATGTTCGTGGTGTTCGTGCTGGGCACGCTCTACATCACCAAGTTGGCGGCCGCGAAGACCAAGTCGGCCGCCGACTTCTACACCGCGGGCGGCGGCATCACCGGCTTCCAGAACGGCCTCGCCATCGCCGGCGACTACATGTCGGCCGCCTCCTTCCTCGGCATATCCGCCGCGGTGATGAGCTCCGGCTATGACGGCCTCATCTACTCCATCGGCTTCCTCGTCGGCTGGCCGATCCTGACCTTCTTGATGGCCGAGCGCCTCCGGAACCTCGGCAAGTTCACCTTCGCCGACGTCGCCGCCTTCCGCTTCGCCCAGACCCCGGTGCGCGTGTTCGCCGCCTCCGGCACCCTGGTCGTGGTGGCGTTCTACCTCATCGCCCAGATGGTGGGCGCCGGCCAGCTCATCAAGCTGCTGTTCGGCCTCGACTACTGGATCGCCGTGCTGATCGTCGGCGCGCTGATGATGGTCTACGTGCTGTTCGGCGGCATGACGGCCACCACCTGGGTGCAGATCATCAAGGCCTGCCTGCTGCTCGGCGGCGCCACCTTCATGGCGGTCATGGTGATGTGGCGCTACGGCTTCTCGCCCGAGAAGCTGTTCGCCGCCGCGGTCGAGGTGAAGACCAACATCGCCGCCGCCAAGCCCGGCACCACGCCCCAGGCGGCGGCCGCGGCCGGCCAGTCCATCATGGGACCGGGCAACTTCATCAAGGACCCGATCTCGGCCATCTCCTTCGGCATGGCGCTCATGTTCGGCACTGCCGGCCTGCCACATATCCTGATGCGCTTCTTCACGGTTCCGAGCGCGAAGGAAGCCCGCAAGTCGGTGATGTGGGCCACCGCCTGGATCGGCTACTTCTACCTCCTGACCTTCATCATCGGCTTCGGCGCCATCACCTTCGTG
This sequence comes from Xanthobacter aminoxidans, assembly GCF_043193615.1. Lineage (NCBI taxonomy): Bacteria > Pseudomonadati > Pseudomonadota > Alphaproteobacteria > Hyphomicrobiales > Xanthobacteraceae > Xanthobacter > Xanthobacter aminoxidans. Next base: position 369,656 of record NZ_JBAFUS010000004.1, on the reverse strand, counting down.
CTCACCAATCCGGAGTTCCTCACCGGTCCCGGCGGCGGGCTCATCGGCGGCGCCAACATGGCGGCGGTGCACCTCGCCCATGCGGTCGGCGGCAACGTGTTCCTCGGCTTCATCTCGGCGGTGGCGTTCGCGACCATCCTCGCGGTGGTGGCCGGCCTCACGCTCTCGGGCGCCTCGGCGGTGTCGCACGACCTGTATTCGACGGTCATCAAGAAGGGCAAGGCCGACAGCGCCTCGGAGCTGAAGGTCTCCCGCATCACCACGGTCTGCCTCGGCATCCTCGCGGTGCTGCTCGGCATCGCCTTCGAGAAGCAGAACATCGCCTTCATGGTGTCGCTGGCCTTCGCGGTTGCCGCCTCGGCCAACTTCCCGGTGCTGTTCATGTCGGTGCTATGGAAGGACTGCACCACCAAGGGCGCCGTCATCGGCGGCTTCCTGGGGCTCCTGTCCTCGGTGGTGCTGACCGTGCTCTCGCCCTCGGTGTGGGAAGCCACCCTCGGCAACCCGGCCGGCTCCGCGCCGTTCCCCTACACCTCGCCGGCGCTGTTCTCCATGACGCTCGGCTTCGTCGGCATCTGGCTGTTCTCGATCCTCGACAACAGCCAGCGGGCGAAGATCGACCGGGCCGGCTTCCCGGCGCAGGAAGTGCGTTCCGAGACGGGCATCGGTGCGGCGGAGGCGTCGGGGCACTGACCCTTCGTCAGTCGCTCCATGCTAGGCTGACGCCATGCCACGGCCGGACCACATGACCGGCCCCCCGAACGGGGACCGCCGGGAGGATGAACCCCGGGCCGCCACGGCCCGGGGCACAGCCCCCCACGGTCCCGAGGACGCCCCCGCAGCGTCCGGCCCGCCCGCCCCCGGGCGGGCCTCGCCGTCAGAACGGGACCGGCGCGAGCTGGTCTCGCTCATGACCTCGCGGGTGCGCGACGTCTATCTGCGCAAGCCCTTCTTCGTGGACGGGGCGACCGACCTCGTCTCCCTCTGCCGCGACCTCTCCGCCCGCCGCCTCAGCGAAGCCGTGGTGCGCGACGCCGGCCGCATCGGCATCTTCACCACCACCGACCTGCGCGACGCGCTCACCCGCGACACGCCCCCCGCAGCCCTCTCGGTGCGCGAGGTCGCGACCTTCGAGCCCTGGTGCATCTCCCCCGATGCCGAGCTGTTCGAGGCGCTGATCCTCATGCTGCGCCACCGCATCCACCGCCTGCTCGTGCGCGAGGGTGGCGGACGGGCGACGGGCGAGGACGGCATCCTCGGCGTGCTCGGCCAGCTCGACCTGATGGCCTTCGTCGCCAACCATTCCCATCTGATCGCCCTTGAGGCCGCCCACGCGGGCAGCCTCGACGAGCTGAAGGCCGCCGCCCGCCAGATCGACAGCATGGTCGCCGTGCTCAGCGCCGACGGGGTGCGGGTGGAGGTGATCGCGGCGCTGGTGGGCGAACTCAACCGGCAGGTGTTCCGCCGCCTGTGGGAGCTGCTGGCGCCGGAAGAGCTGCGCGCCAAGTCCTGCCTCGTCATCATGGGCAGCGAGGGGCGCGGCGAGCAGATCATCAAGACCGACCAGGACAACGGCCTGCTCCTCGCCGACGGCTTCGCCTTCGCTGGCCTCGACGACATCACCGCGCGCTTCACCGCGGCGCTGATCGATTTCGGCTATCCCCCCTGCCCCGGCGGCGTCATGCTCAGCCGGCCCACCTGGTGCCAGCCGCTCTCCGCCTTCAAGGAGACGCTGAAGGACTGGATCCACGGCGGGGCGCAAGACGGGCCCATGAATCTCGCCATCTTCCTCGATGCCGTGGCGGTGGCGGGCGACGCCTCCCTGCTCGCGGCGGCGCGGGCGCATGTGGACTTCCTGATGATGGGCGACCACGGCTATTTCGCCCGCTTCGCCCAGGCGGTGGAACGCTTCGGCGAGAGCGGAAGCTGGTGGAGCCGCCTGCCCGGCCTCACCGGGCGCGGCGCGGCCGAGGTGGACCTGAAGAAGCTCGGCATCTTCCCCCTCGTCCACGGCGTGCGGGCGCTGGCGCTGGAGCACCGCATCACCGCCCTCGGCACCGCCGACCGGCTCGCCGCGCTGGTGGCGGCCGGGCACATGGACGAGGGCTTCGCCCGCGACCTCACCGATGCGCTGCGCCTGTTCATGGGCATGAAGCTCGCCAGCAACCTCCGGCAGATCGCCGAGGGCCGCGCCCCCGGCAATGCGCTGCGCCTCGCCGATCTCGGCACGCTGGACCGGCAGGCGCTGAAGGAGGCCCTCGCCATCGTGCGCGGCTTCAAGCAATGGCTCTCCCGCCACTACCGGTTCGACGCCCTATGAGCCCCGGCCGAGGTTCCGAAGACTCCCCCGAGCCGCCGGGAGGGCGCGGGCCGGACCGGCAGGGGCTCATCGCGCTGGCGGCGCTGGGCGTGCTCGCCTTCAATTTCCCGCTCTTGGCGGTGTGGGACACGGAGGCGACCGTCTTCGGCCTGCCGCTGCTGCCGGTGGCGCTGTTCGCCATCTGGGGCGCGCTGATCGCGGCTTTGGCGTTTGCGAGCGAGCGGCGCGGGCATGGGGCGGCCTCCCCCCTTCTCCCGGCCGAGCCGGACGAGCACTGAGGCGGCGCCATGTCACCCTTGCTCTCACCCGCCCTCTCCCCGGCCCTCGTCATCGGCGTCGCCGCGCTCTATCTGGCGGCGCTGTTCGCCATCGCCGCCTTCGCGGATCGGCGCGCGCGGGAGGGCCGCTCGCTCATCGGCAATGCGTGGGTCTACGGCCTGTCGCTGGCGGTCTATTGCACCGCCTGGACCTATTTCGGCAGCGTCGGCCGCGCGGCGACCACGGGCGTGTGGTTCCTGCCCATCTATCTCGGCCCCACGCTGGTGATGCTGGTGGCCTGGGTGGTGGTGCGCAAGATGATCCGCATCGCCCAGACTTACCGCATCACCTCCATCGCCGACTTCATCGCCTCCCGCTATGGCAAGAGCCCGCTGGTGGCGGCGGTGGTGACGCTGATTACCGTGGTCGGCATCGTCCCCTACATCGCGCTGCAACTGAAGGCCGTCTCAGCCGGCTACACGGTGCTCACCGCCACCGGCGCGCAGACGGCGGCGCCGAGCTGGTGGCAGGACGGGACGCTGCTCGTGGCGCTCGCCCTCGCGCTCTTCACCATATTGTTCGGCACCCGCCACCTCGACAGCGCCGAGCGGCACGAGGGCATGGTGGCGGCGGTGGCGGCGGAATCGCTGGTGAAGCTCGTGGCCTTCCTCGCGGTGGGCGCCTTCGTCACCTATGGCCTGTTCGGCGGCTTCGCCGATGTGTGGGCGCGCGCCTCGGCGCTGCCGGGGGTGAAGGGGCTGCTCACGCTTTCGAGCGCAGGAAACTTCGCCTGGGCGCAATGGTTCAGCCTCACTTTGCTCTCCGGCCTCTCCGTCCTGCTGCTGCCACGCCAGTTCCAGATGATGGTGGTGGAGTGCGTGGACGAGCGGCACCTGAAACGCGCCGCCTGGCTATTCCCGGCCTATCTCCTCGCCATCAACATCTTCGTCCTGCCCCTGGCGCTTGGCGGCCTGGTGCTGCTGGGCAAGGGTGCGGACCCGGAGACCTTCGTCCTCACTTTGCCGCTGGCGCACGGAGCGGGCGGGCTGGCGCTCATTGCCTATGTGGGCGGTCTCTCGGCGGCGACGGGGATGCTCATCGTCGAGACCATCGCCGTCTCCACCATGGTCTGCAACGACCTGGTGATGCCGGCGCTGCTGCGCCTCAAGCTCATCCGCGCCGACGGGGGCGACCTCACCCGCCTCCTCCTCAACATCCGCCGCGCCGCCATCCTCGGCGTGCTGCTGCTCGGCTATCTCTATTTCGGGGTGGCGGGGGAGGCCTATGCGCTGGTCTCCATCGGCCTCATCAGCTTCGCGGCGGTGGCGCAGTTCGCCCCGGCGCTGCTTGGCGGCATGTACTGGCGCGGCGGCACGCGCCTCGGTGCCTTGGGCGGGCTGCTCGGCGGCTTCGCGGTGTGGGCCTATACGCTCATGCTGCCCTCGGTGGCGAAATCCGGCTGGATGGACGGCGCCTTCCTCACCCACGGCCCATTCGGCATCGCCGCTCTGGCGCCGGAGCGGCTGTTCGGCCTCTCCGGCCTCGACAACCTCTCCCACGCATTGTTCTGGAGCCTCTTCGTCAACGGCGTGCTCTATGTGGGGCTCTCGCTCTGGCGTGCGCCGTCCGGGCGGGAGGCGAGCCAGGCGCTGCTGTTCGTGGATGTGTTCGCCCGTGGCCGCAGCGCCGCCGATCCCGTCTTCTGGCGCGGACGGGCGCACCGGGCCGATCTCGAAGCCCTCGCCCGGCGCCTGCTGGGCGCGGACACCGCCCGCCAGATCTTCGAAGACCACGCCCGCGAGCGCGGCACCGGCGACGTGGCGGACCTCACCGCCGACGCCCGTCTCGTGGACCTCGTGGAACGCCGCATCGCCGGCGTGGTGGGCTCGGCCTCCGCCCGCGTGCTGGTGGCGGCGGTGGCGGACGAGGAGCCGCTGGGTGCCGGCGACGTGATGGACATCCTCAACGAGGCCTCGCAACTGCGCGTCTATGCCCGCGCGCTGGAGGAGAAATCCCGCTCGCTGGAGATCGCCTCCGCCGAACTCTCCGCCGCCAATGCCCAGTTGCGCACGCTGGACGAGCTGAAGGACGACTTCATGTCGTCCGTGACCCACGAGTTGCGCACCCCGCTCACCGCCATCCGCGCCTTGTCCGAACTCATGCTCGACACGCCGGACATGGAGGGCGACCAGCGGCAGGACTTCCTGCGCATCATCGTGGGGGAGAGCGAGCGGCTGGGGCGGCTGGTCAACCAGGTGCTGGACATGGCCAAGATCGAATCGGGCCATGCTGAGTGGCACAGCACGGATGTGGACCTCAGGGCCCTCGTCGCCGACGCGGTGAAGGCGACGGCCGAACTCGCCCGCACCAAGGGGGCCGAGATCGTGCTCACCGCCCCCGCCTCGGTGCCGACCGTGAAAGCCGATCCCGACCGCCTCACGCAGGTGATGCTGAACCTCATCTCCAACGCCGCGAAATTCGTGCCGGCGCAAGGCGGGCGCATCGACGTGCGGCTGTCCGCCGACGCCGGCGGGCTGGAGGTGCAGGTGGAAGACAACGGCCCCGGCGTACCGCCCGCCGACCGCGACACCATCTTCGAGAAGTTCCGCCAGGGCGGCGACGCCCTGAACCGCCCGCCCGGCACCGGGCTCGGGCTTCCGATCAGCCGCCGGATCGTGGATCATTTCGGCGGAAAGATCTGGCTGGATCAACGGGAGGGGAAAGGCGCATGCTTCGCCTTCCGGCTGCCGCTCCGGTCCCAAGGGGCGAACGCCCCGACACTAACAATTTCGGCAGAAGCCGAAGAGACCACATGAGGAGGAAACGCCATGGACAGGGAGATCGCCATGGAGCCGGGCGCCCATCCCGCGCCCTGCCCGCAAGGGGCCAAGGTGCTCATTGCCGATGACGAGCCCAACATCGTCATCTCGCTGGAGTTCATGATGAAGCGCGAGGGCTTCGCCGTGCTGGTGGCGCGCGACGGCCGCGAGGCGCTGGAGACCATCCGCCGCGAGCATCCGCACCTCGTGCTGCTGGACGCCACCATGCCCGGCATGAGTGGCTTCGACGTGTGCGAGGCGGTGCGGGCGGACGCCGAGGTGCGCGCGACCCGCATCGTCATGCTCACCGCCAAGGGCCGCGAGACCGACATGGCCCGCGGCGTCGGCGCGGGGGCGGACGCCTATGTCACCAAACCCTTCTCCACCCGCGAGCTGATGCAGAAGGTGAAGGACATGCTGGCCGAGCCGCCCGCCGGGAGCCTGCCTGCATGAAGTTGCCGCGGGGGACGGGCGCCGTTCTGGCCATGCTACTGCCGGGGCTCGCCCTCGCTCTGTGGCTGGTGCTGGGCGCCGGCTTCCTGCTGATGGCGCTGGATGGCGCCGCGCGCACCGCGCTTGTCGGCACCCTCGCCCCGGTGGCCGAGAGCCATGGCATGGTTCTGGTGCTGTGGTGGGTGCTGTTCTCCGCCGGGGCCGGTCTGCTGGCGCGGCGGTTCTATGTGGCCCATGCGGAAGCGCCCGGGCGCCTCGCCGATGCGGCGCGGGTGCTGGCGGGCGATCCTGCCGCGCCTCACGTTCCCGCCACCGGCCCGGCCGGCCTGAAGGCGCTGGCGGAGGTGGTGAACGACCTCGCCGGCCAGCGCCGCGCGCTTCAGGACGACATGGCCCGGCTCGTCGCCGAGGCCAGCCGCGACGTCGCCTTCCAGCGCGACCAGCTCGCCGCCCTGATGGCTGAGCTGGAGCAGTCGGTGGTGGTGCTGAACCTCGAAGGCCGCATCCTCCTCTACAATGCCCGCGCCCGCACCCTCTTCCGCCGCCTGTTCCGCGCGCCGGGCAGCGCCGCGGGTGGAACTGGGGAAGGCGTCGGCGCCGATCCCATCGGCCTCGGCCGCTCCATCCACACCGTCATCGACCGCGCGCTGATGGACCATGCGCGCGAGACCGTGGAGCGGCTGATGGGCCGGGGCGAAGCTCGGCCCTCCGCCCGCTTCGTCACCACCACGCCGCTCGGCCATCTGGTGCGGGTGCTGCTCGCCCCCGTGCGGGCCGAGGCGGGGGGCGCGGTGACGGGGTTCGTGCTGCTGCTCGACGACATCACCGACGAATACGAGGCCCGCGCCCGGCAGGACCGCACCCTCATCGACCTCAACGAATCCGCCCGCGCCTCGCTCGCCGCCATGCAGGCGGCCCTCGACATGCTGGACTATCCCGACCTCGACGCGCCCGACCGCGAGCGCTTCCAGGCGGTGGTGCGCGACGAGGTGACGGGCCTCGGCACCCGCCTGTCGCTCGCCGCCGAGGCCACGAGCGACACCGGCGCCCGCTGGCCCCTGCAGGACATGCTGGGCGCCGACCTTGCGGCCGCCGCCGCCCGCCGCATCGCCGCCGACACCGGCCATTCCGTCGCGACCGATGCGGTGGATGCCGACATCTGGCTGAGCGTGGACAGCTTCGCCCTCATCGGCGCCCTCGCCTTTCTCGCCGCCCGCGTGGCGGAGGCCGAGGGCGGGGCCGATCCCGCCTTCGCGCTGCGCCTCGCGCGGGCCGGCGGGCGGGTCCATCTCGATCTCGCCTTCGCCGATGCCCATGCGGCGGCGGGCGGCGCCGGCTGGCCGGGCGCGCCCATGGGAGCCTCGCAACTGTGCGTCCGCGACGTGGTGGAGCGCCACGGCGGGGAACTCTGGCTGGAGCGCGCCCGCTCCGGGTCCGGCGCCTGCTTCCGCTTCCTGCTGCCGGCGGCTTCGGAAGGCCATGCCGAGGCGGCGGCCCCGGCGGAGAGCCGACCGGCCTATTTCGATTTCGACCTGTTCGCCGCCAGCGCCGGCAGCCACGCCAGCGACGACCGCCTTCTGAGCGACCTCGCCTATACGGTGTTCGACACCGAGACCACCGGCCTCGACCCGGCCGGCGGCGACGAGATCCTCCAGATCGGCGCCACCCGCATCGTCAACGGACGCATCCTCTCCAGCGAATGCTTCGACCAGTTGGTGGACCCCGGCCGTTCCATCCCCGAGGCCGGCATCGCGGTGCACGGCATCCGCCCCGAGATGGTGCGGGGCAAGCCGTCCATCGCGCGGGTGCTGCCCGCCTTCCACGCTTTCGCGGCGGAGACGGTGCTGGTGGGGCACAACGTGGCCTTCGACATGCGCTTCCTGACGCTGAAGGAGCAGGCGAGCGGCGTCGCCTTCGACCAGCCGGTGCTGGACACGCTGCTTCTCGCCGGCCTCGCCCATCCCGGCGAGGAGAGCCACAGCATGGAAGCCATCGCCGGCCGCCTCGGCGTCACCGTCTCCGGCCGCCACACGGCCTTGGGCGATGCGCTCGTGACGGCGGACATCTTCCTGAAACTGCTGCCCCTGCTCCGCGCGCGCGGCATCCGCACATTGGGCGAGGCACGGGCGGCGGCGGCGACGTCCTATTACGCGAAGCTGAAGTACTGAGGCCTCACCCCACCCCGTCCAGCAGCCCCGCCAGCGCCTCCGGCTCCAGCACCATGGCATCGTGGCCGGTGGGCATCTCGATGAAGGTCCATCCCGCCTGCCGCGCATAGGCCCGCGCCGGCTCCATGGGCAGATAGAGCGGATCGGTGCAGGAAATGTAGGTCGAGGGCCGCCCGTTGCCGACCGGGTTGGCCAGCGCGAGCGGGCTCTCGTAGGAGCCCACCGGATGGGGCGTGAGGCGGCGGCGCACCCAGTCCGCGCGGGGATGATCGGCGGGGACGCCGAAGGCCGTCACATCAGGCACCGGCATGGCGATGCCGCCCGCCTCCGCCATCTTGCGCCGCCGCTCCGCAACCACCTCCGCCGGCAGCACGCCGAAGGCGCTCTCGCCGTTCTGAAGGATAGTGGCATCGAGATAGACGAGCGCGCGGATACGCTCCGGCATGGCGTCCGCCACGCCGCTGATCACCGCGCCGCCATGGCTGTGGCCCACGAGGATGATGTCTTCAAGCTCCTCCGCCTCGATCACGCCGGCCACATCGGCGACGAAGGTGGCGAGGCTGATGTCGGGGCTCATGAGATGGCGACGCTCGCCGAGGCCGGTGAGGGTCGGCGCGAACACGCGATGGCCGCGCCCGCGCAGGAGGTCCGCCACCTCTCGCCAGCACCAGCCGCCGTGCCACGCGCCGTGGACGAGCACAAAGGTCTTCGGCGAAATCTCGTCTCCGGGCATGGGCGCGCCTCCGTTTCGACGGAGTGAAGCAGCCTTCTCCCGGCGCGGCAATGCGGATGAATTGCGCCCGGAGCGCCCCTCCCTTAAGCCTTCGCCGGAGACGAGAAAGGGCGCGACGATGGCGGACGAGACCCCCACCCTGAAGGACTTCGCCCTCGCCCTCTATGGCCGCGAAGGCGTGCCGCCCGCCTGCCTCGTCCTGCAGGACGCGACCGGGCTCGACGTCAACATCCTTCTCTTCGCCGCCTGGCGCGGGGCGGCGCTGCGGCAGGAGGTGGGGGCCGCCGACATCACCGCCGCGCGGGCGCGCGTGGCGGACTGGCACAATGAGGTGGTGAAGGCCCTGCGCACCGTGCGTCGCCGCCTGAAGACCGGCCCCAGCCCCGCGCCGGACGCACGCACGACGAAGCTGCGCGCGCAGGTGCAGGCCATCGAGATCGCCGCCGAGATCATCGAGCTGGAAGAGCTGAGCACACTCCCCGCCGGGCCGCCTGCGCCGCCCGAGGTCGATGCGGCAGCCCGCGCCCGCGCCGCCATGGCGCAGGTGGTGGCGTCCTTCGCCGGCCGGAAGCTCACGGAAGAGGAAGAGGCGGCCGTGCGCGCCATCGCAGCCGCGATCTGAGCCTCAGCGCGCGCGGCCCTGACCGGGGGTCATGAGGCCGCCCCCCGTCACGGCCGGAACGCGAAGGCGCCCGCGTGCCGCCGCTCCACGTCCTTGAGGGAGGCGAGATCCCGCACGCCGAGCTGGCCCATGGCCACCTGCACTTCCTCGGTGAGCAGTTCCGCCACATAGTCCGCGCCGCCGTCGCCGATGCCGGCGAGGCCGATGAGGAAGGCGCGGCCGCAGAAGGTGCTGGCGGCCCCCAGCGCCAGCGCGCGGGCCACATCGAGGCCGGAGCGGATGCCGCTGTCATAGAGGACGGTTGCTCGGCTCCCGACGGCCGCGGCGATGGCCGGCAGAACGTCGATGGCGGCCGGCGCGGCATCGAGCTGGCGGCCGCCATGGTTGGAGACGAGGATGCCGTCCACGCCGATGGAAATCGCCATCTCCGCATCGGCGGGGTGGAGGATGCCCTTCATCACCAGCGCACGCGGCCAGGCATCGCGCAGGCGCTTCACCGCTTCCCAAGAGAAGGTGCCCTTGATCTCGCTCTGAACGAAGCCGGCGGTCTTGGGCAAGGTCGCGGGCGCCGCCACGTAAGGCGCCATGTTGGCGAATTGCGGCGTGCCGGCCTTCGCCAGCGCCAGCGCCCACGGCAGGGCCAGGGCCACGTCGCGCACGGTTCGGGCGGTGGTGCGGAAGGGCACCACGAGCCCATTGTTGAGATCGCGCGGGCGCTTGGAGCGCACGGGCGCGTCCAGCGTCGCCACGAGGGCGCGGGCGCCCGCCGCCTCGGCCCGGCGCACCAGATCGAGGGTGACGAGATGGTCCCGTCCCGGCAGGCCGTAGAGCTGGAACCAGGTGCAGTCGCCGGCAAACGCCGCCACCTCCTCGATGGAGGCGCTGGCCAGCGTGCCCACCACATAGGGAATGCGCGCCTTCGCCGCCGCTGTGGCGAGGAGCTGCGTTGCGCCGGGCCACACCAGCCCGTCCACGCCCACCGGCGAGATGCCGATGGGTGCGCTGTAGCGGGTGCCGAAGAGATCGACGCCGGTGTCCACCGGTCCCGGCGCGCCGTAGCGCGGCACCAGCTTCACGGCGTCCAGCGCCGCGCGGTTCTCGGCGATGCCCACATCGGCGCCGGTGCCACCTTCGAGGAAATCCCAGGCGAAGCGCGGGATGCGGCGGCGGGCGGCGCGCTCCAGATAGTCGAGCGTCGGCATCCGCTGCTTCAGCCGCGCGGCAGCGCTGGTGCCGGAGCCAGCGCCCCAGGCTGCGGCGGGCACGGAGGCGGGTGGAACGGAGGCGGGTTGAGAAGCGCGCCCGCTGATGGCGCGGTCCGTCATGGCACGGCTCCCATGGCGTTTCCTCGTCTTGTCTTGTTCCCGCTGTGGTAGAGCGCCGGCCGCCATCACCGCAAATAATTACGGATTATCGGGGAAATCAGCGCGACTGATCTTTCCCCGGCCCCGCCGCCGCGTGGGCGACACCGGCGCCGCGGCGCGCACGAAGGTGGCGGCGGAGGTGGCGGCGTCCACCAGATCCTGCCGGATCACCTCCACCACCGCATGGGCCGCCGCCGAAATGGCCCGGCGCGGGTGGTGCACCATGGCGATGGAGCGCGTGAGGGGGGTGGCGAAGCGATGCCCACGCACCCGTCCGGCCGCCAGCACCTGATGCAAAGCAATGGTGGGCAGCACGGTGGCAAGATCCGTGGTCGCCACCACCTCACAGATGGCAGACAGCGTGTCGATCTCGATGCGTGGCTTCAGTTCGATGCCCGCCTCCGCCGCCTGCGCTTCGAGGATGGCGCGCAAGCCGTGGCGCTTGGAGGGCAGCACCAGATCGAGCCCGCCGAGATCGGCAAAACCGAGGCCATCCGGAACTTTGAGGGGCGCATCCGTGCGCGTGGCGAACACCATCTCCTCGTCGAGGATGTGCCGGGAGGCGAGCCCCCTTTTCTGCCGTGGAACATTGATGATGGCCAGGTCGAGTTGGCCGGTCGTCACCCAGTCCATCATGGTCTCGGTGTAGCCCTCGCAGGCGGAGAATTCCACGTCGGGATAGCGCGCGGCGACGGTGGCGGAAGAGTTCGCCAGCGTGCTCTGCGCCACCGAGGTGATGAGCCCCACCACCACCCGGCCGGACACCCGCCCATCGAGCCGCGCCATCTCCTGCATGGCGTGCTCCACGTCGCGCACGATGGGCGAGATGAGCCGTGCCAGCGCCTCCCCCGCCGGGGTGGTGGAAACACCGTGGGCGCTGCGGTCGAACAGCTTCTTGCCGAATTCGGCTTCGAGCTTGGCGATCTGCATGCTCAGCGCCGGCTGCACGATGTTGAGCTGGCGCGCCGCGCGGGTCACGTTGCCGGTCTCCGCGAGGCACAGGAAATACTGCATCTGCCTGAGGTCCATCGCGACTGTCCTTCGCGGTCCTGCTTGAAATCAGCATAAATGATAACGTCGATAACCATTCATTATTTGCAGTGATTACTACCTTTGTCTATGACCTGATAACCGGCTCACGGAGCCGTCGCCCAGAAGGCCGGAACGGCCCGTGGCGGGGAGGGATCGTCGGCAAGGACGGGCGCATGGCGCCCGAACGATGTGCCTTGCCTTTTCCACATCTCCCGTCCGGCCTCAGCCACATGTGCGGCAGCGCGCGGAGGAGATGCCATGCAGGATCACAAGCGTCTCGTCGTCGGCATCTCCGGCGCCTCCGGCGTGATCTACGGCGTCCGGATGCTGGAGCTTCTGCGCGCCGCCGGCATCGAGACCCATCTCGTCATGTCGCGCACCGCCGAGATCACGCTGGCCCACGAAACCGACCGCAAGGTGGCGGACGTGAAGGCCCTCGCCAGCGTCTGCCATTCCAACGACGACATGGCCGCCGCCATCTCCTCCGGCTCGTTCCGTACGCTGGGCATGGTGGTGGCGCCGTGCTCCATGCGGTCCATGTCCGAGATCGCGTCCGGCGTCACCGCCAGCCTGCTCAGCCGCGCGGCTGACGTGGTGCTGAAGGAGCGCCGCCGCCTAGTGCTGATGGCGCGCGAGACGCCGCTGCACACCGGCCACCTGCGTACCATGACCCAGGTGTCCGAGATGGGCGCCATCATCTCCCCGCCCATGCCGGCCTTCTATTCCCGCCCCGCCAATCTCGAAGAGATGATCGACCACACGGTCGGGCGGGTGCTCGATCTGTTCGACATCGAGGTGGGCGCCGTGCGCCGCTGGGGCGAGGAGAGTGGCCCGCGCCGCCGCAAGACGCCCCTGCGCCAGATCGCCCCCGCCAGCTGAATACCCTGACGTCCCGACCAGCGGAACCTGAGACCATGTTGGAACCCCGCCCCCGTCCCGCCACGCAGACCCCGCCGGACCTGCGTTCTTGGCTCGCCGACCTCGCCGCCCACGGCCGGCTGGCGGTCGCGCGGGAGAATTTGCCGCTGGCCGATAATCTCGCCGCCGTGGCCAAGCGCACCGAGCGCGACAAAGCGGTGCTCTTCCCTCATCCCGTGGGCGCGGACGGCAAGGCGCACGACATGCCTGTCGTGGTGAACCTCTTCACCCAGCGCGCATGGGTGGCGGATGCCCTGGGCGTCACCGAGGACCAGTTGCTGCCCCATTTCCTCGCCGCCGCCGCGAAGCCGACACCCTGTGTGGAAGTCACCTCCGCCCCCGTGCAGGAGGTGGTGCACACGCAAGTGGACCTCCTCGCCCAACTCCCCATTCCCTCACACAACGAGCTGGACAGCGGCCCCTACATCACCGCCGGCCTCCTCATCGCGCGCAATCCCGTCACCGGCGTACAGAACGTCTCCATCCACCGCTGCCAGATCAGCGGGCCGAACCGCATCGGCGTGCTGCTGCTGCCGCGGCATACGCTGGCCTACTACCGCATGGCGGAAGAGGCGGGCGCGGCGCTGGAGATCGCCATCGTCATCGGCGCACACCCGGCGCTGCTCCTCGCCTCGCAGGCCATCTGTGCGCTGGATGAGGACGAGATGGAGATCGCCGGCTCCCTCCTCGGCCGCCCGGTCGAGGTGGTGAAGTGCAGGACCAATGCGGTGCGCGTGCCGGCCGCCGCCGAGATCGTGGTGGAAGGGCGCATCCTGCCCAAGGTGCGCGAGCCGGAAGGCCCGTTCGGCGAATTCCCGCAATATTACGGCCCGCGCGCCGCCCGCGAGGTGATCGAGGTGGATGCGGTGACCCATCGCCGCCACCCGATCTACCACACCATCGTCGGCGGCTCGTTCGAGCATCTGGTGCTCGGCGGCGTGCCGCGCGAGGCGACGCTGCTGCAGCACCTCAAGCGGTCCTTCCCCAACGTGCTGGACGTGCGCCTCACCCGCGGCGGCACCTGCCGCTATCACCTCGTCGTCAAGATCGACAAGGAGCGCGAGGGCGAGGCCAAGAACATCATCCTGTGCGCCTTCGGCGGCCACTACGACGTGAAGCAGGTGGTGGTGGTGGACAAGGACGTGGACATCTCCAGCGCAGACGAGATCGAATGGGCGGTGGCCACCCGCTTCCAAGCCGACCGCGACATGGTGGTGGTCTCCGGCGCGCTCGGATCCAAGCTCGACCCCTCCACCGACGAAGGCGGCATCGGCGCCAAGCTCGGCCTCGACGCCACCGCCCCGCTCTCCGACGATCCCCTCGCCTTCCGCCGCATCCGCGTGAAGGGCGAGGAGAGCGTGGACCTCTCCGACGCGCTGGTGAAGGACCCCAACGCCGCCTTCGCCCGCATCGTCGCTCAGGTCTCCTGAACGGGTTGACCTGATCCAAAGCCGGCGCGGCCGAGCCGCAACCGCGCACAACAGAAGCCGGGCGCTCCGCGCACCGGCCACCCGACCGGGAGGATTTCCATGATCAGGACGACGACCCGCCGCCTCTTCTGCGCCGGAGCCTTTGCCATCGCCTTCGCCGCCGCCGGCACCGCGCAGGCCGCCGACAAGGTGAAGGTCGGCATCAACAATGTGGTGTCGGATGTGGTGTTCCACCTCGGGCTCGAGCGCGGCATCTTCGCCGCCGAGGGGCTGGACGTGGAGCTGATCGCCTTCGATTCCGGGCCGAAGATGGTCGCCCCGCTGGGCGCGGGCCAGATCGACGTGGGCGCGGGCGCCTCCTCCGCCGGGCTCTACAATGCCGCCGCCCGCGGCATCAACATCAAGGTGGTGGCGGACAAGGGCTCCACCCCGGTCCATTACGACTACATGCCGCTCATGGTCCGCAAGGAGCTGGTGGACAGCGGCAAGGTGAAGACCGTCGCCGACCTCAAGGGCATGCGCGTGGGGTCCGTGGGACCGGGTGCGGCCACCAACGCCAAGATGGCGCATCTCCTCGCCAAGGCCGGCCTCGGCTACAAGGACGTGAACCACACTTACATCGGCTACCCCCAGCAGATCGCCGCCTTCACCACCGGCGCCATCGACGCCGCCATCAGCACGGAGCCGTCCGTGACCCAGGCGGTGAACAACGGCGTCGCCGTGCGCTTCGTGGTGGACGGCTATCCCAACCAGCAGGTGGCCGTGCTGCTCTATGGCGGCGACTTCATCGCCAAGCGCCGCGACGTGGCCCAGCGCTTCATGAACGCCTATGTGAAATCGGCCCGCATCTTCAACGACGCCACCGCGGGCGGGAAGTTCGACGGCAAGGGCGCGGACGAGGTCATCAAGACCATCATGCGCACCACCGGCCTGAAGGACGCAGAACTGTTCAAGACCATGATCCCGAACGGCATCGACCCCGACGGCAAGGTCGATACGCAGAGCATGGCGGAAGACCTCAAGTTCTTCACCGAAAACGGCTATCTGGAGCGCCCGGCCAAGGTCTCCGACGTGGTGGACACCTCGTTCGCGGACGCCACCCTGAAGGCGCTAGGCCCCTACAAGGCCGCCCAGCACTGACGCGCGACCAGCGCGCGCGGGGCGCCCCCGCAGCGCTCGCCCCATCGGCATCCGGAGGACAGATTGATGGCCGTCGTGAGCATGTTGAACGTGAAGCCGAGCCCGGCGGCATCCGCGCCGCCGGTGCAGATTTCCATGCGCGGCGTGCGCAAGTATTTCGGCTCGTCCGGCTTCGTGGCGGTGGACGGCATCGACCTCGACATCCCGCAGGGCCAGTTCTTCGTCATCGTCGGCCCCTCCGGCTGCGGCAAGACCACCCTTCTGCGCATGCTCGCGGGGCTGGAGAGCGTCAGCGAAGGCACCATGAAGCTGAACCGGACCGACCCGAGCCGGCCGGAGAATTCCATGATCTTCCAGGGCGACAGCCTGTTCCCCTGGATGACCGTCTACGACAATGCCGCCTATGGCCTGCGCATGCGCGGCGTGGCGGAGAAGGACGTGGCGGAGAGTGTGAAGCTCTGGCTGGAGCGCATCGGCCTCTACCGCTTCCGCGACCGCTATCCCAACCAGCTCTCCGGCGGCATGCGCCAGCGCGTCTCCATCGTGCGCGCCTTCGCCAACGATCCGGAAATCCTGCTCATGGACGAGCCGTTCTCGGCCCTCGACGAGCAGAACAAGATGCTGCTGCATGAAGAATTGCTGCGCATCTGGGAAGCCACCAAGAAGACCGTTGTCTTCATCACCCATTCGGTGGACGAGGCGGTGACGCTGGGCGACCGCATCATGATCATGACCGCCAATCCGGGGCGCGAGAAGGCCATCATCGACGTGCCCTTCGCCCGCCCCCGCAACGTGCTGGAGCTGCGCCACGATCCCGCCTACGGCGACCTGGTGTTCCACATCTGGGAGCAGTTGCGCGATGAGGTGCAGCGCGCCCGCATGAACGCCGAGGGAGGCAAGTGATGGCAAGAAAGTCCAGCCTCATCGGCGAGCGTTTCATCGGGCTTCTCACGCCCCTCCTTCTGCTCGGCCTGTGGGAGGCGGCGGCGCGCATGGGGCTCATCGACGCCCGCTTCTTCCCGCCGCCCTCCAGCATCGTCCACACCTTCGGCGCGCTCGTCGCCTCGGGCGAATTGTGGACCAACCTCGTGGCGAGCCTGCGCCGCCTCTTCCTCGGCATGCTGCTCGGCGGCGTGCCGGCGCTGTTCCTCGGCCTCGCCATGGGCATCTCGAAGCCGCTGCGCGCGGCCATCGACCCGCTGATCTCGGCCACCTACCCCATCCCGAAGAGCGCCATCCTGCCCCTCGTGCTGCTCATCTTCGGCCTCGGCGAGATGTCAAAGGTGGTGATGGTGGCGCTGGGCGCCTTCTATCCCATCCTCATCAATACGGTGATGGGCGTCGCCAACATCGACAAGATCTATCTGGACGTGGGCCACAATTACCGCGCCAGCCGCTGGCAGGTGTTCCGCACCATCGCGCTGCCGGGGGCGCTGCCCTCCATCATGGCCGGGGTGAAGCTCGCCATGGGCATGGGCCTCATCCTCATCGCCATCTCGGAGATGGTCGCCGCCTCCGACGGCATCGGCTACATGATCTGGAACGCCTGGCAGGTGCTGACGGTTGACACCATGTATGTGGGGCTGTTGGTTATTGCGCTGCTCGGCTTCGTCTTCTCCGTCATCCTCGACGAGATCGAGCGTATGCTGATCCCCTGGAAGGCGAAAGCTTAAGCTTAGAAAGAGGCCGGATGTCGAACGCGCTCCGGATCGCGCACGGGGCCTTCGGGCGGGTCGCCCTTCTGGACATGGACCGCCCGCTGGTGCGCCATGCGCATCCGCATTGCCACGTCCTCCTCAAGGTCGAGGGCGCGGACACGCAATTCGCGGTCGGCGAGGGGCTCGTTCCCCTCACCGACCGTTCGTGCGTTCTGGTGAACGGCTGGGAGCCCCATGCCTATGTGCATGATCCCAACCGGCCGAAGACCATCATCCTCGCCCTCTACATCGAACCGGAGTGGCTGAAGACCTTCCGCCCCGGCTGGGTCGCCTCGGGCGGCGCCGGCTTCTTCGCGCAGCCGGGCGGCGAGGTGTCGCCGCGCATCCACCGCCTCACCCACGACCTTGCCGCTGCCATGATGGCCGAGCCCGATGCCAAGGCGGTGCACGAGGCGCTGCTGGCAGACCTGATGATCGCCGTGGTGGAGCGCTTCACCCCCTGGCGCAGCTTCTCCATCCGCGCATTGGACGGCCAGCGCCGCATGGACTGGCGCATCCGCCGCGTCGTGGACGGCATGCGCGCCAACCTTGCCGAGGAGGTGGACACGTCGACGCTCGCGAAGGAGGCGGGGCTCTCCCGCGCCCACTTCTTCCGCCTGTTCGAGGCCTCCACCAACGTCCCGCCGCGCATCTATCTCAACGTCATGCGGGTGGAGGCGGCGGTGGCCGCCGTGACCGCCGAGGATGGCAGCTTCACCCATATCGGCGAACGCCTGGGCTTTGCCGCCCCCTCCCATTTCACCCGCTTCTTCCGCGACCACACCGGCGTGACGCCGAGCGAATTCCGCGCCATCTCCCGCATCGCAATGTGAGGCCGGGGCATCGCGGAAAGTGCATGCCCGCACTCGACTTCGAAGCGCGGCGCCCGGCCGATTTCCCACCGCAGCGCACAACGGCAAATGAGACTCCTCGGTAAAAGCTGAGACGGCTCGGCATGGTCCGCGCCGCCCTGTCCCGGCACCTTCCCGCCAACCAAAGCCGCCGCACCTGCGGGGCAAAAAGGGAAGCGCCGGGATGCTGGAGACGCCGCACGACAGAGCGGGGGGATGGGTCGGCCGCGCCATCGAGCGCGTGGAGGATGCCGCCCTTCTCACCGGCGGCGGCCGCTACCTGGATGATCTGGGCACAAAGCCCGGCACGCTTCACATGGCGATCCTGCGCGCGCCCCACGCCCATGCCGACATCGTTTCCATCGACACCGCCGCCGCCAAGGCCCTGCCCGGCGTCGCCGCCGTGCTCACCGGCGCGGACGTGGCACAGCTCACCACCTCCCTCGTGGTGGGCGTGAAGGCGCCGGTGGACTGCTGGCCCATGGCGGTGGACCGTGTGCGCTTCGTGGGCGAGCCGGTGGCGCTGGTGGTCGCGCAGGACCGCTACGTGGCCGAGGACGCCCTCGACCTCATCGAAGTCACCTATGAGATGCGCCCGGCCGTGGTGGACCCGCTGGCCGCCATGGACGAGGGCGCGCCGCTGCTGCACGACGGCTTCCCGCGCAACATCGCCTCCGACCGCAGCTTCCGCTATGGCGACCCGGAAACGGCGTTCGCCGAGGCCCCGCACCGTATCGCGGTCTCCGTGCGCTACCCCCGCAATTCCTGCACACCCATCGAGACTTATGGCCTCGTCGCCGAATACGACCCGCACGAAGATGCCTATGACGTCCTCGCCAATTTCCAGGGCCCCTTCTCCATCCATGCGGTGATCTCGCGGGCGCTCAAGGTGCCGGGCAATCGCCTGCGCCTGCGCACGCCACGCGACAGCGGCGGTTCGTTCGGCGTCAAGCAGGGCATCTTCCCCTACATCGTGCTGGGCGCAGTGGCGGCGCGGGTATCCGGGCGGCCGGTGAAGTGGATCGAGGACCGCCTCGAACACCTCATGGCCTCGGTCTCCGCCACCAACCGCGCCACGACGCTGACCGCCGCCGTGACGGCGGACGGGCGCATCACCGCCCTGGACTGGGACCAGGTGGAGGATTGCGGCGCCCATCTGCGCGCGCCCGAGCCCGCGACGCTCTACCGGATGCACGGCAACCTCACCGGCGCCTACGACATCCGCAATCTCACGGTCCGCAACCGCGTGGTGGTGACCAACAAGTGCCCCACCGGCCTCAACCGGGGCTTCGGCGGCCCGCAGGTCTATCTCGCCCTCGAACGGCTGATGCAGCGCATCGCCGTGGAGCTGGGGCTCGACCCGCTGGAGGTGATCCGCCGCAATCTCGTTCCGGCGAACGCCTTCCCCTATCGTACCGCCTCCGGCGCGCTCCTCGATTCCGGCGACTACCAGAAGACGCTGAAGGCGGGCCTTCAGGCCGGCGACCTCGCCGAGCTTCTGGCCCGGCGCGACACGGCGCGCGCGGAAGGGCGCATCTACGGCATCGGCTATGCCGCCGTGGTGGAGCCCTCGGTCTCCAACATGGGCTATATCGCCACCGTCCTTACCCCGGCCGAGCGCCAGAAGGCGGGGCCGAAGAACGGCGCGCAGGCCACCGCCACCATCGCCATCGATCCGGTGGGCTCGGTCACGGTCCATGTCGCCTCCGTGCCGCAGGGCCAGGGCCACCGCACCGTGCTCTCGCAGGTGGTGGCGGACGTGCTGGGCCTGAAGCCTTCCGACATCCGCGTGAACGCGGAGATGGACACCGCCAAGGACGCCTGGTCAATCGCCTCCGGCAACTACGCCAGCCGCTTCGCCGCCGCCGTGGCGGGGGCTGCGAAACTGGCGGCGGACCGCATCGCTGAACGCCTCGCCCGTGTCGCCGCCGCGCAGCTCAACGTGCCGGCAGAGGACGTGATGTTCTCAGGCGGCAAGATCGCGGCGCGCTCCAATCCGGCCAATGCGGTGCCCTTCTCCCGCGTCGCCGCGCTCTCCCATTGGTCGCCGGCGCAACTGCCGGACGGGGTGGCGCCCACCATCCGCGAAACGGTGTTCTGGACGCCGCCGGAACTCACCGCGGCGGACGCGGGCGACCACATCAATTCCTCCCTCTGCCACGGCTTCATCTTTGATTTCTGCGGCATCGAGATCGACCGCGACACGGGCGCCATCCGCATCGATCGCTACGTGACCGCGCACGACTGCGGCACCATCCTCCACCCCGGCATGGTGGATGGGCAGATCCGCGGCGGCTTCGCCCATGCCCTCGGCGCCGCGCTGCTGGAAGAATACGCCTACGGGGACGACGGCAGCTTCCTGACCGGCACCTTCGCCGATTATCTCGTGCCCACCGCCATGGAGGTGCCCGAGCCAGTCATCGTCCATACGCAGACCCCCTCCCCCTTCACGCCGCTGGGCGCCAAGGGCGTGGGCGAAGGCAATTGCATGTCCACCCCCGCCTGCCTCGCCAACGCGGTGGCGGATGCGCTGGGCATCACGGATGTGCGCCTGCCGCTGGCGCCCTCCGCCGTCGCGGCCCGGCTTCACGGCGCGGAGCCGCCGGCTCCGGCGGGCGCCCGTGCTGCGCCCGCGCCGGCTCCCTCCGGCAAGGGCGAGCGGCTCCTGCGCGGCGCCGGCAAGGCCCATGTCGCAGCTGCCCCCGAGGCGGTGTGGGCCATGCTGCTGGACCCGGACACACTCGCCGCCATCATCCCCGGCGCCCACGACGTGCGCAAAGTCTCCGATACGAAATTCACCGCCGACGTGACGCTGGGCATCGGCCCGGTGAAGGGCCGCTACAAGGCGCAGGTTGCGCTCTCCGATCTCGACCCGCCCAGGGCCGTAACCCTCTCCGGCAAGGTGGACGGAAACCTCGGCTTCGGCGGCGGCTCCGGCCGCGTCACCCTCACGCCGGCCGGCACGGGCGGGACGGAGCTATCCTACACCTACGAGGCCTTCGTGGGCGGCAAGGTGGCGAGCGTCGGCGGGCGGCTGCTGGACGGCGCGGCCAAGGTCATCATCGGCCAGTTCTTCGCGGCTCTCGCCCGCAAGGCGGACGGCGGTGCGGCGCCGGAGGGGGGACTCGTCTCCCGGCTCCTCGCCCGGCTCTCCACGCTGCTGGGGAGGGACGCGCGATGAAGCCCGTGGCCTTCGATTACGTCCGCGCCGAGAGCGTGGAGGAAGCCCTTGCCGTGCTGAAGCAGGAGGGCTCCGACGCCCGCATCCTCGCCGGGGGCATGTCCTTCATGGCCATGCTCAACATGCGCCTCGCCCGACCCAAGGTGCTGGTGGACATCATGCGCGTCGCCCCCCTGGCGCGGATGGAGGAGGAGACCGGCGCGCTGAAGATCGGCGCCGGCGTGCGGCAGGCGCGGCTTCTCGCCGCCGACGTCCTAGACCATGCAGCCCCGCTCATCGCCAAGGCCCTGCCCTTCACCGGCCATGCCCAGACTCGCAGCCGCGGCACGGTGTGCGGCTCCATCGCCCATGCGGACCCGAGCGCGGAGCTGCCGCTCTGTCTCGTGACGCTGAGGGGCCATGTGCACCTCAGGAGCGCCAAGGCAGCGCGCAAGGTGGCGGCCGACGACTTCTTCACCGGCATGATGGCGACAGCCAAGGCCGACGACGAGATGATCGAGGCCGTCTCCTTCCCCACGCCGCGCGGAGAAGGCACCGCCTTCCGCGAGATCGCCCGCCGCCATGGGGATTTCGCCATCGTCGCCTGCGCGGCGCTGGTCTCCGACACAGGCATCCGCCTCGGCGTGGGCGGCGTCGCCGACATGCCGGTGGCCCGCGATTTCCCCCTGCTCGACGGCACGGCGCTCGACGACGCGCTGAACGCCTTCGCCTGGGAGCTGGATGCCCGCGACGACGTGCATGCCACCGCCCGCTATCGCCGCGAGCTGGTGCGCCGGATCGGCCGCACCACCATCGAGGAGGCCAGACAATGCCGCGCCTGAGCGCCGCCGCGCGCCACACCGTGCGCTTCACCCTCAACGGCCGCCCGGTGTCGGGGCATGCCGCCCCGCGCACCCTGCTTTCTGATTTCCTGCGCCACGAGTTGGGCGCCACCGGCACCCATGTGGGCTGCGAGCACGGCGTGTGCGGCGCCTGCACCGTGGATGTGGACGGGATGCTCACCCGCGCCTGCATGACGCTCGCCGTGCAGGTGGAGGGATGCGCCATCCGCACCGTGGAGGGCCTCGCCCCGGCGCCGGATCGCCTGTCCGTTCTTCAGGCCGCCTTCCGCCGCTACCACGCGCTGCAATGCGGCTTCTGCACCGCCGGCATCCTCATGTCGCTCGACGTGTTCCTGAAGACCGAGTCGGACCCGAGCGAGGCGGCCGTGCGCGACCTGCTCTCCGGCCATCTGTGCCGC
Source organism: Xanthobacter aminoxidans (assembly GCF_043193615.1). Taxonomy (NCBI): domain Bacteria; kingdom Pseudomonadati; phylum Pseudomonadota; class Alphaproteobacteria; order Hyphomicrobiales; family Xanthobacteraceae; genus Xanthobacter; species Xanthobacter aminoxidans. The sequence goes on along the minus strand of NZ_JBAFUS010000004.1, from coordinate 347,430 downwards.
TGCACGGGCTACACGCCCATCGTCCGCGCCGCGCTGGAAGCGGCGGCGGAGCTTCGCGACGTCCAAGGGAAAACCACCCATGCTTGACCTCGGCACCAGCTTCCTCGCCAGCGTGGCGCGCGATCCCGGAGCCATCGCCATCGTGGACGGCGACCTGCGCCTCACCTACCGCGACTGGCTCGGCAGGATCGGCGCCGTGGTCGCCGCCTTCGACCGGCTGGGGCTGAAGCCCGGCGACCATCTGGTGAGCGTGCTGCAGAACCGGTTCGAGGCGGCGACCCTGCACTGGGCCTGCCAGTTCGCCGGCCTCGTCATCACCCCCATCAACTGGCGCAGCAAGGCCGACGAGATCGATTTCGCGCTGGAGAATGCCGAGGCGAAAGCTCTGGTGTTCGAGGCGGTTTCCGCGGAGGCCGTCCGGGGCGCGACGCAAGCCGCCGGCCTCCTCACCATCGCCGTGGGCATCGAGGCGGAAGGCGCCGTGCCCTTCGCCGCGCTTCTGGCTGAGGCGGCGCCGGAACCGCTGCCGCGGGCGGGGGCGGATGCATGGTCCATCATGCTCTACACCTCCGGCACCACCTCCCGCCCCAAGGGCGTGCCGCGCCGCCACCGGGCGGAGCGGGCGGCGGGCATCGCCCATGTGGCGCAGAACCTCTATCGCCGGGGCGAGGTGACGCTGGGCGTCATGCCGCTCTACCACACCATGGGGGTGCGCTCGCTCCTCGCCATGTCGGTCATCGGCGGCACCTTCGTGTGCCTGCCGCGCTACGACACGAAAAGCGCGCTGGCGCTGATCGAGCGCGAGCGCGTCACCAATCTCTATCTGGTGCCGACCCTCTACCACGACCTCGTGCACGATCCCGCCTTCGCCACCACCGACGTGTCGAGCGTGCGCAAGCTGGGCTTCGCCGGCGCCTCCATGACCGACGGGCTCCTGAAGAAACTCGACGCGGAATTCTCGCCCGAGCTGTTCGTGAACCATTACGGCTCCTCGGAAATCTACACCTTCACCATCGACCAGAAGGCCATCCTGAAGCCCGGCTCGGCCGGCCGCGCGGGCATCAACCAGATGGTGCGCGTGGTGCGCCTGGGCGCGACCTCCGCCGACGAGATCGCGGCGCAGGGTGAGGAAGGCGAGATCATCGCCCTGCTGGCCGGGGATGAATCCTTCGAGGGCTACTGGCGCCGCCCCGAGGCCGACGCGAAGTCCCTGCGCGACGGCTGGTACTTCACCGGCGACACCGGTTTTTTGGACGCGGACGGCGACCTCTTCGTCACCGGCCGGGCGGACGACATGATCATCACCGGCGGCGAGAACGTCTCGCCCGTGGAGATCGAGAGCTGCCTGTCCCTTCACCCCGCGGTGTCCGAGGTGGCGGTGGTGGGCCTGCCCGACGAGAAGTGGGGCAAGATCGTCGTCGCCTTCGTCAAGCGCGCCGCGCCGGTGGATGCGGGCGAACTGGACGCCTGGTGCCGCACCTCGGGCCTCGCCAATTTCAAGCGCCCGCGCCGCTTCGTGTTCGTGGCCGACATCCCGAAATCCCCGGTGGGCAAGCTGCTGCGCCGCCAGCTCGTCGCCGGTGAATACGTGGCCGAGGCGGACGCCGCCCACTCCGCCGCCTGATCTCTTCTTGCCAATTCACGTTCATCCAGAAGGAAATCCAAGATGGCCGTAGCCTACACCTTCGCCGATCCCCGCCTCGCCAAGCTGGACGGGTTCGGCGTCGAGATCGACGAAGCCAAACAGCGCGCCGACATCGTCCTGAACCGCCCGCCCTTCAACATCGTCTCCATGCCCCAGCGCGACCAGCTGCGCCTTGTGTTCGAGACGCTGGACGAGGACGAGCGCGTGCGCGTCATCGTGGTACGCGCGGTGGGTGAGCACTTCTCCTCCGGCGGCAACATCAAGGGCTTCATGGAGGCCTCGCCGGAGACCGTCTCCAAGCTCGCCTGGAACATCGCCGCGCCCTTCCGCGCCTCGAAGCCGGTCATCGCCGCCAACCGGGGCTTCTGCTTCGGCGTCGGCTTCGAGCTGTCGCTGGCCTGCGATTTCCGCATCGTCACCGACACCACCCAATATGCCCTGCCCGAGCAGAAGCTCGGCCAGATCCCCGGCTCCGGCGGCTCGGCGCGCCTGCAGATGATGGTGGGCATCACCCGCACCAAGGACATCGTGATGCGCTCCAAGCGCATCAGCGCGCAGCAGGCCCTCGACTGGGGCATCGCCACCGAGAAGGTGGCCGACGCGGACCTGGAGAAGGCCACCGACGCCCTCGTGGACGAACTCGTCGCCTTCTCGCCCATGGCCCAGCGCACGGCGAAGAAGCTGCTCAACGACACCGAGGATTCCCCGCTCTCCATCGCCATCGAGCTGGAAGGCCATTGCTACAGCCGCCTCAGGCAGTCCCACGACTTCAAGGAGGGCGTCGAGGCCTTCCACGAGAAGCGCAAGCCCGAGTTCAAGGGCTGCTGAACACACAAAACATGCCCCTCAGGGGCCGGGAGGAAACAACAATGTCCGCTCAAGATATACCCGTCGCCCCTGCCGCCATGGCGGTGGGGAGCCGCCAGCGCAACAGCGCGATCATCGCATCCGTGCTCGGCTGGTCGCTCGATTTGTTCGACCTGTTCATCCTGCTCTATGTGGCGCCGGTGGTGGGGCAGTTGTTCTTCCCCTCCACCCATCCCACATGGTCGCTGGCGGCGGTCTATGCCTCGTTCGCGGTGACGCTGCTGATGCGGCCCATCGGCTCGGCCCTGTTCGGCCATTATGCCGACGTGCACGGCCGCAAGGGCGCCATGCTGGTGGCCATCACCGGCGTCGGCCTGTCCACCGCCGCCTTCGGCCTGCTGCCCACCATCCATCAGGTGGGTGCCATCGCTCCCGTCATCTTCCTGCTGCTGCGCCTCGTGCAGGGCGTGTTCGTGGGCGGCGTGGTGGCCTCCACCCACACCATCGGCACGGAATCGGTGCCGCCCAACTGGCGCGGCCTGATGTCCGGCCTCGTGGGCGGCGGCGGCGCGGGCATCGGCGCGCTGCTGGCCTCCATCGTCTTCCTCATCACCTCCACTTTGTTCCCGGGCGATGCCTTCGCCGAGACCGGCTGGCGGGTGATGTTCTTCTCCGGCCTGCTCTCCTCCTTCCTCGGCTGGTTCATCTTCCGGAACCTTGAGGAATCTCCCTACTGGAAGGAAATGCAGAAGCAGAAGGCGGCGAAGAAGGCCGCGGGCGCCGCAAGCCAGACGCCGCTCAAGGCCCTGTTCGCGAGCGGCTACCGCAACGTGCTGCTGGTGAACCTGCTCATCACCATCGGCGGCGGCGCGGGCTATTACCTCACCTCCGGCTACATGCCGACCTTCCTGAAGCTCATCAACAAGCTGCCGAACCAGACCTCCTCCTACATCCTGATGGCGTGCTCGGTCTCCGCCCTCATCTCGGCGGTGCTGGTGGGCGCGCTCAGCGACGTGATCGGCCGCAAGAAGACCTTCCTGCTGGTGGGCATCGCCGCCATCATCCTCCTGCCGACCTTCTACCTCGGCATGGCGAAGGCGACGGACATGTCCACCATCGTGCTCTATGCGCTGGGCATCGCCTTCATGGGCAATGCGGGCTACGCGCCGGTGCTGATCTTCCTCAACGAGCGCTTCCCCACCGCCATGCGCGCCTCGGGAACGGGCCTGTCGTGGAACATCGGCTTCGCCATCGGCGGCATGATGCCCACCTTCGTCTCGCTGGCGAGCCCCACGCCCGCGGACCTGCCCCTGTCGCTCTCCTTGTTCGCCGGCGGCGTGTTCGTGCTCTACCTCATCGGCACGCTCATCATCCCGGAAACGAAGGGCAATTTCCGGTAGGCTGGGCGCCCCACGAACCGGAGAGTCGCGCCGCAAGGCGTGGCTCTCGCGCCCCGGCAGGACCGGGCAAGACCACACACGGGCAGAACCATGGCGAATACGAAGACCTTGCGCTCCGGCGGCGAAATCCTGGTGGAGGCGCTGAAGATCCACGGCGTCGAACGCGTCTTCTGCGTGCCCGGCGAGAGCTTCCTCGCCGCCATCGACGCCCTCGCTGGAGCGGACCGGGCCATCGAGACCATCGTCACCCGCCACGAGGCCGGCGCCGCCAACATGGCGGAGGCCTATGGCAAGCTCACCGCGAAGCCCGGCATCTGCTTCGTCACCCGGGGGCCGGGCGCGAGCCATGCGGCCATCGGCATCCATACCGCCGCGCAGGATTCCACCCCGATGATCCTGTTCATCGGCCAGGTCGGCTCGCACATGCGCCAGCGCGAGGCATGGCAGGAGGTGGACTACCCCGCCATGTTCGGCGGCATGGCCAAATGGGTGGTCGAGATCGACCGCCCCGAACGCATCCCCGAACTCGTCTCCCGCGCCTTCCACGTCGCGACATCCGGCCGCCCCGGCCCGGTGGTGGTGGCCCTGCCCGAGGACGTGCTTTCCGATGAATGCGAGACGGGGGATGCGCAGGCCTATCGCCGCGTCGCCGCCCATCCGGGGGCGCAGGACATGGCGCGGCTCGCCGCCATGATCGGCGAGAGCGCGCGTCCCCTCGTGCTGGTGGGGGGCGGCGGCTGGACCAAGGCCGCCTGCCGCGACTTCGCGCATTTCGTGGAGGCATTCGATCTGCCGGTGGCGGCGGGCTTCCGCCGTCAGGACATCCTCGACAACAACCACCCCAACTACATCGGCCATGCCGGCCTCGGCCCGAGCCCGAAGCTCGTCGCCCGCATCCGCAACGCCGACCTGATCATCGCGGTGGGCGGACGCCTCGGTGAGACGACCACTAATGGCTACACGCTGTTCGACCTGCCGCGCCCGGCGCAGCGGTTCGTGCATGTCCATGCGGACCCGAACGAGCTGGGCCGGGTCTATCAGGCCGACCTGCCCATCAATGCCGGAATGCCGGAGTTCGCCGCTGCCGCTGCGGCGCTGAAGCCCAAGGGCCCCACCGGCTGGCGCGCCCGCACACCGTGGAGCGACGAGGTGAAGGCCGCCCGCTCCGCCTATGAGGCCGACCAGGTCCCCGGCCCCATGCCCGGCCGGCTCGATCTCGGCGCGGTGATGATGCATCTGCGCGAGGTGCTGCCGAAGGACGCCATCCTCGCCAACGGCGCGGGCAACTATGCCATCTGGGTGCACAAGTTCCACCGCTACGGCGGCTTCCGCACCCAGCTCGCTCCCACCTCCGGCGCCATGGGCTACGGCCTGCCGGCGGCCATCTCGGCCAAGCTCCACCACCCCGACCGGGAGGTGATCTGCTTCGCCGGCGACGGCTGCTTCCTCATGAGCGGGCAGGAGCTCGCCACCGCCTGCCAGTACAAGGCCGGCGTGGTGGTGCTGGTGGTCAACAACAACATGTACGGCTCCATCCGCGCCCATCAGGAGCGCGAATATCCCGGCCGTGTCTTCGCCACGACGCTGGAGAACCCGGACTTCCCGGCGCTGGCCCGCGCCTATGGCGCGTTCGGCGAGAAGGTGGAGGAGACGGCGGCCTTCGCCGACGCCTTCGCCCGCGCCCGCGCCTTCTCAGTCGAGCAGAAGAAGCCGGCGCTCCTTGAACTCGTCATCGACCCCGAGGCCATCACCCCCTCGACCACGCTGACCGCGCTGCGCGCGGCGGCGCTCAAAGCGGGTCACGGCTGACCTGAAAGGGCCGTCGCGGACGGCCGGGAGGACAAATGAACGCCATCGCCCCGCTCGCGGCGCAGAACCTCATCGACGGCATCTGGCAGGGCGCGCTCTCCGGTGAGACCGCACCGAGCTTCGATCCCGCCACCGGCGCCGTGCTCGGCCACTTCCCGGCGAGCAGCGCGGCGGATGCCGAAGCGGCGATTGCCGCCGCACGGCGCACTTTCGAGCGGCCGGAATGGGCGCAGGCCCCGCGCCTGCGGCAGATGGTGATGCTGCGCTGGGCCGATGCGATGGAAAAGAAGGCGGACGCCCTCGCCCGCCTCCTCACCGCCGAGAACGGCAAGCCGCTGGCCCAGTCGCGTGGCGAGATCGCCGGCTCCATCTCGGAAATCCGCTATTATGCGGGCATCACGCGCCACATTCCGGGCCATGTGTTCGAGGTGGAACCGGGCGCCTTCTCCACCCTGCTGAAGGAGCCGGCGGGTGTCGCCGGCCTCATCATTCCGTGGAACGCGCCGGCGGTGCTGCTCATCCGCGCGCTGACGCCTGCGCTCGCCGCCGGCTGCACGGCGGTGGTGAAGCCCGCCGCCCAGACCGCACTCGTCACCGCCGAGATCCTGCGCACACTGGCCGAGGTGGAGGGCCTGCCGCGCGGCGTCGTCAACCTCGTCGCCGAGACCGGGCACGAGGTGGCGCGCACGCTGGTGTCGTCGCCGGAGGTGGATGTCATCTCGTTCACCGGCTCAAACGCCACCGGCGCCCGCATCATGGCCGATGCCGCCCCCACCATGAAGAAGCTGTCGCTGGAGCTTGGCGGCAAATCCTGCTGCCTGGTGTTCGAGGATGCGGACGTGGAGGCGGTGGCGCCGAAGCTCGCGGCGGCGGCCACCATCATCGCCGGCCAGCAATGCACGGCGGCGCGGCGCATCCTCGTCCACGAGAGCCGCTTCGACGCCATGAAGGCGGCGCTGAAGGACGCCCTCGCCGGACTCAAGATCGCCCCCGGCGCGGACGCGGGCAGCCAGATGGGCCCGCTCATCGATGAAGCCTCCCGCGCGCAGGTTGAGCGCAAGACCGAGGAAGCCATGGCGATCGCCGATGAGGTGGTGCTCGCCGGCAGCCGGCCCGGCGGCGCGCTGGAGAAAGGCTGCTTCCTCTCCCCCACTCTGCTGGCCCACGCCGACACCGGCGCCTTCTTCGTGCAGGAGGAGATTTTCGGCCCGCTGGTGGTCATCGAGCGCTTCACCGACGAGAAGGACGCCGTGACCCGCGCCAACCACACAGACTACGGCCTGTCTGCCAGCGTGTGGACCCGCGACGGCGCGCGGGCGATGCGGGTGGCGCGGGCGCTGCGCAACGGCACGGTGTGGATCAACGACCACAACAAGCTGTTCGCGGAAGCCGAGACCGGCGGCTATCGCCGGAGCGGCCTCGGCCGGCTGCATGGCTATGATGCGCTGATCGACTTCATGGAGATCAAGCACATCTATCAGGAGGCCGGGGTGGTCTGATGCCCGCCCGCGCTCCCATTCCCGACATGCCTTTCTTCGACACGGTGATCGTGGGCGGCGGCTCCGCCGGCTGCGTCATGGCGAACCGGCTCTCGGCCGATCCCGCCCACAGCGTCCTGCTGATCGAGGCGGGGGAGGATACGCCCCCCGGCGCCGTGCCCGACGCCATCGCCGACAGCTACCCCATGGGCCTGTTCCACGGCGACCGCTTCGTCTGGCCCGGCCTCTCCGCTCTCACCGCCCACCGACCGGATGGCACGCGCGGGTCGCGCGCCTATGAGCAGGGGCGCGTCATGGGCGGCGGCTCCAGCATCAATGTTCAGTCCGCCAATCGCGGCCTGCCGCGCGACTATGACGAATGGGCCGCCCTCGGCGCCGCCGGCTGGGGCTGGGACGACGTGCTGCCCTTCTTCATCAAGCTGGAGCGCGATCTCGATTGCGGCGGGCCGCTGCACGGCAGGGATGGTCCCATCCCCATCCGCCGCATCCTGCCGCCCGGCTGGCCGCCCTTTGCCGAAGCCGCGACGTCGGCGTTCGCGGCGAGTGGCCTGCCGCGCCGGCTGGACCAGAACGGGGAGTTCGAGGACGGGGTGTTTCCGCCCGCCTTCAACAACGAGAACGACCGCCGTATCTCCGCCGCCATCGGCTATCTCGACGCCGCCACACGCGCCCGGCCGAACCTTGCGATCTGGCCGCGCGCGCAAGTGCTGCGCCTCAGGATGGACGGCGCCCGCGCAGCGGGCGTCGAGGTGGAGCGGGGCGGCGCGGTGACAGAAGTCGCCGCGGGCCGCGTGGTGGTGACGGCGGGGGCGTTGCAGACGCCGGCCATCCTCATGCGCGCCGGCATCGGCGACGGGGTGGCGCTGGCGGCGCTGGGGCTTCCGGTCGTCATCCATCGGCCCGCTGTGGGGCGGAACCTGCGCGACCATCCCACCCTCACCTTCTGCCAGTATCTGCCGGAGCGGCTGCGCCTGCCCATGACCTATCGCCGGGCCTCCTTCGCCGCCCTGCGGTTCTCCTCCGGCGTGGACGGCGGCGAAGCCTCGGACCTCTACGCCACCGCCTCGGCGCGGGCGGGCTGGCACGGGCTCGGCCGGCGGCTGGGGCTCTATTTCCTGTGGTGCAACCGGCCGAAGTCCAGCGGCTCCGTGCGCCTCGTCTCGGGCGATCCGCGCGCCTATCCGGAAGCCGACCTCAACCTGCTCGACGACCCCAGCGACCTCGCGCGGATGAAGGCGGGCGTGCGCACCCTTTTCTCCCTCCTCGTCTGCGAGGCGCTGAACCCGGATGCGGGGGACGTTTTCCCCGCCGCCTTCTCGCCCTTCGTGAAACGCCTCAGCCGCGTGTCCCGCACCAACGCGCTTCTCGCCGAGGCGCTGGGCGCGCTGCTCGACGTGCCGGCGGGGCTGCGCCAGATGGCGCTGAAGCGCTTCATGTCCGGCGGGGTGTCGCTGGCGGAGATCGTCGCGGACGATGCGCGGCTGGAGGCCTTCGTGCGATCGAGCACCTTCGGCGTCTGGCACGCCAGCGGCACCTGCCGCCTCGGCGCGCCGGACGATCCCGCGGCGGTGCTCGACCCCACTGGCAAGGTGATCGGCAGCGAGAATCTCTATGTGGCGGACGCCTCCGCCATGCCGCGCCTGCCCACCGCCAACACCAACATCCCGGTGCTGATGATCGCCGAGAAGATCGCCGCAGGCCTCGCCCGCGCCTGATGCGGCGCGGGCGGCGGCGCCTCAGGCCTTGGACTTGAGGTAGGCGACCATGCCGATCACATCCTCAGCCACCAGCCGGCCGATGGGCCCGCTGGAATAGACGGCGTTCAGCACTTTGCCCTCCGGGTCGAGCAGGAAGCCGGTGGTCTGCAAATAATGGGGCTCCGCATTGATGTAGGCCCCGAGCGCTTCGGCGACCGCATCCGCATCGACGCTGTGGCCGACGGGGAAGGACAGCTTGTGCCGGGCGATGGTGCCGGCGCTGGTCGGCTCGTCGTCCACCGAGAAGGCCACCACCTTGATGCCCGTCGCGGCGAGCTTTTCGGCGGCGCGCTGGAAGCCGGCGAGCTGGGCCTGGCAATAGGGGCACCAGGCCCCGCGATAGACCAGCACCACGCCATAGGAGCCGGCGAGGGTTCCCGGCAGCGCAATGGTGCCGCCACCAACGGCGGGGACGGTGAGGGACGGAAACGTCTCGCCATTCTGCAAACGCGACATGGACAGCTCCTTGAACTGGACTTGTTGGTCCAAGGCGCCAGAGCGAAATTGGACTGTCAAGTCCAGTTCAACTAAGCTCGGCCCATGTCGAAGACGCCGACTCCTCCACGCCCGACCCCCTCTCCTGCCCTCACCCGCCGTGGTGCCGCCACCCGCGCCCGCATCATCGCGACGGCGGCGGACCTCATCCACGCCCACGGCGCCGAGCGCACCAGCCTCGACGACGTGATGGAGGCGGGCGGGTTCAGCAAATCGCAGCTCTACCACTACTTCTCCGACAAGAATGCGCTGGTGCTGGAGGTGATCCGCTTCCAGACGGAGCGCGTGCTTGCCGCCCAGGATCCGCACCTCGGCACGCTCGATTCCCTCTACGCCCTGAAGCGCTGGCGCGACGCGCTGCTGGCGATCAATGCGGCGGGCGGCACCGCCGGCTGTCCGCTGGGGTCGCTGGCAAGCGAGGTGTCCAACGATTTCGAGACCGCCCGGCTCGATTGCGCCGCCGGCTTCGCGAAATGGAGCGGCCTTCTGGAACTGGGCTTCGCCCGGATGCAGGCGCGCGGCGAGATCGGCCCGTTCGCCGATCCGCACACCCTCGGCATCGCCGTGCTGAGTGCCGTGCAGGGCGGGCTGCTGCTCGCCAAGACCGCGCGCTCGGCCGAGCCGCTGCGCGTCGCCTTGGACATGGCCATCGCCGAGGTCGCCCGGCACACCACGACGGGCGCAGCCTAGGGTGCGGACGGCGCCGCGCCGGCGACTTCGGCGATGAGGGCGCGCAGCCAACGCTGGCCGGCATGGCCGTGGGTGCGTTCGTGCCAGATGAGGCTCACGTCGAACCCCTCGGCAAGCCACGGCACATCGATCATCACCAGCCGCGCGGGCGGATCGCGCAGCAGGCGGCGGGGCACCAGCGCCACCAGGTCGCTCGCGGCGACGATTTCCGGAATGAACAGGAACGAGGCGGCCGACATCACGACCTTGCGCCGGTGGCCCAAAGCGGCGAGCCCCTCGTCCACGGGAGTGCGGAAATGGCCGCCGCTGGGCGACACGATCACGTGCTCCAGCTCGGCGTAGGCTTCGATGGACAGTCCAGGCCGCAGGCGCGGATGGCCGCGCCGGCCGATCAGCACATAGGTCTCCGCGAACAGGTGCTGCGCGCGCAGATGCGCCTGCGCCGGCTGGGGCGTGGTGAGCACGAGATCGGTCTCGCCGGAGGCGAGCTGCTGCTCGATCAGATCGGGCATCAGGTGACGCACCGCCACCCGCACGCCCGGCGCCTGCGCCCGCAGCGCCACCACCAGCGGCATGACGACTGCGGCCTGGATATAGTCCGAGCAGGCGATGGTGACGGTCAGATCCGCCGTCGCCGGATCGAAGTCGCGGGCCTCCAGCGTCGTGCGCAACTGGTCCAACGCGGCACGCAGCGGGCCGGCGAGTTCCACCGCCTTGGCGGTGGGCGTCATGCCGCGCCGGGCCGGCACCAGCAGCGGATCGTCGAACAGGTCGCGCAGGCGGGCGAGCTGCGCGCTCACCGCCGGCTGGCTGAGATGCAGCCGCGCCGCCGCCCGCGTCACGTTCCGCTCGGCGAGCAGCGCTTCCAGCGTGACCAGAAGATTGAGGTCGAGGCGGCTGGTATCCATCTTGATTATGCCAACTCAGAAGAGATGCGATTTCATAGATAGCATGACGCGGCCTAGCTTCGAAGCGTCGCCGCCCGCGCGGAACCGGCCCACTCCGGCCGCAGCGGGCGCCAGGGAGCTTTGGTCATGTCCAAGACAGTCCTCGTGGTCTTCGCCCACCCCGAGCCCGCCTCCGTCACCCGCCAGCTGGTGGACGTGACGGTGGAGACGCTCGCCGCCGAAGGCCACCGCATTCTCACGTCCGATCTCTACGGCATGCGCTGGAAGGCGGTGTACGACGCGGACGACTTCCCGAGCCGCGCCAACCCGGAACGGCTCTCCTTCGTAACCGAATCGGGCCACGCCTATGCCACCGGCCGGCAGACGCCCGATGTGTTGGCGGAGCAGGAAAAGCTCCTCGCCGCCGATGCCGTGATCCTGCAGTTTCCGCTGTGGTGGTATGGCGTCCCCGCCATCCTCAAGGGCTGGATCGAGCGGGTCTATGCCTTCGGCTTCGCCTATGGCTACAGCAACGGCACCAACGAGCACCGCTACGGCGAGGGCATCCTGAAGGGCAAGAGGGCGCTGGTGAACGTGCTGACGGGCGGCCCCGCCGCCGATTACGGGCCGCGCGGCATCAATGGGCCCATCGACCAGCTGCTGTTTCCCCTCACCCACGGTGCCCTGTTCTATCCGGGCATGGAGGTGCTGCCCGTCCACGCCGTCTACGGCGCGGGGCGCTTCACCAGCGCCGAGCAGGTGGAGGCGGCAAAGGCCGGCTGGCGGCAGCGGCTCGGCGGGCTGTTCACGGACACGCCCATCCCCTTCCGCGCCCAGAACGGCGGCGATTTCCCGGACCGGCACACCATGGCCGACCATGTGGCGCCGGGCCGGACGGGGATCGTCGCCCATGTGGCGGAGACTGACGCCGGCTGACGCGGAGCGGGGCCGGTTTTTCCCGCCCCGCCAGTCGTTCACGCGCTCAGACGGCGCAGAAGAATCGAACGGGACAAGCGTTGTCGGCCCGGCCTATAGTCGTTGAAGATGGGACGAACGGGCCGGGCCGGCCTGCATTGCCAAATGTTCCCGGTTTTTCTTTGCCGAATCTTCCCGTTTTCCCTGGCAGCGTTCCCTAGAAGACACACCTTGAAATCCTAAGAGGATTCTCAGCCGCCCGGCCGATTGACGGCACTTCGGGCGCGCTTATGGTTTCATCGTGGAAGAATTCTGGTGTGACGACCACACGGTTCCCGGCGCCCGGCGCGGGTCATCGCGGCGACGTCACACCGCCAAAAAAACGGCCCCGGTCGGACGAGGGCTGAAAGGGGCGGGCGATGCACGGGGAGCGCGAGAGCGGGGCCTCACGGAGCGCACATTCGCAGCGGGTGGCTTCCCGCAGCGGGGCGCCCGGACACTCGACAGCCGGCAGGACGGCCTCGGCAGGCGCCTCGCGGCGCGCCATGGCCATCGCGCTCGGTCTTTCCGCAGCAGCCGTGCCGGTTGCGCTGCTGGCCGCCTTCCCGGCGCTCGCGCAGGAGCAGAGCGATTCGTCCGGCACCCTCCAGCTCGGTACCGTGGAGGTGGTCGCCACCACCCCGCTCTCCGGCACCGGCATCGATGCCGACAAGGTACCCGGCGCCGTCACCATCATCGGCGCCGACCAGTTCGACCGGCTGAACTCCTTCGCCGTCACCGACGGCCTGTTCCAGTACACGCCCAGCGCCAACACGTCCGACGTGCAGGGCAACGCCTTCTTCCAGGATTTCCGCTACCGCGGCTTCGCGGCCTCCCCGCTCCAGGGCACGCCGCAGGGCATCGCCGTCTACCAGAACGGCATCCGCCTCAACGAGGCCTTCGGCGACACGGTGAACTGGGACCTCATCCCCGAGGTCGCCATCAGCCGCGCCGAAGTGTTCTCCAACAATCCCGCCTTCGGCCTCAACGCGCTGGGCGGCGCCGTCTCTATCCAGATGAAGAACGGCTTCAACTATCACGGCTTCGAAGGCAGCATTCAGGGCGGGTCCTACGGCCAGATCGGCGGCAACATCCAGTATGGCGGCGAGAAGGACGGCTTCGGCGTCTACGTCGCGGCGGATGCCGTGCATTCCGATGGCTGGCGCCTGCAATCGCCGTCCGACCTCGCCCGCTTCTACGGCGACCTCGGCTGGAAGAACGACAAGACCGAGGTCCACCTCGTCGCCAGCGCCGCCACCACCAATCTCGGCGTGGTCGGCCCGACCCCGGTGGAGATGCTGAACCAGAACTGGAACTCCATCTACACCTGGCCGCAGACCACCGAGAACAACGTCGGCATGCTGGCCCTGAATGGCAAGTATGACCTCACCGATACCTGGCAATTGCAAGGCAACCTCTATGCCCGCAAGTTCAGCCAGGCGCACGTCGACGGCAACGACGCCGATCTGGAGGCCTGCTCCAACAAGTGGAATCCGGGTGTCGGCAACACCAAGATGTGCCTGGAAGAGGACCAGTTCACCGGTCCGCCCGGCGGCGGCAACCCGGCCACCAACCCGGCCTATGCCGCCTTCCGCAGCCAGATGGTCCTCTACGACCAGAACGGCAACACCATCCCGTTCACCACGCTCGGACCCAACCAGCTCTACGGCGTCATCAACCGCACCTGGACCGACACCACCACCTATGGCGGCTCGGTGCAGGCGACCAGCACCGACAAGCTGCTGGGCCACGACAATTACTTCGTGGTCGGCGGCAGCATCGATTCCAGCGACATCAATTTCCGCTCCAATACGGAGCTGGGCATCACCAACACCAACACCCTGCAGGTGGTGGGCACCGGCACCTACCTGAAGAACATCCCCAATTATTCGCTGCCGGACCAGTATCAGGTCTTCTACCTGCCGGTGGATCTCAACGCGAGCACCCGTTACTACGGCCTCTACGCTACCAATGCCTTCGACATGACCGACCGGGCCACCCTGACCATGGGCGCGCGCCTCAATATCGCGCAGATCTCCATGCAGGACGGCACCGGAACGAGCCCGCAGCTCAACGGCGACTACACCTTCGCCCGCATCAACCCGCTCATCGGCCTCACCTACAAGCTCACGCCGGAAGCCACCCTCTATGGCGGCTATTCGGAATCCAACCGCGCGCCCACCCCACTGGAGCTGAACTGCGCCGATCCCAACCGGCCGTGCCTGCTCGAGAACTCGCTGGTGGCGGACCCGCCGCTCAACCAGGTGGTCTCCCACACCTACGAGGTGGGCCTGCGCGGCAACGGCATGCTGTTCGGCGGCAAGGTGAACTGGAAGCTCGGCGTCTATCGCGTGGACAGCGACGACGACATCGTGTCCCTCGCCAGCCAACAGACCGGCTACGGCTATTACACCAACGTGCCCGCCACCCGCCGCGAGGGCTTCGAGGCGGAGATGCAGTATGTGAACGGGCCGTGGAAGTTCTACGCCAACTACGCCTATCTCAACGCCACCTACCAGTTCACCGGCTATCTCGCCTCCCCCAACAATCCCTACGCCAATGACGGGCAGGTTCTGGTGACGCCGGGCGACACCATCCCCGGCATCCCCACCCAGACCCTCAAGCTCGGCGTCGACTACATGGTGACGCCGAAGTGGAAGCTCGGCGGCGATGTGATTGCCGTCTCCAGCCAGTATTATGTGGGTGACGACGCCAATCAGGCGCCCATGCTGCCCGGATACTGGGTCGCCAACATCCACACCTCCTATCAGGTGACGGACAACATCCAGGTGTTCGGCTACATCAACAACCTGTTCAATGCCCGTTACGCCACCTACGGCACCTTCTTCGACACGGAATATCTCGGCCTCAACAATCCGCAGATGCAGTCGCCGGGCCAGCCCTTCTCCGCTTATGCGGGCCTGAAGGCGACCTTCTAACCGGCGGCGCGCCTGCTGGCGGCGGGCGCGCGCTTCATCTGCGTGATCGGGCGATCGGACGGGCGCAGGGGCTCTTCGATCGCCGCTCTCAGGGCGGACCCGGGGCGCATACCGGGTCCGCCCCCTGTCTCTCTCCTCGGGCGTTCTCCCCTTCAATGACCTCCGTCCACGCGCTACCTTCCGCGCCGCCCATCCGGGCCTGTTCATTGCCGGTGATCTCTGCCCGATGACCCCTCCCACCGATTCCGCCCTGCCTCTCTCGATCGACGAGGCGATCCGCTCGCGCCGCTCCATCCGTGCCTTCCTGCCGACGCCGATCGAAGACGAGATCGTCGCGCGCATCCTGGAGCTTGCTGCCCGCGCGCCCTCGGGCTCCAACATTCAGCCCTGGCGCGTGCGGGTGCTGCGCGGTGCGCCCCTCGTCACGCTGACGGCCGAGCTGCACGCGCTCTCCCTTTCCGGGGATCGCGGCGCCGAGGAATATGCTTACTACCCCCGCAAATGGCGCGAGCCCTATCTCGCCCGCCGCCGCAAGGTGGGCTGGGACCTCTACGGCGCGCTGGGCATCGGCAAGACCGACACAGGCCGCATGCGGGAGCAGCATGCCCGCAATTTCCTGTTCTTCGATGCGCCGGTGGGCCTCATCTTCACCATCGACCGCGACATGGAAGCGGGCTCCTGGCTCGATTACGGCATGTTCCTGCAGAACATCATGATTGCCGCGCGCGGTCTCGGCCTCCACACCTGCCCGCAGGCTGCCTTCACGCTCTACAGCACCTTGATCGCGCAGCGCCTCGCCATCCCCGACACCGAAATGGTGATCTGCGGCATGGCGCTCGGCTATGCCGACCCCGCGGCGCCGGAAAACAATTTCGAGACGGTGCGCGAGCCGCTGGAGAATTTCGCGCACTTCGTCGACACCCTCGCCTGAATGGGCCGCGCCGGCCGCACCCGGCCGCCGGCTCAGGCCAGCCCTGCCTCGGCCGCCGTGACGAGCGTCGTCTTGGAGCCGATGGCGTTGAGGGCGATGCGGTGCACCACCTCGATGGGGGCGGTGCACAGGTCGCCGATCACCTTCACCGAAAAGCCGTCCGCATCCCGCGACAGCGCGGTGAAGACCACGCAGTTCTGCGTCATCATTCCGCACACGAGAAGCTCGTCCGTGCCGGCGAGCTGCGCGGCAAGGTCCGTCTCCTGGAAGGCATCGGCGAAGCTTTTGGTGACGAGGGGCGCGTCCCCCGCCGCGGCAAGGATCGCCGGACGGATGGCGATGCCCGGCCCGTCCGCAGCGAACAGGCCCTTCGGTGCGGTGGAGACATGGCGCACCAGCACGATGCGGTCGCCAGCCGCCCGCGCCTTGCCGATGGCGGTGACGATGCGCGCCTCGGTCTCCTCCGCCTGCCAGAGCGGCAGCACGCCGCCGGGGAAATAATCCTGCTGGATGTCGATGACGAGAAGGGTGCGGCTCATGGCTGGCTCCTGTGAATGCCCCCCTTCTAGAACCGCGCGGTGCGGGCGATCAGTGGCCTGATGGACAAGAATAATGTAAATCGGGCCAATGCGCCTTGCCATCCTCGCCTATGACGGCATCAGCCCCTTCATGCTGTCCACGCCGCTCGCGGTGTTCGGCGAGCCCTTCCTCGCGGCGGGCCACAGCGTCGATGTCTGCGCCGAAGCGCCCCGCCTCTCGGCGACGGGCGGCCTCGTGATCGAGGCGCCGCATCCCCTGTCCGCCGCCCGCGCGGCGGATGTTGTCATCCTCCCCGGGTGGCGGGACGCGGACGAGCCGGTGCCGGAGGCGCTGGTGGCGGAGCTCAGGGCGGCGGAAGCGCGGGGCGCGCTGGTGGTGGGCCTGTGCCTCGGCGCCTTCGGGCTGGCGCAGGCCGGCCTTCTCGACGGACGGCGCGCCACCACGCACTGGGCGCGGGCGCAGGCCTTCGCGGCGCGCTATCCCAAGGTTCGGGTGGATGCCGGGGCGCTGTTCGTGGACGAAGGCCAGATCCTGACCTCGGCCGGAATCGCGGCGGGTCTCGATTGCTGCCTGCACCTTATGGCGCGGCTCTCCGGCGTGGGAGAGGCGAACCGGGTGGCGCGCCACCTCGTGGTCGCGCCGCAGCGGGCCGGCGCGCAGCCGCAGATCATCGCGCGGCCGACCATCGCCACACCCGCCGACAAGAAGGTGACCGATCTGCTGGAAAGCCTGCGGGCCGATCCTGCGCAGACGCCCGCACTGGACGATCTCGCCGTCCGCATGGGCATGAGCCGGCGCAGCCTCACCCGTCACATCCGCGCACGCACCGGCGGCAGCCTCGGGGACTGGCTGAAGCGGGCGCGGCTGGCGCAGGCGCAGGATATGCTCGCCGCGGGCGCCCGCGGCCTCGATGCCATCGCCCAGCGCTGCGGTTTTGCCGACGCGCAGGCCCTGCGGAACGCCTTCCGCGCGGAACTCGGCACCACGCCGCGCCAGTGGCTGGCGCGGCAGCGGCTGGATTGAGCGGCGCCGCCCGTTCGGACGGCGCCCTTTTCCGGAGCCTCAGGCGCCCTTGAGCGCGGCCTGGAGCTTTTCTTCCTGCTCCTTGGAGAGGCTGGTCTGCAGCACGGTACCGCCGAACTGCGCCATGTCGGCCACCACCTTGTCGGCGGTCACCTTGCCCACCAGCACGCACAGCGCCGCCTGGTTCGGGCCGAGGGCCGAGCTTGCCTGCCTGATGAAGTCGTCATTGATGCCGACATCGGTGAACTTGCCGGCCAGCGCGCCCGCACCGGCGCCGATGGCCATGCCGAGCAGCGGGTTGAGGAACAGCAGGCCGACGAGCCCGCCCCACAGGCCGCCCGAAGCTGCGCCGGCGACGGTGGTGTTGATCATCTGGTGCAGCTTGATCGAACCATCTTCCTGACGGACCGCCACCACCGCGTCGCCGAGCTCGATCAGATATTCCTTCTGGAGCTTGAGCAGCTCCTGCCGCGCGGCCTCCGCCTTGGCCTCGGAATCATAGGCAATGATGATGAGGTCGGCCATCTTGGTCTCCAGCTCCCGTCGACAGGCATCGCTTCGCGCCCGCCGCCCTCTCTACAGGCCAAGTCGCGCCGATGCGCAACCCCCTTGGACAGCCAAACCCGCCACGAAAACCGGCCCGCCCGTCGCAAGGGCGTCACAGACCGGAGCGGTGGGGGGCAGCCTCGATGCGGCGACAGGGCACTGCTGTGGACGTTTTGTCCAATGGCTGCCGCACCGCAACACGGCGACAAGGTCTGGGTGCGAATGGACGCCGAGGCCATGTCAGGAAGATCGAGGCAGCACCGCGCGGGACGGCTCGTCGTCACCGCAGCCGCAGGGCTCCTGATCGCGCTCGCTTCGCCCCGTCCCGGCGTGGCCGCGTCCGACGCCGAACGCAGCGCGCTGGGCGCGATGCTGTTCTCCGATCCCGACCTTTCCGCGGGACGCAACCAGTCCTGCGCCACCTGTCATGATCCGGCGCACGGCTTCGCCGACCCGCGGAAAGACGCTGCCAGCGGCGCCATCTCCCTCGGCTCGGACGGACACGCGCGCGGCGTGCGCAATGCGCCCACGGTGAGCTATGCGGCCTCCGCGCCGCGCTTCCACAGGGACGAGCAGGGCCGCTATGTCGGCGGCCAGTTTCTGGACGGCCGCGCCGATACGCTGGAGGCGCAAGCCGGGGGGCCGCTGCTCAACCCCGTCGAGATGGCGATGCCGAGCAAGGCGAGCGTGGTGGCGCGGCTGAAGGAGAAGCCGGCCTATGTGGAGGCCTTCGGCCGGCTGTTCGGGCCCGACGTCCTCGCCAGCGACGCCCGCGCCTTCGCCGCCCTCACCGAGGCGCTGGCGGCCTATGAGCGCAGCGCGGAGGTTTCGCCCTTCGATTCGAGATATGACCGCTCCCTGCGCGGCGAATACAAGATGACGGATCAGGAAGAACTGGGGCGTGTCCTGTTCTTCTCCACCCAGTTCACCAACTGCCACCTCTGCCACCAGATCGAGCCGCAGGGGGGCGGCCGCGAAACCTTCTCCAACTACCAGTTCCACAATATCGGCGTGCCGGCGAACCCGGATCTGCGCGCGCCCACCGATCACGGCCTGCGTGCCGGCCGGCACCTGAAGGACCGCCGGCAGGATGGCCGGTTCAAGGTCCCCACCCTGCGCAATGTCGCCGTCACCGGCCCCTACATGCACAACGGCGTGTTCAAGGACCTGCGCACCGTCATCCTCTTCTACAACAGCTATGTCACCAAATCGGACGCGCGCCGCATCGACCCCGAGACCGGCCGCCCTTTCGCGCCCCCGGAGGTCGGCAGCACGATCTCCCGCAAGGAGCTTCTGGACGCGCCCGCCCTCGACGACAAGCGCATCGACGCGCTCGTCGCCTTCCTGAAGACGCTCACGGACGCGCGCTACGAGCCGCTGCTCGCGCCATGAGCGCATACGAGATCTGCCCCATGTCGACCCATCCGAAATCAATCCGGTCGCGCCGCAGGGCGCAGCCAGAGACAAGGAGACCGGACCGTCCCGGCAGATCCCATGATCCTCGATACCGTCGACCTCTCGCGGTTGCAGTTCGCTGTGACCGCGCTCTACCATTTTCTCTTCGTGCCGCTGACGCTCGGCCTCTCGGTCCTGCTCGCCATCATGGAGACGGTCTATGTGATGACCGGCCGGCCCATCTGGCGCCATATGACCAAGTTCTGGGGCACGCTGTTCGGCATCAATTTCGTGCTGGGGGTGGCCACCGGCATCGTCATGGAATTCCAGTTCGGCATGAACTGGAGCTATTACAGCCACTATGTGGGCGACATCTTCGGCGCGCCGCTCGCCATTGAAGGCCTGATGGCCTTCTTCCTGGAGGCAACGTTCGTCGGCCTGTTCTTCTTCGGCTGGGACAGGCTGTCGAAGGTGGGGCACCTCGTTACCACCTATGCGGTGGCGCTGGGCTCGAACCTCTCCGCGCTGTGGATCCTCATCGCCAACGGCTGGATGCAGAACCCCACCGGGTCGGCCTTCAACCCGCAGACCATGCGCATGGAAGTCACCGACTTCTACGCCGTGCTGTTCAATCCGGTGGCGCAGGCGAAGTTCGTGCACACCGTCTCGGCGGGCTATGTCACCGCCTCCTTCTTCGTGCTGGGCGTCTCCGCCTGGTACCTGCTGAAGGGGCGCCACACCGACC
This sequence comes from Xanthobacter aminoxidans, assembly GCF_043193615.1. Classification (NCBI taxonomy): domain Bacteria; kingdom Pseudomonadati; phylum Pseudomonadota; class Alphaproteobacteria; order Hyphomicrobiales; family Xanthobacteraceae; genus Xanthobacter; species Xanthobacter aminoxidans. Next base: position 327,368 of record NZ_JBAFUS010000004.1, on the reverse strand, counting down.
TTGCGAAACGGTCCATGACGGTGGCGGCCTCCTTCGGCCTTGCCGCGTCCCTGTCCGTGGTCGTGCTGGGCGACGAGAGCGGCTATCTCGACGGCGAGCACCAGAAGATGAAGCTCGCCGCCATCGAGGCCATGTGGGAGACCGAGCCCGCGCCGGCCGGCTTCACCATCGTCGGCCTGCCGGACCAGCAGGCGCGCGAGACGCGCTTTGCGGTGCGCGTGCCGTGGGTGCTGGGCCTCATCGCCACACGCACGCTGACGATTGAGATTCCCGGCATCGAGGAACTGGTCGGCCACGCCGAAACCCGGATCAAAAGCGGCATCCTCGCCTTCGACGCCCTGCAGCAGATCCGCGCCGCCGGCAACAGCGCGGCCATCGCGCCCGCGGTGAAGCAGGCGTTCGAGGACAATGGCGGCAACCTCGGCTACGCCCTCCTGCTGAAGCGCTATGTGGACGACCCGCGCAAGGCGACCGCCGCCCAGGTGAATCAGGCCGCCTGGGACACGGTGCCGAACGTGCCGACCCTGTTCTGGTCGTTCCGGGTGATGGTGGGGCTCGGCTTCTTCTTCATCGCCTTCACCGCGCTCCTCTTCTACCTGTCGGCCCGGCGTCGGCTGGACCGCAGCCGCACGCTGCTCTGGATCGCGGTCCTCGCCATCCCGCTGCCGTGGATCGCGGCGGAACTGGGATGGGTGGTGGCCGAGGTGGGTCGCCAGCCCTGGATCATCGAGGGCGTGCTGCCCACCGCCGCCGCGGTCTCCAGCCTCGGTGCCGGGACGGTTCTGGCGACGCTCGCCGGATTTGCCGCCATCTACACGGTGCTGATCGTCATCGAGATGACGCTGATGCTCCGCGCCATCCGCAAGGGACCGGAGCCGGACGACGCCCCCGAGGCCCGGCTCATTCCCCCCGCATTCGCCGCCGCGGAGTGACTGCCATGATCCTTCACACCCTCATCGACTACGACGCGCTGCGCGTCATCTGGTGGCTGCTGCTCGGCGTGCTGCTCATCGGCTTCGCCATCATGGACGGGTTCGATCTCGGCACCGGCATGCTGCTGCCCTTCGTCGCCCGTACCGATCTGGAACGGCGCGTCGTCATCAACACGGTCGGTCCCGTCTGGGAGGGCAACCAGGTGTGGCTCATCCTCGGCGGCGGAGCCATCTTCGCCGCCTGGCCGCCGCTCTATGCGGTGTCCTTCTCGGGCTTCTACCTCGCCATGTTCGCCATCCTCTTCGCGCTGATCCTGCGGCCGGTGGGCTTCAAGTATCGCTCGAAGCGCGAGGGCATGGCCTGGCGCTCGGCGTGGGACTGGGCGCTGTTCGTGGGCGGGCTGGTGCCGGCGCTGGTCATGGGCGTCGCCGTGGGCAACGTGCTGCAGGGCGTGCCCTTCCACCTCAACGACGAGCTGCGCATCTTCTACGACGGCACCACCCTCATCGAGCTCTTGAACCCCTACGGCCTGCTGTGCGGGCTGCTGAGCGTCGCCATGCTGGGGATGCACGGGGCCAACTGGCTGGTGCTGAAGACGGAGGGCGAGGTGGAGGCACGGGCCCGCGCCATCGGCAGCGGGGCGGCGCTCGCAACCGTCCTGCTCTTCGTTCTCGGCGGGGTCTGGCTCTATTTCGGCGTCAGCGGCTACCGGATCGTCGGCGAGATCGCCAAGGACGGCCCCTCCAATCCGCTGGCCAAGGCGGCGGAGCTTTCGCCCCACGCCTGGTTCGCCAATTATGCGACGCGGCCATGGATCATCGCCGGACCGCTCCTCGGCATCGTCGGCGCGCTGGCGTCGTTCGCGGCGCTGCGTGCGCGGCGGGAGATCGGTGCCATCCTGGCGAGTTCCCTCGCCATCTTCGGCATCATCTCGACGGTGGGGCTCTCCATGTTCCCGTTCATCCTGCCATCCTCCATCGACCCGCGGTCGAGCCTCACGGTGTGGGATGCCTCTTCCAGCCATCTCACCTTGTTCATCATGCTGGTCTGCGCCGTGATCTTCGTGCCCATCATCATCGCCTACACCACGTGGGTCTACCGCGTGCTGTGGGGCAAGGTGGACGCGAAGGCCATCGCCGATGGCTCCGGCCACGCCTACTGAGGGAGCTCAAAGATGTGGTACTTCGCCTGGCTCCTCGGCCTGCCCCTGGCCGCCGCCTTCGCCGTGCTCAACGCCATGTGGTTTGAGCTGATGGACGACCGCGCCCGCACGCTCGCGAGCAAATCCGGTCAGAAATAAACCTCGACCAAGGCCGGTGCCGCACGCAAGTTCGGCACCGGCAGCTGCTTTTTCTGCCGTTCCACTTGCCCGGAGCATATCGAAGCTTCGTCGGCTTGGACCGTTTGTCCAATCGTGCCCTGCCGCGGCCTCACCATAGTGGGGCCATCCGCGAACACAGCACGACGGACCCATGATGATCGCCCATGCTCTTTCCAGGCTGGGGGCCTGGCTTGCCGCCCGGCCCGACCGGCTCACGGTGGTGAATGCCCTGCTTCTCACCGCCATCCTGATCCTGCTCGGCTCAGCCGACCTGTTCCGCTTCGTCGGCGGCTCCGCCGTCCTCCTGTGCGCGGCCGCGATCCTGGTCCGGACCCTGCGGCGCATGGACGGCAACCCGCTGCCCCTGCACCCCTACGATCTCGCCGTGATGCTCGCGCCGCCGGCCATCGCCGCTGCGCTCGCCGTGCTCGCCATCATCCTCGTGGTCGGCCATGCCCCCGGCAGCTTCGCCCACACCATGGGCCTCGTGCTGTTCACCATCGAATTCGCGCTGCTGGCACTGGGAGCGAGCGATGGCGCGCCCGAAGCTGCGAGGGCATGATGGACTTTCCCGTCTTCCACCTCGACATCCTCGGCAATCGCGGCCTCATCGCCACCATCGCCATCCTGCACGTGCTCATCAACCACGGCCTCGCGGTGGGCCTCATGCCGCTTGTCGCGGCCATGGAATGGTATGGGCACAAGCGCGGCGATGCGCGCTGGGACAAGCTCGCCTACCGCATCCTGTTCTTCGCCTTCCTCATCACCACCACGGTCGGCGCGCTGACCGGCGTCGGCATCTGGCTGTCGGTGTCGCTGGTGAACCCCTATTCCATCGCCAGCCTCATCCGCGTCTTCTTCTGGGCGTGGTTCGTGGAATGGCTGGTGTTCATCACCGAGGTCTGCCTGATCCTCGCCTATGCGCTCACCTGGAAGAAATGGACGACGGGTGCCGCCAAGGTGCGCCACATCCGCCTCGGCTTCGCGCTGGCCTTCTTCTCATGGGTGACGATGGCCATCATCGTCTCCATCCTCGGCTTCATGATGGACCCAGGGAACTGGCTCTCCGAGCACACCCTGTGGAGCGGCTTCACCAATCCCGTCTACCTGCCGCAACTCGCCTTCCGCACGCCGCTCGCGGCCGCCATGGCGGGGGTCATCGCCATGTTCCTCGTGCCCTTCTTCGTGAAGCGGGACGATCCCTTTCGGGCGACGGCGCTCCGGGCCATCGCGGTCTGGACGCTGGTGGCGGCGCCGCTCGTTCTGGCCGGCGGGCTCTGGTACTACGCGGTCGTGCCGGAGGCCATGCGCGAGAATTTCGGCGTGGCGCTGGCCAGCCTGCAATTCGCCGAGTGGCAGCAGAAGTTTCTGGAGATCGCGGTCGTCACCGTGGTCGCCATCCTCGCCGTCGTGCAATGGGCGATCACCAGGCCGCAGCTCCTGCCGCGCATCGTCCTGATCGTGCCGTTCGTCGCCATCCTGTGGATGACCGGACACTTCGAGCGGGTGCGCGAATTCGTCCGCAAGCCCTATGTCATCGGCAGCTACATGTATGCCAACGGCTTCCGGGTGGACGACTACGCCCTGCTCCAGCGCGACGGCGTGCTCGCCTATGCCACCTATTCCAACCCGCTGACGGACGCCGAGAAAGCCGGCCTGCCCGACGGGCTGGCCGCGCCTGAACGCGCGGCGCTGCTGACGCGCATCCAGGCGGGCAAGGACGTGTTCATGAACACCTGCTCGCGCTGCCACACCGGGCACGGCGTGAATTCCATCACCGGCCATCTCCAGCGCATGTTCGGCGACCAGCCGTGGAAGAGCGAACTCACCGCCGGCTACATCGAGAACATGCACGAGGCCCAGCCCTTCATGCCGCCCTTCCCCGGCAATGCACGGGAGCTGGAACTGATGGGCGCCTATCTCGAGCACCTCCAGCACAATGCTGCGCCCATCCCGGGCGCCCAGCAGGCCGGCGTCGTCGTCATCACGCCGACGCTGCGCGCCGCCCTCACCGGCACTCCACCCCTCACCCAGGCCTCCGCAACGCCCCTCACGCGGGAGACCAGCACGCGATGAACCCCAACGTTCCTGTTCCCCACGACATCCCGGTCCCCCACGACATTCCCTTGCCCATGCCGGCGCCGGAGCCGGTGCTGGTGGCGGTGCTGATCGTCTTCTTCCTCATGCACATCGCCTTCGTGAACTTCATGGTGGGCGGGGCCTTGCTGTCCTTCATCTATGAAGCGCGCGGGCTGAAGCAGAAGCGCTACGACCGCCTCGCCTATGAGATCGCCTCCACCATCACCGCCAACAAGAGCATCGCGGTGGTGCTGGGGGTCGGGCCGCTGCTGGCGATCAACACGCTCTACACGGTCTATTTCTACACCGCGAATGCACTCACCGGCGCGCTGTGGGTGTCCATCATCCCGCTGGTGGTGATCGCCTTCGTGCTCACCTACATCCACAAATATCTCTGGCACCGCATGGAGCGGATGAAGGCCCTGCACCTCGCCATTTCCGGGGTCGCGTGCCTGCTCTTCCTGTTCATCCCGCTGATCTTCCTCACCAACATCAACCTGATGCTGTTTCCCGAGAAATGGGGAACGGTGCACGGCTTCCTCTCCGCCCTCGCCTTGCCCAACGTGCTGCCGCGCTACGCCCATTTCGTGCTCGCCTGCCCGGCCATGGTGGGGCTTTTCCTCGTGTGGCTGTTCCGCCGGCGGAGCGATGCGGAGATCGCCGACACCGGCTTCAGCCGGGCCGAGCTGATCCGCCTCGGCTATCGCTGGGCGTTCTGGCCGACCATGGCGCAGTTCCTCGTCGGCCCCGTGGCCCTCTTCACCCTGCCGCACACCAGCGGCTCGCAGGCCGGCGCCTTCGGCCTGTTCGGCCTCTCCATCCTCGTGTCGCTGGCGCTGTGCGTGGTGATGATCCGCGAGATCCGCGGGCCCGACGGCGCCATCGGCCGCATGTTCGGCCTCGCCGCCTCGCTGATGCTGGTGGTGGTGGTGCTGATGGGCGCCGGGCGGCACCTCTATCGCGAGGCGGCGGTGAGCGAGCATCGCGAGATGGTCCGCGCCAAGACGCTTGAGTACGCGCGCAAGGCCGAGGAGGCCCGCCGGCAGGCCGCGTCCGCCACGGCGGCGGCGGTGAAATGAGCCCGGCGCGCGGGGTACGGACTTCCCCGGAGGCGGAAAGGTCGCGTTGCCTCGCGTGCCGACGGGGCGATAGTGGTCGCGGTCCAGCTGCCGCAACCGGGGAGTGACGTCGGCATGAGCGTGACTGCCATCGAGAGCGACGCCACGCGCGACAATCTGCGGCTGCTCATATCGCTGCGCTGGCTCGCCGTGGCGGGGCAGATCGCGGCCATCGCCTTCGTGCATCTGTGGCTGGGCATCTCCCTGCCGCTGGCCGAGATGGGGCTGGTGGTCCTCTTCCTCGTCGGCCTCAATCTCGTCAGCCTTCACCGGGCGCTCAGCGCGGTGGAGGTGACGCAGACGGAACTCTGCATCGAGCTGCTGCTCGACGTGGCGGCGCTGACCCTCCAGCTCTATCTGAGCGGCGGCGCCACCAATCCCTTCATCTCGCTGTTCCTGCTGCAGGTGATCCTCGGCGCGGTGCTGCTCGCGCCGGCCATGGCCTGGGTCATCGTGCTCGTCACCAGCCTGTCCTTCATCTGGCTCACCCACTTCTATCGGCCCATCGACTTCGGCAACCATGTGGGCGGGCACCACCACGCCGAGCGCACCTTCTTCGACCTCCATGTGCAGGGCATGTTCCTGTGCTTCATCCTCGCCTCGGTGCTCGCGGTGGTGTTCGTGACCCGCATCACCTCCAATCTGCGCCGGCGCGACGCCCACCTCGCCGAAGCCCGGCGGCGCGCGGCCGAGGAGGAGCACATCGTGCGCATCGGCCTCCTCGCCTCGGGCGCCGCCCACGAGCTTGGCACACCGCTGGCGACGCTCTCGGTCATCCTGAACGACTGGCAGCACATGCCGCGCTTCCGCGACGATCCTGCCTTCGCCGAGGAGCTGGCGGAGATGCAGACCGAGATCGGCCGCTGCAAGTCCATCGTCTCGCATATTCTCATGGTCGCCGGCGAGGCGCGGGCCGAGGAGGCCCAGCGCAGCCCGCTGTCGGATTTCCTGGACGAGATGGTGGAAAGCTGGGTGCAGAGCCGCCGCCCCAGCGCCCTCGACTACGCCAATGCCACCTCGAAGGGGGTCGCGATCACCGGGGACGGCGTGATCCAGCAGGCCCTGTTCAACGTGCTCGACAATGCGCTGGAAGCTTCGCCCGGCGGCATCAGCGTCCTGGCCGCGGAAGAGGGGGAAGACCTTGTGATCCGCGTCACCGACCAGGGTCCCGGCTTCGCTCCCGATGCCCTCACGCAGCTCGGCCGGCCGTTCCAGTCCAGCAAGGGCGAGGCGGGGCGCGGGCTCGGCCTGTTCCTCACCATCAACGTGCTGCGCAAGCTGGGCGGGGATATCGAGGCCGGCAACCTTGCGGGCGGCGGCGCCTTCGTCGAGCTGCGCCTGCCGCTGGAGGCCCTCGCCGTGGACTATGCCGATGTCGCGTGAACGGGACCTCCTTCTAGTCGAGGACGACGCCACCTTCGCCCGGGCCCTTCAGCGTTCGTTCGAACGCCGGGGCTACAGCGTGCGGCAGTGCGGGCGCATCGGCGACCTTCCCGAGGTGCTCGCCGGCTTTCACCCCGGCCGCGCCGTGGTGGACCTGAAGCTGTTCGACGCCTCCGGCCTCGAATGCATCCAGCAGCTGCGCACCTTCGATCCCGACATGAAGATCGTGGTGCTGACGGGCTTCGCCAGCATCGCGACCGCGGTCGAGGCGATCAAGCTCGGCGCCTGCCACTACCTCGCGAAACCGTCCAACGCCGACGATATCGAGGCCGCGTTCGCGCGGCAGGGCGGCAACCCGGACGTGCCCCTCGGCGTGCGGCCAAGCTCCATCAAGACGCTGGAGTGGGAACGCATCCACGAGACCCTGGCGGAAACCGACTTCAACGTCTCCGAAACCGCCCGCCGCCTCGGCATGCACCGCCGCACACTGGCCCGCAAACTCGCCAAGCGCCGGGTGACATAGACCGCACGCGCCATCATCGCGTGGCCGGAGGCCGAATTCCGGCGCCTCATGGCCAAGACCAAGTTGCCTCGTCCGGGAGCCGCGCCTAGCGTGCGCGTCGAACCGGCGGTTGGGGGCCGGGAAGCCGGCTTGCACCGTCGGCTTCCGCCTGTCCGCGTCTGCCGGCGGAGAGGAAGCAAGGCCCGTTGTGACCCAGCCGGCTCCCGCGCGTCATCCGCCTTGCAGATGCCCACCTCGCGGAGCGCGGCCGACACAAAAGACCTTAGGCGGCAAGGAGGGATGAAATGCGTAAGACGACATTGGCGATCGCAATGACTATGGCATTGACCCCCTGCATTGCGGCCCGCGCTGCCGAGCCGGATGACAGCGAGGTCATGACGGTCGTGAATCAATATCTCGCCGACATGAACCAGGGCGCGGCAGAGAAGTTCGTCAAGCTGTGCGCACCGCAGACCATCATCATCGATGATTTCCCGCCCCATGTCTGGCAAGGCCCCACGGCGTGCATGGACTGGCTGACCGCCTTTGCGGCATTCGATGCGAAGGCGGGCATCACCCCGCGTGCGGTGACCGTCGACAAGCCATGGCGCGTCAGCGTCACCGGCGACGTCGCCTATGTCGTGATGCCGGCAACGTACAAGTATACGGAAGGCAAGGAGAAGATCACCGAGGCCAATTCCGTGTGGACCCTGGCGCTCCGGAAAGGTCCGGATGGCTGGCGCATCTCGGGATGGGCCTGGGGACAGCGATAGCCAGCCCGCCCTTCCAGCTCGGCCGTGCCCTCCCGCTCAGCCAGCGCGCCCTGCCCGGCTGTCGGAAGACGGGCGAGACCGGCGTGAGGGACTGCGAAGGAGCGACAGCGCAACGATGTCGCCCCTGTGGGCGCCCGGCTAGGCGAGTACGGCCCGCACTTCGGCCTCGTCCAGCACGTCGTCCAGGGTTCGCCTGAGGCGCGACAGAAGCAGGTCCATTTCCTCGGCGGTGCAGGTCAGCGCGGGCGCGAGGCCGATGGTGCCGTCAGCGAAGGCGCGGAAGATCAGGCCATTGCGGTAGCCGGCCTCGAACAGGCGGTGCGGCAGCTCCACGGCGGGATCGAAGCGCGTCTTCGCCGCCTTGTCGCGCACGAGTTCCAGCGCGCCGAGCAGCCCGCGCGCGCGTGCGTCGCCCACCAGGGGATGATCGACGAGGCCGTCGAGCCCCGCCGCAAAGGCCGGCCCGCGCGCCTCTCCATTGGCGAGGATTCCCCCCTCCGTATAGAGGCGCAGCACCTCCAGCCCCACCGCCGCGCTCACCGGGTGGCCGGAATAGGTGAAGCCGTGCCCGATGGGCGCCTCGGGCGCCAGACCGTCAGCGATGGCCTGATAGATCCGGTCCGACATGAGAACCGCGCCCATGGGCACGTAGCCGGCCGTCAGGCCCTTGGCGACGGTCATCAGGTCCGGCGACACCGCCTCCGCGTGACAGGCGAAGATCGGCCCCGTGCGGCCGAAGCCGGTGATGACCTCGTCGGCGACGAACAGGATGTCGAGGCGTGTGCAGGTCTCCCGCATGGCCTTCAGCCAGCCGGGCGGCGGCACGATCACGCCGCCCGAGCCCTGCACGGGCTCGCAGAAGAAGGCGGCCACGTTTTCAGCCCCGAGTTCGGCGACCTTCGCCTCCAATGCTGCGACGGAGGCGGCGATCACCGCTGCGGGGTCGTCGCCCACCGGGTTGCGGTAGGGATAGGGCGAGGCGATGGTGTGTTGGCGCGGCGTCGGCACATCGAAATGGGCATGGAACGCCGGCAGCGCGGTGAGGCCCGCCCCGGTGGAAGACGAGCCGTGATAGCCGCGCTCCAGCGAGATGAAGTGCTTCTTCGCCGGCCGTCCGGTGGAATTGAAGTAATGCGTGATGTAGCGGACCGCGCTGTCCACGGCGTCCGATCCGCCGAGGGTGAAATAGACATGGTCCAGTCCTTCCGGCGCCAGCTCCGCGAGGCGCGCCGCGAGGCGGATGGAAGGTTCCGAACCGAAGCCGAAATAGCCGGTGGCATAGGGCAGGCGGCGCATCTGCTCCGCCGCGACCTGCACGATGCTCTCCTGCCCGTAGCCGACATTCACGCACCACAGGCCGGCGAAGGCATCCAGCAGCTCATGCCCCGAGGCGTCCCGCAGGAACATGCCGGAGGCGGACTGCAGCACGGTGACACCGTGCTTCTCATGGCCGCGGAACGACATGACCGGATGGATGAGGTGATCGCGGTCGAGAACCTGAAGCGAATTCGCGGGCATCGCGTGGTGCGGCCGGGCGTCAGGCGAGGGCATCGGCGATTGCCTTTCCGCAGCTCAGCGTGTTGGCGGTCCCACCTATATCGGCCGTGCGGCCCGCAGGTTCGGCCAGCACCCGCTCGATGGCGCGCTCGATGGCATTCGCGGCGTCCATTTCCCCGAGATGCTCGAGCATCATGGCCGCGGACCAGATCTGGCCCACCGGATTGGCGATGCCCTTGCCGGCGATGTCCGGCGCCGACCCATGCACCGGCTCGAACAGCGAGGGGAAGGTGCGGTCGGGGTTGATGTTGCCGGACGGCGCGATGCCGATGGTGCCGGTGCAGGCGGGGCCGAGATCGGAGAGGATGTCGCCGAACAGGTTGGAGGCAACCACCACGTCGAACCGATCCGGATGCAGCACGAACTGCGCGGTGAGGATATCGATGTGGTACTTGTCCGTGCGCACCTCCGGGTAGGCGGCCGCCATCGCCTCCACCCGCTCGTCCCAATAAGGCATGGTGATCGCGATGCCGTTGGACTTGGTGGCCGAGGTCAGGTGCCGGTTCGGCCGCCGCATGGCCAGCTCGAACGCGAATTTCAGGACGCGGTCGACGCCGTGCCGCGACATCACCGTTTCCTGGATCACCAGCTCGCGGGGCGTGCCGGGATACATGCGCCCGCCGATGGAGGTGTATTCCCCCTCCGTGTTCTCGCGCACCACCCAGAAGTCGATGTCGCCGGGCTTGCGGCCGACGAGGGGGCAGGGAACGCCGGGCATCAGCCGCACGGGCCGCAGGTTCACATACTGATCGAACTCCCGCCGGAACTGGAGCAGGGAGCCCCAGAGCGAGACATGGTCCGGCACCGTATCCGGCCAGCCCACCGCGCCGAACAGGATGGCGTCCGAGGTGCCGACCCGCGCCTTCCAGTCCGCCGGCATCATCTCGCCATGGCGGGCGTAGTAGTCGCAGCAGGCGAAGTCGTGCCAGGCGAGATCGAGGCTGAAGCCATAGAGCGCCGCCGCCTTCTCCAGCACGCGCACGCCCTCGGGCATCACTTCCTTGCCGATGCCGTCTCCGGGGATGACGGCGATGCGATAGTGTCTTGCGGCCATGGTCACGTTTCCTGCGCTATGTGGGAGATTGGGGTCAGACCGGCGCCGTGAGGCGCAGCCCACCCATGTGAAAGGCCTTGGGTTCCAGATATTCGGCGATGCCGAGATAGCCGCCCTCGCGGCCGAGCCCGGATTGCTTCACGCCGCCGAAGGGCGCCACCTCCATGGAGATGGCACCGGTGTTGAGCCCCACCATGCCGAATTCCAGCGCCTCGCCGACCCGCCAGGCGCGGTGCATGTCCTCGGTGAAGAAATAGGCGGCGAGTCCGTAGGGAGTCCCGTTGGCGATGGCGATCGCCTCCGCCTCGGTCTCGAACCGGAACACCGGGGCGACGGGGCCGAAGGTTTCCTCATTGGCGAGCCGCATGTCGGTGGTGGCGCCGGTGAGGAGCAGCGGGGCGACGAAATTTCCGTCCGCGCAGGAGGTCTCCGCCTGCTGCGCCACGCGCGCGCCCTTGGCCACCGCGTCGGCCACGTGCGCGTGCACCTTTTCGGCGGCAGCCCGATTGATGAGCGGGCCGATGCCGACACCGGGCTGCGTGCCCGGCCCGACCTTCTGCGCGGCGATCCGCGCGCCGAGGCGGGCGACGAAGGCGTCGTGGATGCCGGCCTGCACCAGGATGCGGTTGGCGCACACGCAGGTCTGTCCGGCATTGCGGAATTTCGAGACCATGGCCCCCTCCACCGCAAGGTCGAGGTCGGCATCGTCGAAGACGATGAAGGGCGCGTTGCCGCCCAGTTCCAGGCTCAGCTTCTTCAGCGTCCCCGCCGACGCGCGCATGAGATGGGCGCCGACCCTGGTCGAGCCGGTGAACGAGATCTTGCGGACCGCGGGGTTGGACGTGAGCTCCTCGCCGATGGCGGCCGGCAGGCCCGTCACCACCGAGATGACGCCGGCGGGAATGCCGGCCCGCTCCGCGAGCTTCACCACCGCCAGAGCGGAAAACGGCGTCAGTTCCGACGGCTTGATGACCATGGTGCAGCCGGCGGCGAGGGCCGGCGCGCATTTACGCGTGATCATCGCGATGGGAAAATTCCACGGCGTGATGGCGGCGGTGACGCCGATGGGCTGCTCCAGCATCAGGATGCGCCGGTCGGTGCCGGGTGCCGGGATGGTGCGGCCGTAGATGCGCCGTGCCTCCTCCGCGAACCACTTCACGAAGGAGGCGCCGTAGCGCACTTCCCCCTCCGCCTCGGCCAGCGGCTTGCCCTGCTCGGCCGTCATGATCCGCGCGAGGTCGGCAGCGTTGGCGAGGATGAGGTCGTTCCAGCACTCCAGCAGGCGCGCGCGCTCCGCCGCCGGCACTGAACACCACGAGCGGAACGCCGTCTCCGCCGCCGCGATGGCGCGCCGCGTCTCGGCCGCGCCGCAGGCCGGAACGGTGCCCACGACCTTGCCCGTGGCGGGGTCCTCCACGGCGAGCGTCGCGCCGTCATCGGCGACACACCACTGGCCGCCGATGAAGGCCGCCTGGACGAGGAGGCTCGGGTCGGCGAGGGCGAGCAAGTTTTCAGCGGCGAGGGACATGGGCGACGTCTTTCAATAGCCGCGGCTGCGTTCGACGAGGCCGATCATCGGCTCGCCCGCGGCGTGGCGGCGGAGGTTTTCGAGCAGGCTGACCACGGCGGTCTCCGGCCGGGTGAGACTTGCGACGTGCGGGGTCAGCAGGATGCGCGGATGGCTCCAGAACGGATGCTCCGGCGGCAGGGGCTCCGGCTCCGTGACATCGAGCACGGCGCCCGAGAGGGTGCCGGCGTCGAGGGCTGCAATCAGGTCCTCGGCCACCACATGGCCGCCGCGCCCCGCATTGACGATGCGGGCGCCTGCGGGCAGCCGGGCGAACAGGTGTGCACCGAGGATGCCCCGCGTCTCGGCGGTGAGCGGCAGCAGGCATACGAGGATGTCGGTGCGGGCGAGGAACGGTCCGAGGCCGGCCTCGCCGGCGAAGGTCTCCACGTTCGGGATATCCCGCGGCGAGCGGCTCCAGCCCGCAAGCGGAAAGCCGAACGGCGCGAGGCCCGTGAGCGCCGCCTGCCCCAGCGAGCCGAGCCCCATGATGCCGACGCGCCGCTGCGCCGCCGGCGTTTCATAGTGCTGCGCCCAGAGGTGCCGCTTCTGCTGGTCGATATAGGTCGGCAGGTCGCGGTGGAGCGCGAGCACGGCCATGGTTACGTACTCGACCATGCCCTCGACGATGCCGGGCTCCACCATGCGCACCACGGGAATGCCCGGCGGGATGCGGGTGAGGTCGAGGTGATCCACACCGGCCCCGGTGGAGAAGACCACTTCGAGATTCGGAAACGTCGCCGCCAGATCCACCCGCACGTCCCAGACGGCGACCCAGCGGATGTCGGCCGGGTCTCCCATGTCGGGCCAGATGCGCACGTCGATTTCAGGCGCCATTTCGCCGATCAGCCGGCGCCAGACTTCGCCGCGGGCGGGATCGGCCATGTAGAGGAGTGCCATGGGCAGGACCTGACAGAATGAGGGGGCGGGATCAGGAAACGGCAACCCACAGCTTGCGCACGGTCTCCAGCGTTTCCCAGGTTCCCACGAAGCCCGGCCGCAACACGAAGGTGTCGCCCGCGCTGAAGCGGCGCGGACTGCCGCCATCCTCGGTCAACACGATCACGCCGGAGAGGATCGTGCAATATTCCCACGTCGCGCCCTTGATGGAGCGCGTGACGCCCGGCGTCGCCTCCCAGATGCCGGTGCGGATGTCCTTGTGGCCGGCCGCCGCGATTTCCCAGGTCTTGTAGCTCGGATCGCCAGCGATCAGCCGGTCGGGCACGGGCTTGCTCTCGCGCGCGGGTCCGGGGGCGGCAAGGTCGAAGGCGATGAGGTTGCTCATGGTCGCGGTTCCAGACGGCAAAGGGAGGCGGGCGCCGGCCGGGATGGGCCGCCACCGCGCGGTGCGAGGCGTGGAGGTCTCAGGCGTCGGCGTTCTTCCGCGGCGCGGTGCGCGCGCTGAGGGAAACGAGGATCACCATCAGGAAGGAGATCGCGGTCAGAAGGGTGCTGATGGCGGCGATGGTCGGATCGATCTCGTCGCGCAGCGCCGTGAACATGCGCTTGGTGAGCGTCTGGTACTCGCCGCCTGAGATGAAGATGGCGACCACCGTTTCGTCCAGCGCCGAGATGAAGGCGAACAGCAGGCCCGAGATGACGCTGGGGCGGATCTGCGGCAGCGTCACGATGAAGAAGGTGCGCAGCCGGTTCATGCCGAGACTGCGCGACACCATCTCCTGCGCCGGATCGAACTTCCTGAGGCCCGTCAGCACCGAGATGATGACGAACGGCAGGCCGAGCATGACGTTGGCGAGGATCAGGCCGCTCATGGTCGCGAGCAGTCCGACGTTGGCGTAGACGAGGAAGACGCCGACGGCCGTGATCACGATCGGCACGACGAGGGGCAGAAGCAGCACCACCTGCAGGCTGCGCACCAGGCGCGACGTGGAGAGATTCAGCGCGTAGGCCGCCGCCGTTCCAAGCACGGTCGCGATGATCGCGCTCGACACGGCGAGGATCAGGCTGACCCGCGTCGCCTGCATCCAGGCTGCGCTTTCAAGATAGGCCTCGTACCAGCGCAGCGACCAGGAGGGCGGCGGGAAGGCGAGGAACCGCGCGCCCGAGAAGGACATGGGCACGATGATGAGGACCGGGACCATCAGCCAGACCAGGATGAGGCCCACCGCCACGTAGAGGATGATGCGGGAGAGGGACATGATCAGCGCGCCCCCATGATGCGTTCGAACGGGATGATGAGGCTCGCCAGCCGGAAGACGAGGAACACGCAGGCGAGCAGCACGATGCTGATGGAGGAGGCGGCGCCCCACTCGTTGTAGACCTCGATGTTCCGCGACACGAGCATGGAGACCATGTAGGTCCGCCCGCCGCCGAGCAGTTCCGGGGTGATGTAGAAGCCGAGCGTCAGCACGAAGACGAGGACCATGCCGGCCACGACGCCGGGCAGCGACAAAGGCAGGAACACCCGCGTGAAGACATAGAACGGCGTGCCGCCGAGGCTCGCGCCGGCCATGGTGAGTTCAGCCGGAATCTTCTGCATGGTGGCGTAGAGCGGCAGCACCATGAAGGGCAGGAGGATGTGCACCGTCGCGATCACGGTACCCAGCTCGTTGTTGACGAGCGCGAGGGGGTTCTGGATCAGCCCGAAATCGGTCAGCACCGAGTTCACGAGGCCGCGCCGTTGCAGCAGGATCAGCCAAGCGTAGGCCCGCACCAGCACGCTGGTCCAGAACGGCAGGATGACCATCGCGAGGATGAAGATGCTCCATCGCCGCGATGCGCCGGCCGCCACATAGGCGATGGGATAGCCGAGCAGCACGGTCGCCGCGGTGACGATGAAGGCGATGCGGAAGGTCTGCAGGAAGGTCGTCCAGTAGACGGCATCACTGAAGAACCGCGCATAGTGCGCCAGGGTGAAGGCCCCATCCTGCCGCACCGACTGCCAGACGAGCCAGCACAGCGGCACGATCAGCAGGCATCCCACCACGGCAAGCGAGGGTGCGAGCAGCAGCAGGACGAGGCGCTGTTCCCCCCTCTTGTGGGCAAGCGACGGATCGGTTGACGAGGCCGACATGGCGGGCTCCTGGAGCAGGCTTGCGGGTCTGGCCGGCCCGCGACACGGCGGGCTCGGCAGCGCGGGAGGGATCGCTTCACCCCATCTCGGGCAGGGGAAGCGATCCGGCGGCCCGCGGGCTTATTTCTGGACGAAGCCCGCCCAGCGCTTGATGGCGTCTTCGCCGGCGGGCGAGGCCCACCAGGCCTGCGACACCAGCACCTGCTTGGCCGCATTCTCCGGCGCGCTCGGCATCTGGGCCGTGCGCTCGGGCGAGATCTTGCCGGTGGCATAGGCGGCCGGGTTGCCCGGGCCGTAGTCGATGTAGGCGGGGAAGTTCGCCTGGATATCCGGCGTCATGGCGGCATTCACGAACTTGTAGGCGGTTTCGAGGTTCGGCGCGCCCTTCACGATGCACAAAGAGGTTTCCTGAAGCAGGCCCTGGTTGAAGGTGAAGCTCACCGGAGCGCCCTCCTTCATCACCGCCGCGACGCGGCCGTTCCAGGCCATCTCCATGTCGATCTCGCCGTCCGCCAGAAGCTGCGCCGACTGGGCGCCGGAGGTCCACCACACCGTGATGTTCGGCTTGATCTGCTCCAGCTTCTTGAAGGCCCGGTCCACATCGAGCGGATAGAGCTTGTCGGCCGGCACGCCATCCGCGAGCAAGGCGGCTTCCATGGTCGCCTGCGGATGGTTGCGCAGGGCACGGGTGCCGGGGAAGGCCTTCACGTCCCAGAAGTCGGCCCAGGTCTGCGGCGCCTTGCCGGCGAACTTCTTCTTGTTGTAGGCGAGAACCGAAGAATAGAATTCGTAGGCCACCGAATAGGGCGTCTTGTACTGCGCGGGCATGGACGCCGCGTTGGGAAGCTTGGAGAAG
Organism: Xanthobacter aminoxidans; assembly: GCF_043193615.1. Classification (NCBI taxonomy): domain Bacteria; kingdom Pseudomonadati; phylum Pseudomonadota; class Alphaproteobacteria; order Hyphomicrobiales; family Xanthobacteraceae; genus Xanthobacter; species Xanthobacter aminoxidans. The sequence continues at coordinate 311,191 of NZ_JBAFUS010000004.1, read as the reverse complement.
TCGAGCTTCTCCACCATGCCCTGGTCGCCGCCTCGGACGCAGATGGTGGTCGGCGCGTCGATGACGTCCCAGATGGGCTTGCCGGTGGCAGCCTGCGTCTTCAGGACCGGCCATGCATCCGGGGCGCTGTCCTGGTTGATGGTGATGCCGAGCAGCTTGGCGGCGGGGTTCAGGATGGCCTTGGTCTGGGCCTCCTGATACGCGCCGCCCTGCGAGACGAAGGTGATCTGCTCTGCGGAGGCCGTCGCCACCGACAGGGCCAGCGCCGCGGTCATCACCGGGATCGAGACTGAAAAGCGCATGCCTTTTCTCCTCTTGGCCGCTTCGGGCCCTTGCCTTCTGGAAGCTGTCTGCTCGTCCGCCGTCATCTCCCGATGGCGTCGAGGAATTGATAGGCCCCTGCGACCAGCCGCACCGCCGGCTCGCGCAGGGCATAGAATGGAATGGGGTGGAGCGGCTGCCGGGTGATGAGGCCGAGATCCGGCAGGCGCCCCGTCACCAGATCCGCCACATGCCGTCCGATGCCGGAGGCCAGCGCGACGCCGGTACCGTTGTAGCCCACGCTATAGACCACCCAGTCGTCGAGCCGTCCGAGATGGGGCAGGCTGTCCAGCGTCATGGCGACGAGGCCGGACCAGCGGTGCGTCACCTTCACCTGCTGGAGCTCGGGGAACTGCCGCACCATCGCCTGTTCCAGCGCGGTGAACGCGCTCTCCCGGTCAGTCTTCCCGAAGGCGCCGCGACCGCCATAGAGCAGGCGATCGCCGGCCTTGCGAAACCAGCGCATCATGCGCCGCGTCTCGGTATAGCTCCGCCCGGTGCGCAGCAGATGGGCGCCGGGCGTGCCGGTGAGCGGCTCGGTGGCGATCATGGCGGAACGGAACGGGATGATGGAGGTGCGCACACGCGCCGTGGCGGGCGTCAGGTCCGAATAGGAATTGGTGGCGATCACCACCTGCCGCGCGGTGATGCGCGCCGCCGGCGTCTCGATCGCCACGCCCGCCCCCTCGCGACGCAGGCTCATGACCGGCGAGCGCTCATGGATGGCGATTCCCCCCGCCTTGAGCCCGGCGGCGAGGCCGAGCACGTAGTTCAGCGGGTGGATGATCCCGCCATGGGTGTTCAGCATGCCGCCGGTGAAGCCATGGGAGCCCGTCTCCGCCGCGACCTCTTCTGCGCTCAGGATGGAGATCGCCGTGTCGCCGAGCGCGCTGCGCAGCCACTCCGCTTCGGTCCTGAGCTGTTCGAGCGTATGCGCATTGTGGGCGCAGCGCAGCGAGCCGGTGGGCTGGTAGTCCGCCCCCGCGATGCCAAGCTCCGCGATGATCTCGCCCACATGTGCGATGGCCTCGAGCCCGAGATCGTGCATCCGGCGGGCGGTGTCGATGCCATGTCGGCTGGCGATGTCGCGGAAGCCAAGCCGGAACTTGCCGGAGACCACGCCGCCGTTGCGCCCGCTCGCGCCCCAGCCGATGCCGTTGGCCTCCAGCACCACCGGCGACAGGCCGGCCTTGGCCAGATAGTGAGCGGTGGTGAGGCCGGTATAGCCGCCACCGATCACAGCCACGTCGAAGCTCTGGTCCCCGCCCGCGCTCGCAAATGTGGGACGCGCGACCGAAGTCGCCTGCCACAGCGAGGGGATGTCGGTCGGGAGCGCGGGGGTGACCATGAGGTTTTGCCTTCTCGCTCAGGCGGCAACGCGGGACGTGTCGAGTTCCGCATCCACGGCATCGGCGAGCTGCTTCAGCGTGGAAAAGTGGAAGTCCGGCTTGGTCAGCACCTTCGGGTCCGGCGTGCCGCCGAAGCCCTTCTGGCCCTGGCGCCGTTCGATCCAGCAGGTGGTATAGCCCTCGGCCTTGGCGACGCCGATGTCGTGATACTGGCTCTGCGCCACGTGCAGGATTTCCGACTGGCGGAAGCCGTGCGCGGACTGGCGCCCCTTGTTGAAGGCGAAGAAGCGCGGATCCGGCTTGGCGCAGCCCGTCTCGTCGCAGGTCACGCTGTCGTGGAAGGGGTTCTCGAGCGTCGCCGAATAGGCCGAGAAGGCGGTCCGGTCGGCATTGGTCATGGCGACCAGGCGGAAGTTCTTGCGCAGCCGGCGCAGGGCATCCACCGAATCCGCGAAGGCCGGCCAGCGCAGCACGGCGAGCTGGAAGGCCTCCGCGGTGGCCTCGTCGTTCTGGAAGCCCCGCTCGGCGGCGAGGGACAGGTAGACATCCTTCATGGCGAAGGAGGAGCGGCCATAGAACTTGTCGCGGCCGCGCTTGTAGGGCTCGAAGATGTCGTCGTCGCTGGCCGCCGCCGCCTTCGGGCCGCCCAGCGCGCGCACGGCGTTCAGGACACCCGTCTCGAAGTCGATGAGCGTGCCGACCACGTCGAACGTCAGGACTTTGAACTGAGAGAGCTTCATCTTACGCTTTCCTTGTGGATGTCGAATTGGGGAGCAAGGTCTCAGGGCGCCTGAGGCACCACGATGGTGTCGTCCGGATGCAGACGGACGGCGATGCGTTCGCCCGGCGACTTCATGCGGGACCGGTTTTCGTGATTGCTCGGCACCCTCAGGCTCAGGCGGGCGCCGTGGTCCAGATCCACGAAGATGCGCACGCTCTCGCCCTGGTAGAGCGTTTCCGAAACGGTGCCGGAGAGGATGTTCGCGGAGGTGTCCGCGCCGTCCTGCACCACCGTGAGCTTCTCGGAGTGCACGGCCAGGAACAGCTTCAGATTGTGCGGGATCGGCCGCGCCGAGACGATGCGCGTGCCCCCGAGGTCCACCGAACGGTCGTCGATGCGCGACACCGGCAAGAGCGTCGCTTCGCCGATAAAGCCGGCGACGAAGGAATCCACCGGATGGTCGTGCAGCCGCTCCGGCGCATCCACCTGGACCACACGCCCCTTGTTCATGATGGCGATGCGGTCGCTCATGGTGAGCGCCTCGCGCTGGTCGTGGGTCACGTAGATGATGGTGGCGGCAAGCTGGCGGTGCAGGTGCTTGAGCTCGATCTGCATCGTCTCGCGCAACTGCTTGTCGAGGGCCGAAAGCGGCTCGTCCATCAGGATGAGCCGCGGCTCGAAGATCATCGCCCGGGCGAGCGCGACGCGCTGGCGCTGGCCGCCGGACAGCTCGTGGATCTTGCGGTCGCCGAACCCGCCCAGCTCCGTCATTTCCAGCGCCGCCTTCAGCTTCGCCGGCCATTCGGACTTCGGCATGCGGCGGGCGCGGAGCGGAAAGGTCACGTTCTCGGCGACGCTCATGTGCGGGAAGAGCGCGTAATTCTGGAACACGATTCCGATGTCGCGCTTGTGCGGCGGGGCGAACGTGATGTCCCGCTCACCCAGGAAGACCGACCCGGAGGACGGCTGGACGAAGCCGCCGAGAATGCCCAGCAGCGTCGTCTTGCCAGACCCTGAAGGTCCAAGCACGGAGACGAACTCGCCGGGCGCCACCTCAAGACTCACGTCGTTGAGGGCGCAGAACCCGGCGTAGTGTTTGGTGGCGTTCCGGATGGATACGCCAACGGTTCCGGAAGATGCAGGCCTGTTCATCTCGCCCCGCTCTGGAAAGCAACGCGGCAACGTTACATCGCATGTGCCATCGGACGAAAAAGCCCGTGCGCTGGCGCGGGCCGATCCGCGATCGCGATGCCGTTCCCCTGTGTCTCTGGCTTTTATCGGCCCTTGTTGGGCCTTCGTTGCGGCTAAGAAGACCAATCTTGCGCACCGGGTTCAATTGAAAAAAAATCCCGGCTAAGTTACATTATGTAAATGCGCAAAATCCGCCTCGCCCTGCCGTCCATGAATGGCTTCTTCACCTTCGAGGCGGCGGCCCGCTGCGGGAGCTTCGCCCGCGCCGCCGGCGAGCTGAACGTCACGCCGGCGGCCGTCAGCCGCATGATCGGCCGGCTCGAAGAGCACATCGGGACCACGCTGTTCAACCGCCTGCCCGGCGGCGTGACGCTCACCGAGCCCGGGCTCATTCTCTACGAAGCCATCTCGCGGGGATTTTCCGGCATCGAGCACGCGCTGCGCGAAATCGAGGACCGCAATGCCGGCGTGGATACCGTGACCCTGTCGGTCTCGACCGGGTTCACCACCCACTGGATCATGCCGCGGATGGCGGAACTGAAGCGGACCTTCCCGACGGTGGAGCTTCGGTTCGAACTCATCATGTCCGCCTTGACCGGGCCGGTCACCGACGTCGACCTCGGCATGCGCTTCGTGAACGGGCCGGACGAGCGGCACGAGGCGGCCTACATCATGCCCGAGATTCTCCTGCCCATCTGCAGTCCCGGCTACAGCGACGCGCACCGGGGCCCGACGAAGTCCACGGAGGAAACCCTCATCTTCCTGAGCGAGGCGCAGCCGAACTGGTCGCACCTCTTCTTTCCCGAGGACCCGAGCTCGCCCGTCAATTCAATGATCTTCTCGGACTACGCCATCGTCGTGCAGGCTGCCCTGCTGGGTCAGGGCGTGGCGCTGGGTTGGCTGAACGTGATCTGCCACTGGCTGCGCAACAAGATGCTCATCCCCGCGAGCCCGCGCCTCATGACCACCGGGCGGCACTGCCAGTTCGTGCGGTCGCGCGACAAGGCCACGCGCGCGATCGTCACCGAGGTGCGGGACTGGATCATCGCGCGCATCCAGGAAGACATCGCGGTGGTCACGGAACTCCATCCGGAACTCGGCCTCGACGCGGTGCTGGAGCAAGGCGCGCGTCAGGGCGCGTCCAGGAGCTGATCCGATCTCAGCAGCCCCGGATTTTTAGGTGAGGGGCTCATAAGGGCGAGCCCCAAATATGCGCCACGGCGAGCTTGAGAGTGGCAGGGACGGCGCCGCTATCGCATCCTCCCATGACGGCCTCTCGCGGGCGGAGGACGCCGCCATCGATGATCGCCGTGGACGTCGTCGCGCCGCTCCCGCGCCTTGGCGAGATCGACAGCTCGAGATAGGGGCCTATAGCGAGGAGCTTCTCCTTGCCCTCGATGCGGCACTTCAACCGCCAGAGGCGGGAGCCCGTCGGGTTCACCAGGAGATAGAGACCGCCACCGTCCGCCAGCTTATAGGGCTTGTCGCCGGCCTTGGCCGCGCGGATGGCCGTGTCGGTCAGGGGCATTGGGGGTCGCCCTCAATGGGGGGACGTTTCCGATACCCCCAAATTTGCCGGCTGCCAACGGATACCCCCAGACACCCCCGGAACCTGCTGGACCGGAGAACTCAGTGTTTGTAAGGGTTTTCGGAGCTTTTTGGACTTACCCGGAAGGGTAAATGGTGCCAGGAGAGGCAACGAATAATTCGACTAACTAACTGATATATAAAAAAATAATACTTTTTCAAATTTTAGATACCCCCAAATATACCCCCAATTGTCGCCGCAGCCCAATTTGCTCGCTTCGAGCGGAATGCTGCAACATCGCGCATCCCGCCATCGCTATGTAGGCTGCCGACCTCCCGGCCGTCCACAACAACGGTTAATGGCGACGCGCCCGACCTTGTCAGCGCCGCAGCCTTCCGGTAGACATGATGACTATGATACCCATTCTGAAAACTCCGCACGGCAAGCTTTACGAGGCAGATTGTCTCCAACTGCTTCGCAGCCTTCCCGCCGAAAGTGTGGACTTGGCCTTTGCCGATCCGCCCTTCAATCTCGGCAAGGAATACTCGTCCAAGATAGACGATGCCCGCGCCGCGCATGATTATCTGGAATGGTGCCAAGAGTGGCTTGGGGAGATGGCGCGGACGCTGAAAAAAGGCGGGTCGCTGTTCCTTTGGAACCTCCCTAAGTGGAACCTGCCCCTAGGGGCATATCTCGGACAACACCTGACTTTCCGACACTGGATAGCGGTTGACATTAAATACTCATTACCGATCCAAAGCCGCCTTTATCCGTCGCACTACTCATTGCTGTATTTCGTGAAGGGGCCGAAGCCCGCGATTTTTCACCCTGACCGCGTACCGTGCCCTTGCTGCCGCCATTGCGGCGGCGAATTGCGCGACTACGGTGGATACAAGGACAAAATGAACCCCTTGGGCGTGAACCTGTCCGATGTGTGGACCGACATTCCGCCAGTCCGGCACGCGAAATACAAAAAGCGCGCGGCGAACGCATTGTCGCTCAAGCTCATGGATCGAATTGTGAGCATGGCAAGCAACGAAGGTTCTGTAGTGTTGGACCCATTCGGTGGGTCCGGCACGACGTTTGTGGCTGCTGAGCTGACAGGCCGCAAATGGATCGGCTCGGAACTGGATTGCTCGTCCATCATCGAGCGTTTCGACGCCCTCGATGGCGACAAGCAGCACCTTGCTGATATACAGGCTAACAAAAATACGCTCTTCACGGCTGCTGACCTCGCTAAGCGCCGCAAGTGGGGCAAGCCGCTGTCGAAGGACTACCGCATAGCCGAAAATGCCGCCTGCAACTGCAAGGACAATGCAACGCCGGACCTGTTCGCTAAATCTTAGCGCGGCCCTCGCTAGCGCGCCCGTCATTCCCCATCGTGAGATACGGCAATGCCGGATCATCGGTTAGGTGGTCGTGTTCGACTACGGTAATAGCCAGCAAACCCGTATTCACGGTGGCCTTCAATCCTTCCCACATGGCGAGATAGCCCGATAACTCGCCGATATTGCCGATGCGGTCGGTCAGGTGTTCGTATAGCAGCCTGCTTGGGAGGATTAGAACACCGATTTGTAAGATGCCATGGGCCAACGCGATGGCCAGTTTGTTCATACTCCGGTGAGAGGATGAAATATTACCCGTTTCCCATTCAATCGCCACGCGGCAACCACCTGCCCCTGTTGTTATGAAGTCGAAGCCGCCGAAGTCGGACGTTATCGGCTCACGGTAGTCCTCAAGGCTAGGGTACAGCTTAATCGGCGGCTGCACTCTGTCACGCCCCAAGTCTACGCCACCTTCCGCCTTCCACTTTTCGACTTCTTGCATGTTTCGCAGAAATTGCGAACGCAGAAATCCAACGCCATTTCGCTGCCACTGCCCATTAGGCAGGCGCATCTTGCGCCGCAATGTCAGCGCACCGCTGCCTAGCGGATGATTCACGCTTACAATAGAGCGCACATAGCTGTCGTGAACTGTCGCCCAATCGGCGGAGTTTATGACGTTGCCCTTCTCGAACAAGATAAGGGTACGGAGCCACTTCATCGGGGCGGCTCCGGCAAATCTGCGGTCAAAGCCGCCACGTCGCACGATAGTGCCATGCAAATCTGGCAAAGTACTGTGAACGTCAGATTGCGTTCGCCGCGCTCCACGCTGCCGATGTATGAACGATCAATCTTGGCCGTGTCCGCAAGGGTTTCCTGCGTCCAGCCAAGGGTCTTTCGGCGCTCCCTGATACGGTGCCCGAGGGTCTTAAGTGATGACTGATCCACCGCGGCACGGTCGGAAAAAGAGGACTAAGAGTCCACGGACTACGATACCCATTCCCCCTTGATGCACACCAAACACCTACGTTCATCATGAGGCATCGGCGGCAGGAGCCACGGCTCCCCTGAACACCGATTCTCCCTGCCGCGCCAAGAGTGCGCCGATCTGCGCCAGCACGTCGCCGGCCTCGGCATCGGCCTCCCGCCCCATCCGCCCCATCACCTCACCCTGCCGGTGGGGGTCGATCCGCCCGTAGGAGGTGAGCGTGGTGGCGATGTTCTCGTGGCCGAGGTTCTGGCTCCAGGCCTTCAGCTCCTCCGGGGTTCGGCACATGGTTTGCGCCAGATGGCCGAGGGTGTGGCGGAAGGAGTGGGGCGGGAAATAGGGCAGGCCCGCACGCTCGAAGGCCTTGCGGAAGATCTCCCGCACTGGCGAGGCATTGCTCCAATGCTCCCGCTCAATGCCCACCGGGGCGAAGCCGCCGTCGCCGCCGAGGCCCATGCGCGTGCGGGGAAAGAGCGGATCGGCCGGGCCGAACAGGTGGACCTTGCGCAATTCCTCGATCCAGGCGAGCGCGATATCGGCGAGGTCGTCGCCCACCGGGAAGAAATAGGTGACGATGGCCTTGGCGAACTTGGTCTCGACGCTGTTGGGGTCCTGCGCCACCACCGGGATCTTGCCGGACGTCTCCACATGGCCGAGTGACAGAGACACCAGCGCACGATCGCGGATGCCGGTCAGGAGCGCGAAGGCGACCAGGGCGCGATTGCGCCGGTCAATGACTGTCTCCCCCGGCATGGCGGCAACAGTGGCGCGCACCTGTTCGAGGCTGGGGAAGGCCCGCAGCTTCGCCGCCTTGGCCCGCGCCGCATCCTTGTTCGAGGGCGACAGATAGTCGATATCCGCCATGTGGACCTTGGACTTGAAGCCGGGTTGCCACGACAGCCAGGTGAAAAAGTCCTTCAGCGCGGTGAGCGTGCTGGCCTGCGTGGATGCGCTCAGGCCCTCGCCGGTGCGCACGCCCTCGGTCTCGGCCAGCCGGGCCTTGAAGCCAATGGCCTGTTCGCGCCGGAAGGTCCTGAAGTCCTTTGCCGCCGTGTACGCTTCATAGCGGGCGAGTGCCTTGCGGACGGCATCGAGCGTCGCCTCGCTCTTGCCCTTGGCTTCCTTTAGATAGCGGATATAGTCCCTCTTCAGGCGCTCATTGGACGGGTTCAGTCTCGTCATCGCATCACACCTCCTCGAAAGCACGGTTTGCATTGGGGTCGGAACACCCATTCATTCGTTCCGGCGCCAGCGTGTGCAGATCGATCAGGGCGCCGAGGGCCGGCAGGTCGGCCCGCCGCACGGTGCGGTGCATGGGGGTTCCGCAGGAGGCGCAGAGGGCCGCAAGGCGCGCGACCTTCTCATTGCGGAATGACACGTCCGCCGTAGCGCCCCACGGCGCGCGCGGCACCCGACAGCGGAAGCAATAGAACTCGCCGGGGCGGCAGGTGTGGCGCCGACTCTCCCGCCGCTTGGCAAGGAAGGCCTTCAGGGCCGAGCCGTGGATCAGAAGGGGGCGCCGGTCATCGATCGCCCCCAGCCCCTCCTTGAGCCACCGCCGCACCGTGTTGCGGTGGATGCCAAGGAGCTTGGCAACTTCGGCCACTTCATAGGTGGTGCCCTGCTTCACCCTCTGCGGCGAGCATCGGCGCGGCTTGCGGGCGCGCACCCCCTTCACCCCCGCCGCCCCGTGGCGATGCGGTCGGCAATCCAGCCGTCAATCTCCGCCTCGATCCAGGCGACGCAGCGCTCGGTCAGGGCCACCGGCTGGGGAAAGCGCCCCTCCCGCATATAGGCGTAGATGGTGCTGCGGCTGAGACAGGTGCGGGCCTTCACGGCCTCCAGGCGCAGGAGAGAGGGGCGGGTCGTCGTATCGTTCGCGTTCATTGGCTCCATCCGGGTCCGAGTGGACATGGATGGAAGGATGGGCGCGACGCGGACGGTAAAATAGCCGGGCGAATTTGAAAAAAGGATGCCTGCTCAATGCACTAAGCGAACCCTAACCCGACCAAAAGTCACCTAGAAGGGGATCTCGTCATCTAGGTCGGGACTAGAGAAACCCTCCCCCCTGCTTGTCGAAAGGGGAGGTGTAGTTTTTCCGAACCCACCCTTTAGTCCACCATTATCCTTGGGGGTAGTTGGCGCGCCGCCGGCTGGCTTCCAGTTCGCCACCTTGGCGATTTCCTCGATCCCGGTGGCGTTTGGCGTTCCGTCTTTGTTCATCAATCCGTATCGAGCCGCATTCTCCTTCAACCACAGCTCGATCGCCTTTTTGGGGGAGCGTCCTCGAAGCCACGTCTTATCCGACGTAACGGCCTTCCAGGCATCGTTCGCGGCCGCGAGCTTCGGGGCGTAGAACGGGCTGAGGAAATCGCCAGGCCCATCATCCTCTTCTTCGATAGGTACAAAGAACCCATCCTTGAAACCGGCCGTTTCCAACCATGAACGAATATCGTCTACCCGCATCAAGCTGCGATCTAGATCGAGATATTCATCGAACTCACCAGAACGAAATTCTTTGGCCAGTTTTATTGTTCCATCTTCACTCGCACTTCGTAGCGCGTGAATAACTGCGGCCGTCTTATTCTTAATATCAGGATGCCAATTGTATGGCGGCGAGTCCTCAAATTTGGCTGGGTCATAACCTTCGATGAGAAGCGCTGCTTGATAGATGGTTAGCGACTTGGCGAGCCGCCATCTGGACCGGCCGGACATAGTGCACCTGCGGACTGATTCGTTATTTTTATTGTCGAATCAATTGGCCCTCAGTCCAGCGCCGTCCGAGGATTTCCTCACCCCGTGCACAGTGGGCGCGCTGAAGCCTCTGCACTTTCCCGCAGCCCGTCCAGATGATCCGCCCACCACGCCATCATCCGCACCCGCTCCTCCCAATGCTCGCCCCGCAAATAGGCGCGGCGCACCTCATTGTTCTCCGCATGGGCGAGCTGGCGCTCGATGGCGTCGGCATGCCACCGCCCACTCTCGTTCAAGAGCGTCGAGGCGGTGGCGCGGAAGCCGTGGGCGGTGGCGATATCCGGGCCGAAGCCGAGACGGCGCAGGGCGAAGTTCAGGGTGTTCTCGCTGATCGGCTTCTTCGCCGCGCCGATGCAGGGGAAGGCGAAATCCTCCCCCGCCGTAACGGCATGAAGCTCGCGAAGAATGGCCACCGCCTGCGGGGGAAGTGGGATGCGGTGGGGCCGGCGCATTTTCATGCGTTCGGCCGGGATGGACCAAATCGCCTTGTCGAGGTCGAATTCGGACCACCGCGCCGCGCGCAACTCTCCGGGACGGGGAAACAGCAGAGGCATAAGCCGCAGCGCCGCGCGCGTCGCCGGCTGGCCGCGATATCCGTCGATGGCCTTGAGGAGCTTCCCCAACTCGGTCGCGGTGGTGACAGCCGATCGGTGCTGCACCCTCGGCGTGGTCAGGGCGCCGCGCAGGGCGAAGGTCGGGTCGTTCTCGATTCGGGCGGTGGCGATAGCGTAGCGGAAAACCGAGCCGATGACGGACCGCATCCGCCGCGCCGTCTCATGGTGGCCCTTGGCCTCGATCTCCCGCAGCGCCACCAGCACGTCGGCCGAGCTGACACTGCCGATATCCCGGTCCCCGAAATGGGGGTATGCGAACCCGAGGAGCCAACGCCGCTTCCCCAGCGTGATATCGGCAAGCCCCTCGCGCTCCAGCTTGGCAAGGTGTTCCTCGGCCACCGCGCGGAAGGTGTTGGCCGGCGCCACCTTCGCATCCTCCCGCGACTGCTTCTTGAGGGCGGAGGGGTCGGCCCCGTCGATGATCGCCTTCTTGGCGTCGTCGCGCCGCTCCCGCGCCTTGGCGAGCGTCACATCGGGATAGGGGCCTATGGCGAGGAGCTTCTCCTTGCCCTCGATCCGGTACTTCAACCGCCAGAGGCGGGAGCCGGTCGGGTTCACCAGGAGATAGAGACCGCCACCGTCCGCCAGCTTATAGGGCTTGTCGCCGGCCTTGGCCGCGCGGATGGCCGTGTCGGTCAGGGGCATTGGGGGTCGCCCTCAGTGGGGGTACGTTTCCGATACCCCCAAAAATACCCCCAAATTTGCCGGCTGCCAACGGATACCCCCAGACACCCCCGGAACCTACTGGACCGGAGAATTGAGTGTTTGTAAGGGTTTTCGGAGCTTTTGGGACTTACCCGGAAGGGTAAATGGTGCCCAGGAGAGGACTCGAACCTCCACGGCTTTCACCACTGGTACCTGAAACCAGCGCGTCTACCAATTCCGCCACCTGGGCCCCGTCCGGTTGGGGCCGGATCGGAGCGCGACACATAGAGGGGGTGCGGCTTGCTTGTCAACACGCTCCTTGCGCTCTGTCGCGGAAAGATGGGGAAGGCGGGTGCGGCCGGTGGGGCGGCACCCGCGTCTGCGTCAGCCCTTGAAGTTGGGCGGGCGCTTTTCGATGAAGGCGCTCATGCCTTCCTGCTGGTGGGCGAGGCCGAACTGGGACTGGAACACCCGGCGCTCGAAGCGGATGCCCTCGGCAAGCGACGTCTCGTAGGAGCGGTTCACCGCCTCCTTGGTCTGCATGGCGATGGGCAGCGACATGCCGGCGATGACCTTGGCGACCTTCAGCGCCTCCGTCATCAGCTCGGCGGCGGGGATGATGCGCGAGACGAGGCCGGAGCGCTCGGCTTCCACCGCATCCATCAGCCGGCCGGTGAGGCACATCTCCATGGCCTTGGACTTGCCGACGAAGCGCGTGAGGCGCTGGGTGCCGCCCGAGCCGGGCATGACGCCGAGCTTGATCTCCGGCTGGCCGAACTTCGCCGTGTCGGCGGCGAGGATGAAGTCGCACATCATGGCCAGCTCGCAGCCGCCGCCCAGGGCGAAGCCGGCTACCGCCGCGATCACCGGCTTGCGGGTGCGCGAGAGGCGCTCCCAGGAGGTGATGTAGTCGTCGAGATACGTGTCCGGATAGGTGAAGCTCTGCATCGCCTTGATGTCGGCGCCGGCGGCGAACGCCTTCTCCGAACCGGTGAGGATGATGCAGCCGATGGCGCGGTCGTTCTCGAGCACGTCGAGGGCGGCGTTCAGCTCGTTGATGAGCTGGGCGTTGAGCGCGTTGAGCGCCTGCGGGCGGTTCAGCCGGATGATGCCGACCCGCTCGTCCACCTCCAACAGGATCGTCTCGTAAGCCATCCTCATCTCCTCCTGAGCCGGCGTGACGCCGGTCGATATCCTGCGCCGCGCGCGCGGAACCGTGCTCTAGCGCTTCCGCGCCGGCATGCGAAGTGGCAGCCTCGCACAGCGGCCGTGCGGGGCTGCGCTATCTCTGACAGACCGGGCAGTAGAAGGTGGAGCGCCCGCCTTGCACGATGCGCTGGACGATGCCCTTGCAGTGCCGGGTGCGGCAGGGTTCGCCCTCGCGGTCGTAGACGCGGAAGGTGTGCTGGAAATAGCCGAGCTCGCCGCTCACCTGCTTGTGGTCCCGCAGCGAGGAGCCGCCGGCCTGGATGGCCTCGCGCAGCACGTCGCGAATGGCGGTGACGAGACGCTCGACCCGCGGCGTCGGCTTGCCGTCCTTCGTGACGATGGTGTGGGCAAGGCGGCGCGGCGAGAGGCCGGCGCGGAACAGTGCCTCGCAGACATAGATGTTGCCGAGGCCCGCCACCAGCTTCTGGTCCAGCAGCGCGGCCTTCAGCGACGTCTTGCGGCGCGCGAACGCGCCCGCGAGATAGTCGGCATGGAAGGCGTTGCCCAGCGGCTCCGGGCCGAGGCCCGCCAGAAGCGGATGGCTCTCCAGCCGGTCGTAGGGGACGATCAGGATGGCGCCGAAGCGGCGCGGATCGTTGAAGGTCACGGTGGTGCCGCCGGCGAGGTGCAGCACCACATGGTCGTGCGGCCCGGCGGCGGCGCGGGGATAATGGAAGGCCCCGGGGCGGAGCGCCTTTTCGCCCTCCACCCGGATGGAGCCGGACATGCCGAGGTGCAGGATCATCACCTCGCCGCCGTCGAGGTCGGCGAGCAGGTATTTGGCGCGGCGGCCGATGGCCTCCACGCGGCGGCCGGCGAGGCGTTCGGCGAAGTTCTCCGGCAGCGGCCAGCGCAGGTCCGGGCGGCGCGCCTCGGCGCTTTCGATCACGGCGCCCTGCAAGACGGGCATCAGGCCGCGGCGGACGGTTTCCACCTCGGGCAGTTCGGGCATTTCGTCCTTAAAGGTCACGGGCGCGCCCCAACCGGCGCGCGATTCATCTCAGGCGTCAGCATCCCGCCTCGCAGGCCGCCGCGCAAGATGCCGCAACCCCCGACCGGGGCCGCATCAACAGGCCTCAGCCCTTGCGCAGGATCTTCTCCAGCGGCCGCCCGCGCGCCAGTTCGTCGATCAACTTATCGAGATACCGCATCTCCCGCATGGTCGGCTCGGCGACCTCCTCCACCCGCACGCCGCAGACCACGCCCGTGATGAGCGCGCGGGCGGGATTGGGGGCGGGGACCTGCGCGAAGAAGGTCTCGAAATCGGTCTTTCCGGCAAGGAGGGTGGCAAGCTCGGCGTCGGAATAACCGGTCAGCCAGCGGATCACCGCGTCCACCTCCGCCGGCGTGCGCCCCTTCCGCTCGGCCTTGGCGACATAGAGGGGATAGACGCTGGCGAAGCTGGTGGTGGTGATGCGGTGCTTCGGCATGGCGCCGGCCCTCACTTGGGCGGCGGGGAGGACGCCGGACCGGGGGTGTCGAAGTCGAGCTGCTCCAGCCTCAGCCCGCGCCGGGCGATCTTGTCGGCGGAGATGATGACGCGCTGCACGTCGTCACCCACCTGCGCGAAATGCTTCGCGAGGTCGCCCACCCGCTCGCGCAGGCGGCTCACGTCCTCCACCAGGGCGCCGACCTCGGCCCGCACGCGGTCCGCCTCCTCGCGCATGCGGGCGTCCTTGGCGATGGCCTGCACCACCTGCACGGCCAGCATCAGGAGCGATGGCGAAACCAGCACCACGCGCTGGCGATAGGCCTCCTGCACCACGCCGTCGAAATGCTCGCTGATCTCGGCATAGACGGATTCGGACGGCACGAAGATGAGCGCTACGTCCTGCGTCTCGCCGGGGATGAAGTAGCGCTCGGCCACGTCATAGACGTGCTTCAAGAGATCGTTGCGCAGGCGCTGGCCTGCGGCCTTGCGATGCTCGGCGGATGGCGCCTCGCGGAAGGCGGTGACAGCCTCCAGCGGGAATTTGGAATCGATGAGCAGCGGGCGCGCATCCCCCGGCAGGAAGATGGCGCAGTCCGGCCGCTTGCCGTTGGAGAGGGTGTACTGGAAGGCGAAGCTTCCGCGCGGCAAGCCATCGGAGACGATGGCCTCCATCCGCGCCTGCCCGAAGGCGCCGCGCGCCTGCTTGTTGGCCAGCGTCTCGCGCAGGGAAACCACCTGCGCGGAAAGATCGCCGAGCGTGCGCTCGGCCGTCTCCACCATCACGAGACGCTCGGCGATACGCGTCAGGCTTTCATGGGTGGCGCGGGCGGCGGTGGAGAGGGTCTCTCCCAGCCGATGGGAGGTCTGGTCGAGCCGGTCGGAGACGGCGCGGGCCAGCTCGCTCTGCCTCTGGGCGAGGATCTCCGTCATGCTCTGCACGCGGCCGGCGGTCTCGGACTGGACGCGGACCAGCTCGCGCAG
The DNA here is from genome assembly GCF_043193615.1 of Xanthobacter aminoxidans. Lineage (NCBI taxonomy): Bacteria > Pseudomonadati > Pseudomonadota > Alphaproteobacteria > Hyphomicrobiales > Xanthobacteraceae > Xanthobacter > Xanthobacter aminoxidans. Next base: position 296,136 of record NZ_JBAFUS010000004.1, on the reverse strand, counting down.
GCGGCGATCCATCTCGTCGCGCCGGAGTGCTTCCTCTGCGACCGCGGCGGCGCGCGCCCGCGACTGGCGCACGAGGCTCACCAGCACCAGAAACAGCAGCAGCGCCAGCACCGCCGCGGCGACCGCAGCCGCCTCGGCCACGGTGAAGGGCCGCCCGCCGAAGGTGAACAGCACAACCGGCATGCCTTGCTCTTGCGTGAACCTTCTCTTCTTACGTGATTCTCTCATCTGAACAAACGGCGAACATGTTGACCTATGCGGCAGCTTCGCTTATCTCGCTCGAATGACGATCCGGCCCATCCTCATCATCCCCGAGCCCAAGCTGCGCACGCTTTCCACCCCGGTCGAGAAGATCGACAGCGAGGTGCGCAAGCTGGTGGAGGACATGTTCGAGACCATGTACGACGCCCCCGGCATCGGGCTGGCGGCCATACAGGTGGGCGTGCAGCGCCGCGTCATCACCATCGATGTCGCGCGCGACGGCGAGAACAAGAAGCCCATCGCCCTCATCAATCCGGAAATCATCGCCGCCTCGGAAGAGACCTCCGTCTACAGCGAGGGCTGCCTCTCCATCCCCGAATATTACGAGGAGGTGGAGCGCCCGGCGAAGGTGGCGGTGCGCTTTATGGACGTGGAGGGCAAGACGCGGGAGGTGGAGGCCGAGGGCCTGTTCGCCACCTGCGTGCAGCACGAGATCGACCATCTCAACGGCGTGCTCTTCATCGATCACATCTCCAAGCTGAAGCGCGACCGGGTCATCAAGAAATTCACCAAGCAGGCGAAGCACAAGGCCGAGGCCTGATCCCGCTGCGGCGGGAGATCACGGGACACGAGGGTCCATGCGCATCGTCTTCATGGGTACGCCGGATTTCGCCGTGCCCACCCTCTCGGAGATCGTCGGGCGCGGCCACGAGGTGGTGGCGGTCTATACCCGCGCCCCGGCCCCGGCCGGCCGGCGCGGGCTCGACCTCACCCCCTCCCCCGTCCATGCGGTGGCCGAGCGCTTCGGCCTGCCGGTGTTCACGCCCAGGAGCCTGAAGGGCGAGGAGGCGGCGGACGCCTTCCGTGCCCATGAGGCGGACGTGGCGGTGGTGGTGGCCTATGGCCTCATCCTGCCGCAGGCCATCCTCGATGCGCCGCGCCTCGGCTGCCTGAACCTGCACGGCTCGCTGCTGCCGCGCTGGCGCGGCGCCGCGCCGATCCAGCGGGCCATCATGGCCGGCGACACGGAGACCGGCGTCGCGGTGATGCAGATGGAAGCGGGGCTGGACACCGGCCCCGTGGGCCTCGTGGAGCGCATCCCCATCGGCCCGGACATGACCGCCGGCGAATTGCACGACCGCATGATGGTGATCGGCGCCGACCTCATGGGCCGGGCGCTGGCCGCGCTGGAGCGCGGCGGGCTCGGCTTCACGCCCCAGCCGGCGACCGGCGTGGAATATGCCGCCAAGATCGAGAAGGCGGAGACCCGCATCGACTGGTCAAAGCCCGCCCAGGAGGTGCACGACCGCATCCGCGGCCTCTCCCCCTTCCCCGGCGCCTGGTTCCCCCTCGGGCCGGACGAGGCGCGGGTGAAGGTGCTGCGCTCGACGCTGGCGGAGGGCTCCGCAGCGCCCGGCACGGTACTTGACGACCACCTCACCATCGCCTGCGGCGCGGGCGCGGTGCGGCTCGTGGAGCTGCAGAAGGCCGGCAAGCAGCCCATGGGGGCGGACACATTCCTGAGGGGCAATGCCGTCCCGCCCGGAAGCCGGCTCGCCTGAGGGCGGCCAGACCCGCCATGCCCCGCTACAAGCTCACCATCGAATATGATGGCACCCCCTTCGCCGGCTGGCAGATGCAGGCGGAGCTGCCGACCGTGCAGGGTGTGCTGGCCGAAGCCTTTCAGCGTTTCTGCGGGGAAAAGGTGACGGTAGCGGGCGCCGGGCGCACCGATGCCGGCGTCCATGCCACCGGGCAGGTGGCCCATGTGGATCTGTCGAAGGACTGGCGCACGGATACGGTGCGCGACGCCATGACGGCCCAGCTTCGGCCCCATCCGGTGGCGGTGCTCTCCGCCGAGCTTGTCCCGGACAGCTTCGACGCCCGCTTCTCCGCCACCAGGCGGCACTACCTCTACCGCATCGTCAACCGCCGCCCCGATCTCGCCCTCGACCGCGACCGGGCGTGGCGCATCCCCCAGAAGCTCGACGCCGAGGCGATGCACGACGCCGCCCAGCGTCTGCTGGGCAAGCACGATTTCTCCACCTTCCGCGCCGCCGAGTGCCAGGCCGCCTCGCCGGTGAAGACGCTGGACCAGCTGGATGTGTCCCGCCACGGCGACGAAATCCGCGTCGTCACCTCCGCCCGGTCCTTCCTGCACCATCAGGTGCGCTCCATGGTGGGCTCGCTGATGCGGGTGGGGGAAGGCCGCTGGAGCGCGGACGATCTCGCCACCGCCCTCGCCGCCGCCGATCGCACCCGCTGCGGCCCCATGGCCCCGGCAGCGGGGCTCTATCTCGCCGCCGTCAGCTATTGAGCCGCTCCGTTCCGCCGGCTTGAGCCTTGCTGTGGGTAACATCCTGGTGACGTTCACGACGTCGCAGGTTGGAACGGTCGGGCACCCTTGAGCATTTCCACTGGGAAGACACCTCAGGGGCGATAGAGGACAACGGGTCCGATGTTCAGTTTCCGTATGCCGCGCTGGCAGCCCGCGCGCCGCCGCGTCCCCCTCTCCCTCGCCCATCTGGTCGCCCGCGCCGTGCCGGGTGCGCCGTGCGGCTGGGTCTTCTTCGACGGCAGTGAAACCCGGATCGATACGCAGGAGGGTGAGACCGTCATCGTTCCAGGCGGCGCTTTCTTCCCCCGCGAGGCGCATCGCTTCGCCAATGAGGGCGAGGCGCAGGCCGAGGCGGCCCGGCTCAACGATGCCAGCCTCTGCCTCGACCGCCCATGGCGGGTACGCCCTGCCTCCGCGTTCACGGTGGAGCGCGTCTCTCCCTCAGGGAAAATGCTGGCAAGGCACGGCTGAGGCCTGTTCAAGCCCCCCAACAAAAACAAAAAAGCCCCCGAATCGGGGGCTTTTTCATATTCGGCGGAGTCGAAGCTCAGATCGAGCCGTTGATCCACTGCACCAGCTTGGCCTTGGGGGCGGCGCCCACCTGACGGGAGGCGATCTTGCCGTCCTTGAACAGGAGCAGGGTGGGAATGGACATGATGCCGTACTTGGATGCCGTCTGCGGATTCTCGTCCACGTTCAGCTTCACGATGCGGACCTTCTCGCCCAGCTCGCCGGAGACTTCCTCCAGGATGGGGGCAACCATGCGGCAGGGGCCGCACCACTCCGCCCAGAAGTCGACGATGACCGGCGCGCTGGACTTCAGCACGTCCTGATCGAAATTCTGATCGGAAACCTTCTCGACGGCCATGACATACCTCGTAGGGCAGAACGGGGAGAACCACTGGATGTTGGGGGAGAACGTAGGTAGCCCCTCCCCTCCCCGTCAAGGCGGCTTCACGCGCCCTTGACGCCGTGGGAGGCGAAAGGCGGGGACGGAACACCAAGCTTCGTCAGCGCCGCGGCGAGCCGGGAGGGAATGAGCGGCACCACAAGCGGCCCCGCCGTATAGATCAGGCGCGCTTCCACCGGCCGCCCGCCGAACGCCTGCGACAGAATGGCGCCATAGACGGCGAGCTGGGAAACATAGCTTTCGCCGGCCTCCGCGGGGTCCGAAGGCGGTACCCGGTCCGTCTTGAAGTCGGCCACGAGGATGCGGTCGGGCAACACCACCAGCCGGTCGATGCGGCCGTTGACGGCGAACACCTCCCCGCCTCCGCCCGTGATGCGCCCGATCACCGGCACCTCGGCCCGGCTTCCGGCGCCGAACAGCTCCGCGAGGGGCGCATGGCCGAGCACGCCGAGCGCCTCGGCGAGAATCGCCCGGTGCGCCGCCTCGTCCACCCCGTCCGCCGCGTGGCGCAGCAGGCGCAGGCCCGCCGCCTCCCGCTCGGCCGCCGCCACCTCCGGCAGGCCGGCCAGCAGCCTGTGGACCAGATCGCCGCGCAGGAGGGGAGACAGCGCACTCTCGGGCAGCGGCGCGGGCGCCGCCGGCCGTTCGGGTCGGGGGTCCGTTCCGTCGAGGCCGGAGGGACGCAGGCGGCGCAAGGTGGGTTCGGGCGGCGGGGGATTCGGAAACGAAAGCGCCTCCCCCTCCTCGACCATTGCCGCCACCGCGGCACCACCGCCCGCCACCTTCAGCCCCGGCCCCCTGCGCCAGCGCAGCACCTCACCCTCGAAGCCCAGCGCCGGGCCCGCGTCGGCGTCCGGCTCCAGCGCCGCGCGGGCGAGGTCGTACCAGCAGCCCTCGGGCCGGGCGTGGGGCTTGTCCTTGGCCGGCGCGCGGGTCTCGGCGCCGCAGATGACGAGCGCGTCCTCGGCGCGGGTCAGCGCCACGTAGAACAGCCGGCGATATTCCTCCAGCTCGCGGGCGGCGGCGGCGGCGCGGGCGGTGGCGAGCACCTCCGGGTCTTCCGCCTTGCGCGGCGCCAGCACCGGCACCCCCGCACCCGGCAAGGTGAGCAGACCACCGGCGATGCGCGGGCGCGGCATGTCCACCGTGTCGGCGAGGATGACGAGGGGCGCCTCCAGCCCTTTCGCGCCATGGGCGGTCATCACCCGCACCTCGTCGCGCCCGCTCTCCATGTCGCGCTTGGTCTCGGCCCCGCCGCGCCGCAGAAACGCGAGGAAGCCGGCAAGGCTCGCGGGTTCCGCGCCCTCATAGGTGCGGGCCAGCGCCATGAACTCGTCCAGCACGTCCGCCGCCTCGGGGCCGAGCCGCACCAGCATGGCCCGCCGTCCGCCGTCGCGGCCGAGGACGCGGCCGTAGAAATCGAACGGCCGCAGCCCCTCCGCCTCGCCCTGCCAGCCGGCGAGGCGCGCGGCGGCGGCGCGGTGGCGCGGATCGTCTGACGTGGAGAGGACGGAGGCCAGTGTTCCCTTGCGCTGCGGGCACAGGGCCATGAGGTCGTCGTCGGCGAAGCCGAACAGAGGGCTTTTCAGTACGGCCGCGAGCGAAAGATCGTCGTGCGGCGAGAGCAGCGCGTCGCCCAGTGCCATCAGATCGAGGGCGGCGATGTGCTCCGGCACCACCAGCCGGTCGGCGCCGGCCACCTGCACGCGCGGGTCCTTCAGTTCCTTCAGCGCGCGGATGACGGCCTCGAACACCCGCCCGCGCCGGCGCACCAGCACCAGCACGTCGCCGGCCCGCATGGGCCGCCCGTCGCGGGAGGGGATGGCGAGGCCGTTGGCGATGCCCGCCTGGATGAAGCTCGCGATGCGCGCGGCGAGCCGGCTGACGGGATCGTCGGTGGGCACCTCGTCCAGCGGCCGGCGCCAGTTGTCCGGCTCGGGATGGGGCTCGGGAACGGTGGTGGGCCAGATCTCCACCAAGGCCGGCGCATCGGCGCGGATGGCGGCGTGGACGGGGCCCACCCCATCGAGGGTCAGCCCCGCATGGGCCACCTCGCTCTTGAAGATGGCATCCACCGCCTCCAGCACGCCCGGCGCGGAGCGGAAGGAGTGAGGCAGTTCCACCCGGCGGAACGCCTCGTCCCCCACCTTGCGCGCAAAGGTCGAGCGCATGGCGCCGAAAGCGCGCGGATCGGCGCCCTGAAAGGAGAAGATGGACTGCTTCTCGTCGCCCACCACGAAGATGGTGCGGGTCACGCCCGCCCGCGCGCCCTCACCGGAGAAGAAGTCGGAGGCGAGGCCCTCCACCACCTTCCACTGCTCGGGGCTCGTATCCTGCGCCTCGTCCACGAGGATGTGGTCGATGCCCTGGTCGAGCTTGAACTGCACGAAGGTCGGCTGCTCGGCGAGCATGGCCGCGGCCTTGGTGATGAGGTCGTCGAAGTCGAGCAGGCCCCGCGCCGCCTTCGCGGTCTCGTAGGCCTGGCAGGCCGCCGCGCCGAGGGTGAGGGCCGCGCCGGTGCGCTCCAGCGTCCAGGCGGCCTTCAGGCGATCGTCGAGGCCGGCGAGGCGGTCGCGCTCGGCGGTGAAGCGGGCGAGCAGGTCCGGCTCGCGCGTGCCCATGCCCTTGGTGAGCAGGTTCTTGTCGGAGCGCGGGCCATCCGAGCCGAAGAACACGCCGCGATAGGCCACGAGCGCAGAGGCGTCGTCTTCTGCCGCAGCGGCGGCGGCGAGGTCGTCGGCGCGCTTGCGGTCGGTGGCCTTGTCTGAGGTGGCGAGCGTCGCCGCGACGCTCTCCCATTCGGAGCGAGGCAGATGCGGGCTCGCCAGCATCTCGGTTTCCACGTCTGCCACGGTCAGCCCCGCCGGCAGCCCCAGCGCCCGCGCCACGGCCGCCCGGCGGGCGGCGGGCGTGTCGCCCAGGGGCAGGATGCGCGCGCGCAGCGCCACCGCCGCCTCGATGAGGCCGGTGAGGCCGCTGTCGGACATCTCCTCCGTGAGCCGCGCCAGCGCCTCGCCGGTGGGAGAGGCGGGGGCGAGACTCGCGGAAACCACCAGATCGGCGCGGATGCGGGCCATCAATTCGCGCCGGGCCACCTCGTCCAGCTCGCGGAAGCCCGCCGCCACGTCCGCCTCGAACGGGAAGCGGTGCAGAAGGCCGCCGCAGAAGGCGTGGATGGTCTGGATCTTCAGCCCGCCCGGCGTCTCCAGCGCTGCCGCGAACAGCCGGCGCGCGCGGGCGCGCAGGGCTTCATCCGGCGCCTCGCCCACCGTCTCGGCGATGGCGGCATCGAGCGCGGCATCGTCCATGCGCGCCCAGCAGCCGAGGATGGCGAGCACGCGGTTCGCCATGTTGGCCGCCGCCGCCTTGGTATAGGTGAGGCACAGGATGCGCCCCGGCGGCGTGCCGGCGAGCAGCAGCCGGATGACGCGGCGGGCGAGCACATGGGTCTTGCCCGAGCCGGCATTGGCCGAGACCCAGGCAGAAACGGCGGGGTGAGAGGCCTCCGACTGGCGGCGGGTGGCCTCGGACTTGGCGCTGCTCTCGAGGCTCGCGCTCATTCGCTTTCCTCCCCGGCCAGCGCCCATTCGCGCACGCGGGCGAGGTGGTCATAATCGCCATAGCGGCCGGACCATTGCGGCGCGGCGAGCGAGCGATAGCCCTGCGCCACATTCTCGAACGCCTTCAGCAGGCTTTCGAGGCCGGCGAGGGCATCCTCGGCGAGGTCGTGGGTGGAGCGGTCCTTCACCTTCACCGGCTTCTCCGCGCCGCCGTCGGCCCCGCCCTTCAGCTCCACATAGGTGAGTTCCTCCACCGGCGCCCCCGGCACCCCCTCGAAGCCGCCACGCCGGGCCATGGCCGCTTCCAGCGGCAATTGGGGGGAGAGGGAGGCGGCCTGCTTCGCGCTCGGTGCGGTGCCGGTCTTGTAGTCGATGATGGCGAGCGTCCCGTCGCGCTTGATCTCGATGCGGTCGGCGCGGCCGGTGAGGCGGAAGGTGGAGGCGGCGAGCGGGATTTCGAGGCTCCCCTTCGTCTCGGCGACGATGCGGTCCAGATGCGCCCGCCGCTCGCGCTCGAAGGCGACGAGGAAGGCCGCCGCCCGCTCGAACCGCGCCCACCACAGGGCATGTTCCGCAGGGAACGCCTTCAGCGGCGCGAAGGCGCGGGCGCCCTCCTCGATCAGCCGCGCCAGCGCGTCGGGCGGCAGGTCGTCGGGGAAGTCGGTGGTGAAACGGCCCACGGCCTCGTGCAGCGCGCTGCCCCGCTCGGCGCCGCCCGGCGGTGCGTCGAGGTCGTCCAGCGGGGACAGGCCGAGCACGTGCCGGGCATAGATGGAATAGGGATCGCGCAGGAAGGTCTCGATCTCCGTCACCGAGAGCCGGCGCGGGCGCAGCTCCAGCGGCGGGGCGGGCGCGGGCCGGGTCGCGCGGGGCACGGCGGGCGCCTCATCCAAACGGCGGGCGGCGCGGACGAAGCGGGCGCCCCGCGCGCGGGCGGCGTTCCACTCGGCCTCCCCGGCCACGGTCTTCAGCCGCTGCACGAAGCGCGAGGGCACGCTCTGGGTGCCGCCCACCTTGGCGGCGAAGCTCAGCACCAGTTCGCGCGCGCCGAAGCCCTGCGCGAAATCGTGGGCGGACAGGCCGATGCGCCGCTCCGGCAGGTCGAGGCCCAGTTGCGCCCGCATGGGGCGGCTCAGCCACGGGTCGGTCTCGGGAATGGTCGGCCAGGAGCCCTCCACCAGACCGCCCAGCACCATGCGGTCCACATGGACGAGGCGCGCTTCCAGCGGGCCGAGGATGCGGATGCGCGCATGGGGCTCGGCGCGCGGGCGGACCATGGTGTCGGAGAAGAGCGCGCCCGCCGCATCCGCATAGGAGGCGAGGTCGAGGGCCGGGCCGTCGCCGGCGGCGCTCTTCAGCGTGTCGAAGGTGCGGGCGAGGGCCGCCTCCGCCGCATCCTCGGCCTCGGGATCGAGCCGGCCGGCGGCGGCCTCCACCGCAGCGCGATGGGCGGCGACGAGTTCGGCGAGGGGAACGGCACCGTGGCGGTCGCCCAGCGCCAGCAGCGAGCCGAGCGCGCCCTCCAGCCGCCGCACCAGATCACGCGCGGCGGCGATGGCCGCACCATCGATGCGGCTGCGCGGATCGGAGCGGCGGTAGCCTTCGGGATCATGCGCATCCAGCGCGGCGGAGAGGCCGGCGAGGCCAGCGGCGGGGCGGGGACCGCGCAGGGCGGCCAGTTCCAAAGCCGCCACCGCTTCGGCCTTCGCGTCCGCATCGAGGCCGAAGCGCGCCAGCGGGTGGGTGAGGAGCGCAAACAGCGGCACCGGCGCCAGCCCTTCCGCCGCCGCCGTCACCAACAATCCGGCGAGGCGCCCGGCGGGGGCGTCGGCCAGCGGCGTTCCGGCGGAATCGTCCAGCGCCACGCCGAAGCGCGCCATCTCCGCCGCCACCCGCCGCGCAAGGTCGCGATCCGGGGTGACGAGGGCCGCCGTCTCGCCCGGCCGCTCCAGGCTGTCGCGCAGCAGGAGCGCGACGCTCAGCGCCTCGGCGCGGGGATCGTCCGCCTCCACCACGCTGATGCCGGCCATGGCGGCGGCAAGGTCATCCGCCGGCAGGCGCGCGGGCAGCGTCGCCCAGAGGTCGGTCATCTCGGCCTGCCGCAGCGCCTCGCCCATCAGCCGCTCACGGCCGAAGGGAGCCGACGGGGCCAGCGGGATCACCTCCCCCCGCTCTACACCGAGGGTGCCGAGAAGGCGGGCGAGGCCGTATTGCGGATGGTCGGGCGCGCCGAGCACGGGATCGGCGAGCCGGTCGAAGGACGGCGCATCGAGATCGAGGTCCAGCCCCGGCAGCACCACGGCGCCATGGGGCAGGCTGGCGATCGCCTTCAGGAGGCGCGCGGTGGCCGGCATGGAGCCGGTGGAGCCGGCGGCGATCACCGGCCCGGCGGCCGTGCCGAGCGCCGTGAGGCGGCGCGCCTCGGCATCCACCAGCGCATCGCGACGGGCGGCGGGCTCCACCAGCCCCTCCTCCGCCAGATAGGCGGAGAAGGCGCGCCGGGCGATGCGGACGAAATCCAGCCCCACCTTGAAATAGCGGTCCAGCTCGTCCGGCACGAGCCCGTCCATCCGCTCGACGCCGAGGCCGGCGGTGGTGAGATCGTCGAACAGGGAGCCCAGCGCATCGGCGAGGGCAAAGGTGGAGGCGGTGCCGGCGGCGACCGCCTCCCGCTCCACCGCCTTGGACAGCGTATCGCGCCAGTGCGCGACCAGCCGCGCCAGCACCAGCCGGCGGTGGACCGGGGCGATGGCGTGGGGCGCGGCCAGCACCGGCGCGTCTTCCGAGAAGGCGAGCGCGTCCTCGTCCACGTCGCCCAGGGGCACGATGCGCGGCAGCAGCAGCGCCGTTCCGCCCGACGCCTCCAGCAGCGCCTCGGCGAACAGCCGCCCGGCGCGGCGGGTGGGCAGAAAGACGGTGGCACCGGCCAGCGCGAGCGGATCGTGACGCGGCGCGAAGCCTTCCACCAGCGCGCCGTCGAGCAGCGCCCGCGCGAGCACCGGCAGGAAGGGCGCGGAGGGCGGAATGGTCAGCACGCGCGGCACGGCTTCACTCCTCGTCCCGCCAGAGGAAGACCCTCAATCGCTCGACCGCTCGATGGCCTCCTCGGCCAAGGCGATGGCGTCGGGCGTGCCCACATGCATCCAGATGCCGTCCAGCCGCAAGCCGAACAGCCGCTCCGCCGCCGCCGCGCGGTCGAACACGCGGTTCAAGGAGAAAGCGCCCTCCGGCGTGCCCTCGAACAGCTCCGGCTTCAGGATGGCGGCGCCGGCATAGACGAAGGGGGCGATGGTGCGCTCGCCCCGGCGCTCCAGCCGGCCGAGCTTGTCCATCTGGAAATCGCCCAGGCCGTCATAGCCGATGGAATGAGCGGCGGAGGCGAGCAGCAGCAGCGCATCCATCCGCTCGGGATCGAACTGCTCCATGAGCCGCACGAGGTTCGGCCGCGCGCCCTCGATCCAGATCGTGTCGGAATTGATGGCGAGGAAGGGCGTGTCGCCGATCAGCGGCAGCGCCTTGCGCACGCCGCCGCCGGTCTCGAGCAGCAGGCCGCGCTCGTCGGAGACGAGGATGTCGGGTGCGCCCGCGCGGGCCTTGAGGTGCGCCTCCAGCAGATCGGCATGGTGGTGCACATTGACGATGGCGCGGGGAATGCCGGCGGCGGCCACGCGGTCAAGCACATGGTCCACCAGTGCGCGACCGTCCACCTCCACCAGCGGCTTGGGGCGGGTGTCGGTGAGGGGGCGCATCCGCGTGCCGAGGCCGGCAGCGAGCACCATGGCGGTATCAACCCGGACGGATCCGGCGGCGGGCGCGTCAAGCAGCGTGTCGGGGGCAGCGGTCACGCGGAGAGGTCCTTCGATGGCAGCACCGCCTCATACCACATGCGCAGCGATCCCAGCTCCTCATGGGCGAGGCAGCGGGCGAGATAGCGCCGGATGCGCGGCAGGTGCCGGAGATAATGCGGCTTGCCGTCGCGATCGTTGAGGCGGGTAAAGATGCCGAGGATCTTGCTGGCCCGCTGGGCGCCCATCAGCGCGTAGGTGCGGGCGAAGCCGCGGGGATCGAAGGTGGGGTCCGCCTCGCGGCGCATCGCCACGTAGCGGCGCACGAGTTCGAGCTCCAGCTCCTCCGGTACGTCCACGCGCGCATCCTGCGCCAGCGACACCACGTCGTAGGCCGCCGGCCCCATCACCGCGTCCTGGAAGTCGATGAGGCCGATGCGGCGCAGCCCCTCCCGCTGGGGCAGCCAGATGAGGTTGGGGGAGTGGTAGTCGCGCAGCACCCAGGTGGGCGGCTCGGCCATGGCCGGGTTGAGCGCGCTGCGCCACAGCAGGCGGAATTCCTCGCGCACCACCCCGTCGAGCCGGATGCCGCGGGACGGCAGGTACCAGTCCAGCATCAGGTCGATTTCGGTGAGCATGGCGGCGACGTCGTAGGACGGCAGCGCCCGCTCCACCCGGGGCGCGATGTTCAAAGTGCGCGGCAGCGGCCGGCTGTGCAGGGTGGCGAGCACTTCCACCGCGAGGCGATAGCGCTCCGGCACCGGGGCGGGCGGGGTGCCGGCCACCACGAATTCCGGGCCGAGGTCTTCCAGCACGAGGATGCCGGCTTCCAGATCCGCCGAATAGATCAGCGGCGCGGACAGGCCCTGCGCCAGCAGCGCCCGGTCCATGGCGACGAACGGCTTCACGTCCTCCGCCAGATGCACGAGCTGGCTGTAGGGCAGGCCGCGCTTCAGCGGCGGTCCGTCCGGCTGGCGCGGCGCGTTCATGACGATGGCGGAGCGATCGCCCAGCACGAGGCGGCTGTAGGAGCGGGCGGAGGCGTCGCCCTGCAGGAAGCGGTGCGCCGCCTCGGCAAAGCCACTCTGCTCGATGAGCGACTGGGCGATCATCAGCCGGTCGAGCCGCGCCCCGAACTTGCCATAGCCGGTGACGATGGCGATGCGCGCCTCCGGGCCGAGATCGGCCGCGTCCCGCGTGCCGGCGGCAAGATAGAGCGCCACATCGAGGCGGTCGGCCGGCAGGCGCTCCTCGGCGCGCTCGGGCCATTCCACCATGAGGAGCGCGTTCTCGCGCATCTCGTCCCAGCCGAGCTCGTCCAGCTCGTCCGGCTCCTGGATGCGGTAGAGGTCGGCGTGCACCACCCGGCCGCGGGGAAAGTCGTAGGTGATGAGGATCGGGAAGGTGGGGCTCGGCACGTCCACGGCGGGATCGTCGGCGAAGGCGCGGATGAGCGCGCGGGCCAGCTCCGTCTTGCCGGCGCCGAGGTCGCCGGTGAGGGTGATGGTGTCCTTGCCCCCGAACCAGCTGGCGATGAGCGAAGCGAGACGGCTGGTGGCGGCGAGGTCCTTCAGCACCACGCGGCAGGCCACCGGCTGACCTTCAAGGCGTTCCAGCACGATGCTCATTCGGCAGCCTCCCGCCGGCGCTCGCCTTCGAGCGGGAAGATGCAGGTGGCGAGGGTGCCGCGCGTCGCGGACGCCGGCCCCACCGTGACCGAGCCGCCATGCAGGCTCACGAACGAGCGCACGATGGCAAGGCCGAGGCCCACCCCGCGATGGCGCGGGCCGGCGCTGCGGCTCTCGAAGCGATCGAACAGCGTCTCCTTCACCTCCGCCGGCACGCCCGGCCCCTCGTCGCGCACGGTGAACACCAGCGCCCCGTCGCGCCGCGCGGCGCCGAGCGTCACGGTGGCGCCCTCGGGCGAGACGGCGATGGCGTTGGACAGGAGATTGAACAGGATCTGCCGCAGCCGCCGCGCATCGGCGACGAAGACGCCGGCGGCGGGATCGATGTTCACGGCGAGGGAAAGCCGCGCCTCGTCCACGCTGTCGCGCACCGCCTCGGCGACCGAGAGCACCAGCTCGCGCACGTCCACCTCGGTGAGGTCCAGCTCCATGGCGCCGGCATCGATGGTGGCGAGGTCGAGGATGTCGTCGATGAGGGCGCGCAGCAGGTCCGAGGACTGGCGCATGTGGTCGAGATAGTCGCGCTGGCGGTCGTTGAGCGGGCCGGCCAGGCCCTCGCGCAGCATGTCGGCATAGCCCATCAGGGTATTGAGGGGCGTGCGCAGGTGATAGGAGACGTGGCCGACGAAGGCGTTCTTCAGCTTGTCCGCCGCCTCCAGCGCCTCGGCGCGCTCGGTCAGCGCCCGCTCCACCTTCACGCTGTCGGTGACATCGCGGAACGTCACCATGGTGCCGCCGTCCGGCAGCGGCTGGGTGGCGCCGTCGAGCACGCGGCCGTCCGGCCGCTCGATGCGCAGCGTCATGACCTCGCGCGGGCCGATGGCCGTCACCGCCTGGCGGATGCGGGAGAAGGCGGCCGTCTCGCCATAGAGCGGACGGCACATGGCGGCCACTGCGTCCACATGGGGCTTGTCGCCCATGGCCTGGGCATCGAGGGACCAGAGCGCGAGGAAGGCCTGATTGTAGAGATTGAGCCGCCCGTCGGCGCCGAACACCGCCACCGCCTCGGCGAGCCCGTCCAGCGTCTCGCCCTGGATGCGGATGAGGCTGTTGTAGCGGCTCTCCAGCGCCAGATGTTCGGACAAATCGTCGAACAGATAGGTGATGCCGCCCTCGGCATTGGGCGTGATGACCACGCGCAGCATCTGCCCGCCGGGCAGGTGCCACCAGTCGTTCACCGGCTCGATGGCGCGATAGGCCTCGCGCAATTGCGCCCGCCACGCGCGGAAATCCGCCTGCTCGGGCACCTTGCGGCGGCGGCGCAGGTCTTCGAGGATTTCGTTTTCCGGCGGGCGCTGGTCGAGGAGACCGGGGGCGAGGTCGAACAGGCGCTCGTAGGCCGCATTGTGGAACACGAGGCGCTCGTCGGCGCCGAAGATGGCCACGGCGGTGGTGAGCTGGTCCAGCGTGCGCTGGTGGGCGGCGACCGTGCGGGCGGTCTCGGCCTTCGCCACATCCTCGCCGGTCACGTCGATGGCGATGCCGGCGGTGCCGAAGGGGCCGGCCACCTCCACCACGTCCATCTGCCGCCGCTGGCCACTCGCCACCGCCTTCACCCGCTGGCGGAAGGTGCCGGCTGCCCCCTCTGCGGTGAGCGCGGCGCTGCGGATGCGGGTGTCGAGCAGATCGAGGCCGGCGGCGCGCGCCTCGGCGGCCGAAGGCGCCCCCACCGCGGTGGCGAAGGCGGGATTCACATAGACCAGCGTGCCATCCGGCCGGCGCAGCCAGGCCGGCGCCGCGGCGGCATCGAGGGCGGCGGCGAGGCCATGGGCCATCCGCTCCGCCTCGGCGAAATCGACGGCATCGGCTTTTGCGGCGGTATCCACGGCATCGGCCGGACGCAGGAGCAGCACGCCCGCGCCGCCGAGGCTATGGCCTTCCAGCCGCGCGGGACCGGCCGGGGTGTCCACCAGCTGAGAAACGGTGCCGTCTTCCCGGCGCAACTGCTCCAGCGCGCGGTCGAGGGCTGCGGAGGCGGCGCCGAGGCTGGCGCGGAAAGCTTCCGGCGTCGCGCCGTGCACATCCACCGGCAGGGTGCGACCGCTCCAGGTCATAAAAGCGGGCGCGCCGGCGGTGAGGAGGGAGCGCGCGGCATGGGCTTCCGCCCGGGCCCGGGCGGCGGCGGCGCCGGCATCGCGGGCCTCGGCCTCGGCCTTGTCCATGCGCGCGCCGAGATCGGCGGCCACCCGGCGGGACCTCAGGGCCACGAGGCCGACGACGGCGCAGGCGGACAGAGCGATGACCGGCCACAGCGCTTCGGCCGCGCCCATGGCGATGCTCCAGCCGTCGGCGGAGGCCGGGGTGCCGGCAAGAGCGGTGGTGGCGAGGAGAAAGGAGCCGAACAGCGCGGTCCGGGTGCCGACGCAGAAATTCGCGCATCCCCTCGCCGGGGCCGGCCCCAGCCTGCGCCCGCGCGCCGGACGCCGCGCGCCGCTCCTCCGGATGCGCTCCGCCATTCGCCCCGGTGTCCTTCCCCTGCCCTGCGGCTGCCGCAGCCTCTCTGCGGCGCGCCGCGAATCACTTGCGAAGGATAACGGAGCGTTTACCAGCATTGAAAGGGCAGACCGCCGCCGGCCCACAGCCGGCAAACCAGCGCAGCCCTACACGTAGGCGACGGCCTCGATGCGCCAGCCGTCCGGGTCCATGAGGAATGAGGCGTAATAGCCGGGGCCGTACTGGGGCCGCAGACCCGGCGCGCCGTAGTCCGTTCCGCCGGTGGCGAGGCCCGCCGCATGGAAAGCCTCCACCGCCGCCCGGTCCGCCGCGCAGAAGGCGATATGGGTGCCCGGCGGCGGCGTCACCGGCCCTTCGCGCAACTGCACCCAGAAGGGCGCGGCGCCCGGCACGCCCTCCGGTGCCGGCAGGGTACCCGGCGGCCCCCAGCAGGCGGAAGCGCCCTCCGGCTCGTCATAGTCGGCCACCCGCACGAGGCCGAGGGGCGCCAGCACCGCATCGTAGAAGCGCACCGCGCGGGCAAGGTCCACGGTGGTGACGGAGAGATGCTCGATGACGGGGCGGACGGGCGTGAACGTCATGCTTCAGCTCCTGCTTACGCCCGCGCCCTCGGATGGGCAGCGCGCCAGGCGTTCATGAGGGCGGCGGCATCGACCTGCGTATAGATCTGCGTGGTGGAGAGCGAGGCGTGGCCGAGCAGTTCCTGGATCGCCCTGAGATCACCGCCCCGCGAGAGGAGGTGAGTGGCGAAGGAATGGCGCAAGGCGTGGGGCGTCGCGCTGTCGGGAAGGCCCAGCGCGCCGCGCATCCGCTCCACCGCCAATTGCACGATGCGCGGCGAGAGCGGCCCACCCCGCGCCCCCCGGAACAGCGGCTTGTCCGGCGCCAGAGGATAAGGACAGAGACCGCGATAGGCATCCACCGCCGCGAGCACCGGCGCGATCAACGGCACCATGCGCGTCTTGTTGCCCTTCCCCGTCACCGTGATCTGCGTCGTGCCGGGCGACATCATCCCCGCCGAGAGGCCCAGCGCCTCCGAGATGCGCAGGCCCGCCCCGTAGAGCAGGGCGATCACTGCCGCGTCGCGCGCCAGCACCCACGCCTCGCGTGCCTCGCCGGCACGGGTGTCGGGATCAGCCAGCGCGCGGGCGGCGGCGACGGAGACGGGCTTGGGCAGGCCCTTCGGCACCTTGGGCGCGCGCACCGCCGTGAGCGCGCCGACCTTGCCCTGCCCTTCCCGCTCCAGATGCCGGCCGAAGGAGCGTGCGGCGGCGAGCAGGCGCACCAACGTGCGCGGCGCCACGCCCTCGGCGCGGCGGGAGGCGAGCACGGCCCGCACGTCCGCCGGTGTCAGCGCGGCGAGATCGGGAAGCGTCGGGCGCTTGCCGAGATGGTCGGTGAGCCTGACGAGCACCACCGAAAGATCGCGCGCATAGGCCTCCAGCGTCTTGGCCGAGAGCCGCCGCTCGTGGGCAAGGCGCGCCAGCCAGCCCTCGACGGCGACCGCCACATCCGGCGCGGCGGCACTGGCGAGGCCGTGGGCGGCGCGGGCGGCGCGATCCTGATCTGACATGGCCATTGAGGAAGACTCCGGCGATCGGGCCGATCCTGCAAGCGCGGGCCTTCAGAAAGGCTGAACGGATTTTTCGGAGGAGCCTCTTGTCATCCAGATATATCGAACGATATAACCATCGTCGCTATATCTAACGACATATCTAAGGAGACTTCCGAATGTTCGGATGCAAACGAGACTGGCGGGACGCCCGCCGTGGCCGCGGCTTTGGCGGCGAAATGGGCGGCGACTTTGGTGGACGCGCGTTCGGCGAGCATGAGTTCGCGGGGCGCGGCGGCCACGGCCATGGTCCAGGCGAGTTCGGCGGCCATCGCGGCGGCGGCGGACCTGGGGGACCTGGCGGACGCGGTGGGCGCGGGGGCGGCGACATGTTCCGCATCGGCCGCATGCTGGCCCAAGGCGACCTCAAGCTTCTGGCCCTGTCGCTCATCGCCGAGCAGCCGCGCCACGGCTACGAGATCATCAAGCTGATCGAGGAGAAGACCGCCGGTTGGTATTCGCCGAGCCCGGGCGTGGTCTATCCCACCCTCACCTTCCTGGAAGAGGCGGGCTATGTCACCGCCGAGGCGGACGGCTCGAAGAAGCGCTACGCCATCACCGAGGAGGGCAAGGCCTACCTCGCCGAGAACCGCGACTTCGCCGACGCCATCATCGGCCGGCTGTCCGAGATCGGCCTCAAGATGGGTCGCGTGAAGAAGTGGATGGGCTGGAGCGAGAGCGGCCCGAGCCACGGCGCCGAGCTGCCCCGCCTGGTGGAAGCCGCGCTGGAAAACCTGCGCGATGTTTCCCGCGAGAAGCTGGAGCAGAACCGGGGTGCCGAGACGCGGATCGTCGAGATCCTCGCCCGCGTGGCCAACGACATCCGCGAGGCGTGAGCCCTGCGGCGCGCGGCGGGCGCACGAACGCGCCCGCCGTCGGCTGCGACTATATGATGTTTTAAACATCACTAATAATGCTTGATCGCTTAATAGACCGGGTGTAAGCAGCACAAATCACGCTAAACGCCTGCCGTCAGCGATCATGATCACAGCTGCCCAGCTCCGTGCCGCCCGCGCCATCCTCGGCCTCGACCAGCGCGCCCTTGCCGGCCTGTGCGGCCTCTCGCTCCCCACCATCCAGCGCATGGAAGCCAGCGACGGCGTGATCCGCGGCAACGTGGATTCGCTGATGAAGCTGGTGGGGGCGCTGGATGCCGCCGGCGTCGATCTCATCGGCGAAGGCGTGGTGAGCGACAGCGGCGGACGCGGCGTGCGCCTCAAGACGCCGGCCCCCCGGCCATCGGGGGACTGAGATGGCTCTCGCTCCCACAATCCAGCTTCTCGCCGCCCTTTCCGCGGTGGCCGCGCTGCTCGTGCTGGCGGTGGCCGGTGCCGTGCTCGCGCGCGGACCTCTCGGACGCCCCGTGGTCTATGGCGGCGCGCTGGCAGTGACGCTCCTTGCCGCCGTCTCGGCCCTCACCGCCATCCCGGCGCCCACGGGCGGGCTGGTGCTGCCGCTGGGCATTCCGTGGATCGGCGCCAATCTCCGGCTTGATGCGCTCTCCGCCGTCTTCCTCGTCGTGGTGAACCTCGGCGGAGCGGCGGCGAGCCTCTACGGCCTCGGCTACGGCCGGCATGACCATGCGCCCGAGCGGGTGCTGCCCTTCTTCCCCGCCTTCCTCGCCGGCATGAACCTGGTGCCGCTGGCGGCGGACGCCTACACCTTCCTGCTGGCGTGGGAATTCATGTCGCTCGCCTCCTGGGCGCTGGTGATCTCCCACGACAAGGAGGCCGGCAATGTGCAGGCGGGCCTCGTCTATATCCTCATGGCCTCGTTCGGCACGCTGGCGCTGATGCTGGCCTTCGGCCTGCTGGCGGCGGGCGGCGGGGGCTTCACTTTCGAAGCCATGCGCGCCGCGCCGCCCACCGGCTGGGCCGGGGCAATCGTGCTGGTGCTCGCGCTGCTCGGCGCCGGCTCCAAGGCCGGCCTCGTGCCGCTGCACGTCTGGCTGCCGCTGGCACACCCCGCCGCGCCGAGCCACGTCTCCGCGCTCATGAGCGGGGTGATGACGAAGGTGGCCGTCTACGGCTTCATCCGCATCGTGTTCGATCTCGCCGGCCCGCCGGACTGGTGGTGGGGCATTCCGGTGATCGTCGCGGGCGCCATTGCCGGCGTCGTCGGCGTGCTGCAGGCGCTGCTGCAGAGCGATACCAAGCGCGTGCTGGCCTTCTCCACCATCGAGAACATCGGCCTCATCTTCGTCGGCCTCGGCCTCGCCCTCGCCTTCAAGGCTTCGGGCTTCGGCGGGGCGGCGGCGCTGGCTTTCACCGCGGCGCTGTTCCACGTGTTCAACCACGCGGCCATGAAGAGCCTCCTCTTCTTCGGCGCCGGCGCGGTGCTCACCGCCACCGGGTCGCGGGTGATGGACCGCCTCGGCGGGCTCATCCACCGCATGCCCGTGACATCGGTGGTCATGCTGATCGGCGCGGCGGCCATCTCGGCTTTGCCGCCGCTGAACGGCTTCGCCTCCGAATGGCTGGTGTTCCAGGCGATCCTGCTCAGCCCAGAACTGCCGGCCTGGGGCCTAAAACTCTCCGTCCCGGCGGCGGGCGCCCTGCTGGCGCTGGCGGCGGCGCTGGCGGCGGCCTGCTTCGTGCGGCTCTACGGTATCGTCTTCCTCGGCCGGCCGCGCAGCGAACAGGCGGCGAATGCGCATGAGGTGGACGCCTTCTCCCGCGCGGCGATGATCGCGCTCGCCGCCATCTGCGTCGCCGCCGGCCTGTTCCCCGGCCTCGTCATCGACGCGCTCCAGCCGGCGGTGACGGCGCTCATCGGCGTGAAGATGCCGGCGCAGAGCGAAGTGGCGTGGCTCTCCATCGTGCCGGTGGCGGAAAGTCGCTCGTCCTATAACGGCCTCCTCGTCTTCCTCTTCATCGCTTCCTCGGCGCTGCTCACCGCCTTCATCATCCACCGGCTCGCCACCGGCGCGGTGCGCCGCGCGCCGCCGTGGGACTGCGGCTTTCCCAATGCCGATCCGGTGACACAATATTCCGCCGGCTCCTTCGCCCAGCCCATCCGCCGGGTGTTCGCCCGCACCCTGTTCGCCGCCCGCGAACGGGTGGAGATGCCGCCGCCCGGCTCGCTCGCCCCGGCGCGCATCGAGATCACCGCCCGCGATCCCGCCTGGGCCTTCCTGTTCCTGCCCCTGGCGGGGCTGGTGGAACGCATCGCGACGCGGGCCAACCGCCTGCAATATCTCACCATCCGCCAGTATCTGGCGCTGGTGTTCGGCGCTCTCGTCCTCCTGCTGCTGGTGCTGGCGCTATGGACCTGATGGCGAACCTCCAGATCGCGAACCTTCTGGTGCAGGGCACCCAGATGCTGCTGGTGCTGGCGCTGGCACCGCTGCTCACCGGCCTCGTGCGGAAGGTGAAGGCGCGCCTCACCCGGCGGCGCGGCGCCTCCGTGTTCCAGCCCTATCGCGACCTCGCGCGGCTCCTGAACAAGGAGGCGGTGCTGGCCCACAACGCCTCCTGGCTGTTCCGCGCCGTGCCCTACCTCCTGTTCGCGGCAACCTGGGTGGCGGCGGCGCTGGTGCCCACCTTCGGCACCGGGCTCATCTTCTCCTGGTCGGCAGACCTCATCGTCATCACCGCGCTGCTCGGCTCGGCCCGCTTCTTCCTCGCGCTGGCGGGGATGGATGTGGGCACCAGCTTCGGCGGCATCGGATCGAGCCGGGAGGTGATGATCTCGTCGCTGGCCGAGCCGGCGATGATCATGATCGTCTTCTCCCTCGCCCTCGTCGCCCATTCCACCCAGCTCTCCACCATCGCCTCGGTGATGGTCGCGGGCGTCGGCCTGCGCGTGTCGCTGGCGCTGGCGCTGGTTGCATTGGCCATCGTCGCGGTGGCGGAGAACGGGCGCATCCCGGTGGACAATCCCGCCACCCATCTGGAATTGACCATGGTGCACGAGGCCATGGTGCTGGAATATTCCGGCCGCCACCTCGCGCTCATCGAACTGGCCGCGCAGCTGAAGCTGCTGCTCTTCATCTCCCTCGTCGCCTGCGTGTTCGTGCCGTGGGGGCTGGCGCCGGCCGGTGCCGGGGCGGGCGCGGTGGTGCTGGGCATGGCGAGCTATGGCGCAAAGCTCGCGGCGGGTGCGGTGCTGCTCGCGGTGTTCGAGACGTCGATTGCCAAGATGCGGGTGTTCCGCGTGCCGGACTTCCTCGGCGCCGCGCTCATGCTGGGGCTGCTCGGCACCCTGCTCCTCTTCGTGTCGAGGATCCTGTGATGGACCGCACGCTGGAAATCGCGCACGGAACGCCGCTGGACGCCGCCCTCTCGGCGAGCCTCGTGTTCGACGTGGCCCACCTGTTCGCCGGGGCGCTGGTGCTCATCAGCTTCCTGATGCTCTATCAGGACCGGCTCTATGCCCTCCTGAAAGTGTTCGCACTTCAGGCGGTGGTGCTCTCCCTCTCCGTCGGCTGGCAGGCGCTGGCGCAGGATGCGCCGCACCTTTATGTCACCGCC
The DNA here is from genome assembly GCF_043193615.1 of Xanthobacter aminoxidans. Taxonomy (NCBI): domain Bacteria; kingdom Pseudomonadati; phylum Pseudomonadota; class Alphaproteobacteria; order Hyphomicrobiales; family Xanthobacteraceae; genus Xanthobacter; species Xanthobacter aminoxidans. Next base: position 275,116 of record NZ_JBAFUS010000004.1, on the reverse strand, counting down.
GCCATCGCCCTGGTCTTCAAGGCGGTGGTGATCCCGCTGGCGCTGGCGCGCATGGTGAAGCGCCTCGGCATCCACCGGCAGGTGGAGACGGTGGTCTCCATCGGCCCCACCATGCTGGCCGGCATCGCCCTCGTGGCGCTCTCCCTCGTCGTCATGCTGAAGGCCACCGCCGCCGTGGGCGGCGCCGCCGATGCGCTGGCGCGGGAGGATCTCGCCTTCGCCCTTTCCGTGGTGCTGCTGGGCCTCCTGATGATGGTCACGCGGCGCAATGCCGTCAGCCAGGTCATCGGCTTCATGTCGCTGGAGAACGGGCTCATTCTCGCCGCCACCGGTGCCAAGGGGATGCCGCTGGTGGTGGAGATTTCCGTCGCCTTCTCGGTGCTCATCGCCCTCATCGTCATCGGCATCTTCCTGTTCCGCATCCGCGAGCGGTTCGACACCGTGGACGTGGACGCCCTCGACCGCTTCCGGGGAGGGCGCGCATGAGCTTGTTCTCCGATCCCGCCCCCTTGCTGGTGGCCGTGCCGGCGGCGAGCGCGGTGCTGCTGGCGCTGATGCCGTCCTATCGCGTGGGCGCGCTCGTCAACGTCGCCGCCTGCGGCCTCACCTTCGCGCTGGCGCTGCTTCTGTTCGGCGCGCCGCGGATCGCGGGGCCGTTCCTCATCGTGGACGACCTCAACATCGTCTTCGTGGTGCTGAACACCTTCGTCGCCTTCACCACCGCCTGGTTTTCCGCCGGCTACATCGCCCATGAGCTGGAGACGGGGCGGCTGACGCCGCTCAACCTGCGCTTCTACCACGCCATGTATCAGGTGCTGCTCGGCGCCATGACGCTGGCGCTGCTCTCCAACAATCTCGGCGTCATGTGGGTGGCCATCGAGGTGGCAACGCTCACCACCGTGCTCATGGTCGGCCTCTACCGCACCGAGGCGGCCATCGAGGCGGCGTGGAAATATTTCATGCTCGGCTCGGTGGGCATCGCGCTCGCTTTGTTCGGCACCATCCTCGTCTACATGGTGGCGCAGCCGGTGGTGGGCGAAGGCGCGGACGGGATGATCTGGAGCGTGCTGATGAAGCATGCCCACAATTTCGATCCGGCGCTGCTCAACGTCGCCTTCGTCTTCCTGCTGCTCGGCTACGGCACCAAGGTGGGCCTCGCCCCCCTCCATGCCTGGCTGCCGGATGCGCATTCCGAAGGCCCCACCCCCATCTCGGCGGTGCTCTCGGGCCTCCTCCTCAACGTCGCGCTGTTCGCGGTGCTGCGCTTCAAGTCGCTGCTCGCCGCCCATCCCGGCACGCTGGCGCCGGGGCCGCTGATGATGGCCATGGGCCTCGGCTCCCTGCTGCTCGCCGGCTTCATGCTGTACCGGCGGCGCGACATCAAACGCCTGTTCGCCTATTCCTCCATCGAGCACATGGGCATCATCGCATTCGCCTTCGGGCTCGGCGGGCCGCTCGCGAATTTCGCCGGGCTGCTGCACATGACCATGCACAGCCTCACCAAGTCCGCCATCTTCTTCGCCGTGGGCCATGCCTGTCAGGTGAAGGGCACGCAGGAGTTGGCGCAGATCCGCGGCCTCACCACCTCCCACCCGCTGCTGGGCTGGAGCCTCGTCGCCGGCGTCGTCGCCATCGCCGGCCTGCCGCCGGCCGGGGTGTTCATGAGCGAGTTCCTGGTTGTGACGAGCGCCTTCGGCGCCCGGCCGTGGCTGGCGCTGATCCTCGTCCTGGGGCTGCTCATCGCCTTCGGCGCGCTGATGGTGAAGCTCTCGGCCATCGCCTTCGGCGAGCCGAGCCCGGGCACCGATCCGGTGAAGGCGAGTTTCGTGCCCATGGGCGTGCACCTCGCCCTCGTCTTCGCCGCCGGGCTTTACCTGCCGCCGGAACTGGTCGCGTGGTTCCGCCATGTGGCCGCGGTGCTGGGCTAGGAGGGCGGCATGGTCAACCTCTCCGATCTCTTCGCCCGCAACGGCACCATCTGCCGCCCCTGGCCGCGCGTGAGCGTGAACGAGGCGGAATGGACCGGCCTCTGCACGGAGCTGGCCGCCGGCCGGCTCACCCTCTCCGCTTTGTTCGGGGATAGCGGCGCCGTCCACATGGCGCTGCTGGAGGAGGCCACCGGCCGCCTCGCTCTCGCGAGCCTCCCCTGCCCCACCGGCGCTTTCCCATCCGTGGCACGCCACCATCCCCCCGCCGCCCGGCTGGAGCGGACCATCCGCGACCTCTTCGGCCTGACGCCCGTGGGCGCGCCCGATCTGCGCCCGTGGCTGGATCATGCCCGTTGGGGCGTGCGCGCGCCGCTCGGCGCCGCCACGCCCGATGCGGGCGCGGGCGAGGCCTATCCGGTGCTGCCGGTGGAGGGCGAGGGACTGCACCAGATCCCGGTCGGCCCGGTCCATGCCGGCATCATCGAGCCCGGCCATTTCCGCTTCTCCGCCTATGGCGAGACGGTGGTGCGGCTGGAGGAACGCCTCGGCTACGTCCACAAGGGCATGGAAGGCCTCATGGCCGGCCGCGCGCCGGAGGAGGCCGCCCGCATCGCCGGGCGCCATTCGGGCGATGCCACGGTGGCCTATGCGCTTGCCTTCTGCCGCGCCGTGGAAGCCGCGCGCGGCGTCGCGGTGCCGGAGCGCGCCCATGCCTTGCGCGGCCTGATGGCGGAGCTGGAACGCCTCGCCAACCATCTCGGCGACATCGGCGCCATCTGCAACGATGCCGCCTTCGCCATCATGCTGGCCCATTGCGGCGTGCTGCGCGAGCGCGTGCTGCGCGCCTCGGCCCGCGCCTTCGGCCACCGGCTGATGATGGACCGCGTGGTGCCCGGCGGCGTCGCGCAGGACATTCCGGCGGAGGCCATTGCGGGCGTGAAGGCCATGGTGGCCGAGGTGCGCCGCGCCTTCCCCGCCCTCGTCCGCCTCTATGACGAGACCGCCTCGCTGCAGGACCGCACGGTGAGCACCGGCTTCACCAAGCCGGACTATGTGCGCCAGTTCGGCGCCGGCGGGTTCGTCGGCCGCGCCTCGGGCCGCGGCTTCGATGCGCGCCGCGCTCTGCCCTATCCGCCCTACGACCGCCTGCCGTTCGAGGTGCCGGTGCGCTCGGATGGGGACGTGAACGCCCGCGTGTGGGTGCGCATCCGCGAGGTGGAGGAGAGCCTCGGCCTCATCATCCGCCTCCTCGACACACTGCCCAAAGGCGACATCAACGTGCCCGTGTCGGCCGGCGGCGGCGAGGGGGTGGCGCTGGTGGAGAGCTTCCGCGGCGATGTCTTCGCCTTCGTGGCGCTGGAGGGCGACGGGCGCGTGCGCCGGGCGCATCTGCGCGATCCCTCCTGGTTCCAGTGGCCGCTGCTGGAGACCGCCATCGAAGGCAACATCGTCGCCGACTTCCCCCTCTGCAACAAATCCTTCAACTGCTCCTATTCGGGGGTGGACCTCTAAAAGCGTTTTCAAGCGAAGTGGATTCCGGTTCGCTTGAAGAAAACGCGTAAACGCAAGAAGTGAAACGATGCGGAAGCTCCTGCTTCAGGGCCTCCTCAAGGCCCCGCTCACCGAAAAAGGCCCCGACGACGCGGCGGTGGAGGCCCTTGCGCGCGAGCTGGACGCCGCCGCCCGCGCCCGGCTCGGCCGCAGCCTCTCCATCCGCGAGGTGGATGCGGGCTCGTGCAACGGATGCGAGCTGGAAATCCACGCGCTGGGCAACGCCTTCTACGATCTCGACCGCTTCGGCATCCGCTTCGTCGCCTCGCCCCGCCATGCGGACGTGCTGCTGGTGACGGGTCCCGTGGCGAAGAACATGGCCGAGGCGCTGAAGCGCACCTATGACGCGACGCCCGGCCCCAAATGGGTGGTGGCGGCCGGCGACTGCGCCATCAATGGCGGCGTCTTCGCGGGCAGCTATGCGGTGACGGACGGCGCTGCCGCCATCATCCCGGTGGACCTGAAAATCCCCGGCTGCCCGCCGACGCCGGTGGACCTGCTGACGGGGCTGCTGGCGCTGCTGAAGGCGGGGAAGAGATAGGAGCCGGATCGTCCTGCGGTCTCGCGCGCGCCCTCGCATCCCGGCCGACTGCAACGGAGCGCAGCGGAGTGGAAGGAGAGCCGGGATCCAGCGCAAGGGACCGCCGAAGGCGCTTCGCTGTCCAGCCACCGGCAAAGCATTGCCCGCTGCGCGGTTTTCTCCTGGACCCCGGATCGGCGCTCCAGCTGCGCCGTCGCTGGCCCGGGGCGTCCCCACCCACCGACGCCGCAGACCCGGGGGAAACGGGTCTGCGGTCGAAGCGCATGGCTGTCGGCCCTCCGTATTTTTCTTTACTCACGCACACAAAGGAAAAGCCGGGGATGGCCGCTTTTTGAGGCCACCGCGCGCGCCGATGGGACGGTGAAACAAACGCGCGCGGGGCCACGGCCACCCCCGGTGAAGCCCCGGGAGGGGGCAGTCGGTTCGCCGATCAGAAGAAGCCGAGCTTCTTGGGCGAATAGCTGACCAGCAGGTTCTTGGTCTGCTGGTAGTGGTCGAGCATCATCTTGTGGGTTTCGCGGCCGATGCCGGACTGCTTGTAGCCGCCGAAGGCCGCGTGGGCCGGGTAGGCGTGGTAGCAGTTGGTCCACACGCGGCCCGCCTCGATCTCCCGGCCGACGCGGTAGGCGCGCGAGCCGTCGCGGGTCCACACGCCGGCACCGAGGCCGAAGAGGGTGTCGTTGGCGATGTGCAGCGCCTCTTCCTCGTCCTTGAAGGTGGTGACGGAAACCACCGGGCCGAAGATCTCTTCCTGGAAGATGCGCATGTTGTTGGTGCCGAGGAAGACGGTGGGCTTCACGTAGAAGCCGTCCGCAAGATCGCCGTCGAGCATGTTGCGCTCGCCGCCGGCCAGCACCTGGGCCCCCTCGGCCTTGCCGATGTCGATGTAGGACAGGATCTTGTGCATCTGCTCGGACGACGCCTGCGCGCCGAGCATGGTCGCGGGATCGAGGGGCGAGCCCTGCTTGATGGCGGCGACGCGGGCGAGCGCCTTCTCCATGAACCTGTCGAACATGCTCTCCTGCACCAGCGCGCGGCTGGGGCAGGTGCAGACCTCGCCCTGGTTGAGGGCGAACATGACGAAGCCTTCCACCGCCTTGTCGAGGAAGTCGTCGTCGTGGGCCGCCACGTCCTCGAAGAAGATGTTGGGCGACTTGCCGCCCAGCTCCAGCGTCACCGGAATGAGGTTCTGGCTGGCATAGCCCATGATGAGGCGGCCGGTGCCGGTCTCGCCGGTGAAGGCGATCTTGGCGATGCGGGTGGACGCGGCGAGCGGCTTGCCGGCCTCGAGGCCGAAGCCGTTGACGATGTTGAGCACGCCCGGCGGCAGCAGGTCGCCGATGAGTTCGGCCACCAGAAGAATGCTGGCGGGGGTCTGCTCGGCCGGCTTCAGCACCACGCAATTGCCGGCCGCCAGCGCGGGCGCCAGCTTCCACACCGCCATCAGGATGGGGAAGTTCCACGGGATGATCTGTCCGACCACGCCGAGGGGCTCGTGATAATGATAGGCGACGGTGTCGTGGTCGATCTCGGAGAGCGCGCCTTCCTGCGCCCGCACGCAGGCGGCGAAATAGCGGAAATGGTCGATGGCCAGCGGGATGTCGGCGGCCATGGTCTCGCGGATCGGCTTGCCGTTGTCCCAGGTCTCGGCGCGGGCGATCAGCTCGAGATTGGCCTCCATGCGGTCGGCGATCTTGTTGAGCACCAGGGCGCGGTCGGCGGCGGAGGTGCGGCCCCAGGCCTTCTTGGCGGCGTGGGCGGCGTCCAGCGCGCGCTCGATGTCATGCTCGTCGGAGCGGGCGACCTCGCAGATCACCTTGCCGGTGATGGGGGAGGTATTCTCGAAATAGCGGCCGTTCACCGGCTCGACGAAGGCGCCGCCGATGAAGTTGCCATAGCGGGCCTTGAAGGGCGAGGTGTGGGTGCTCGACAGAAAGGCTGGGCTGTTCATTGTTTCCTCCCATTGGTGGTGCCGGAGGATTTGCAGCGGCCGTGCCAGTTCTCGAAGGTGCGCTGCACGCCTTTATTTGCAGTGCGGGAAGATGCTGCGAAAACTTGATTTTGTCCGCGTCAGGAGGACCTACGCAGAACCCCGACTTTACGGCCGGCGAATAGTCGTGCGAGACTGTCGCGCATAAGAACAAGGTGTCGCGACACCTGTCGCAAAATGCGACAGTCGCCGCGGGAAACGTCGCGCTAGGGAAGCGAAACGAGCCGAGGGACGAATGCCTGCGCCATTTCCGCCCCTCTCGCCGGTGCCGCCACCGGACGAGCTGCTCACCGCCCGCCGCCGGTTCTTTTCCGGCGCGCCCGGGGCGGAGCAGGCGCTCGCCCTTCCCATCATCCGCTCCTGGACCCGCTGCGCCGAGCGCGGCCTGCCCGTGGGCGGCCGGCTGAAGGCCGAGCCGCTGACGCAGGGCGAACTCTCCGTCCGCCGCGAGCGGTACGAGGCGCTGCGTCGTCGCTGCCGGCCCGAGCTGGAGGCGCTGCACCTCAGCGCCAGCGCCGCGGGCGGCATCGTCATCCTCACCGATCCCACCGGCCTCGTGCTCGACACCGTGGGCAGCGCCGATTTCGCCGATCGCGCGGCGCAGGTGGCCCTGCGGCCCGGCGTGAGCTGGAGCGAGGCGGACAGCGGCACCAACGCCATCGGCACGGCGCTGATCGAGCGGCGCGGCATCGAGGTGCGCGGCGCCGAGCATTATGCCGAGCCGCACGGCATCCTCACCTGCGCCGCCGCGCCCATCCACGATCCGTTCGGCGAGCTGGTGGGCCTGCTCGACCTCTCCGGCCCCTCCGCCGTGCCGCACCTGCATGCGCTGGCGCTGGTGGAGCTGGCCGTGGGGCAGGTGGAGCACCGCCTGTTCGAAGGCGCCTTCCCCGGCCGGGACGTGGTGCGCTTCCACGCCGACCCCTCCTTCCTCGGCACCGCGCGCGAGGGCGTGCTGGTGTTCGAGGACCATCGGCTCGTGGCCGCCAACCGCCCCGGCCTCGCACTGCTGGGCCTCGGCTGGGATGCCCTGGGCGCGCGGCGCTTCTCCGAACTGTTCGAGGGCAGTCTCGGCCGCCCCGGCGACGCCCGCCGCGCCCGCACGCCCAACGGCGCCGTCATGCTGCGGCTGGAGCGGCAGTCGCCGGCCCCGGTGCGGGCCGCCCCGGCGCCCGTCGCCGCGCCGGCTCCCACCGTAGCCCCCGCCGGCCCCAGCTTCGATGCGGAGACCGAGCAGGCGCTGGGCCGGGCCATTCGCCTGATGAATGCCGGCGTGCCCGTGCTCATCCAGGGCGAGACCGGCTCCGGCAAGGAGGTGTTCGCCCGCCAGATCCACGCCCGCGGCCCGCGCGCGGCCGGCACTTTCGCGGCGGTGAACTGCGCCGCCCTGCCGGAAGGGCTCATCGAATCCGAACTGTTCGGCTATGAGGACGGCGCCTTCACCGGTGCCCGCCGCGCCGGCTTCAAGGGCCTGTTCCGCGAGGCGGACGGCGGCGTGCTGTTCCTCGACGAGATCGGCGACATGCCCCTCGGCCTCCAGAGCCGCCTGTTGCGCGTGCTGCAGGAGCGGGAAGTGACCCCGCTGGGCGGCGGCAAGGCGGTGAAGGTGGATTTCGCCCTCGTCTGCGCCTCCCACCGCGATCTGAAAATGCTAGTGGAGCACGGCAGCTTCCGCGCCGATCTCTATTTCCGCATCGCCCAATACACCGTCACGCTGCCGCCTTTGCGCAGCCTCGCGGACCGGGAAGCGCTGGTGGAGCGCCTGTGGCGCGAGATGGCCGGCCCCGGCCCGGATGCGCCGCGTCTCTCGCCGGACTGCCGCGAGGTGCTGGCGCGCCATACGTGGCCGGGCAATTTCCGCCAGCTCACCGGCGTGCTCAAGGTGCTCCTCGCCCTCGCCGAGCCGGGCGAAACGGTGGGGCCGGAGGCGCTGCCCGCCGACGTCCGCGCAAGCGATCTGCGCAGTCCCGCGCAACCCCCCGCCGCATCAATGCTCCCTGCCTCTCAGGCGGCCGATCCGGCGTCCGGCCTGCCCGGCGATCTCGGCAGCGTCACCCGCGCCGCCATGGATGCCGCCCTGAAGGAATGCGACGGCAACATCTCCCGCGCCGCCCGCCGCCTCGGCATCCACCGCTCCACGCTCCACCGCCACCTCGCCTCACGCGGGCATTGAGCGGCGCGGGCGGGCCTAGACCCCCGCCAGATGATGCAGCACGATGCCCGAGGTGGTGGCGACGTTGAGGCTGTCGAAGCCCTCCGCCATGGGGATGGCCACCGTGCGCACCCGCGCCATCACGTCCGCCGGAAGGCCCGGCCCCTCGGTGCCGAACAATGCGGCGACGCGCGGCGGGCGATCGAGGCGGGAGAGGGTTTCCTGCCCGGACGGGGACAGCGCCACGGCCTCGAACCCCCGCTCGGAAAGCAGCTCGATGAGCACGCCGGCATCCCGCACCCGCGCGAACGGCACCACGAGGCTCGCCCCCACGGAGACGCGGATGGCCTTGCGGTAGAGCGGATCGCACGAGGCGTCATCGAGGATCACCGCATCGGCGCCGAAGGCCGCCGCATTGCGGAAGATGCCACCCATATTGTCGTGATTGGTGAGGCCGAGGGCCGCCACCACCAGCGCCCGTGGCCCCAGCCCATCCAGCAGCGCGCCCACGTCCGGCAGCGGCCGCGCCGTGCCCAGCGCGAGGATGCCGCGATGGATGTGAAAGCCGACGATGGCGTCCATCACCGGCTGCGGCGCCACGTAAACGGGCAGGTCTTCCGGCAGTGCGGCGATGAGGTCGGACAGCCGCTCCGCCTGCGCCTGCGACAGCAGCACGGAGGTGAGGCGATGGCCGCCGCGCGTGCCCAGCCGGCCGGCGAGCAGGCGCAGCACCACCTCGCCCTCGGCCATGAAGCCGCCCTGCCGGCCCACGAGATCGCGCTCGCGCACCTCGCGGAAGCCGGCGATGCGGGGATCGTCGGCCTCGGTCACCGGAACGATCATAGGGGCCGGCGCTTCACCGGCACGGGGGCGCAGGTGCTGGCGCGCACCACCAGCTCGGGCGTCATCTCCGCCCGCTCCACGGGACGACCGGGATCAGCGATGCGCTTGAGGGCCAAGGTTGCGGCGGCGCGGCCGTATTCGGGAATGAAGGTGTGCACCGTGGTGAGCGGGGGGTACCACACCCGCGCCTCCTCGATGTCGTCATAGCCGACAAGGGAGAAATCGCGGCCCGCGAGAAGACCGGCCGCCTGCAGCTCCATCAGCGCGCCGAAGGCGGAGAGGTCGTTGAAGCACACGGCGGCGGTGGGCGGCTCGTCCAGCGCGAGGAGGCGCGCCATGGCCTTGCGGCCTTCCGCGCGCAGGCCCGGCCCCTCCATCACCAGCGTCGGATCGAAGGGAATGCCGGCCGCGGCAAGGCCCGCCTTGTAACCGGCGAAGCGCTTGCGGCCGGTGGAGATGGCGCCGAAGCCGCCGATCATGCCGATGCGCCGGTGGCCCAGTTCCACCAGATGCGCGACGCCCAGCGCCACGCCCGTCACGTCGTCCGAGCCGGCGAAATCGAAGCCGGAGCCCTCGATCTCGCGCGTCACCTGCACCACGGCGATGCCGGTGGAGGCGAGCGCCTTCAGGTCCTCCACCCGCGAATGCGCGGCCGGCGAAACGAGAAAGGCGTCGGGCCGGTATTCCGCCAGCGTGCCCAGCGTGCGGGTCTGGCGCGCCACATCCTCCTGGCTGACCCCCAGCAGCACGGTCTTGCCCGCCTCGGAGAGGGCATCCTCCACCGCCGCCAGAAGCTCGGTGAAGGAGGGGTTCACGATGTCATGCAGACCGAGGGCGACGATGTTGGTGCGTGCCGTGCGCAGCGCTGCGGCACCGCGATTGGCCACATAGCCGCGCGCCCGCGCCGCCTCCTGCACCTTGAGGCGCGTCGCCTCGGCGACCATGGGGCTGTCGCGCAGGGCCAGAGAGATGGTGGCCGTGGACAGGCCCAGCTCCCGGGCGAGGCCCTGCAGCGTCACCTTGCCGATGGGCGCACCGGCGGGAGATGCACCGGGGTGAGCGGCACCCGGCGGAGGAGGATTCGTCTCGTCCATGGGCCATCCCTATAGCGGATCTGTCGCGTCTCGCGCCGTCCTTTCGGTCATGCTAAACGATTTAGCGACAACAGCAACGACAGCTGCGACGATACGAATCGGGAGGATGCCATGGCGGGTACGCGGGTTGGTTTCATCGGGGTCGGCCTCATGGGCCACGGCATGGCGAAGAACATCCTCGCCAAGGGCTTTCCCCTCGCCGTCATGGGCCACCGCAACCGCGCGCCGGTGGAAGATCTGGTCTCCCGCGGCGCGACCGAGGTGAAGACCCCCGCCGAGATGGCGGCCCAGTGCGACGTGATCGTGCTCTGCGTCACCGGTGCGCCGCAGGTGGACGAGGTGCTCAACGGCGAGAACGGCATCCTGAAGACCGCCAAGGCCGGCCTCCACATCATCGACACCTCCACCTCCGAGCCGACGCTGACCATGGCGCTGGCGGCGAAGCTGGCGCAGGACGGTATCTTTCTCTGCGACGCGCCGCTGGGCGGCACGCCCATCCAGGCGGAGGAAGGCGCCCTTTCCGCCATGGTGGGGGCGGACGACGCGGCGTTCGCGGTGATCGAGCCGGTGGTGGCGGCCTTCGCCAGCCGCATCGTGCGCGTGGGCGCGCCGGGCGCGGGACACACCATGAAGCTGCTCAACAACTTCCTGTCGCTGGGCTACGGCGCCATCTATGCCGAGGCGCTGGCCATCGCCGGCAAGGTGGGCGTCACGGCGGAGGTGTTCGACAGCGTCATCCGCGGCTCGCGCATGGATTGCGGCTTCTACCAGACCTTCATGGGCTACGTGCTGGACGCGAACGTGAACGCCCACCGCTTCACCATCACCAACGCCCACAAGGACATGCGCTACGTCACCAACCTCGCCACCAACACCGGCGCTTCCGCCTTCATCAGCGCCACGGTGAAGAACCTCTATGCGGCGGCCGAGGGCCTCGGCAACGGCGGCAAGAACGTGCCGCAGATCACCGACGTGCTGGCGCAGATGAACGGCCTGCCCACCGTGCTCGAGCTGAAGGCGGCGGCCGAGTAGCGTTACCGCAATTTACCGTCGCCCCGGCCCGGATTCACACTTCCGACACCGCCGCGCGCCAGCCTTCCCCGGGCATGGCGTGCGGCGCAATGACTCACGGGCAAGGCGGAACCTTCCGGCCCCGAAAGCATTTGCCGCCATATCGCGCCCCCTACCGGGAGAGCGCCGGCAGGCGATGGGATCGGGAGGCTGCCAGACGTGTCGCAGACCGGGCAACGATTGGTGAGCATCGATTTCTGGCGGGGCTTCGCCCTGCTGACGATCTTCATCAACCATATTCCCGGCCACGTCTTCGGCGGCTTCACCTATCGCAACTTCGGCTTCTCGGACGCGGCGGAACTGTTCGTCTTCCTCGCCGGCATCTCCGCCGCCTTCGCCTATCTCAGGCCCTTCTCCGCCGGCGAGCGCGTGCGCACCACGGCGCGGGTGTGGATGCGCGCCTTCACGCTTTATGCCGCCCATCTGGTGCTGGTGGTGATGTCTGTCGTGGTGGTGGGCGGCTTCGTGGTGCTCACGGGTGACGAGCGGATGCTCGAATGGATGCACCTCGACATCATCCCGCAATATCCGCTGGAATCCCTCGTGGGCATCGGGCTGCTCACCTACCAGCCGGGCTATCTCAACATCCTGCCGCTCTATGTGGGTCTCCTGCTGCTGGCGCCGATCCTGCTGCTGCTGGCGCGGCGCAGCCTCGGGCTGGCCCTTGTGGCCTCGCTCACGCTCTATCTCGTCACCCAGCTCGCCGACCTCGCCTTGCCGGTGTGGCCGGGGGCGGGGGGCTGGTTCTTCAATCCGCTGGCGTGGCAGCTCCTCTTCACCTGCGGCCTCGTGATCGGCGCGCTGATGGATCGCGGCCTGCGCTCCGCCGCCCACCGGGTGCTGGACATCGCCGCGCCGCTCTATCTGCTGGTGGCGCTGGTGTGGGCGACGCTCGGCTATCCGGTGACGCCCGACCTCTCCCCCGTGCCGCCCTTCCTGTGGGATTTCGACAAGACCAACCTCGCCCTGCCTCGCCTGCTGCATGTGCTGGCGCTGGCCTATTGCGTGTCGCGCCTGCCGCTGGAAGCCTGGCTGAAGAAGAGCGCGTCGGCCGCGCCGCTCATCCTCATGGGCCGGCATGCGCTGCCGGTGTTCAGCCTCGGCACCGTGCTCAGCCTCGGCGCGCAGGTGGTGCGCCCCCTCGCCGATGGCGCGCTGGCCGTGGATTTGCTAATTGTTGCCGCAGGTTTCTCGCTCCAGTGGTCCCTCGCATGGGCACTCGAATGGCAGCGCCGCGATCGCGCCCCGGCGCGGCAGGCGGCGCCGGTCCCGGCTTCACCGGCCGTGGCGCTCGCGCCCGGGCCGTGAGGCGCGCGGGCGGCGCTTTTCTCGCCGTCTGGCTCCTGCTGTGCCCGCTCACGGCCGGGGCCACGATCTCCAGCGCCTGCCGGGTGCCCGACATCTTCCTCGCCTTCGACAGCGATCTCGTCCGCACCGAGCGGCTGGTGGACCGCTCCGCCCCCGTGCGCATCCTGATGATCGGCCCCCAGCCCGACCGTCAGGCGCTGTCGGACAAGAAGCGCAGCCGCCTTGAGACGGAGCTGAGCAACCGCCTGCCCAACATCACCTTCACCATCATCGACGAGGGCGCGACGCAGGGCCTCGCACGGGATGATTTCGGCCGCATCCGCTCCGCCGTGGAACGGGTCGCGCCGGACCTCATCATCTGGCAGGTGGGCACCGCCGATGCCCTTGCCGCCACCGATCCCGAGAGCTTCGCCCACACGCTGGAGCAGGCCGCCGACTGGCTGCGCGGGCGCAACATCGACCTCGTGCTCATCGACCCGCCCTTCGTGCCGGGCGTGGACCACGAGCACCTCTACGGCCGCATCGTGAAGCAGATCGACGCGGTGTCGGACCGGGAGCGCATGAACGTGGTGCAGCAATACGGCGCCACCTCCTATCTCCAGTCCTCCGCCCGCTCCCCGGCCGAGGGCCGCGCCTGCATGGCGGAACTGGTGGCAGAGGCCATCGTGAAGGCCGTGACGAGATAGGTTCCGCAAGGTTTTCCCTTCACCCGCCCTTAACCCATTGCCGCCATTCTCACGATCGTGAGTAAGCGTTGCGTAGGGTTGCGTCATGCGTAGTGTGGCCAAGGGGGCGGCCGGGCGGACGGCGCGTCAATGTCGTCCGGAGTATCCCGCAATCGCCCCCTTGGCGGCCCCACCGGCCGCACCAAGGAAGGCGGCTTCTTCGGGAGCGGTTTCGGACCGTGCTCTCCCCCTCAATGAAATTCTGATCGGCGACACCATCGCCCGCATGGCGGCCCTGCCCGCCGGCTCGGTGGATCTCGTCTTCGCCGATCCGCCCTACAACCTCCAGCTCGGTGGCGAGCTGAAGCGGCCGGACGAAAGCCGCGTGGACGCGGTGGACGACCATTGGGACCAGTTCGAGAGCTTCGCGGCCTATGATGCCTTCACCCGCGCCTGGCTGCTCGCCGCGCGGCGGGCGCTGAAGCCCAACGGCACGCTCTTCGTCATCGGCTCCTATCACAACATCTTCCGCGTCGGCGCGCTGATGCAGGATCTGGGCTTCTGGATCCTCAACGACATCATCTGGCGCAAGGCGAACCCCATGCCCAACTTCCGGGGCCGGCGCTTCACCAATGCGCACGAGACCCTGATCTGGGCCGCCCGCAGCGCCGATTCGAAATACACCTTCAATTACGAGGCGCTCAAAGCCGGCAACGAGGATGTGCAGGTGCGCTCCGACTGGCTCTTCCCGCTCTGCACCGGGCAGGAGCGGCTGAAGGACGAGAAGGGTCGCAAGCTCCATCCCACCCAGAAGCCCGAGGCACTGCTCGCCCGCGTGCTGCTGTCCTCGACCAAGCCCGGCGACGTGGTGCTCGACCCCTTCTTCGGTTCCGGCACGACGGGCGCGGTGGCCAAGCGCCTGCGCCGGTCCTTCATCGGCATCGAGCGCGAAGAGACCTATGCCGATGCGGCGCGCGCCCGCATCGACGCCGTGGAGCCGCTGTCGGAAGAGGCGCTGGTCGCCCCGCCGAGCGCGCGGGAAGCGCCGCGTGTGGCTTTCTCCGCCCTGGTGGAGCGCGGCCTCGTCACCCCCGGCGCCGAACTCACCGACGCCAAGGGCCGATTCCGCGCCGTGGTGCGGGCGGATGGCACCATCTCCCTCGCCGACAGCCCGAACGTGGGCTCCATCCACCGCGTCGGTGCCCTCGCCCAGGGGGCGGAGGCCTGCAACGGCTGGACCTTCTGGCACGTGGAAGAAGCGGGCCGCCGCCATCCCATCGACATCCTGCGGGCGCGCCTCAGGGCCGAGATGGGCATCGCCGCCGAATAGCTCAGAAGCGGTAGTTCACCCCCGCGCGGACGACGTTGAAAGCGTAATCCGACGATGCGGCGATGACGAACTCCGGCACCGGGTTGGCCGGGCTGTTGGCAAGCGGGAAGGTGCTGCTGCCAAGGTTCACATAGAGATATTCCGCCTTCACCGACCAATGGGCGTCGATGCGCGTCTCCGCGCCGCCGCCCACGGTCCAGCCCCAGCGGGTGGAAGAGGACGAACCCGCCCAGGCATATTGCGCGCCGTTGGCGCCGCCGATGAAAAGGTTCGTGCCCCCATCGCCGAAGGCGAGGCCGCCGGTGGCATAGAGCAGCGTCGCCCCCACCGCATAGCCGAGCCGAGCCCGCACCGTGCCGAACCAGTCGCCGGTCAGCACATAGTCCTTGACGATGAACTGGCCGGGATTGACCAGCGAGGGGAGGATTTCGCTCCCGGCCTGGCTCCGGTCGGCATAGGCGAAATCGGCCTCGAGGCCGGCCACCACCGCGTTCCACTGCCAATTGTAGCCGACGGTCGCTCCGGCGGTGAAGCCGGTGGAGGAGCCGCCCAGCGCCGTCTCATACTGGATCGCATGCTTCACGGGATCGGACTGCAGGAAGGTGCCGCCGAGCTGAGGCGTGACGGTGGAGGCATCGATCACCGCGCCGGCGGTCACGCCCGCATAGAAGCCCTGCCAGGAGAGTGGCGCGGCGGCCGCCGCAGGCGCCGGCGCCTTCACCGCAAGATCTGCCGCGCACACCGGTGCGCATGTTGCCATCACGGCCGCAATAGCCAGTCCGAACCGCATTTTCTGCCCCCAGTGCCCGCAAACACGAGCTTAGCTTTAAAGGGCTCATGATGCCCTATGCAAGTACCCTCCGCCTGTCGCGTCTCATTGATCGTCGAGATGCGCGAGCACCTTGCGCATGACCGAGGGCAGCGCCTCCGCATCGAACCCCTCCGGCCGCACCCAGCGGTGCCCCTCCGGCGCAGGCGTCGTGGCAGGGAGATCGGCGCGCAGCACCTTCAGCGTCAGCGCGAAATGGGTGAAGACGTGCTCCACCGCGCCGGGCAGCGCCCGCCAGCGGGCTTTGAGCGGCGCGTGGCTCTCCGGCGCCTCCGGCTTCGGGCCCCAGGGGGTGGAGGGCACCTCCGTCATCTTCGCCAAGAGCCCCTTGTCCGGCCGGGTGCGCAGCAGCACCGCGCCATCCGCCCGAACGGCGAGGAAGGCGACGCCCTCCCGCTTCGGCTTGTCGCCCTTGGGCGCCTTCACCGGATAGAGCGCGGCATCCCCCGCCGCCCGCGCCTCGCACGGCTCCATCCACGGGCAGAGCGAGCAGGCGGGCGAGCGCGGCGTGCAGATGGTGGCGCCGAGGTCCATCATCGCCTGCGCGAAATCGCCGGGGCGCTGCGCCGGCGTGAGCGCGGCGGCCAGCGCCTTGATTCGCGGCTTGGCACCGGGCAGCGGCTCGGCCACCCGATAAAGCCGTGAGACGACGCGCTCGATATTGCCATCCACCGGGCTCGCCTTGAGGTCGAAGGCGATGGAAGCGATGGCCGCCGCCGTGTAGGGGCCGATGCCGGGCAGGTCCAGCAGGGCCGCCTCGTCGTCCGGAAAGCGCCCGCCATGGCGCGCCACCACCGCCTGCGCGCAGGCATGCAGGTTGCGGGCGCGGGCGTAGTAGCCGAGCCCCGCCCAGGCCGAGAGCACCTCCTCCAGCGGCGCGGCGGCGAGGTGCGAGACCGTGGGCCAGCGGGCGAGGAAGCCGGTGAAATACGGGCCCACCGCCTTCACCGTGGTCTGCTGGAGCATGATCTCGGAGAGGAAGACGTGGTAGGGGTCCGCCTGCCGGCCCGGCTCGGCCCGCCAAGGCAGGCGGCGGCGGTGGCGGTCGTACCAGGCGAGGAGCGCCGAAGGGGCCGGGGTTCCGGATCTGGAATTTCGGGCACCGCTTGCGGCCGCGCGTGCGGCGGGGGAGGATGTCATGCGGCCAAGGTGGCCGCGCCCGCGTGCCGGGGCAAGAGGCTCCGACACCGCATTGTTTCATCGTCCCATCCGTCCGCCGGAGACGCCTTGAGCACGTCCAACTTCACCCGCCGCTATCGAGGCCCGCGCCCCCTCGCCGATTTCGTGGCGCCGGGGATCAGCGACCTGTGCGGCCGCGCCGGCTTCTCGGTGGTGGAGGTGGTGACCCATTGGGACGAGATCGTCGGCCCGGATCTCGCGCCCCGCTGCATCCCCCTCAAGCTGCAATGGCCGCGGGAGGACGGAGCGGCGGCGACCCTCGTGGTGCGGGTGGAAGGCGCCTACGCCATCGAGCTGCAATATGCCGCCGGCATCGTGGTGGAGCGAATCAACGCCTATTTCGGCTGGCGCTGCGTCGGCCGCCTCACCCTGCGCCAGGGCCCGGTGCCCCAGCGCCACGCGCCGCCGCCCGTGCCGCCGAAGCCGGACAAGGCGGCCATCGCCGCCGTGCGACACGAGATCGGCAGCTTCGAGGACGAGGCGCTGGCCGAGTCGCTCGCAAAGCTCGGCGCGCTGGTGCGGCGCGAGCAGCGCGGCGGCTAGGGGGCGGGGGGCCAAGCGGGCGCCAAGCGGCCGCGGGGGGTGCTAACCGGCCGGCGTTCACCCGTCCGTTATCTCGGGCGCGCGGCGCGGGCCTTTCCCGCCATAAGGGCGACATGATAGAGCGCGAAGGCTCTTTTGCAGGTTCGGCGGTGCGGTGCCGGACTGTTCCCGTTTCCCGTTCTGATGCCCTAACGGAACCGGCGATGCGGCCAAGACCAGGCAAGCCCAGGAAAGCCCGGGGAAGCCCGGTCGCCAGCCGCCGGACCATTCGGAGATGTCCATGATTGTCGATCGCCGCCGTTTCCTGGTCACCGCAGGTCTCGCCGCGCTGGCGGCCGGGCTCGGCCTGCCGCTCTCCTTCGATCCCGCCGCGGCCCAGACCGTGGAGCAGGCCAAGCTGATCGCCCCCGAGGCGAGCCCGCTGCCGGAGAAGGCGCTGGGCAGCGCCACGGCGCCGGTCACGGTCATCGAATATGCCTCGATGACCTGCAGCCACTGCGCCGCCTTCCACACCGGCACCTTCCCCGAGCTGAAGAAGAAGTACATCGACACCGGCAAGGTGCGCTTCATCTTCCGCGAATTCCCGTTCGAGCCGGTGGCCACGGCTGCCTTCATGCTCGCCCGATGCATGCCCGAGGACAAATATTTCCCCATGGTCTCGACCCTGTTCGAGACGCAGAAGACCTGGGCCTACAGCACCGATCCGGCCGCCGGCCTCCTCGCCGTGGCCAAGCAGGCCGGCATGAGCCAGGCCGATTTCGAGAAGTGCCTCACCGACCAGCAGCTCGGCGAGAAGGTGCAGGAAAGCGCCCTCTACGCCAACAAGGAGCTGGGCGTGAACGCGACCCCCACCTTCTTCATCAATGGCAAGAAGGTCTCCGGCGCCCTCGGCATCGCCGAATGGGACAAGGAACTGGCGCCGCTGCTCGCCGGCAAGTGAATTCGCCAGCCTGATCTAGAAGGGCCGGTGCGCTGCGCCGGCCCTTTTTATTTGCGTGTTGCTGACGCTCAGGCGCCGCGCGGGCTTTCACGCCGCCCGGAGCTTCTTCTCCACATAGCGGCTTTCCTGCGTGCGCCCGCCATAGCCATAGGCATCGGCCTTCACCTCGCGCACGAGGATGTAGCTCTCCTCATCCAGATCCGGCAGCAGGCCGGACATGGCGGCGAAGACGGCTTCCAGATAGGCGGCCTTCTCGTCCTTGGTATTGGTGCCGTCCACCACCAGGATGTCGAGGGAGAAGGACGAACGGGCCTTCGCCGACAGCGCCTCTCCGCCCACGAACCAGTGTTCGGCCGGGACGAAGGAGACGGCCACCGCCGTCACCTTCGGGTCCTTGCGCAGGATGCGGGCGGTGAGACCGGACAGGGTGGCGGCGACATTCGCCGCGAGGGCGTCGTCCGGGGCGCCGGACAGCTTCACGTTCAGGATGGGCATTTCGTCCTCCAGGGCTTCCATCGGTGCAGCGATGGCTTCTTGTAGGCCGCCCAAATCCATGAGAAAAATTGAATTCTAAAATTCCAGAGATTTGCTAATCTCATATCATGATCCGCAATCTCGACCTCGACCTCATCCGCAGCTTCGCCGCCGTGGCCGATCTCGGCTCCATCTCCGCGGCGGCGCGGAAGGTCGGACGCAGCCAATCCGCGGTGAGCCTCCAGATGGACCGGCTCGCCGAGGCCGTGGGCTTCTCCCTTCTGGAGCGGCGCGGGCGGGCGGTGTCACCCACCCTGCGCGGCGCCGCCTTCCTGGAGGATGCGCGGCGCCTGCTCGATCTCAACGACCGCATCCTCACCCAGCACGTCCACGGCGCCTTCGCCCAGCCGCTGCGCCTGGGCTTCGTGCAGGACGTGGGCGAGCAGGTGCTCCAGCGCATCCTCTACCGGCTTTCCGCGAGCTTCCCGCAGGCGCCCATCACGGTGCGCGTCTGCACCACATCCACCATGCTCGACATGCTGCGGGCCGAGGAGCTGGACGTCGCCGTGGGCTTTCGCAGCGAGAGCGAATTGCCCGCCTCCCTGCTGCTGCGCGAATCCATGGTGTGGATCGCCGCGCGCCACCTTCGCCTCGACCGTGAGGCGCCGGTGCCCCTCGTGCTGTTCGAGCACCCGTGCTCCTGCCGCACGGCCGCCATTGCCGCGCTGAATGCCGCCGGGCGGCCGTTCCGCATCGCCTTCACCAGCCCCAGCCTGCCGGGGCTGATGGCGGCCGTGGGGGCGGGCATGGGCGTCACCGTGCGCTCGCCCCGGGCGCTCAGGCCCGACCTCGCCATCGTCGCCGATCTCGACCGCGCGGCGCTGCCGGACATGGAATTCCTGCTCTACACCCGCCCCGGCGTCCGCCCCCCGGCGCTCCAGAAGGTGGAGGAGGTGCTGCAGGAAGAATTGCGGCGCGAGCATCCGTTGTACGCGGTGGCCTAAGCCCGCGCGGCGCCTGAGCGAGGGCAACGCCCCCAAGCCCGCGCGGCGCTTGAGCGAAGACAAAGCGAAAACCCCGCGCGGAGATTGAGCGGAGGCAACGCATAACTCGCCCCAACTGGACAGGCCGGGACGAACCCGGCACCCTTTTCTGATCGTTCGGTCCGGGACTGCCCCTTTTCGAGCCCGGCGGAGATTGCCGCGATGACCACCCCACAGCCGCCCCTGAAGGCGTCCCCCGCCTTCCCGTTCGACAATTCCTATGCCCGCGACCTCGCCGGCTTTTATGCGCCCGTCCTGCCGACGCCGGTGGAGGCGCCGGCCCTTGTGAAGGTCAATACCGCCCTCGCCGAGCTGCTGGGCCTCGACCCCGCCGACCTTGCGACCCCCGAAGGCGTCGCGGTTTTCGCCGGCCTTGCGGTGCCGGAGGGGGCGGAGCCCATCGCGCTCGCTTATGCCGGGCACCAGTTCGGCCATTTCTCGCCGCAGCTCGGCGATGGTCGCGCCATCCTGCTCGGCGAGGTGGTTGGCCGGGACGGGCTACGCCGCGACATCCAGCTCAAGGGCTCCGGCCCCACCCCCTTCTCCCGACGCGGCGACGGGCGAGCCGCGCTCGGGCCGGTGCTGCGGGAATATATCGTCAGCGAGGCCATGGCGGCGCTGGGCATTCCCACCACGCGGGCGCTGGCGGCGGTGACCACCGGCGAGCGCGTGGTGCGCGATCGCGCCCTGCCCGGCGGCGTGCTGGCGCGGGTGGCGGCGAGCCACATCCGCATCGGCACCTTCCAGTTCTTCGCCTCCCGCAAGGCGTTCGATGCGGTGAAGCAGCTCGCCGACTACACCATCGCCCGCCACTATCCCGACCTCGTGGAGGCGGAGAACCCTTATCTCGCCTTGCTCGACGGCGTGATCGGCCGGCAGGCGGCGCTGGTGGCGCGCTGGCTGTGCGTCGGCTTCATCCACGGGGTGATGAACACGGACAACATGTCGGTGTCGGGCGAGACCATCGATTACGGCCCCTGCGCCTTCATGGACGCCTACGACCCCAACACGGTCTTTTCCTCCATCGACGAGATGGGGCGCTATGCCTATGGCAACCAGCCGGACATCGCCCACTGGAACCTCGCCCGCTTCGCCGAGTGCCTCATCCCGATCATGGGGGACGACCGGGAGGCCGCCATCGCCGCCGCCAATGCGGCGCTGGGCACCTTCCCGAAGCGCTTCTATGCCGCCTACCACGCCGGGCTTGCCGCCAAGATCGGCCTGCCGGAAGCGAGCGAAGAGGATGTCGCCCTCGCCCATGACCTCCTCAACGTGATGATCGGCTCCAAGGCCGACTTCACCCTCACCTTCCGCCGCCTCGGCGCGCTGGCGGAGGACGCGGACGCGGGCGGGCCGGTGCGCGACCTGTTCCTCGACCGGGAAGCCTTCGACACCTGGGCCGAACGCTGGCGCGCCCGCCTCGCCGAGACGGGGCGGTCCGGTACCGAGATCCGCGCGGGGATGGATGCGGTGAACCCGCTCTTCATCCCCCGCAACCATCTGGTGGAAGAGGTCATCGCCGCCGCCATCGAGCGCGGCGACCTTGGCCCCTTCGAGCAGCTGAACGCGGTGCTGGCGCGGCCCTATGCGGATCAGCCGGAGTTCGCCGCCTATGCCGGGCTGCCGCCGTCCATGGAGGGGTATCGGACGTTCTGCGGGACGTGAGGGGGGTCTCTCTCCGCTGATTCTTTGCCTATCGGCAAGCAGCGGGACGACAACCTTGCACAGGCAAACTCGCTTACAGGCCCAATATTATACAGCCTAGATTTCCAATCATTTCCGCGACCAACAGCCCACACCAAGAGACCATAAATCAATTAAATAGAAATAAATTTCCATATTTCGCAAGTAAATCTAAAAATTATGGACATGAAATTTATTATTATGCTCAAACTCATTAATACGATTCCGGACACCATTAGAATAAATACTATTACTCGTAATTTAAATTGATCATATGATCTCAACTCCAGATCGGCATCGTATATCTGCATTGAATGAAGTTTTATGTCTATAATATTTTTATGATAAGAATAAATATTATTTATACTTTTTATATATTTATCTATAATTTCTAATTGAATTTTTGCCCATATTATTCTATCACCCGGCATATCGATCGGCGGATCAGACTCAAATCTGACAATTAGATTGGATAAAAGCCCTCTCCTTGATACAAGAAAATCGAAATCCGTTATAAAACACCAATCAAAAACCATTTCCTGTTTTGTTCGTGGCAGCCTGAATTCTGGCGTTGATAAAATGTACGGCAAACAATATCCAGAAAAGAACAATATTGCACCAAAAAACAAAGAATTCAGCTTCCATCCAGGGTAGAAAATGTAAATAATAGAATTATTGTTCCCAATAAGCATAATAGATATCGAAAATATTGTTAATGATTTTGATATATATGAAGACCTAATTGAATTAATTGATTTCCACCCAATCTTTCCTGCAAAAAATGATTTTCTCTTCATAACAGGCCTGCTGCATTCGGCCTGATTGAATCAGCAATACCTCGCCAAGCCTCGCGTATAGCGCCTGAAAAACTGAAATAAAATGTATATTGAGAATCAAAATTCTTAATAAGAGACTGAATCCGGTCAGATGATCCAAATTCCTGAAAAAATCTCCGTCGAGGATAATAGCTATCAAAATATACCGGAGTCTGAATAATTCCAGTCCAGCTGATTTCACCTTTTAGATATATTCTTCTCCCTACTGTTGCTGGATTATCACCGATAGAAGAGGCGACGAAAAGTAATTTTGCTAGGCTTTCGTCTCCGCAATCTTTAAGGCAAAATCCTGGAGGATCAATATAAAGCGCTGCGCCATTCCCTGGGCATTCAACCCAACAATCGGGATGATCGGGAGAACAGTGCCTTTGCATGACTTCCACCCAAGAGAGCTCCAACAATCGACAAAATCGTGCACAGGCTAAGGGGTTTTGTCAAACCGTCGATCACTGGAAGCGATGGCGCTTAAAGAGTTTATCCAACGAGAAGCTTTTGATCGCTATTTCCCGAATTAAAAAGCCCGGCCTCTCGGCCGGGCTCTTCGATACCTCAGAGGAAATCTTTCGAGCTAGATAGCTCTCAGAAGTCCATGCCGCCCATGCCACCCATGCCGCCGCCGGGCATGGAGGGCATGCCGCTGTCGCGCTTGGGCAGCTCGGCGACCAGCGCCTCGGTGGTGACGATCAGGGCCGCGATGGAGGCGGCGTCCTGGAGGGCGGTGCGCACGACCTTGGCCGGATCGACGATGCCGGCGGCGATCATGTCCACATACTCTTCCGTCTGGGCGTTGAAGCCGAAGGACGGATCGTTGGACTCCTGCACCTTGCCCACCACGATGGAGCCTTCCACGCCGGAATTCTCGGCGATCTGGCGGATGGGGGCCTCAAGGGCGCGCAGGACGATCTTGATGCCGGCCTTGATGTCGGCGTTGTCGGAGGTGACCTTCTCCACCGCCGCCTTGGCGCGGAGCAGGGCGACGCCGCCGCCGGGGACGATGCCCTCTTCCACCGCAGCGCGGGTGGCGTTGAGCGCGTCGTCAACGCGGTCCTTCTTCTCCTTCACCTCGACCTCGGTCGAGCCGCCGACGCGGATCACCGCGACGCCGCCCGCGAGCTTGGCCAGACGCTCCTGGAGCTTCTCGCGGTCGTAGTCCGAGGAGGTCTCCTCGATCTGCGCCTTGATCTGGTTCACGCGGGCCTCGATGTCGGCCTTCTCGCCGACGCCGTCCACGATGGTGGTCTTTTCCTTCTCGAGGATGACCTTCTTCGCGCGGCCGAGCTGGGCGATGGTGACGTTCTCGAGCTTGATGCCGAGATCCTCGGAGATCACGGTGCCGCCGGTGAGGATGGCGATATCCTCGAGCATCGCCTTGCGGCGATCACCGAAGCCGGGAGCCTTCACGGCCGCGACCTTCAGGCCGCCGCGCAGCTTGTTGACCACGAGGGTGGCGAGCGCCTCGCCTTCCACGTCCTCAGCGATGATGACGAGGGGACGACCGGTCTGCACCACGGCCTCAAGGACCGGCAGGATCGGCTGGAGGCCGGAGAGCTTCTTGTCGAAGATGAGCAGGAAGGGCTCTTCCAGGTCGGCGATCATCTTCTCCGCATTCGTGATGAAATAGGGAGAGAGATAGCCGCGGTCGAACTGCATGCCTTCGACCACTTCGAGCTCGGTCTCGGCGGTCTTGGCTTCCTCGACGGTGATGACGCCTTCGTTGCCCACGCGCTGCATGGCGCCGGCGATCATCTCGCCGATGGAGGCATCGCCGTTGGCGGAGATGGTGCCAACCTGCGCGACTTCGGCGGAGGAGGAGACCTTCTTGGCGCGGGCGCGGATGTCGGCGATGGCCGCGGCGACGGCGAGGTCGATGCCGCGCTTCAGGTCCATCGGGTTCATGCCGGCGGCGACCGACTTGGCGCCTTCCTTCACGATGGCCTGGGCCAGAACGGTGGCGGTGGTGGTGCCGTCGCCGGCGAGATCGTTGGTCTTGGAGGCGACCTCACGCACGAGCTGGGCGCCGAGGTTCTCGAACTTGTCCTCGAGCTCGATCTCCTTGGCCACCGACACACCGTCCTTGGTGATGCGGGGGGCGCCGAAGCTCTTCTCGATGACCACGTTGCGGCCCTTGGGGCCGAGGGTCACCTTCACCGCATTGGCGAGGATGTCGACGCCGCGCAGCAGCTTCTCGCGCGCGTCCGAGGAGAACTTTACTTCTTTGGCAGCCATAACGGCCTCCTTGTGATTCTGTTTCGGTGGACCGGCTCAGAAGCGCGGACGCATCACTTGGCGATGACGCCGAGGATGTCGCTTTCCTTCATGATGAGCAGGTCCTGGCCGTCGATCTTGACCTCGGTGCCGGACCACTTGCCGAACAGCACGCGGTCGCCGGCCTTCACGTCGAGCGGGACGAGCTTGCCGCTCTCGTCACGGGCACCGGCGCCCACCGCGATCACCTCGCCCTCCTGGGGCTTTTCCTTGGCGGTGTCGGGGATGATGATGCCGCCGGCGGTCTTCTGCTCGGCTTCGATGCGCTTGACGACCACGCGGTCGTGCAGAGGACGGAAGGACATGGGTCGTTACCTCTTCGGGGGGAGCGCGAGCCTTGGCCCGCCGTTCTGGCACTCCCGAATGAAGAGTGCCAAGCTCGTCGCGGAGATAAGGGCGCGCCCGGCGAACGTCAAGGCGCGCTGCAGCAATCGGTGGGCTAGCAAAGCGGTAACGAGCCGTGGGATAAGCTGTTCAGGAGCTGAGGCTTGACGGCGGGCGGGGGCGATGCGGACGGCATCGACGTCGACGGCGCAAGCCTTTATGGTCAGGCGACTGCCTGGGTGGTCGCATTCTTGTTCCAGGCGGCGGGAGGCCTCGGAAAGCACATGACGAAGATGGTTGCGGGATCCAAGTCTGCTTTCGAGCGATCTGCGTTCGGGCGGTCCGCGTTCGGATGGACGGCCTTCGGGCGGCCGCGCGCCGCGCTGGCCGGCGCTGCCCTTGCCGTGCTGGCCCTCGGCCTCGCCGGCTGCGAGACCACCCCTTCCGCGCCCCCGCCGGCCGCGCGCCCGGTCTTTACCAGCCCGATCCCGCCCGACCGCCTCGTCGGCCGCTGGGGCCTCGCCGCCTATCACCGGCCGGACGACGCCACCCGCACCGAGGCCCAGGCCAAGGCCTCCTGCGGCAACCAGCCCTATGTTATTACCGCCGGCACCAATGGCGGCGTGATGATGTACCTCGCCGACGACAACAAGCTCACCGAGCTGGTGTCGAAGCAGGTGGGCAACGGCCCGGTCTACATCGGCCCGCCGGATGACCCGGCCGGCGGCGAGCGCGACCGTCAGGTGGTGCGCTTCGACGGCAACATCCTGGTGCTGAAGTTCGTCGATCCGGAAGTGGCCAAGCGCTACGGCACCATGGTCTACGTGCGCTGCTCGTGACCTGAGGGGCCGCGCGCCCCTCACCGCCGAAGGCGGCAAAAAACCCAAGCATGGCTCAGCGTCCGAGGGCGCTGAGCATGGCGGACCCCCGGTTGGTGGGGTCGAACACGTGCAGGCCCAGTTCCTCGGCCAGTTCCCGGAAGGCGGCGATGCCGCGCACGGAATTGCCCCGCCCGTCGAGCCGCGGTGAATAGGTGGCGATGCCGAGCTGGCGGTTGACCACCCCGAGGATGCCGCCGCCCACCCCGCTCTTGGCCGGCACGCCCACGTCGAACGCCCAGTTCCCGGCGAAATTGTACATCCCGCAGGTGAACATCACGGCCAGCGTGGCGCGCACCGCGTCCACCGCGAAGGCCGTCGTGCCGGTGAGCGGGTTCTCGCCGATATTGGCCAAAGTCGCCCCCATGCGGGCGAGGTCGCTGGCCGTCACCAATATGGAGCACTGGCGGAAATAGAGGTCCAGCGTCGCGTCCACCCCGGCGGTGAGCGCGCCGGTGCTGGTGAGGAGGTGCGCGATGCCGCGGTTGCGGTGGGCCGTCTCCGCCTCCGAGCGGAACACCGCCTCGTCCACCGCGAGCCGCCGCCCCGCCGCCGCTGAAAAGCGGTCCAGCACGAACTCCAGCGCCTCGGCGCCGAGATGCTCCACCAGCATGCCGGACACGGTGATGGCCCCGGCATTCACCATGGGGTTGAAGGGCCGGTTGGTCTTGGCATCGAAGACGATGGCGTTGAAGGCGTCACCCGAGGGTTCTACCCCGACGCGGGAAAGCACCTTGTCGCGGCCCGCCACCTCGAGGGCGAGACAGAAGGCAAATGCCTTCGAAATCGACTGGATGGTGAACGCCACGTCGGCATCCCCCACCGCGACCACCTCCCCCTCCACCGACACGGCGGCGATGCCGAAGCGGTCCGGGTCCACCCGCGCCAGTTCGGGAATGTAGTCGGCGAGCGCGCCGGAGGTGTCGGCGCGGGTGCGCTCATAGGTGTGGCGCACCACCGTCTGAAGCCCGTGGCCGACCGGCGCGGCGGGAGCCGCGTGCGGGCTCGTATCCATCTTTATCCCCCTTGCCGGCCGCGCACCTGGACCACGGGTCCGCGGGGCCGTCGCGGCGAGCGAAGCACAAGCTGTGCCACGGCGGACCGATCCGACGCGCCCAGTGCTTTGCACCATAAGGAGGAAAAGGATCGGACTGGAATTAGTCTACTTCAAACCAACACACAGATCAGAAGCGTTATCGTTTGTAGACAATCCAATATTACCCGCGATACCACCCTGCTTATTGCCCCAGCGGTATCTGATTAATAAAAGAGCATAAAGTAGTCCCAATTGCCCCGAGACCGAAATGTCCGTTTATACAGCCTCTCCGCCCCGGCCCCGCCGTCGGAATAACGGCCAATCCGGTGGCGCAAGCCGGCATAGTCACGCGGCGGGGCCATTCTCGACACTTGCGGTTACAGCCAAATCCCTGCTGGTCTCTTCGGCCCTGGTCTCTTCGGCCCTGGTCGCGCCCTTCGCCTTGGGCACGGCGCTGGCGCAGGAGGCGGCGCCGTCCGTCGCCCTGCCCACGGTAACGGTGGAGGGCGTGGCCGAGACCGCCTGGGGGCCGGTGGACGGCTATGTGGCGACCCGCTCCGGCGCCGGCACCAAGACCGACACCCCGCTCATCGACACGCCACGCTCCGTCTCCGTGGTCACGCGGCAGGAGATGGACGACCGGGGCGTCCAGAACGTGGTGGACGCCGTCTCCTACACCGCCGGCGTGCTCACCGGCTCCTATGGCTATGATCCACGCTTCGACGACATCTACATCCGCGGCTTCTCGGTATCGGCGCGCGGCAATTTCCGCGACAGCCTCGCCCAGCCCAGCGCCAATTTCGCCTCCTGGCGCACCGAGACCTACGGCCTCGAACGCATCGACGTGATCAAGGGCCCCGCCAGCGTGCTCTATGGCCAGACGGTGCCGGGCGGCCTCATCAACCGCATCTCCAAGATGCCGGTGGACACGCCCTTCGCGGAAGTGGAAGGCCAGCTCGGCGATCCCGCCTGGTCGCAGGCCGCGTTCGACGTGGGCGGCCGCGCCACGACGGACGGCAGCGTGCTCTACCGCCTCACCGGCGTCGCCCGCGCCGCCGACGGCACGGTGAGCTACAGCACCAACAACGCCTTGTTCCTCGCCCCCTCGGTGACGTTCCAGAACGACACCACGCGCCTCACCATCCTCGGCAGCGTGCTGGACAGCCGCACGCCCTCGAACACCCAGTACTGGCAGACCCCGACCCAGCTCACCAAGATCCCCATGGGGACCACCTACAACGCCATCCAGCAGACGCAGGAGCAGATCGGCTACCAGCTGGAGCACGCCTTCAACGACGTGTGGAGCGCCAAGCAGAACGTCCGCTACGGCCATATCGACAACCACAGCATGTGGATGGACGCCAATGGCGTGGTCAACGGGCCGCTCATCTCCATGACGGCGACCAATTACGTGGAGACCGTCAACAGCTTCCAGGCCGACAACCAGCTGCAGGCCAAGTTCACCACCGGCCCCGTCGAGCACAAGGTGCTGGGCGGCGTGGACTATCTCTGGCTGGACAGCTCCTACGGCATGGGCAACGGGCCGGCGGGGGACGTGAACATCTTCAACCCCGACGTGCCCAACCTCCTCGTGATGCCGGCCATCACCTCGCGCGACGGCGCGGGTCTCAACCAGGTGGGGCTCTATCTCCAGGACCAGATGGCGTTCGGCAACGGCTGGCGCTTCCTCATCGGCGGACGGCAGGATTTCGCCTCCACCACCCAGAGCAGCTTCGGCATCGACACCGCCAACCGCGACGACCAGGCCTTCACCTGGCAGGCGGGCCTGCTCTATGCGTTCGAGAACGGCGTCTCGCCTTATGTGAGCTACGCCACTTCCTTCCTGCCCTCCATCAACGTGGACCAGAGCGGCCAGCTGCTGGAGCCCTCCAGCGGCGAGCAGTACGAGGCGGGCGTGAAGTACCAGCCCACGGGCGGGCGCAGCTTCTTCACCCTCTCCGCCTACCAGATCACCCAGAACAACTATGCGGTGCCGGACCCGGTGAGCTTCTTCTATCTCCCGGTGGGCAATGTCCGCGTGCGCGGCTTCGAGGCGGAGGCGCTGGTGGAGCTGGCGCAGGGGCTGGACCTCACCGCCGCCTACACCTTTACCCAGGGCGAGATCATCAACAGCCTCGACCGTCCCACCATCGGCAACACGCCGCCCAACATGCCGGCGCACATCGCCTCGCTCTGGGCCAAGTACACGGTGCAGGACGGTGACTGGAAGGGCTTCGGCGTGGGTGCCGGCATCCGCTACATCGGCCCGTTCTGGTCGGATACCAACAATCTCTACAAGAACGGCGCGCAATATCCCGTGGACGCCGCGCTCTATTACGAAAAGGACAACTGGAAGTTCCAGCTGAACGGCAAGAACATCTTCGGCCAGCAGAACGCGCTGCTGAACGAGGGCTATTGGTACTGGCAGCAGGGACGCTCGGTGATCGCCTCCGTGCGCTATCGCTGGTGAGCGCCGTGACGAAGCCGGCGCCGGCCAAGCCCGTGCCGGTCAAACCCGCACCGGCCAAGCCCTTCAGCCTGCGGCCGGCTCTGGTGTGGGCGCACCGCATCCTCGGCCTCTCCACCGCGCTGTTCCTGGTGGTGGCCGGGCTGACGGGCAGCGTGCTCGCCTTCCACCACGAGCTGGACGAGTGGCTGAACCCCTCGGCCTACCGCGCCACGGCGGTGGGCACGCCGCTCTCCCCCGACGCGCTGGCGCGGGCGGTGGAAGCCCGCCATCCCGAAGGGCGGGTCTGGTACATGGCGCTGGCGCCGGCCGGTCATCCGGCTGATGTCGCCGCCATGGGCCCCATCGATCCCGCCACCGGCGAGGCCATGGACATTCCCGCCGACAGCTTCCAGGTGGACCCGGTGAGCGGCGAGGTGCTGGCCGCGCGCCTGTGGGGCGCCTGCTGCTTCTCCGCGCTGAAGGTGATGCCCTTCCTCTACGAGTTCCACCACAACCTCAGCCTGCCGGGCGTCTATGGCGTGCTGTTCATGGGGGTGGTGGCGCTGCTGTGGCTGGTGGACGGCTTCGTCGGCTTCGCGCTGACCCTGCCGCGCGGGCGGCCGTTCCTCGCCAAATGGCGCCCCGCCTTCACCATCAAGGGCGGCAGCGCCTTCCGCCTGAACCTCGACTGGCACCGCGCGGCCGGGCTCTGGCTGTTCGCGGTGCTGATCGCCCTCGCGCTGTCCTCGGTGGCGATGAACCTGCGGCAGGAGGTGGTGGAGCCGGTGGTGGGGCTGTTCTCGAAGCTCACGCCCACGCCCTTCTCCGGCGCCCCGCTGGCGCCCCTGCGCGAGCGCACCCTGCCGTTCGATACGGTGCTGGAGGCGGGGCTCAAGGAGGCGCGCGCCCGGGGCTGGCAGGACCCGGCGAGCGAGATCTTCTACTCGCCCCATTACGGCGTGTTCGGCGTCGCCTTCGGCGACCACGACGACCCGCTGGACACGCGCTGGCTCTATTTCGACGGCGCGACGGGGGCCTTCAGGAGCGCCAACCTGCCGGGCGTGGGCTCGGCCGGGGATGTGTTCCTCCAGCTCCAGTTCCCCATCCATTCCGGCCGCGTCTTCGGCCTCACCGGACGCATCATCATCGCCGTCATGGGCGTGGTGATCGCCGGCCTCGCCATCACCGGCGTCGCGGTGTGGTGGATGAAGCGCAAGGGGCGGGTGGGCCGGAAGGGGAAGGCGAAGGCCGCCGCCGCCCGGACCAGGGTGATGCCGGCGGAGTGAGCCCTCTGCTCACTCGTCCATCTTCAGCGCGGCGATGAAGGCTTCCTGCGGAATCTCCACCTTGCCGAACTGGCGCATCTTCTTCTTGCCTTCCTTCTGCTTGTCCAGAAGTTTGCGCTTTCTGGTGATGTCGCCGCCGTAGCACTTGGCGGTCACGTCCTTGCGCAGGGCTTTGATGGTCTCGCGGGCGATGATCTTGGCACCGATGGCGGCCTGGATGGGGATGTTGAAGAGGTGCTGGGGGATCAGATCCTTCAGCTTCTCGCACATCACCCGGCCGCGCGCCTCGGCCCGCGTGCGGTGGACCAGCATGGAGAGGGCGTCCACCGGCTCGGCATTGACGAGGATGGACATCTTCACGAGGTCGCCGGGACGGTATTCGGTGATCTGGTAGTCGAACGAGGCGTAGCCCTTGGAGATGGACTTCAGCCGGTCGTAGAAATCGAACACCACCTCGTTGAGCGGCAGGTCATAGGTGACCATGGCGCGCGCGCCCACATAGGTCAGCTCGATCTGGTTGCCGCGCCGGTCCTGGCACAGCTTGAGCACGCTGCCGAGATAATCGTCCGGGGTGAGGATGGTGGCGCGGATCCACGGCTCGTGGATTTCCTCGATCTTCACCACGTCCGGCATGTCGGCCGGGTTGTGCAGGTCGATGGTCGTGCCGTCCGTCATCTCGATCTGGTAGATGACCGAGGGGGCGGTGGCGATGAGATCGAGGTTGAACTCGCGCTCCAGCCGCTCCTGGATGATCTCCAGGTGCAAGAGCCCGAGGAAGCCGCAGCGGAAGCCGAAGCCGAGCGCGGCCGAGGTCTCCATCTCGAAGGAGAAGCTGGCGTCGTTGAGGCGCAGCTTGCCCATGGCGGCGCGCAGATCCTCGAACTGGGCCGCATCCACCGGGAAGAGGCCGCAGAACACCACCGGCTGCGCCGGCTTGAAGCCCGGCAGCATCTCCGCGCAGGGGCGCTTTTCCTCGGTGATGGTGTCGCCGACGCGGGTGTCCGCCACTTCCTTGATGGAGCCGTTGAGGAAGCCGATCTCGCCCGGTCCCAGCTCGTTCAGCACCACCATCTTGGGGGTGAACACGCCCACCCGGTCCACGTCGTAGGTGGCGTCGGCGGCCATCATCTTGATGCGCTGGCCCTTCTTGAGCACGCCGTCGATGATGCGCACCAGCACCACGACGCCGAGATAGGTGTCGTACCAAGAGTCCACCAGCAGCGCCTTCAGCGGCGCATCGCGGTCGCCCATGGGGGGCGGCAGGCGGGTGACGATGGCTTCCAGCACCTGATCGACATTGAGGCCGGTCTTGGCGGAGATGCCGATGGCGTCCGACGCGTCGAGGCCGATCACGTCCTCGATCTGCGCCTTCACCTTCTCCGGCTCGGCGGCGGGCAGGTCCACCTTGTTGAGGACCGGCACGATGTCGTGGTTGTTGTCGATGGCCTGGTAGACGTTGGCGAGCGTCTGCGCCTCCACGCCCTGGGAGGCGTCCACCACCAGAAGCGAGCCCTCCACGGCGGCGAGCGAGCGGTTCACCTCATAGGCGAAATCCACATGGCCGGGGGTGTCGATGAGGTTGAGGACGTAGGTCTCGCCGTCCTTGGCCTTGTAGGAGAGGCGGACCGTCTGCGCCTTGATGGTGATGCCGCGCTCGCGCTCGATATCCATGCTGTCGAGCACCTGCTCCGTCATCTCGCGCTCGGAGAGCCCGCCGGTGATCTGGATCAGGCGGTCGGCGAGGGTCGACTTCCCGTGGTCGATATGGGCGACGATGGAGAAGTTGCGGATGTGCTTCTGGGCGCTGGCGGTCATCCGCGCCGCATAGCATCGGCGCGGGGCGGCCACAAGGCGAAGGCGCGATTAGGGTCGCGCCGGGACACCCAACGGCCGGCTTGCGCGCCCTTCTCCCGCGAGGGGAGAGGGGCGTGCGCCGACGGCCCGGCCGTTTGGAGGACCGGAGCCAGCCCCCTCATCCGTCACGCGGCTGCGCCGCGCGCCACCTTCTCCCGCGAGGGGAGAAGGGAAAAGGCCGCGCCGGCGGGTCGTCAGGCTTCAAGAAAAACCTGCGCTCAGAGCCCCATCAGGCGGCGGGACTTGGAGGTCGGGTCGGGTTCCTCCGTCGCGTCCGCCTCGGGGCCGGGATCATCCGGCAAAGGCGGCAGGGCGACGATGGCGTCGGCCTTCTTGGCGTTCTCGGGCCTGCCGGTCTCGGGCTTGCCGTTCTGCCTCGCCCGAGCGCGGGCACTGTCCACGCCATTGCCGGCGGGCGGGGCGAGGATGACCGGCACCGGCTCCGCGGCCTTGCCGGCCTTGGGATCGGGCATCTTGGAGTCGGTGATTTTCGATGCGGCGGTCGCACCAGCGGCGACGGGCTCGGGCGGCACGGGCGCCTCGGCCACCACCACTGCCGCTCCGGAGGTGGCAGCCTCCGCCGCAGCAGTCTCCGCCGCCTTCGTCTCCACGGCCTTCAGCTCGGCCAGCTTCTCCTCGGCGAGCTTCTGCTCCGCGATCTTCTTCTGCTCGGCGATCTTGGCGTCCTCGCTGGCGCGCACGGCGGCGATGGCCGCCTTCACCCGCTCGGCCTCGTGCTCCAGGATCGGGGTCGCGGAGACTCCGGGCGGTACCTCCCACACGAAGGCGTCGAGCCGGCCGGACACCGGCGACACCGGCGCCCAGCGGTCGGAGACCACGCCATCGGCGATCCAGGCGGGATCGCGATTGGCGCGCACGGCGCGGGCGGTCCACTCGCGGGCCTTGCCGATATCGGCATGCTCGGCCGCTTCCAGCTCCGCCATGAGCAGGCAGACGCGCTGGCTGGGATCGTCCAGCAGCGGCTCCAGCACGAGGCGGGCCTGGCGGAATTCCTGCGCATCGATGGCCGCACGGGCGAGCGCGATGGCGCTTTCCCGCTGGGAGGGCGCCTTGTTGGCGAGGGTGCGGATGCGCTTGAGCCGGTCGAGGGCCGCATCGCCGGGGCGCAGATACGCCTCCACGTCGGCGAGTTCCGGGTGCGGGTTGGCGGCGAACGCCGTCTCGACGATCTTCGCCGCCTTGCGCAATTCCCCGGCGGCGCCCAGCAGGCGGCCGGCGCAGGCGGCGGCGGGCACGAGCGTGGGGGCGAGGCGCACCGCCTCCACCGCCTTCTCGCGGGCGACCAGCGGGTCGGTCTGTTCCAGCGCGATGGCCTCGGCGGCGAGCAGCACGGCGCGGCGGCGCTTGTACTGGGCCTTGTCGATGCCCTTCTGCGCCATCTGGCGTTCGAGAACCGTGCGGGCGCCGGCATAGTCCCCGGCGGCGCAGCGCGCCTCGATCACCGCATCGGCAGCCCAGCCGAGCGTCGGGGCGGCGGATGCGGCCTCCTCGGCGATGGCATAGGCGGCGGCCTTGTCGCCGGCCTTGCGGGCTTCCATGTGCAGGCCGCGCAGGCCGAGCAGGCGGGTGGAAGGATCGTCCACCATGGCGCGGAAGGCGGCGATGGCCACTTCCGGCTTGCCGTCGAGCTGGGCGGCCTGGGCCGTGAGGAGATGGGTCAAAGGCTCGTGCGGCAGGAGCCGCGCGGCGTCGTGGCGCGCCTGCCGGACGGCGGCGTTGTCGCCGATGCCCACCGCGAGCAGGCCGCGCGACACCGCCTGCCAGCCCTTCTCGCGCTTGCGACGGCGGGAGAAGGCGGCGATCAGCTTGGGCGAGCGGACGAGCAGCGAGAGCAGCCGCCACAGCAGCAGCAGCACGCCGGAGACCACAGCGATGACCGCGAGGGCCACCGGCACGGTGGTTTCCACCCGCCAGCCCTCCCACACCACGGCGATCTCGCCCGGCCGGTCGGCGAGCCAGGAGACGCCGAAGGCGGCGGCGGCGAGGAGGATCAGGAGCAGGACGAGGCGGATCACGGCACCTTCCCCGAAATGGCAGCCAGCTGCTGCTGGAAGAGAGATCCGGCGGCCTTGACCGCGGCGGCCCGCGCCTCGATGTCGCGGAGGACGGCGAGGCGCTGCTGCACGCTGTCGGGCAGCTGTTTCAAGGTCTTCAGGGCCTCGTCGAGCTGGCCGGCGCGCACCTGGGTGACGGCGGTGCCGAGGAGCCCTTCCGAATCCACCGAGCCGGGGCCGGTGGCGGGGCGCACCTTCACGAGGTTTTCGGCCGAGGACATCAGCCGGTCCATCAGCGAGGCGCTGGCATTCGCCGGGGCGGGCGCGGCGGCGCCGAGGGCGGCGGCGCCTTCCTGCGCGAGGCGGGCGGCCAGCGCGGCGGACGGCGCAAAGCCCTTCTCGGCGGAAGCGGAGAAGGCGTCGAGCTGGCCGGCATTCGCGCCGAGCGTGGCGCGGGCGGCGGCGAGTTCGGCGGCGAAGGGGCGGCCGGAGACCACCGCATCGCGGAAGGCGGCGACCACCACGAGGCTGGAGGCCGTGCGGTTGAACTGGGTGGCGGCGGCGCTCGCCTCCTCGATCTGCTTCTTCAGCGCATCGAAGCGCGGCCCGATGGCCTCGGCCTGTTTCTCCAGCCCCTGCACCTGCGGCCCGAGGGCCTGGGTCTGGGTGGCGAGTGCCTGCACCTGCGGAGCGAGCGACTGGGTGGCACCGATGAGCGCCTGCACCTGCGGGGTCAGAGCCTCCACCTTCGCGCCGGCCTCGCGGGTGCCGGTGGTGGCGGCGGCGACCGCCGTGCGCAGGGCGCTGTCGCTGCCCTTCAGCGCATCCACGTCGCGGCGCAGGGCGGCCAGCGCCTCGCGGCCCTGCTCGGCAGCGGTCTTGAGATCGTCCACGCTTTTCACAAGCGCGGGCGGAATGGCGGGCGCCGCAGAGGCGGCCGGCGCAACAGAGGCCGGGGCGGCCTTCAGCCCGGCGAGGGCCTCCTGCACCGCCTTCAGCGCGGCCTCGTCGCGATCGAGCCGCTCGGAGAGGGCTGCGATGGCCCGGGGATCGACGGCCGGCCGGGCCTCCAGCGCCGCGATGCGCGACTGGAGCGGCGAGAGGTCCACCTTCGGCGAGGCCACAGGGGCCGGGGGATAGAGGATCGGCAAGGCATACCAGAGCCCGCCGGCCGCCGCGCCACCGCCGATGAGGCCGGCAATCAGCGCCGCGAACACGGTGCCGCCACCACCCTTGCGGGGGGCTTCCGGAGCCGGCTGCGGCGGGGTCGGGGTTTTGGCGGGGGCTTCGGCCTCCTTGCGCACCTCAGTCTCCGCGACCTGCTCGGCGCTCTTTCCGGCCGCAGCGCTGGACGCAGCGCTTTTGCCGGGCGCGTCTTTGGCGGTCGCGTCGCCTGCGGGATCGCCAGTGCTCGGGCCGGTGCCCGCGCCGGTGGCTTTGGCCGCCTCGGCCGGCGCGGCGCCGGCCGAGGGCTTCTGGGCCGCCGGAGCGGCCGGCTTGGGCTCGGACGCGATTTCCTGCGCCTTCAGATCGAGCGTGGGCGGGGTGCGGGGCGGTCGGGAGGAGAAGTTCTCCGCCTTCGGATCGTCGCTCGCCGGCGTATTGGTGGCCATCGGCGTCGCTCGTGCCTCCCTATTGGGTTCGGACCCGTCTTCGGGACCGGGATAGACCGGCCGGGGCCGGGCCGCAACCGCGGCGCCCGCCCCCGTCCCTCACAGCCGCGTCACAGCAGCGCGAACAGCGCGTCCTCATTGGGCGCGGCGGCGACCTCCACCGCCAGACCCTTGCGAACGAACGGCTCGGCCACCTGCTCGGAAAGGCACAGTTCCCTCACACCGGTCAACGCGTCGTTAAGCCCCGCGCCTTCGACGCACCTGAGCAGCGTCTTCACCGTTCGCTGGGAGAAGTGCAGCGCGGCCTTAACGGTTCCGCTCGCCAGCGCCGCGCGGGCCTCTTCGCTCAACGCATCGGCCGGTTCGGCGGCATAGACGATGGCGAGGTCCAGCGAGATGCCGGGGGCGGCGAGCAGGCCGGCGAGATCGGCGGCGCGGTCCTCCCCCGCCGGATTCAGCACCCGCGCGCCGGACGGGAGCACCGCCGCGATGCGCCCGGCCAGCGCCGAGGCATCGCCGTCGCAGTCGGTGACGCTGGCAAAGCCGATGGCGCGGGCCTCCTTGGCCGTGCGCGGCCCCACCGCGAAGGCCGGCAGATGCAGGAAGCGCTTGCCGTCCGGATGGGTGGCGAAGGCCGTCACCCCGTTGATGGAGGTAAAGGCCACCGCATCGAACGGGCGGTCCGGCAATGGTGTCGTGGTGGGGGCGATCCGCAGCATGGGATCGACGGTCACGTCATGCCCCAGCGCCTTAAGACGCTTGGCGGTCTGGTTCGCCGCGGGCAGCGGCCTTGTGACGAGAACATGCATCTGAAGAATCAATCGAGCGGAAGAACGGGGCAGAACAACGGCCGACGCGACACCTGCCGCGCCGAAAAATACCGGACGCGGCGGAAGCCGCGCCCGAAACCCGAACTCCGGCGCGACCGAAAGGGCCGCACCGGAAACTCACAATCCCAGCGCTTTGGCCGGGGCGCTGGCGCGCAGCTCGGTGCCCAGCGCGGTGCCGAGCGCGGCGGCGTCAGCAATGGGTGCCGCACCGGAGGCTTCCGCCGCATCCGCGCCATCGGGCGTCATGACGAGGCCGGAGAGGCGCACCTGGTCGCCCTCCACCCGGGCAAGGCCGGCGATGGGGGTGCGGCAGGAGCCGTCGAGGGCGGTCAGGAACGCGCGCTCGGCGGCCAGCGCGATGCCGGTGTCGCGGCAGGCGATGGTGGCGATGGCGGCATTGGTGGCGGGGTCATTGACGCGGCATTCGATGGCCACGGCCCCCTGCCCCACCGCCGGCAGGAATTCCGATGTCGCCAGCACCGCGCTCGCCACGTCGGCGAGGCCGAGCCGGGTCAGGCCGGCGAGGGCGAGGAGGGTGCCGTCGAAATCCCCGTCCCGCACCCGCGCGAGGCGGGTGTGGACGTTGCCGCGCAGCAATTCGACCTTGAGGTCCGGCCGCAGGCGCCGCAATTGCGCCTCCCGCCGGAGCGAGGCGGTGCCCACCCGCGCGCCGGCCGGTAAATCGGCGAGGCCGGCGCCGGATTTCAGGATCAGCGCATCGCGCACATCGGCGCGCGGCAGGTAGCCGGCGAGGTGCAGGCCCTCGGGGAGGTAGGTCGCGACGTCCTTGGCGGAATGCACGGCGAGGTCCACGCGGCCGTCCAGCAGCGCTTCCTCCAGCTCCTTGGTGAAGAGGCCCTTGCCGCCGGCCTCGGACAACGCCCGGTCCTGGATCTGGTCGCCTGTGGTGCGGATGACCTCGACGGCGACCTCGGCCGGCGCGACGTTCAGCGCCTCAGCCAGGGCCGCCTGCACCGCATGGGCCTGCCACAGGGCAAGCGGGCTGCCACGGGTGCCGATGCGCAGAACAGGGGATTTTCCGCCGGACATTTCTTCCAATTTCGTATTCTCGTTCAGGGATGCGTAGAATGCGCGAGGGATTCGAAACGGGATAGGCGGCGTTGCGGCGCAGCGCAATGGCGGCGCGCAATAGCCTGGGAGGATGTGAGTTTGCCCGATCTCATGGTGCTCGGCATCGAGACCACGTGCGACGAGACGTCGGCCGCGGTGGTGACGCGCTC
The DNA here is from genome assembly GCF_043193615.1 of Xanthobacter aminoxidans. Taxonomy (NCBI): domain Bacteria; kingdom Pseudomonadati; phylum Pseudomonadota; class Alphaproteobacteria; order Hyphomicrobiales; family Xanthobacteraceae; genus Xanthobacter; species Xanthobacter aminoxidans. The sequence goes on along the minus strand of NZ_JBAFUS010000004.1, from coordinate 237,325 downwards.
GCCCTCGGGCGCGTCGGACATCCGCTCCAACGTCATCCGCTCGCAGGTGGAAATCCATTCGCCCTATGGCGGCGTGGTGCCGGAGATCGCGGCGCGCGCCCATGTGGAGGTGCTGGACCATGTGATCGCCGAGGCCATGCGGCAGGCGAACGTGGATTATTCCGAGCTGTCCGGCATCGCGGCTGCGGCCGGCCCCGGCCTCATCGGCGGGGTCATCGTCGGCCTCACCACCGCCAAGGCCATCGCGCTCGCGGCCAAGAAGCCGCTGGTGGCGGTGAACCATCTGGAAGCCCACGCCCTCACCGCCCGCCTCACCGATGGCGTCGCCTTCCCCTATCTCCTGCTCCTCGTCTCCGGCGGCCACACCCAGCTCCTCGCCATCGAAGATGTGGGCAAATACACCCGCCTCGGCACCACTCTGGACGACGCGGTGGGCGAGGCCTTCGACAAGGTGGCGAAGATGCTGAGCCTGCCCTATCCGGGCGGACCGCAGGTGGAGGAGCAGGCCAAGCACGGCTATTCCGCCCGCTTCGCCTTCCCGCGCCCGCTCATGGGGCGGCGCGAGCCCGATTTCTCCCTCTCCGGCCTCAAGACCGCGGTGCGGCTGGAGGCGGACCGCCTCGCCCCGCTCTCCGACGAGGACGTGGCGGATCTGTGCGCCAGCTTCCAGGCGGCAGTGGTGGACCTCATCGCCGACCGCGTGCGCGCCGGCGCCCGCGCCTTCCGGGACCGGCTGGGGCGCGGCCCCACCGCTTTGGTGGTGGCCGGCGGCGTCGCCGCCAACGGCATGATCCGCGAGAGCCTCGCCAAGGTGGCGGCGGAGCTGAACACCCGCTTCGCCATGCCGGCGCCGGTGCTGTGCACCGACAATGGCGCCATGATCGCCTGGGCCGGAGCCGAACGGCTCGCCCGTGGCATCCGAGACCGGCTCGACGTGAGCCCGCGCGCCCGCTGGCCGCTCGATCCGGCGGCCGCCGCCTCCGCCACCGCGCGGGCCTGACACGGTGTCGGGTTCCAGCTTTCGCCGCATCGGCGTGATGGGCGCCGGCGCCTGGGGCACCGCCCTCGCCAATGCCGCCGCTCGCGCCGGGCGCGAGGTGGTGCTGTGGGGACGCGACGCCGGGGCCATGGCCGACATGGCGTCGGCCCGCGAGAACCGCGCCGATTTGCCGGGCATCGCGCTTGATCCCGCCGTCTCCCCCGTCTCCGACCTCGATTTGATCGCCGAGTGCGACGCCGTGCTGCTGGTGGTGCCGGCGCAGGCCTGCCGCGAGGCGCTGGGGCATCTCGGCTCCCGCGTGCCGGCGGGACTGCCCGTCATCTGCTGCGCCAAGGGCATCGAGCGCGGCACCCGCGCCTTCATGAGCGAGGTGATCGCCGAGGCCCTGCCCGGCGCCCGCCCCGCCGTGCTCTCCGGCCCCAGCTTCGCCACCGACGTGGCGGCGGGCCTGCCCACGGCGGTGACGCTGGCGGCGGGCGACGGCGCGCTGGCGAAGGACCTTGCGCAGGCCCTCGGCTCTTCCACGCTGCGGCTTTATCACTCCACCGACGTGCGCGGCGCCGAGATCGGCGGGGCGGCGAAGAATGTGCTGGCCATCGCCGCCGGCATCGTCGCCGGCCGCCGGCTGGGGGCGAGCGCGGCCGCCGCCCTGGTGGCGCGGGGCTTTGCCGAACTCATGCGCTTCGGCGCCGCCTATGGCGCCCGGCCGGAGACCATCACCGGCCTCTCCGGCCTCGGCGACCTCATCCTCACCACCTCCGGCCCGCAATCGCGCAACTTCGCCTTCGGCCGCGCGCTGGGGGCGGGCGAGGCGGGGGCGGGAAAACTGGCGGAAGGCGCCTTCACCGCCAGCGTGCTGGTGGAAATGGCGGCGGCCAAGGGCGTGGACGTTCCCGTCAGCGCCGCCGTGGACGCCGTGCTCGCCGGCCGCCTCGGCATCGACGGCGCCATCGAGGCGCTGATGGCACGGCCGCAAAGGGCGGAGTGAGCGAAAGGTGGAGTGAGGAAAGGGGGGCCGGAGCGCATGCGCCGCCTCTCACAGCCGTCATCCCCCAGCTCGGTGTTCCGCCGTCATCGCCCCTTCACAAGCGTCATCCCCCGGCTCGTCCGGGGGATCCACCCATCCGCGCGTCCGGTTCTCGCAGGCCGGGCACTCTTCTGGCGGCTCGGTGGATCGCCCGCACAAGGCGGGCGATGACGGCACATGGGAAAGGCGCCGCGCGGGCTTGTGGCGTTGTCTTCGCTTAGGCGCCGCGCGGGCTTGTGGCGTTGTCTTCGCTCAAACGCCGCGCGGGCTTTATGGGCCGTCTCGCTCAGGCGCCGCGCGGGCTTCAGGCTTTCAGCCGGTCGAAGGTGCGGCCCATCTCCTCGCGGCTCACATGGGCGATGATGGCGGGGTCGAGCACATCCTCGCCGGCGCGGAAGGCCGCCTCGGCGTCTGGGTGGGCGAGCGCGATGCGCAGGGCGCCGAGCAGGTCGTAGAGCGCCCACGGCTTGCCGGCATCGCGCAGGGCCGATTGCAGCGCCCCCTGCACCAGCGCCCGCACCGTGCGGTGGGATTCGGAGACCGGCACCTCGTCCGCCTCCCCCTCCAGTGCGGCGATGCAGGCCTCCGCATCGAAGGAGACGTGGCCCCGGCAGGCCAGCGGGCGCACCGGATAGATCACGCAAATGCCTTCGGCGAGGAACGGGCATTCCCCGCCCAGCGCCATGGTGCCGGAGGCGGCGGGCGCAGTTGCCTGCGCGGCGGCGAGGCGGGCAGGCAGGTCTATGCCCACCTTGCGAAAGCCCTCGGACATGGCGCGGACATAGCGCGCCACCATCAGCACCTCGGGCATGGTGGCCGCCACCTGGATGCGGCAGCAGGTGCCGCATCCCTTGTGACAGGCGAGCGGCGGCAGATCCTTCGTCTGCTCGGTCACATTGTGCTCGTAGCTGGAGAAGGCCTGCATCCAGATGCGGTCGACGAGCTCGGCCGAGCCCGCATGGGCGCCGAGGGTCGCGCCGAAGGCGGCATGCTGGGCACGGAAAAAGGCGGCAGGACCATCGGACGCGGGGTCCGTCCCGGAAGCGATCGCCACGGCAAGCCTCCAAAAATGCGTCGCGCCCCAAACGGGCGATCCGGCACGCTGGCAAAGGGCGTGCGCCGGAGCATTGAGATGGAACAAGCTATGTACGATCGGGAATAGCCATCAAGTCCGGGAAACTGCGTAGGGGCCCGCCCCCTGCCGGAGGGGGCGGGAACGCGATCAGAAGAAGGTGGCCGTCACGCTGGTGTGCTCCACGGACGGCGGATTGGCGAAGTGCGGGCCGGCGAGGCGGCGCCATTCCTGGAATTCGGGGGAATTGCGGAAGTGGACCATGTGGTCCTCCACGCTGTCCCAGGTGACCACGAGGTAATAGCGCGAGGGCGTCTCCACGCAGCGCTCCAGCGCCATCCCGCGGCAGCCGCGCGACTTCTGGAAATAGGGCGCCGCCTCCTTCACCGCCGCCTCGAAGGCGGCTTCGGACCCTTCCTTGATGTCGAGCGTGGCAATCTCATAGACCATGGTGCGTTTCCTCGTGGTGCGGCGCCCGTCCGCGCCGCCGGCGGCGGACATTAAGGCCTCGGCCGCAACACGCAATCCTCGCCATCATGCCTTGCCAAGCAAGGCCGGAAACGGCACATCCGAACCATCGATTGCGAACGCGAGCATTGCCATGGCCCACTGGCTCTACAAGTCCGAACCCTTCAAATGGTCCTGGGAGATGCAGGTGAAGGCGGGGGCCAAGGGCACCCACTGGGACGGGGTGCGCAACCACCTCGCCAAGCAGCAGATGCTCGCCATGAAGATCGGCGACACCGGCTTCTTCTACCATTCCAACGAGGGCAAGGAGATCGTCGGCATCGTCGAGGTCATCAAGGAGGCCTACCCGGACCCCTCCGACCCCACCGGCAAGTTCGTGATGGTGGACATCAAGGCGGTGAAGCCGCTGAAGACCCCCGTCACCCTCGCCGCCGTGAAGGCCGAGCCGCGGCTTGCCGAGATGGCGCTGATGAAGTTCTCCCGCCTCTCGGTGCAGCCGGTGACGGACGAGGAATGGGCCCTCGTGTGCGCCATGGGCGGCATCAAGGGGTGAGCCGCCCCATCACCGACCCGAACGCCTTCATCCGCGCCGAGACGCGCCTGCGCCCGGTGCCGCTGGTGCCGGAGGTCTCTCTCCATGTGGCCGACGAGGCGGTGCCCATCTGGCATCGCACCGAGGAGGAACTGGGCGAACTCGGCCTGCCGCCGCCCTTCTGGGCCTTCGCCTGGGCCGGCGGGCAGGCCCTCGCCCGGCATGTGCTGGACCATCCCGAGACGGTGCGCGGGCAACGCGTGCTGGATTTCGCCTCGGGCTCGGGGCTCGTGGGCATCGCCGCCATGAAGGCGGGGGCGGCGGGCGTGACCTGCGCCGACATCGACCCCTTCGCGGTGGCCGCCATCGCCCTCAATGGGGAAGCGAACGGCGTCGTGCTCTCCCCCACGCAGGACGACCTCATCGGCCGCGACGATGGGTGGGACACGGTGCTCGCGGGCGACATCGCCTATGAGCGCGATCTTTCGGAGAAGGTGTTCGCCTGGCTCCTCGCCCTCGCCGCGCGCGGCGCGACGGTGCTGATCGGCGATCCGGGCCGCACCTATCTGCCGAAGGACCGGCTGGAAAAGCTCGCGGAATACTCGGTGCCGGTGACGCGGGAGCTGGAGGACATGGAGATCAAGCGCACGGCGGTGTGGCGGCCGGCTTAAGGCCTGTCTGGCGTGCTCGACGGAGCCTCGCCGCAACTCCATCGTCATGCCCGGCCTTGTGCCGGGCATCCACGTCGGGCCGATGGGACATTCGCTGGACAGCCGTCCCTAGCCGCTCCACGTGGATGGCCGGGACAAGCCCGGCCATGACGGCCTGTATGGAACCATTCCGCTGACGCTCCATGCGTCCGGGGCGCGGGAGTGGTTCCCGGGACAGGCGGAGGCCCCAATCGTACGGGGGCAACAAAGGCGCATCCGGTCCGCGCCGCGCTCTCCCCTCAGCACTCCACCCGGTTCGGGCAGAACGCCTTGTGAAGGGCGGCGATCACCGCCAGCACCTCCTCGCGCGCGATGCGATAGAACACGCTGGTGCCTTCGCGACGGGCCTCGACCAGCCCATCCGACCTCAGCCGCATGAGTTGCTGCGACATGGGCACCTGCTCGATGGCGAGTTCGTCGCGCAGCTGCGCGACGGATTTCTCGCCGTCCACCAGCGCGCACAGAACCAGCAGGCGCTGCGGGTGGGACAGGCTGCGCATCAGTTCGGCGGCCCGCTCCGAAGCGGGGATCATCTCGACAACATTCATAGTCTTGAATTTATGATAATCGAATGTTAGATGCAATGGCAACGCGGGATGCCCCGCACGGAAGGGACGCCCGAAAGAGCGCCTCAACGAAGCAGGATCTCGGGAGCAGGATAATGTCTGTCGATCGCATCGTCATGATGTTTGCGGGTTTCATGGTGCTGGCCTCGCTCGGCCTCGGCCTCACCGTGTCGCCCTATTTCTTCTGGCTCACCGCCTTCGTGGGCGCGAACCTGATGCAGGCGTCCGTCACCGGCTTCTGCCCGGCGGCCATCCTCTTGAAGAAGCTGGGCGTGAAGCCCGGCGTCGCCTTCACCTGAACTCCCGTTTCTGACCCCCGCCCGGCGCGAGGCCGGGCAGAGAGAGCCACCATGTCCCTGCGCTTCATCCCGCCCGCCGCGGCCCTCGCGGTGGCGATGGCTGCCCTTTTGCCTGCGTATGGCGCCTTCCCCGGCACCGCCCGCGCCGCCGATTTCACCGTCCACAACGTGGAGGTGCCGGAGCTGAAGGGCGTCTTCGGCGAGGTCAAGAGCCGCACCGTGGTGCCCGCCCGCGCCCGCATCGGCGGCACCGTGCGTGCCGTCTCCGTCTCCGAGGGCGACAGCGTGAAGGAGGGCGACGAGATCGCCCTGGTGGTGGACGACAAGAACGCCCTCTCGCTCAATGCCGCCGACGCCAGGATCAAGGAGCTGACCTCCCAGCTCGACAATGCGAAGATCGAACTCGATCGCGCCCAGCAGCTCGTCGCCCGCGGCGTCGCCAGCCAGGCGCGGCTCGATACGGCAAAGACCCAGTTCGATGTCGCCACCAACCAGGTCACGGCCTCGCAGGCCGACCGCGCGGTGGTGCTCCAGCGCGCCCGCGAGGGCGCCGTGATCGCGCCCGCCGACGGCCGCGTCCTCACCGTGCCGGTGACGCCCGGCAGCGTGGTGCTGGCCGGCGACGAGATCGCCCGAGTCGCCTCGGGCCCCTATTACCTCAGGCTCTCCTTGCCGGAGCGTCACGCCGCCTCCATCCGCGAGGGCGGCACGGTGCGCATCGGCGAGCGCGGCATTTCGCAGGACAAGGCCGGCTCTCCCGCCACCGCCCGGCCGGGCCGCATCGTGAAGGTCTATCCGGAGATTTCCGCCGGCCGCGTCATGGCCGACGTGGAGGTGAACGACCTCGGCAACTACTTCGTCAACGAGCGCACGCTGGTGTGGGTGGAGATCGGCAAGCGCGCGGTACTGGCCGTTCCGGCCGCCCTCATCCGGACCCAGCACGGCATCGATTATGTGACGCTGGCCACCGCAGGCGGGCCGCTCGACGTGCCCGTCATCCTCGGCGAGCGGTTTGCCGGCGATGATGGCGAACGGGTGGAAATTCTCACCGGCCTCAAGGACGGGGACTTGATCTCCGCGGCGGGGCACTGACCATGAGCGAGACCTCCCACGGCGTGCCTCATTCGGGCGAGACCCATTCGGGCGAGACCCGCCCCCTCGGTATCGCCGGCGTGCTGACGCGCACCTTCATCGCCTCCCCCCTGACCCCGCTGCTGCTGCTCGCGGCCTTCGCCTTCGGCCTCATCGCGCTCGTCACTTTGCCGCGCGAGGAGGAGCCGCAGATTTCCGTGCCCATGGTGGACATCCGCGTCTCGGCCCAGGGGCTGAAGGCCGAGGATGCGGTGAAGCTCGTCACCGAGCCGCTGGAAACCATCGTCAAGGCCATCGACGGGGTGGAGCACGTCTATTCGCAGACCGAGGACGACGGCGTGGTCGTCACCGCGCGCTTCCTCACCGGCACCAGCCCGGATGCCGCCATCCTGCGCGTGCACGAGAAGGTGCGGGCCAATCTCGACCGCATCCCGGTGGGCATCACCGAGCCGCTGATCGTCGGCCGCTCCATCGACGACGTGGCCATCCTCGTGCTCACCCTCGTGCCCAAGCCCGAGGCCGCGAGCCGCTGGACCGCCAACGATCTCACCCGCGTCGCGCGGGAGCTTCAGGCCGACATCTCCAAGCTGCCCGATATCGGCCTCACCTACATCGTGGGCGAGCAGCCGGAGGAAATCCGCGTCGCGCCCGATCCCGAGCGCCTCTCCCTCTACGGCATCACCCTCGCCCAGTTGCAGGGCAAGCTCGAAGGCGCCAACCGCACCTTCAACACCGGCACCGTGCGCGAGGCCAATGGCCAGCGCACCCTCGTTGCCGGCCAGACCCTGCAGACCCCCTCCGAGATCGGCGGCATCCTCCTCACCTCCCGCGACGGGCGCCCGGTCTATGTGCGCGACGTGGCGAACGTGACCCTCGCCACCCAGCCGGCCGAGCACTACGTCACCCATATCGAGAAGGGGCCGGATGGCCTCACCCGGCGCCCCGCGGTGTCGCTCGCCATCGCCAAGCGCCCCGGCACCAATGCGGTGGTCATCGCCGAGGAGGTGCTCAACCAGATCAAGGCCGCAAACGGCTCCACCCTCCCCGCCGACGTGGAGGTGAAGGTCACCCGCAATTACGGCGAGAGCGCCAACGAGAAGGCCAACGAGCTGCTGCTGCATCTCGGCCTCGCCACCGTCTCCATCGTCGTGCTGGTGGGCTTCGCCATCGGCTGGCGCGAGGCGCTGGTGGTGGCGGTGGTCATTCCCACCACCATCCTGCTCACCCTCTTCGCCGCCCGCCTCATGGGCTACACGCTGAACCGCGTCAGCTTGTTCGCGCTCATCTTCTCCATCGGCATCCTGGTGGACGACGCCATCGTCGTCATCGAGAACATCGCCCGCCACTGGGCCATGAAGGACGGGCGTTCCCGCGCGCAGGGCGCCATCGACGCGGTGGCCGAGGTGGGCAATCCCACCATCGTCGCGACGCTGACCGTGGTGGCGGCACTGCTGCCCATGCTGTTCGTCTCCGGCATGATGGGCCCCTACATGAGCCCCATCCCGGCCAACGCCTCGGCGGCGATGGTCTTCTCCTTCTTCGTCGCCGTCGTCCTCACCCCCTGGCTGATGCTCAGGATCGCCGGCCGGGCGGGGCAAGGTGATGCCGGCACCCATGGCGAAGCCGCCGACGGCGGCCGGCTGGGGCGCTTCTATGTCAGGGTGGCCCGCCCCATCCTCGCCTCCCGCGCCCGCTCAGGTGCCTTCCTCGCCACCGTGGGGGTGGCGACCCTCGCCTCCCTGAGCCTCTTCTACACCCACGCGGTGACGGTGAAGCTGCTTCCGTTCGACAACAAGACCGAACTGGCCGTCATTCTGGACATGCCAGCTGACACCCCTGTGGAACGCACCGATTCCACCCTGAATGCCATGGTGAACGCGCTCTCGGACCTGCCGGAGTCGGTTTCCTTCCAGACCCACACCGGCACCGCTGCGCCCTTCAATTTCAACGGCTTGGTGCGCCACTACGGCCTCCGGGCCGCCCCCAAGCAGGGCGACATCCAGATCAACCTGAAGGAGAAGGGCGAGCGCTCCCGCACCAGCCACGAGATCGCGCTCGACGTCCGTAACCGATTGAAATCAATCGCACTTCCGCCGGGCTCGTCGCTCAAGGTGGTGGAGCCGCCGCCCGGCCCGCCGGTGCTCGCGACCCTCCTCGCCGAGATCTACGGCCCCGACCCGGACACCCGCCGCGCGGTCGCCCGAAAGGTGCGCCAAGCCTTTGAAAGTGTTCCCTTTATCGTGGACGTAGACGACAGCTTCGGCACCCCCGGGGAGCGCGTCCGCCTGGCCATCGACCAGGACAACCTCGAATTCTACAAGGTGGAACAAGGGGATGTGTACGACGCCATCCGCGGTATCTTCGCCGGCGGCACCCTGGGCTATTCCCACCGCGGCGGCGGCCGGGCACCGATCCCGATCCGGCTCGAAATGTCAAAGGGAAACAAGGCTGTAGACGAACGCACCCTGGCGACGCCCGTGCCCGCCAACGCCCTGCCCGGCGGGCGCGGGGTGGTGGAACTGGGCGACGTGGTCCGCGTCGTCCGCGAACCCGCCTCCTTCCCCATCTTCCGCCACAACGGCCGACCCGCCGAGATGGTCACGGCCGACCTCGCCGGCGCCTACGAGGCCCCCGTCTATGGCATGATGGCTGTGTCCAAAGCCTTGGAAAACATGGATTTCGGCGACCTGCCCAAGCCTGTCATCGCCCTCCACGGCCAGCCCTCCGACGAGGCGAAGCCGACCCTCCTGTGGGACGGCGAATGGGAGGTGACGTGGGTGACGTTCCGGGACATGGGCGGCGCCTTCATCGTCGCCATCCTCGGCATCTACATCCTGGTGGTGGCGCAGTTCGGCTCGTTCAAGCTGCCGCTTGTCATCCTGACGCCTATCCCATTGACATTCATAGGAATAATGACCGGCCACTGGCTGTTCGGCGCGCCCTTCTCGGCCACTTCCATGATCGGCTTCATCGCCTTGGCCGGCATCATCGTGCGCAACTCCATCCTGCTCGTGGACTTCATCCGCCACGCCCGCACACCCGGCCGTCCGCTCGAGGAAGTGTTGCTGGAAGCGGGCGCCATCCGGTTCAAGCCCATCCTCCTCACCGCTTTGGCGGCGATGATCGGCGCGGCGGTGATCCTGACGGACCCGATCTTCCAGGGCCTCGCCATCTCCCTGCTGTTCGGCCTCGCCTCGTCCACGGCGTTGACCGTGCTGGTCATCCCGGCCATCTACGTGGTGCTGAGAGGCCAGCGCACGGCCGGACCGAAAGGGATGTGACGCGGAACGGTGGACAGCCGGAAAATCCCGTCCTCGCCGGGATTTTCCCCGCTTGACAGCATGGGGCCCCAAATCATAAATGGCGCCTCCCACGGTTCGGGGCCGTAGCTCAGATGGGAGAGCGCTGCAATCGCACTGCAGAGGTCAGGGGTTCGATTCCCCTCGGCTCCACCAACAAAATTTCATAAACACCTGAAATACAATAAAGAATCCCGGCCGCGAGAAATCGTGCCCTGGCATCTGCCCCAGCACCTGCATTCGCTCGTGGTGGTCCCCGGTAGACACAATCGGGATTTGCTGGAAATGGGCGGGATCGAGCGGGACGGCAGATTGTGTCGGCCAGCGAGCTACGGACGGTTGGAGCGGATAGCCAAGTCTGGTGATCTCGTCGCAGCAATGCGAATTTCCTGCATGGCACTGAAAAGTGTTTCAAACTCGGCCAGTTCCATTGGGTCATAGCTGAGATAATTCCCAGCGTTCCGCACGAGAACGACGTATAAATCTCCGTCACGCCCTTCCTTAAGGCGGAGCGAAATTGTTACGCCCCCACCACCGATTGTGGTGTCAATTTTTTTGACTACACGACCCTTGAAAACCTGCCTTAAGCCGCGAAATAAATTCCACACCATTGTTTGTCCCGCCAAGGTGATCCGAGACCATTCGTTGGACCGCCGGAAGTTGGATTTTCCGGCCTTGCTCACGGCGGTGGGCTGGGGCACCGCCGGAGTTCTGCAACATGATCGGAGGGTTATGGCCGGCGGCCCCACGCAGCCGATCCTCGTCGTAGTCTCTAAGCCAAGCCTCCATCATTTTTCACCGCGTCGGCAAGCGTCAGAAACCAGTGGGTGTTCAGGCATTCACTCCGGAAGCACCCATTGAAGGGATCGATGAACGCGTTGTCGGTGAGCTTTCCTCGCCGGAAGAAATCGAGCGTGACGCCCCTCGCATAGCCTCCTCGCCTTACGGTGCCGCCGATGTTCACCGTGCGTGGCGGATGGCCATCTGGAGGCCGCGCAGGAAGGCGGTGACGGCGCGGGAGCGCTGGCGCGCCTTGAGGGCGAAGATCTGGATGCTGCCGTTCTCCACGGCCGGGTCGGCAATGGGCACGCCCGCCAGCCGGCCCTGCGCCACCGCGGTGCGGCCGGACAGTTCCGCCAGCAGCGCCACCGCCTGCGTGCGCGCGGCGGTGTTCAGGCGCAGCGCCACGGAATCGCTCTCCACCGCCACCCGCGCGGTGACGCCCTGGCGCCGCATGGCCTCGTCGATCAGTCGCCGCGTCGGCGAGCGGGCGGGCGGCAGGATGAGCCGGCAGCCCTCCAGCGCCTCCAAAGCGATGGCGGGCTGCGCGGCGAGCGGATGATCCGGCGCGACGAAGGCCGTCAGCGGCTGGTCCACGGCGGTGAGCACAGCGAGGTCCGGGTCGGGCGGCGGGTTGTAGCCGATGCCGATTTCCGCCAGCCCTTCGCGCACCAGCCCCTGCACTTGGCGGGTATTGCCGACGCGGACATCGAAGGAGATGTCCGCGTGGCGGGCCTGGAAGCGGGTGATGAGGCCGGGCAGGATGTCCTCCGCCAACGGATCGATGGTGGCGATGCGGATTTCGCCCCGACGCAGCCCCTGCAAGGCGGCGATCTCGTCATGGGCTAAGGCCACGGCGGAGAGGGTGTCCCGCGCATGCCGCAGCAGCACGCGCCCGGCCATGGTGGGGGCGATGCCGCGCGGCAGGCGCGACAGCAGCGGCGCGCCGAACGCCTGCTCCAGGTTCTGGATCTGCCGGCTGAGCGCGGACTGCGCCACATGCAGCCCTTCGGCAGCCTCGCGCATGGAGCCGGCCTCCACCACGGCGACAAAATAGCGGAGCGACGTGAGGTTCATGGGCGGGCGCTCGGGCTGGGAGCTGCTGAAAGGTATCTCACTTCGGCATCATGATCGATATCAGATTGCAATTGTGAGATCGATCCCGCCGCCTGCAGATTGTCCCAGGACATCAGAACGGGAGTTTCAGGCGCATGCGTTGGATGGCTGGCGACCGGATAGCCTGCTCATGATGATCGGGGTCGATGTGGGCGGAACCTTCACGGACCTCGTGGCGGCCGACCCGCTGAGGGGCCTGCGCTTCGTCAAGACGCCCTCGACGCCGGACGATCCCTCGCGCGGCGTGCTGGACGCGCTGAAACTGCTGGCAGACGAACTGGAACTGACGCTGGATACCCTCCTGCCGGGCATCGAGCTGTTCATCCATGGCACCACGGTGGCCACCAACATCCTGGTGGAGCGGCGCGGTGCGCGCCTCGGGCTCATTACCACCCAGGGCTTTCGCGACCTGCTGGAGCTGCGGGAGGGCGCGCGCGACAACCGCTATGCGCTGCGCACCGCCGCGCCCACGCCGGTCATTCCCCGGCCGTTGCGGCTGGAAGTGCGCGAGCGCGTCGCGCCGGACGGCACAGCCGTGCTGCCGCTCGACCCCGAGAGCCTGGACGCAGCCATCGCCACCCTGCGCGCGGCCGGTGTGGACGGGGTCGTCGTTTGCTTCCTCCATGCCCACCGCCGGCCCGCGCACGAGCGGGCGGCGCGCGCGGCCATCGCCGCCACCGGCTGGGAGCCCTTCATCTCGCTGGGCCACGAGATCCTCGGGCGGGAGGGCGAATATGACCGGCTCTCCACGGCGGTGGTGAACGGCTATGTGGGCCCCGGCCTCAAGACCTATCTGAACCGCCTGTTCGGGCGGCTGACCGAGCGCGGCATCACCGTGCCGGTGCAGGTGATGCAGTCCAACGGCGGTGTGCTGCCGGTCGCCGAGGCCGGCACGCGGGCGGTGGGGGCGGTGACCAGCGGCCCGGCGGGCGGCGCCATGGCCGGCGCACTCTACGCCCGCGCCCTTGGCCTGCCGCAACTGGTGACCTATGACACCGGGGGCACCAGCACCGACATTTGCATCATCCAGGACGGTGTCCCGGTGGAGCGCAACCGCGCCGAGCTGGCGGGCCTGCGCATCGCGGCCCCCGCCATCGAGATCAATCCGCTCGGCATCGGCGGCGGCAGCATCGCCCGCATCGATGCCGGGGGCATGCTGGACATCGGCCCCATGAGCGCCGGCGCCGTGCCCGGCCCGGCCTGCTTCGGCAAGGGCGGCACGCGAGCGACGCTGACCGACGCCAATCTTGTGCTCGGCTTCATCTCCGGCGAGACCTTCCTCGGCGGGCGCATGCGACTAGACGTGGCAGCGGCGCGGGCGGTCATCGCACAGGAGATCGCGGCCCCGCTGGGCATCGGCGTGGACGAGGCCGCCTATGCCATCCACGTGCTCGCCACCTCGCGCATCACCGAGGGCATCCGCCTCGCCACCGTGCGGCGCGGCATGGACCCGCGCGATTTCGCGCTGATGTCGTTCGGCGGCGCCGGCGGGCTGCACGCCAATGCGGTCGCGCGCGAGCTGGAGATCCCCACCGCCATCATCCCGGCCATGGCCTCGGTGCTCTCCGCGCTGGGGTTCCTTGCGGCGGACGTGCGGCAGGATCTCCAGCAGACTGTCAACGCGCCCATCCGTGACCTGCACGACGGCCGGCTGGCGCAGGTGTTCGGCGCCCTGGAAGTCGAGGGCCGCGCGGCGCTGGAGACATCTCGCAGTCGTGGCGGCCATGCAGGCGACATCCACGTGCGCCGCTTCGCCGACTGCCGCTACGAGCGGCAGGTGCACACAATCCCGGTGCCGCTGGAGCCGGACGACACCGCGGCCGATCTCGAACGGCGCTTCGTCGCGACCTATGAGGGACTCTACCACCACACCCATCCTGGCGAGCCGGGCATCGTGGAGACCTGCCGCGTCGCGGTGTTCAACACGCTGCCCAAGCTCGCCCTGCCCGTGCTCGACGCGGCACCGGCGGGCGGCGTGGACTGCGCGGCGGCACGCACCGGGGAACGCCGCATCTTCATTGGCGCGGCGGTGATGGCGCCGGTCTATTGGTTCGAACAGATCCGCCGCGGCATGGTCATCGCCGGGCCGGCGCTGATCGATTCCGCGGCCACCTCGGTCCTGGTGCTGCCGGGCAGCACGGCCACCCTCGATGCCACCGGCAGCCTCTGCCTATCCGACGCCGCCGCCCCCGCGGGAGACCGGGCATGCTGAACCCTCTGACACTAGCGGTGGTCCGCCACAAGCTGAAGGCGGTGACGGAGGAGATGGTGGAGACGATGACGCATACGTGCTTCTCGCCCATCCTCAACCAGAACCAGGATTTCTCCGCCGTCCTGCTGTCCTCCGACATCCAGACCGTCTCACAGGCCGAGCGCGTGCCCATCCACATGGGCGCCATGCCGCTGGCGGTGCGGCTGATGGCGGAGGCCTTCGAGGACGACCTCTTCGACGGCGACATCCTGATGGCCAATGACCCGTTCTGGGGCGGCAGCCATCTGCCGGACGTGACGCTGGCCATGCCCTTCTTCCACGGCGGAAAGCTGCGCTTCTGGGTGGCGCTCAGGGCCCACCAGGGCGACATCGGCGGCCTGTCGGCGGGCGGCTACAGCGCCGCCGCCCGCGAGATCTGGCACGAGGGGCTGCGCATCCCGCCGGTGAAGCTGGCGGCGCGCGGCGGCGTGCGCCGCGACGTGCTGCGGATGGTGGCCAGCAATTCCCGCCGGCCGGAGGACCTGGAAGGCGACCTGATGGCGCAGCTCGCGGCCGTAAAGGCCGGCGCGGCGCGGCTGGAAGAGCTGTTCCGGCGCTATGACGCCGAGGAAATCGAGGCCTGCGTCCGCGCGGTGCTGGACGGCGGCGAGGCCATCATGCGGCAAATGCTGCGCGGCTGTCGCCAGGGCCGGTACGAGGGGCGCAGCTGCATGGAATACGAGCCGGCGCCCGGCCACCTGCTTCCCATTCCCGTCATCGTCACCCTGGAGGACGGGCGCGCGGTGGTGGACCTGACCCAATGCCCCGACCAGGTGCCGGCCTTCATCAACAGCCCCTATGCCAACACCCGCGCGGCGGTGATGGTGGCCTTTCTCTATTTCAGCGGCGATGAGCAGGGCCTGAATGACGGCAGCGCCCGCGCCATCGAGATCCGCACCCGGCCCGGCAGCCTCCTGGACCCGGTGCTGCCCGCCCCCGTGGGGGCCTGCACCTCCTCCACCGCCTGCGCGCTCATTGAGGCGGTGCTCCAGGCGCTGGGGGGCGCCGATCCGGATCGTGCCATCGGCGGCTTCGCCCGCCGCTTCCGCTTCGCCTTGGCCGGCTCGGACCGGCAGGGGCGGCCCTTCATCTGGCACTATTTCTTCAACAAGGGCGGCACCGGCGGCAATCGCGATCACGACGGCTGGCCCAACCTCGGCGGCCTGCACAATCCCGGCGGCACGCCCTCGCCCTCCATCGAGCGCACCGAGGCCTCCTATCCGCTGGTGGTGGAGGAATATGCCCTGGCGCCCGACACCGGCGGCGCCGGGCAGCAGCGCGGCGGCCTCGGCGGGCTGATGCGGCTGCGCTATGACGGCACCACGCCGGCGGTGCTCAACGCCTCGGGCGAGGGCGTGCTGGTGCCGCCCTTCGGTACCGGCGGTGGCGCGGACGGGGCAGGCCACGACTACCGTATTGCCCAAGCCGACAGCAGTGAGCACCGTCTGGGCGTGCACGACAGCGGCGTGGTGCTGGAGCCGGGGGCCTGCCTCGTGTGCACCTCGGCGGGTGGCGGCGGCTATGGCTACCCCCGCTCCCGTGATCGTGACGCGGTGCGCCGCGATGTGGCATTCGGTTATGTCAGCGCTGCCGCGGCGCGCGCGGTCTATGGGCTGGAGGACGCGCCAGAACCGCCCGACCGCAGAGATTCGGTGCACCGGACGTCCTGATGTTCAATCCCCGCCATCCCTACCCAGGCCAAGGGATCAACACAGCTCGCAAAAGAGGGGCGCCGCGCCGCGGCGACTGATGCGGCGCCGCAGCCTTTTATCTGACGTTTCGGGCCATCAGGCGTTCGGCGCGGCAGCCCCTTCGGGATAGGTCTTCCGCACGTATTCGGGGGTGAGTTTTTCCTGGTGCAGATCCTCGGCGATCCGCGCCACATCGCGGGCGGCCGGCTCGCCGTAGCCGCCGGCCCCCGCCATCTCGAAGCGCAGGACGTCGCCGCTCTTGAACCGGCGGGTGAATTTGGACGGCAGCGGCTGGGCATCCGGGCCGGGGTTCAAGATGGACTTGGCGCCCGCGCCCGGTCCCCCTCCGAACAGGCCCCAGGGCTGGGAGGTGAAGCGGTCGGAGCGCACCTGCACCTGCACATCGTCCACCAGCAGCCGATACTGCCGCACCATGCCCAGAGCGCCGCGATACTGGCCGGCACCACCGGTGTCGGGGAGGAAGGCATATTCCTCGATGCGCAGGGGATGCTCGGCCTCGATCAGCTCCACCGGCACATTGGCGAGGTTGCCGATGCAGTAGGGTCCGGCATCCTGGCCATCGCTGTCCGGACCGCCACCGAGGCCGGTGTTGTTGTGGAACTCCAGATGCAGGAAACGGCGGCCCGCCGCATCGTTGCCCGAGGCTGCGATGGCGAATTCCGAGCCGCCGGCGCAGGCCGGCAGGCGGCCCGGCAGCAAGGTGGCGAGCGCGCCCAGCACGATGGAGCGCAGGCGGAAGCCCACTTGGCCGCGTGAGCCCACCGCCGCGGGATAGCGCACGTCCACGAAGGTGCCCGGCCGGGTCTTGACCGTGATGGCGCGGTAGAGACCGGCATTGTTGGGAATGGACGCACCGAGCACGGTGCGGATGGCGGCATAGACGCAGGAGACGGTGAAGGCGCGGTTGCAATGGACGGCGCCGCCCTTGTCGTCGTCGGTGCCGGTGAGGTCGGCCTCGATCTCGCTGCCAGTCTTGGTGAGCTTCAGGTGGATGCGGATCGGGCCGTTGCCGACGCCGTCGTCATCATTCCACTCCACGAACTCCACGGAACCGTTCGGCAGCGCCGCAAGATCGGCGCGGGTAAGCGTCTCGGCATAGTCGATGAGGTCGTCCAGATAGGCATCGAGGACATCCGGATCCCAGGTGGCGGCGAGCTTTTCCACTTCGGCCGCGGCCTGGTCGAGGGCGGCGAGCTGCGCCCGCACGTCGCCCATCACCCGGTCCGGCACGCGGGTGTTGAACTCGATGATGCGCATGAGCGTCTCGTTGGGCTTGCCCGCTTCGACGATCTTCAGCGGGGGAATGCGCAGTCCCTCCTCGAAGATCTCCATGCTGTCGGCGGCGTTGCCGCCGGGCACCCGGCCACCGAGGTCCGAATGGTGCAGGATCAGGCTCACGAAGGCGATGCGCCGGCCCTTCACATAGACCGGCTTGAAGGTGAAGATGTCGTTGAGGTGGCTGCATCCCGAATAGGGATCGTTGCTGGCCAGCACGTCGCCTTCGCGCACATCCTCGCCGAAATGGGCGAGGCAGGCGTCCAACGCCGGCATCACCACGCCCAGGTGCACCGGCACGGCGAGCCCCTGCGCCACCAGCCGGCCCCGGCCGTCGCAGATGGCGGCGGAGAAATCCATGCTGTTCTTGACGTTGGAGGTGCGCGCCGTACGCGTGACCATGACCAGCGCGTTGTCGGCGGTGGTGATGAGGGCGTTCTTCAAGAGTTCGCGGCGGACGGGATCGATGATCGTCATGTCAGGCTCCCTCACGCTGCGCTGCGTGTGACGAGGACGTTGTTCCAGCTGTCGAGGGCTGCGCTCCAGCCGGGCAGGACGACGATGGTGGTGTCGTATTCCTCGACGATCAGCGGCCCGGACATGGCGCCGGCGGCCAGTGCCGCACGCGGTACCACGGGTGTATCGAACCAGCCCTCCGGGCCGAAATAGGCGCGACGCACATGGGCGGTGGCCGTCTTCTCGGCGCTGCGCCGGGCCTGGTCGGGCATGCGCGGATGCTCGGGCACGCCACGGCACACCAATTTGAGCGAGACGAACTGGATCGGCTCGTGCGGCGAAGCATAGCCGAACACGCCGGCATGCTCGGTATGGAAGGCGGCCGCCAGCTTCTCCAAAGCGTCGGCGCCATCCGGCACCGGCAGGGTCAAGGGCGTCGTCTGGCCCATGTAGCGCAGATCCGCGAACAGGCTGACGCTCTGCCGTTCCGGCATGGCGAAGCCTTCGGCGCGGAGCATCTCCAGGCCACGGGCGCGCAAGGGCGCAAAGGCCTCCTCCAGGCGCGTCAGGTCCGTCTCGTCCAGGCGGCGATAGAAGGCCTGGACCAACTGGTGCTCCACGTCGGCAAACAACATGCCCAGCGCGCTGAACAGCCCGGCCACAGGCGGCACCACGATGTGGGTCATGCCCGCCGCCTGGGCCAGCGAGCAGGCATGCACAGGCCCGTTGCCGCCGATGGCCAACATGGCGTATTGCGCCGGATCGCGGCCCTTCTCGGAGGAGACGCCGCGCAGGGCGCGCAACATGGTCGCGTCGGCAATGGCGTGGATGCCGTAGGCGGTCTCAATGGCCGGAAGGCCGACCCTCTCGCCCAGCGCGGCGATGGCGGCGCGGGCACCGTCCATGTCCAGCTTCAGCTCGCCGCTGACCAAGGCATGCGGGTTGAGATAGCCCAGCACCAGATTGGCGTCGGTCACGGTGGGGCTGGTGCCACCGCGCCCGTAGGCGACCGGGCCGGGCTCGGCCCCGGCGCTGCGCGGGCCGACCAGCAGGCCGCCGGCCGCATCGCTGGCGGCGATCGAGCCGCCGCCGGCGCCCACCTCGGCGATGTCGATGGTGGGCACTTGCACCGGATAGCCGGCGCCCTTGATCATGCGCGTGCCCAGCGCCGCGCCACCGCCCACTTCGGTCTCCGGGCACAGCGAGAAGGCGTGCTTTTCGATGACGGTGGCCTTGGCGGTGGTGCCGCCCATGTCGAACACCAGCATGTCGCCGATGCCGATCTTCACCCCCAGGCGCTGGCCGCCCAGCACGCCGGCGGCCGGTCCGCTCTCGATGATGTCGATGGGCTGGCGGGCCACCACGTCGCCGGGCGAGATGCCGCCCGAGGACTGCATGATCATCAACGGGGCCCGGATGCCGAGGCGATCGAGCCGGGCCTTGAGGGCCGAGACATAACGCTCCACCACCGGGCGTATGTAGGAGTTCACCACCGTGGTGGAGGTGCGCTCATATTCGCCCAGCTGCGGCAGCAGGTCGATCGAGGCGGTCACCGGAACACCCGGCAGAAATTGGCGCAGCATCTCGGCGGCGCGGCGCTCATGCGCGGCATTGGCGTAGGAATTGATGAAGGTCACCGAGATTGCCTCGACACCTTCCGCCGCGAACACCTTGGCGGCCGCGGTCATCGCGACCTCGTCGAGAGCGGTGATGACGCTGCCGTCGGCGGCGATGCGCTCGTCCACCTCCAGGCGCAGGTGGCGATCCACCAGCGGGGCGGGCTTCTTGTAGGTCATGTCATAGAGCTTGGGTGTGCGGAAGCGGCCGATCTCCAGCACGTCGCGGAAGCCGCGCGTGGTGAGGAGGCCGACCTTGGCGCCCTTGCGCTCGATGATGGTGTTGGTGGCCACCGTGGTGGCGTGGACGAACTCGCGGATCTGCGACGCGGCGATGTTCAGCTCGGCCAGCAGCGCCGAGACGCCGGTCTCGATGCCCTCGCTATAATCGAGAGGGGTGGACAGCACCTTCTTGCTGAAGATGGAGCCATCGGCGCTCATCAGCACCACGTCGGTGAAGGTACCGCCGATATCGACGCCGAGACGATAGGACGGGTCTGCCGCTGCGCGTGTCATACAAGTCTCTGATGCTGGTTGGGGGATGGCGCGTCAGCGCAGGCGCGCGGCCCGTGGAATGCGCCAGATGTGCACGATCTGCCCGGCTCGCAGGGCATGAATCTCGTCATGGAGATGGACGGTGGTGTCGGCATAGCCGACCACCACCCGGATGCGGTCGCCGACGCGCGGTTCCTCGCTCGGCCCCTGCAATTCGATCTTGCCGTGCTCGGCGGAAAACCCTACCGAGGCGACCGGCGGCAAATCCAGCGGAAGCGGCATGCCGGCATCCGTGCTCATGGCCTTCTTGCCGGCATCGCAGATCACCCGCTGCGGCGTCGGCCGGCTGGTGACGGTGGAGAGCACGGTCAGCCCGTAGTCCAACGGCACATTGTAGATGGTGCGGTAGCGCACATCACCGAAGATGCCGCCGCCAGCCTGGATCTCGGTTACGCCGGGAATGCCGGCGGAGGTTTCGAACGTACCGGTGCCGCCGCAGCTGACGATGGCAATGGGAAAGCCCGCCGCGCGGCACAGGTCGGCGCTGCGCACCAGATCGCCCACCGCCTGCGCGATGGCGGCGCGCTTCTCGGCGGGGTCGCGAATGCGGGTGGTGTGACCCTCCCAGGTCATCACGCCGGCCAGCTCCAATCCGGGATGGGACGCGATGATGCGCGCCAGTTCAACCACCGGCGCGCAGGGCAGCACCCCGGCGCGCCGCGTGCCCGTATCCACTTCGATGAGCACGCGCAGCCGCATGCCGGCGGTCTGTGCGGCAGCGGCCAAGGCGGCCACATTGTCCGGGCCGTCCACCGCCACGGCCACATCCACCTGCTGGCGCAGGGCCATCAGCCGGGCGATCTTGAGCGGGCCGGCGATCTGGTTGGCGATGAGGATGTCGGTGATACCCGCCTCCGCCATCGCCTCGGCCTCCGACAGCTTCGCGCAGGTGATGCCGATGGCGCCGGCGGCGATCTGTAGCCGGGCGATGTCGGGCGACTTGTGCGACTTGCAATGGGGCCGCCAGCCGACGCCGGCCTGCCGGCAACGCGCGATGATGCGCGCCATGTTGGCTTCCATCACGTCGACGTCCACCAGCAGGGCCGGCGTATCGATCCCGTCGAGCGGGGCGAGAGCGTGCGGCGTCATGCGGCGCGCCCGTTCTGGCGGCACCTGAGGAACAATGCGATGAGATCACGCGCCGTCGGCGCCTCGTCCAGCCGCATCACCTGTTCTTGAAGCGCAGTCGCGTCATCCGGTACCGTACCGAAGCCGTGCTCCAGGCAGGCGCGGAATTTTGCGAACACTTCCTCTTCGCTCATCGGCTCGTCGGGGGCGCCCTTCATGGTCCAGCGGGTGCGCTCCAGGGTGCGGCCATCCTTCAGATGCAGCCGCACGCGGGCCGGGGGGACGGCGGTGGGCTCCATGTCGGCGGCGGCGATGGTCTCGAATAGCGAGCCGAAGGCCACATCCGGTGCGCGGATGCGACCGGGCGTGAAAGTGGGGATGGTCACCTTGCCGTCGGTAAGTGCGGCGGCGAAGGCATAGGCCGCATTGAACTGGGCGTGGACCACCGGATTGTGGTGGCCCTGGTCGAACGGCGAACCGACGATCTGGCGGTTTACCTCGCTGAGCTCGATGGTGCCTGAAGCGATGTGGGCGCCGGTGATGCCTTCCGCGCGGTAATCGAGCGCGATCTGGATGACCGTGTGGACGCAGCGGCAGCACGGATAGGGCTTCATGCTGAGTTCGCGTACGCGCCAGATTTCACCGATCCCGTCGGAGAGGATCTCGGGCCGCACCTCGCCGCGCTCGTAAAGCTCGAACAGGCCCGCCTTGCCCTCCAGGAAGCGCCAGGGGCCGGTGACGCCGTGCCGGGCCATCTGCGCCGCCAGCACGCCGGACCGGGCGGCGAAGCCCGGCCCGATGCGCTTGGCGAGCGCGCCGTCGGCAATGAACTGGGTCGTGCCGCTCAACTGCACGAAGGCCAGCGCCATGGCGTGCAGGGTCTTCTCGGCGTCGAGCTTGTACAGCTTGGCGACGGCGGCGGCGGCGGAGATGGTGCCCAGGGCCGTGGTGGGATGCCAGCCCTTGCCCAGCGAATTGTAGCAGGCCAGGCCCAGCCGGCAGAACACCTCGACACCCACCGCGATCGCGGCGAGGGCGTCCTTCCCGCTGATCTTCCGCTCAGCTTCCAACGCGGCCAGAACCGCCGGCAGCACCACACAGAACACGTGGACGCGGGCCGGGTCGTGCTGGTCGTCGAAATCCAGGCTGTGCGCGGCCGCACCATTGGCCAGCGCCGCGGTGACCGGATTGGCCATGCGCCCGCTCAGCAGCAGCGTGGACGTGCCATTCGCTTCCCATTCGGTCAGCGCCGCCTGCAACTCCGCCATGCCGGGAGCCTTGGCGGCACCGCCGATCACGCCCAGCGTATCCAGGGTGAACAGCTTGGTGAGCTGCACCACGTCCGGCGGCAGGTCCTCGAAGCTAAGGCGCGCGAGATCGGCAGCGAGGCGTCTGCCGATGTCCGGTGTGCCGGGGGTGTGCATGCTCATGGTATCGCTCAGGCCTTGATGTCGTGGCGAAGCAGGTCCGAGATCTCGCGGCGCAGCTCCAGGAATTCCGGGGCGAGCTTCATGTCTTCCCTGCGGGGACGCTCGAAGGGAACGGTGATCTCCTTCAGCACATGCGCCGGGCGCTTGCTGAAAACGAGGATGCGGTCGGCGAGATAGAGCGCCTCCTCGATTCCATGGGTGACGAACAGCACCATCTTGCGCTCGGCTTCCCAGATGCGGACCAGTTCATCCTGGAGGATGTCGCGGGTCTGGACGTCGAGGGCGCCGAACGGCTCGTCCATGAGCAGCAAGGAGGGCTGGATGCAGAAGGCGCGGGCGATGCCCACCCGCTGCTGCATGCCGCCGGACAATTGATGGGGCCATTTGTCGGCGGCGCCGTCGAGACCGACCATGTGCAGATAATGCATGGCGCGGCGTGTGCGCTCGGCCTTGGAAACGCCCATCACCTCCAGCCCGAAGGCCACGTTCTCCAGCGCCGTGCGCCAGGGAAACAGATCCGATCCCTGGAACACCATGCCGCGTCCGCTGCCGGTCCTGCCGGTGATGTCCTTGCCGTCCAGCACGACACGGCCGGAATCGGCGCTGACCAGGCCGTTGATGATCTGCAGCAGGGTGGACTTGCCGCAGCCCGAGGGGCCGAGGAGGGCGACGAACTCGCCCTCCTGGACCTCCAGCGACTGCTCCACCAGCACCGGCAAGCCGGCGAACGACTTCGAGATGTTCGAGACCGTGAGATGTGCCATGTCAGGCGAGCTCTTTGATCGCCTGTTCGAGATAGGTGCGGTCGATCAGCTTGTTGAGGTCCACCGTGCCGTTCAGCGCACCGGCCGCCTTGTAGACCGGGATCACCTTGGCGACGTCGTCGGGGGTCAGCGTCTCCATCTTCGGCGGGAAGGCCTTGATGTCCTCGGTGAGCGTCTTCCAGATCGGCTTGAGGAAATCGTCACCTGCCGCCTTCAGCTCCTTCGAGGAGGCGTACTGGCCGACCTGCGCCTTGTACCAGGCATAGTCCGCATCGGTGCTGCGGAAGGAGGTCAGGACGGCCTTCAGCAGCGCCACGGCGGCGAGCTTGTTCTCATCCTTCTGGAGCCAGGCGCCGGTGGTCATAATGACCGCGCTGAACCAGTTGGGATATTCCTGCCACGGGCGCACCAGGATCTGGTAGTTGCCCCGCTCCTTCAGTTGCGCGGCCTGCTCGATATGCATGGGCACCGCATCGACGCGACCGGCGAGCAACGCGCGGGCGCGGTCGCCGGAACTGCCCATCTCGATGAAATTGACCTTCTTGGGATCGATGTTGCGCTTCTGCAGGACGCCGATCAGCATCACGTACATGAAGTCGCCGATGGAATTGACGGCGATGGTGCCGCCGTTGGTGGCGATTTCTTCCAGGCTCTTGGTCTTGTCGGCATTGACCACGATCACCTGGGAGGTGTTGCTGTAGGACAGGCCGATGATCTTGAGGTCCGCGCCGGCCTCCGCGGCGGCGAGGGTAGACGCCACGTCGGCGTCGCCGATGTCCGCGGAGCCGGCGATCACCTCCTGGGCGATCTGCGGGATCTTGGCGGTGGGGCGCACCTCGGCGTCAGCGAAGCCG
Organism: Xanthobacter aminoxidans; assembly: GCF_043193615.1. Lineage (NCBI taxonomy): Bacteria > Pseudomonadati > Pseudomonadota > Alphaproteobacteria > Hyphomicrobiales > Xanthobacteraceae > Xanthobacter > Xanthobacter aminoxidans. The sequence goes on along the minus strand of NZ_JBAFUS010000004.1, from coordinate 213,383 downwards.
CTGATCTTGCCGAGCTGCATGCGCAGCGCCGCCTGCATGGGCACGTTCACAGCGGCGGCGGAGGCCAAGGTGTTGACCTTGAGCACGCGGGGTGCAGCCGCAAAAGCCCGGGACACCGGGCCGAGGGTCAGGATGCCACCAAGGGCGGCGCCGGCGGAAAGGCTGGTGCGCAAGAGGTCACGTCGGCTGAGCATATCGAACATGGAAGGTCCCCTTTTTATTGGAAGGCGTCGTCAGCCGCCGGTCTGGCTCCGGTACCAGGGCGCCGAGCGGTGCCCGATCCAGCGCAGCACGCCGGTGGCGCTGATGGAGATGAGCATCAGCATCACGATCAGCGCGAACAAGGGCGCAGTGGACAGATCGAGGCCCGCATCGTTCAGCAGCCCGCCGAAGCCGGCGGAGATGAACATTTCCGCAGTGACCATGGCGCGCAACGCGTGGACCAGGCCAATACGGGCGGCGATCAGCACATAGGGATAGAGGGCCGGCAGGATGACCATCCGGAACCGCTGGAAGCCGGATGCATCGAAGGCGCGGGCCACGTCCAGCAGGCGGGGCGACACGCCGCGCGCGGCCTCCGTCATGGTCAGCACCACGTACCAGACCGTGGCGACGAACACGATGGACGTGCAGAATAGGACGCCCCGTCCCATGAGGATGATGAACAGCGGCACGATGGCCGCCGCCGAAACCACGATGAACAACGAGGCCCAAGGCTTCACGATGGCCAGCACGAGGTTCGAGCGGCCCATGGCGATGCCGAGCGGGATGCCCACGAGCAGTGCCGCCGCATAGCCGATCAGCATCTGCCACAGCATGGACCACAGCGCCGGCCAGAAGGCCCCCTCGCGCAAGGTGGCGACCAGGCTGACGGCGGCCTGCACCGGGGTTGCCACCAAGGCCTCGCCGAGCCGCATGCCGGCGACCTGCCACAGGGCGAGAACAATGAGAATGCCGAGCGCGTTGACCGCCAGCGAGCGAGTACTCATCGCCGGCCCTCCGGCCGCCAGATGCAGACGCGACGCTCAGCCAGCAGCAGCAGTTCTTGCAACGCCAAGCCCAGCAGGCAGAGTACCGCAAGTATACCCAGCACTGCGGCGCTATCGAGCCGCACGGCGGACTGCTTCATGATCGCCCCGAGATTGACGGCGGCGAGAAACAGTTCGGCGGTAATCATGGCGTTGACCGCGCGCACCACGCCGATGCGCAGCGCCGTAAACAGGAAGGGCAGGCTTTCGGGCAGCAGCACCATGCGCACCTGCTGCCAGGGAGAGGCGCCGAAGGCCCGGCCCACGGCGAGAAGCCGGGGGTCGGCGTTGCGGGCGCCAGTGCTCACCACGATGATCATGTCGAACACGCACATGATAACCACGAGCACCACGCGGGCCTCGAAATAGAGGCCGCACCAGATCATGATGAACGGGGCCCAGGCGACGCTCGGCACCGCATAGATCAGGTTCACCACCGGATCGAGCAGGTCGTTGACGAAGCGCATCCGGCCCATGAGCAGGCCCACGGGCAGCGCAATGGCACAGGCGATGACATAGCCCAGCGCCATGTGCTGCAAAGAGCCGCCGAGCGCGCGGGGCAGCTCCATGGAGAGCGTCATCTGCCACAGCCGGGCCAGCACTTTCAGCGGCGAGGCGAGGACAAAGCTGGAATATCCTTGCGCAACCAGTTGCCACACAAGCAGGCCGGCCACCAGGGACGCCAGATACACGATGCTGAGGGAGCGCTGCCCCAGGCGCGCCGGCAGCTTGCGCGGCGCGGGCGGCTGGGAGGGGACGGCGACGTCGCTCATGGGTGCATCGGCCTCCAGCTCTCGGGGCGCGGTGCCGCTGGCAATATGCGGCTGAAAGTGATCCTATATGCGTATCTGACTACGTGTCTAGTTGGCTATGCAGCTTTTCGGGGGGCATTTTTGTCTCAAGCCGATTTCATTCCGCTCTACGTGCGGATTCAGCGCTTCCTCCGCGAGGAAATCGAGTCCGGCCGGTTGGCGGAAGGCGATCGCACACCGTCCGAACCCGAACTGGCCGCGCGCTTCGACACCACGCGCGCCACCGTGGCGCGGGCGTTCCAGCAATTGGTATTTGAGGGCGTCATCGTGCGCCGGCCGGGCAGTGGCACGTTCGTCGCCGCGCGCCCGATCAGCGCGCCCATCGATCTCACGCGGGTCCGATCCTTCGAGGAGCAGCTCTCCGCCAAGGGCGCCAGCATCGATTACGAGATGATCGGCTTTTCCCATCGTGCCGCAACGGAGGGGGAGGTCGAGACGCTGCATCTCTCCGCCAAGGCCAAGGTCTATGCGCTGGACCGGCTGCGCCTCGTGGGCGGGCGGCGCATGAGCTTGGAATGCCGCATCATTCCCGATGAACTGGGCCGGCGCATGACGCTGGACATGCTGCGTACCAAGTCGATCCATCGCATCCTGGACGAAGACTTCGGCCTGCGGGTGCACCGGGTGGAAGGCAAGATACGTGCGGATCTCGCCAAGCCGCAGATCGCGGAGAAACTGAACGTGAAGCGTGGCAGCGCCTTGCTGATCCGCGACTACGTCCTTTTCAGTGCCGATCGGCGGCCGCTGATCACGGGAGAGTCCTTCTACCGGAATGACTTTCAGATCGACTATGTGGTTCAGCAGCAGCCCAATGGCTCTTGACGGCGCGGCATTCCTGGTGAGCCAAGCCAATGCCGGATGCCACAAGGAAAACAACTGCGCGCCTGTGATGCGGGCAATTACCGCGGCAGCTGTTTGGTCCAATTGCGCGTAGCGGCTTCAATCGGGTGCGGTTTCAGTTTTAACAGGCCACCTCACCACCATCAGGCGCTGAGGAAGCGCATGCGCAGGGCCTCGTCGGCCATCAGCTCCTGCGAGCTGCCGCTCCACACGATGCGTCCCTTCTCCAGGATGTGGTGCCGGTCGGCGAAGCGGCACAGCATGTCGATGTTCTTGTCGATCACCAGCACCGACTGGCCGCGCTCGCGGATGCGCACCAGCGCATCCCAGATCTCGCGGCGGATGCGGGGAGCGAGGCCTTCCGTCGCCTCGTCGAGAATGAGCAGGCGGGGATTGGTCATCAGTGCGCGGCCGATGGAGAGCATCTGCTGCTCGCCGCCGGAGAGCAGGCCGGCACTGCGGCGGGCGAGGGTGGCGAGCGCCGGGAACAGGCCATAGACCGCCTCCAGCGTCCACGGGGATGGTGCCCGGCCGCGGTTCGCCGCCGTGGCGACGAGGTTTTCCTCCACTGTGAGGTTGGGGAACACCTGCCGGCCCTCCGGCACCAGTGCGAGACCGTTGCGCGCGACCTTGTAGGCCGGCAATCCGGAAATGCGGATGCCGCGGAAGCTGATGTCGCCCTGGGTGAGGGAGACGAGGCCCATGATGGCGTTCACCGTCGTGGTCTTGCCCATGCCGTTGCGGCCCAGCAGCGTCACCACCTCGCCCTCGGCGATGGCCAGGTCGACGCCGAACAGCACCCGGCTTGAGCCATAGGCCGCTCCCACCTGCCGCAGTTCCAGCATCACAGATCCTCCCCTTCGCCGCCGAGATAGGCGAGTTGCACGCGCGGATCGGTACGCACCACTTCCGGCGGCCCGTCCGCCACCCGCGCGCCGGAGGCCAGCACGAAGACCCGGTCGGCGAGGCTGAAGACCGCCTCCATGTCGTGCTCGACCAGGAGAATGCTGAACCGCCCCTTCAGCCCGGCGATGAAGTCGATCATGCGGCGCGCCTCGGCAATGCCGAGCCCGGCCATGGGCTCGTCCAGCAGCAGCACCCGCGGCTCGACGACGAGGGCCATGGCGATCTCCAGGAGCCGCTTCTCGCCGTGGGAGAGCTGGGACGCCGGCCGCTCGGCGCACTCGGACAGACCGAGGCCGGCGAGTTGCGCCTGCGCCTTGCGGCGCAGCGGCGCTTCGTCCGCCACCTCCCGCCAGAAATGGAAGCTGTGGCCGGCGTGGGCCTGGGCGGCAAGCGCCACGTTCTCGACGACGCTCAGCTCGGGAAAGATGCTGGCGATCTGGAAGGAGCGGGCGATCCCGAGCCGGGCGCGCGCATCCATCGTCAGGCGGGAGATGTCCCGCCCCTCGAACAACACCGCGCCGGCATCGGGGCGGAGCGCTCCGGAGAGGAGATTGACGAAGGTGGTCTTGCCAGCCCCGTTGGGCCCGATCACCGCCACCAGCTCGCCGGCGGCGAGGTCGAAATCCACCGCATCGACCGCATTGAGCCCGCCGAACCTGCGGGTCACGCCCGCGGTCTGAAGAAGGGTCTTGCCCATCGGAATGATCCCTTGAGAACAGGCGCAGGCTGCCCTGCCGGACCCGGCGCGAACAGGGCGCTGAGCCCGCCCCGGCCGAGGAAGACGAGGAGGATGAGCAGCGCGCCGAAGCCGAGCCGCCAGTGGATGGTGAGATCGGAGAGATATTTCTCGATGCCGAGATAGGCGAGCGCACCGATGATGGCACCGAAGGGCGTCGCAAGTCCGCCGGCCACGACCATGATCATCAGCTCGGCCGAGCGGGTCCAGTCCATGTATTGCGGACCGACGAACTCCGCCGCATTGGCGAGCATCGCCCCCGCCAGCCCGCACACCGCCGCCGAGAGCACGCAGGCCGCGAGCTTGTAGCGGAAGGTGGGAAAGCCTGCCGCCTCCATGCGCCGCTCATTGATGCGGATACCCTTCAGCACCGTGCCGAAGCGCGCCCGCGCGAGGCGCATGTTGAGGCCGGCGAGCACCACCAGAAGAGCGAGGGCCAAATAGTAAAACTGCCGGGAATCATAGAGGTCGACCAGTCCGCCGAAGGTGCTGCGGACAGCGAGGTGCATCCCGTCGTCGCCGCCATAGTCGTAGAGGCTGGAGGCGCCGTAGAACATCATCTGCGCGAAGGCGAGGGTGATCATGATGAAGAAGGTGCCGGAGGTGCGCAGCGCCACCACCGACAGCGCCGCGGCCAGCAGCGCGGAGAGGCCCATGGCCAGCGGCCACTGCACGAAGCCGCTCTCCACCCCGGCATCCGCCAGGATGCCCACCACGTAGGCGCCGATGCCGAGATAGAGCGCGTGGCCGAAGCTGACGAGCCCGGTCTGGCCGAGGATCAGATCGAGGCTCAGGGCGGCGATGGCGAAGATGATGACGCGCAGCCCCATGTCCACCCAGAACGGCTGGTCGGCGATCCCGGCCACCAGCGGGAGCAAAAGGAAGGCGCCGCAGAGGAGCCCGATGGCCGGCACGCGCCAGCGGGCGAGCACGCCGGGGCGGGAGGGGCCGTGTTCGGACGCTTCCGGGGGCGCCTCGGGCCGGCGCAGGCCGGCGGCCGGGATGAGACCCTGCGGGCGGAAGAACAGGATCACCGCCATCAGGATGTAGATGAGCATGGAAGCCAGAGCCGGCGCCACCGTGTTGGCGGCCACCGGCGAGAGGACCAGCGCCATGAGATCCTTCAGATAGGCCCGGCCGATGGTGTCGATGACGCCCACCAGCAGGGCCGCCACGAAGGCCCCCTTCACCGATCCCATGCCGCCCACCACCAGCACCACCAGCGCCAGGATGAGCACGTTGTCGCCCATGCCCGGATAGACGGTGAGGATGGGCGCCGCGATATAGCCCGCGAAGCCGGCCAGCGCCGCGCCGATGCCGAACACCACGGCATAGATGGCGCCGATATTGACGCCCAGCACGCTCGTCATCACCCGGTTGCTGGCGCCGGCGCGGATGAGCATGCCCATCCGCGTCCGGCCGATGAGGACATAGAGCAGTCCTGCGATGGCAAGGCCGGCGCCGATCATCGCCAGCCGGTAGGCGGGATAGGGCGCGCCGGGAATGAGCTCCACCGATCCGGCAAGAAAGGCCGGGATGGGCGCGTGCAGCGGCTCCGGCCCGAACACCATCCGCGTCGCCTCGTTGAGCACATAAACGAGGCCCACCGTGCACATCACCTGGTCGAGATGGCTGCGCGCATAAAGATGCCGGATCACCAGCCGCTCCAGCACGAGGCCAATGACGAAGGTGGCAAGGCCCGCCGCGACGAAGCCCGCCACGAACGAGCCCGTGACCAACGCGAAGGTGACGCCCAGATAGGCGCCGAGCATGAACAGGGAGCCGTGCGCAAGGTTCACCAGATTCATGATGCCGAAGGTGAGCGTGAGCCCCGCCGCCATCAGGAACAGGATCACCCCGAGCTGAACTCCGTTCAGGAGTTGCTCGACGAACAAGAGTTGCATGGCCGCCTTCCCGCTGTGTCAGGAGTTCTCTTCAAGATCATCCGCGATCACTTCAGCGGGCATTCCTGGTAATAGGCGTCCTTGGCGTCGGTCATCACCTTCTCGACGGTCTTGGTGACAAGGGTGCCGTCCTCGCCCTTCACCACCTCGCGAACATAGTAGTCCTCGATGGGGAAGTGGTTGGTGTTGAAGGCGAACTTGCCACGGTTCGAGGCGAAATCGGCCTTCTGCAGCGCTTTGCGGATGTCGTCCTTCCGGCTCATGTCACCGCCCACCGCCTTGACCGCGCTGGAGACGAGCAGAATGGAATCGTAGGCATGGGCGGCGTAGTCGTTGGGCAGGACTCCGTTCTTCTGCTTGAAATCGGAGACGAAGCGGGCGTTCGCGGCATTCGGCAGATCGACGCTCCAGACATTGCCCGAGCGCACGCCGATGGCATCGTCGCCCACCGCAGGCAATGTCGCCTGGTCCACGGTCCACACGGTGTAGAGCGGGGTCGACTTCGCAAGGCCCGCCTGGGCGTATTGCTTGACGTACTGCACGCCCATGTCGCCGGGATAGAAGATGAAGGTCGCTTCCGGCGCGGCGGTGCGCAGCGCGCTCAGTTCGGCGGCGAAGTCCACCTGTCCGAAGCGCGTGTAGACCTCGCCCACGAGGTCGCCCTTGAAGTTGCGCTTGAAGCCGGAGACCATGTCCTTGCCGGCCTGGTTGTTGACCGTCATGACATAGACGCGCTTGACGCCGAGCTTCTCGAGATAGGCGCCGAGCGCCTCGGCCTGCTGGTCGTTCTGGGACGACACGTTGAAGAAGTTCGCCGAGCAGGACTTGCCGGCGATGGGCGCCGGTCCCGAAATGGGCGAGATCACGAAGGCATCGGTGCGGGCGAGGCCGCCGTGCACTGCCATCATCTCCGAGGAAAAGACCGGACCGACGAGGAAGTCCACGCGCTTCGACTTCACCATCTCGTCGGCCAGTTGCTTGGCCACGTCCGCCTTGCCCTGGCTGTCGCTCCAGAAAAACTCCACCTGCTGGCCACCGAGCTTGCCGCCCTCGTGGGCGACGGCAAGTTCAATGGCTGCCTGCATCTGCTTGGCGAGCACCGCGCCGACGCCGGTCTGGGGCAAGATGACGCCCACCTTCACCGGATCGGCCAAAGCGGGGGCGGCGCAGAGAAGGGACAGGGCTGTGCTGAAAAGGATGCTGGCTTTCATGGAATGCGCTCTCGGTTTCAAAGGGGGCAGACGGACGCGGCTTCCAGATGGCTGAGACTCCGGCCGCGGCATGAGCCGGGCCGGAGGAAAAAATCAGGCGAGGCGCGCGGCCTGAACGGTCGTTGCGTCGTCGCGATAGCTCGCCCAGACCTCCTCCATGAAGGCGAGGCTTTCAGGGTCGAGATCGAACCGCGGCTCGGGGTCCTGGTCCCAGTGGCCGTGGCGATCTTCGCCGGCGATGAGCAGGGCGGAACGGCGCCCCAGCATCGAGCGGCAATGGGCCGGCATGTAGAAGAAGGCGATGCCGATGCGCCGGTCGTCGGACATGTTGGCGGGCGATCCATGCACCGTGCGCTCGTGGTGCATGGAGAACTCGCCCGGCTCGAGCGGCATGTCGACGGCGAGGCTCTCGTCCACCGTCACCTTCTGGCCGCGGGCGAGCAGATTGTCGGCATCGAACGTCTCCTCATGCACCAGATCAGGCCCGAGGTGGCTCTTCGGGATAACCTTCATGCAGCCGCTCTCGGTGCTGGCGCGCGACAGAGCGAGCCAGACGGTGACTTCCTGGTGCGGGTTCAGCCCGTAATAAGCGGAGTCCTGATGCCAGGAGACGAAGCGCGGATCACGCGCATTCTTGGCGAAGGCGGACGAGCCGAAGAGCAGCACGTCCGGCCCGAGGATGGCCTGGACGGCCGACACAATGCGCGGGTGCCGCGCCAGCTCCACGAGCCATGGGAAGGCGAGATGCGCCTTGATCTTGAGGCGCTTGTTGACCTCCTCGCCCGACTGGGCCTCGAAATCTTCGACTTTATTGCGATAGAGGCGTGCCTCTTCCGCGCTGATGGCCCGGACCGGACAAAGGTATCCCTCGGAATTGAAATGCGCGACCTGTTCGGGGCTGAGCACGCCAGTCATTGCGCTTCCTCGCTGTGTTTGCGTATGCCTGCGCATGTGCAGGCGGTTTTCGGGGCTTCACAGGAAGGCGGCGCCGGCCGACGCGCACCATGGGCTTCGCTCTCTGAATCCGGATAAAAGCGACAGTGTGTAGTTTTAATCAGCCCGGTTGATTGTCAAGTTGAAGGGCCGGCGATAATCTGGGCAAAATATCGATGATGGGCGTCAAAATTTGAGCACGAGCAATAAAACCGTTCGCCGCCGCGGTCGCCCGCAAGGTGACGAAGTGAAGATCGCAATCCTCAAGGCAGCGAACGAGCTGCTCGAAGAGCAAGGACTTTCGGGGTTTACGATCGATGCCGTTGCAACCCGGTCGGGTACGGCGCGCTCGTCCATCTACCGCTGGTGGCCAAATCGGGGGGCTCTGGCGATCGCCGGCTTTCTCGCGGAGACTGCCCAAAAGATCGGCTACCCGGTGACGGCCTCGGCCGTTGCCGACGTGAAAAGCCAGATGATGCGGGTCGCAGAGGTCTACGGCCAGAAGGTCGGACGTACGATTTCCGCGCTGGTGGCCCAGGGCCAGAGCGATCCGGAGGCGCTGCGCGCGCTCCTCGACGGCTATGTGCTGCCGCGCCGGGAAGAGGCGAAGAAGGCCCTCCTGCGCGGCATCGCCAACGGCGAACTGCGCGCCGATGTCGATCTCGACGTGGTGATCGATGCGCTCTACGGGCCGATCTGGTACCGCATCCTCGTCCCGCACGCGCCATTGACGTCGGAATGGGCCGGGCACCTCGCCGACTACGTCTTCGACGGCCTGCGGCCGGCTGCGGCGGACGTCCTCAGCGCACGCGCATGAGTGACCAATTCAAGCTCGGATCGATGTGGAGCTGCTGCATCACAGGCAGGAAGACGGGGACCACCACGAGGATGGTCGAGATGCCCTCAAGCATGATGTGCTGCACCGTCAGGCAGTCCGCACCGTTCTCCTGCGAGCCGAGTGACGGCCTGACCGATAGACCCACATATCCCATGTGGCTCTATCGGATCGACGGGGCCTGCTCCGTCCTCGGCATCGCTGGCGAACCCGCGCGCCGGGGAGCGCAATTTGCTGAGCGACGTGCCTAGCCTTCGCCGCGGGCGATGACGGGGAGCTGTGGCGCTTCGTCGACATTGAGGCTGAACAGATCCGGCCGCGCATAGTGGCCGATGGGGTCGAAATCCAGCTTGGCGCCGATGATGTCGTCGAGGTCGACATCGGCAGTGAGGATGCCTTCCTCGTCCAGCAGCGGACCGGCCAGCACTTCTCCCAGTGGGCCGACGATCACCGAGCGGCCGTGCATCATCCAGGCGTCGGGGGCGGCGTCGATGCGGCTGGCGTAATCTTCGGGGAAGTCCGAGCGGCGCATCACCTGGCAGGCGCTGATGACGAAGCAGCGGCCTTCCATCGCCACATGCCGCATGGTGGAGATCCAGGTCTCCCGGTCGTCGGCGGTGGGCGCGGCCCAGATCTCGACACCCTTGCCATAATAGGCGGCCCGCAGCAGCGGCATATAGTGCTCCCAGCAGATGGCGCCGCCGAGCTTGCCGTAGGGCGTATCGACCACGGTCAGGGTCGAGCCGTCGCCGAAGCCCCACACCAGACGCTCCGAGCCCGTCGGCATCACCTTGCGATGCTTGCCGAGAAGGCCATCGGGGCCGAGATAGAGCACCGTGCAGTGAAGCGTTCCGCCATCGCGCTCGATGACGCCGACCACCACATGGATGTCGTGCTCCGCGCAGGCCGCGGCGAGCTGGTCCACTTCCGGTCCCGGCACCGTGATGGCGCCGCGCACGTAGCGGACGAAATCCGCCCGCCCCTCAGCCGTCCGCCGGCCGACGCTGCAGCCGAAGTCGAGCCCCTTGGGGTAGCCGCCGATGAAGGCCTCGGGGAACACCGCGATTTTCGCCCCCGTGGCGGCGGCTTCGGCGATGAGGGCGACGGTACGCTGGGTGGCGGCCGGGCCGTCGAAGGGGATGGTTGCAGCCTGGACAGCGGCCACCTTGATGCTGGGCATTTCGCTCATTCCTTGTTGTGTGCTGCGCCGTTCCACAGCGGGCGATCGAGATCGAAGAGGTCGCGCGTGCGCGTGTAGGCCGTCGGGCCGTGCATCCGGGCGACGAGATCGAGGGCGAGGCCGTCCACCCGCGGACGGGCTGGATCGCCGGTCAGCACATGGGCGGCATAATGGGCGTGCAGCACCTCGCCGACGACCAGAAGCTGGCCTGGGCCGGTCTCCAGCAGATGGGTCATCCGGCATTCGAGGGCGACGGGGGATTGCGCGATGCGCGGCGGACGCACGCCGATGCTGGGGACGGCCGAAAGGCCCGCCAGCGCGATCTCGTCCACCTCGGGCGGTGCATCCACGCAGGTCGCGTTCATGGCCTCGACGAGGGCGTGGGGGACGAGGTTGACGACGAACTCCCCGGTGGCGCGGATGTTGGCGGCCGTGTCCTTCTCCGGCTCCGGCCGCGCGAGGATGCCGAGCGCCACCACCGGCCGGTCCGCACCGAAGACGTTGAAGAAGGAATAGGGCGCAGCGTTCACGACGCCATCGGCGCTCATGGTGACGACCCATGCGATGGGTCGCGGCAGCACGGTGGAGGCCAGCAGCCGGTAGCGCATCTCGGCGGAGAGGAGGCTGAAGTCGAAATGGCGCGTGGCGGGGCCATCCGGGGGCGCCGCGGCCTGTGTCTGGGTATCGGTCATGATGTCCCTGCGGCCGGCGTCAGGCGCTCCGGCCAGCTGGCGGACGACGGCCCTCGCGCGGGGCGGGGCCATCGTCTCCATGGTGACGGACGGCGGCCTCAGGCGCGAAGGATCTTCACGCTCTTCACATCGAAGCTGCCGGTGGCGATCTCCTTGTCCACCTCGCCGGCGATGGCCGTGTTGATGAACTTCGGCACGTCGGGCATGCGCGGCAGGAGCTTGGCTTCCACGCCCCATTTGGCGAGGGTTTCCATCTGCGCGATCTGGGCCGGAGAGAGGGCGACCTTGATGTCGGTGAAGGTCTTCGCGCTCCACGCCGGATCGTAGCTCGACGCCTTCTGGAGCACCGGCTCGGGAATGTTCTTGGCCGGCTCCAGCGAGCGGAACCAGCTGTTCGCCAGATCATTGTTTTGCGCGGCGAAGAACAGCGCCTGCGCATTGGCGAGCAGCAGACGGCGCAGCACGTCCGGCTTCTGGACAAAGCGGTTGTTGGCGGCGAGCACGATGACCGGGCTCAGGTTTTCCGAGACGACCACGGCATTGCCCGTGCTCTCGAAGAAGCTCACGAAGGGGTCATAGGTGAAGAACGCGTCGATGCGCTGGGCGCCCACGGCATCGGCCAGTTCCGCCGGGCCGACGTTCACGAAGGTCATGTCCTTGCCGGGCACGAGGCCGGCCTTCAGCACGGCGTCCTGCGCATTCTGGAAAGCGGTGATGCCGAAGGTGCCGTAGACCTGCTTGCCCTTCAGGTCCGCCATCTTGGTGATGCCGGATTTCTTCGTGGCCAGAACCGCCGAGCGGAAGCGGGCCTGGGAGGACACGGTCGTCACCGGCGCGCCGATGGCCATGGTGGTCACGGCGGCGAAATCGGAGAGCGTGCCCACGTCACCCGCGCCGGAGACCAACGCCTCGGTGATGGCCGGCGAGGCGGCGAGCTGGATCATCTCCATCTTCAGCCCGTTGCGGGCGGGGATGTCGGTGCGCATCAGCACGTGGGCGATCTGGGCCGACACGGTGGTCGTGTTGAACCAGCACATGCGGACCACATCCCCTTCCTGCGCGCGCAGGATGGAGGGGGCAGCCAAAGGAAGGGTGGCGGCGAAGCCTGCGGCCAGCTGGCCGAAACGGCGGCGTGAAAGTCCTGAGGTCATGATTATTCCCCTTTTTGCCATTCCGGCTTGAGCGTTTCCCACAGGTCGTTGACCGTGGAGACGAACCATGGATCGGAGCGCATCTCGGCCGTGCGCGGGCGCGGCAGCGGCACCAGAACCTCCTCGCGCACCCGCCCCGGACGGGGGCTCATCACCACCACGCGGTCGGCGAGGAACACCGCCTCATCGATGCCGTGGGTGACGAAGATCACCGTCTTGCCGGCTTCCGAGGAGATGCGGGCGATCTCCTCCTGCAGCAGCACGCGGGTCTGCGCATCGAGGGCGCCGAACGGCTCGTCCATCAGGAGGATGTCGGGATCGGGCGCGAGCGCCCGGGCGATGGCGGCGCGCTGCTTCATGCCGCCGGACATCTGGTGCGGGAACTTGTCCTCGAACCCATTGAGCCGGACCATGGCGATGAGCGCGCGGGCAATCTCGGCCCGCTCAGCCCTGCCCATGCCCTTGGCCTTGAGCCCGAACTCCACGTTCTGCTGCACCGTCATCCAGCCGAACAGCGCGTAGTCCTGAAACACCACCGTACGGGAGGGACCGGGCCGGGTGATCGGCCGGCCATCCTGGAGCAGTTGCCCACTGGTGGCAGACTGGAAGCCGGCAATGATGCCGAGCAGCGTGGACTTCCCGCAGCCCGATGGACCCAGCAGCGAGATGAACTCGCCGCGGCGGATGCGCAGCGTCACGCCATCGAGCGCGACGACGGGCTCCTCGGTCTTTGACCCGTAGACCTTCCCGACATTGCGGATGTCGATCTGCACGTCCTCGGGCGAGAACTGGGAGGAGAGACCGGAAGAGATGGCGGGAGAGATGAGTGCGGCGTTCGCGGTCATGGCTCGTTCCTCAATTGCGCTCGGAGGGCGCCCAGGCATTCACCCGCCGCTCGATCCGCTCGAGGATGGCCGACATGGCGAAGCCGACGAGGCCGATGGTGACCATGCCGGCCACCACGTTGTTGATCTGGAACAGCATCCGGGACTGCTGGATCAGGTAGCCGAGGCCCGTCTGCGCGGCGATCAGCTCCGCCGTCACGACGCACATCCAGCCGACGCCGAGGGCGATGCGAAGGCCCGGCAGGATGATCGGCAGCGAGGCGGGGATCAGCACGTCCCAGAACAGCTGCCAGGGCTTGGCGCCGAGGCACAGGGCCGCGTTCATCTGGTTGCGGTCGAGGCCGCGCACCGCGGTGTAGGTGGCGACGAAGGCGGGAAAGACCGCGCCGAGGAACACGAGGAAGTAGGACGCCGCATCCCCGAGCCCGAACCAGAGGATGGTGATGGGGATCCACGCCAGCGGCGGGATCGGCCGCAGGGCCTCCACCACCGGCCGCACAAAATCCGATACCGAGCGCCACCAGCCGCACACGAGGCCGAGCGCCAGCCCGACCACACAGGCGAGCAGGAAGCCGACGGCGACCCGCTGAAGGCTGGCGGCGAGATGGATCCACAAGGAGCCATCCACGGCCATGTCCCACAGGGCCTGCGCCACGGCGAATGGCGACGGCAGGAGGAAGCCATCCACAAGTCCAAGCCCCGTCACCGCCTGCCAGAAGGCGAAGAAGGCGGCGAGGCCGAGGCCGGCGCGGACCGACTTGTCGGCGAGAAGCCGCGACCAAGGCATCTTCCGCGCCGCCGGCACCGACCTGTCGGGAACCGCCGTCATTGCGCCCGCTTCAGCGTTCGCTCCCATCGGAACATCCTCCTTCAGCCCGCCAGCCGGCGGCTCGTCCGTGCGATCAGCCATGACCAGAGGCTAAGATATGTCGGCCAATTCCGTCAATTCGCCAATGCCGGAAAAATGGCGATTGATCGGGCAATAATGCTGACGAATGCGATCAAAGAGGCAGCAAGTCGCACATTCTTTAAGCGCGGATGTTCAATTTTTATCGGCTAAAACCGATGCTAGACCTCGCCAGCCAGATCGGACATGGTGCATCCATCGGGGGAAAGTGACAGTGACGGCGGACATCGAAGAGAAGCTGGCCCGGATCGGCATCACCGGGACGCTCTACAAGCTCTATCTGACGGCAGTCGGCCTCGGCGGCGCCTCCATCACGGAGGTCGCCGCGAAGGCGGGCCTGGCGCGCACCACGGCGCACGACGCGCTGGCGAAGCTGGAGGAAGAGGGGCTGATCCGGTTCGTCGACCAGGGCAAGCGGCGCTTCGTGGTCGCCCAGGACCCCGGCGTGCTGCTGGAGCGCATCGAGGCGCGCCGGCAGATGCTGGAAGACGTCATGCCGGTCCTGCGGTCCATGTATCACCACGAGACCGGCAAGCCGAACGTGCGCTTCCATCCCGGCCCGGAGGGCATCCGCACCACGCTGTGGGACACCCTGTCCGGCGGCGACACGGTGCTGCGGGCCACCCTCTCCATGAAGGAGTTGATGGCCGAGCCGGGGCTCGACGAGATGGAGCGCTACCTCACCGAGCGCGCGCGGCGGGGCATCTGGCTGCACGTGATCCGCTCGGCGGAACGCGACATCGCCCCCATCTGGCCATCGAGCGACGAGCAGCGGCGCGAACTGCGCTACGCGCCGCCCGCGCACCAGCTGGCGATGACCTGCTTCATCTATGGCAACAAAGTCGCGCTCATCTCGTCCGCCCGCGAAAGCTACGGCATGATCATCGACAGCGCCGAGTTCGCCGCGTTCCAGGCGTCGATGTTCGACGCCATGTGGAGCCTCAGCATCCCGACGTGAGGCGGGGGATCACTCCCCCGTCCGCCGCAGAAGCCGCAGCGCGTTGGCGGTCACGAGCACGGTCGCGCCGGTATCGGCGAGAATGGCCGGCCAAAGGCCGGTGATGCCGGCGACGGTGGTGACGAGGAACACCGCCTTCAGTCCCAGCGAGATACCGATGTTCTGGCGGATGTTGCGCATGGTCCGCCGGGACAGGTCGATCATGCCGGCGATGTCCCGGACGCGGCCATGCAGCACGGCGGCATCCGCCGTCTCCAGCGCCACGTCGGTGCCGCCGCCCATGGCGATGCCGATATCAGCCGCGGCCAGCGCCGGCGCATCGTTGATGCCGTCACCGACCTTGGCGACGATATCGCCCTGCCGCTTCAGTTCGGAGACGATGCGCTGCTTGTCCTCCGGCAGAAGCCCGGCGCGCACCTCGATGCCGAGCGCGCGGCCGATGGCGGCGGCGGTGCGGGCGTTGTCGCCCGTCAGCATCATCGTGCGCAGCCCGCGTTCCTTCAGCGCCGCGAGTCCTGCCGCCGCATCCGCGCGCGGCTCGTCGCGCATGGCGATGGCGCCCGCGAGCACATCGCCGACGATGACGAGGGACACGGTCTTGCCCTCGTCGTTCAGCCCTGCGAGGCGATCTTCCGTCTGCGGATCGAGCGCCACCCGCGCAGCCCCTGCCGCGACGGAGCCGAGGAACACCTCGCGCCCCTCCACGATCCCCGTCACCCCCCTGCCGCCCAGCGCACGACCATCGCTCGCGGCGGGAATGGAGAGGCCATCGGCGGCAGCACGGTCGAGGATGGCCTTCGCCAGGGGATGGCTCGATCCGCCCTCCAGAGCGGCAGCAAGGCGCAGCACCTCCAGTTCGGGCAGCGCGAGGCCGATCACGTCCGTCACCTTCGGCCGTCCCTCGGTCAGGGTGCCGGTCTTGTCGAGACAGACCACAGTGACCTTGCCCGCCGTCTCCAGCACCGCGCCCCCCTTCAGGAGCAGCCCGCGGCGCGCGCCGGCGGACAGGCCCGAGGCGATGGCCGCGGGGGTCGAGATGACCAGCGCGCACGGGCAGCCGATGAGCAGGATGGCGAGGCCCTTGTAGACCCATTCGCCCCAGTCGCCACCCAACAGCAGCGGCGGGACGGTCGCCACCAGCGCGCCGATGACCACGACGGCGGGGGTGTAGATCCGCGAGAAGCGGTCGATGAGCCGCTCGGTGGGCGCGCGCGCCTCCTGAGCCTCCTCCACCAGCTTCACCACGCGAGCGATGGTATTGTCCTCGGCCGTCGCAGTGACGCGCACGGTGAGCGCCGCATCGCCGTTGACGGTGCCAGCGAATACACCCGCGCCGACGCCCTTGGTCACGGGCGCGCTCTCGCCGGTGACCATGCTCTCGTCGATCCCGCCCTCTCCCGCGACGATCTCGCCATCGGCCGCGATGCGGTCGCCCGGGCGCACAAGGATGGTGTCTCCGACGGCGAGCTGCGCCGCCGGCACTTCCACGAAATCGCCGCCCCGCGCCACCAGCGCCGTCTTCGGCACCAGGGCCGCGAGCGCCTTGATGCCATCGCGCGCCCGGCCCGCGGCGAAGCCTTCCAGCAGCTCGCCGACAAGGAAGAGGAACACGACGGCCGCAGCTTCCTCCGCCGCGCCGATGATGACCGCGCCCACGGCAGCAATGGTCATCAGCGTTTCGATGGTGAAAGGCATGCCGACCGCTGCGGCTGCGAACGCACGGCGGGCGATGGGCACGAGGCCGACCAGCATCGCGGCGATGAACAGGGGCGTCTGAACCTGCGGCAGGATGAGGCCGGCCAGGAAGGCCGCCGCGAAGGCGGCACCGCTGGCAAGGGTCAGTCGCGCCTTGCCGTTGGACCAGAACCCGCCCTCGCCCGGTTCCGCGCCATGGGCGTGGTCGTGGCCGGCGGCAGGCGCATCCCGATCCGGAGGATGGCTGGAGTGGTCATGCCCCGCATGGGGATGATCCGCGTGATCATGCCCGCCATGGTCATGGCCCCCATGGGCACCATGATCATGATTGCAGCACGCCTCGGGGGCCGCGGCAGGAGCGGACGTGCGGGCCGGCTCGGCGTTCGCGAGGGCGAGGCCATAACCCATGGGCTTCAGCCGCGCCGGCAAGGCCGAGAGATCGGCACCGGAATCGTGCCGCACGACCAAGGTCGCCGCCGCCACGGACACGCTCGCCTCCGCCACTCCGTCCAGACGGCTTGCCACGGCCTCGATCTTCGCTGCGCAGGATGCGCAATCCATGCCTGAGACGCGATAGCGAGTCTGAACCTGCCCGGCTGTCATGATGCCGCCTTTCCTTTGGTCATGGTGGCAGCCTAAATGCTCTAGTAACTAGAGGAGCAACCCCCATGGCTCCGGTGCAGGCGCACCTCACAATCGGCGAAGCCGCCCGTATCAGCGGCGTGAAGGTGCCCACCATCCGCTTCTACGAGGAGACCGGCCTGCTGCCGCACCTGCCGCGCAGCGAGGGCAACCGCCGGCTCTATGACGATGCGCAGGTGAAGCGCCTCGCCTTCATCCGCCATGCCCGCGAGCTGGGCTTCGGCCTTGATGCCATCCGCACGCTGCTGACCTTGCAGGATCGCCCCGACCAGCCCTGCGCCGAGGCCGATGCCATGGCCGGCGCTCGCCTCGACGAGGTGCGTCGGCGCATCTCCTCCCTGAGGGCGCTGGAGGCGGAGCTGGAGCAGATGGTGCAGGCCTGCGCCCACGGCCAGGTCGCCGAATGCCGCGTCATCGAGACGCTTGCCGACCATGGTCGGTGCAGCTTCCACCGCGACATCGAGACCTCCCGCGACACGGCTCCCCAACCGGCCACGCAAGTGCACGAGAGGACGAAGGGGCGACGCTAGCGACTACTCGGCCTCGTTGCCGGTGTCCGTCCTCTCGCCGAGCGCGCTGCGCCGTAGGCGACTCGGCGAAGTGCTCGTCCAGCGCCGGATGGCGCGGCTGAAACTGGCGTTGGAGCCGTATCCCACCTCCGCCGCCACGGTCCGAATGGCGCTGCCAGTGGCGGTGAGGCGGGCGATGGCCTGCTCGGCGCGCACCTTGTCGATCAGCTCGGACAGGCTGGCCCCCTCGGCGGCCAGCCGGCGTTGCAGGGTGCGCCGGCTCATGAACGCGAGTTCGGCGATGCAGGCGAGGCTCGGCTCGGTGCCGGCTTCCATGAGGGCTGGCAGGATGGTGGTGATGGAGCCGGCCAGCGTGCCGTCGCCGCGGATCACCGCAGAACCTGCGGGGACGGCAACATCGGCAACCTGCCGCCCGTTCACATAAGGCCGGTCGAGCAACGCATCGGAGAAGACCATGGTCACGGTGCGGTTCGCCGCCGGGACCACCTCGCAGCCGAACTGGGCGCTCATGCCCTCAACCCCGTGGCGCGGGTGAGGCGTCAGTTCCATCCGCTCGATCAGCGGACCCTCATGGCCCGTGCGCAGTGCCACGGTGCGGATCAACGCGGCCACATACTGGTGCACGAAGGATAGGTGCTCGGCATCCACGGGCACGCGAAAGGCGTGGCGTACCGCGCCGCCGCCGGGATCGGGCGTCAGGGTGAACAGCTCGTGGGAGCCGTGGTGCAGATAGGCGCGCGCCACCTTGATGAAAGCCTCCCGCGGTGTGCGGGAGGTCATGACGATCTGGCCCAGAAAACCGAGCTCCTCGATCCCGGCATGGGCGACCATGCGGCAGGGCACATCATGCCCCTCCCGCCCCACGACCTCCATCAGCAGGCGGATTCCGGCCATGAGCGGGATCGGGCGGTCACGGTCCTCGATCAGCCCCGCCGGTAGGCCGGCGTCGAGCAGCATCTGGTCGAGCGAGTAACCGCTATCGCGCAGCCAGACCATGAGCGGCGCGATGGCCGCGGCGCGCACCAGAGGCAGTGTCGTGGTCACGGGTGCCCTCGTCTTCCAATCTCTTTCTCGACCGGCTTGGCTTACGGCGACCCGACGTAGCTGCCACCGCTCAAGCTGGACAGTAACAGAGCCTGTTCACACGCTTTCACCGTGGCGCGCAAGATCAAAACCCGCACGGCGTGAGGACTTGGCTTCACACCCGCGCGAACGGCGGCCATGTTACGAAACGTCAATGATTGCAAGGATGCACACGAAAACCCGCATTCCTTCAGAAGTCCCCTTGCGCAAGCCCACACTCCCGTTGCTGTGTGGCCACACCCGGCCGGGAATAGCGTGGGCGGGGCAGTTCCGCCCCCGCGGCTGCGCTAGGATGGCGCGGCCGGCGCATGACAAGACCCGGCGGGGCGCCCCAGGACGGCGCCGGCTCAAGACGGGGGAATTATGGTCCGGGGGCATCAGTTCGAAACAACGGCCGCACACCGCTCGGCCGGGTCAGACGGCACAGCTCGCACGCGTCGGGGGGCGCGAGTGGGATTGCGCGCCGCGCTCGCCATGCTGGTCGCGGGCGCGATGCTGGCGATGGCACCCGCGCGTCCTGCCCACGCTGCGGACCTCGGCGTGGCGCCCGCTGCGCAGCCCCCGGCGGCGTCCGGCTGGCAGTATCAGGCCACCTTGTACCTTTGGGCGACCGGCATCGACGGCGACATCGGCATCCGCCGCCTGCCGGCCATTCCGGTGGACATCACCTTCGGCGACGTGATGCAGAACTTCCAGGGCGCGGTGATGGGCAACTTCATCGCCAAGAAGGACAACTGGACCCTGTTCGCCGACGTGTTCTGGTCGCAGCTCGGCACCAGCAAGAACCTGTCGACCGCCGGCCAGCCCCTCCTCGATTTCTCCCAGCGCCTGTTCATCCTGTCCGGCGCCGCCGGCTACCGGCTGCCGGTGGGGGACGCCGATTTCGACCTCTCCGCAACCGCCGGCTTCCGCTATCAGCGGCTGTCGGCCAACACCTCCCTCAGCTCCATCTTCGTGCCCTTCGCCATTTCCGAGTCCGACACCAAGGACTGGCTCGACCCGACGTTCGGCCTGGCGCTGCAATGGAAGCTCAACAAGCAGTGGTTCCTGAACGCTCTGGCGGACGTCGGCGGTTTCGGATTGCCGGCGAGCTCCAAGCTCTCGGCGCAGGGCCTCGTGGCGGTGGGCTACAACTGGAATGAATCCTGGTCGACGGCGCTCGGCTATCGGGCCCTCTACACCGACTACGAATCCATCACTTCGCCCACCCGCGACTTCCGCTACAACACCACCATGCATGGGCCGTTCATGAGCATCGGCTACCATTTCTGAGCACCGTCGCCGCGCCCGGGCGACGGCAGTCGCCCAGGCGCTGACTGCGCTTTCTCTTGCACTGCAGCGAGACTTGGTCTAGCTAGCCCGGCCTTCCGCACCCGCATACGGCAAGGAGGCCCGATGACCGCCTGCGGCCTCGATTTCGGCACCTCCAACACGACCCTCGGCCTGAACGGATCCAACGGCCCGCGCCTCGCGCGGCTGGAGGGCGCATCCGACACCCTGCCGAGCGCGATCTTCTTTCCCTGGACCGGCACGCCGCTGGTGGGCCGCGCCGCCATGGCCGCCTATGTGGGCGGCGAACAGGGCCGCCTGATGCGCGCCCTGAAATCCGTGCTCGGCACGTCCCTCATCGAGGAGACGACGCCGGTCGGCCGTCGCCGGCTCGGCTTCAAGGGCGTCATCGGGGAGTTCCTCGCCGAGGTAAAGGCGCGCGGCGAGGCCGAAGCCAACGGGCCGCTGCGCGAAGTCGTCCTCGGCCGGCCGGTGCATTTCGTCGATGGCGATCCGGACGGCGACAAGCGCGCCGAGGAGACGCTGGGCTCCATCGCCCGCGACATCGGCTTCAGCGCCCTCTCCTTCCAGTTCGAGCCCATCGCGGCCAGCCTCGACTATGAGCGGCAGGTGGCCGGCGAGGAGCTGGCGCTGATCGCCGACATCGGCGGCGGCACCTCGGACTTCTCCATCGTGCGCATCGATCGCGGGCACCAGAACCGCGCCGACCGCGCCTCCGACATCCTCGCCAACGAGGGCGTGCGCATCGGCGGCACGGACTTCGACCGGCACCTGTCGCTGGCCGTGGTGATGCCCCTGCTGGGCCATGGCAGCCCGCTGAAGCGCAAGGGCCTCGCCATGCCGGCGGCGCTCTATCACGACCTCGCCACATGGTCCGCCATCAACCGGCTCTATGACGGGCGCACCGCGCGCTCCATTCGCGAGCTGGAACGCGCGGCGGCGCAGCCGGAGCTGGTCTCGCGCCTCGCGCGCGCCGTCGAAGAAGAGCGCGGTCACGGCCTCGCGCTCGACGTGGAGGCGGCCAAGATCCGCGTGGCCGAGGAGGGTGCCACGGAACTCGATCTCGCCGTGCTGGAGGCCGGGCTTTCGGTCGGCATTTCCCATGACGACCTCATCGCCCATACCGGGCTCCTCGCCGAGCGAATCGCCGGGCGGATCTCATCCTGCCTCTCCGCCGCCGGACTGACGGCGGACGCCATCGATGCCCTGTTCCTGACCGGCGGCTCGACCCGCCTCGCCCATGTGCGCGCCGCCATCTGCGCCTGCGTCCCGCAGGCCCGGGTGATCGAGGGCGACACCTTCGGATCGGTGGGTACCGGTCTCGCCATCGAGGCGGCGCGGCGCTACGGCGGCTAAGGGTTCGCGCCGCCCACAGGTTGCGCGCATCCTCCCATCGGCCATGCTTCCCTTGGACGCGCGGGCATGCTGTTCTCTCCTCCGGACGGCGGCGATGACAAAGACCGGCCGCAGGAGGAAACATGAGCTACGCCATAGCCTTGGGCCTCGCGCTGGCCGCGACGGCCCTGTCCGTGACCACCCCTGCCGCCTACGCCCAGACGCCGGCCGCACCGGCCCAGGCTGTTCAGGCGCCGCAAGCGCCCCTCACCGGCACCTGCTCGCAGCAGCGGCTTTGCCAGCTCAAGAAATTCTACGAGGTTGCCAACTTCAGGATCGGCGGCCGCTACGACCTGTCGAACCCGGATAAATGGGCAAACGGCGGGGAAGGCGGCACGACGCTGGAATCCCTCGGCGCCGGCCCGGCGAAGACAGCCTACATCGCGCTCGGCACCCCGAAGCGCAACGCCGCGGGCGAGATCACCAACGCTGTGGTGATCAATTCCTTCTATTCCGGCGACGCCACCGACATGTACGCCCAGTGGGTGGAGGGTACGGCCCTCTCCGGCGGCTCGGTGATCGGCTCCGGCAAGCCCATCGATACCGACCAGTATTACGTGGTGCTGGTGGACGCCCTCGGCCTGTGGGGCACCAGCAAGCCCTCGGAAGGGCTTGGGCAGAAGTTTCCGCAATACAGCTACCAGGACATGGTGCAGGCCAATTACCGGATGCTGCGCGACCACCTGAAGGTCGCCCGCGCCTCGCTCGTCACCGGCGTCTCCATGGGCGCGACCCAGACCTATGTCTGGGGCGTGATGCATCCGGACTTCATGGATGGCCTCATGCCCATCGGCGGCACCAGCCAGTCGGACGGCGAGGACCCGGTGGGCAACTGGACCTTCCAGCTCATGTCCGCCGCCATCGAGAGCGATCCGCAGTGGCGCGCCACGGGCGGCAATTACTACAACCTCCCCAAGGACAAGCACCCCAATCAGGGCGTCGCCTTCGGCTGGTCGATCCTCAACCTCACCGGGTTCGACTTCCAGCACCGCTCGCAGCAGGACTGGTCGACGGTGCAGCGGGACGTCTTCTACTGGAACCCGCCCAACCCGCAGGCCGGCGCCTCCATCGCCGCCCGCTCGCTGCTGTTCGATGCGGTGGACCTGCTGTGGCGCAACCGTGCCGGCGAGACCTACAACATCAATGCCGAGCTGAAGCGCATCAAGGCGCGCACCCTCGTGATGCACATCGAGAACGACCAGTGGCTCACCTTCGACCGCGCCAAGCGCACGGTGGAGAAGGTGCCCGGCGCGGACTTCGTGCATGAGAAGAGCCCGGTCGCCCATTACGGCGTCTTCCCCATCCTGAAGAACCGCCAGTTCGATCCCACCGTGGCCGCCTTCCTCGGCGACGTGTCGCGCCTCACCCGCAATCGCGAGATGGCGGCGAAGACCTACCGCACGCCGTCCGTCGCGGCCGACATCACCCCCGACAAGTCGTTCTGGAACAGCTTCGTCACCTATCCCTTCCCGGTGAAGAAGACCAAGGCGAAGGACAGCCGCGGTGTCGAGTGGGACATCGGCTACATGGACGAATATGCGGGCACGGCCGCCAACCCCGACGTGCTGGTCATCGTCCACGGCAAGGGCGCGTTCGGCGGCCATTACGGCAACATCATGCGCATCGCGCTGGAGCGTGGCCTGCGTGTGATCGCCGTGGACATGCCCCATTACGGCATGTCCGGCCCCGGCAATCTCGACAAGAGCCCGGCCCGCACCCTGCAGGACATGCGCGACGTGCTGCACGAGGTGGTGGTGAACCAGCTGAAGGTTCCCAAGGCCGCCTATCTCGGCCATTCCATGGGCGGGCAGATCGTGCTCGGCTACGCCCTCTCCTGGCCCGAGGCGGTGACCAAGCTGATCCTCGAAGCCCCGGCTGGCCTTGAGGAATATCCCCGCGAGGTCACGATCGCGCCGGGCAAGAAGCTCGACCTGTTCGATCCCGCCTTCGCCCACGATTTCGACGCCTGGAAGAAGGCGTGGGACCAGACCGGCCTGCGCGAGCGGGAGAAGAACCTCACCGCCCAGCAGATCGACGACTTCTACCACTTCCGCAGCCGCGATCCCGTGACCGGAGCTGTGACGCCCCAGCGCAACGGCTACTTCCTGCGCGACAGCGAATATGCCCGCCTCCACACCGCCCAGCGCATCGGCATGATCAAGGGTGATCCGCGCGAGCTGCAGCAGTGGGTGGACGTGTTCACCTTCGACATCTACGCCATGGTGGCGGAGCTTCAGGAGAAGGACCCCAAGAGCCTCTACAAGCGGCTGACCGAGATCAAGGTGCCGATCTTCCTCGCCTTCGGCGACAAGGAGCCCTTCATCCCCGGCACCGCCTTCAACGGGCTCACCGACCTCTCCCGCCAGTTGGTCCTGCCCTTCATGCGCCGCATGAACACGGCGGGGCGCGACGTTCAGGTGAAGATCTATCCCGGCACCGCCCACTTCATCCACACGGACGAGCCGGTCGCCTTCGCCGAGGATGTGGTGGACTTTGTGGAGACCGGCCGTGTGCCCACCGGCGCGCCGGCAAGCATCGACCGCCTCATCCACGGCGCACCCGCCGCCGCAGAGGCCGCCCCGGCCAAGGCTGCGGCGCCGACCGGATTGAACAAGTAGACGTCGCCAAAAGGTTTGCGCTCCGGACCCGGAGCGCAAACCGCCCTCGGCGCGCCCCTGACAAGAGGCCCCCATGCAGACGCTCGACGTGAACGGCCTTCGCCTCGCCTACCGGGAATGGGGCGGGGGGGACACGACCGTCCTCTTCATCCACGGCAATCTCGCCAGCAAGGAGTGGATCGAGCTGGCGGCCCCCCACTTCCCGCGCGGCGTGCGCACCGTGGCGGTGGATTGGCGCGGCTGCGGCGACAGCGACAAGCCGGCGCCCGCCGCCGACTTCTCCAACTATTCCATTGCCCAGCATGCCGACGACATGATCGCGGCGCTGGATGGGCTCGGCATTTCCTTTTGCCACCTCGCCACCCACTCCACGGGAGGTATCATCTCGACGCGCATGATCCTGAAGCAGCCGGAGCGCTTCGGCCGGGTATTCTCGCTGTCGCCGGTCGGCCCGCAGGGCATCGACTTCCCGCCCGAGAAGACCGCCTTCTTCGGCCAGATGAAGGAAAGCCGCGACCTCACCCGCCAGATCATGGCCGCGACCGCGCCCAGCCTGTTCGTGGATGAGACGCTGTTCAAGGGCCCTGCCCGCTTCATCCCCGACGCCGGGCCGCGTGCCGCCCTGTTCGACCGGATCGTCGATCAGGTCTGGGCGGTGTCCGACGGCATCTGGTTCGGCACGCCCGACACCCTCACCAAGGAGGCGAAGAGCGGCGAGCTGAAGGGGAAGATGGCGACCATCCACCATCCCCATCTCGTGGTCTGGGGCATGCGTGACGGCGTGATCAAGGAAGCCGACATGGTGGAGATGGCTGCGGTAATGCCCGATTGCCGCTTCGTCGCCGTGCCCGGCATCGGCCATTCCATGAATTTGGAGGCGCCGGAGCTTTACGCCGGCTATTTCGGCGCATGGTTCGGCGGGCTCTGACCCTGCCGCCCTCCGCGCCTGTGTCAGGGCGCGTCCAGTCCCGGAACCGGTCACTTCGCCCACCTCGAGCCCGAGCCGGTGACGCTACCGGAGCTTGACCACCGCGCCGCAGGTGGGGTTCAAAGGCAAGGGGGCGCCGGATCATCCGGAGACCGATCGCGGGCCGAGCCGCCCGGCGCATCGGCCCCTGATGCCCGCCGATATGGAGTCCGCAGCCCATGTGGGACCGCCATCCGATCCGGCTCTCGCTCGTCCACATGCTGCCCAAGGTCGCCGACGTCCAGGGCGTGCCGCTCGCACCACTGTTCGGCCGGGCCGGGCTTGCCGATGCGACGCCCCGCGATTGCGCGCTCGATGACACCTCGCTCGGCGGCGATCGCGTGGTGGCCCGCGGACAGATCTCGACCCTGCTGTTCCATCTCGCCCGGCGCAGCGGGGAGGCCGCCATCGGGCTTGATCTCGCCCATGCCGCTGATCCCACGCGGCTGGGCCTGGCCGGCCGTGCCCTGTTCGCCGGGCGCACCCTGCGCGACTGCTTTTCCGCCCTTCACCACCAGATGCCGGACCTGCAGGGCGGTGTCTCGGTCGCGATCGAGGAGCGCGACGGCGTCGCGCGCTGGCGTCACCGTCTCGCCGACAGCGATCCCGAACACGCGCAGGTGCTGAACGAGGGCGTCGCCGCCTTTGTCCTGCGCGCATTGCGCGCCATCACGGGCACGGACGCGGCGCCGCTGCACATCCGCTTCGCCCATCGCGCGAAGGCGCCGCCCACGCTCTACGAGGATCGTCTCACTGCCGGCGTCAGCTTCGGTTCGGGAGACGGGATCGAGATCACGTTCGATGCCCGATGGCTCGACAGCCCAAACGTGCTGTTCGCCCCGGCACCCGATGGGGGCAGTACGCCACTCGCCGCTGTGACGCTGAGCGACGATGCTCTCGTCGGCATGATCGAGACCCTGTTCGATAGCGCCGCCCTTACCGGCACCCTCTCCCTTGTGGATACGGCCCGCAGCCTCGGCCTGTCGCCCCGCACCCTGCAGCGGCGGCTCGCCCGGCTGGGTACGTCCTACGAAGAGCAGTTGGACCTCTGGCGGCACGCGCAGGCGCGGCTGCACCTCGGCGGATCGTCGGTGCCGGTCGCGTCGGTGTCGCGCGCCCTGGGCTATGGCCATCCCGCGCATTTCGTCCGCGCATTCCGGCGCTGGGAAGGTCGCACGCCCCTCGCCTTCCGGACCTCCGCACGGCTCGACCTGTAAGCGCCGAGTTGGCGCCAAATGGCAATTGAGAAGTCCCCGCCGCTCCCGCTAGAGCAAGAGCCGGCTAAGACCGTGACATGCGGGGGACATGAACGGGCGCAGGCCGAGCGCGGAACGGTCACTGGCGGAGAGGTCATGCACGGGCAGAGCGGCTGCGCCGTCGCACATCAGGGGACTGGCTCCGTCGAGGACGCACCAGCCGCAGCCGGCGATCCGGACATGATCCGGATCGCCGGCGGGCTGTTCCGCATGGGCTCGAACGATCATTATCCGGAAGAGGCTCCCGTCCATCAGGTGCATGTGGATGCCTTCCTCATGGATCGCACCCCCGTCACCAACCGCGCCTTCGCCCGCTTCGTCGCCGCGACGGGATACGTGACGGTCGCCGAGCAGGCGCCCCGGCCGGAGGATTATCCCGGTGCCAATCCCGCGCTGCTGGTGCCCGGCTCGCTGGTGTTCCGCATGCCCATCGACGCGGGCGATCCCGACGACTGGACCCGCTGGTGGCAATTCGTGCCCGGCGCATGCTGGCGCCACCCGCAGGGACCCGGCAGCGATCTAACCGGCAGCGAGGACCACCCCGTCGTCCACATCTGCCACACCGATGCGGCCGCCTATGCCCAATGGGCCGGAAAGGCGCTGCCCACCGAGGCGGAATGGGAGTTCGCGGCGCGCGGCGGGCTCGACGGCTCTGCCTATGCGTGGGGGGCCGAACTCGTCCCCGGCGGCGTTCACCGCGCCAACACATGGCAGGGGCGCTTTCCGGTAGAGAACCTCGCCGAGGACGGCTTCGTCGGCACATCGCCCGTCGCGGCCTTCCCGCCCAACGGCTACGGGCTCCTCGACATGATCGGCAATGTCTGGGAGTGGACCGACGACTGGTATCGCCCGCGCCATCCCGCTCCCGCGGAGAAATCCTGCTGCCTGCCCCGCAACCCGCGCGGCGGGACCATCGAAGACAGCCTGGAGTGGGCCGCCCCCGGTCTCGCCCTGCCCCGCAAGGTGCTCAAGGGCGGCTCGCATCTTTGTGCGCCCAGCTATTGCCGTCGCTATCGGCCGGCCGCGCGCCAGCCGCAATCCGTCGATACCGGCTCCGTGCACATCGGATTTCGATGTGTGCGTCGCCTCACCAGCTGACGAGGTATCAGGTGACTGATCGTAACGAGAAGACTGAAGAGAAGGTCCCGAGCCGCCGAGATGTGCTGGCCGGAAGCGCCGGCTTCCTCGCGGCCGTCGCCGGCCTCTCTTTGCTCGCCCCCGGCGCACGGGCGCAGGGGACGCCGCGTCCGCACATTCTCTACATTCTCGCCGACGACCTCGGCTTCGCCGACGTGGGGTTCCACGGCTCGGACATCAAGACGCCGAACATCGACCGCCTCGCCGCCGGCGGCGCCAAGCTCTCCCAATTCTACACCCAGCCCCTCTGCACGCCGACCCGGGCAGCGCTGATGACGGGGCGCTATCCCATGCGCTACGGCCTTCAGGTGGGCGTGATCCCGTCGGGAGGCACCTACGGCCTCGCCACCGAAGAATTCCTGTTGCCGCAGGCGCTGAAGGAGGTGGGCTATCGCACCTCCCTCGTGGGCAAGTGGCACCTCGGCCATGCGGACCAGAAATACTGGCCCCGCCAGCGCGGCTTCGACAGTTTCTACGGTCCGCTGGTGGGCGAAATCGACCACTTCAAGCACGAGGCGCACGGCGTCACCGACTGGTACCGCGACAACACGCTGGTGAAGGAAGAGGGCTACGACACCGACCTGTTCGGCGCCGAGGCGGTGCGAGTGCTGGGTGCCCATGATCCCAAGACCCCGCTCTTCCTCTATCTCGCCTTCACCGCTCCACACACGCCCTATCAGGCGCCGCAGCGCTATCTCGACATGTATGCGCACATCGCCGATCCCTCACGGCGTGCCTATGCGGCGATGGTCACCGCCATGGACGACCAGATCGGCCATGTGGTAGCGGCCCTCGAGGCCCGCGGGATGCGGGAAAACACGCTCATCGTCTTCCATTCGGACAATGGCGGCACCCGCAACAAGATGTTCGTGGGCGAAGGGGCGCTGGCCGGCGATCCGCCGCCCAACAACGCCCCCTATCGCGACGGCAAAGGCTCCCTCTACGAGGGCGGCACCCGCGTGGTGGCGCTCGCCAATTGGCCCGGCCGCATCAAGCCGGGGCAGGCGGACGGGGTGATGCACATCGTCGACATGCTGCCGACCCTAGCGAAGCTCGCGGGGGCAGACCTCAAGCAGTCCAAGCCGCTCGACGGCAAGGATGCCTGGGCGGCGCTCGCCGCCGGCGCCCCCGGCCGCGACGAGCTGATCTACAACGTGGAGCCGACCACGGGCGCCGTGCGCGAAGGCAAATGGAAGCTCGTCTGGCACGTCCTGCTGCCGCCGAAGGTGGAGCTGTTCGATCTCGACGCCGACCCCGAGGAGAAGACCGACCTCTCGATGCAGAACCCCGCGAAGGTGGCCGAGCTGAAGGACAAGGTGGTCGCCCTCGCGCGCACCATGGCGCCGCCCCTGTTCTTCTCCAACGCCCTCAAGGCCACCCTCTCCGCCCCGCTCGCGACGCCAGATGCCGGCCTCTACGAACTGGAAATGGAGGACGACTGACGCCTTGCCGCCGCCGCGGCCGGGCTGAAGAGCGAGCCTTCAGCTTTGCATGGCCGTCGGCAGCACGATCTCGGCCCGGAGGCCGCCGCCGGGGCGATTGGCGAGGGTCAGTTCGCCGCCGTGAGCCTTGACGATGCTGCGGGCGATGGCGAGGCCGAGGCCGATGCCGCCGGTCTCGCTGCTGCGCGAGGGTTCCAGTCGCACGAAGGGCTGGAACGCGTCCTCGAAACGATCTTCCGGCAGGCCCGGCCCGTCGTCCTCGACCCGGATGGAGACGGTGCCCGGCCCTGTCTGGCCAACCGTGACTTCAGCGCGGCGCCCATAGCGCACCGCATTGTCCACGAGATTGCGCAAGGCCCGCCGCATGGCGACCGGCCGGCAGGGCAGCAGGACGTGAGCGGCCATCTGGTCCGCCATCCCCGCATCTGCGCCGACACCAGCAAATTCCTCCACCACGTCCGCGCACAGATCCGCGATGTCCACCGTCCGGGTCTCCTCGCTGGTCGCTTCGGCGCGGGTGAAGGCGAGGGTCGCCTCGCAGATGGCGACCAGCTCGTCAATCGTCGCGACGATGTCGTTGCGCACCTCCACGTCGTCCACGAACTCCGCCTTGAGACGCAAGGTGGTGAGCGGCGTGCGCAGGTCATGGCTGATGGCGGCGAGCAGGCGCATGCGGTCGCGCACGAACTGGCTGAGGCGCTGCTGCATGGTGTTGAAGGCGCGCGTCGCCGCCGCCACCTCGGACGGTCCCCGCACGTCGAGCGGCGGGACACTTTCGCCGCGGCCGAACCGTTCGGAGGCATCGGCAAGGGAACGCAGGGAGCGGGTCTGAAACCGCACGCAGGCCACCGTCACCAGGGAGACGGCCAGCGCCGAGATGAGGAAGGAGAGCACGATGGGCCGGCTCCAGATGCCCGGCAGCCCCACCACCGCATCTACATGCAGCCAGCGCTGGCCCGAGAGCGGCACGCTGAGCGCCACAACGCCGAGACCCGGCCGCAGAGGGCGACTGGGCCCACCCGTGCCACGGCGCAGCCAAGGAAAGTCCTCGCTGCTGCGCTCGGGGCAGCGGCTGTCCCACTGGCCGTCGGTGTCGATGTGCACCGCCGGCGCTCCGTTGCCGACGCCATGCAGGCGCCGCGACAGGAGGCGGGCGAGCCCTTCTTCCGTGGAGGTCATCTCATGCGGGTCGGGAGGGTCGGCGGAAACCCATGCGCAGGTGCCGCGCGTTGTGAAGGCACCTGCGAGCCGGTCGGCCTGCTCCTGCGGCATGGATTCGATGAGGCGGGTGAGCGTCACCGTCTGGCTGAGCGCCTGCCCGCGCACGATGCCTGCCACCACCGCGTCGTGCTCGCTCTGGAGAACCAGCACCAGCAGCACCTGCGCCAGCGCCAGAGTCGCCACCAGCAGCAGCACCAGCCGCCCGGCGAGGCTGCCGGGCCAGAGGAACCGCAAAAGCCGGTTCGCAAGCCCTCTCACGCCTCCACCTCCACCGGCGCAGCGAAGACGTAGCCATCGCCCCACACCGTCTTGATAAGGGTGGGGTTCTGCGGGTCGCGCTCGATGCGGCGCCTCAGGCGGCTCACGAGGTTGTCGATGCTGCGGTCGAACACCTGGGCCGGGCGGCCTGCGGTGATGTCGAGCAGCTGGTCGCGCGAGAGCACCACCGAGGGGCGCGTGACGAAGGCGAGCAACAGGCGGAACTCGGCGCTGCCGAGACGCACTTCGCTGCCGGTCTCGTCCAGCAGCACGCGCCGGCCGGGATCGAGCTGCCAACGGTCGAAGCGGTAGAGCGCGGGATCGCCCTGCTGCGCCCGCGCCGGCCCCTGCGCCCGGCGCAGGATGGCGCGGATGCGGGCGAGCAGCTCGCGCGGATTGAACGGCTTGGTGACGTAATCGTCGGCGCCCAGTTCCAGCCCGACGATCCGGTCGGTCTCCTCCGCCACCGCGGTGAGGAGCACGACGGGAATGTCGCTCGCCTGCCGGAGCTGGCGGCACAAAGTCAGGCCGTCCTCACCCGGCATCATGATGTCGAGCACCACGAGGTCGAAGGTGCCGGTGCGCATCTGCTGGCGCATGTCCACGCCGCCGGATGCGACGCTGACCCGAAACCCGTTCCGCGTCAGGTATTTGGCCAGGAGTTCGCGAATTTCGCGATGATCGTCGACGACCAGGATGTGCGGCGTGCGTTCCATCTTGCCGTTGGGCTGCCGTTCTCTCGGGTTGGGACGCGGGCGCCGGCCGCGTTCCCTTCGGTGCGACTTGAGCCGACCGGCAGGCGCCCGGCCACCGCGAAATTGTATCCAACTGTATCAGCGCCGCCGCGTGGGACGAACATTTACGAAGCGACCGCTGCGGGACAAATTTTCCGGACGCGGATAAGGCATGAACATCCGCAGCGAACCCCGTAGCCAGACCGCCCCGCGCGTCCAGCCAGCACGCTCAGGTTTCGTCTGGAGTTGCAAAGATGTCGTTTGCCGCCGTGCGCCGCACGCTGATCTTTCTCCACCGCTGGATCGCGCTGATCCTGACGCCCGTCTTCCTCGTCATCATCGTCACCGGCGCGGTGCTGTCCTTCCGGCCCATCGTGAACAGCGGACAGGGACCACAGCCCGGCACGACGGTGGACGTCGCCGCCCTCACCCAGATCATCGGCACCATCGAGAGGACCGGAAAACCCGGCGCAATCAGCGTGGTGGAAGGCGGCCGCGTGCTGCAGGTCCTGTCACAGGACCCGGCCGTCGCGGGCCGCTGGGACGTCGCCAGCGGCGCCCACACCCCCGCGCCGTCCGGCGGCATCGACATCTTCCGCACCGCCGAGGGACTGCACAAGACGCTGCTGCTCGGCCTCGGCATCGTGGTGGAGATCGCAAGCTTCCTGATGCTCGGGATCATGGTGGCCGGGCCCTTCCTCGCCTGGCTGCGCTTCCGCAACAGCCTGATGGGCTGGCACACGGCCATAGGCTGGCTCCTGCTGCCGCTCACGCTGACCTCGCCGGTCACGGCGGTGATGCTCTCGCTGCACATCGGCACCGGATCGCGGCCCGAACTGCCGCGTGCCAAGCGCCCGGTGAGCATCACCCAGGCGCTCGCCATCGCCGGGCCCGATCTCGACCTGAGCCGTCTCGCCGGCGCCCGCCGGTTCCGGGGCGGCACGGTGATGCTGCAGATTGCGCCGGATGCGACCGGCCGGAACGGGGGCGGCTTTGTGGTCACCGATACCGGCGTCACGCCGCTTGTCGGCGGCCCGGGCCTCGTCAAGCAGATCCATGAGGGCACCTGGGGCGGGGCGTGGTCCGGCACGCTCAATTTCGGAATTTCTATGGTTCTTCTGGGCCTTACGGTCACGGGGGTTTATTCCTGGGTGCGACGCAGGGCCCGCAACCGGGTGCGGCCGGTGGCGGCCGGCGGCGATATCCTCGTCGCGCACGCCAGCCAGACCGGCACCGCCGCGCGTCTGGCGGGGGCGGTGTTCGAGGGGCTGATCGCGGGTGGGGAGAAGGCGACGCTGGCGCCCCTCGGCGCGCTGAAGCCGGCCGACATCGCCCGCTTTCCCCTCGTCCTCCTCGTTGCCTCCACCACCGGCGAGGGCGAGGTGCCGGACGGTGCGCGCGCCTTGCTGAAAAGGATGAAAGCCAGCGATCTCAAGGGGATACGCTTCGCGATGCTCGCCTTGGGCGACCGCAGCTACGCCAATTTCTGCGGCGGTGGCCAGCGCATGAGGGAGGCTCTGCTGGCGGCGGGTGGGGTCGAGGCGCTGCCGCTTCGGGAGGCCGATGGCGATCCGTCCGGCGCCTTCCTCGCCTGGGTGGACGCGGTGCGTGGCGACCTCGCCCTGAACTGCACCATCGCCGGCCTGCCGGCGGTCTCGCCGCCGCTCGCCCTCACCGTCGCCGACCGCCAGCGCCTCGATGTGCCCGATACCGACAACACGCGAGAAACATGGAAGATTTTTCTGCAGAGCGCGGAAGATCTCGCCTTCCGCCCTGGCGATCTGGTGCGCATCGCGGCGGGTGCGGGAGAGCGGCCGCGTTCCTATTCGGTGGGCAGTTCCAGCCGGGTCGATCCGCGCCGCATCGCCCTCACCGTCCGGCTGCATGAATGGACCGCAGAGGATGGCGCACGGCATCTCGGGCGGGTCTCCGGTTTCTTGCTACGTGAAGCGGAACAAGGGGTTACGGTTGAAGCTCGGCTTGATCCGCATCCCGGCTTCAACCCGCCGGCCGATCCCTCCTGGCCCATCATGATGATCGCCGCCGGTTCTGGCATCGCGCCCTTCCCCGGCTTCATCGCGGAGCGGCGAGCCTCGGGGCGGGCCGGGCCGGCGTGGCTGATCTTCGGCAACCGCCATCGTGACGGCGATTTCCTGTGGCGCGATATGTTCGAGACGGCCCTCGCCGATGGCACGCTGACCCGCATGGATACTGCATTCTCGCGCGATTCCGACGACGGCGCGCGGGTGCAGGACCGGCTCCGGCAGCATGCTGCGGAGGTATTTGAATGGCTCGTTGAGACGAAGGCCATCGTCTATATCTGCGGTCGCCGGGCCATGGCGGAGGCGGTATTGGAAAACCTTGCGCAGGTGCTGGTGACGGAAGGCGGGCTGAAGCCGGAGGCCGCGCGGGCGGAGATCGGGCAGTGGGTCGCCGAAGGGCGGGTCCGCGTGGACACGTTCAACTGATGGCGCATATTGGCGCACTTTCACCAGGTGTCAGGTGGGTGTCAGGGCGGCATTCGGTGCAGGTTCGGGACGAGATTCAATTTCGGGGCGGGAAGGCAGGTTGCGCGTGCATGGTTTAGACGGCCAGACCGACCCGGCGGCCCCCTCTCCGGCCGGATGTCCCCCGGTCGCGAGACCCGTGGGGGAGAGACCGGTGGGGTGGCGGCCTCGACGGGCGGGATCCCTGCGGGCGACCCTGGGCGTCCTGGTCGCGCTCACCCTCTCCGCCTGCGCGGTCGGGCCGGAATACGATACGCCGGAGCTGACCCTCCCCGGCCACTGGGGGGTGACGGCCAAGAAGGGGGAGGCGGCGCCCCAGCTGAAGGCGTGGTGGCGGCGCATGGGCGACCCCATGCTCGATGCGCTGATGACGGAAGCGGTCGCCGGCAATCTCGATGTCGCCACCGCCAAGGCCAATGTGCGGGCCGCCCGCGCCTCCTACCACCAGCAGATGGGAACGCTCTTTCCGCAGATCACCGGCAATGCCTCCGGCACGCGGGGCGACAGCGGCGGCGGGGTCAGCCCCAATGGCGACATCACCGTGTCCAACGGCTACGGCCAGTATCAGGCGGGCCTCGATGCCAGCTGGGAGGTCGACCTGTTCGGCGCCAACCGCCGCGGGGTGGAGGCGGCGGCCTACAATGTGGATGCGGTGGTCAACAGCCTCGACGCGGTGCTGCTGACGCTGGTGGGTGATGTCGCCTCCTATTATGCCGACGTGCGCGGCTATCAGGCGCAGATCGCCCTCGCCCGCAGCACCGCCGCCTCGCAGAAGGAGACGGAGGCGCTGACCCGGCGCAAGCTCGATGCCGGTGCCGCCTCGGCCGTGGACCTCGCCAACGCCTCCGGCCTCGTCGCCTCCACCGAGGCCAACATCCCGGAGCTGGAGGCGTCCCTCGCGGCGGCCATCCACCGCATCTCCGTGCTCACCGGCCAGCCCCCGGCGGCGCTCATGCTGCGCCTGTCGCGGGTCAGGCCGGTCCCGACCCCGCGCCTGCCGGTGCCGCGCGGCATTCCCGCCGACGTCCTGACCAACCGGCCGGACGTGCGGGCGGCGGAACGCGCGCTCGGCCAGTCCACCGCCCTCATCGGGCAGGCGGAGGCGAACCGCTATCCCTCCATCAGCATCACCGGCAACATCAACGCCACCGGCTCACGGCTCGGCGATCTCGGCCGCGCCTCGTCCATCAGCTGGGCATTCGGGCCGACGCTCACGGTGCCGATCTTCACCGGCGGGCAATTGAAGGCGCTGGTGGACCTCGCCGAGGCCAATCGCGACGTGTCCTTCATCGCCTATCAGGCGAGCGTGCTGACGGCGCTGGAGGATGTGGAGAACGCCTCCGTCTCGCTCTCCCAGCAGCGCCTCAAGACCGGCAAGCTGACCATCGCCGTCACCTCCTACGGGGAGGCGGCGCGGCTCTCCCGCGCGCTCTACGAGAACGGCTCCACGAGCTTCCTCGACGTGCTCACCGCGGAGCGCTCGCTTTATTCCGCACAGACCCAGCTCATCCAGAGCCGGGTCGCGACCACGAAATACTACATCGCCCTCAACAAGGCGCTCGGCGGCGGCTGGGACGGGGTGGTCGACACCTCCAGACCTGAGGTGGTGGACCAGAACACCGGCCCCCACTTCGCCCGCATCGCGCCACTCGCGCGCCCCGACGGGAGCGCCCAGCCATGACGGTGCTGCCGTGAACGCCTTGCCTCCCCTCGACGAAACCCGCACGGCGCCCGCCACCACCCGGCCGAAGAAGAAGCCCCGCCGGCTGTGGCGCTGGGGGTTGCTCGCGCTGCTGATCGCCGCCGGCGCCTATGGCTACAGCCGCTACACGGCTCCGGTGCCCGGCTCCGGGCTGATGACCGCCCCCGTCACCCGCGGCAACGTGGAGGAGACGGTGCTGGCCTCCGGCACGCTGAAGCCCTCCAACCTCGTGGCGGTGGGCTCGCAGGCCTCCGGCCGCATCCTCGCCATCAACGTGAAGCTGGGCGACAAGGTGAAGAAGGGCGACCTCATCGCCCAGATCGATTCCGTGACCCAGGAGAATTCTCTGCGCACCGCCGAGGCGGCGCTGGCCAACACCCGCGCGCAGAAGGCGGAGAAGGAGGCGACCCTCGTCCTCAACGAGCAGACCCTCGCCCGCCAGAAGACCATGGTGGCGCAGAAGGCGGTCTCGCAGGCAGACTACGAGGCGGCCGATTCCGCCGTGAAGGTGACGCGCGCCCAGCTCGCGGCGCTGGATGCGCAGATCATCTCGGCGCAGGTGGCGGTGGACACCGCCCGCGCCAATCTCGGCTACACGCAGATCACCGCCCCCGCCGATGGCACGGTGCTCGCCCTCGTGGCCCAGCAGGGCCAGACGCTGAACGCGACCCAGACAGCGCCCACCGTCGCCATCCTCGGCCAGCTCGACGTGATGACCGTGCGGGCCGAAATCTCCGAGGCCGACATCATCAAGGTCGCGCCCGGAATGCCCCTGTGGTTCACCGTGGTGGGCGCGCCGGACGAACGGCACAATGCCAAGCTGGGCTTCATCGAGCCGGCGCCGGAGAGCCTGAAGAACGACAGCAGCTTCTCCACCACCAGCAGCTCTTCGTCGTCCTCCTCGTCCGCCACCACCTCCGCGGCCATCTACTATATCGGCGTGTTCGACGTGCCGAACCCCAAGGGCCGGCTGCGCACCTACATGACGCCGGAGGTGCACATCATCCTCGGCCGGGCCGAGAACGTGCTCACCGTGCCCTCCACCGCGCTGGAGCGGGCCGGCAAGGGCTGGCGCGTGCGCGTGCTGCATGGCGACGGCACCGTGGAGCGCCGCCCGGTGGAGGTGGGCCTCAACGACAAGGTGACGGCGGAGATCCGCTCCGGCCTTTCCGAGGGCGAGCGGGTGGTGACGGGCGAGGCCGTGCCCGGCGCGTCCGGCAGCGGCGCCGGCGGCCCGCCCCGCCGGCCGCCCATGGGCGGGCTGTGAGGGAGCGGCGGGCATGAACGCGCCCAATATGAACCTATCCCTCGCTCCGCCTCTCGCGGAAACCGGCGAAGCGCCACTGATCCAGCTCAAGGGCGTATGGCGCGAATATCCCTCCGGCGAGGGCACCATCGCCGCGCTCAAGGGCATCGACCTCGATATCGCCCGCGGCGAGATGGTGGCCATCGTCGGCGCCTCGGGCTCGGGCAAGTCCACCCTCATGAACATCCTCGGCTGCCTCGACCGGCCCACCTCCGGCAGCTACCGGGTGAGCGGCAAGGAGACGGCGGCGCTGGAGCCGGACGAGCTGGCGGCGCTCCGGCGCGAGCATTTCGGATTCATCTTCCAGCGCTACCATCTGCTCGGCGAGCTTTCGGCGCTGGGCAATGTGGAAATCCCCGCCGTCTATGCCGGCGCCAATGCCGAGGCGCGGCGCGAGCGGGCCGAAGCCATCCTCGCCCGGCTCGGCATGGCGGACCGCACCGGCCACCGGCCGGGGCAGCTCTCCGGCGGCCAGCAGCAGCGCGTGTCCATCGCCCGCGCCCTGATGAACGGCGCCGACGTGATCCTCGCCGACGAGCCCACCGGCGCGCTGGATTCCCGGAGCGGCGCCGAGGTGCTGCGCATCCTCGACGAGCTGAATGCGGAAGGCCGCACCATCATCATCGTCACCCACGACATGAAGGTGGCCGAGCGGGCGCAGCGCGTGATCGAGATCCGCGACGGCGAGATCGTCGCCGACCGTCCCTCCGCCGCCGCCCGTACCCGCATGGTGAGCGTGCCCAGGGCCGCCGCCGCGCCGCCCTCGCGCATCGCCCGCTGGCGGGCCTTCGGCGACCGGCTCTATGAAGCCTTCATCATGGCGCTGCTGGCCATGAACGCGCACCGGCTGCGCACCTTCCTCACCATGCTCGGCATCATCATCGGCATCGCCTCGGTGGTGTGCGTGGTGGCGCTGGGCGAGGGCTCGCGACAGAAGGTGCTCGCCAACATCTCCAGCCTCGGCACGAACACGCTGGAGATCTTCGCCGGCCGCACCTTCGGCGATACACGATCGGGCAAGATCACCACGCTGGTGGTGGCCGATGCCGACGCCCTCGCCCGCCAGCATTATGTGGCGGCGGTGACGCCCACCGTCTCCAAATCCACCACCGTGCGCTTCGGCGGCACCGAGGCCAGCGCCCTCATCAACGGCGTCGGCGAGGGCTATTTCGCCGCCAAGGGCGTGCGGCTGACGCAGGGCCGGCTGTTAGACGCCGACAGCGTGCGCGCCCGCACCCTGGAGGCGGTGATCGACGAGAACACGCGCAAGACCCTGTTCGCGGACGTGCCCGGCGGCCCGCTCGGCAAGGTCATCCTCATCGGCGACGTGTTCGCCCGCGTGGTGGGGGTGGCGGCGCCGCAGCAGGGCGGGTTCGGCTCCAGCCAGAACCTCTCGGTCTATCTGCCCTACACGTCGGTGCAATCCCGCTTCGTCGGCTCCACCTCGCTGCGCTCCATCACCGTGAAGGTGGCCGACGACGCGCCCATGGATGTCGCCGAGCAGCAGGTGACGCGCTTCCTTCTGCAGCGGCACGGCACCAAGGACTTCTTCATCATCAACACCGACGACATTCGCAACACCATCACCGCCACCACCGAGACCATGACGGTGCTGATCGCCGCCATCGCGGTCATCTCCCTCATCGTCGGCGGCATCGGGGTGATGAACATCATGCTGGTGTCGGTGTCGGAGCGGGTGGGCGAGATCGGCGTGCGCATGGCGGTGGGGGCGCGGCAGAGCGACATCCTCAACCAGTTCCTCATCGAGGCGGTGCTGGTGTGCCTCGTGGGCGGCGTCACCGGCATCGCGCTGGCGCTGGGGTTCGGGGTGCTGTTCGCCTATTCGGGCTCGAACTTCACGCTGATCTATTCGGCCAGCTCCATCATCGCCGCCGTGGTGTGCTCCAGCCTGATCGGGGTGGGCTTCGGCTATCTGCCGGCGCGCAACGCCTCCCGCCTCGACCCGGTGGCGGCGCTGGCGCGGGACTGATCAGCGCCTGCGCAGCCAGCGCCCGAAGCCGCGGCGCGGGCGGGCAGCGCGGGCAGCGGCGCGGGCCTGCGCCTCGTCTCTGTCGGCCGCGGCCTGCGCGTCCTCGGCCGCGCGCACCCGCTCCAGCGCCCGCGTGGCGATGGCTTCGAGCGCGGGATCGCCGGACGCGCGCAGGCCCTCGGCCGCCAGCCGGCAGAAGTCCGGGACGGCGGTCTCGATGGATCGCGCGAACCAGGCGCGCGCCTCTTCCGCCGCGCCGTCCGCATAGCGCGTACGGGCATAGTCGAACTGGCCGCGATAATCCCCGCCGAGCGCCGCGCGGCGATACCAGCGGCGCGCCGCCACGGGATCGGCCGGCCGGCCCCAGCCCTGCTCCAGAAACCGGCCGACCATGGCCATGGCCTTGGGATGCCCCCGCCGCGCCGCCCGCACGAACCAGTGGAGCGCAAGGGCCGGATCAACGGCGAAATCGGCGGCATTCACCAGCAGCGTGCCGAGGTTGAACTGCGCCCACACATGCCCTTCGTCCGCCGCCGCGCGATAGCGGCGCCCGGCCTCCTCAAGGTCGCGCGGCACGCCCCAGCCCAGCTCATGGCAGCGGCCCACCATGTTCACGCCGTCGAGGCTGCCGGCATCGGCGGCGATGACGAACCAGCGGTACGCGGCTTGCGGATCGCGCGCGACGCCGGTGCCGTCGAGCAGCATCTGGCCGTACACCACCTGCGCGCTCAAGATGCCGTTGTGCGCCGCCGCCCGCACCAGCGCGACGCTCCGCGCCGGCTCCGCCGCCAGCCCCGCGCGCAGTTCGTCCGCGCTCATGCCCTTCAGGGCGCTGTAGGAAATCCGCTCGTCGCCCATGCCCGGCCCGCCGCGCCCCGAGGGGCATGCCGGGGCGATAGACCGTCGCGACCCACCTTCATGTCAAGCCGAGGCGCGCAGTTCTTAAATGGAACAGTTCTTGTTTTGAATGATTTCAGGCGGTGTACCGATATGTATCATTGAGTATTGCCATATCTCCATCCGCCACTTTTCGGCCCACCTTGGACCAGATCAAAAACATAGTTGTTGCGCTGCGGAATGCGGGGCATCTATACGTCACGTAACAGAATGATGACTTCCATATACGTGCCGCCGCCCGGTTGAGGGGTGGCACGCCTACAGTCAGGCTTTGCTTTGTCATGGTCCGAAACAGACCTTAACTCCTCATCTTGCGCTCATTATTGCAGACACCGCCCTGACGCCCGTTCCGTCAGTGCTCGACTATTGCCGAAACCAGCCCGCAGCGCGCCGCCGCAAGCATCGCCGGGCATCTCACCTTACGGGGAAAGATCATGGGAGCGTTGAGCACACTTCGGCCCACCATGTCGCGTTCGACGGTGGGCGCCGGCCTTGTGATGGGCCTGTCGGCCGTGCCGTTCATGGAGGCTTTCGCGCAGCAGGCGACCGCGCCCGCCGGCACCGACACGGACCTGCCGACCATCGTGGTCGATGCCGATGGCGAGCCGGTCAATTCGCTGGAGGCGACCACCGGCCTCTCGCGCCTGCCCGGCACCCTCCAGGACACGCCGCAGACCGTCACCGTCATCTCCCAGCAGACCATGCAGCAGCAGGGCGTGACCACGCTGGAGCAGGCGCTGCGCAATGTTCCGGGCGTCACCGTCGGCATCGGCGAGGGCGGCGGCGGCATGAACGGCGACCAGTTCCGCATCCGCGGCTTCCAGGCCAAGGGCGACGTCTTCATCAACGGCCTGCGCGACTTCGGCGTCTATGTGCGCGACAGCTTCGCCTATGAGAACGTGGAGGTGTTCAAGGGGCCAAGCTCGGAAAGCTTCGGTTCCGGCACCACGGGCGGCGCCATCAACATGCAGCTGAAGCAGGCGCATCGCGGCGACAAGTATGACGTGGACGGCCAGTTCGGCTCCGGGCCGCTCTATCGCGGCGTGTTCGACTTCAACAAGCAGATCGACGACACCACGGCCGCCCGCATCGTCGGCATGTTCAACGCCCAGGACATCGTGGACCGCGACCATGTGGAGGCCAACCGCTGGGGCCTCATGGGCTCGCTGGGCTTCGGCCTCGGCACCAGCCAGACGCTCTATCTCAACTATCTCTACCAGCACGGCGACCGCACGCCCGACTATGGCGTGCCCATCGTGACGCCGCTGTTCAACGATGCGAAGAAGTTCGGCGCCATCGGCGTGCCGGTGACGGAATGGGGCGTTCCGCGCTCCAATTTCTACGGCAAGGTGACGGACCGCGACATCACCGACACCAACATGTTCACGGCGAACTACAAGAACGAGATCAACGACTGGCTGACCTTCACCAACGACAGCCGCGTCGGCTACTACACGCGCGATTTCGCCGCCTCGGTGCCGGGCTGCAGCAACGGCTCGACCAATACGGTGCCGGCCACGCCGAAGACCTACGCCGCGAGCTGCACGGGGCAGTTCTTCGCCGGCAACAACCCGGCCATCACCTTCGGCGGCGGCAATCCGGGCTATCTGCAGGAAAGTCTCGCGGCCGAGAATGTCGCGACCATGACCGCCAAGTTCAACACCGGCTTCCTCAGGCATGAGCTGGTGACGGGCATCGACTATTACTTCGTCAACGACAGCCGCAACCTGCTCTCCCTCAACGGCTCGAAGGGCCTCTCGACCATCTGGCTCCCGGTCTACGAGAACACGACCGGCTATTATCTTTACGAGAATCCGTTCGGCAACAACGGCCAGAAGATCAGCAACAGCTATGATTTCGGCGCCTTCGCCAGCGACCGCATCTGGTTCACGGACCAGCTCTCCATCCTCGGCGGCATCCGCTGGGACAATTATTCGGCCGATTACAAATACTGGTGCGTGGACGCGCAGGGCACCTCCACCGTGCCGGGCTGCAAGAACAGCAAGGGCACCTGGATCAACGCCGATTCCAACACCCGCTTCTTCAGCCCCAAGGCCTCGCTGATCTGGGAGCCGACCAAGACCCAGACCTATTATGTCTCCTACGCCAAGTCCTTCAGCCCGCAGGGCGGCTTTCCCACCAACGACGTCACCGTGGTCAACCCGGTGCAGAACAATCTCGAGCCGGAAGACAACGAGACGTGGGAGGCCGGCGCCAAGGTCTCGGTGCTGGACGGCAGGCTCGGGCTCACCGGCGCGGTCTTCCGCATCAACAAGAGCAACGTCTTCTACACCGATCCCGTGACCGGAAATTCGGTGGAGAGTGGTGAGAACCAGCGGGTGCAGGGCATCGAGCTGGGCGTGACCGGCACCATCACCGACGCCTGGACCATCCAGGCCGGCTACGCCTATTATTCCAGCGAAATCCTCACCTCGACCACGCTGAGCTATGTGGGCAACGAAGTGCCCTTCGTCTCGCCCAACAACTTCACGCTCTGGACCACCTACGACCTCATCAAGGGCGGCGTGGTGCGGGCCATCCCCGGCCAGCTTCTGGTGGGCGGCGGCATCACCTACGCCGACGGCTATTTCACCAACAGCGCCAACACGGCCATCATTCCCGAGACCTTCTCGCTCGACGCGCTGATCTCGTACAAGCACGACAAGTATCGCGTGGCGCTCAACGGCTACAACCTCACCAATGCGCTGAACTATTCGGCCGGCTGGGGCAACCGCGCCGTTCCCGCGCCGGGCCGCTCGTTCACGCTGAGCGTGGGCTACACCTTCTGATCGTCACGAAAACGGCGTCGGCGCGGTCGACACGGCCGGGCCGACGCTGCCGGTTTCTGGATGCGCGATGCTCGTTGAAATCCCCGATCTCCTCACCGCGGCCGAGGTCGCCCACTGCCGCCGCGTGCTGGAGGGCTCGCCTTGGATAGACGGCCGCGTGACGGCCGGCGCGCAGGCGGCGAAATCCAAGCAGAATTTGCAGATTCCGGTGGAGTCGGCCGAGGCGCAGGAGCTGGGTGATCTCATCCTGCGGGCGCTGGGCCGCAACGGGATTTTCAACTCGGCGGCCATGCCGCTCCATGTGCTGCCGCCCATGTTCAACCGCTACGACGTGGGCATGAAGTTCGGCGCCCATGTGGATGGCGCCATCCGGGCCATCCCCGGCGCCGGGCGGCGGATGCGGGCGGATGTCTCCACCACCGTCTTCCTCACCGATCCCGCCGACTATGATGGCGGCGAACTCCTCATCGAGGACAGTTACGGCGTCCACGAGGTGAAGCTACCGGCGGGCCATGCGGTGGTCTATCCCGCCAGCAGCCTGCACAGCGTGCGCGAGATCACCCGCGGCAGCCGCTGGGGCTCCTTCTTCTGGACCCAGTCCATGATCCCGGACGATGGCCGCCGCGCGCTACTCTACGACCTAGACCTCGCCATCATGGCGGTGCGCAGCCGGCTGCCGGACGACGAGCCGGCGGTGCTCCAGCTCACCAACGTCTATCACAACCTGCTCCGGAGCTGGGCGCAGCTGTAAAGCCCGCGCGGCGCTTGAGCGAAGGCACGGGAAAGCCCGCGCGCGGCACCCGAGCGGCCGCCCTGCCGGCAAAGGCGCTACTGGTTGATCTCCGGCTCCACCAGCCGCGCCAGATTGCGCAGGGAGTCCTGCCAGCCGAGATAACAGGCCTCGACGGGAATGACGTCCGGGATGCCGGTCTGGGTGATCTCCACCTCGGTGCCCATGGAGACCTTCTTCAGCACGATGGTCACGTCGATATCGCCGGGCAGGGCGGGCGTGTCGAAGCGGTCGGTGTAGCGCACGCGTTCGCCGGGGACCAACTCGTGAAACTCCCCGCCGAAGGCGTCGCTGTGGCCGGTGGTGAAGTTGCGGAACGACATGCGGAAGGTGCCGCCCACCACCGCGTCGAGATGATGCACCGTGCAGGTGAAGCCGTTGGGCGGCAGCCACTTGGCGAGCGCATCGGCCTCGATGAAGGCGCGATAGACCTTCTCCGGGCTGGTGGTGAGGATGCGGTGCAGGCGAACGGTGCCGGGCATGTCTCTTCTCCCTGTCAGAGCACGCGCCGATCTGATCGCATCGCGATCAGATCGGATCACGCGTTCTCTTTCTTAAAGTGAGAGGGCGATTCACCGATCAAATTGATTCAATTTGATCGGATCGCGCTCTAGAGGCGGCGGCGCCGCCCGTCACCCCAAAAGGACGAACGGCGCGCGCCGCACCCGACACCCGCGCGCCGTTTTTCCGCTCACCCCACCTCGGGCAGGCGGTGGATGTATTTGTCGAGGGTGATGGGATAGTCCCGCACCCGCACCCCGGTGGCGTTGTAGAGCGCATTGGCCACTGCCGCGCCCACCCCGCACAGGCCGAGCTCGCCCACGCCCTTCGCCTTCATGGGCGAGGACATGGGGTCGGTCTCGTCGAGGAAGATCACCTCCTGGTGCGGGATGTCCGCATGCACCGGCACCTCGTAGCCGGCGAGATCGTGGTTGACGAAGAAGCCGTGGCGGCGGTCCACCGCCAGCTCCTCGAACAGCGCGGCGCCCACCCCCATGGTCATGGCGCCGATCACCTGGCTGCGGGCGGTCTTGGGGTTGAGGATGCGACCCGCCGCGCACACCGCCAGCATGCGTCGCACCCGCGCCTCGCCGGTGGCCGCATCCACCGCCATTTCCACGAAATGGCCGGCGAAGGTGGATTGCTGGTAGCGCTTGCCGAGGTCGCCATATTCGATGGTGTCCTCCGCCGTCAGCCCGTCCGCGCCCGCCGCCTGAGCCAGCGGCACGGCCCGGTTGCCGGCGCGCACCTCGCCATCGGCGAACACCGCCTCCTTGGAATTGAAGCCGAGGGTGCGGGCCACCTCCTCGCGCAGCTTCATGCAGGCGGCGTAGACGCCGGAGGTGGCGTTGTTGGCGCCCCATTGCCCGCCCGAGCCGCAGGACGCCGGCAGCGATGAATCGCCCAGCACCACGCGCACCTTGTCGAGCCCCACG
Source organism: Xanthobacter aminoxidans (assembly GCF_043193615.1). Taxonomy (NCBI): domain Bacteria; kingdom Pseudomonadati; phylum Pseudomonadota; class Alphaproteobacteria; order Hyphomicrobiales; family Xanthobacteraceae; genus Xanthobacter; species Xanthobacter aminoxidans. The sequence continues at coordinate 168,760 of NZ_JBAFUS010000004.1, read as the reverse complement.
CCCATCATCTCCGCCGCCGTCTGGGCGAGGATGGTGTAGCTGCCGGTGCCGATGTCGGTCATGGCGGTTTCCACCGTCACCCGGCCCTCGCCATCGAGCCGCACCCGCGCGCCGGACTTCATGAGCAGGTTGTTGCGGAAGCCCACCGCCATGCCCATGCCCACCAGCCAGTCGCCGTCGCGCACCTGTCCGGGCTTCGGATTGCGCCGGCTCCAGCCGAACCGCTCCGCGCCGAGGCGCAGGCAGGCGACCAGTTGGCGCTGGGAGAAGGGGCGGTCGGGGTTTTCGGGGTCGCGCTCGGTGTCGTTGAGGACGCGGAACTCCACCGGGTCGATGCCGAGCTTCTCCGCCATCTCGTCCATGGCGATTTCCAGCGCCATCAGGCCCGGCGCCTCGCCGGGGGCGCGCATGGCGTTGCCCTCAGGCAAATGGAGGGTGGCGAGCCGCATGGCGGTGAGGCGATGGGCACCGGCATAGAGCAGGCGCGTCTGGTTCACCGCCGTCTCCAGCCCGCCGCCGGGCAGGTCGCCGGACCAGCTCTTGTGGCCGATGGCGGTGATGCGCCCATCCCGCCCGGCGCCGATGCGGATGCGCTGGATGGTGGCGGGGCGGTGCGTGGTGTTGTTGACGATCAGCGGACGATGCAGCGCCACCTTCACCGGCCGCCCCGCCGCCCGCGCGCCCAGCGCGGCGAGCAGCGCATCGGCCCGGATGAACAGTTTGCCGCCGAAGCCGCCGCCGATATAGGGCGAGATCAGGCGCACCCTGTCCTTGGGCAGGCCGAGCATGCGCGCGAGGTCGCTGCGGCCCCACTCGATCATCTGGTTGGAGGTCCACACCGTCAGCCGGTCGCCGTCCCAGGCGGCGGTGGAGGCGTATGGCTCCATCATGGCGTGGGTCTGGTCGGGGGTGGAATAGGTGGCGTCGAGGCGCACCGGGGCGGCGGCGAAGGCGCCGTGGAAATCGCCCACGGCCGTGTCGGCCGCCCCGCCCATGCCGTCGCCCTTCTCAGGTCTAACGGCGCCTTCCATGGCCTTGGCGAGGTCGAAGGCGCCCTCGGCCGGCGCATAGTCCACCTTCACCAGCGCGGCGGCCGCGCGGGCCTGCTCGAACGTGTCGGCCACCACCAGCGCCACTGCCTGGTGATAGTGCTCCACCTCCGGGCCGGCGAGGAGCAGCGCCGTATTGTTGTTGCCCTTCTTCAGCGGCCCCGCGTTGGCAGCCGTGACCACGGCGACGACGCCCGGCGCCGCCTCCGCGGCCGACGTGTCGAGCGCGGTGATGCGGCCCCTGGCGATGGTCGCGCCGACCACGAAGCCGTGGGCGGCATTGGGGGCCACGTCGTGCCGCTCATAGGCATAGGGCGCGGTGCCGGTGGTCTTCAATGGCCCGTCGATGCGGGAGACGGGCTGGCCGATGATCTTCAGCTGGTCGATGGGATTGTCGGCGGCGGGTGTCTCGAACTTCATGGCTCAATTCCTCCCGTCCGCGAGCACGGCACCAAGGGTGCGCTCCACGAGCGTCACCTTGAAGGCATTGTCGGGGGTGGGCTTGGCGCCGGCCAGCAGGCGCTCGGCCACGGCCTTGGCGCCGCGCGGCAGCTCGGCTTCCGCCTCTTCCACCCGCCACGGCCTGTGCGCCACGCCGCCGAGGGCGATGCGCCCCGTGCCGTCCTCCTGGATCACCGCCGCGACGGAGACGAGGGCGAAGGCGTAGGAGGCGCGGTCCCGCACCTTGCGATAAATCTGCCGCCCGCCCACGGGCTTCGGCAGGGTGACGGCGGTGATGAGCTCGCCGGGCTCCAGCGCGGTCTCGATGTGCGGGGTGTCGCCGGGCAGGCGGTGGAAGTCCGCCATGGCGATCCGCCGCGTGGTGCCGGTGGGCCCGACGGTCTCCACCACCGCGTCGAGGGCGCGCAGCGCCACCGCCATGTCGCTGGGATGGGTGGCGATGCAGGCCTCGCTGGCGCCGATGATGGCGAGCTGGCGCGAATAGCCGCCGAGCGCCGCGCAGCCGCTGCCGGGCGCGCGCTTGTTGCAGGCCTGCGCGGGGTCGTAGAAATAGGGGCAGCGCGTGCGCTGGAGCAGGTTTCCGGCGGTGGTCGCCTTGTTGCGCAATTGCGCGGAGGCCCCCGCCAGCAGGGCGCGGGAGAGCACCGGATAGTCCCGCCGCACCCGTGCGTCGGCGGCAAGATCGGTGTTGCGCACCAGCGCGCCGATGCGCAGGCCGCCGTCGTCCGTCGCCTCGATGCGGTCGAGGCCGAGGCCGTTCACGTCGATGAGGTGGCTCGGCGTCTCGATCTGCAGCTTCATGAGATCGAGCAGATTGGTGCCGCCGGCGATGAAGCGGGCGCCGGGGGTCGCCGCCGCCGCTCCCGCCGCAGCGGCCGGCGTCAGGGCGCGCTCGTAGGTGAAGGGCTTCATGCGCGCCTCCCCGCCACCTCAACGATGGCCTCCACGATGTTGGAATAGGCGCCGCAACGGCAGATGTTGCCGCTCATGCGCTCGCGGATTTCCGCCTCGGTGAGTTCGACCGGTGCGGTGAGGTCATCGGTGACGTGGCTCGGAATGTCGGCCTTCACCTCGGCGATCACCGCCACCGCCGAGCAGATCTGCCCCGGGGTGCAATAGCCGCACTGGTAGCCGTCATGTTCCACGAAGGCCGCCTGCATGGGGTGGAGCTGATCGGGCGTGCCCAGCCCTTCGATGGTGGTGACGCTCTGGCCCTCGTGCATGAGCGCAAGCGACAGGCAGGAATTGATCCGCCGCCCGTCCACGATCACCGTGCAGGCGCCGCACTGGCCGTGGTCGCAGCCCTTCTTGGTACCGGTGAGGTGGAGGGTTTCGCGCAGCAGGTCGAGCAGCGTGGTGCGGGTATCCACTTCGACTTCGCGGATGACGCCGTTGACGGTGAGGGAGACCGTCGCGTGGTTGGGGCCGGATGCCCCCGGCAGGGCGGCGGGCTGGGCCTCGGCGCCGCCGGGAAGGGAGGAGGCGACCGCGGTGGCGGCCCCGGCGAGGATCACCTCACGCCGGTTGATATCGAGATCATGGGAGCGCGCCATGGGTGCCTGATCCTCCTTCGGACGGGTGCCTGTGGCTGATGGAATCGGATGCGGAGCGGCGCGAGCGCGGCCGTTGCCGTCAGGATGCGCATGGATTGGGCCGGCCGGCCAGACGACGCCTGCCGAACCGGCGTCCAACGCCGGCGCGGACGCGCGGTTCCGCACTGCGGGATCACGGAACCGTCAGGCCGTGGCGCGCGCGGGCCGGGCCTCGTCCGGGCATGGGAGATAGTGATGATCGCGCCGCCGGCGCCGGAACCTCTCAGTGGCCCCCGCCGCCTCCGGCGCCGGGTTTGGGCCGCTTCATCAGAGGCGCGGCGATCACCAGCGCGACGAACAGGAAGGTGAGCAGGTAGAAGACGTCCGAGAAGGCCATCACCAGCGCCTGCTGGCGCACCATGGCCGCCATCTGCTTCAGCGCCGCCGCCGAGGCATCCGAGCCGAGCCGGGCGAGGCCGGCGGTGATGGTGTCGAGCCGCTCCACCGCCGTGGAGCTTGCCCAGTCCACATGCTCGTGGAGGCGGGCGAGGTGCAGGTCCCAGCGGTTGTTCAGCACCGTGTTGATGAGCGCGAGCCCCACCGCGCCGCCGAGGTTGCGCATGAGGTTGAACAGGCCGGACGCATTCTTCATCTGCGCCGGCGGCATGGTGCCGAGCGAGATGTTGTTGATGGGGATCATCGCGATCATCAGCCCGACGCCGCGCAGGATCTGCGGGATGAGCAGCTCCCAGAAGTCCCAGTCCTTGGTGATGTACGTCACCCACCACGTGCCCACCCCGAAGGCGGCGAAACCGGCGCCCATCATGAGGCGCGGGTCGATCTTGGTCATCAGCCGCCCGGCGATGGGCGCGGTGAGGAACATGGCGATGCCGGTGACGAACATGGTCTCGCCGATCATGAGCGCCGAGTAGCCGCGCACCCGGCCGAGGAAGACGGGATAGAGATAGGTGAGCCCGTAGAGCCCGATGCCCATGATGAAGCTGAAGGCCGAGCCGATGGTGAAGTTGCGGTTCTCGAACGCGCGCAGGTCCACCACCGGATGATCGGTGGAGAAGACGCGGGCGAAGAAGGCGAGGGACGACACGGCGCACACGATGGCGAAGGCGACGATGGTCTGGTCCTCGAACCAGTCGTTGGTCGGCCCCTCCTCCAGCACGAATTCAAGGCTGCCGAGGAAGCCGGCCATGAACAGCAGGCCCCACCAGTCGAACTTGTCGAGCAGCGCGAAATCCGGCTCGTCGAAGTCGATCAGCGTCACCGCCGCCAGCACCACGAACATGCCGGGGATGACGTTGATGAGGAACAGCCAGTGCCAGGAGAACAGGTCGGTGAGATAGCCGCCCACCGTCGGGCCGATGGTGGGCGCCAGCGTCGCCACGAGGCCGATCATGGGCGCCACGATGGGCTGCTTCTCGCGCGGGAACACCGTGTAGGCGGCGGCGAAGACGGTGGGGATCATGCCGCCGCCGAGGAAGCCCTGCAGCGCGCGGTAGACGATCATCTCGTTGATGGAGGAGGCGGTCGCGCACATGAAGCTCATGAGCGTGAAGCCCGCCGCCGAGGCCGCGAACAGCCAGCGCGTGGACAGCGCCCGCGACAGGAAGCCCGAGAGCGGGATCATCACCACCTCGGCGATGAGGTAGCTGGTCTGCACCCAGGAGATTTCATCCGACGACGCGGCAAGGCCCGCCTGGATCTCGGCCAGCGAGGCGGAGACGATCTGGATGTCCAGGATCGCCATGAACATGCCGAACACCATGCACAGGAAGGCGAACATGCGCCGCCCGTCCACATGCGCGGCGGGGGCCGCAGGAGGCGCGGCCGGAGGGGCGCCGGCCGCGGATGGCTTCAGTGTCAGGGTGTCGGCCATGGCCGCGACTCCCGTTCGGGCTCAGGACGCGGGCGAAGGGGTGGGCGCGGCGGCCGTGGAGGTGGGCGGGGTGGACTTGGTGTCCACCGTCGCCGTCACCGACATGCCGGGGCGCAGCTCGCGCTTGGCGAGCACCCTGGGATCGATGGCGATGCGCACGGGAATGCGCTGCACGATCTTGGTGAAATTGCCGGTGGCGTTCTCCGGCGGCAGCAGGCTGAACACCGAGCCCGAGGCCGGCGACACGCTCACCACCTTGCCGGCGAACTCATGGTCCGGATAGGCATCCACATAGACATCCACGCTCTGGCCGGGCTTCAGGCGACCGAGCTGGGTCTCCTTGAAGTTGGCGTCCACATAAACGCCCTCCAGCGGCACCACGGCCACGAGGCGCGTGCCGGTCTGCACCAGCTGGCCCACCTGCGCCGCCCGGTTGCCCACCACGCCATCGATGGGCGCGCGCACCACGGTGAAGTCGAGGTCGCGCTGCGCCTGATCGCGGGCGGTCTTCAGCTCGTCGAGCACATGGGACGCCTCGGTGCGCTGGGCGGCGAGCACCACCACCTGCGCCTCGGCGGAGGCGATGGCGGCCTTGGCGGCCTCCACGCTGGCGGCGGTCTTGTCCTTGTCGGCGCGGGCATTGTCGACGGTGGAACGGCTGGCGAAGTCGGAGCGGGCGAGCTTGTCCTGCCGGTCGAATTCCGCCTGCGCGCGCTTCTGGTCGGCCTCGGCCGAGGCCAGCTGCGCCTTCATCTGGTCGACGGTGGCGCGGGCCGCCGTCTCCTGCTGGTCGAACCGCAGGAGGGTCGCTTGCTGGGTGGCGATCTTGTTCTCCGCCGCCTGGAGGGCGAGGCGATAGTCGCCGTCATCGATGCGGGCGATCACGTCGCCGGCCTTGACCCACTGGTTGGCCTCCACGTCCACGCTCTTCACGTAGCCGCCGACCTTGGCCGCGATGACCGACGTGTCGGCCGCCACATAGGCGTCGTCGGTCGACACGTGGAAGCGGCCCACCTGCCACCAGTGCATCCCGTACCAGCCGCCGGCCGCGACCAGCACCGCCAGCACCGAACCGAAGATGAGCGGCTTGCGCGAGCGCGCCTTCGAGGGGTCCTTGGCGTCGGCCGGAGCCTCCACTTCCACCGCAGGCGCGGCGGGATGGGTCTCCTCCCGCCGCGCCTTGAGCACGGTCACGCCGGCCGAGGGGGGTTCGGCCTGCGCATCCGGCTGCGGTTCGGGTGCAAAAGCGGGCGCCGCCGCTTCATTCCTGATGATCTGAGCCACCTTGATCTCTCCCGGCCAGCTGGGGCCTGACTGAACGGTTTAGTCAAAATCTGGAGTCATCATATTGAACTGAACGGTTTAGTCAATTACTTTGACAAAATGTTGGAACGGTCCCATGCAGGAACCCGCCGAAGGAGGGCGGACATGAACGAGGCACTCGAACACGCCAAGGCGCGCGCCACGGACGGGAACGCCCCCTCTCCCGCCGAGCAGGACATGGAGGCGAAGAAGCGCCTCGACATCATCGACGGTGCCCGCCGCGTCTTCTTCCACAAGGGCTTCGATGGCGCGAGCATGGACGAGATCGCCCGCGCGGCCTCGGTCTCCAAGGCCACCATCTACGTCTATTTCCAGAGCAAGGCGGACCTGTTCCGCGCGCTGGTGGAGGCGGACCGCCGCCAGTCCGCCGAACGTCTCTTCGAGTTCGACGAGGCGGACGCGGACGTGGAGAGCCTGCTGAAGCGCATCGGCGTGTCCTTCATGAGCATGATGATCCGGCCGAACCACATCCGCCTCGTGCGCATGGTGTTCGGCGTGGCGGAGAAGTTTCCGGCCATCGGCCAGACCTTCTTCGAGACCGGCCCCTGCTACGGCGGGCGGCGTCTCGGGGAACTGCTCCAGCGGCAGGTGGAACTCGGCCGGCTCGACGTGGACGACTGCCAGGCCGCCGCCTTCGAGTTCTTCAACCTGTGCCAGGGCAATCAGGTGAAGGCGCTCATGTTCGGCGTGTCCGAAGGGCCGACGCCCGAGGACATCGAACGCACGGTCGGCCGCGCCGTCCGGGTGTTCCTCGCCGCCTACGGGCCGAAGGACAAGCCCGCCGGCTGAAGCCCTCGCGTTCGCGGGCGTTTCGGGTGGGCCTGACCGGCTTCCGGCCGTATCTTTGGCCATCGCATTCCCCTGCGCGGGAGAACCGATTGTCCGCGACGCACCGGCAGAACCGGGTGACGCCCCTCGGCATGTTCGAGGCGGTGCCCGCGCGCGGCCTGCTCATGGGCAACCGGGGCAATCTGCGCCGGCGGGACGGCACGCAGAAGATCTGGCACGCGCGCGGCTGGGTGTGCTGCGTTACATCCTTCCGGGGCCGGCGGATCGATCTTGATGATCCGCGCCGCTACACGCCGCTCTTCTTCATGGACGAGGCGGTGGCGCTGGCCGCCGGTCATCGGCCCTGCGGCGAATGCCGGCATGCGGATTATCAGGCGTTCAAGCAGGCGTGGCGCCGGGCCTTCGCCATTCCCGACGATGCTCCCCTGCATGCTGGCGACATGGACAAGGCGCTGCATAAGGCCCGCATCGCGCGCGGCCATCAGGTGACGCACGTCGCCGCCCTGCGCGATCTGCCCGCCGGCACCTTCGTGGCGCTGGACGAGCGGCCGGGCGAGGCCTTCCTCGTGGAGGCCGGCGCGCTCCATCGCTGGAGCCACGCCGGCTACGGCGCGCCTGTCCCGATCCCGGATACAGACGCCACCGTGCTCACGCCCCGGCCCACGGTGGCGGTGCTGCGGGCCGGCTATGCGCCGCGGATGGCGGCGCGGGGATGAGCGGCACCGCGGTCTGAAGGTGCCAAACCGCCCCCCGCCCGCTCACTCCGCCGCGGCGGCGATGGCCTTCAGCGGCCGTTCCACGTCGCGCACGAGGCTCTCGCGGGAGATTTCCGAGAGGTTGCGCGCGCCGGTGAGGGTCATGGCCACCCGCATCTCCTTGGCGAAGAGATCGATGACGTTCTCGACACCCTTCTGCCCCTCGGTAGCCAGCGCATAGATGAAGGCGCGGCCCAGCAGCACGCCGTCGGCGCCCTGCGCCACCATGCGCACCACGTCGAGGCCGGAACGGATGCCGGAATCGGCGAGGATGGCGAGGCTGCCCTTCACCTTGTCGGCGATGGGCGGCAGCGCGCGGGCCGAGGAGAGCACGCCGTCGAGCTGCCGGCCGCCATGGTTCGACACCACGATGCCGTCGGCGCCGAAGCGCACCGCGTCCTCGGCGTCCTCGGGATCGAGGATGCCCTTGATGACCATCGGGCCCTTCCAGAACTCGCGGATCCATTCAAGATCGCGCCAGCCGATGGAGGGATCGAAATTGGCGCCGAGCCAGCCGACATAATCCTCCAGCGTGGTCTTGTTGCCGCGATAGGCGGAGACGTTGCCGAGATCGTGCGGCGTGCCCATCAGGCCCACGTCATAGGCCCAGAAGGGATGCAGCGCCGCCTGCACCATGCGGCGCACGGCGGCGTTGGGGCCGGACATGCCGGAATGGGCATCGCGATAGCGCGCGCCGGGCACCGGCATGTCCACGGTGAAGACCAGCGTGCGGATGCCCGCCGCCCAGGCGCGCTCCAGCGCGTTCTTCATGAAGCCCCGGTCCTTCAGCACATAGAGCTGGAACCAGAAGGGCTTCTCCACCTTGGCGCGCACCTCCTCGATGGGGCACACCGAGACGGTGGAGAGGGTGAACTGGATGCCCTTGTCGAGCGCCGCCTTCGCCGCCTGCACCTCGCCACGGCGGGCGAACATCCCGCACAGGCCGACCGGGGCCAGCGCCATGGGCATGGCGAGCTTTTCGCCGAGCAGCGTCGTGGACAGGTCCACCTCGCCCACGCTCTTCAGCACCCGCTGGCGCAGGGCGAGCTGGGTGAGGTCGGAGACGTTGCGGCCCAGCGTCACTTCCGCATAGGCGCCGCCGTCGATGTAGTGGAACAGGAAGGGCGGCAGGCGCCGGCGGGCGGCTTCGCGATAGTCCGAGGCGGAGGAGATGATCACGGCGTCAGTTCTTTCTGTTGCTGGCGTTGGGCGACGCGGGAGGAGCGACGGCGGCGCGCCGCGTCGTCCTCGATCTCCCGCAGGGTTTCCTCGACGAATTCGAGATGCAGCAGCGCGGCCGTGCGCGCCTCTTCGGGCCGCCCCGCGATGATGGCGGCGGCGATGGCGCGGTGCTGGTCGTCCAGCGCCTGCGCGGTGCTCGGGATGAGGTAGAGCTTTTCGAGGCTGCGGGAGATGGAGTGGCGCAGGAGATCGAACAGACCCGCCATCACCTGCCGCATCACCGCATTGTGGGAGGCTTCCGCCACCGCCATGTGGAAGGCGGAATCGGCCTTGGCCTGCGTCTGCGCATCGGTGGCGGCGGCGGAGAGGACATTTTCCAGCGCCGCCTGAAGGTTCGCCTTGTCCTGCGGGCCGGCGCGCAGCGCGGCGTGAAAGGCCATGTCCGCGTCCAGCGACTTGCGGATCTCCATCACGTCATGCCAGTAGCCCGGCTCCCCCGCCGCCTCGGCCGCAAGCGGGCCAAGAGCCTCGGCCAGCGGTGCGTCAGCCGGCGCGGCCACATAGGTGCCCCCGCCCCTGCGGCTCACCAGCCGGCCCCGGCTCGACAGATGGCGGATGGCCTCGCGCAGCTTCGGCCGCGACACGTTCAGCTCCGCCGCCAGCGCCCGCTCGGCCGGCAGGCGCGCGCCGGGCTCGAGGCCGCGTTCGGCGATGAGGGCTTCGATGGTGTCGGTCAGGTCGGCCAAAGGGCGGCTCCCGCGCAGCATCGGGATATTGGTCAGTCCAATATGGTCGTGCGGCGCGGGAAAACTCTATGACTTGAGATTGGTCAGGCCGCAAGCGGAAAATTGGCCTGACCAATTTACGCACCCCGGCAGGCTCAGTCCGCCCATTCCGGGTCCGTGGTGAAGGCGATGGTGAGCCAGCGGTCGGGCGTGTCGCTGCCGATGGCGACGCCGATCTCGTCGCGGATCACGTCCCACTCTTCCAGCCGCATGGCCGGCCAGCCGTGGGGCACGATGAAGTAAAGCTCGATCTGCCGCCCCCGCCCCACCCGCGCGACATAGGAGCGGAAGGCGAGGAAGCCGTAGCGCGCCACGATGCCGGCCGCCACCTGATCCACATGCTCCTTCAGCGCCGGCGGGGTGACGAGGAGGATGTCCGCCAGCGCCTGCTTCACCGTGGCGAACGGCAGGGGGATGATGACGAGGCACACCACCGCCAGCGCCACCGGATCGATATAAGGCGAGATCCACGCGCGCGGCGTGCCCTCCACCGCGAGGCCGATGAGGAAGGCCACCAGCAGCGCGAAGGTGAGCCCGGCCGACATCAGCCACGCCTTGGCGTCGAGGGCGAGGAAATCGGATTTGATGGTCCTGTTCGCCCGCCGCACGACCAGCGCCATCGAGAGCGCCACCGCCACCGTGATGACCGCATAGAGGATGGCCTGGTCGAAATCGAGCGCCCGCCCGCCGGACATGAGGCTGCCCACGGCATTGATGAGCGCATAGACCGACGCGCTCATGAGCAGGATGCCGTTGAGCCCCAGCACCATGGGCTCCAGATGCCAGAACCCCATGGTGAAATGGGCGATGAACCCCTTGGCCGATGCCCCCGGTGCGGTGGAGGTCGCGATCAGCCGCGCCACCACGAGGGCGAGCACCGTCATGCTGGCGTCGGTGAGCGCGTAGACGCCGTCGAACACGATGGCATAGGAGCCCGACATCAGGCCGAACACGATGCCCAGCAGCGCCAGCATCAGGGTGACGCCGATGGATATGCGCAGCACCCCCTGCTCGGTCATCCCCGCCCCTCCCCGCGCCCCGGTTCGAGACACAGACTATCCCGCGCCGGCCCCGGCTTGAAACCGCCGCGTTGAGGCGGGAAGCCGCGTGCGCCCGCGTCTCCCTCATCCTGCGCAGGGCGCGCCGGCAGGGCATCGCTTTTCGTTATATGCGGATTGGAAAACGGTATTATTCCTCCCTATCCGGCCTTCCTAGAGTGACCATCGACTTTGCGCCAACCCAGCCTCGGGGCGGCTCGCCAAACATGCAAAAGCGATGCTCACATTCCCGAACGATGCCAAGCTTCTGATCTGCGGACAGCTGACCGACGGGGCGGACCATGTTCCGATCCTCGACAAGTTCAGCACCAAGCCCTGTGGCGTGGTCCACATCCCTTCGCGGGTACAGGTGCGCGAGACGGTGGTGCGCATGCACCGCGCCCATCTTGCCGACAGGCTCTCCCCCTATGAGCGCGGCCAGATTCTGGAGCGGGCGGCCGGCGAGGTCGCGGCGCGCGCGGAGCACCTCGTCGACATGCTCCAGCGGGAGGCGGGGTTTACCCGCTCCGACGCCCTCGGAGAAATCAACCGCACCGTCGACACGCTGAAGCTCTCCGCCATCGAGGCGCGCCTTCTCACGGGGGATGTGGTGCCTTTTGGCGGCGCGCCCGGCCAGAAGAACCGCTTCGGTCTCACCATCCGCGTGCCGGTGGGCATCGCCTGCGCCATCACGCCGTTCAATGCGCCGCTGAACACGGTGGCGCACAAGGTGGGTCCGGCGCTGGCAGGCGGCAACGCCATCATCATCAAGCCGTCGCTGCACACCCCCTCGCCCTCCAATTTCCTGGCGGAAGCGCTCATCGCCGCGGGCCTGCCCCCGGACCTGATCGCGGTGCTGCACGGCGGGGGCGAAGTCGTGCGCTGGATCGCCGAAGAGCCGCTGGTCAATTTCTTCGCCTTCACCGGCAGCACCGAGGTCGGCGGCATCATTCAGGGCTATGCCGGCCTGCGGCGGACGCAGATGGAGCTTGGCTCCATCGCCTGCACCTATATCGGCGATGACGCGGACCTCGATGCCGCATTGCCGAAGGTCGTCGCCGCCGCCTATCGCAAGGCGGGACAGGTGTGCACCTCCATCCAGCTTCTCATGGTGCATCAGGCGCGCCTTGCGGAGGTGGGAGAACGCCTGCGGCCGCTCGTCGAGGCCATCGCCTATGGCGATCCGCGCGATCCGAAGACCGGCATGGGTCCGGTCATCAGCCTCGAGTCCGCCGAGCGCATCGAACGCTGGATTGCCGAGGCGGAAGCCGCGGGCGCGCGCCGGCTCGTGGGCGGCCCCCGCCGAGGCGCGGTCGTGCCCCCCACCCTGCTCGAAGGGGTTTCCGCGTCCACGCCCCTCGGGTGCCGGGAGGTGTTTGGCCCGGTGATGTCGCTGGTGCCCGTCAGATCCCTGGACGACGCCATCGCCCGCATCAATTCCACCCCCTACGGCCTCGCCGCGGGCCTGTTCACCAACCGCATCGACGACGCGGTGAAGGCGGCCTTCGCGCTCAGGGTGGGCAACGTCTTCATCAACGAGACATCCAGCTCGCGGGTGGACCTCATGCCCTATGGCGGCTCGAAGGACAGCGGCTTCGGTCGGGAGGGACCGCGCCATGCAGTGCGCGAGATGACCGAGGAGCGCCTCGTCAGCTGGACCGTGTGAGCCCGCAGAAGCAACTCAGGGCCGGGAACAGAAAACAAAGAAAAACGAACACCGTTATGCGGTGAAGGGAGGACGACATGAAGAAGACGCCTTTGAACGGTTGGAAATCGTCTCTTGCGGTGACGCGCCGTCGTGCGCTCGCGGTCGGCGGAGGGCTGCTCATGCTGGCGGCCGCCGGCAGTGCACGCGCGGATGACGGACCGGTGAAGATCGGCATCATCACCCCCAAGCAGGGACCGAGCGCGGCCATCGGCCTGCACATGGCCCGGGGCGCGGAACTCGCCGTGGCGCTGGAGGGGGGCAAGGTCCTCGGCCGGCCGGTGGAGACCGTCTGGCTCGACGAGGCAAGCCCGCAGATTTCCCAGCAGAACATGCAGCGCATGGCCGACGAATATAAGGTCGCCGGTGTCGTCGGCGGCAATTCCAGCGCCGCGGTTCTGGCCATGATGAGCGTCGCCCAGCGCGAGAAGGTGCCGCTCATCGCCGCGGGCGCCGCCGCGCGCGAGATCACCGGCGCCAACTGCAACCGCTATACGTTCCGCACCCAGGCGCCGGCGCTGGTGCAGCTGAAAAGCGTGTTCGGCGACCTGAAGGGCAAGAAGATCTACTTCATGACGCCGTCCTACGCCTTCGGCCAGGACGTGCTGCGCTCGGCCCGCTCCCTGCTCCAGGAAGCCGGCGCCACCGAGGTCGGCAACGACGAGGTGCCGGTCAATACCGCGGACTACAGCTCCTACATCCTGAAGATCCGGCAGGCGAAGCCGGACGTTGTGGTGGGTGCGCTGGTCGGCCTCGACCTGTCCAACTTCATGAAGCAGTGGAACGAGCTGGGCATGAAGGGGCGCATCCCGATCTACGAGGTTGCGGTCAGCGACACCGACTTCTGGGATATCGGCGCCACCGCCGCCACCGGCACCCATGTGAAGCCCTGGTATTACAACGACCCCAAGAACAGCGAGCGCGAGAAGGCCTTCACCAAGGCGTATATCGAGAAGTACGGCCAGCCGCCCTCCGACAAGGCCTGGTCGGGCTGGGTCGCCATGCGCGCCCTGCTGGAATCCATCGACAAGGCGAAGTCCACGAGCCCGCAGGCGGTCGTGGCGGCGCTCGAGACCTGGCAGGCGAAGGACGGCGTCGTCCCCTACGGCTTCCGGGCCTTCGACCACCAGCTGGTGCGCCCCGCCGTGGTGGTGCGGCTGAAGGACAAGATCACCGACAAGTGGGACTACATGGACGTGGTGCGCTGGACCTCCGACACCGCGGACACGACCGAGAAGGCCTTCGGCACGAAGGCCGAGATCGGCTGCACCATGGACCCGTCCTAGGCCCTGACCGAACAACAAGCTGACCAGAACGGGAACGCGTCATGGAGATCATCCTGTCGCAGGCCGCCAACGGACTTGTATTGGGATTCATCTACGTCCTGATCGCCGTCGGCCTGTCCATCACCTTCGGCATGCTCGGCATCGTGAACTTCGCCCACGGCGCGTTCTTCGCGCTGGGAGCCTATTTCGCCTACGAGCTGAAGATGCGGTTCGGCTGGCCTGCGGTGGTGTTCGCGCCCCTGCTGGTGGCGGCCATCGGCATCGTGGTCGAAATCGTGGTGATCCGGCGTCTCTACGGCAAGGACCCGCTGGTCAGCCTTGTCATCACCTTCGCCCTGGCGCTCCTGATCGAGGCGATCATCCGCTTCGTCTGGGGCGCCGACGGCAAGCCGCTTGCGCCGCCGGAGTTCCTGAGCGGCTTCGTCGAGCTCGGCCCCATCTTCATGACGCAGTACCGCGTGGCTGTCCTCGGCTTCACCATCCTCGCGCTCGTGGCGTTGTGGGCCTTCATGAACTTCACGCCCTACGGCCGCATCCTGAAGGCCGGCAGCCGCGATCCTGAAATGGTGGACATGCTCGGCATCAACCTGCCGCTCGTGCTCACCGGCGTGTTCGGCCTCGGCTGCGGTCTCGCCGCTCTCGCCGGAGTGCTCGCCGGCCCGCTGTGGACGGTGTCTCCCTCCATGGCCGCCAACGCCATCATGCCCGCCTTCGTCATCGTCGCCATCGGCGGTCTCGGCTCCTTCGCCGGAGCGCTGGTGGCGGGCCTCGCGGTGGGGGTCGTCATGTCCCTCACCATCCAGTTCTGGCCCCAGGCCTCCACCGCCTCGATGTATGCCCTGATGCTTCTCGTGCTCCTGCTGCGTCCGCGCGGCCTGCTCGGCACCCGCTGGGAGCGTTTCGAATGAAACCGCTCCTGCGTGCACTCACTTCGCCGGTGGCGATTGCCGGCGTGACGCTCGTCGCCCTCACCGGCCTCGCCGTCCTCACCGGCGCCGCCATCAACCACGTCACCCAGATCGCCATCTATGCGCTCTACGCCGTGGGCGTGAATGTGCTGATCGGGTATCTCGGGCTGGTGCCGTTCGGCGCCTCCCTGTTCTTCGGCTGCGCGAGCTACGCGGTGGCGCTCACCCTGGGGCGCGTCCTCGGCAACGAGATACTGGCGCTCGCCTGGGCCATCCTGTTCTCGCTGCTGCTGTCCGCGGTGCTGGGGGCCATCATCCTGCGGCGCAAGGGGCTCTATTTCTCGCTCATCACCCTCGCCTGCTCGCAGGTGGCGTTCGAGATCGCCTTCAAGTGGACCGAGATGACGGGCGGCGAGAACGGCATCCAGAACGTGCCGCGCCCGCTGTTCCCCGATGCCGTCGCCTTCCACTGGTTCACGCTGGTGGTGGTGGTGCTCGGCCTCGCCGTGCTGTGGCAGCTGGCGCACACGCCATTCGGCCGGCTGATGCAGGCCGTGCGCGACAACGAGCAGCGCACCACCATGCTCGGCTACAACACCTTCGTCATCCGCTGGATCGGCTTCTGCATCAGCGGCATGGCGGTGGGCGCGGCGGGCGGTCTCCTCGCCATGATGCTCCAGGGCGCCTATGCCGACAACATGAGCTGGCAGCGGGCCGGCGACCCGGTGCTGATGGCGGCGCTCGGCGGCGTGCACCATTTCCTCGGCCCGATCTGGGGCGCCATCACGTTCCTCATCCTGGAGAACGAGCTCAGCGTCATCACCGAAAACTGGTGGCTGATCTTCGCGCCCATCATCATCATGTTCGCGCTTTTGTCGCCGGAAGGCATGGCCGGCATCGTCCAGCGCTTGCGCCGGCGCGAAGGCTGGGCGCTGACCCGCAAGGGCATTCCCCCGCGTCCCGCCGTCATCCGTCCCTATGTGTCGGCGCTGGCCGGCAGGGGCGCGGCGTCGAGCGAGCCGGTGCTCTCGGTGCGCGGGCTGAGCAAGAAGTTCGGCTCCATCGTGACGCAGGCCGACATCTCCCTCGATGTCCACGCCAACCAGCTGCACAGCATCATCGGCCCCAACGGCGCGGGAAAGACCACCTTCTTCAACATCCTCACCGGGCTCATCCGTCCGGATGACGGCCGCATCCTGTTCGAAGGCGCGGACATCACGACGCTGAAGCCGCACCAGCGCGCCCAGCGCGGCATCGCCCGCTCGTTCCAGATCCTCAGCGTGTTCCCGCATCTCACCGTGTTCGAGAATGTGCGGATCGCCGTCGCCCGTTCCCGCGGCTTCTGGCACGGCTGGTGGCGCGACGCCTACCGCGATGACGAGACCAACATGAAGGTGTGGTCCGCCCTCGCCGCCGTGGGCCTCGCCGACCGGGCGGCGGACCTGTCCTCCGAACTCTCCCACGGCGAGAACCGCCTTCTGGAGATCGCCATCACCCTCGCCGGCAACGCCTCGGTGCTGCTGCTCGACGAGCCGCTGGCGGGCCTCGCCGAGACCGACCGAAAGGTGGTGAGCGACCTCATCGTGCGCCTGTCCAGGAGCCACACGGTGATGCTCATCGAGCACGACATCGATCGCGTGCTCTCCCTGTCGGATCGCATCACCGTGCTGCACCAGGGTCGGCTCATCGCCGATGGCAAGCCGCAGGTCGTGGCCCGCAATCCCGAGGTCATCTCCGCCTACATGGGCAAGGCCAAGGGCGACGCCGGCACCGAACGCGAGAGCGTGCGCCCGCAGGCCCGCGCGGAGGCTCCCGCCGCCGCGAAGCCGGTGCTCCTCTCCTTCAAGGACGTCTGCGCCGGCTACGGCGGCGGCACGGTGCTGGAAGGCCTGGATCTGGAGGTGCGGGAATCCGAGGTGGTGGCGCTGCTCGGCCGCAACGGCGTCGGCAAGACCACGGCGCTGCGCACCATGATGGGCGCCATCCACGCCCACGAAGGGCGCGTCACCTTCGCCGGCGAGGACATCACGGCGCTGCGGGCGGACCGCATCAACCGCATGGGCATTTCCATCGTGCCCGAGGGCCGGCGGCTGTTCCCCAATCTCACGGTGCAGGAAAACCTGGCGTTGGCCGCCCGCGCGGGTGGTGCCGGGCTGGACGAGGTCTGCGATCTCTTCCCCAAGCTGCGCATCCTCATGCGCAACAAGGCAGAGAACCTTTCCGGCGGCGAGCGGCAGATGGTGGCCATCGCCCGCGCCCTGATGGTGCCGAGCCGCCTCATCCTGCTCGACGAGCCCTATGAGGGCCTCGCCCCGGCCGTGGTGCAGGAGGTGAAGGAGGCGGTGCTGAAGCTCACCACGCGGGCCAGTCTCGTCATCGTCGAGCACCACGCGGAGGAGGTGCTGGCCATGGCCGACCGTGCCTACGTGCTGGTCAACGGCCAGGTCGCCTTCGCCGGCGCGGCGCAGACCCTCGCCCACGACATCGCCTTGCAGGACCGCCTGCTCGGCATCGCGGCCGCCTGATCTCTTTCACAAACAGCGGCGGGCGCGGGCCTGCCACGGAGAAGACGAAAATGACCCTTGTCGTTGCCGAACCCCATGCCCACGCCGACGCCACCAGCAAGCCCGAGGCGGTGACGCGCAATCTCGGCGAACTGTTGTGGATCCAGTATCCCGGCCATCACGGACAGGCGCTCTCCAAGGCCATCGTCACGCCGGACCTCGTGGGCAGCCGCTTCTTCGACCACCGCATCTCCTGCTACGAGCCGGGCGCGTTCGTGGAGAGCCATGTCCACAAGGTGCAGGAGCAGATCTATCACGTGCTCTCCGGCGAGGGCGTGCTGGTGGTGGATGGCGAGCGCCGCCTCGTGCGGTCCAACGACGTCACCTACATCCCGCCCGGTGTGGTCCACGAATTCCACTGCACCGGCACCGACACGCTGGTGTTCCTCGTCATCACCAGCCCGCCCACCGACGAAGATCCGGCGGCACAGGGCGGAGCCGGCGCATGAGCCGCATTCTCGTCACCGGCGGCGGCGGCTGGCTCGGCAGCGCCATCGTCCGCGCCCTCCTGGCGCGCGGCCACGCGGTGATCGCCACCGACGTGGTGATCCCCCCGGCGCTGGAGGCGCTCGCCGCCTCCGACCCGCGCCTGACCTGCGCCACCGCGGATCTCGGCGAATGGCCGCAGGTGGTGGGCCTGTTCCGCGCCCATGCCCCCGACGCGGTCGTGCACTGCGCGGCCATCGTGGGCGTCGTCCAGTGCGCCGACCTGCCGCTGAAGGCCATGCGCGTCAATGTGGAAGGCGCGGTCAACGTGTTCGAGGCCATGCGCCTCTCCGGCGTGAAGCGGATGGTGCACGTCAGCACCGAGGAAACCTACGGCGACTTCACCGCGCCGATGATCGACGAGGACCACCCGCAGAAGCCCACCAGCATCTACGGCCTCACCAAGCTGGCGGTGGAGCACTATGGGCGCGCCTACGGGCGCGACCACGGCCTCGAATGCATCAATGTGCGCACCTGCTGGGTCTACGGTCCGCATCTGCCGCGCCCGCGGATGCCCAAGACCTATATCGACGCCGCGCTGAAGGGTGAGGCACTGCGCATTCCGGCCGGCGGCGATCTGGCCGTGGACCAGGTCTACATCTCCGACACCGTGGCCGGCGTGGTGCTGGCGCTGGAGAAGGCCGAGCACCGCTTCGACGCCTACAACATCGCCACCGGCGCCGCGCCCACCCTCGCCGACGTGGCGGGGCTGGTGAATGCCGCCGTCCCCGGCGCGCGCATCACGGTGGACCCCGGCCCCTATCTCCACGGCGGCCGCATCCTGACCGCGCGCAAGGGTGCGCTCGACATCTCCCGCGCCCGCGCCGAACTCGGCTACGCGCCCCAATACGACATCGCCCGCGGCATCGCCGAGATGATCGCCATCAGCCGGGCCGCAGCCGGCCTCTGAAAGGAATGCGCACCATGAGGCCCCTGGCCATCGTCATCGGCGGAACCCGCGGGATCGGCCTGTCCTGCGTCAACCGCCTCGTCGCCGACGGATACGCCGTCGCCAGCACCTATGTCTCGGCCGGGGCCCCGCCCGAGCAGGCCCACGTGCGCGCCTATGCGGCGGACGTGACGGACGAAGCCTCCGTCGCGGCCCTGTTCGCGGCGGCGAAGGCCGATTTCGGGACCGCGCCGCGCGCCGTGGTGGTGAATGCCGGCGTCAACGTGCCGCCCGCCCCGCTCGCCGATTTCCCGAGCGCGGATTTCGCCCGGCTCCTGAGCGTGAACCTCACCGGCGCCTTCAATGCGCTGCGCGAGGCGGCGCGCCATGTGGAGGACGAGGGGGCCATCGTCGCGCTCTCCACCTCGCTGGTGCGCCGGCCGCTGCCGGGAGCCGGCCCCTACATCGCCTCCAAGGCGGCGGTGGAGGCGCTGGTCCGCTCGCTCGCCATCGAGCTGGCACCCCGCCGCGTGCGGGTGAATGCGGTGGCGCCGGGGCCGGTCGATACCGACCTCTTCCGCTCTGGCAAGAGTGATGAGGCGGTGAAGCGCTCCGCCGCCCTGAGCCTGTTCAATCGGGTCGGCCATGCGGATGAGATCGCCGAGGTGGTCGGCTTCCTCGTGTCGTCGAAGGCGAGCTGGATGGACGGGCAGATCGTCCAGCCCAACGGCGGCTTGGTCTGAGCTGCCGCCATGCCCGCGCCCGCCCCACTGTCCAGCGCCGTCCCGCGCCAGCCCGCTTCCGCCTCAGGCGTGAGCGGCGATGCGTGGCGGCTCCGGCGTGGCCCGCTCGGGCTCTTCCGGATCGGACAGCTCGACCCCCTGCCACCGGCCGCGCTCGACCAGCTCGCGGACCAGCTGGATCAGTTCCGCCCGCACCAGCGCGGTCGCGTCGGACATCTTGTCGGCGGGCTGGGAGAACAGGTAGTTGGGCCGGGTGATGGACGCGTTGCTGATGCGCAGGCAGCGCCAGTTCTTGCTCTGCGCGGACCCATGCACATGCACCGCCGCCATGGGCTTGATGGTGGCGCCCATGCCCTGGGACAGGCACGACATCAGGAGCGGCAGGGAGTCGATTTCGGCGAGGGGCATCAGCTTGATGTTGAGCCGCTCGTACTCGATCTCGATGCGCCGTCTCAAACCATGTCCCTGGCTGGGCAGGATCAGGGGCAGGTCGACGATCTCCTCCAGCGTGATGGTGTCGCGCAGGCGTGGGAAGAGCGGGCTGTTGCAGGGCAGGATGACGAACAATTCCTCGGTCAGCAGCGCCGTGCGGCTCCAGTCCGGCACGGCGGCGGGACCGAACAGGATGGCGAGGTCCAGCTGACCGCTGATGGCCATGTGCTGGATGTGGCCGCTCAGCCCCTCCACGATGTTCACGCAGACGCCCGGAAACCGCTCCTGCATCCGCTCGATCAACGGCATGCCCACTTGGCACAAGGTGGTGGGCGCGAGGCCGACGCTGACCCGGCCGGTGGTCTCCGCCGTGTTCTGGCGGGCGAGCGCCAGGGCATGGTCCAGCTGGCGCAGGATGAACTTGGCGTGGCGGAACAGGGTGTGGCCGTTGCTGGTGGGGCTCACGCCCTTGGCGGAGCGCACCAGCAGAGGTGCACCGACCTCCTGCTCCAGCCGCGCGATCTGCTGGCTCAGGGCCGGCTGGGCGATGAGAAGCTGGCGCGAGGCCTTGGCGAAGCCCCCGCACTCCACGATCGCGACGAAATACTTGAGCTGTCGCGTATCCATGCGCGCGTTCCCTCCTCCACCCGTTCTTCTTCTGGCCGCCACTCCGGCTGGCACGAGCGGATGCCCTGGAGAGACGGCGCCCGCAATGAAGCGCCTATTCGGCAATGTCGCAAGAGCTTTGACGCTCCGCCTCCTGATACCGCAGGACCGGCGAATAGCTCGTTCCGCGCCGCTTCCGGAGGAACGAGCGAGCCCCAACACCCACCGTCATTTCATATTGCGAGTTCATATATCGCATTATGAAGTGAACCCGAGATCAAGAGAAACGGCGCCGGGCGCCGGTCAAGGAAGAGGACACTCCCATGCCCAAGGGCGCAGAACTCATCACCGAATTCCTCATCAAGGAAAAAGTGCCTTACGTGGTCGGCATCTGCGGGCACGGCAATGTGGGCATGCTGGACGTGCTGCATCAGGCCCGCGCGGACATCACGCTCATTTCGCCCCGGCATGAGCAGGTCGCCGCTCACATGGCGGATGGCTATTTCCGGGTGAAGCACGCGCCGCTGGCCACCCTCACCTCCTGCGGTCCCGGCTCCGCCAACATGGTGATGGGCACGGCGGTGGCGCTCACCGATTCCTCCGCCTTCCTCGCCATCACCGCCAACGTGCCCACCAGCCAGTTCAACCGCAGCCCGTTCCAGGAGCTGAACCGGCACAACCAGGCTGACTTCGCCAACGTCATGCGCCCGGTGGTGAAGCGCTCGTTCCAGCCGACGCGGGTGGACATGCTTCCGCTGGCCCTGCGCCAGTCCATGAGCACCATGCTGTCGGGCCGGCCCGGACCGGTCAATCTCGACGTGCCGTTCAACGTGTTCCAGGAAGAGGCCGATATCGGCCTCGAACCCGGCGCGCCCGCACTCATCAACGAGCGCCGCAGCGCCGCGGCACCGGAGGACGTGGCGACCGCCGTCGACCTCATGCTCGCCGCCGAGCGGCCCGTGCTGTTCATCGGCCACGGCGTCGCCCTCTCCGAGGCCGCGGAGGAGCTCACGGCGCTGGCGCAGCGTCTCTCCATTCCCGTCATCAGCTCGCCGAACGGCATGGGCTGCCTCGACATGGAGGACCCGCTCTCCCTCGGCTTCATCGGCCGCAACGGCGCCTATCCCGCCAACCAGGCCGGGCGCACCTGCGATCTGGTGATCGCCGTGGGCGCGCGGTTCGACGATCGTTCGGCCTCCTCCTGGATGCCCGGCTATTCCTGGAACTTCCCCACCTCCAAGCTCATCCATGTGGACGTGGATCACGCCGAGATCGGCCGCAACTACGCCCCGACCCTGCCCATCCTCGCCGATGCCCGCTCCTTCCTGCGCCAGGTGCTGGCGGAGCTGGACCGGCGCAATCTCGCCCCCGGCGCGCGGCTGGCCCCGTGGCACGCGTCCATCGCCGGATGGCGGTCGGAGTGGGATGCGTTCGTCGCGCCCAATTTCGACATCGACAGCACGCCCATCCGCCCGGAGGCCATCGTGCGCGCCTGCGCCGAGGTGCTGCCGGACGACGCCATCCTCACCTTCGATGCAGGCGTTCACCACAACTGGTTCATGCAGTTCTGGAAGGCCCGCCGGCCCCAGACCATGCTCAACAGCTGGGGCTATTCGGGCATGGGCTTCGGCCCGGCGAGCGCGCTCGGCGCGAAGCTCGCGGCGCCGGACCGGCCGGTCATCTCGGTGTGCGGCGACGGCGGCTTCACCATGGTGCCGCACGTGCTGTGCACGGCGGTGGAGTACAACATCCCCGTGGTCTGGGTGGTGTGGAACAACTTCGCCTGGGGCGCCATCCGCGACATCCAGTATGGCCTGTTCGAGGGCCGCGAGCTGGGCACCGCCTTCTATCGCGGCGAGAACGGCGAGCCCTACAATCCGGACTTCGCGCTGTGGGCCAAGGCGGCGGGCGTCGAGGCCGTCACCATCACCCGCACCGCCGATTTCGCCGAGGCCCTGCGCATCGCGGTCGCGTCCGGCCGGCCCTATCTGATCGACGTGCATGTGGACGCCAATGTCCGCCCGCCCGCGACCGGCGCCTGGGCGCTGCCCCCTGTTCCGCACAAGGAGCCGGTGTTCGGCCGCCGCCTGCTGCCCGGCGATCTCGACCATGCGTTCTGAAGACCAGAGCGGCCCCGCCGCCGCGTCGGAGGCCTACGACGTGGTGGTGATCGGCGCCGGGGCGGCCGGCCTCGCTGCGGCGGCCACCGCGGCAGCGCGGGGGCTGTCCGTGGCCGTGGTGGAGAGTTCGCCCTTCGTGGGCGGCACCTCCGCCATTTCCGGCGGCATGGTCTGGGCGCCGGGCAACGACAAATCCCCGCAATTGAACGACAGCCCGGACGCCGTGCGGCGCTATCTCGGCGCCACCGTGCCGGGAGATGCGGGGCGGGAGGCGCGGGAGGCCTTTCTTGCGCGCGCCGGGGAGGCCGTCGCCTTTCTGGAGCGCAACACCGCCGTGCGGCTGCGGCCGGTCGCGTCCTATCCGGACTATTATCCCGACACGCCGGGGGCGACGGCCGGCGGCCGGGTGCTGGAGCCGGTACCGTTCGATGCGCGCCGCCTGGGCCAGGCCTTCGCCCTGCTTCGGCCGCCCCTGCCGGAATTCACCCTGTTCGGCGGCATGATGGTGAGCCGCGCCGACATCCCCCACTTCCGCAAGGTGGGGCGCTCCCTGAAATCGACGCTCCGTGTCGCCCGGCTGATGGCCGCCTATGCCCTCCAGCGGCTCTCCGCCCCGCGCGGGACCACCCTCTATCTCGGCAACGCGCTCATGGCGGCGCTGCTGCGCTCCGTCCTCGACCGGAAGGTGACGCTGCTGCTCGCGACGGCGGCGGTCGCGCTGGAACGGGACGAGAATGGCCGCGTCTGCGGCGTCACGGTGGAGAAGAACGGCGCGCGCAGGGTCCTGCGCGCCAGACGCGGTGTCTGCCTCGCCTCGGGCGGATGCTCGCGGGACGACGCGCTCCGGGCCGCGCACCTTCCGGCGACCGCCGGCCGCCTCACCGCCACCGTCGCTTCCGGCGCGCCCGCTGGCGGCGTGCGGCTGGCGCTGGAGGCTGGCGCCCGCCTCGCCGAGCCGGCGGGCAACAATGCGTTCTGGGTGCCCGCCTCGCGCTTCCGCCGTGCCGACGGCAGTGAGGCCGTGTTTCCCCACACCGTGACGGATCGCGGCAAGCCCGGCCTCATCGCGGTGGACGCGACGGGCCGGCGCTTCGTCAACGAGGCCTTGTCCTATCACGAGTTCGTCCTCGCCATGCTGCGCGCGGGCAACCGGGCCGTGCCGGCCTTTCTGATCTGCGACAAGCACTTCCTGTGGACCTACGGCCTCGGCCGCATCCGCCCCTTTGCCCTGTCGGTGCAGGCAGAGCTGGACAGCGGCTATCTGAAGACAGGCGCCACCATCGAGGCGCTCGCCGAGCGCATCGGCGTGCCGCCGGACGTGCTCGCGGCCACGGTGACGCGCTTCAACGCCCATGCACGGGAGGGAAAAGACCCCGAGTTCGGGCGCGGCGGCGACATCTACCAGCGCCATTTCGGCGATGCGGACATCAAGCCCAATCCCAATGTGGCGCCCATCACCGCCGCCCCGTTCTACGCGGTGGCGGTGCATCCGGCCGATCTCGGCATGTCGCTCGGCCTCGCCACAGACGCCGGGGCGCGGGTGCTCGACGCGAGCGGCACGGCCATTCCCGGCCTCTACGCCTGCGGCAACGACATGAATTCCATCATGAACGGGGCCTATCCCGGCCCCGGCATCACGCTCGGGCCAGCCATCACCTTCGGCTACGTCGCTGCCACCAACCTCGCCGCAGCCTGACCCCCAAAACCAAAAAGACGGAAGGACACGCCATGTTCGAGAACGTGCTCATCACCGGCGCCAACGGGCTGCTCGGCCGGGCGGTGGTGAAGGAGATGCAGGGCCGCGCCCGCGTCACCGGCTTCGACCTCAAGGCCGGCGATGCGCCGATTTCCTGGGAGACCGGCAACCTGACCGATGCCGCCGCCGTCGCCCGCGCGGTGAAGGGCAAGGATGCCATCCTGCAGATCGCCGCCATCCCCAACATCTGGTCGGGCGGCGGCGAGAAGATCATGCAGGTCAACGTGGTTGGCCTCTATCTGCTGCTGGAGGCGGCGGAGGCGGCCGGGGTGCGCCGGGTGGTGATCTGCTCGTCGGATTCCGTGCTCGGCTACACCGTACGCGAGGGCAAGATGGTGCCCCCGTCCTATCTGCCCGTGGACCTCGCCCACCCGCTCAATCCCACCGATCCCTATGCGCTGAGCAAGCTCATGGGCGAGGAAGCGGGGCGCAGCTTCGCCACCCGTGGCATGGAAATCGTGGTGCTGCGCCCGGTCTTCGTCGCCTATCCCGAGATGTATGGCGAGATCCGCGCCCGCGCGGCCGCGCCCGACACCTATCGCGGAACCCCGGCGGGCGGGCCGTCGTCCGCCGGCGGCGGGCCATGCTGGCACCATGTGGACCCGCGCGACGCGGCGCGCGCCTTCCGGCTGGCGCTGGAGATGAAGAACGTCACGTTCGAGCGCTTCCTGCTGTGCGCCAACGTCACCCTCTCCCCCGAACCGACGCTGGAGCGCCTTGCCCGCCTCCTCGGCCGCACGCCGGAGGTCCGGCGGCCGGAGGTCTACGCCCGCAACCCCTTCGCGCCGATCTACGACCTAGACCCGGTGCGCGAGCGCCTCGGCTTCGACGCGGAATTCGACGCGCGCGCCATCGCCATACCGGCCGCAGCCTGATGGTGACGTGGCGCCACTTGCCGCATTGCCGGTCCCCTTCCGGCAATGCGCGCAACAGGTGTATGGAAGGCACAAATCAACCTTTGGCGAGGAAAGGACCGAGCCCATGCCGCCAGCCGTCAGCAAGGAGGACAAGGGCGAGACCACCGGCGAACGCGGTGGCGTTCAGTCCATCGAGCGTGCCGTCGCGATCCTGACCGAGGTCTCGCGCAACTACGGCATCAGCCTTGCCGATCTGTCCCGGGCCGTGGGCCTGCACAGCAGCACCACCTTCCATCTGGTGCGGACGCTGGTCGCCGAGGGCATGGTGCGGCAGGATCGCGAGACCAAGCGCTATCACCTCGGCCGCACCATCTACCAGCTCGCCGCCAGCGCCTCGAGCGAGGTGGAGCTGGTCTCCGCCGCGATGCCCTTCCTGGAGGACCTCGCGACCCGGACCCGCGAGTTCAGCCATCTCGCGCTGCGCAGCGGTCATGACATCATCATTGCCGCAAAGGTCGCGGGAGACGGCGCCTTCCAGATGACCGAAC
The DNA here is from genome assembly GCF_043193615.1 of Xanthobacter aminoxidans. Classification (NCBI taxonomy): domain Bacteria; kingdom Pseudomonadati; phylum Pseudomonadota; class Alphaproteobacteria; order Hyphomicrobiales; family Xanthobacteraceae; genus Xanthobacter; species Xanthobacter aminoxidans. The sequence goes on along the minus strand of NZ_JBAFUS010000004.1, from coordinate 143,055 downwards.
GCAATGGATCCGTGCGCCCCGCCCATGCGACGGCAGTCGGCAAAGTGCTTCTTGCCGCCATGGGCGACGGGCAATTGGCGCGCTACCTGGAGAGCGCTCCCTTCGCGGCCTTCACCGCGCGCACCATCACCGATGCCGAACGGCTGAGGGCGGAGATCACCAGCGTGCGCGCCGCGGGCATCGCCTATGACGACACCGAGTTTCACGACGAGGTCCGCTGCCTCGCCGTCCCCATCCGCGACTTCCGCGGCGAGGTGGTGGCGGCGGCCGGCGTGTCGGGTCCGGTCTGGCGCCTCAGCCTGCCGCGGCTGCACGAGCTCGCCGCGCAGGTGAAGGACACCTGCGCGCTCATCTCCCGGGAGCTCGGCCACCGGTCCGGGACGCTCTGACACCCCAACGTCCCGCGGCAAGATGGGCCATCCCCGGCTTCGCCGCCGGACGCTGCCGCACGCCCGCAACTCGAACCGCAAGGAAGCGCCTATGAACCGCACGCCGCCGACCGCGAGCTTCGGCATCAACACCTATTCCTACACCTTCAGCCGGCCGGCGGCCGCCTGTGTCCGCAGCGCGGCGGAGGCGGGCTATTGCGGCATCGAGCTGATGATCTATCCCGGCCATTTGTGGGAAGGCGCACCGGGTGATGCCGGCCCGGCGGCGGTGCGGCGCGCGCTGGAGGAGACGGAGCTCGCGGCCGTATCGGTCAACGGTCCGAACATTGATCTCAACATCGCCGCGGCGGTGGAGGAGATGCGGGCCTATTCGCTGCGCACGCTGGAAAGCCATATCCGCATCGCCAGCGAGATCGGCGCGCGGTTCCTGGTCCTCGGCCCCGGCAAGGCCAACCCGCTGTTTCCGCTCGACCGGGAGATCCTCCTCGGCCACCTCTTCGCCGCGCTCGATCGCCTTCTCCCGCTCGCGGACCACTGCGGCGTGAAGATCTCGGTCGAGAACATGCCCTTCGCCTTCCTACCCTCCGCCACCGACATCCTCGACGCGCTCGCGGCCTATGGCCATCCCGGCATCGGCGTCATCTATGACGTGGCCAACGCCCATTTCATCGGCGAAGACCCCTGCGCGGGCCTCCGGCTGATGCAGCAGCGGCTCGATCTCGTCCACCTGTCGGACACCACGCGCACGCTCTACCGACACGATCCCATCGGCATGGGCGACGTGGATTTCGCCGCCGTGCCGCCGGTGCTGGCAGAGATCGGCTATGACCGCGCCACCATGCTGGAGATCATTTCCCGCAGGCCCGACGACGATATTGCCGAGGGCGCCGCGCGGCTCGCCGCCATGGGCTTCGGCCCGCCCTATGGTCCTGATGCCGGAGCCTGACCGCGCTCACCTACTGATACCCAAGGAGCCATGGGGTCTCCCTTGGGGCGGGCCGGACCCAACGGATTGGGCCCCAACGCCCATCCCGAACCAAAACGGCGATGAGGGGTATGGAGCGAGACGCGAAGGAATACCAAGGCCGGCGAAAAGCCTTGCAGATGTTACATTCCGACGCTTTCAGGGGCGCCGTGAAACAAGCGACTGGCGGAGAGGGAGGGATTCGAACCCCCGATACGGTTGCCCGTATGCCGCATTTCGAGTGCGGTGCATTCGACCACTCTGCCACCTCTCCGCAGAGCCGGCGCCGGAGGAGTTCCGCTAGGGAAATCCATGACGCCGGTGGCGTGGTCGTGCGCTTCTAGCGGACGTTGGGGCGAAGGACAAGCGGTCGCGCGCAGGTCCGTCGCGGGAACATGAACCGATCTGCGCGGCCGGAGCGGGGCCCCCCAGAGTCCAGCGCCACCATGGGGCGAAGCGCACCGCTCACACCGCCTTCAGGTGCCGCAGTGGCCGGCCGGAGGAAATGCCCTGGGCGGCGGCGATGATGGCGGCGGTGTCGAGGCCGTAATGGGCATAGAGGTCGGCGAGCGTCCCGGTCTGGCCGAAATGCTCCACCCCCAGTGCCCGCACGCGATGTCCCGCCACGGCGCCGAGCCAGCCCAAAGTCGCGGGATGGCCGTCGATGACGGTGACGAGCCCGCAATGGCGCGGCAAGGCCGACAGCAACCGCTCCACATGGCTCTGCGCCCCGGCAAAACCGCGCTCGCGGGCGCGGGCGGCCGCCGTCCAGCCGGCGTTCAGCCGGTCGGCGGAGGTGACGGCGAGGAGGCCCACGTCGCGCCGGTCCTCGGCGATGAGCGCCACGGCATCGATGGCCTCGGGCGTCACCGCCCCCTGCACGGCGATCACCACGTCGCAATTGGGGCCGGGCTCGCGCAGCCAATAGGCGCCGTCCACGATGGCGCGCTTCTGCGCGTCGGTGAAGACGCGCTTCGGCTGCTCCAGCGGGCGGGTGGAGAGGCGGAAATAGACCGAGCCGCCGGTCTCGTCGCGCAGCCAGTTGCGCTCGTCGGCGGCGCCCTCGCCGTCCCGCTGCACATAATCGAAGGCGAATTCCATCAGCACCGCCAGCTCGTCCACGAAGGCCGGCTCGAAGGCGGCGAGGCCGTCCTGCGCCATGCCGATGAGCGGGGTGGCGATGGACTGGTGCGCCCCGCCCTCGGGCGCCAGCGTGATGCCGGAGGGGGTCGCGACGAGGATGAAGCGGGCATCCTGGTAGCAGGCGTAGTTCAGCGCATCGAGCCCGCGGCAGATGAAGGGGTCGTAGAGCGTGCCCACCGGCACGAGGCGGGCGCCGAACAGGGAGTGGGAGAGGCCGAAGGCGGAGAGGGTCAGGAACAGGTTCATCTCGGCGATGCCAAGTTCCATGTGCTGGCCCGTGGGCGAGAATTCCCAGGCGAAGGTGGAGGGGATGCGCTCGCGGCGGAACACGTCGGCCAGCGCCTCGTGGGCGAACAGGCCGCGCCGGTTCACCCACGGCCCGAGATTGGTGGAGACGGTCACATCCGGCGAGGTGGTGACGATGCGATCCGCGAGCGGGCTGTCGCCTTTCGCGAGGTCCTGGAGGATGAGGCCGAAGCCGGCCTGGGTGGAAATGCTGGGATTGGGCGGCGGGGCGAGCGCCGGCACCGTGAGCGCCGGGTCGGAATAGCGGCGCGGGCCGCCCTGCGCGAAGGGCACGCGATCGAGGAAGGCGCGCAGCTCGCCTTCAGGGCGCTTCAGCCCCTCGAACGGCTCCCATTCGCGGCCGGCGCCCACGTTCATGGACGCGCGCAGCGCCTCCATCTGGGTGGGGGTCATGAGGCCGGCGTGGTTGTCCTTGTGGCCGGCGAGCGGCAGGCCGAAGCCCTTCACCGTGTAGCAGAGGAAGGCCACCGGCCGGTCGTGGTCGATGGCGTCGAAGGCGGCGATGAGGGACGCGATGTCGTGGCCGCCGAGATTGGTCATCAGCGCGGACAGCTCGGCGTCCGAGCGCCGGGCGATGAGGGCGGAAACCTCGCCCTGGTCGCCGAGGTCGTCCATCAGGCGCTTTCGCCAGGCGGCGCCGCCCTGAAAGGTCAGCGCGGAGTATTCGGCGTTGGGGCAGGTATCGATCCAGCGCTTCAGCGCCTCCCCGCCCGGCTCGGCGAAGGCGGCCTGCTGGAGCGTGCCATACTTCAGCACGACCACCTGCCAGCCCATGGCCTCGAAGATGCCGGTGAAGCGCTCGTAGAGGCCCTCGCGCACCACGCCGTCGAGGCTCTGGCGGTTGTAGTCGATGATCCACCAGGTGTTGCGCACCTCGTGCTTCCAGCCCTCCAGCAGGGCCTCGAAGACGTTGCCTTCGTCCAGCTCCGCATCGCCCACGAGGGCGATCATCCGCCCCTTGGGCCGGTCGCCGGCGAGGCCGTGGGCGTGGACGTAATCCTGCGCGAGGCTGGCGAACAGGGTCTGCGCCACGCCAAGGCCCACCGAGCCGGTGGAGAAGTCCACGTCGTCGGCATCCTTGGTGCGCGAGGGGTAGGACTGCGCGCCCTTGAAGCCGCGGAAATTCTCCAGCCGTGCGCGGTCCTGTCGGCCGAGCAGATACTGGATGGCGTGGAAGATGGGGCTCGCATGGGGCTTCACCGCTACCCGGTCCTCAGGGCGCAGCACATGGAAATAGAGCGCGCACATGATGGCGGCGAGGGACGCCGAGGAGGCCTGATGGCCGCCCACCTTCAGGCCGTCCGTGCCGGGCCTGAGATGGTTGGCGTTGTGGATCATCCAGCTCGCCAGCCACAGCACCTTCTTCTCCAGTTCGCCGAGCACCGCGAGATCGGCGGTCGAGGGCGGCGCGGGCGGGGTGCGGAGTGCGGGAGCGGCGGAACGGGGGGAGGCCATGGCGTTTCCTCGGCGTGTTTCTTCGGCGATTTCTTCTTCAGCGGGCGGGCCGGAGCACCCGCCGCAACCCGATTGTAGCGTGGGCGGAGCGGCGTTTCCGGTCGAATCGGCCTTACCTTGGCGCGACTTGAGCCATAAATTGCCGCGAGACGCAGCCAACGGAGCAGGATCATGCGCCTCGACGCCATCGACCGGAAGATCCTCGCCGTCCTGCAGGCGGATGGCCGCAAGAGCATCGCGGAATTGTCCGGGGAGGTGGGGCTTTCCCCCTCGCCGTGCCTGCGGCGGGTGAAGGCGCTGGAGGAGGCAGGGCTCATCTCGCGCTATGCGGCGGTGCTGGACCAGCGCAAGGCCGGCCTGCCGGTGAGCGTGTTCGTCTCCATCAAGCTGGAGCGCCAGCAGGAGGAGGCGCTGGATGCGTTCTCCGCCGCCATTCGGGGCTGGCCGGAGGTGCTGGAATGCTATCTGATGACCGGCCCGCGCGATTACCTTTTACGGGTGGTGGCGGCCGATCTCGACGCCTATGAGCGCTTCCTGAAGGAGAAGCTCACGCGGCTCGACGGCATCGCCTCCATCGAAAGCTCCTTCGCGCTGGAACAGGTGAAATATTCCCACGTCCTGCCGCTGCCGTGACGGCCGGACGCGCAAGGAGGATCAGATGGCCATACGCGTCGGCATCGGCGGCTGGACGTTCGAGCCGTGGCGCGGCGTCTTCTATCCGGAAGGCCTGCCCCACGCGAAGGAGCTGCGGCACGCCGCATCCGTGCTGAAGACCATCGAGATCAACGGCACCTTCTACCGCACCCCCTCCGCCAAATCCTGCGCCGACTGGGCGCGGCAGGTGCCGGACGGCTTCGTGTTCGCGCTCAAGGCGACGCGCTACGTCACCCAGCGCCGCGTGCTGGCGGAGGCGGAGGAGAGCGTCGGCAAATTCATCACCAGCGGCATCGTGGAGATGGGCGACCGGCTCGGCCCCATCAACTGGCAGTTCGCGGCGACGAAAGCGTTCGACCCGGACGACATGGCCGCCTTCATGGCCCTGCTGCCGAAGGCCCATGAAGGCGTCACCCTGCGCCATGCGCTGGAGGTGCGGCACCCCTCCTTCGCCGTGCCCGAGTTCGTGGAGCTGGCACGGAAGCACGGCGTCGCCATCGTCTTCGCCGACCACGAGACCTATCCGGCCATCGCCGACCTGACGGCGGATTTCACCTATGCCCGGCTCCAGCAGACCGCCGAGGCGGTCGAGACCGGCTATGGCGCCGCCGACCTCGCGCGCTGGGCGAAGGCCGCGAAGGCGTGGGAGGCCGGCACCGTGCCCGAGGGCCTGCCGCAGGCGGGGGCGCCCGCGAAGGCGAAGGGAAAGACGGCGGCCAGGCGCGATGTCTTCCTCTACCTCATCGGCGGTGCGAAAGTGCGCAACCCGGCCGGCGCCATCGCCTTGCAGCGGCAGGTGGACGGCGAGTGAACAGCCGTTGACCTCAATCAACGCCGGATGTGTGCACTGCGGTAAAGAGATGATGCAGAGACGGTTCCCGACGCCCCGCGGGAGTGCCATCCTCCACCGGCATCGCGGGGGCGTGCCAGCCCCCTGAAGGTGTCCCTATGAAGCGCTCCCTTGCCATCCTCGCCGTCATCGTCGCCCTCGCGGCCGCAGGCGGCGCCGGAGCGTGGTATCTCGCGCACCGCAGCCGCGCCCTGCCCCCCGGCTTCGCCGAGGGCAACGGCCGCATCGAGGCCACCGAGGTGGACGTGGCCACCAAGGCCCCCGGCCGGCTGCTCGACGTGCTCGCCGAGGAAGGCGACTTCATCAAGCAGGGGCAGGTCATCGCGCACATCGACGTCTCGGACCTCGAGGCGGCCCTGCGCACGGCGGACGCGCAGGCATCGCAGGCGCGCCAGTCCCGCGACACGGCCATGCATGTGGTGGAGCAGAGGAAGGGCGAGCTGGACCTCGCCACCAAGGAGCTGGAGCGGCAGGAAACCCTCGTCGCCAAGGGCTTCGCCACCGAGCAGAAGGTGGACCAGTATCGCACCACCAAGCTCACCGCCGCCGCGGCGCTCGCCGCCGCCCAGTCGAGCCTCGCGGCGAGCGAGAGCGCCATCCGCGCCGCCGAAGCGGAGGTTGACCGCCTGAAGCGCCTCGTGGCCGACGGCACGCTCATCGCCCCCAAGTCCGGCCGGGTCATCTACCGCCTCGCCGAGCCGGGCGAGGTGCTGGGCGCCGGCGGCAAGGTGCTGACCTTCATCGATCTTTCCGATGTCTACATGACCATCTTCCTGCCCGCCGCCGACGCCGGGCGCATCGGCCTCGGCACCCCCGCGCGGCTGATGCTGGAGCCGCTGCCGGACCGCGCGGTGCCGGCCGCCGTCTCCTTCGTCTCGGCCCGCGCCCAGTTCACCCCCAAGCAGGTGGAAACCCAGCGCGAGCGCGACCGCATGATGTTCCGCGTGAAGCTCCGCGTCGCCCGGCCACTGGTGGAGAAGTATCTGGATCATGTGAAGACCGGCGTCACCGGCGTCGGCTACGTCCGGCTCGATCCCGCCGCCCAATGGCCCGCCTGGCTCGACTCGGACCTCGTGCGCGACGCCGCCGATGCGCCCAAGGACGCGGGGACCAAGGACGCGGGAGCCAAACCGTGAGCGAGGCCGCTCCGGCGGCACTCCCGGACGCCGTCCGGCTCGCCGGCATCCACCACGCCTACGGGAAGACGCGCGCGGTGGACGGGGTGGACCTCACCATCGCCGAAGGCTCCGCCGTCGCCCTCGTCGGGCCGGACGGGGTGGGCAAGTCCACCCTCCTCGGCCTCATCGCCGGGGCGAAGCGCATCCAGACCGGCCGGGTGGAGGTGCTCGGCGCGGACTTCGCAGCGCGCAAGGCGCGGGAGGAAGCCCAGCCGCGCATCGCCTTCATGCCGCAGGGGCTGGGGCGCAACCTCTATCCCAACCTCTCGGTGGCCGAGAACATCGCCTTCTTCGCCCGCCTGTTCGGCGAGGATGCGGCGGCCAAGGGCGCCCGCGTCGCCCCGCTGCTCGCCGCCACCGGCCTCGACCCGTTCGCCGACCGGCTGATGCGCAAGCTCTCCGGCGGCATGAAGCAGAAGCTCGGCCTGTGCTGCGCGCTGGTGCACGACCCCGACCTTTTGCTGCTGGACGAGCCCACCACCGGCGTCGATCCCCTCTCCCGCCGGCAGTTCTGGGACTTCGTGGACACCATCCGCGCCGACCGCCCGCACCTCACCCTCCTCGTCGCCACCGCCGACATGGAGGAGGCCGCCCGCTTCGGCCGCGTGGTGCTGATGGACAACGGCCGCATCCTCGCCGACGGTAGCCCGGCCGAGCACCTGGCCCGCACCGGCCAGCCGACGCTGGAGCGCGCCTTCATCGCTTTGCTGCCGGACGGCCAGCGCGGCGACGGCGACGCCGCGCTCCCGGTCGCGGCCATTCCGGCCGACGCGCCGGTGGCCATCGAATCCCGCGGCCTCACCCGCCGCTTCGGCGATTTCGTGGCGGTGGACGATGTGAGCTTCACCATCCGCCGCGGCGAGATCTTCGGCTTCCTCGGCTCCAACGGCTGCGGCAAGTCCACCACCATGAAGATGCTCACCGGCCTGCTGCCGGCAAGCTCCGGCGAGGCGCTGCTGTTCGGCGTGCCGGTGGACCCGAAGGACATCGAGACGCGCCGGCGCGTCGGCTACATGTCGCAGGCCTTCTCGCTCTACGGCGAACTCACCGTGCGGCAGAACCTGGAGCTGCACGCCCGCCTGTTCGCCCTGCCGGAGGACGCAGCGAAAAAACGCATCGCCGATCTCGTCGCCACCTTCGACCTCACCGACCATCTCGACGACCTCTCCGACGGCCTCCCGCTCGGCGTGCGCCAGCGCCTGTCGCTGGCCGTGGCGGTGCTGCACGAGCCGGAGGTGCTGATCCTCGACGAGCCCACCTCCGGCGTGGACCCGGTGGCCCGGGACGGCTTCTGGGATCACCTCCAGCGGCTCTCGCGGGATGAGGGCGTGACCATCTTCGTCTCCACCCACTTCATGGGCGAGGCGGAGCGCTGCGACCGCATCTCCTTCATGCACGCCGGCCGCGTCATCGCCACCGGCACGCCGCAGGCGCTGAAGGACGCGCAGCACGCGGCGAGCCTGGAAGAGGCGTTCGTCGCCTATATGGAGATGGGCGGCCGCGCCGCCGGCACCGAGGCCCGCCTGCCGCCGCCCCAGCCACGGCCGGCGGGAAAGCCGGCCGCCTTCTCGCCCCGACGCCTCGCCGCCTATGCCTGGCGCGAGACGCTGGAGCTGAAGCGCGATCCGGTGCGCCTCGCCTTCGCGCTGCTCGGCACCGCCTTCCTGATGATCATCTTCGGCTACGGCATCACCCTGGACGTGGACAAGCTGCGCTTCGCCGTGCTCGACCGCGACCAGACGCCGGAAAGCCGCGCCTATATCGACGGCTTCGCCCACTCCACCTATTTCCGCATCCAGCCGCCGCTCGCATCGCCGGACGACCTCGACCAGCGGCTGAAATCCAACGCCATCGCCTTCGCCATCGAGCTGCCGCCGAACTTCGGCGCCGATCTGCGATCAGGCCGGCAGACGGAAGTGCTCGTCACCATCGACGGCGCCATGCCGTTCCGGGCCGAGACCATCAAGGGCTATGTGGAGGCGGTGCACACCATGTTCCTCGCCGACGCGGCGCAGATGGCGGGGCGCAGCTTCTCCGCCTTCGCCGGGTTGGAGATGCGCTATCGCTACAACCAGTCCTTCCGCAGCCTCGATGCCATGGTGCCGGCCAACATCGCGCTGATGCTCATCTTCATCCCGGCCATCCTCACCGCGCTGGGCGTGGTGACGGAGAAGGAGCTGGGCTCCATCACCAACCTCTACGTCACGCCGGTGACGAAGCTGGAATTCCTGCTAGGCAAGCAGGCGCCCTATGTGGGGGTGGCGCTGTTCAACTTCGTCGTCATGGTGCTGATGGCGCTGTTCCTGTTCGGGGTGCCGCTGAAGGGCTCGTTCCTCGGTCTGGCGCTGGGGGCGTTTGCCTATGTGCTGGCGACGACCGCCATCGGGCTCGTCTCCTCCACCCTCACAAACACCCAGGTGGCGGCGCTGTTCGGCACCGCCATCGGCACCATGATGCCCGCCACCCAGTTCTCCGGCATGCTCCAGCCGGTGGCCTCGCTGGAGGGCGGAGGATGGGTGCTCGGCACCTTCTTCCCCACCACCTATTTCATGCGGGTGAGCGTCGGCGCCTTCACCAAGGGCCTGAGCTTCGCCGAGCTTCTGCCCTTCATCATGGCCACCGCCGCCTTCTGGCCGGCGCTGCTGGCCATCGCCTTCCTCATCCTGCGCAAGCAGGAGACCTGACATGGCCGCGCCCGCCCCCTCCGCGAAAGCCCCCGCCCCCCGCCGCCTGCCGCTGGCCAACGTCCACTGGCTGGTGGGCAAGGAGCTGCTCGGCCTGTGGCGCGACCGGGCGCTGCTGGTGCTGGTGGTCTATGCCTTCACCGTCGCCATCGTGCTGCAGGCGAACGGCATGAAGCACGACCTCAACCGCGCCGCCGTGGCGGTGGTGGACGAGGACAATTCCGCCCTCTCCAATGCCATCCTCGACGCGCTGCTGCCGCCCTCCTTCCAGCGCCCGGTGCCCATCGCCCCGCAGGACGTGGACCCGATGATGGATGCGGCGCGCTACACCTTCGTGCTGAATTTCCCGCCCAACTTCCAGGCGGACGTGCTGGCCGGCCGCAGCCCCGAGGTGCAACTGCTCATCGACGCCACGGCGCTGATGCAGGCCGGCCTCGGCGCCAACGACATCTCCGCCATCTTCCAGACCGAGGTGAACCGCTTCGTCCTGCGTCATTCGGAAGGGGTGGCGAGCCCGGTCAATCTCCAGATCCGCGCCGCCTTCAACCAGGGGCTGGAATCCTCCTGGTTCACCGGCACCATGGGCCTCATCACCAACATCACCATGCTCTCGGTGCTGCTCGCGGGCGCGGCGCTGATCCGCGAGCGCGAGCACGGCACGCTGGAGCACCTTCTGGTGCTGCCGGTGCGCCCGTCCGAGATCATGCTGGCGAAGGTGGTGGCGAACGGGGCGGTGATCCTCGTCGCCACCCTCGTCAGCCTCATCGCGGTGCTGAAATGGGTGCTGGGCGTGTCCATCGCGGGCTCGATCCCGCTGTTTCTCGCCGGTGCCGCGCTCTATCTCTTCTTCACCGCGTCGCTGGGCATCTTCCTCGGCACGCTGGCCGGGTCCATGCCGCAGTTCGGACTGCTGTTCTTCCTCGTGGTGCTGCCCATGAACATGCTGTCGGGCGGGTTCACGCCGCTGGAGAGCATGCCCGAATGGTTGCAGGTGGCGATGCAGGCCTCGCCCTCCACCCAGTTCGTGGCCTTCGCGCAGGCCATCCTCTACCGGGGCGCGGGGCTGGAAACGGTGTGGCCGCGCTTCGCCGCCACCTTCGGCATCGGCGCCCTGTTTTTCGCCGTGGCGCTGGCCCGCTTTCGCACCTTCCTCGCCGCGCAGCAGTGAGGAAGGGGGTTGCCTTCGCTCAGGCGCCGCGCGGGCTCTGGGCGTTGCCTTCGCTCAAGCGCCGCGCGGGCTTCAGATGTAGTCCACGAAAGAGGCGAGCTGCTCCTGAGAGAGGTCGCGCATCTGGGCGAGGGTGTAGGTGTCGAGCACCGTGCCGATGGCGTCGCGCACCCGCACCATGAGCAGGCGCACCTCGCAGGTGGCGATGTCGCAATCCTCGCACGGCTCGTAGGCGTTGCGGCTGGCGCAGGGGAAGGGCGCCAGCGGCCCGTCGAGGGCGCGGATCATCTCGCCGACGATGATGTCGTCCGGCGCCTTAGCGAGCCGGTAGCCGCCGAGCTTGCCCTTCTTGGACGAGAGGAAGCCGGCGTTGCGCAGCTCGCCGAGGATCACGTCGAGGAATTTCTTCGGGATATTGTTGGCCTCGGCGATATCAGCCACCTGCGTGGAGCCGCCGGGCGGCAGACGCGCCAGGTGCACCGCCGCCTTGAGACCGTATTTTCCCTTTTTCGTCAGCATGGAGCGCCCTCTTTCGGGCTTATGGGGACATCGCGCGTCGCCGTCAACGGCGGCCACGTGAAATTCGGGGCGGCGTCACTTGCCGCTGGAGCCGTCCTTCAGCTCGTATCGGCTCATCAGCGGCGCCTGGGCGATGGCGAAGGCGAAGGTCAGCGGCAGATAGCCGAAGGTCTTGAAGGCGACCCAGGTGTCGGTGGACACCGACCGCCACACGATCTCGTTCAGCACCGCCATGACCAGGAAGAAGATGCCCCAACGGATGGTCAGCTTGCGCCAGCCTTCCTCGGTGAGCTTCACCATCCCGTCGAAGACGTAAGGCAGGAGCGGCTTCTTGAAGTAGAGCCCGCCCAGCAGCAGCACGCCGAACAGGGCGTTCACCATGGTCGGCTTCAGCTTGATGAAATGGTCGTCCTGAAGCCACAGCGTCAGGCCGCCGAACACCATGACCACCAGCGCCGACACCAGCGGCATCACCGCGATGCGGCGCGCCAGCACCCACATGGCGCCGAGCGCCAGCAGCGTCGCCACCATGAAGACGCCGGTCGCCACATAGATGCCGCCGCGCCCGTTGGCGATGAAGAACAGCACCAGCGGGCCGATCTCCAGGCCGATCTTGAGCCACGGACTCATCTTGCGGGGGGCGGGCGAGGAGGCGGGCGCGGGCACTGGAGCTTGTGATTGGGTCATTCAGGCGGGCCGGCAGGAGAAAAATACCGCCAATCCCGGCGGTTCAGCCGGAACGGCGCGACGTCACCCATGTGGCGCGTGTCGGGCCAACAATCAAGCCGCGCGCGGGTTCAGCGCAGCGGACCGAGGCACGCGACCAGCTCCGGCCCCTCCTTCGGCACCCGCGCCTGCAGCCGGGACGCGAGGCGCTGGACGCCGGCGGTGGGGTTGCCGGCATCGCGCCGGTGCGGATTGGGCAGCATCACCGCCAGCAGCGCCGCCTGCCGGGCGTCCACCTGCGCCGCCGGGATGCCGAAGGCGCGTTCCGCCCCGGCCTGCACGCCGAACTCCCCGTTTGGCCCCCACTCGGCGATGTTGAGGTAGATCTCGATCAGCCGCCTTTTGCTCACCACCAGATCGAGCCAGATGGCGAGCGGCATCTCGATGGCCTTGCGGATGAGGGCCCGCCCCGGCCAGAGGAACAGGTTCTTGGCGATCTGCATGGGGATGGTGGAGGCGCCGCGGGTCTCCTCCAGATCGTCGGCCTTCTCAAGCGCCTCGCGCAGCTCGCCGATGTCGATGCCGATATTCTGGCAGAAGCTCGCATCCTCCGAGGCGATGACGGTGCGCACCAGCGCTGGCGACATCTTCTCGATGGGCGTCCACACGCGCTCCACCCGCTCACCGGTGATCCAGCGGCCGATCATCAGCGTCGAGACCGGATTGACGACGTTGTAGAGGACGGAGAGCAGCAGCGGGATGGCGGCGAGGACGAGCACCACCCGAAGCACCAGACGGATCATCCCCAGCCCTCCCCGCCGCCATGCGGCTTGACCTTGCCCCCTGGTTGGGGCACCCGGTGGCCCCCGTCAACGGTGCGCCCCGCCCGGGCGTTCCCACCTTGCCCTTCTCAGCCACGCTAGGCCACCCGGTGACCTCTTCCCTCAAGGATCGTCTCGACGCCGCCGCCGCCATCACCGAAACCCGGCTCGCCGCCGCGCTCGGCGCGGCAGCGCTGCCCGGCGAACGGCTGCGGCCGGAGCGCCTGATGGGCGCCATGCGCCACGGCGCGCTGGGCGGCGGCAAAAGGCTGAGGCCCTTCCTGGTGATCGAGGGGGCGGCCCTGTTCGGCGTCACGGCGGAGGCTGCCGTGACCGCGGCTACCGCCATCGAGTGCGTGCACTGCTATTCCCTCGTCCATGACGATTTGCCGGCCATGGACGACGACGACCTGCGCCGGGGCCGGCCCACCGTCCACAAGGCCTATGACGAGGCCACCGCCATCCTCGCCGGCGACGGGCTGCTGACGCTCGCGTTCGACCTGCTGGCGGGCGAGGACGCCCATCCCGATCCCGCCGTGCGCATCGCGCTGGTGCGGGCGCTGGCGCGGGCGGCGGGCATCGGCGGCATGGTGGGCGGGCAGATGCTGGACCTCGCCGCCGAAGGGCGGTTTACCGGCGGCACACCCCTCGCCCACGGCGAGGACGCCATCCGCGACCTGCAGGCCATGAAGACCGGTGCGCTGCTCGCCGTCTCGGCCGAGACGGGGGCGATCCTCGGCGGCGCGGATGCGGGCCAGCGCGCGGCGCTCCTTGCCTATGGGCGGGCGCTGGGCGCGGCGTTCCAGATCGCCGATGACATCCTCGACGTGGAAGGCACAGCGGAAGAGGTGGGCAAGAAGGTGGGCAAGGATGCCGCCGCCGGAAAGGCGACGCTGGTCTCCCGCCTCGGCCTGCCCGAGGCGCGCCGGCTGCTGGACCGTCTGGTGGCGGAAGCGGCGGACGCCCTCGCCCCGTTCGGCGCGCGCAGCGAGATCCTCGCCGAGGCCGCCCGGTTCGTGGCCGCGCGGCGCAGCTGAGTACATTTTCGGATGGGAGCGGCCGGCGAACCGGCCGCTCCCACAGGCGTTCTCAGAGGGCCGTCCTCAGACCGCGAGGTCGCGCCTGTCCTCGACGGTGGAATCGGCGCGCATCCGGTAGACCATCGGCACGCCGGTGAGCACCTCGCGCTTCATGATGCCTTCGGGAGACAGCTTCTCCAGCACCATGATGAGGGCGCGCAGCGAATTGCCGTGGGCGGTCACGATCGTGGTTTCGCCCCGCAGCACGCGCGGCAGGATCTCCTGGTTGTAATAGGGCAGCGTGCGGGCCACCGTATCGCGCAGGCTCTCGCCCCCGGGCGGGGGGATGTCATAGGAGCGGCGCCACACATGCACCTGCTCCTCGCCCCACTTGGCGCGGGCGTCATCCTTGTTGAGGCCGGAGAGGTCGCCGTAGTCCCGCTCGTTCAGCGCCTGGCTGGCCAGCGTCTCCACGCCCGCCTGACCCATCTCGCCGAGCACCAGCGACAGGGTGCGCTGGGCGCGGGAGAGGAGCGAGGTGAAGGCGACGTCGAACTTCAGGCCTTCGGCCTTCAGGAGCGCGCCCGCGCGCTTTGCCTCCGCGACGCCCTGCTCGGTGAGGTCGGGGTCACGCCAGCCGGTGAAAAGGTTCTTCAGGTTCCACTCGCTCTGCCCGTGACGGACGAGGACGAGGATGCGATCCGACATGAAAAGTCTCCAGACACTCAGAAATCGGCGAGGCCGAGCACGTCGGCCATGGAATAGAGCCCCGGCTCCCGCTTGGTCTCTCCGCATTTCGTCCAACGGGCGGCGGCAAGCGCGCCATTGGCGAAGAGCGTGCGGTCCTCGGCCTTGTGAACCAGTTCGATGCGCTCGGCGGCGCCGGCGAAGATCACCATGTGCTCGCCCACCACGGAGCCGCCGCGCAGGCTGGCGAAGCCGATATTGCCCTTCACCCGCGGGCCGGTGATGCCGTCGCGGCCGCGCTCGGAGCAGTCGTCGAGCCTGCGGTTGCGGCCCGCCGCCGCCGCCTCGCCCAGCAGCAGCGCGGTTCCCGAAGGGGCATCCACCTTCCGGTTGTGATGCATCTCCACGATCTCGATGTCGAAGTCGTCGCCCAGCGTCGCCGCCACCCGGCGGGTCAAAGCGGCGAGCAGGTTCACCCCGAGGCTCATGTTGCCGGACTTGACGATGACCGTGCGCAGCGCCGCATCGGCGATGGCGGCATTGTCCTCGTTGGAGAGGCCGGTGGTGCCGATGACGTGGGCGATCCCGGCCTCGGCGAGGCGGCCGGCGAGGCGCACCGTGGCGGCGGGGGTGGAGAAGTCGATCACCACGTCGGCGCCGTTCAGCGAAGGCGCGACGTCGCTTTCCACGGTGACGCCGTTCGGTGCCGCGCCCGCCATCAGGCCCGCATCCTCACCGAGATGGGGGGAGCCGGCATATTCGAGCGCGCCCACGAGCTTCAGCCCCTCGGTCTCGGCGATGGCGCGGATGAGGGTGCGGCCCATGCGGCCGCCGGCCCCGGCAATGACGATGCGCAGATCGGTCACGGGTGTGTCCTTAAAATGGGCCGCGCTCAGGCGGGTGGCAGCTCGCGCCCGGTATAGCCGGAGATGATGAGGAAGTCGGCCACCGACGCCTCCTGCCGGATCGCTCGCGCCTTCTGGTAGGCGGGAGAGAAATAGCACGCGCGCGCCGTCGCCACGTCCTTGAACGCGGTGACGACATACCGTGAACGGCCATGGCCTTCCAGAAGATGATTGCGCCCCCCGCGTACCAGGAACCACGCACCGTATTCGGTGAAGGCCTCGGCAGCGGCAGCGGCATAGTCCTTGTACCGATCGGGATCGGTCACATCCACCTTGACCATCCAGTAGCCGCGCGGGTTGTCGGCCGTGCCCTCCGGCGGCTCCGGCGAGAGCTGCGGGCCGTCGAAGCCCTCCACCGCGGCGAGGTCCGCGATGGCGGTGGCCCCGCGCAGATCGCGCACAGGCCGGTAGTCGGGCGCGTCGTAGAGGGTGACAGCATCCTCGTACGAGGGCAGCTCCACCAGCACGTTGCGATGGCGCTTGATGCCTTCGAGCTGCTCGAAATCGCCGCCGCGGATCACGTAGCGGAAGCCGTGCGACCGGGCGTAGGCGAAGGTCGCCTCCCGGTAGGTGATGTAGTCCACCGGATTGACCACATCGAGATTGAGGAACCAGTAGCCCTTTGCCATCGCTCCGCCCCCGTCACGCACCCTGAAGTTCGGCAAGGATCGCCTGCGCCGCCGCGACCGGGTCCTCGGCCGCCGTCACCGGACGGCCCACCACGATACGGTCGGCACCCGCCGCCAGCGCCTCGGCCGGCGTGGCGATACGCTTCTGGTCGCCCACCGCCGCCCCCTTCGGCCGCACGCCCGGCGTGACCACCCGGCGGTCGGGGCCGAGGATGGCGCGCACCATGGCGGCGTCGGTGGGGGCGCAGATGACGCCGGCGATGCCGGCATCCCGCGCCTGCCCGGCGCGCAGGCGCACGGTCTCGGTCACGCCGCCAACGACGCCGGTGGCGGCGAGGTCGGCATCGTCATAGGAGGTGAGCACGGTGACGCCCAGCACCTCCAGCTTGCTCCCCGCGGCGCCGCGCGCGGCGGCGGCCATGGTCATGGGGTAAGCGTGGACGGTGAGAATGTCGAAGCCTCGCTCGGCGGCGGCGGCGGTGGCCCGCTCCACCGTGTTGCCGATGTCGTGCAGCTTGAGGTCGAGGAACACCTTCTTGCCGGCGGCGATGAGGTCCGCGGCGAGGTCAATGCCCCCCGAGACCGCCAGCTCCAGCCCGATCTTGTAGAAGCTCACCACGTCGCCGAGCTGCGCGACGGCAGCCTCGGCGGCGGCGACGGAGGGATAGTCGAGGGCGACGATGAGCTTGTCGCGGACATCCGCGCGGATCGGGGTGCCCTGAACAACCTGCGTCATGCCATCTCCTCCATTGCGCGCCAGCGGTCCGGCCGCCGCGCGGGACCCGCGCGGAACCAGCAGCCGCCCCCGACCGGTGGCTGGTCGTGGACGCGGGAGATGGGGTAGCCCGCCAGGTGGCACAGAAGCAAGGTGCCGACGCCGCCATGGCCGACGAAGAGGAGGCGCTGTCCCGCCCCTCCATAGGCCGCGAGCGCCGCCTCCACCGCCGCGACGATGCGCGCCTGCGCCTCCACCGCCCGCTCCCAGCCGCGCACGCTCTCGGTGGGGCGGGCGAAGAAGGCGTCGGCCATCTCTTGGAATTCGGCTTCGGGCAGGTAGCCGGTGGCGGAGCGGTCGTTCTCCTCCATCCTGTCGCGGATGACCACCGGCAACCGGAGGGGCGTGGCGATGAGCGCCGCCGTCTCCTTCGCCTTCTCCTCGGTGGAGGAGATGACATGACTGATGCCGGAGAGATCGAAGCGCGCGGCAAACGCCAGCGTGCGCGCCCGCCCGACGGCGGACAAGCCCCAGCGCGGCACGGGGACGGCCGGGTCCACCTGGACCTGAGGATGGGTCAGATAGAGGAAATCCGTCACGGGCGGCACCGGCGGCGTAAGACCGGCGCCGGACCGGCCGGGAAGAGGATCAGGGCCGGCGATAGGCCCAGACGCGGGCCGGGGGAATGTTGCGCCACACCCGCGGCGAACGCTCGCCCTCGATGGCGCCCGGCAGCAGCGGGACGGGCGAGACCACCGCATAGGTGAACTGCACGAAAGGCATACCGGAATGGGAGAGGTCGAACGCCTCGTTGACCATCCGGTGGCGCTCGCTCTCCGGCATGGTGAACAGCGGCAGCGACGAAATGGTGCCCACCGCCTTGCCGGGCAGGCGATCCTTCAGCGTCTTGCCGAGCTGGTAGGCATCGCCGTTGATGACGGTGACGCCGGGATAGCGCAGGCGCAGCAGGGCGCAGAATTCGGGATTGTACTCGATCAGGAACAGGCGCTCGGGGGCGAAACCCCGCTGGATCAGCGCCTTGGTGACCGGGCCGGTGCCCGGTCCAAGCTCGATGACCGGGCCATCCATCTTGGGATCGAGGTAGCTCGCCATCATCTTGGCGAGCGCCGGGCTCGAGGGCGCGACCGCGCCGGTCTTGAGCGGATTCTGGAACCACGACTGCAGGAAACGCACCTCGTCCTTGAGGTTCGGCTTCTGGAGCAGGGGCTTCTGGAGCGGCCTGCGGTGGTCGTGGGACTGGAGCATCAACTGCACCTCGGGGCGCCCGAGCGGGTCGGATATCAGGCGCTTAGACGGGAAAGGGGGCCGGGTCAAGGTTCGCGGTTCGGGCGCAGGGCCCCGTGAAGCAGGTTGTCGAGGGCTGTCGCGAGGAGATCCTCCTCGGAAGCGAC
Organism: Xanthobacter aminoxidans; assembly: GCF_043193615.1. Taxonomy (NCBI): domain Bacteria; kingdom Pseudomonadati; phylum Pseudomonadota; class Alphaproteobacteria; order Hyphomicrobiales; family Xanthobacteraceae; genus Xanthobacter; species Xanthobacter aminoxidans. Next base: position 124,891 of record NZ_JBAFUS010000004.1, on the reverse strand, counting down.
GAGAAAGGCGGAGCAGGTGAGCTTCAGGCTGACCATGCCGTGCAGGACGATCCAGAAGGTCAGCGCGAGGCTCTCGATGTCGAGCCCGTCCCGCAGCCGCCCGGCGGTCGCGAGATCCTGGAACACGCCGCCGATTAGCGCGAATGCCGCCGCCCCGGCCGCATCCTTTCCGCCCAGAGCGGTGGCCGCGAAGCCCGGCTCCATGAAGATCAGCCGGTAGGTCTCGGGCTCGGCGCGCCCGAACGCCGCATAGGCGAGCCCCAGGGCCTTGAGCCGCTGGAGCGGGTCCACCGTCTTGCCGGCTTCGGCCAGGGCGTCGAGCAGGGCGCGCATGCCGGCCTCGCCGAGCTCGCGGGCGATGGCCTCGCGATTCTCGAAATGGAGATAGAGCGCTGCCGCCGAATAGCCGGCGGCCTCGGCGATCCGGCGCATGGTGAGCGCTTCGAACCCCTGGTCGAGAACGATCCGGCGCGCCTCGGCGAGGATGCGGGCGCGGGCATCTTCCTTCCGACGGGCGCGCGTCGAGCCGCCGGCGGGCGGAGGCGAGGACTTCACTTCGGACACGACGGCTCCCTGCCGCTTGACATGAACAATGTTCAGTTTATGAACGATGTTTAGTGAACATTGTTCAGGACCCCACCATAATGACCACCCCCGCTCCCCTGCAAGCCGTGGACGCGCCCCGAATCGCCCTCGTCGGGGCGACTGGCGCCATCGGCGGCAGTATCGCCCAGGCCCTGAGCGCGGCCGGCACGCCGTTCGCCGTGGTCGGACGCTCCGCCGCCGGCCTATCGGCCGCCTTCCAAGGGTACCCCCTCGCCACCCCGCGCGTCTGGAACCCGGAGGACATGGCCAGCCTGCGGGCCGCCGTGCGCGGGATGGATACGCTCGTGCACATGGTTGGCGTGCCCTATGACGCCTTTCACCTCCACCCTCGCCTCATGCGGGCCGTGATCGAGGCGGCCGAGGCGGAAGGGGTGCGGCGGGTGCTGCTCATCGGCACCGCCTATCCCTTCGGCCGGCCGCAGGCGGCGCGCGTGGACGAGAGCCATCCGCGCATGCCGCACACCTTCAAGGGGCGGATGCGCAAGGAGCAGGAGGACATCCTGATGGAGGCCGACGCGCGCGGTGCGCTGCGAGGGCTGATCCTGCGCCTGCCCGATTTCTACGGCCCCGGCGTGGAGCGCAGCTTCCTCGCGGACCTTTTCGCCGCCGCCGCGGCGGGGCGCCGGGCCAAAGTGGTGGGGCCCATCGACACCCCGCACGAGTTCGTCTTCGTGCCGGACGTGGGGCCGGTGGTGCGGGCCCTGCTCGGCCGGGAGGAGGTTTTCGGCCGCAGCTACAATCTCGCGGGGGCGGGCACCATCACGGTGCGGGAGGTGGCGCGGCAGGCCTATGCTCTGGCGGGAAGCGCGCCGAAGCTCATGGTCGCGGGCAAGACCATGCTGCGCCTCGCCGGCCTATTCGATCCGGTCATGCGCGAGCTGGTAGAAATGCACTATCTGATGACAGAGCCGGTGATCTTCGACGGCAGCGCCCTTGAAAGGGCCATCGGCCCCCTCGCGAAGACATCCTATGCCGACGGCATCGCCCGATGCATGGAAGCGGCGCGCGCCGGCTGACCGCCAGCGGGGATCAGGCCCCCTCGCCGGCCGCGCCCTGGAAGAATTCCTTCACCTTGGCGAAGAAGCCGGCGGATTCGGGATGGGTCTCGCCGGAGCTTTCCTTGTCGAATTCCGCGAGCAATTCCCTCTGACGCTTGGTCAGCTTCTGCGGCGTCTCGACCACCACCTGCACATACATGTCGCCGGCGGAGCGCGAGCGCAGGATGGGCATGCCCTTGCCGGAGAGGCGGAAGCGCTTCTGCGACTGGGTGCCCTCGGGAATTTTCACCTTGGTCTTGTCACCGTCGATGGTCGGCACTTCCACCGCGCCGCCCAACGCCGCCGTGACCATGGAGATGGGCACGCGGCAATAGAGGTCCGCCCCCTCCCGCTGGAAGAAGGCGTGCTGCTCGATGGACAGGAAGATGTAGAGGTCGCCCGCCGGCCCGCCGCGCACGCCGGCCTCGCCCTCGCCGCCGAGGCGGATGCGGGTGCCGTCCTCGACACCGGGCGGGATCTGCACCGAGAGGGTGCGCTCGCGCGTCACGCGCCCCGCGCCGGCGCAGGCGCCGCACGGGTCCTCGATGACGCTGCCGCGACCCTGGCAGGTGGGGCAGGTGCGCTCAAGGGTGAAGAAGCCCTGGGCATGGCGGATCTTGCCGGCGCCGCCGCAGGTGCGGCAGGCCTTCGGCTGGGTGCCGGGCTTGGCGCCGGTGCCGTTGCAGGCCTCGCAGGCGACGGAGGTGGGGATCTTGATCTGCGCCGTCTTGCCGACGAACGCTTCCTCAAGGGTGATCTCCATGTTGTAGCGCAGGTCCGAGCCGCGCCCGCGCTGCTGGCCGCCGCCACCGCCGCGCCCGCGGCCCATGGCGCCGCCGAACAGATCATCGAAGATATCGGCGAAGGAGGAGGCGAAATCGTTGCCGAAGCCGGGTCCGCCGCCGCCATTCTCGAACGCGGCATGGCCGAAGCGGTCATAGGCGGCGCGCTTCTGGGGGTCCTTCAAGACCTCGTAGGCCTCGTTGACCTCCTTGAACATCACCTCGGCTTCCGCATCGCCCTGATTGCGATCGGGGTGCCACTTCATGGCGAGCTTGCGGTAGGAGGCCTTCAGCACCGTCTCGTCGGCGCCGCGATCGCAGCCGAGGGTTTCATAATAATCGCGCTTGGCCATCGTCTGCCTTCACCTGCCACACTGGCACTTGCCACGCCGGCTCTGTCTTGAGCGGCCATCCTGCAATAGCGATCGGATGCCGGTCCCCAGCCTCACGCACCCCGCTCAGCATCTGGAAGAAGGGTCGGCGCTGCGTCCGGCCTGCGCCCGGTCAATCCGGGGAATAACGCCTGAAACGGCGCGAATCAAATGGCCGCCGCGGCGGCGAAAGACCGGCGGGGCTCGCCCGCCGGTCCTTTTCAAAGTCACGCAGACTTCTTCTTGTCGTCGTCGACCTCGGTGAACTCGGCGTCCACCACGTCGTCCTTCTTGGCCGCGCCGGGCTCCGCGCCGCCCTGCTGGGCCGCATACATGGCCTCGCCGAGCTTGAGGGAGGCCTGGGCGAGGGTGTTGGTCTTGGCGGTGATCGCCTCCACGTCGTCGCCTTCCAGCGAGGACTTGAGGTCATTGAGCGCCGCCTCGATGGCACCCTTCTCCGCCGCGCCGACCTTGTCGCCATGCTCGGCGACGGCCTTCTCGGTGGAGTGGACGAGGGCTTCAGCGTGGTTCTTGGCTTCCACCAGGGCCCGACGCTTCTTGTCCTCGGCCGCGTGGGCCTCGGCGTCCTTCACCATCTTCTCGATGTCGGCGTCATTCAGGCCGCCCGAGGCCTGGATGCGGATCTGCTGCTCCTTGCCGGTGCCCTTGTCCTTGGCGGAAACCTGCACGATGCCGTTGGCATCGATGTCGAAGGTCACCTCCACCTGCGGCACGCCGCGGGGCGCCGGGGGAATGCCCATGAGGTCGAACTGGCCGAGGATCTTGTTGTCCGCGGCCATCTCGCGCTCACCCTGGAACACGCGGATCGTCACCGCAGTCTGGCCATCCTCAGCCGTGGAGAACACCTGGCTCTTCTTGGTCGGGATGGTGGTGTTGCGGTCGATGAGGCGGGTGAAGACACCGCCCAGCGTCTCGATGCCCAGCGACAGCGGGGTCACGTCGAGCAGCAGCACGTCCTTCACGTCGCCCTGGAGCACGCCCGCCTGGATGGCGGCGCCGATGGCGACCACCTCGTCCGGGTTGACGCCCTTGTGGGGCTCCTTGCCGAAGAACTGCTTCACCACTTCCTGCACCTTGGGCATGCGGGTCATGCCGCCGACGAGGACGACCTCGTCGATCTGCCCGGCGGTGAGGCCGGCATCCTTCAGCGCGAGCCGGCAGGGCTCGACGGTCCGCTGGATGAGGTCATCCACCAGCGCCTCGAACTTGGCGCGGGTGAGCTTCATGGTGAGGTGCTTCGGGCCGGTCGCATCCGCCGTGATGAAGGGCAGGTTGATCTCGGTCTGGGTCGCGGAAGACAGCTCGATCTTGGCCTTCTCGGCGGCTTCCTTCAGCCGCTGGAGGGCGAGCTTGTCGTTGCGCAGGTCGATGCCCTGCTCCTTCTTGAACTCATCGGCGAGGTAGCCGACGAGGCGCATGTCGAAGTCCTCGCCACCGAGGAAGGTGTCGCCATTGGTGGACTTCACCTCGAACACGCCGTCGCCGATCTCCAGCACCGACACGTCGAAGGTGCCGCCGCCGAGGTCATAGACCGCGATGGTGCCGGCCGACTTCTTGTCGAGGCCGTAGGCGAGAGCCGCCGCGGTGGGCTCGTTGATGATGCGCAGCACCTCGAGGCCGGCGATGCGGCCGGCGTCCTTGGTGGCCTGGCGCTGGGCGTCGTTGAAGTAAGCGGGGACGGTGATGACCGCCTTCTCCACCTTCTCGCCCAGGAACGACTCGGCCGTCTCCTTCATCTTCTGCAGGATGAAGGCGGAGATCTGCGAGGGGGAATACTTCTTGCCGTCGGCTTCCACCCAGGCATCGCCGTTGTCGGCGCGCACGATCTGGTACGGCACAAGGTTCTTGTCCTTGGCGACGGTCGGGTCGTCATAGCGGCGGCCGATGAGGCGCTTCACCGCGAAGAAGGTGCGCTCGGGATTGGTGACGCTCTGCCGCTTGGCAGGCTGACCGACGAGACGCTCGCCGTCCTCCGTGAAGGCGACGATGGAGGGCGTGGTGCGCGCGCCCTCGGCGTTCTCGATGACTTTCGGGGTGGACCCCTCCATCACCGCGACGCAGGAATTGGTGGTGCCGAGGTCGATACCGATGATCTTGGCCATATGATTCTCCTTGCCGGCAGGCCGACCGGGCCCTTGCGGCACCCGAGGTGGAGGGCCGCGAGCCCCTCTCGCGACCGATCCGCCGGCCCCCTGAAACTTTAGAATTGGGGTTCGCCGCGAAAACAGCGATCGAGGCGCATATAGGGGGGGTGATTTGGCCCCGCAAGGCATGGTAGCAGGCGCCACGCTCCATTTTTCACAGCCGCGCGAGGAAAACGGATGGCCCCCTTCAAGCCAACCGCCGGGCCCGGTCCCGGAGCCGATCCGCGCACGGCCCTCATCCTCGTCGATCTGCAGGTGGACTTCCTGCCCGGCGGCGCCCTTGCGGTGCCCGGCGGCCATGACGTCGTGCCCCTCGCCAACCGGCTCGCCGCAGGCTTCCGCAACGTCGTCCTGACGCAGGACTGGCATCCGCAGGGGCACATTTCCTTCGCCTCGACCCATCCCGGCCGGGCGATCTACGACATGATCGATCTGCCTTACGGCTCGCAGATCCTGTGGCCGGACCATTGCCTGCAAGGCACGCCGGGCGCCGCCTTCGCGCCGGGGCTGGACGTGCCCCACGCGCAACTGGTGGTCCGCAAGGGCCACCACAAGGCCATCGACAGCTATTCCACCTTCTACGAGGCCGACCGCACCACGCCCACCGGCCTTGCCGGATACCTCCGGGAGCGGGGGATCGATACCGTCTATCTCGCCGGCCTCGCCCTCGATTTCTGCGTCTCGTGGTCGGCAGTGGACGCCGCGCGGCACGGTTTTACCACCTACGTGATCGAGGACGCCTGCCGCTCCATCGACGTGGACGGCTCGCTGGCGGCCGCCCTTGCCGACATGAACAGGGTCGCGGTCCGCCGGCTGGCGGCGGCGGACCTTCTCGCCTGAGCGAATGACCGCGACCGCGGACTATCCCTGATCGGCGGCGGTCATCATGCCGAACGGCGCCCCGGTGGCATCGCAGACGATGGCGATGCGGCCGACGCCGGGAATGTCGAAAGGCTCACGGATCACCTGCCCGCCGGCCGCTTTCAGCAGCTCCACACGCGCGCCCACATCGTCCACATTGATGTAGCTGAACCAGTGGGGCGGCACCTGCGGCGGCAGGATCTCGGTCTTGTCCATCATCCCGGCCACCGGCTCGCCGCCGAGGGTCGCGACGTAATAGGCGTGGCCGCCGTCCATGGGCATCTCGCTGAAGGTCCAGCCCAGCGTCGCGGCATAGAAGGCCTGCGCCTTCTCCACGTCGTCGGTCATCAGCTCGTTCCAGTAGAATTTCCCGTGCGGGCCCATCGGCGCCTCCCTCGAACCGGCCGGATGGCCGGCGGCACTATGCCCGAGGCACGGCGCCGCCGCCACGCAGGGAGAGACCTACTCCACGATCAGGATGATCCGCCGCGAGCGCGGCTCCACCACCGCCGCCTCATTGCCGGGCAGGGTGACGTAACGGTATTGGGAGAGGCCGGCGCCCGGCGCGTATCCGGCCTCGTCCAGCGTCTGGTAGCCCTCGTCGGCGTCGAAGTCCGCGCCGTCGCCCGGCTGGCCATAGTCCTCCTGTGCCACCGCCTGCCCGTAGCGGCCATAGGGCTCCGGGGCGGCGCCGAAGCGGCGCAGGTCCACGTCGGGCGGCACCACCGCACCCACCTCGGCGACGAAGCCGCCGGGGATATCCGCCGGCGGAACCGGGTGGCGGACCACATAGGTCTCGATGTAGCGCCGCTGCACCGGCGTGAAGGTCACATAGCCGCCGGGCACCGCCACCGTGGTCTGGGCGGCGGCGGGGGAGACGCCCCCGGCAACCACCAGCGGGAGGAAGGCGACCGCGACCAGACCAGACAGCATCGCCGGACGCGCCCGGCCTCGAGAAAAAAGACCATTCGACAGGAGATGATTGCGCATGACGACAACTCCTCTTCCCGACCCCAGCACCGGGAAGGCATCGTCCGCGGGGATTCTGTCGGCATATGGCCGAAACCTGAGATGAAATATATAGTTACTACCTTGTTAAAACCGGCGTCAGGACAAGGGAAAGCCACCATGCCGCTGCCGCCTCTTCTTCAATCTGCCAAGATCACGTGCGCAAAGATCGTGGCGTCCGGGCGATGACGGGATCTGCGGCGGCAACGCCGGCTCCCCTCGAACTCCAGCCCGGCGCCCTCTGGTTCCGCGAGGCGCTGGACCGGGAGGCGCAAGCCCTGCTCCTCGCCGACATCCGCGCGGTGCTGGACGAAGCGCCCCTCTTCACCCCCACCATGCCGCGTTCGGGCCAACCCTTCTCTGTGCGCATGAGCAATTGCGGACCGCTCGGCTGGGTCTCGGATGCCGCCGGCTACCGCTACCAGAGCTTCCACCCGGACACGCGCCGCCCCTGGCCGGCCATGCCGCCGCGACTGATGGAGCTGTGGGAGCGTCTCGCTGGCGGATCGGCGCCGCCCGAGGCGTGCCTCATCAATTATTACGCCCCAGACGCCCGCATGAGCCTGCACCAGGACCGCGACGAGGCCGACTTCACCGCGCCAGTGCTGTCGGTGTCGCTGGGCGATACCGCCGTCTTCCGTGTGGGCGGCGAAACGCGGCGGGGGCCGACGCGCTCCATCCATCTCTCGTCGGGCGACGTCTTCCTGCTGTCCGGGCCGAGCCGCCTCGCCTTCCATGGCATCGACCGCCTGCTGCCCGGCACCTCCCGGCTGGTCGAGGAGGGCGGGCGATTCAATCTCACGCTGCGACGCGTCACCGCCGCGTGATCGGCCACTTTTCCGCCACGTCATTCACAGAAAAGCCGGATTGCCGCCGGACACAGGCAGACCGGCCCGCAGGCGAAGGCCCGCTTTGGCCGGGTTCCGCCGGAGCCCTCGATGCGCCTCGCCTTCACGTCCGCCTTTCTCTCCGCCGCCTTCGCCGTCCTCTTCGCCTTTTCGCTGGCCGCCCCGGCCGGTGCGACGGAGGTGATGTATCCGCGCGGCTCGGCCCTTGGCCTCGTGCCGCCGCCGGGCATGGTGGAGAGCAACCAGTTCGCTGGATTCGAGGACGACGCGACGAAGTCCTCCATCCTGGTGGTGGACATGCCGGCCGATGCCTATGACCAGCTCCTGCCGGGCTTCAGCGCACAGGCCCTGAACACGCGGGGCGTGATCCTGGAAGACCGCGAGGACTTCCCCCTGAAGGACGCGAAGGCGGTCCTGTTCATCGGCCGCCAGACGGCCGGACCGGTGACCGTGCGCAAATGGGTGCTGCTGGTGGGCAGCGACAAGGGCACGGGCATCGTCACCGTGCAGGTGCCCGAGGCGGGCGCGTCCAGCTATCCCGACAAGGTGGTGCGCCAGGCTCTGTCCACCATCACATTCCGCAGCGTCGCCGATCAGGCAACCTCCCTGCCCTTCGCCGTCACCAACCTCGCCGGCTTCCGCCCGGTGCGGGCGCTGGGCGGCACGACGCTGCTGCTCACCGACGGACCGAAGGATGCCCTCGACGGCCCCGACCAGCCGGTGTTCGTCGTCTCCATCGCCGGCGGCGCGCCACGCGACGACGAGCGCCGCCAGTTTGCCCTGCGCGCCCTTTCCACCATTCCCGGCGTGAAGGACCTCAAGCTCGACCGCGCGGAGCCCCAGCGCATCAACGGACAGGCCGGCTTCGAGGTGATGGCCACCGGCGCCGACGCCCGCACCGGCGTGCCCATCAAGGTGGTGCAGTGGATCCGCTTCGGACCCACCGCCTACATCCGCATGGTGGGCGTGACCAAGCTCGACGCCTTCCCCGACGTCTATGACCGCCTGCGGGCGCTGCGGGACGGCGTGGAGTCCCGCTAGGCGCGCATTGCGCCGGTACCACCCGCGGGATTACCCTTCGCGGTCACTTCCTCCGCCGAGGACCGCTCATGCCCATGTCCGGGCGCAAGGATGCGCCGAGGGAACCGCTGCCCGACAGTCCGCTCGCCGGCGCGCTTTCCCTGCCGGGGGCGGGGACGGACTTCGGCGCCATCGATGCGGACGAGGCGTGGATCGCCGTCATCCGCAAGATGGACGAGACCTATGCGGAGCTGGTCCGCCAGCAGGTGGAGCTGGAGGCCAAGAACACCGCGCTGGAAGAAGCCCAAGGCTTCATCGCCGGTCTCCTCGGCTCCATGACCGACGTGCTGGTAGCTTGCGACCTCTCCGGCCGGGTGGAGCAGGTGAACCTCGCCGCCGAGCGTGCCTTCGGCCTCAGGGCCGACGCCCTCCTCGGCCGTTCCCTGTCCGACCTGCTGGACCCCTCCTCCGAAACCACGGCGGCCGACGTGCTCGCCACCGTCGCCCGCCGCCAGCGCATCGCCGACCGGGAATTTACACTGGCGACGCCCGACGGTCCGCTCGCCATCGCGGTCAACGGCGCACTGAGGTTCGATCCGCGCGGGCGGGCGGTGGGCATCGTTCTGGTGGGCCGCCCCATCGGCGAGCTGCGCGCCGCCTACGGCGCCCTCGCCAAGGCCCACGAGCACCTGAAGCGCACCCAGCAGCAGCTGGTCCATGCGGAGAAGATGGCCTCCCTCGGTCGCCTCGTGGCCGGCGTCGCTCATGAGCTGAACAACCCCATCTCCTTCGTCTACGGCAACGCCCATGCGATGAAGCGCTACGCCGAGCGGCTGATCGCCTATCTCGATCAGGTGCATGCGGGGGCCGATGCCGCGACCCTCGCCAAGGCGCGGGGCGAACTGCGCATCGACCGGGCGCTGTCCGACATTCCCGCCACCCTCTCCGGCATGCTGGAGGGTGCCGAGCGGGTGCGCGACATCGTGGCGGACCTGCGCCGCTTCTCCTCCGACCGGCGCGAGGCGCGGGAGGTATTCGACCTCGCCGGCGTGGTCCGCTCGGCGGTGGACTGGGTGGCGAAATCCCAGATGCCGGACCTGCCCATCACGGTCGCCGTGCCCGAGGGGCTGGAGGCGGTGGGCCATCCCGGCCATATCCATCAGGTGATGATGAACCTCGTGCAGAACGCCGTGGACGCCATGGAAGGCCGCCCCGACCGCCGGCTGGAGATCACCGGCACCCGCTTCCAGACCCCGGACGGGCTGCAGGTGGCGGTGCGGGTGCGCGACACCGGGCCGGGCATTCCCGACGCGCTCATGGACCGCATCTTCGACCCCTTCTTCACCACCAAGGCCGTGGGCAAGGGCACCGGCCTCGGCCTCTCCATCTGCTATCGCATCGCCGAAGAGCACGAGGGACGGCTCGAAGCCGCGAACCATCCGGACGGCGGCGCCATCCTCTCCCTCGTACTTCCGGCGGCGCCATGATGCGGGACCTGAACGCGCCCTTCACCGTGCTCTGGCTGCAATCGGGCGGCTGCGGCGGCTGCACCATGTCGCTGCTGTGCGCCGAGGCGCCGGACCTTGCCGCGACCTTGGCCTCCGCCAACATCCGCTTCCTGTGGCATCCGACCCTCTCGGAGGAGACGGGGGACGAGGCCATCGCCGTGTTCGAGGCGGTTCTGTCCGGCGACATCCGGCTCGATGCCCTGTGCATCGAGGGCGCGCTGCTGCGCGGGCCGAACGGCACCGGGCGCTTCCATACGCTCGCCGGCACCGACACGGCGACCATCGACTGGGTCCGCCGGCTCGCGGCGGTGGCCGAGCATGTGGTAGCGGTGGGCACCTGCGCGGCCTATGGCGGGGTGACGGCGGCCGGCGTCAATCCGGCCGATGCCTGCGGCCTGCAATATGACGGGAGGCGACCGGGTGGCGCATTGGGCGCCGATTTCCGCGCCCGTGCCGGCCTTCCGGTCATCAATGTCGCCGGCTGCCCGACCCATCCCAACTGGGTGACGGAAACGCTGATGCTGCTCTCCGCCGGCCTGCTGCACGGCGGCGACCTCGACAGCTACGGACGCCCGCGCTTCTACGCCGACCACCTCGTCCACCACGGCTGCCCGCGCAACGAATATTACGAGTACAAGGCCAGCGCCGAGAAGATGAGCGACCTCGGCTGCATGATGGAGCACCTCGGCTGCCTCGGCACCCAGGCCCATGCGGATTGCAACACCCGCCTGTGGAACGGCGAAGGCTCCTGCACCCGCGGCGGCCACGCCTGCATCAACTGCACCGCGCCCGAGTTCGAGGAGCCGGGCCACGCCTTCATCGAGACGCCGAAGATCGGCGGCATCCCCGTGGGCCTGCCCACCGACATGCCGAAAGCGTGGTTCATCGCCCTGTCGTCCCTCGCCAAGGCGGCGACGCCGGAACGCCTGCGCCGCAATGCGGTGAGCGACCATGTCGTCACCCCGCCCGCCGTCCGGGACATCAAAAAGCGATGACCGAGGGCACGAAACGGCTGGTGGTCGGCCCCTTCAACCGCGTGGAGGGCGACCTGGAGGTGCGCCTCGACGTGGCGGACGGCACCGTGAAGCAGGCCTTCGTCTCCTCGCCTTTGTTCCGGGGCTTCGAGCGCATTCTGGAAGGGCGCGATCCGCGCGACGCCCTCGTGATCGCGCCGCGCATCTGCGGCATCTGCTCGGTGTCGCAATCCCATGCGGCGGCGCTGGCGCTGGCGGGGCTGGAGGGCGTGGTGCCCACCGACAACGGGCGGGTCGCCACCAACCTCATCCTCGCCACCGAGAATCTGGCCGACCACCTCACCCATTTCCACGTCTTCTTCATGCCGGACTTCGCCCGCGCGGCCTATGCCGACCGGCCGTGGTTCGCGCAGGCCGAGCGGCGGTTCAAGGCGGCGCACGGGCTGAGCGTGCGCGAGGCCCTCGCCACCCGCACGACGCTGCTCCACGTCATGGGCCTGCTCGCCGGCCGCTGGCCGCATACCCTGGCGCTCCAGCCCGGCGGCGTCGCCAAGGGGGCGGACGCGCGGGACAAGATGCGGCTGCTGGCCACCCTCGGCTCCGTGCGCGCGGACCTCGAGGCCCGCCTTTTCGGCACGCCGCTGGAGCGCGTCGCGGCGCTGGCCGACGCGGAAGAGCTGGACGCGTGGCGCCGGACGGGACCGGACGGTGATTTCCGCCTGTTCCTCACCATCGCCGAAGACCTCAGCCTCGCGGCGCTGGGCCGGGCCGACGACCGCTTCCTCTCCTATGGCGCCTATCCGCAGGAAGAGGGCCGGCTCTATGCGGCCGGCACCTTCGCAGGCGGTCGCCTCGGCCCGGTCGACACCTCCGCCATCGCCGAGGATCATTCCTTCGCCCGCATGGAGGGGCGGGAGGCGCCGCATCATCCGTTCGAGGGCTCGACCTTTCCCGATGGCGTGGACGAAACCGGCTACACTTGGTGCAAGGCGCCCCGCCTCGCCGGCCTTCCCTTTGAGACCGGCGCTTTCGCCCGGCAGGTCATCGCCGGCCAGCCGCTCGCCCGCGACCTCGCGACCAAGGAGGGCGCCAATGTGCGCTCGCGCGTTGTCGGCCGGCTGGTGGAGACCGCGCGCACGCTGATGGCCATGGAAGGCTGGGTGAGGGCCTTGAAGCCCGGCGAGCCCTGGTGCGCGCAGGGCGCCCTGCCGCAGGCTGGCCGCAGCTTCGGCCTCACCGAGGCGGCGCGCGGCGCGCTCGGCCACTGGATGGTGGTGGAGCGCGGCCGCATCGCCCGCTACCAGATCATCGCCCCCACCACCTGGAATTTCTCCCCCCGCGACGCCTCCGGCCAGCCGGGACCGCTGGAGACCGCCCTCGTCGGCGCGCCGGTGCGGCAGGGAGAGACGACGCCGCTTGCCGTGCAGCACATCGTGCGCTCGTTCGATCCCTGCATGGTCTGCACGGTGCATTGAACGACCATGGACGGGGCGGCCATCGCGGGCGAGACCATCGAGATTTCGGGCATCGTGCAGGGCGTGGGCTTCCGGCCCTTCGTCTATCGCCTCGCCCTGCGCCTCGGCGTCGATGGCACCGTCTCCAATGCCGGAGGCCGGGTGCTGATCCATGTGGGCGGCCCGCGCACGGCTCTCGAAGCCTTCGCCGCGGCTCTGGTGGCCGAGGCGCCGCCGCTAGCGCGCATCGAGCGGGTGGAGCGCCGTCCGGCCGCCGTGCCTGAGCCCGGATTCCGCATCGTGGAGAGCGGGGCCGGCACGGTCTCCATCGGCGTGGTGCCTGACGTGGCAACCTGCCCGGCCTGCCGTGCCGAGATCGCCGATCCCAACGCCCGGCGGCATCGCTACGCCTTCACCAATTGCACGGATTGCGGCCCGCGCTTCTCCATCGTCGCCGGCCTGCCCTATGACCGGCCGGCGACCACCATGGCCGGCTTTCCCATGTGCCCGGCCTGCCGCGCGGAATACGAGAACCCTGCCGACCGGCGCTTCCACGCCCAACCCATCGCCTGCCCCGCCTGCGGCCCGCGCCTGTGGCTGGAGCGGGAGGGGACGGAGATCGCCTCCGCCGATCCCATCATCGATGCGGCCGAACTGCTGCGGTCGGGCCATATCCTCGCGGTGAAGGGCATCGGCGGCTTCCACATCGCCTGCGACGCCACCGACGCCGCGGCCGTCGCCACCCTCCGCGCGCGCAAGCACCGCCCCACCAAGCCGCTGGCGGTGATGGCGGACCTTCCCGCCGCGCACCGCCTCTGCGTCATCTCACCAAAGGAAGAGGCGGCACTGCTCGCCCCCTCCGCGCCCATCCTGCTGCTGCCGCTCCGGCCGGATGCGGCCCTCGCCACCGGCCTCGCACCGGGCCAGAGCCATCTCGGCCTGATGCTGCCCTATACGCCGCTGCATCATCTGCTGATCGCGGCGACCGGCCGCCCGCTGGTGATGACCTCCGGCAACCGCTCCAGCGAGCCGCAGATTTTTCGCGATGACGAGGCCCGAACCGGCCTTGCCGGCATCGTGGACGGCTTCCTGATGCACGACCGCCCCATCGCCCGCCGGCTCGACGACAGCGTGACGCGCTTCGCCGCCGGCGGACTGCGCGTGATGCGGCGCGGGCGGGGCCTCGCGCCGCTTCCCCTGGCGCTGCCGGAGGATTTCGAGGGGGCGCCGCCGGTGCTCGCCATGGGCGGCGAACTGAAAAGCGCGCTCTGCCTCACCCACGGCGCCCGCGCCCTCCTCTCCCACCATCTCGGCGACCTCGACGAGCCGGCCACGGGCGATGCCTTCGAGACCGCTTTGGCCGACTATTCCGCCCTCTTCGCCCATGTGCCGCAGGTGATCGCCGCCGACCTCCACCCGGACTATCGCGCCAGCCGCCTCGCCGCCGCCCTCGCCGAGGCGCGGGGGCTCCCGCTGGAGAGCGTGCAGCATCACCATGCCCACATCGCCGCCGCCATGGCCGAGACCGGCTGGCGGCGCACGGATGGCAAGGTGGTGGGGATCGCCCTCGACGGGCTGGGGCTGGGCAACGACGGCACCGTGTGGGGCGCCGAGGTGCTGGTCTGCGACTATCGCGAAAGCCGGCGCATCGCCCGCCTCTCCCCCATCCAGCTCGCCGGCGGCGATGCCGCGAGCCGCGAGCCGTGGCGGGCGCTGCTCGCCCACCTCGACCGGGCGCTCGGCCGCGCCGTCGTTGATGGCGACGCCAGCCTCGCCGCGCTGTTTGCCGGAAAGCCGGTGCCGACCCTGCGGGCGATGATGGACAAGGGGCTCAATGCCCCCCCCGCCTCTTCCGCCGGCCGCCTGTTCGATGCCGTGGCCGCCCTCCTCGGCCTCGCACCCGACCGGCTCTCCCACGAGGGCGAGGCGGCCATGGCGCTGGAGGCCGGCGCGGCGGGGGAGGCCGCGCCCTACCCGTTCGCCATCTCCGCGCAGGACGACCTCATCGAGATCGATCCCGCCCCGCTCTGGCGCGCCCTCCGCGCCAACCTTGCCGCCGCCCGGCCGCTCCCGGAGATGGCCGCCGCCTTCCATACCGGGCTTGCCGAAGCTTTCGTCTCCGTCGCGGCGCAGGCGGCAGCCGAGGCCGGCACCCATGCCGTCGCCCTCTCCGGCGGCGTGTTCCAGAATGCCCGGCTGCTGGAGGAGGCTGTCGCCCGGCTGCGCGCGCGCGGCCTCACCCCTCTCATCCCCGCCGAGGTGCCGGCCAATGACGGCGGCCTCGCCTTGGGGCAGGCGGTGGTCGCTGCGGCGCGACATATGGCGTGATGCCATGCGGGCGGGGCCGTTCCCGTCCGGCGCGGGCGGGACTATGGTGGGGCCATGACCACGCCCCATCGTCCGCACCCGCACAGCCGCCCCGAAGGCCGCGCCGCAGGTGTCGTGAAAACCTTCCTCCTCGCCGGCTCCACCCTGCCCGCCCCCGGCCTCGCGCCGGGCCTGCATGTGGTCGCGACGCCCATCGGCAACCTCGCCGACGTGACGGTGCGCGCGCTGGAGACCCTGGCGGCGGCCGATGTAATCGCCTGCGAGGACACCCGCATCTCCCGCCGGCTGCTGGACCGCTACGGCATCCAGACCCACCTCATGGCCTATCACGACCACAACGGCGCCAGCGCCCGGCCGAAGCTGCTGGCCCGCCTCGCCGCCGGCGAGCGTGTGGCGCTGATCTCGGACGCGGGAACGCCGCTGGTGTCGGACCCCGGCTTCAAGCTGGTGGTGGAGGCCGCGGAGCTGGGCTTCCCCGTGCATCCCGTGCCCGGCGCCTCGGCTTTGCTCGCGGCCCTTGTGGCGGCGGGACTGCCCACCGACTGCTTCCTGTTCGACGGCTTCCTGCCGCCCAAGGCCGGCCAGCGCCGCAATCGCATCTCCGCCCTCGCCGCCGTGCCGGGCACCCTCGTTTTCTATGAGACCGGCCCCCGCCTCGCCGAGAGCCTCGCCGACCTTGCCGACGTGCTCGGCCCGCGCCGTGCCGCCGTCTGCCGCGAGCTGACCAAGGCGTTCGAGGAGGTGCGGCGCGCCGATCTGCCCGCCCTCGCCGCCCACTATGCGGACGCCGACGACCCCAAGGGCGAGATCGTCCTCGTCATCGGCCCGCCCCTGGAAGAGGTGGCCGGCGATGCGGACGTGGACGCGGCGCTCCTGCGCGCCCTCAAGGATACGTCGCTGAAGGATGCCGTCGCGGTCGTCGCCGGCGCCACCGGCCGGCCGAAGCGCGAGGTCTACGCCCGCGCCCTCGCGCTCGCGCAGGCGCGTGGGGACGAAAAGCCCGGGGACGCCGACGCGGATGCCTGAGACGCCGGCCAGCCCTCCGCCCGACGCGGGCAAGCTGCGCCGCCGCGCCGCGCACGCTCGCGGGCTCGCGGGGGAGGAACGCGCCGCGACCCTGCTCGGCGCCCACGGCTTCCACGTGCTCGCCCGGCGGGTGCGCACCAAGGCGGGCGAGATCGACCTCATCGCCCGGCAGGGCGACCTCCTCGTCTTCTGCGAGGTGAAGCTGCGGGCGCGGCTCGATGATGCCGCCTTCTCCCTCCAGCCGCGCCAGCGCCGACGCATTGCGGCGGCGGCCGAGGCCTACCTCGCCGAGCACCCGGAGCTTTCAATGCTGAACATGCGCTTCGACGCGGTGCTCCTCGCCCGCACGGGCGAGGCCGAGCACCTGCCCGGTGCTTTTGAAATGGAGTTCTGAGCCGAGTGGCGGCGCGCGCCACCCGCCTATAGATAAAGCCGAGACAGCGAGGCCCAATCGGGCCAGCGGGAGATTGCCATGGCCCTGAAGGTCGCGGTCCAGATGGACCACATTGCCAGCATCAATGTTCAAGGGGATTCCACCTTCGCCCTCCTTCTGGAGGCGCAGCGGCGGGGCCATGCGCTGTTCCATTACACGCCCGACCGCATGGCCATGCGCGACGGCCAAGTGTTCGCGGCCGTGGAGCCGCTGACCGTGAAGGACGAGGCCGGCGCCCACTTCACCCTCGGCGCGCGCGAGCGCATTCCCCTCACCGAGATGGACGTGGTGCTGATGCGCCAGGACCCGCCCTTCGACATGGCCTATGTGACGGCGACCCACCTGCTGGAGCGCATTCACCCGAAGACTTTGGTGGTGAACGACCCCGGCCATGTGCGCAACGCGCCGGAAAAGATCTTCGTCACCGAATTTCCCGACCTGATGCCGCCGACCCTGATCTCCCGCGACCTCGCCGAGATCAAGGCCTTCCGCGCCGAGTTCGGCGACGTGGTGATGAAGCCGCTCTATGGCAACGGCGGCGCGGCGGTGTTCCGCCTCACCGCCGACGACCTCAATTTCGGCTCGCTCTACGACCTCTTCTCCGCCACCTTCCGCGAGCCGTGGGTGATCCAGCGCTTCCTGCCGGCGGTGAAACACGGCGACAAACGCATCATCCTGGTGGATGGCGAGGCGGCAGGCGCGGTGAACCGGGTGCCGAGCGAGGGCGACTTGCGCTCCAACATGGTGCGCGGCGGCGCGGCGCGGCCCACCGACCTCACAGACCGCGAGCTGGAAATCTGCGCCCGCATCGGCCCCTCGCTGCGCGAGAAGGGGCTCATCTTCGTCGGCATCGACGTGATCGACGGCAACCTCACCGAGATCAACGTGACCTCCCCCACGGGCCTGCGCGCCATCAAGCGCCTGGGCGGGCCGGACATCGCGGCGCAGATTTGGGACCGCATCGAGGCCCGCCGCGCCGCCTGAGGCACCTTCCAATCGAGACCAACGCGGCGGCGCCCTCGGCCCGCCGCGCGAACCGCCGTGCGGCTGCGGGCGTTATCCGTCAGGACGCACCCCCGGACATCACAGGACCGACCATGGGACAGCCTTTTACCGCCTCCATCCCCCACCGCCTCGGCAAGGCCGAGGCGACGCGGCGCCTCCAGGCGGGGCTGACCGGCGTGCGCGACCGCTTCTCGCGCCACATCTCCATCCTGGAGGAAACCTGGACCGGAGAGCAGCTGGACTTCCGCATCGCCGCGCTGGGACAGACGGCGAGCGGCAAGCTTCAGGTGGCGGACGATGCGGTGCACCTCTCCGTGGAGCTGCCGTTCATGCTGGATCTGGTCGCCCGCAAGGCGAAGGACCTCATCCAGAAGCAGGGCCGCCTGATGCTGGAGAAGAAATAGGCCGGCTCAGGCCGTTTCCAGTTCCAGCGTCAGCGTGTCGATGGAGAAGGAGCCGTCCGCCTCGAACTCGAAGTGGGTTGCCACGTCCGCGCTGGCGCCCGCCATCAGCGAGCGGATGGCGGCGACATGCAGCTCCGGCGTGCGGATGCGCGCCACCCAGGAGGCGAACTCCAGCCTCAGGCGCCGGTGCGCCGTGCGCACCACCCGGAACCCCGCCTCCTCGGCGATGCGGCTCCATTCGGAGGGGCTGTAGTCCCGTCCGTGGGAGGGATCGCGCAGCAATTCCACCGTCTGGAGGAAGGTGTCCGCCACCGGCCATTCGGGCGCGATCACGTCCATCATGACCACCTGCCCGCCCGCCTTCACCACCCGCCGCACCTCGGCAAGGGCCTGCGGCACATTCCGCCAGTGGTGCGCGCTGTAACGCGAGGCGACCATGTCGAAGCTGCCGTCGGCGAAGGGCAGGCGCTCGGCGACGCCCTGCCGCGTGGCGATGTTCGCGAGCCCGCGTGCCTTGGCCTCGGCCGCGACGGCGCCCAGCATGTCCTCGGACAGATCGTAGGCCACCACTTCGCCCGCGAACGGCGCGGCGGTGAAGCTCACATGCCCGCCGCCGCAGCCGAGATCGAGCAACCGGGCGGGCCGCGCCTCTTCCACGAGGGCCTTGAGCGCATCGAGATCAGCACCCCGCGCATGCACGGCGCTCGCCACATAGGCGGCGGCCTGCGGGCCGAACATCTCGACCACATGGGCCTCGTGACTGCGCACGCCTGCACCTTCGGCGGCCATGACTGTTCTCCCCGATCCTCTTGCTACCTCCAGCATAGCCGGGGCGGCGCTTGACGCAAGTACGATTGTTCTTCTTTCGTTCTTGCGAGCGCGCCCGCCCTCCGCTACCTTGAGATGCAGACGGGCAGCAGGCAGGGGGCGGCTGTGATCCAGCGGGTGGCGACAGTCGCGTTCGAGGGCGTCGAGGCGCGCCCGGTGGATGTTCAGGTGCATGTGGCGGCCGGCCTGCCGGCCTTCACCATCGTCGGCCTGCCCGACAAGGCCGTGACCGAGGCGAAGGAGCGGGTGCGCGCAGCGCTCATCGCGTCAGGGCTTGCCCTTCCGGCGCGGCGCATCACGGTGAACCTCGCCCCCGCCGACCTGCCCAAGGAAGGCTCCCATTACGATCTGCCCATCGCGCTGGGGCTGATGGCCGCCATCGGTGCCATCCCCGGCGATGCCCTCGCCGGCTTCACGGTCGTGGGCGAATTGGCCCTGGACGGCGCCATCGCGGCCGTGGCCGGCGTGCTGCCGGCGGCCATCGGCGCCAATGCGCGCGGGCACGGCCTCATCTGCCCCGCCCCGTGCGGTGCCGAGGCCGCCTGGGCCAGCCCCGACATGGACATCCTCGCCCCGCAGTCCCTCATCCAGCTCGCCAACCACATGACCGGACGCCAGGTGATGGGCCGGCCCGAGCCACGGATGAAGCCGCCGGGAGACACCATGCTCGACCTCCGCGACGTGAAGGGCCAGGAGACCGCCAAGCGGGCGCTGGAGGTGGCCGCTGCCGGCGGCCACAATCTCCTGTTCGTCGGCCCGCCGGGTGCAGGCAAGTCCATGCTGGCGCAGCGCCTGCCCTCCATCCTGCCGCCGCTGTCGCCGGCGGAGATGCTGGATGTTTCGATGATCGCCTCGGTGGCCGGCACCATCGAGGACGGCGCGCTGATGGACCGCCGCCCGTTCCGCGCCCCGCACCATTCGGCCAGCATGGCGGCCATGGTGGGCGGCGGGGCCAAGGCGAAGCCGGGCGAGGTCTCGCTCGCCCACAATGGCGTTCTGTTCCTCGACGAACTGCCGGAATTCACGCCGCAGGTGCTCGATTCCCTGCGCCAGCCGCTGGAATCGGGCGAGGTCCTGATCGCCCGCGCCAACCATCGCGTCACCTATCCCGCGCGCTTCCAGCTCATCGCCGCCATGAATCCCTGCCGCTGCGGCCGCGCCGGGGAGCCTGGCTTCACCTGCAAACGCGGACCACGCTGTGCCGACGAATATCAGGCGCGGCTCTCCGGACCCTTCCTCGACCGCATCGATCTCCATCTCGAGGTGCCGTCGGTCTCGGCCTCGGACCTCGTGCTGCCGGCCCCGGCCGAAGGCTCGCGGGAGATTGCGGCCCGCGTCGCCATGGCGCGGGAAATCCAGCTGGAGCGCTATGCCGCCCTCAGCCGACCGGACGTGCGCACCAATGCCGAGGCTTCCGGGCCGTTGCTGGAGGCGGTGGCGACGCCCGATTCGGCCGGAGCGATCCTGCTTCGCGATGCCGCCGACGCCATGCGGCTCAGCGCCCGCGGCTATCATCGCGTGCTGAAGGTGGCGCGCACCCTCGCTGATCTCGATGGCGCGGACGGGGTCGGCCGCCGCCATCTGGCGGAAGCCCTCGCCTATCGCGCCGCGGCGGAACGGCCCAGGGCGGCGGCCTAAAGTTGCGGCGGCGTAGACCGGCTGCCGCGCAGAAATTGTCCGGCACCGCAGCGGTGCCGGACGGGAGCGGACAGGTTGCCGCCTCAGCGCATGGCGTTGACGGCGAGGCCCTCGATATAGGTGATCTGGGCGAGGTCGCCCGGCTGCACCTTCTGCACGTCGGCGAGCACCTTGTCGTTGGCGGCGCGCACCACGCGGACGTTGCCGTCCGGCCCCTCGAAGGTCACGGTGCCGGCGGCCGGGTCGAGGCCCACGAAGATGGAGGTCAGCGTGACCTCGCGGATGCCGAAGCCCTCCGGCCAGCCCGGCAGGCCGTCCGTGATGACGACCTCCGCCATCACTTCGCCCGGCTTGCCCTGGTGCGCCTTGCCGAGCGCGGTGACGACGCCCGGCGCCACGCGGATGAGCAGGTTCTCTCCCACCCGGTAGAGCGAGAGGTCGCCCAGCAGCGGGGGCGCGATCACCGCCCAGCGGCGGCCGGCAGGATCTTCCAGCACCACACGACGGGTAACGGGATCAGCCGACACGAACTTGGCCTTGTAGGCGAGCACGTTCACCTGCCCGATGCCCTGCACGAGCACCTGGGTCACCTCGACCGGCATCGGACGCTGCTGCGCCTGAGCGCCCACCGGCCCCACAAGTGCGAGGCCGGCAAGGAGCGCGGCCGAAAGGTGCATGCGCGTGGAAATCATGTCGTCCCCCCAACGAATCACAGGCGCGGACGCGCCGGGAGCCTGCCGCTATCACCTGAGGCGTCGTAGCGGCAAGGCGGGATCGCGAGGCGCTGGCGCGGCGGGTCCACCCATTGTCACAATCGCGTCGGAAAACTATGGTGATGCTGGCGTTCAAGTCCTGGGCACCCGCCTGAAGCGGGGCAACTTCCAGGTCGCTCCTCGCAGCCAGTGCGGCGCGTCGGCCGGGCAGTTACGCTCTGGACGGCGCACGGGCGGAGGAGCGATACCAAGCGTTGGGTGAGGCACGCCCGCCGTCGGCGGCGGCCCGGAGTGGGGCTCGTTGCGATGAAAAGAATGGGACAGCCGGATCCCGGCTTCAACCTGCCAGCCCTGTTCGGCCGCGGCTTCGACGTCGCCCGCGACGCGGCGCGGGATTTCGCCCGCGATTTCGCCAAGGACCTGAAGAAGGATTTCGGCCGCGAGGGCGCCACGCCCATGTTCGGGACCGAGCCCGGTGCCTTCCCCTTCCTGCGGCCGCAGCACGCCGCACCCGGCGCGCGCCCTGCCATGCCGGCGCCGCAGAAGCTGGTGACGGATTTCCGCGCCTATTCGGGCCTGCGCCACCGCGACGCCGTGCCGACCGCGCCGGAGAGCATCGTCCTCGGCCGGCTCGGCGCGCTGGAGGTGCGGCTCGCCCGCACCGCGCGCGACGTGCGCCGCGCCCAGCGCCTGCGCTACAAGGTGTTCTACGAGGAGATGTCGGCCACCCCCGACGCCACCACGCGCCTCGCCCGGCGCGACATGGACAGCTTCGACACCATCTGCGACCACATCCTGGTGCTGGACCACGACGCCGGGAAGATCGTGCTCGGCCGGCGCAAGCCCAAGGTGGTGGGCACCTATCGCCTGCTGCGGCAGGAGGTGGCGAACCGCCACGGCGGTTTCTACACCCAGGGTGAGTTCGATGTGGGCGGGGTCATCGCCGCCCATCCGACCCTGCGCTTCCTGGAACTCGGCCGCTCCTGCGTGCTCAAGCCCTACCGCAACAAGCGGACCGTCGAACTGCTGTGGCACGGGGTGTGGACCTACATCCTGCGCAACAAGATCGACGCCATGTTCGGCTGCGCCAGCCTCGAGGGCACCGACCCGGCGGAACTCGACCTGCCGCTGTCCTTCCTGCACCACAACGCCATGGCCCCGGAAGAGTGGCGCGCGCGGGCCGTCGAAGGCCGGCACGTCTCCATGAACCGGATCGCCAAGGCCGACATCGACATGAAGAAGGCGCTGCAGGCGCTGCCGCCCCTCATCAAGGGCTATCTGCGGCTCGGCGGCTTCGTCGGCGACGGCGCCGTGGTGGACCACCAGTTCGGCACCACGGATGTGCTCATCATCCTGCCGGTCTCGGTCATCAGCCCGCGCTATGTGGAGCATTTCGGCCCCACCGCGAATCGCCACGCCATCTGAGCGTTGGCAGGCCGCGCCGGGCCGTGCATAAGCTGCGCCCTCAGGAGAGGGCGCCATGATCGAGATCACGCCCCGCATCGCCATCGCCGAGGACGAGATCGAGCTCGCCTTCGTGCGCGCGTCCGGGCCGGGCGGGCAGAACGTCAACAAGGTATCGAGCGCGGTCCAGCTGCGCTTCGATGCGTCGCGCTCGCCCAACCTGCCGGAGGGCGTGAAGATGCGCCTCGCCCGCCTCGCCGGCCGGCGCATGACACAGGATGGCGTCATCGTCATCCAGGCCCAGCGCTTCCGCACCCAGGAACGCAACCGGGAAGATGCCATCGAGCGGCTGGTGGAGCTGATCCGCGCCGCCACCGTGGTCATGCCGGTGCGACGGCCCACGCGCCCCACCCTCGCCTCGAAGGAGCGGCGCCTTGCCGCCAAGGACCGGCGGGGTCAGGTGAAATCCATGCGGCAATCGAAGCCGGATTCGGACTGAGGCGCCTTCAGGAGCCGGTCAGCGCGCCGCCTTCAGCAGGCGGTCGGCGGCGGCCCGGGCCTCCTGCGTCACGGTCGCACCGGCGAGCATGCGGGCGATCTCCTCGCGCCGCGTGCTGGCGGTGAGGGCGTTGACGCGGGTAGTCACCGGCGCATCCGGGTCCACCACGTCCAGGGCGCTCGCCTTGGCGATGAGGAGGTGGTTGCGCGCCCGGGCGGCCACCTGCGGCGCGTGGGTCACGCACAGCACCTGCACCCGCTCGGCGAGACGGCCGAGGCGCTGGCCGATGGCGTCCGCCACCGCGCCGCCCACGCCGGTGTCGATCTCGTCGAAGATCAGCGTCGGGGCCGAGCCGCGATCCGCCAGCACCACCTTCAGCGCCAGGAGAAAGCGCGCCAGCTCGCCGCCGGAGGCCACCTTCATCAGCGCGCCGGGTCGCGTGCCGGGATTGGTGCGCACCCAGAACTCCACCTGGTCCTGTCCGCCCGGTCCCGCCGCGGCGGGGTCGGTGGTGACGCGGGTGATGAAGCTCGCCCGCTCCAGCTTGAGCGGCGGCAGCTCCGCCGCAACCGCCTTGTCGAGCACGGCGGCGGCGCTGTGGCGCGCGCGTGAAAGGTCCTCGGCGGCGGTCCGATAGGCGGCCTCGGCCTCGGTCACGCTCGCTTCCAGCCGCGCCAGCGTGGCGGCGCTGCGGTCGAGGCGCTCCAGATCGGACTGATAGCGGGCGGCGAGGGCGGGCAGATCGTCGGCGCTGACATGATACTTGCGGGCGGCCGCCCGGAGCGCGAACAGCCGCTCCTCGATGCGCTCCAGCTCGCGCGGATCGAAGTCGGCATCGGCGCGGGCGGCTTCCAGATGCTGGCGCGCCGTCTCCAGTGCATCAAGCGCCTGGTCGATGGCCTCGACGGCCGGACGCACCAGCGCCTGGGCGTCGCCCGCCCGGCGCTCCAGCCGGCGCACGGCGGCGGCCAGCGAAGGCACGGGCGAACTGCCGCCCGAGACCGCATCCAGCGCCTCGTCAAGATCACCGGCGATCTTCTCCGAGCGCATCATGGCGGTGCGCCGCTCGGAAAGGGCGAGTTCCTCGCCCGGCTCCGGGCCCAGCGCGGAGAGTTCTTCCACCGCGTGGCGAATGAAGTCGGCCTCGCGGGCGGCGATTTCCAGCCGCTCCCGTTCGTCCTTCGCTTCGGCGAGCGCAGCGCGCCACGCGCGCCACAGGTCGCCCACGGCCGTGACCTTGCCGGTGAGGGCACCGAAGGCATCGAGCAGGAGCCGGTGGCTCGCGGCGTCCACCATGGCGCGGTCGTCATGCTGGCCGTGCAGCTCGATGAGGCTCGATCCGATGAGGCGCAGCGTCTGCACGCTCACCGCCTCCTCGTTGACGCTGGCGCGGGTGCGCCCGTCAGCCATCTGGATGCGGCGAATCACCAGCGGCCCCTCGTCGGGCAGCTCGGCTGCGGCGAGGATGGCGTGGGCTGGATGGTCGGCGGAGAGATCGAAGGTGAGCGTCACCTGCCCCTTGGGCTGGCCGTGGCGCACCAGAGCGCCGTCGCCCCGCCCGCCAAGGGCGAGGGACACGGCATCGAGCAGTATCGATTTGCCGGCACCCGTCTCACCGGTCAGGACCGTGAGGCCCTCCGACAGGGTGAGATCGAGCTTCTCGATAAGGACGATGTCCCGGATCGAGAGCGTCGCCAGCATGGAATATCAGCCAAGCCCCATCTTCTTGAACGCCTGGCTGATCCAGGACGCCTTGTTCTCCTGCGGCTCGGCCCCTCCGGACTGAACCAGCTTGTAGGCGTCCTTATACCACGAGCTGTCGGGGAAGTTATAGCCAAGCACGGCCGCGGCCGTCTGCGCCTCGCCGACGATGCCCATGGCCATGTAGCACTCGGTGAGGCGATAGAGGGCTTCCTCCACCTGCCGGGTCGTCTGGTACTGGGTCACGACCACCTTGAAGCGGTTGATGGCGCCCGTGTAGTTGCGCTGCTCCAGATAGTAGCGGCCGATGGCCATCTCCTTGCCGGCGAGCTGGTCGCGGGCGACCTCGATCTTCCGCTTGGCGGTGGCGGCGTACTCGGTGTTGGGATACTTGCGCACCACGTTCTCGAGCGCGTCGAGGGCCTGACGCGTCTTGCGCTGGTCGCGGGTGATGTCGGGAATGTTCTCGTAGAGCGCCGAAGCGACGAGATACTGGGCGTAGGCAGCGTCGGCCGAGCCCGGGTAGAGCGCAATGTAGCGCTTTCCGACGCCGATCGCCTCGTCGTACTTGCCCGCCTCGAAATAGGAATAGGTGGTCATGAGCAGCGCCTTGCGTGCCCATTCCGAATAGGGGTGGGTCCTGTCCACATCCTCGAAGCGCTTGGCCGCCTTTTCCGGCTCCTGCCGGCGCAGCAGGGTCAGGCCTTCGTTGTAGATCTTCTCGGCCGGCTCGTCGGGGGGAATGGTGTCGTCCTTGTCGCTGGCGCAGCCGGAGACGAGGAGACCCATGGCCACGGCAAGCACCAGCATCCCGCCGCGCACGAGCGCAGCCGTCAGCGCGGCACCACGCAGGAGGGCGCGCATGGGCAGGACATCGTTCAAGAATCGCATCACGGTTCAGCTTCCGTCCCGCGCCTCAAGGCGCCGCTTGTAACCGAAGGATCGCGCCGGGGAAAACCGCACGGCCGGCAAACCGCCAGCCGGGCACATCCGCCCCACTCCTCGACACGCTCCCTGCTCGTTTCCCCCCATTTCGGGCCACGGCAGGCACTGCCTGCGCGCGTCCGGAATACCTCGACCCCCGCGCCCATGGCCACGGCAGGAAAACAGCCCCTCCGCGCTATCGGTGCTTTCAGTCGGCAATGTGGCGGCGGGCGCTCGCGCGTGCCTTCGGCGGCGAGAGTGTGGCCGCCCCGCCACGCCGGCTCACGCAGCGCGAGGGCGAGCGGCATCTAAATCGGAACGGGGTTAAGACTTCGCAAGCGCGCGGCCGGCCTCGCCCTCCGGGCCCAGGCGACCGGCCCAAGCCAAAACAGAAGCGGCGCCCGAGGGGGCGCCGCAGCTTCAGGATGAGGAAGACCCGATTGGAAGATCAGATTTCCGGGGCGAACACCGGAACCGGGCTGGAGACGCCCATCTCGGCGCCCACGGTGTCGCGGACGGGCCGGACCGGAGCCTCGACGAGGGCATAGTTGGCGCGGTCGGCGAGCAGGGCGTCCACCACCTGGAAGTTCAGCTTGTGGCCGCCGCGGAAGGAACGGTAACGCGCCAGCAGGGGCATGCCGGCGAGGGCGAGATCGCCCACCGCGTCGAGCGCCTTGTGGCGGACGAACTCGTCGGAGAAGCGCAGACCCTCGGGGTTCAGCACGCCGCTCTCGTCGAGGCAGACGGTGTTCTCAAGGGCGGCGCCGCGGGCGTAGCCGGCAGAGCGCAGACGCTCCACATCCCTGAGGAAGCCGAAGGTGCGGGCGGGCGCCAGTTCGCGGCGGAACACGGCCGGAGACATGGTGGCGGCGAAGCGCTGGCGGCCGATCAGATCGTGGCCGAACTCGATCTCCACCTCGAGGCGGAAACCGGCTTCGTAGGGCAGAAGCTCGCCGAAGGACGCGCCGTTCTCGACGCGGACGGGCTTGAGCACCTTGAGGAACTTGCGGCGGCCGCGCACTTCGGTGACGCCGGCGGCGTCGATGGCGGCCACAAAATCGCCCGCGCTGCCGTCGAGGATCGGAACTTCGGGGCCGTCGATCTCGACCGTGGCATTGTCCACGCCGAGGCCGCTCAGGGCCGCGAGGACGTGCTCGACGGTGGAGACAAGGGCGCCGGAGCGATCGCCGAGAACGGTGGCGAGGTCGGTGGCCTGAACGGAACGGCGGCTGACGGTGGCCTTGCGGGGCGCCTGATCGGCGAAGGAGCGGATGAAGACGACACCAGTGTTCGCGGACGCGGGCTTCAGGGTGATGGTCGCTTCGACCCCGGCGTGAACGCCGACACCCTTGAGTGCGATTTCGCGAGCCAGAGTGGTCTGCATCTTTGGTGCGTCCCGTTTCGGGGAAGTTTCCGGCTAACGGGTGTGTCCCGCCTGCCGCACTCCTTCCCTCAAACCTTCACCTTGGGTCCCAACTTTCGCCCCGGTTGTACAAAGAAATTGTCAACACGGCCGGCGAGTCGGTCCCTCAGGATGGGTGCACCCTAGTCGTCACGGGGGGTGACGCCAAATCACGCTTGCTTACCCTCTGTTACGAACGCCCTTTCTCAATTTCTGATTAACTATCAAATAGTTAGTGGCAAGTTTCAGGGCGCCGGACAGGCCTCTGTTACAGCCGTTCGGAGGGTCCTGGGCAATCGAATCGGGAGAGATGTGGCGCGAAAGCCACAGGGTCCGGGCGTCTCGAAGCCGCCCCTGGGCGAACAGATCGGTTGCCGCGGATTGGCCGCGAAAAGGGCGGCAGGGGGGCCGGCAGCCGGCACCGGGGAGACCAGTGCCGGCCGAACTTTCATCGAACGTCCGTTCGCCGGACCTCAGTTCGCCTGACGGCGCAGGAAGGCCGGGATTTCCAGCTGGTCGTCGTCATGGTGCGGGCCGGGACGCGAGGGCACCTCGGCGGCCGGACGCATGGGCGGACGCTTGGCGAACTCGGACACCGGCGGCTCACCGCCACGCGAGGGCATGGTCGGGCGGGCATCGCGCGGCTCGCCACGGCCTTCGGCGCGGGGATCGGGACGCTGCTGCTCGGGACGGCGCTCGGGAGCGCGCATGCTGGGCTGCTCGCGGCGCGCGGGCTCGGGTTCCGGCTCCTCGCGGCGACCGACGTGGGCGAGGCGCTGCAGCAGCGTCATGCGCTTCTTGTCCGGCTGGGCCTGCTCCACCGGCGGCTCGCCCCGCTGGGCGCGGATCTGGTTCTGCGCGGGCAGCGGCAGCTCGTCGACGCGGGGCATGCGCGGCGAACGCGGACGCTGGCCGGCCGGCGGGATGTAGGGGGCGAACTCGTCCTCCACCATCGGCGCGGGCTGGGGCGCGGGCTCCGGCTCGGCGAAATAGGTGGGCTTGGGCGGCGCAGTGCGGATGGTCACGTCGTCGATGGCGACGGCGCGGTCAGCCGGGGCCTGCTGGGACTGAGCCGGCGGGGCATAGGCCTGGGGCGCATAGGCCTGCGGCGCCTGGCCCTTCTGGGCGGCGTCTTCCATGGCGATCAGGTCTTCGGCCTGGATCGCGGCCACGGCGCTGCGGATCTGCGCCTCGCGGGTGGCCTCGACGGCAGCCCGGCCGGCGTTGGAGATCTTGCGACCACCCAGATCGGGGAAGCGGTCGGCGACCGGCTGCAGCTGCTCGGGGATCACCGCCGGGTCGATGCCGGTGGCCACCACGGAGACGCGGATGATGCCGTCGAGCATCTCGTCGAAGGTCGCGCCGAGGATGATGTTGGCGTCGGGGTCCACTTCCTCGCGGATGCGGGTCGCCGCCTCGTCCACCTCGAACAGGGTCATGTCCTTGCCGCCGGTGATGGAGATCAGCAGCCCGCCGGCGCCGCGCATGGAGGTCTCGTCCAGCAGCGGGTTGGCGATGGCGGCCTCGGCGGCCTGGATGGCGCGCTTGTCGCCGGAGGCTTCGCCCGTGCCCATCATGGCCTTGCCCATGTCGCGCATCACGGCGCGCACGTCGGCGAAGTCGAGGTTGATGAGACCTTCCTTCACCATCAGGTCGGTGATGCAGGCGACGCCCGAATAGAGCACCTGGTCGGCCATGGCGAAGGCGTCGGCGAAGGTGGTCTTCTCGTTCGCCACCCGGAACAGGTTCTGGTTCGGGATGACGATGAGGGTGTCGACGCTCTTCTGCAGCTCGCTGATGCCGTGCTCGGCGACGCGCATGCGGCGCTGGCCCTCGAAGTGGAAGGGCTTGGTCACCACGCCGACGGTCAGGATGCCGAGCTCGCGGGCCGCGCGGGCCACCACGGGGGCAGCGCCGGTGCCGGTGCCGCCGCCCATGCCGGCGGTGATGAACACCATGTGCGAGCCGGACAGGTGATCGCGGATCTCGTCGATGACTTCCTCGGCGGCGGCGCGGCCGACCTCGGGCTGGGAGCCGGCGCCGAGACCCTCGGTCACCGCCACGCCCATCTGCACCACGCGCTCGGCCTTGGTGAGGGCGAGGGCCTGGGCATCGGTGTTCGCCACCACGAACTCCACGCCGTGGAGCCCGGAGGTGATCATGTTGTTAACGGCGTTGCCGCCGGCGCCGCCCACACCGAACACCGTGATCCGGGGACGAAGCTCACGAATGTCGGGCATCTGAAGGTTGATCGTCATGCTATTGCTCCGTCCCGATCGGCCCTGTCCGCCGCTCGCGAATCCTTGATGACCTCTTTGTTACGGCAGCTTTCGTTAACCATGTCTAAAAGCTGTCCTTCAGCCAGCGGCCAACGCGACCGAAATAGCCCGGTCCCTCGCCCACTGCCGCCTGCCGCCGGCGCGGCTCGAAGTGTTCGAGCCCTGCCACCTGCGGATAGACGAGAAGACCTGCCGTCACCGCGAAGGCGGCGCCGCGCGCAGCCTCGGGAAGACGGGAAACGCCAAGCGGGCGGCCGATTCTGACCTGCGGGCCGATGACCCGCGCCACGAGATCGGCAAGCCCCTGAAGCTGCGCCGCGCCGCCGGTGAGCACGATGCGCCGGCCGGCATCCCCGGCATGGCCGGAGGCCCTGAGGCGATCGCGCAACAGTTCAACGATTTCCTCCGCCCGCGGCTTCACGATGGTGACGAGCCGGGACTTGGGAACCATGTGCGGCTGGTCGCGCGAATCACCCGACAAGGGCGGCACGGTCAGCATGTCGTGGTCGTCGGAGGAGACCGCCACCACGGCCCCGTGCAGCGCCTTCAGGCGCTCGGCATCGGCGAGGCGCGCGGGCATCCCGCGGGCGACATCGTTGGTGATGTGCTGGCCGCCCAGCGCCACGCCGTCCACGTAGAGACAATGGCCGCCGGCGACGATGGAGAAGGTGGTGGTGCCAGCCCCCATGTCGATGAGGGTGACGCCCAGTTCCATCTCGTCGTCGGTGAGCGAGGACAGCGCCGCCGCGTAGGGCGCCGCTACCATGGCCTCGATGGAGAGATGGCAGCGCTCGACGCACAGCACGAGATTCTTCAGCGCGGTGAGGTCGGCGGTGATGACGTGCATGTCGGCGCCGAGCTCGCGCCCAAGCATGCCGCACGGCTCACCGATGCCGCGCCGGCCGTCCAGCGAATAGCCCACCGGCAGCGCGTGCATCACGGCGCGGCCGTCGCCCACCGCGTAGGTGGAGGCGGCCTCCAGCACGCGGCGGATGTCGAATTCCTCCACCGCCGGGGCGGAGAGGCGCACCGCGGCCTCGTAATGCTGGGAGGCGAGCCGGCCGCCGGAAACGCCGACCACCACCGAGGCGATCTGCACGCCCGAGGCACGCTCGGCCATGTCCACCGCCTGGCGGATGGCGAGTTCCGCCTTGGCCATGTCCACCACCGCGCCGCCCTTGATGCCGTGGGCACGGGTGTGGCCGATGCCGAGCACGTCGATGGCGTGGGTACGGCGCGTCAGCACGTCCGATGCGCCGCGCGGCTTCAGGCGGGCAATGGCGCAGACCACCTTGCTGGTGCCGATGTCCAGCACCCCGACGATGCCGCCCTTCTTCGGCGGCAGCGGGCGCATCTTGGGTGCGAAGCCCTGGGCGAGCCGTCCCCTCATGCGGGGCCTCCCTTCTTTGACTTGGCGCGGGCCTTGAGCATTTCGGCACGGGCGGCGGCGGCAGCGTCGGACTGGCGCACCACCACGCGATCCGGCAGGCGCAGGTCGACGATGGTGATGTCGCGGCTGAGCAGTTTCTTCTCTCGGTCGAGGTCCATGAGGGCGACGAGAGCCCCCTCCAGATTCTCTTCCGGCAGGCGCACGTCGATGCCGTTGCGCGTCTTCAGCGTCCAGCGTCGCTCCGCGACGAAGATGGCGGCGCGCACCTGCTCCTTGAGGGCGGGCAGGCGGGCGAGCACGTCGACGATCTCGCCCACATGATTCTGCGCGCCTTCGCCCACCACGATGGGCAGCTGCACGTAGCGCGGATCGTCCGAATAGGGTGCGATGGGCGTGCCGTCGCGGGCGATCACCTTGAGTTCGCCGTTGATCTGCCAGAGCGCATAGGCCTGGCGCTCGGAGACCGCGATCTCGATCCGGTCGGGATAGAACTTGCGCACGCTGGCGCTGGCGATCCACGGCAGCGATTCGAGCCGGGCGCGCATCTCGTCCGCGTTCAGGAACAGGATGGAGGTGGAGGACTTGATGCCCGCCGTCTCCAGGATCTGTGCCGGCGTGACGTGATTGTGCCCGGAGATGTTGACTTCCTTCACCTTGAAGCCGGCGAGGTTGCCGGCGGCGTCCGCCACGTCGATGGCGATGCCCTTCGCCTCCTCCACATGGCCGCCGAGCACGGTGCCGTAGGCGGAGAAGCCGCCGATCACCGCGATGGCGAGGAGGCTGGCGCTGCGCCGGCCCAAGCGCGAGGTGGACATGCGCACCGACAGGCGGCGCAGGAAAAGGGCGAGGCGGCTGGCGGGCCGGGGATCGATGGCGAGGCGCTTGTGCCGCCCGGGGGGCGGCGCCGGGGCGCGGGGCGCGGCATCGGGCCTTGCGCCATAGCCTGCACCGGGGCGCTGCGGGGGTCGCCTGCCCGCGCCGGGGCGGGGTCCTAGCGATCCAGCGACGCGTCCTCCACCATCCATGTCACAAGCTCGCCGAATGAGATGCCCGCGTGAGCGGCCAGTTCTGGCACCAGAGACGTCCGCGTCATGCCGGGCTGGGTGTTGACCTCGAGACAGACGAGGCCAGAGGCATCGCCCTTCGACGGGTCGAAGCGAAAATCGCTCCGCGACACCCCCCGGCACCCGAGAGCTCGATGCGCCGTGAGGCTTAACATCTGCACCCGTTGGTAAATTTCGGGTAAAATGCGCGCGGGAAGGATGTGACGAGAGCCGCCCGGTGCATACTTGCTTTCGTAATCGTAAAACGCTTGGGTCGATTCGATTTCAATGACATCGAAGACTTTGTCGCCCATCACGGCGCAGGTCAGCTCGAGCCCGGCAATAAATTCCTCCACAAGAAGATTTTCACCGAGGGTCCAGTCCTCGCGCGTCAATTCCTGCGGCGGGTGCTCCTGGTCCTCGCGCACGATGAAGACGCCGACGCTGGAGCCGCCGGTATTGGGCTTCAGCACGTAGGGCCGTTCCATGGCATGGGCCTTGGCGGCCGCGGCCCGGCTGACCAGCCCGCCCTTGGCCACTGGCACGCCGGCCGCGGCCAGCATGATGCGCGCCTGCGCCTTGTCCATGGCCAGCGCCGAGGCCAGCACGCCGGAATGGCTGTAGGGAATGCGCAGGATTTCGAGGATGCCCTGGATGGTGCCGTCCTCGCCCGGCGCGCCGTGCAGCACGTTGAACACCACGTCCGGCTTGAGACGCGCCAGCACCTCGGCGACATCGCGGCCCACGTCGACCGGCGTCACGCGGTAGCCGGCGCCTTCCAGAGCGGCGGCGCAGGCGGCGCCCGAATTGAGCGAGACCTCCCGCTCGGAGGACCATCCGCCCATCAGCACCGCCACGTGTTTGGCCATCGACGTCATTCCCGTTCCGTTACCGGCGCGCGCCGGCGCCTGCTCTGAAGAGAGCAGCTTTGCGCCAGCACCATGGCGCGGTCCGGTTTTAGGTTTTGCTAATGGCTCAGACGGGGGAGAGCGGAAGCCCGATGCGCTTGATCTCCCATTCCAGCGTCACGCCGGAATTGTCCTTCACCCGCCGGCGCACCTCCTCGCCCAGCCCCTCTATCTCCGCCGCCGTGGCGCCGCCGAGATTGATGAGGAAGTTGGTGTGCAGCTCCGACACCTGCGCGCGGCCGATGGTGAGCCCCCGGCACCCGGCGGCGTCCACCAGCTTCCAGGCGCTGGTCCCCGGCGGGTTCTTGAAGGTGGAGCCGCCGGTGCGGCTCTTGATGGGCTGGGTCGCCTCCCGGCTTTCGGTGATCTTGGCCATCTCGGCCGCGATCTCCGCGGGATCACCGGGGCGGCCCTCGAAGGTGGCGCGGGTGAAGATCACGTCGTCCGGCACGCCGCAATGGCGGTAGGTGAATCCCATCTGCGCATTGGTGAACCGCACCTTCTGCCCGGCGCGGGTGACGCCTTCCGCCTCCACCAGCACGTCCTTGGTCTCGCCGCCATAGGCGCCGCCGTTCATGCGCAGGGCGCCGCCAATGGCGCCGGGGATGCCACGCAGGAAGGAGAAGCCGGCGAGCCCCGCATCAGCTGCCGCGCGCGCCACCTTCACATCCGGCACGCCGGTGCCGGCAACGATGCGCGTGCCATCGACGCTCACGTCGGTGAAGCCACGGCCGAGGCGGATCGCGATGCCGGGCACACCGCCGTCGCGCACGATGAGGTTGGAGCCGAGGCCGATCACCGTCACCGGAAGATCAGCCGGGATATGGGCCAGGACATAGGCGAGGTCGTCGGCATCGGCCGGCAGGAACAGGAGCTGCGCGGGGCCACCGACCCGAAACCAGTTGAAATCGGCGAGCGGCGCATTGGCGGTGAGCGTGCCGCGCAGCTGCGGCAGGAGCGGCCGCAAGGCGGGCAGAAGATCAGGGAATGCGGCGGGGGCCGCCCCGCTGGTCTCGGCCATGCTCATGGTGTCACCGGTCCTTCGGGCGTGCCTCTCCCACACATGCGGCGACAGGGCAAGCCGGGCGATTTCCCGATGGCCACGGCCGTGGCATCATGCGGCTCCGTTCGCCTGGAGCTGCCCACCATGAGCGAAGACGCGCTTCCCCCCGACACCAAGCTCACCACCACCAAGCAACGCTGGGCCGAGGAAGGCCGCTTCCTCACCGGCCGCGTCGCCCGCGCGGACGCCGAACGCCTGCCACCCGGCCAGCATCTGGTGCGCGACTGGCCGGTGCTCGACCTCGGGCTCCAGCCGGTGGTGACGCGTGAATCCTTCCGCCTGGACGTGACCGGCGCGGTGGAGACCGCCCTCTCGCTGGACTGGGCGGCGTTCTCCGCCCTGCCCCAGAGCCGCAGCCTCAGCGACATCCACTGTGTGACCACCTGGTCGCGCTACGACAATAATTGGGAAGGGGTGCTGACCCGCGACCTGCTGGAAGCCGTGCGCCCCGCCCCGCACGCCACGGCGGTGATGCTGCACAGCTATGACGGCTACACCACCAATCTCCTGCTGGCCGACTTCGCCTCCGAGGACGCCCTCATCGCTCACAGCTGGGAAGGCCGCCCGCTGACGCAGGAACACGGCGCCCCCGCGCGCCTCGTGGTGCCGCACCTCTATTTCTGGAAAAGCGCCAAGTGGATCAAGGCCATCGAGTTCATCGCCCGTGACAAGGCCGGCTTCTGGGAAGAGCGCGGCTACCACATGCGCGGCGACCCGTGGGCCGAGCAGCGCTATTCGGACGATTGAGGAATTACCGTCCGAACGATCCCCGCAGGACTGTCATGGCCCGGTTCGTCCGGGCCATCCACCCCGCCAGTCGTCCGGTGATGGGCGTCCAGCACCCGCTTCGCTCCACCGTGGATCGCCCGCACAAGGCGGGCGATGACGGCGTGAAAGGAAGCTCGAAAGAAGACACCGACCGCGCCACCCTCACGCCGCCCGGCGGCGCGTGACCTCGGAGCGGGCGAAGAGTTCGGCCACCCAGTCCACGAACACGCGCAGCCGGCTGGTGAGGTGGCGGCTCGGCGGATAGACCACGTGGATGGGCATCTCTCCGGCCCCCCAGTCGGTGAGGATGGGCACCAGCGCGCCCGAGGCGAGGTGCTCCTCCACCTGGAACACCGGTGACATGACCGCGCCGAGCCCGGCCAATGCCGCGGCGATATAGGCGTTGCCGTCATTGGTGGCGACGCTGTAGCGCCCGGTCAGCTCCACCACCTCGTCGCCGCGCGTGAAGTCGAAGGGGTGGTAGCGGCCGCTCTGCTGACTGAAGTAGCGGATGAGCTTGTGCGTCTCCTCGAAATCGAGGGGATGCCGGGGCGTGCCGTAGCGCGCGAGATAGCCGGGCGACGCCGCCGTGACGAAGCGCAGGACGCCGATGCGCCGCGCCACGAGGTTCGGGTCCTGGATCTCGCCGACGCGGATCACGCAGTCCACGTTTTCGCCCAGGAGGTCCACCGGCCGGTCCGTGCACCCCACGTCCAGCGCGATGTCGGGATAGCGCTCCAGGAAATCCGGCAAGGCGGGCATCAGCAGTCGCGTCGCCAGCGAAGGCGAGATGTCGATGCGCAACTTGCCGCGCGGCACCGCCTGCGCGGAGGAGAGAGAGCCGTCCAGTTCGTCGATGTCGTGGAGAATGGCGAGCGCCCGCTCGTAATAGGCCGCCCCGTCCGGCGTTACCGTCACCCGGCGCGTGGTGCGGTTGAGCAGGCGGGTCTGCAGGTGCCCCTCAAGCGTCTGGATATGCTTGGTGAGCGTCGCCTTCGGCATCCTCAGGAGGTCGGCGGAGCGGGTGAAGCTGCCCGTTTCCACAACCCGGGTGAATGCGCGCATTGCAGCAAGCTGGTCCATGCGAGGCCCTTGAATGCGTCATTGTTCCCAATCATGAACAATGAACTCACGAACTGGCGATTTATCCCCTTCTAGATCGCCAATATGGTTTCCGCATCGCACAAGGGCGTGAGAGCCGGGGAATGGCTTACCGCCCAAAAGGACGAGACAGATGACCCCGACCAGCCAGACCATCACCCTCGAGACCGGGACCGGCGCGCTGCCGGCGCGGCTCTATGGGTCGCGGCCGGAGAAGGGGTATGCACCGCTCGTCTTCCACCTGCACGGCGGCGCCTTCACTGGCGGCACGCTGGAGTGCGGGGCCTATATCTCCGGCATCCTCGCGGCGGCCGGGGCGGTGGTGGTCTCGGCGGATTATCCGCTGGCCTGCGAGCACCCCTTCCCCTTCGCCCTCACCGCGCTTTTTGCCGCCGTCACCGATGTCTACCGCCGCCGGGCCGCCCTCGCGGGGCGCGGCGCGCCGCTCTATCTCGCCGGGGAGGAATCGGGTGGCAACCTCGCCGCCGGCCTCGCCATGATGGCGCGTGACCAGCGCTCCCCTCCCATCGCCGGGCAGATCCTCGTCTCGCCCATGCTCGACCCCAGCCTCGCCACCGCCTCCATCCGCCGCGCCGATGCCGGCAGCTGCGGCTGCAAGTGGGCGGACGGCTGGCAGACCTATCTCGGCTCGCCCGAGAAGGCCGCCCATCCCTATGCCGCGCCCCTCGCCTCCTCCCGCCTCGGCGCTCTGCCGCCGGCTCTGGTGGTGAGCGCGGAGGACTGCCCCATGTGCGACGAGAGCCGGCGCTACGCCGATGCGCTCGCCTCGGCCGGCGTGCCGACCTGCGTGCACATCCTGCCGGGGCCGACCGAATGGCCCGACAGCATTTCGTGTCCGGCGCCGAAACCGGCCGCCTGGACGGGCGCCATGCGCGACCTGTTCCGCGATTTCTTCGTTTCCACGCGTCCCGCTTCACGGTCCGGTCGGCTCAAGGCCGATCCGGCCGTCCTTTGACAGACCGACCGCCAAGGACTGCCCCCATGACCGCCCAGACTTCCGCCCAGACTTCCGCCCCGAACGACACGCCCCCCACCCCCGAGTCCGCCTCCACCAGGCCCGCCGCGAAGAAGTCCCGTCTCCGGGAAGCCCTGCTGCTCGGCACCGCCGCGCTCTTCGCGGTGTTCGGCGTGCTTTATGGCCTGCCCAAGGAGGGCGGCGCCCACGCCGACAAGCCCGCCGCTGCTGCGGCGGCGGCTCCGCCAGCCGTGCCGGTTTCGGTGGCCACCGTCGAGCAGCGCGACACCCGCCTGTTCGACACCTTCTCCGGCCGTCTGGAGGCGGTGGAGCGGGTTGAAGTGCGCTCCCGCGTCGCCGGCGCCATCAAGGCGGTGCATTTCCGCGAGGGCGCTCTGGTGCGGGAGGGCGAACTGCTCGTCTCCATCGATTCCGAGCCCTACGAGGCCGATGTGGCCGAGGCCGAGGCGCAGGTCGCCTCCGTCCAGTCGCGGCTCGAACTCGCCCGCAACGAGCTGGAACGCGGCGAGAAGCTGTTCACCACCAAGACGCTGTCCCAGAGCACCCTGGACGAGCGCCTCAACGGCCAGCGCGCCGCCGAGGCCGGGCTCAGGGCCGCGCAGGCGAAGCTCGCCGCGGCGAAGCTCAATCTCTCCTACACCAAGGTCCGCGCGCCGGTGGCAGGCCGCGTCGGCAAGTCGGAGATCACGGTCGGCAACCTCGTGGCCGCCGGCCCCGGTGCGCCGGTCCTCACCACCCTCGTCTCGGTCGATCCCATCTACGCCAGCTTCAGCGCCGACGAAGGCACCGTCGCCCGCGCCCTCGCCGGGCTCGGCGGCGGTGGTGACGTGGCCGACCGGCTCGACCAGATCCCGGTGCTGATGACCGTCGCCGCCGGCACGCCGCCGGTGGAAGGCGTCATGCAGCTGGTGGACAACCAGGTCGATCCGCGCACCGGCACGGTCCGCGTCCGCGCCCGCTTCGCCAATCCGGACGGGCGGCTCCTGCCCGGCCAGTTCGTGCGGCTGGAAATGGGCCAGCCCAAGGCCGCGCCCGCCGTGCTCGTGAGCGAGCGGGCCGTGGGCACGGACCAGGACAAGAAGTTCGTCTTCGTGGTCGATGCCTCCAACAAGGCAGTGTGGCGCGAGGTGACCCTCGGCGCCCCGGTGGACGGCCTGCGCGTCGTCACCAACGGCCTGTCGGCGGGCGAGCGCGTGGTCGTCAACGGCCTCCACCGCGTGCGCCCCGGCGCCGCGGTGACGCCCGAGCCCGTCCCCATGCGGGTGAGCGAGGCGGCGACGACCCGCACGAACTGACACGAGCCGCCTTCCCGGTCCTAACCGGGGAGGCCTCCAGCGAATTCGCCTCGCCCCCTCCCCGCACGGAGGGGGTCGGGAGAGGGCTGCGCCGGGCGTAAACGCCCCCTCGTCCGGTGCAGCCCCTCACCCCCATTGCCGGTCCGATCCCGCGCGCAGACCGCTGCGGGGACGGCCGGTTGCGTCCCGCGTTCCGCTCCTTTCATCCAGCCGCCCCGAGGCGGGAGGGTTCCATGAACCTGTCCAGATTCTTCATCGACCGCCCGATCTTCGCCGGCGTGCTCTCTGTCCTCATCTTCCTTGCCGGCCTCATCGCCATGCGGGCCATGCCCATCTCGGAATATCCCGAGGTGGTGCCGCCGCAGGTGGTGGTGCGCGCCACCTATCCCGGTGCCAATCCCAAGGTGATCGCCGAGACCGTCTCGACCCCGCTGGAGGAATCCATCAACGGCGTGGAGGGCATGCTCTACATGTCGAGCCAGGCCACTACCGACGGCATCATGACGCTGACCGTCACCTTCAAGCTGGGCACCGACCCGGACAAGGCGCAGCAGCTCGTCCAGAACCGCATCTCCCAGGCCGAGCCGCGCCTGCCGGAAGAGGTGCGGCGTCTCGGCGTGACGACGGTGAAGTCCTCGCCGGACCTCACCATGGTGGTTCACCTCATCTCCCCCAACAACCGCTACGACACCACCTATCTGCGCAACTACGCTGTGCTGAACGTGAAGGACCGCCTCGCCCGCATCGACGGCGTGGGACAGGTGCAATTGTTCGGTGCCGGCGACTATTCCATGCGCATCTGGCTCGACCCGCAGAAGGTGGCCGAGCATGGCCTTTCCGCCGCCGACGTGGTGCGCGAGATCCGCGCCCAGAACGTGCAGGCGGCGGCCGGCGTGGTCGGCGCCTCCCCCGGTGCGCCGGGTCTCGATCTTCAGCTCTCCATCAACGCGCAGGGCCGCCTCGCCAACGAGGAGGAGTTCGCCAACATCGTGGTGAAGAGCGGCACCAACGGCGAGATCGTGCTGCTGAAGGACGTGGCGCGCATCGAGCTTGGCGCGTCCGAATATGCCCTGCGCTCGCTCCTCAACAACACCCAGGCGGTGGCGGTGCCGATCTTCCAGGCGCCGGGCTCCAACGCCATCCGCATCGCCGACGACACGCGGCGGGTGATGGAGGAGATCAAGCAGAACATGCCGGAGGGCGTGGACTATTCCATCGTCTACGACACCACCCAGTTCGTGCGCGCCTCCATCGAGGCGGTGATCCACACGCTGCTGGAGGCCATCGCTCTGGTGGTGCTGGTGGTGATCGTGTTCCTCCAGACCTGGCGGGCCTCCATCATCCCGCTGCTGGCGGTGCCGGTCTCCATCGTCGGCACGTTCGCGGTGATGTACGTGTTCGGCTTCTCCATCAATGCGTTGACGCTGTTCGGACTGGTGCTCGCCATCGGCATCGTGGTGGATGACGCCATCGTGGTGGTGGAGAATGTGGAGCGCAACATCGAGGGCGGTCTCTCCCCGCGCGAGGCCACCTACAAGGCCATGCGGGAGGTGTCCGGCCCCATCATCGCCATCGCCCTCGTGCTGATCGCGGTGTTCGTGCCGCTCGCCTTCATCACCGGCCTCACGGGGCAGTTCTACAAGCAGTTCGCCCTCACCATCGCCATCTCGACGGTGATCTCGGCCGTCAACTCGCTGACCCTCTCGCCCGCGCTCTCGGCGCTGCTGCTGAAGGGTCACGCCGCGCCGAAGGACTGGCTCACCCGCGTCATGGACCGGCTGTTCGGCTGGTTCTTCCGCGGCTTCAACAAGGCGTTCGTGCGCGGCTCCGGCGCCTATGGCGGCGTGGTGCGCCGGGTGATCGGGCAGAAAGTGCTGATGCTCGGCCTCTACGTCGTGCTGGTGGCGCTCACCGGCGTGCTGTTCAAGGCGGTGCCTCCGGGCTTCGTGCCGGGGCAGGACAAGCAGTATCTGGTGGGCTTCGCCCAGCTGCCGGACGGCGCCACCCTCGACCGCACCGAGGAGGTGATCCGCAAGATGAGCGACATCGCCCTGAAGGAGCCGGGCGTGAAGTCGGCCATCGCCTTCCCCGGGCTCTCCATCAACGGCTTCACCAACTCGTCCAACTCCGGCATCGTCTTCGTCGGTCTCGACGAATTCGAGGCACGCCGCGACCCGTCGCTGAACGGCAATGCCATCGCCATGAAGCTGAACGGCAAGTTCGCCGGCATCCCCGATGCGATGATCGCCATGTTCCCGCCCCCGCCGGTGCAGGGGCTCGGCACCATCGGCGGCTTCAAGTTCCAGATCGAGGACCGCGCCGGCCTCGGCTATGCCGCCCTCGACGAGGCCACCAAGGCCTTTCTCACGGCGGCGCGGCAGGCGCCGGAGCTGGCCGGCCTGTTCTCCTCCTTTCAGGTGAACGTGCCGCAGCTCTTCGCCGACATCGACCGGGTGAAGGCGCGTCAGCTGAACGTCGCCGTCACCGACGTGTTCGAGACCATGCAGATCTATCTCGGCTCGTCCTATGTGAACGACTTCAACAAGTTCGGCCGCACCTACACGGTGCGCGTCCAGGCCGACGCGCCCTTCCGCGCCCGCGCCGAGGATGTGGGCACGCTGAAGGTGCGCTCGGCCACCGGCGAGATGATCCCGCTCTCGGCGCTGCTCAAGGTGCGCTCATCGGCGGGGCCGGAGCGGGCCATGCGCTACAACGGCTTCCTCTCCGCCGACGTGAACGGCGGCGCCGCGCCCGGCTTCTCCTCGGGCGAGGCGCAGCAGGCGGTGGAGCGCATCGCGAAGGATACGCTGCCCAAGGGCTTCTCCTTCGAATGGACCGAGCTGACCTATCAGGACATCCTGGCCGGCAATTCAGCGGTGTTTGTGTTCCCGCTCGCCATCTTCCTCGTCTTCCTGGTGCTGGCGGCGCAATATGAAAGCCTGATGCTGCCGCTCGCCATCATCATGATCGTGCCGACCGGCCTCTTCGCCGCCATGACCGGCGTGTGGCTCGCGGGCGGGGACAACAACGTCTTCACCCAGATCGGCCTCGTGGTGCTGGTGGGGCTCTCGGCGAAGAACGCGATCCTCATCGTGGAATTCGCCCGCGAGCTGGAATTCGAGGGCCGCACGCCGGTCCAGGCCGCCATCGAGGCGAGCCGGCTGAGGCTCCGGCCCATCCTGATGACCTCCCTCGCCTTCATCATGGGCGTGGTGCCGCTCGTCACCTCCATCGGTGCGGGCGCGGAGATGCGGCAGGCCATGGGCACGGCGGTGTTCGCCGGCATGATCGGCGTGACGGTGTTCGGCATCTTCCTGACGCCGGTCTTCTACGTGATGCTGCGCGGGCTGGCCGGCAACCGGCCGCTCACCCAGCACGGCCACGGCGCCGTGGGGAGCACGCCGGCAGCTCCCGCGCCCCACGCGCTTCAGCCGGGGGAGTAGTCCCTCCCGCAGGCGCTTGAACTAACGCCCTCTTCCCTTGCGGGAGAGGGTCGGGGCGAGGGGTATTCCCTCCCCCG
Source organism: Xanthobacter aminoxidans (assembly GCF_043193615.1). Classification (NCBI taxonomy): domain Bacteria; kingdom Pseudomonadati; phylum Pseudomonadota; class Alphaproteobacteria; order Hyphomicrobiales; family Xanthobacteraceae; genus Xanthobacter; species Xanthobacter aminoxidans. Next base: position 83,588 of record NZ_JBAFUS010000004.1, on the reverse strand, counting down.
CCCAGCGCCGGGACTGCGGCACCAACCCCCTCACCCCCAACCCCTCTCCCGCAAGGGGAGAGGGGAGCCGCAGCTCAGTAACCCACGCCCATCATCCCCAGTGCCTTCGCGAAGAAGTCCGGCCCGCCGAAATTGCCGGACTTCAGCGCCAGCACCATGGGTTCGCCCGGCTGGCCTTCCGTGCGCAGCAGCGGCACGCCGGGGGCGATCTCGGGGCCGACGAGGAAGGCGGGGATCTTCAGCCGGTCCACGCTCGCCCCCGATGTCTCCCCGCCGGCCAGCACGAGGCGGCGCACGCCGGCCGCCACCAGCCCTTCGGAAATGGCCGCCGTGCCGTGCTCGACGGCAACGCCCGCCGCATGGCGGCCGAAGCGGGCCTGCACCTCGGCCACCTGCTCGGGCGCTCCGCTCGCGGCGATGAGCACCGGCCCGGATGCGAGGCGCGCCTTCGCCCACTCCAGCGCGGCGGCGACCTCCGCCTCGGGGTGGGTGACGAGCCGTTCGGCGGAGAGCCGCAGCACCGGCATCTGTCCTTCTGCGACGGCAATCTGCTCCAGCGTCGCCTTGGAGCAACTGCCCGCGACCACCGCCGCATATCCGCCGATGCCGGCCGCCAGCGCCGCGCCATCACTCTCCCGCCGCAGCACCCGCCCGTCCGCGATCAGCGCCCGCGCCAGTCCAAGGCCGAGGCCGGACGCGCCGGTGGACAGCGGCAGGGCCGCCGCCGCGATGCCCACCGCCTCCAGATCCCGGTCGAACACGGCATCCACGATGGCCGCCGTGCGCCCCTCCAGCGCCAGCTTTTCCAGCCGGGCGGACACCGCAGCGGCACCCGCCGCCACGTCCTTCAGCGGCACCAGCCCGACCCGGCCCGCGCTCTGGCGGGCGAGCACGCGCTTCAGGTCCGAATCCGTCATGGGGTTGAGGGGGTGGTCCTTGAGCGGGCTCTCGTTCAGCGGCACGTCGCCGACGAAGAGGTGGCCCATGTAGACCGTGCGCCCGGTCTCCGGGAACGCTGGCGTCACCGGCACGATGGCGGCGCCGGTGGCGAGGCGCAGGGCATCGGTGACGGGGCCGATATTGCCCTCGTCGGTGGAATCGAAGGTGGAGCAGACCTTGAACAGGATGTGGGACGCGCCCCGCTCCTTCAGCCACGCATAGGCCGCCAGCGACTGCGCCACCGCCTCGTCCGCCGGGATGGAGCGGCTTTTCAGCGAGACGACCACCGCGTCGGCATCGGGCAGCGCCAGCGCAGCGTCTGGCACGCCGATGGTCTGGACAGTGCGCACGCCCTCCTTTGACAGCGTGTTCGCGAGGTCGGAGGCGCCGGTGTAGTCGTCGGCGATGACGCCGAGGGTGAGGGGCATACGAAATCCCTTGGGCCGGTTGTTATCAGCGGGCGGGGCCCGGCTTGCGCAGCCATCGCCTGATCTAATCGTTTTGATTAGATCGTCAACAGACGATGGGGGGAGGGTTCGACAATCGGCCAGTCACCCGGCCAGCGCCGCAGCCACCTCTTCGACTGTCCCTTTCACCGCCACATACTGGTTCTTGAAGTTGATCTGCGACACGTTTTTGACTTGCGGGTGCGGAGCGATGCTTACCCACCCACTACGGTTCACCAGAATCTTTCCGGGCTTCAGAGCCGCCTGCTGAAAGCTAGCGAATACGTTAGCCCCTGCGAGCTTGAGGATCGTCCCCAAATCCTCGTTCGCCGAAACACCGCGCCCGCCCGCAGCATCCACCAGCAGGCGCGTCCGCGACGGTGCGGCCGCGTCGGGGACTACTGCATAGATCATATCCGTATTGACCAGGATACGATCATACGGCGGATCCGAAGTCACAGTGATGATCGGCATTCTGCTCGCTCCCTGCTCAAGCCTCAGCATATTAACACCGCCTGAGGAGCTAGAACAAAGGCGTTGTTACCCCGAGTTGCGCAGGCCCGCCGAGATGCCGTTGATGGAGAGCTGGATACCGTGCAGCACCTGGTCGTCGCCGGGGCTGGCGCGGTGCTGGCGCAGCAATTCCACCTGCAGGTGGTTCAGCGGGTCGAGATAGGGGAAGCGGTTGCGGATGGAGCGATCCAGCAGCGGATTACCCTCCAGCAGCTTCTGCTGGTCCATGATGGCGAGCAGATGCTTCAGCGTCAGCTCGTATTCGGCGCGGATGCGGCCGAAGATGGCGGTGCGCAGCTCCACGTCCGGCACCAGCTCGGCATAGCGCGAGGCAATGGCAAGGGAACTCTTCGCCAGCACCATGTCCATGTTGGACAGCAGCGTGCGGAAGAAGGGCCATTCGTGCTGCATGGCCTTGAGGAAGGAGAGGCCATAGTCCGGCCGGCGCGCCACGAACGCTTCCACCGCGGTGCCGAAGCCGTACCAGGCCGGCAGCATCAGCCGGCACTGCGCCCAGGAGAACACCCACGGAATCGCGCGCAGCTTCTCGATGGAGCGCGTTCGGGCCCGCGAGGCCGGGCGCGAGCCGATGTTCAGCGTCGCGATCTCGTTGATGACGGTGGAGGACCAGAAATAGTCCTCGAAGCCCTCGGTCTCGTAGACGAGGTTGCGATAGGCCGCGAACGCCGTGTCCGAGATGTCCTCCATGGCAGTGAGGAATTCGGTGCGCGGCGCCTTGTATTGCGGTTGGAGCAGGGAGGCCTCCAGCGTCGCCGAGACGAGGATCTCGAGATTGCGCCGCCCCACGTCCGGGTTGGAATATTTGGAGGCGATGATCTCGCCCTGCTCGGTGATGCGGATCTGCCCGTTCACCGCACCGCCCGGCTGGGCGAGGATGGCGTCGTAGCTCGGCCCGCCGCCGCGTCCCACCGAGCCGCCGCGACCGTGAAACAGGCGCAGGCGCACATTGTGCGCGCCGAACACCTCAATGAGGCCGATCTCCGCCTTGTACAATTCCCAGCCGGAGGTGACGAAGCCGCCGTCCTTGTTGGAATCCGAATAGCCGAGCATCACCTCCTGCTCGGCGCCGCGGCTTGCCACCAGCTTGCGGTAGGCGGGAAGCGAGAAGGCGCGGTCCATCACCTTGGCGCAGGCCTTCAGGTCCGAGATGGTCTCGAACAGCGGGATGATGTTCACCGCGCTGGCGAGGCCGCCCGTTCCGTCGCTGGAGACGAGGCCGACTTCCTTCAGCAGCAACGCCACCTCCAGAAGATCGGAGACGCCTTCGGCCTTGGAGATGATGGCGTTGGGGATCACCTCCCGGCCCAGCGCATGGTGCGCGGCGGCCGCCTCGCGCAGGATGTCGAGTTCGGAACAGGTCTCGTCCGAATAGGCGATGAAGGGCGAGGCGAGCGGCCGGGGCGTCGCCAGCTCCTTCAGCAGCAGCGCGATGCGCGCCTCCTCGTCGAGGCCCGCATAGTTGGTGCCGGGCGCCGCCTTCTCCAGCAGCTCGGCCACGACGCGCTCGTGCACGTCCGAGTTCTGCCTGAGGTCGATGCAGGCGAGATGGAAGCCGAAGCAGTCCGCCGCCCGCCGCAGAAGCCGCAGCCGCCCCCGCGCCAGCACCTTCGATCCGTTCGCCACAAGCGAGTCGTGGATCACGTCGAGGTCGGCGCGGAACGCCTGCGCCGTGGCATAGGGCGCGAGGCCCTCGGCCGTCGCCAGCGGCTCGCCGCGCAGCTTGCGGGCGGTCTGGCGCAGGCGCTCCAGAACGTAGGCGAGGGCGAGGCGATAGGGCTCCTCGCGGTGCTCCTGCGAGCGGTCCGGAGAACGGGAGGCGAGCTCCGTCAGGGCATCGGATACGGTCACGAGGCGCTGGGCGAGGGACAGTTCCGCCCCGAGCGCCACCAGCTCCTGCTCGTAATGGGCGAGGATGCGGTCGCGATGCAGGCGCACGGTCTCCTTCAGCACCTCGGCGGTGACGAAGGGGTTGCCGTCGCGGTCGCCGCCGATCCAGCTGCCGATGCGCAGGAAGGAGGGCAACTGCACCTCGTCCCCCGCCTCGGCGAGGCGGTCCTCGATGGCGCAATAGAGGCGCGGCACCTCGGTGAGGAAGGTGTAGTCGTAATAGGAGAGGCCGTTCGCCACCTCGTCCAGCACGGTCAGCTTGATGCGGCGGAGCAGGGCCGTCTGCCACAGGGTCAGCACCGCGCGGCGCAGGATTTCCTCGCCCTCGTCCCGCTCCCGCGGGGTGGGCACGACGCGCTCGCGGCGATCCAGCTCGGCGGCGATTTCCATCTCGCGGTTGAGCGTGCTCTTGCGCCGCACTTCGGTGGGGTGGGCGGTGAGCACCGGGCTCATGCGCGCGCCCGAGAAGAAATCCGCCAGCGCCTCGCGGCCGATCCCCATCTGCTCCGCACGGGAGAAGGCATAGGCGAGGCTACCCGCGCGCGGCGCCGAGCCGGCGATGGCGTGGGCGCGGTTGCGGCGGATGTGGTGCTGGTCCTCGGCGATGTTGGCGAGGTGGGAAAAGTAGCTGAAGGCGCGGATGGTATCGAGGGAGCGGTCGGCCGGCAGTGCCCCCAGAAGGGTACCCAGTTCATCGCGGGCCGCCTGGTCGTCGTCGCGGTGGAAGCGGATGGAAAGCTGGCGGATGCGCTCCACGAGGTCGAACACCTCGTCGCCTTCCTGGTCGCGGACGGTGTCACCGAGAATGCGACCGAGCAGCCGGATGTCGTCGCGCAGCGGCTGGTCCTTCACGTCCTCTGCGCGCGGCGCGATGCCGCTCGAAAGTGCCAAATTCGTCATCCGACTTCCCCCGGACTCGTCCGCTGCTGCGGCGCACGTCTCTTTCGACCTTAGTCTTAAGGAAATTGTGCAGGAGCGAAAGACCGTTCCGGGCGAAGGTGATTTCACGCGCCGTGAAGACGGGCCTCGGCGGCGCGGGCGGCACCGGACATCACGGCGAAGATGGAGGAGAAGAAGCGCTCGATCGCATCCCGCCCCAGCGGGGAAAGGCAGCCGGTGCCACGCATGCCGCGCTCCACCAGCCCGCGCTCCTCGCTGAGCCGCAGCAGATCGAGCACATGGGCCCGCGACAGGTGGAAGCGGCGCGAGAGATTGGCGATGGACGGCGGCTCCTCGCCGTTGGATTCGGCGGTGAAGAGGGCGAGGAGCACCATCAGGCCGCCGTCGCGGTCCACCAGATCGTTCAATTCCGGGGCGGCGGAAACGGGCCGGAAGCCGGAGAGGAAGGCCTCGCCCAGCAACACCGCGAGAACCCGCGTGAAGGCTGCGTCCGCGAGGCGGGGGGCGAGCCGGGCGAGTTCCGGATCCTGTGCCTTGCCGGCCTCGAATACGAGGCGCCACCGCCGGTGCTGGAGCGCGACGAGCTTTTCCTGCGGCATCAGCGGCTTCACCCGGCGATCCTCGGCCGGCGCCGCCGACGCCAGATAGCCGCCCCAGCGCATGAGGGCGAGCATCGCCTTCGCGCGGCCCCGGCTGCACAGGCCGGTGGAGGTGCACAGGGCCACGATCCGCGCAGCCGTGAGCCCGCCCCCCTCTTCCGGCGGCAAGGCATCCAGATAGAGCACCATCAGGCCGAACATGTTGCGGCCGCGATCACTGAGCACGCGGTTGAGCAGCCGGTTGCCGCTGTAGAGCGCGCTGATTTCGCCGACAAGTTGTGCCACCGCCCGTGGAAAGGCGGGATGGGCGATGATGGCGCCTCGCGTTTCGGCAATGCCTGCCGTGTCGAGCCAGTTCACGGCCGCTCCTGCCCGCACCGCCACCAGCCCCAGCACCCGCGCCTCCGACATATCGTCCCGCAACGTCTCGCCGCCAGTCGGGCCAAGAATCGCCATTGCGGTATTACAGGATGACGCCTAGCTGACCCGAAGTCACCTCGGCGCGATGTCAACCCGGGCGTCACGCACAGGTGTCTGTTAAGGATGCCGAGGCCGCCATGCGACTGCGCCTGCTGACACGTTCCGCTTTCCTCGCCGCCACCCTCGCCGCACTGCCGCCGGCCGCCGTCGTCACCCTCGCGACGACCGCCCCCGCCGGGGCCGTGGTCTATTGCAGGGCGGTTGGCGTTCCGAAGGGCTGCGTCGCCCGTCCCACCGCCCCTGCAGCGCGCGCTGCGGTTCATTGCACCCGACCCGGCTATCCCGCAGGCTGCGTGCCGGGTGCCGGAGCCCCCGGCGTCGGCGTCACCCCCGGCGTCGGCGTCGGTGCGCCCGGTGTCGGTGTTGCGCCCGGAGTCGGCGTGAATGCCGGCGGCCCGGTCAACCGCGTCGGCGTGCGCTGATCGCGTGCGTCCTGAAATTCACTGGAGGCAACATCCCATGAAGTCCCTGCTCTGCGCCGCCGCCCTCACCCTCGCCTGCGCCGCCCCCGCGCTCGCCGACAAGGCCGCGGCCGACCAGTGCGCCGCCGGCCTCGGCCCCGACGCCAAGGCCGTCTATGCTGCCGCCGCGCCCGGCTTTGCCGGCGCTGCCGATCCGCGTGCGCTCGTCACCGAGAAGACCAAGGCCCTGGTGCAGTCCGGCGCGCTCTCCATGAGCAACGCCCGCCCCGCCGCCGAGGCGGCCGGCGCCTGCCTCACCCAGCTGCGCTGAACCAGACCGGCCGTCGGCTCCAGACGAGCCGGCGGCCTTTTCCTGCCATCCAGGCCGGCGGCGTGTTGTTCCCGGAGCGCTTGCCCGAAGCGGTCGCGCGGGTCTAAGGCTGGCGTCTCCCCGCCAAGACCGACCGGCCCATGCCCCACACGCCCGACACCCTTCTCGCCTTCCTCGCGCAGAACGACATTTCCGGCACCACCTACGAGCATCCGCCCGTCCACACGGTGGCCGAATCCCAGGCGCTGCGCGGCGAAATTCCCGGCGCCCACACCAAGAACCTGTTCCTGCGCGACGGGAAGAAGACCTATTTCCTGCTGACGCTCGCCGAGGATACCCCGGTGAACCTCAAGGCGCTGCGCGGCCCGCTGGGGGCCAAGGGCTCGCTCTCCTTCGCCTCGCCCGAGGCACTCATGGAGCATCTCGGCATCCTGCCCGGCTCGGTGAGCGTGCTTGCGCTCGCCAACGATACCGAAGGCCAGGTCCGCTTCGCCATCGACGCCGCGCTCATGCGCGCCGACCTCGTGGGCTGCCACCCGCTCACCAACGCCCGCACCACCGTGCTCACGCCGGACGCCCTGCGCGCCTTCTTCCGCCTGACCGGCCACGAGGCGCTGGAGGTGGAGATTCCGCCGGCCGGCGAGGCCTAAAGCCCCGCTCAACTGGCGCAGGGTTTCAATTGGCGCAGGGTTTCATGGCGCTCTCGTCGGAGCCGGCCTGCGCCAGCAGCGTTCGCAGATCGATGTCCTGGATCAACGTCACGAAATTGCCGCCCGGCTTCAGCCTGAGATAGGTGCTGAGCAGCAGCGGCCCGGCGGGCAGCGCGCTGCGCACGCATCCCTCCGCCGACACCGCGAGCGATCCGCTGGCGCGCCGCCCCTTCGCAAGCTCGTCCGATTTCAGCGCCAACGCCTCGCTGCGCGCCGCCTCCAGCTTGCGCCGACCCTCTTCGGTGAGGCGGAACAGGGTGATGCGCATGCCCGCGCGCTCCTCCTCCTTGAGCGCCGCGAGGGCCTTCGGGTCCGTCTCCACCTCCAGCAGCGCCTGGACGGTCGTCTTGCGGGCCTCATCCCCCTGGCGCCAGTAGGACATGACCACGAATGCCCCGCCGGGCACCGCCACGATCTCCTTGGGCGCGCGCACGGCCGCGCGCAGGACGGTCAGGTCAGCCGTTTCGAGATCGAGGGTGGCCAGCTGCGGCAGTGAGCTGATGGGCACATGGGAGCAGGCGCCAACCGACAGAACAAGCACCAGCAAGGCGAGCGCCCGCATGGGCCAGGCAGGGGCGAGAAAGAAACGCATCCGATCTCTCATTTTGGGTTGAATAATTACTGTTTTACGATAAAAAATGAATGCGTCAAGGAAAGGCTACTGATGTCCCCTCCGCCCCTCGACCCCAAACTCCATCGCGTGGTGCGCCTCGGGCGCGCCCTTTCGGTCGCAACCCTCGTGATCCTGCTGCTGCTGGTGGCATCCGGCCTCGGCATCTGGCTGTCGCCGGGGCTGGTGGAACGGGTGATCGTCCCGCGCATTGGCCTCGCCGGGCATCCCATCGCCCTCGATGGCGCAAGCCTCGCCGCCGGCCTCGCGATTTCCGCGATCCCCCTCGGCATCCTCGCCTACGGCCTGCTTCAGGTGCGCCAGATCTTCCGCGATTTCGGCCGCGGCGAACTCATCTCCGCCTTGCTGGCGGTGCGGCTGGAGCGCTTCGGCGCGGCGGTGGCGCTCCAGGGCCTGATCGCCCCCTTCGTCGGGGTCGCACTAAGCATCGCCCTCACCCTCAACAACCCGCCGGGCGCGCGCGCCATCGCCGTCTCGATTTCCAGCCATGACGTGGTGGCGGTGATCGTCGGCCTGCTCGTCATCGGCGTGGGGGCGGTCATGCGCGAGGCCGCGCGCATCGCCGAAGAAAACGCGAGCTTCGTCTGAGCGGGGAGGCTATGGGAGCACCATGCCCATCATCGTCAATCTCGACGTGATGCTGGCGCGCCGCAAGATGCGTTCGCGCGAGCTTGCCGAGCGCATCGGCATCACCGAGCAGAACGTCTCATTGCTCAAGTCCGGCAAGGTGCGCGGCGTGCGCTTCGACACGCTCGCCCGCATCTGCGAGACCCTCGGCTGCCAGCCCGGCGACATTCTGGAATATGTGCCGGGGAAAGAGGACGCGGACGAGGCGGCGGACTAGCGCCGCGCTACGCCATCAGCCCGGGTCGCCCCCCGCCCGGGCGTCATAGGCGGCCTGCGCCGCCAGCACCGCCTCCATGTTGCGCTCGGCCCAGTGGGCGATGGCCGCCACCGCGTCGGTCAGCGTCCGGCCGAGGGGGGTCAGCGCATATTCCACCGTGACCGGCACCGTGGGGAAGACCGCCCGCGAGAGGAGCCCGTCGCGCTCCAGCTTCTTCAGCGTCTGCGACAGCACCTTCTGCGAGATGCCCTTGATGTCCCGCCTGAGGTGATTGAACCGCACGGGGCCGTCGCGCAGCCGGTCAAGGATCAGCACCGCCCATTTGTCGGCGATGCGGTCCAGCACCATGCGCGTCGGGCATTGCGCCTCATAGACGTCGAAGGGCCAGGGGAGACGGCAGCTCTCGGCGTCCCGCTCAGGCGCGTTCTGCGGTTTCCCGGAAGTGACCATGTGAGTTCAAGGTGCTCTCTTTTGGGCTCGCTCGACCAGGAGTATGTATCCGATCGGAAGCTGGTTTCTAGTGGAAACCTATCCTCGGATGCCCGCGCCACCGCGCGCCGGCGAGCAGGAGAGCGATCATGTCGGGTCAGATTCTGGTTTTCGCGGCCAACGGCAACGTGGGCCAGCCGCTGGTGCAGGCCCTTCTGGCGAAGGGCGAACAGGTGAAGGCGGCCTCCCGCGCGGGCAAGGCCGTGGGCGGCGCGCGGGGCGTGGCGCTCGACATGGACGATCCCTCCACCTTCGCGACGGCCTTCGCCGGCGTGGACCGGCTCTTCCTGCTGGCGCCCACCGGCTCCCTCGACATCACCGCCCGCCTCCTGCCCGTGATCGAGGCCGCGGCCGCCCGCAAGGTGAAGGTGGTGCTGATGACCGCGCTCGGCGTGGATGCGGACGACGCTATCCCCTACCGGCAGGTGGAACTGGCGCTGGAGCGCTCCGGCACGCCGTTCGTGATCCTGCGGCCGAACTGGTTCGCGGACAATTTCCACACCTTCTGGAAGGCCGGCATCGACCACGGCGTGATCGCCCTTCCCGCCGCTGACGGCAAGACGAGCTTCATCGACGCCCGCGACATCGCCGAAAGCGCGGCGGCCGCCCTGACCACGGATCGCTTCGATGGGCGCGCCTTCAACCTCACCGGCCCCGAGGCGCTGACCTATGGCGAGGCGGCGGCCATCCTCGCGCCGGTGACGGGCAAGCCCATCGCCTACACGCCGGTGAGCGACGATGCCTTCGTCGGCATCCTCACCGGCGCGGGCGTGCCGGAGCCCTATGCGCGCTTCCTCGCCACGCTCTTCCACCCCGTCCGCGAGGGCTGGACGGCGCGCGTCACCGGCGATGTGGAGATCCTGACGGGCCATGCGCCGCGCGCGCTTTCGACCTATGCGCGGGACAATGCCGCGCGGCTCGCCTGAGCCGCGTCACAGGTCCATGCGGTAGCGGACGAAATCGTCCGCCGCGACGAAGCTGTCGTAGAGCCGGCGGGCAGGATTATCCTGCCGCGTGTGCCAGTAGAGGCTGGACCAGCCCCTCTCCTTGCCCATGCGGACGAGATCCGCGATCAGCGCCCGGCCGATCCCGCCGCCGCGGCAGGCGGGATCCACGAACAGGTCTTCCAGATAGCAGACGGGGTTGGCGACCCAGGTGCCCTCGTGCAGGACGCTGTTGGAGAAGCCCACCGGCTCGCCGCCGCGCCGTGCGATGCGCCCGATGATCGGCACCGAGGGATCGAGGATGCGCGCCCAGGTGCGGGCGGTGATGTCCGCCCCCACCTCGGTCTCGTAAAAGGCGTTGTGGCCCGCCCACAGGCGACGCCATGCGGCCTCGTCCTGCGGCTGGGCGTCGGCGATCAGCAGGGCCACATCCGTGCCCGGCCGCTCAGTTGCCGCCGTCCAAGAGGCGGCGGGCGATGACCTGCGCCTGGATCTCCGCCGCGCCCTCGAAGATGTTGAGGATGCGCGCGTCGCACAGGATGCGCGACACCGGATATTCCAGCGCGAAGCCATTGCCGCCGTGGATCTGCAGAGCGTTGTCCGCCGCCGCCCAGGCGACGCGCGCGCCGAGCAGCTTGGACATGCCGGCCTCGAGATCCGTGCGGCGCCCCTCGTCCTTGGCGCGGGCGGCGAAGTAGGTGATCTGGCGGGCGATCATGGTCTCCACCGCCATCATCACGATCTTGTCGGCGACGCGGGGGAAGTTGATGAGCGACTTGCCGAACTGGATGCGCTCCTGCGCATATTTCAGGCCCACCTCCATGGCCGCCTGGGCCACGCCCACGGCGCGGGCGGCGGTCTGGATGCGGGCGCTCTCGAAAGTGGTCATGAGCTGCTTGAAGCCCTGCCCCTCCTCGCCGCCGAGCAGGTTCTTCGCCGGCACGGTGAAGCCGTCGAAGCCGATCTCGTATTCCTTCATGCCGCGATAGCCGAGCACCTCGATCTCGCCGCCGGTCATGCCCTCGGCGGGGAACGGGTTCTCGTCGGAGCCGCGGGGCTTTTCAGCGAGCAGGATGGAGAGGCCCTTGTAGCCGGGCTCGGCCGGATTGGTGCGCACCAGCAGGGTCATGATGTCGGCGCGGACCGGATGGGTGATCCAGGTCTTGTTGCCGTTGACCTTGTAGACGTCTCCCTCCTTCACCGCGCGGGTGCGCAGCGAGGCGAGGTCCGAGCCGGTGTTGGGCTCGGTGAACACCGCCGTGGGCAGGATCTCGCCCGAGGCGATCTTGGGCAGGAAATGGCCCTTCTGCTCATCCGTGCCGCCGGCGAGGATCAGCTCCGCCGCGATCTCCGAGCGGGTGCCCAGCGAGCCGACGCCGATATAGCCGCGCGACAGCTCCTCGGTGACGACGCACATGGCCTCCTTCGGCAGGCCGAGGCCGCCGAACTCCTCGGGGATGGTGAGGCCGAACACGCCCATCTCCGAGAGCTGGGAGATGATCTCCAGCGGGATGTACTCGTTCTTCAGGTGCCACTCGTGGGCATGGGGGGCGACTTCCGCCTCCACGAAGCGATGCATCTCGGTGCGCATCGCCTCCGTGGTCTCGTCGAGGCCCGCCTCGCCGATGGTGCCGGCGAGGTGCGCGTCGCGGATGATGTCGGCGAGCGCGGCGCGGCTGGCCGCCGTGTTGCCGTTCTCCACCAGAGCCGCGATGGCAGGCTCGGCGGCCAGCGCCGCAATGGTCGCGCCGGAGACATAGAGATCGGGGAGCCGGACGATCTCGCCCTGGCTCATGGGAATGCCGCCGAGGATCTGCGTGATGTACTCGCCGAGGCCGATCTGTACGATCAGCTTCTCGGTGTCGCCGAACTTGCCCATCTCGGTCAGGCGGTCGGCATAGTGCACCAGCTCGCGCACGGAGAAGACGTAGGTCGCGAGCCACGCGAGGCCGTGGGTGGCGCGCTGCTCCTTCTCCAGCAGAGCGGAAGAGATGCGCCCGCCGTCCGTCACCTTGGCCTTCACCAGGGAGGTCGCCTCGGCCAGCAGCTTCTCCAGGCTGTCGGTCGCGACACGCCCGAGCGCCACGGCGTCGAATTCCCCGGTGGGCACGGACTGAACGGCGGCGCTGGCGGACATGAACTCTCCCCTTTGATTGTGCATTGCGCAATTGACCTATCCTTGCCCCGGAACCGGGCCAAGGCAACGCCTGATTACGAAAGCCGGGATCGGCCCGGATCAGACACCGCACCGCAAATGGTGCGGCGCATGCGCCTTGATACGGCATCCGCCGCCACGGTCGATCCGACTTTCGCCGTGAGGGGACCGAGCGGAAGCCGGCCGTCAGGGCGTCTCGCTTTGCACCTCGGCGAGGCGGGCGGCGAGCTCCTCGAGGTTCTCGCGCATGTGGACGCAGGCCGAGACCGCCGAGAACAGGGCCGTCAACGTCTCCGAGCCCACCGCACCGAAGGCGCCCTGGGTATTCAGCTCCTCCACCCGCGCCTCCAGCGCCGCCACGGCCGCGCTGGCCGCATCGGCACGGGTGGCAAGGTCGGCAACGGGCAGGCCGTCCAGCCGGTCGGCGATGGCTGACATCTGGGCGGAGAGCGTCGTCGTCGCGGCCGTGAGAGCCGCAGAGACGAGGCCGGCGACGGGCTCGTCCAGCGGCCGGTCGGCGTTGCGCAGCAGGATGATGGCGGAATGCCACAGTCGCCGGGCGCCGCGCACGACAGGCGCGGGATCGGTCTGGGTGGTCAGGCGACCGGCCTGCTCCGCCCGCACCTCCACGAGGCGCAGGTCGGCCGCGCGCAAGGCGAGACGCGCCCCGGCGTTGAGCCGGTCGATGACCGATGGATCGATCCCCTGCCCCAGCAGGCCGTCGCGTCCGAGGTCCAGCAGCCGCGCGGTCAGCCGCAGCGCCTTGGCGCAGTGGGGAAACAGCTTCCCCAGCGCCCGCTCGGGCAGGATGAGAATGGCGCACAGGAGGCCCACCGCCCCGCCCAGCGTGATCTCCGCCACCCGCGTCAGCCCCGCAAGCCATGGCGCGACATCGCCCGGATGGGCCAGCATGACGATGATGACCGTCACCGGCGCCAACTTGAAGCTGGGCGAGCGGGCGGCCATGGCCGCAGCGATGAACAGCGCCAGCGACAGCACCACCAGCGTTTGGATCTGGGAGGGTCCGGCCACCATCGCCCCCGCGACGCCGACGACGCCGCCCGCCAGCGTTCCCAGCGCCCGGTCGATGGCCACCGACAGGCTGGCGCCCAATGTCGCCTGCACCACGAGCACGGCCGTGAGCACCGCCCAATAGCCGTTGGGCAGGGAGAACTGCTCCGCCAGAAGATAGGTGACGATGCCGGCGATGGTGGCCCGAAGCGCGAGCTTGAGATGGGCGAGGGCGATGACCTTGCCCAGCCGATCCCGCAGCGTGGGAACGCCCGATGCGGCTTCCGGCGTTGCATCCAAAGACTCGGCCTGCGAAGGCCCGGCGGCCGGGGATTCAGCCGGTGGCGGTTCAGCCGGGGAATTGGGCTGGCGCGGCATGGGAAATCTCGGCGGGTCCGGACGCCGGATCAGATGGCGCCGTGTCCTCGCTGTCTAGCCGAAGGGGCCGGCCGCCACCAGCCGGACGGTGGACGGGCACGGCCGGCGCTTGCCATTCCGGCCGGAAAGCCCGATTTGACTTGAAACGGGAGACCACATGCTGCGGCGCATCTACCATATCGTTCTGGATGCGTTCTGGACGTTCTCCGCCGACGACGGCTGGGCGATCGCCAGCCATATCGCCTTGTCCGCGCTCATGTCCCTGTTCCCGTTCCTCATCTTCGTCACCGCGCTGGCCGGCTTCCTAGACCTGCGCCCGCTGGCGCAGGAGACCATCCAGCTCATCCTGGAGACCTGGCCGGAGCAGGTGGCCGGGCCCATCTCCCGCGAAATCTACAACGTGGTGAACCAGGTGCGCACCGATGTGCTCACCTATGGCGTCGTCCTCGCCCTCTATTTCTCCTCCAATGGCATCGAAAGCCTGCGCATCGGCCTCAACCGCGCCTATGGCATGAAGGAGATGCGCGCCTGGTACTGGCTCCGGCTGGAATCCATCGGCTACGTGCTGATCGCCTCCGCCGCCATGCTGGCCCTCTCCTTCCTCGTGGTGCTGGGGCCGCTGCTGTGGCAGACGGCGGTGGCGCAGGTGCCTGCGCTGGCGCCCTTTTCCCGCGTCATCACCCTGCTGCGCTTCGGGGCCACCTCCATCATTCTGGTGGTGTCCCTGCTGGTGGCGCACCTGTGGCTGCCGGCGGGACGGCGCAAGCTCGCCGAGGTCGCCCCCGGCATTCTGGTGACGCTCGTCATGTGGCTGGTCGCCGCCACCGCCTTCGGCTTCTATCTGGCGGAATTCCCGGCCAACTATGTCACCACCTATGCCGGCCTCGCCTCGGTGATGATCGCGCTGGTCTTCCTCTACCTCACCGCTTCCATCTTCGTGTTCGGCGGCGAACTCAACGCCGCCATCAAGCGCGCCTTCTCGCCCCCCTCCTCCATCGAGGAGCCCGAGGCGATGAAGGCGCTGTCCTGAGGCCGCCATGCGCGCGCTCCTGCCCGAGCCGCGGCCGGACGGCCGCCAGTCGGAGACCGCAAGGGCGGTCCAACGCGGGGTGCTGCGCCATCTGGCGCTGGCCGGCATGGCCGGGCTGCCGGAATTCTCGCTGGTGAGCGGACGGCGGGCCGACATCCTCGCCATGGGGCCGAAGGGCGAGATCACCATCATCGAGATCAAGTCGTCGGTGATCGACTTCCGCACCGATGCCAAATGGCACGAATACCGGGATTTCTGCGACCGGCTGATGTTCGCGGTGCCGATGGACTTCCCCGTCGAGATTCTGCCCGAGGAAACCGGCCTGTTCGTCGCCGACGCCTTCGGCGCCGAATGCCTCAGGCCTGCGCCGCTCCATCCTTTGCCGGCCGCGACACGCAAGGCGCTGACCCTGCGTTTCGCCCGCGCCGCCGCGACGCGGCTCGCTGTGCTCTACGACCCGGACCTGCTGCGCGCGGACATGTAGGGATTGCAGTCACGCCACCGATGGGTCACGCCGCTGGTGCGTCGCGCCAGCCGGGCGGGAGGCCGAAGGCGCTGGAGAAGCCGCGTTCCCCAGCCGGAGACAGGCGCAGCGCGCGGCTGTCCGTCGCGCGGTGCACCCATCCAAGATCCAGCGCCCGATCCAGCAGCGCCGCGCCCAGACGGCCGGCGAGATGGGGCCGGCGCTCGCTCCAGTCGAGGCAGGTGCGGCAGAGCGGCCGCCGGCCCTTGGCCCCGTCGTCGAGCGCGACGCCGAAATCACAGAGGAGGCGGCGGCCCGTATCCGTTACCAGTCCGGCACCGTCGGTGAGGATCACGTGGCCGTTGGCGCGGAGGCCGTCGGCGAGGGCCACGGCAAGGCGGCCGGCCATGTGGTCGTAGCAGGTGCGGGCAAGCCGCAGCGCGGCATCTCTGGGACCGATGGGACGATGGCGCTTCGGCCCACCCGCCGCGACGGTCATCAAAGCGTGGAGCGCCTGCGCCACATCCGCCGAGGCGAGGCGGTAGTAGCGGTGGCGCCCCTGCTTCTCCACCTTGACCAATTCCGCTTCGGCGAGGCGCGCCAGATGGCCGCTCGTGGTCTGCGGCGTTACTCCGGCGTGATGCGCCAGTTCGCCCGCCGTCAGCGCCTGCCCGCCCATCAATGCCGAGAGGATGTTGGCGCGCGCCACGTCGCCGATCAGGCGGGCGACCTCGGCAACGGTATTTCCCGAAACCATGTTCGACATGCCGGAAAGCTAGCCGCCCGCGCCGCCCGCGTCACCGCCGGATGCTTCGGCCCCGGCCGAAGCATGCCCGCGCTTTCCCCCGCTAGAGAGGCCGTGGAATGTTGAGTGAGGGACGCGATCACAATGGCCGGCAGGACACGCTTCGGTATCGAGTTGCTTTTGCTTCTGGTGCTCTCGACGCTCTGGGGTGCGTCCTACACCTTCATCAAGGTCGGGGTGGAAACCATCCCGCCGCTGACCTTCATCGCTGCCCGGACCCTGATCGCCGGAGCCCTCCTCGCGGTCATTCTTCGGCTGCGCGGCATGCGGCTGCCGCAGGATCGGGCCACCTGGGCGCGCTTCCTGTTCCAGGCCGGGCTGAACAGCGTCGTGCCGTTCACCCTGATCGCCTGGGCCGAGCAGACCGTGGACGCGGGCGTCGCCACCATCCTCAACGCCACCTCCCCCATCTTCGCCTTCCTGCTGACGGCCCTCGTGACCCGGCATGAAGCCGTGACCGCCCGCAAGCTCCTCGGCGTTGCGGCAGGTCTTGCGGGGACGGGCTTCATCGTCGGCTTCGGGGCTCTGGAGGGATTTGGCCAGCAAGTGTGGGCCCAGCTCGCCATCGTCGCGGCGACGGTCTGCTATGCCGGCGCCGCCATCTTCGGCAGGGCGTTCAAGGGGCTCGACCCGATGATGCCGGCGGCGGGCTCCCTGCTCTGCGGCGCGGCGGTGCTCCTGCCGGTCAGCATCGCGGTGGACCGGCCCTGGACGCTGGCACCGAGCGCCGGCTCCCTCGTCGCGCTGGGGCTGCTGTCGGTCTTCTCGACCGCGCTCGCGTTCGTCATCTATTTCCGGCTGGTGCGGACGCTCGGCTCCATCGGCACCACGGCGCAGGCCTATCTCAGGGTGCCCATCGGCGTGGCGATCGGCGTCCTGTGCCTTGGCGAGACGCTGGCACCGGACGCCTGGATCGGCCTCGCCTGCGTCGTTGCGGGTGTCGTCGCCATGACGTGGCCGACGCGCAAGACGGCGTGACGGCAAAGACCCGCTCTTGCCGAGCGGGCTCCGCTAGCGCGGCGCCCTTTTGGCCAGAATTCGCTGCAGGGTGCGGCGGTGCATGGAGAGGCGGCGGGCGGTCTCGGAGACGTTGCGGCCGCACAATTCATACACCCGCTGGATGTGTTCCCAGCGCACCCGGTCCGCCGACATGGGGTTCTCGGGCGGGGTGGGCTTGTGATCGGCATTGGCGAGCAGCGCCGCCACCACGTCGTCCGCATCGGCGGGCTTGGCGAGATAGTCCACGGCACCGAGCTTCACGGCCGTGACGGCTGTGGCGATGTTGCCGTAGCCGGTGAGGACGATGGCGCGGGCACCGGGGCGGTGCTTCTTGAGCGCGGAGATGACGTCGAGACCGGTACCGTCGCCGAGCCGCATGTCCACCACCGCATAAGCGGGGGCCGAAGTTTCGACGCGGGCGAGGCCGTCCGCCACCGTCTCGGCGGTGGCCACCTCGAAGCCGCGGGCCTCCATGGCCCGTGCGAGGCGCTGGAGGAAGGACCGATCATCGTCGACGATCAGAACCGACCGGTCGTCCCCCACCTCAGGCATCTCGTTCATCGCGTCTTCCTCAATCCCTCATCGGCAATGCCGGCAAACAAGCACGAGCTCCGGGGCTTTTACGCCGATACGCCCGTAGATTAATCCAATGCGCGTCCCTTTGTCGCGTCCCCATCCACCTCGATCGCCAGCGCCTTGCGCGGCCAATGGATGCCGATGACCGCGCCGGTGGCCGGCGGGATGCGGTTTTCAAACGTCAGATTGGCCCCGGTGCGCTCCAGCAGTGTCTTGGCGATGAAGAAGCCGAGGCCGAGGCCACTCTCCGCCTCGAGGTCCGCATCCTGCCGCTCGCGGGCGCGGGAGGTGACGTAGGGCTGGCCGATACGCCCGGAAATCTCCGGCGAGAAGCCCGGCCCATCGTCGGCGACGACGATGTCGAGGCCCGAAGGGGTCCACTGGGCGCTGATGTCCACGCGTGTCGCGGCGAAGTCGACCGCATTCTCCACGAGGTTGCCGAGGCCGTAGAGGAGGCCCGGATTGCGGGCGATGACCGGGGCGTCGGGATCATCCTTCACCGAGACCGCGATGGTGATGCCGAAATTGCGGTGCGGCTCCACAACCTCCTCCAGCAGCAAAGCCAGCGGCATGCGGTCGAACGGCGCGTCGCCGGACCTGAGCGAGGTCAGCGTCTGCAGGATGTCGCGACAGCGCGCCACCTGGTCGCGCAGCAGCGCCACGTCCTCGCTGTAGGGGCTGTTGTCGCCGATGGAGCGGTGCATCTCCTTCACCACCAGGGCGATGGTGGAGAGTGGCGTGCCCAATTCGTGGGCAGCGGCGGCGGCCAGACCATCGATGGCCGTGAGGTGCTGCTCGCGGGCCAGCACCAGCTCTGTGGCAGCCAACGCATCGGCCAGCTCCCGCGCCTCCTCCGCCACCCGCCACGCATGCATGCCGATGAAGCCCACCGCCACGGACAGGGACACCCAGATACCGGCGAGGTAAAGGTCCGGCAGCACCGGCACATCGGGACCGGCCCACGGCAGCGGCCGGGTCCACAGGCCCACGGAGCCGGCGCAGGCCACCGCCAGGATGCCGAGCATCACCGTCGTGCTCCAGGCGAGCGCGGTGGCCGAGATCATCACCGGAGCGAGATAAAGCAACACGAACGGGTTCTTGAGCCCGCCGGTGAGGTACAGCAACGCCGTAAGCTGAAGCACGTCATAGGCGAGCAGAGGGCCTGCCGCTGCGTCGCCGAGCCGGCGGGCGACGGGATACTTGACCCGCAGGAGCACGTTCACCAGCGCCGAGAGGCCGACCACCGCGAGGCAGGACGTCAGCGGCAGGGGGAAGCCGAGGCCGAGATTGACCACGACCAGCGCCGCAATTTGGCCGGAAATCGCCAGCCAGCGCAGGCGAATCAGGGTGTCGAGGCGCAGGCCGAACGATCTGCCGTGGGGCGGCGTTACAAAGGCGGTGGTCATGGAGTAACGATTCCGGTGTCCCGATGTGTGGAAGCGAGCCTCACGAAAGGGAATAGTGACCCTACTGCCATAGCAGCGGAACAATAGCGGCCTATGTCTTTTGTCGGCATTGACCAACCTTGGAAGTCGGCTCACGCTTGCGTCAACGTGCCGCCTTTCTAGGCAGCCAGTAACGGTGAGGACCACTCATGGCAATCGGCGAGTTCGCAAGTGCTACCCGGCTGCCGCGTCAAGGCGACGTTGGGCTCTCGACTCCGCTCTATTGGATGTACGAGATGGGCTATGCTGCGCTCAACCCATCCCGGGCCATGGCGGACGCCAGCCGGCTGTTCCTGAAAAATCCGATCAACCCGGTCTCGCATACCACCATCGGCAAGTCCATGGCGGCCGCCTGCGAGTTGTTCGAGCGCACCACCCGCCGCTACGGCAAGCCGGACTGGGGCATCACCCACACCTCCGCGGCCGGCCAGACGGTGCCGGTGCACGTGAACACGGTGTGGGAACGGCCGTTCTGCCGGCTGCTGCATTTCGAGCGCGCGTTCGAATATCCGCCGCGCCGTCCGCAGCCGCGCCTGCTCATCGTGGCGCCGGTTTCCGGCCATCACGCCACGCTGCTGCGCGGCACGGTCGAGGCCATGCTGCCCACCCACGACGTCTACGTGACCGACTGGATCGACGCGAAGCTGGTGCCCATGTCGGAAGGCCGCTTCAGCCTGTCCGACTATGTGGACTACCTCATCTCCATCTTCCACCGCATGGGCGGCAACTGCCACGTCATGGCGGTCTGCCAGCCGGCGGTGCCGGTGATGATGGCCATCGCCCGCATGGAAGCGGAGGAAGATCCCTTCGTGCCCAAGTCCATGGTGCTCATGGGCGGCCCCATCGATACCCGCGAGGCCCCCACCGCGGTGAACACGCTGGCCCAGGACCGCGGCATCGAATGGTTCCGCCGCAACGTCATCACCACCGTGCCGTGGCCGCATCCCGGCGCGCTGCGCGAGGTCTATCCGGGCTTCCTGCAGCTCAACGGCTTCATGTCCATGAACCTCGACCGGCACCTGCAGGCCCATTGGGACCTGTTCCGGCACCTGGTGCAGGGCGACGGCGACTCGGCCGAGAAGCACCGCGATTTCTACGACGAGTATCTCGCCGTCATGGACCTGACCGCGGATTTCTACTTGGAAACCGTGGAGAATGTCTTCATCACCCATGCCCTGCCGAAGGGCGAAATCATGCATCATGCGCAGGTGGTGAAGCCGGACCTCATCCGCCGCGTCGCGCTGATGACGGTGGAAGGCGAGAAGGACGACATCTCCGGCATCGGCCAGACCAAGGCCGCGCACAAGCTGTGCCCGCTGATCCCCGAGGACATGCGCGCCCATTGGGAGCAGCCGGGCGTCGGCCATTACGGCGTTTTCAACGGCTCGCGCTTCCGCTCGGAGATCGCGCCGCGCATTTCCGACTTCATCCTCTCCCAGGAATTCCGCAAGGATGGACGGGCCCGGCCCATGCCGGACCGCCCGGCGCCGGAGGCCGCGGGGGAGGAAGAGCCGGACGTGTTCGCCCTCAACAAGAATGTGACCGCGCTTTATCCCCGGATTGCGCCGACTTAGTACTGGCGGCGCGGCGAAATTCTTGGGAAGATACCGGAGGTAACTTCGCCCCGGCTGCCCAATGCTGTTTCGCCGCCAGACTCGCAATGAGGACCGCAAATCGTCGCTGACGCCCGGCGTCGAGACGATCGAGCTGTTGCTTGACGACGAGACGCTGCGGGTCGCGGTTCGCCGCCATCCGCAGGCGCGCCGGCTGACGCTCAGGGTGCGGGCGACCTCCCGGGACGTGACCCTCACAGCCCCGCCCCATGTGGCGCTTTCCTTCGCCCGCGCCTTCGTGGAACGGCATCGCGAATGGGTGCGCGTGCGCCTCGTGCGCCTGCCGGAGGCGGTGCCGTTCGAGGATGGCGCCGTCATTCCCCTGCGCGGCGAGCCGCACCGCATCGTCCATCGCCCCGATGCGCGCGGAACCGTGTGGATCGAGCCGGCCGTCCGCGGCATGCCCACCCTCTGCGTCGCCGGCGAGGCGCCGCACATGGGGCGCCGCGTGCTGGACTTCCTGAAGAAGGAGGCCCGGCGCGACCTTGCGGCCGCGGTGAAGCATTATACGCAGGCGCTCGGCGTCGAGGTCGGCCGGCTCACGCTGCGCGACACGGCGAGCCGCTGGGGCTCCTGCTCGGCGCGGGGCGACCTGTCCTTCTCCTGGCGGCTGATCTTCGCGCCGGCCTTCGTGCTGGATTATCTCGCGGCCCACGAGGTGGCGCACCGCCTGGAGATGAACCACGGCGTGCGCTTCTGGCGGCTGGTGGAGCAGGTCTGCCCCAACCGCAAGGAAGCGGAGGCGTGGCTGAGGCGCCACGGCTCCGAACTCCACCGCTATGGCGAAGGCTGAGCTTCGCGGCCTTCTCAGGCGACCTTCTTCCGGCCGAGGCTGATCGCGCCGGGGCCGGCGGCGAAATAGATCAGCAATCCGCCGATGATGCCCACGTTCTTGAGGAACTGGGTCTGCTGCGCCGCCTGGGCTGCCGCATCGGGGAAGGTCCAGAACATGTGCGAAATCATCGTCGCGACGACCGTGAAGCCCGCCATCCAGATGGCGGTCGCCCGCGGAAACAGACCGACGATGAGCAGCAGCGGCCCGACGACCTCGGTCGCGGCCGCGATCGGCGCCAGCACCTGCGGCAGGAGAACTCCCTTGCCGGCCAGAAAACCGGTGAAGCCGGAGAGATTGCTGAGCTTGCTGATGCCCGAGGGCAGGAACAGGGCCGCAAGGAAGATCCGTCCCACAAGCAGGGCGAGGTCATCAAGGGTACGCAAGGCGTCATCTCCAACACACACTTCCCCATGCGGAAGCTCGGCGAGTGTTTGATACCGCCGACGCTGCACTGCAACATCGGACAGGGAGGTTTCAGGACACTATTGCGTGTGGTCCCGCCCCGCCTGCTCGGCGGCGGCGAACATCAGCCGGGCCGCCACGGGGAGCGCAACCGACAGTCCGGCAAAGCGGAAAAGGTGGTGCGCGCTCATGAAGGCCGGGTCGTAGCCCATGGCGAAGCCAAGGGCCGTCATGGCCTCCAGCGCCCCCGGCGCGAAGGCCGTGACCAGCTTGCCGAGATCGTCGCCCGTCAGCCATGCGGCCAGCAAGGCGAACAGGGTGGAGATCGCCACCGCCACCAGGAAGGCCCCAAGCGAGGCGAGCACATAGGCCCGGATGGTGGCGAGCGACGTGCCGATGAAGCGCACGCCCACGCTGCCCCCCAGCACCACGAAGGCCGGGATGAGCAGTTCCGCCGGTAGCACGGCGGTGGACAGGCGGGTGGCGTGAAGCACGGCGCTGCCAGCGAGCGCGCCGAGGATCAGGCCGCCCGGTAGCTTCAACCGTGCCGCGAGCAGGGCCGCGCCGGTGCAGACGACGAAGAGGACGACAATCTCGCTGAGGGTCGAGACATGGGGCGGTGGCGGCACGCCGCCCGCCGTCATGCCCAGCGCCGCCAGCACGTTGGGCAGGGCCGCCACCAGCAGGAACAGCCGCAGCGTCTGGGCGAAGGCGACCTGCCGCAGGTCCGCGCTGGTATCCGCCGCCATGGCGACCACGGTGCCGAAGGCGCCGGGCGCGGAGGCCCAGAAGGCGCTTTCCCGGCTCCAGCCGGCCACGCGGGTGAGGAAGAGCGTGCCGCCCGCCATGGTGCCGAGCACGCTGGCGCCGAGGCAGGCCATGCTCACCGGCCAGGTGGCGGCGCGGGCGAAGGTCTCCGGCGTCAGCATGGTGCCCATGGAGGTGCCGAGCACCACGAAGGCGAGGAAGCGCAGCCATTCCGGGACGTCGATGCGCACGCCCGCCAGCGCGAGGCCGATGCAGGCGACCAGCGAGCCCGAGATCCACGCCGCCGGCAGGCCCAGAAGCGCGAAGATCCCGCCGCCGAGAGCGCCGGCCCCCAGCGTCACCGCCGCCGAGGCGGCAGAGCGCATCCTGAAAGGCAATCCCCTCACGCGGCGTCCGATCCGGCAGGCCGGGTCCGCTCCAGCCACACGACAAGGCGCCGGCTCGCCTCGGCGAGCTGGGCATCGCCCCGCGCGAAACACAGGCGCATGAAGCCGTCGCCACCAAGGCCAAAGGCGGTGCCGGGGGCGAGGCCCACATTGGCCTCGTCCACCAAAGTGAGGCCCAAGCTGCGCACGTCGCGCCGCCCCTCGATGCCGAAGAACAGATAGAAGGCGCCGGGCGGCTTCACGAGATCCACGCGACCGGTGGCGAGCAGCGCATCGCCCACGAGGTCACGGCCGCGGCGGGCGCGGGCGATCTGCTCGGCGACGAACGGCTCGCCCTGTTCCAGCGCCGCGATGGCGCCGCGCTGCATGAAGGCGGCAACGCCGGAGGTGGAATACTGGATGAGGTTCTCGATGATCTGGCCGAGACGCGGGTGTGCCTCCAGCCAGCCGATGCGCCAGCCGGTCATGGCCCAGTTCTTCGAGAAGGTCTGGACGAAGAGGATGTGGTCCTCCTCATCCATGATGTCGTGGAAGGATGGTGCCCGCCCCTCCTCGCCATAATAGAAGCGGCCGTAGATCTCGTCGGCGATGATCCACAGGCCGTGGCGGCGGGCCAGCGAAAGCACCGCCTTCAGGTCGTCCCGCGTCGCCACGAAGCCGGTGGGGTTGGCCGGCGTGTTGAGGAAGATGGCGCGGGTCGCGGGCGTCACCGCCGCGGCGAGCCGGTCGTGATCGAGGGTGAAGCCCTCCGGCCCGTAATTGAAGGGCACGTAGACGGGGCGCGCGCCCGCCTTCTGCGCCGCAGCCGCGGCGTTGGGCCAGGTGGGGGAGGGAATGAGCACCTCGTCCCCCGCCCCGGCCACCAGGGCCACGGCCACATGGATCGCCTGCATCCCCGAGCCGGTGACGAAATAGCGCTCCGGCGTTTCCGGCACGCCGTAGAGGGCGCTCATGTAGCGGGCGATGGCGGCCCGCAGTTCCGGCAGGCCGCGCTGCCAGGTGTAGAAGGTCTCGCCGGCGTGGAGGGCGGCAGCCGCCGCCTCACAGATGAAAGGCGGGGTGGGCACATCACCCTCGCCGGCCCACAGCGGGATCATGCCGGGCCGGTCTCGGCCGTAGTTCATCACCTCGACGATCCCGCTTTCGGGCAGCGCGCGGACATGCTCGCGCACGCGCTCCAGATAGGGATCTTCCACGGGCAAGGCGGAAACGGGCGCAGCAGGGGACATCATGGCTTGCTCGCGGGCACGAAGCGGGGTGGCGGCGCGGAGGGAAATCGGCGGGTGCGCCGGCGCGACTTATAGAGCCTCGGCGCGCCCGTGCGCCATCAAATGAAGTGGCGATCCGATCAGTCCCGGTGATGAATCGCGCCTCCCGTTACGGCATTGCACGAATGCAATGGCCTCTTGCGGAGCGGGGCCGTTGCCGGCGCGGGGGTGCGGTCCTACGTCCTGAGCACCACCCGCGCACCTCCGCGCCCTCGCCGGTTCAAACAGGATGCCCCCCATGTCGCAGACCGTCACTCCGGCCATCGATGCCGCCGCCATCGACCGCCTGTTCCTTTCCGCCCGCACCCAGAATGGCTGGACCGATGCCCCGGTCAGCGAGGCTGAAGTGCGCGCCCTCTATGATCTGGTGAAGTACGGCCCGACCTCCGCCAACACCCAGCCGGCCCGCTACGTGTTCCTCACCACTCCGGAAGCCAAGGAGCGCCTGCGCCCTGCCCTGCCGGAGAGCAACCACAAGATCCTGGCCGCGCCGGTGGTGGCCATCATCGGCTACGCCCTCGACTTCCACGACAAGATCCCCGAGCTGTTTCCGCACTACCCGCAGTTCCGCGACCTGTTCATCAACAATCCCGGGATGATCGAGCCCCACGCCTTCCGCAATTCCTCGCTGCAGGGCGCCTATCTCATCCTCGCCGCCCGCGCGCTCGGCCTCGATGTCGGCCCCGTCTCCGGCTTCGACGCGGCGAAGGTGGATGCGGAATTCTTCCCCGGTGGCACCACCAAGACCAATTTCATCGCCGCCATCGGCCATGGCGATGCCTCCAAGGTGATGCCCCGCCTGCCGCGCCTCGCCTTCGACGACGCCGCGCAGATCCTCTGATCTCCGCTCCAGAACGAAAAAAGGGCGCCCCACGGGGCGCCCTTTGCGTTTGGGCCCAAGGCCTCAGCTGAGAAGGCCTCAGTTAAGGCCGATGGTGGTGAGGTCCTGGAACCAGTGCTGGGCCTGCACGAAGCTCTTCACCTTGGGGGAGAGGGCGTGCGGGTTCACGTCGTGCACCACCCAGACCAGAACGGCGTCGTCCACCACCTGCTGGTGCACCTGGGCGAGCAATTCGTCCTGCTTCTTGGTGTCGAAGGTGCGCTTCGCCTCGTCGATGAGGGCGTCCACCTTGGGGTTCGAGTAATAGCCCCAGTTCACGCCCACCGGCGCCACCTGCCGCGAATCGAAGAAGCGGATGAGAGCGTAGAGCGGGTCGGAGGTGACATAAGCGATGTTGTTCGAGGTGATGCCCTCGTTCATGGGGTCCTTCGCCCCCTTGCGCCAGGCGGTGTAGAGCGCTTCCAGCTCCACCACCTTGAACTCCACATCGATGCCGATCTCCTTGAAGCTCGCCTGCAGGAACTCGTTCATGGGCAAGGACAGCATCTGTCCGGTGCCGCCGGCGGCGATGATGAAGGTGGTCTTGAGCGGCTTTTCCTTGGAATAGCCCGCCTCCTGCACCAGCTTCTTGGCGGCCTCGGGATCATACTTGAGGTCGAACGTGGGCTTGCCGAACCACGGGCTGGTCTTGTCCACCTGCCCCTTGGCGGGCTGGGCGAGGCCGTTCATCAGCTCCACCACGCCCTCCCGGTCCACCGCGAGGTTCAGCGCCTTGCGCAGGCGGATGTCCGTCCAGGGCGAGCCGGGCAGCATGGAGAGGTGGTAGTTCCACACGTGCGGGGTGACGTTGGTGACGAGCTTCATGCCGGCAGCCTTGAGCTGCGGCACGGCGTCGGGCGCGGGGGTCTCGATCAGGTCCACCTGCCCGGCGAGCAGCGCGTTGGTGCGGGTCAGCGCCTCCGGCATGGGGATGAGGATCATCCGGTCGGTCTTGGGCAGGCGGGACTTGTCCCAGTAGTCGGGGTTCTTGACCAGCTCCAGCCGCTCGCGCGGCACCAGCTTGTCCTGCTTGAAGGGACCGGTGCCCGAGGGGTTCTGGGCGAACTTGTCCCAGTCCTTGCCGAGCTTCTCGTACTGGGCCGGGCTCGACACCAGGAACCAGAGCATCTGGTAGGGGAAGAACGAATCCACGTCCTTGGTGGTGATCTCCACCGTCATGTCGTCCACCTTGCGCCAGGAGGCGATGGACGGCAGGCGGGTCTTCACCTGGGCGGACTGGCGCTTGTCGAACTGGGGTGCCTTCTCGTCCAGCACCTTGTCGAGGTTCCACACCACGGCATCGGCATTGAAGTCCGAGCCGTCGTGGAACTTCACGCCCTTGCGCAGGGTGAACAGCCACTTCTTGGGGTCGGCCGGGTCCACCTTCCACTCGGTGGCGAGGCCGGGCACCAGCTTGCCGGGCCGGTCGGCCACGTTCATTTCCCAGGCGACCAGCGGGTCGTACAGGGTGTAGCCGGTGAATTGATAGGCACCTGCCCCACGATCAGGCTGACCGGTGGTCTGCGGAATGTCCGCCATGGAGATGCCATAGCGGACCACGCTCTCCGCGCCCGCCGGCGCCGCCCCGGCAAGACCGAGGAAAAGCGCGGCGGCAAGAGAGGTTCGAAGCGTCCGGAAACGCAGCATCTATCGTCCTTCCGTGAGTAAGCCCCACGGAAGGAAGGCAAGAGATATGCCGTATGCTTCGCTTTGCGAAACGGGCGTCAGCGGTTGCGGCGGGGCGGCCGGTTCGAGGACTTGCCCGAGGACTTGCCCCAGTTGAACACGCGGTGCGGAAACACCTCGCCGTTCTCGCCGTCGCCGATGGCGATGAGCGCACCCTGGCAGGACACGGCCACATGGCCCTCGACGATGGGGGCGTCGCGGCCGCGCAGGATGATGCTCTGGCCGCAGCGCAGGCGATGGGCCTCCTGCGGCGTCACGTTGAGCTGGGGGATCTCCTCCAGCGCCACGGCCACCGGATCGAGCGCATCCATCAGCGCCTCTTCGCTGGCCTCGGCGCGGTCGCGCAGCTCGTCGAGGGGCACGAGGCGCTCCTCCAGGAACGGCCCGACGCAGGCGCGGCGCAGTTGGCAGATGTGGCCGCGCGAACCCAGCATGCGGCCGAGGTCGCGGGCGATGGCGCGCACATAGGTGCCCTTGCCGCACTCGGCCTCCAGCACCGCATGGTCGGCGTCCGGACGGTCCATCAGCTCGATGCGGAAGATGGTGACGGGGCGCGCCTCCAGCTTCACCTCCTCACCCTCACGGGCGAGGTCATAGGCGCGCTCGCCGCCGATCTTGAGCGCCGAATAGGCCGGCGGCACCTGCATGATCTCGCCGCGGAAGGTGGGCAGCGCTGCGATGATCTCGTCGTCCGAGGGGCGCAGATCGGAGGTCTCCACCGCCTTGCCCTCGGAATCGTCCGTGTCCGTCTCGGTGCCGAAGCGCACGGTGAAACGGTAGGTCTTGCGGCCGTCCATCACATAGGGAACGGTCTTGGTGGCCTCGCCGAAGGCGATGGGCAGGCAGCCGGAGGCCAGCGGGTCGAGGGTGCCCGCATGTCCGGCCTTCTTGGCCCCGAAGATGCGCTTCACCACCGCCACCGCCTGGGTGGAGGTCATGCCGGTGGGCTTGTCGAGCAGCACCCAGCCATCGAGGTCGCGCTTGGGCGCGCGGGGGCGGTTGTCCTGCTCGCGGCTGGCGCGGGGCGCGTCGCCGGCGGGGGGCGCTTCGGCCGCTTCAGGAGCGAGGGCGGTCTCGACAACGGATTCAACGATGGGCTCGGCGGCGGCTTCAGCCGCGGCTTCGGCAGTGGCTCGGACGGTCATTCGGCGTCGGTCTCTTTGTCGGTCGGAGTCTGGTCGGGCGCGTCCTCGGAATGGCTCTCAAGGGCATCGAGGTCGCGCTGCACCTGGGGGGAGCGCAGGAGGGCATCCATGCGCGCGCCTTCGTCGAAGGACGTATCCTTGCGAAAGCGCAGCTCGGGCACGCTCTTCAGCTCCACGCGCCGCGCCACCTCGGTGCGCAGGCGGCGGGCATTGTCGGCCAGCGCCTTGATGACGGGCGTGATGTCCTTGCCGCCGAGGGGCATGACGTAGCAGGTGGCGATCTTGAGGTCCGGCGACATGCGCACCTCGGGCACGGTGATGATGTGCCCGGCGAGCACCGGATCGATATGGTCGCCGCGGGACAGCACGTCGGCCAGGGCGTGGCGGACAAGCTCGCCCACGCGCAGCATGCGCTGGGAGGGGCCGCCTCCCGTGCGGGTATCGGGTTTCATTTTTGCTTCTGCTTCGTTCGGCGCCGGCAAAGCCGTGGCGCCTTCTCCTCGATTGTGGAGCGGACGGGCTTGGACCGTACCGTTCCGGTTAAGCGTCGACGCCTCCGGCCTTTTCCCGTTCGGGGAAGAGACCGGAGGCGGAAACGTCGAGCGTTGTGCCCGTCGTCAGGTCACAGCGAGCGCTGGATCACCTCGACGCGGTAGCACTCGATCACGTCGCCCGCGCGCATGTCCTGGTAGTTCTCGAAGGACATGCCGCAATCCTGGCCGGCGTTCACGGTGTTCACCGCATCCTTGAAGCGGTTGAGCGTCGCAAGCTTGCCCTCGTGGATCACCACGTTGTCGCGGATCAGGCGCACGTGCTGGCCCTTCTCCACGATACCGTCGGTGACCTGGCAGCCCGCCACCTTGCCCACCTTGGAGACCAGGAAGATCTCCTTGATGAGGGCGTTGCCCAGCATGGTCTCGCGGTTGATGGGCGCGAGCAGGCCGCTCATGGCCTTCTTCACGTCATCCACGAGGTCGTAGATGATGTTGTAGTAGCGGATCTCGATACCCGCCCGATCGGCCGCGTCGCGCGCTTCCTTGTTGGCGCGCACGTTGAAGGCGATGATCGCGGCGCCGGAGGTTTCCGCCAGCGTCACGTCGCTTTCGTTGATGCCGCCCGCGCCGGAATGGATGATGCGGGCCTGCACCTCGTCGTTGCCGACCTTCTCCAGCGCGCCGATGATGGCTTCCACCGAGCCCGACACGTCGCCCTTGATGATGAGGGGGAATTCCTTCCGCCCCGAAGCCTTCACCTGGCTCATCATCTGCTCCAGCGAGCCGCGGATGGTGGCGGAACGGGCCGCCGCCTTCTCGCGCTTCTGGCGCTGGCGGTAATCGGTGATCTCGCGGGCGCGGGCTTCGTTCTCCACCACCGCGAGGCGGTCACCCGCCTCCGGCGTGCCGTTGAAGCCCAGCACCTCCACGGGCAAGGAGGGGCCGGCCGCGTCCACGGTGGCACCGGTATCGGAGATGAGGGCGCGCACGCGGCCCCACTCGGCACCGGCCACCACGATGTCGCCCACGTGCAGGGTGCCGCGCTGGACGAGGACGGTGGCCACGGGGCCCCGGCCGCGATCGAGCTTGGCTTCCACCACGGTGCCTTCGGCGTCGCGGTTCGGATTGGCGCGCAGATCGAGCAGTTCCGACTGGAGGGCGATGGCCTCCAGGAGCTTGTCGAGGTTGAGGTGCTCCTTGGCGGACACCTCCACCTCGAGCGTCTCGCCGCCCATGCTCTCCACCTGCACTTCGTACTGAAGCAGTTCGGAGCGCACGCGCTCGGGCTTGGCGCCGGGCTTGTCGATCTTGTTGATCGCCACAATCAGCGGCACCCGCGCCGCGCGGGCGTGGTTGATGGCTTCCACCGTCTGGGGCATCACGCCGTCGTCGGCCGCCACCACCAGCACCACGATGTCCGTCACCTTGGCGCCACGGGCACGCATGGCGGTGAAGGCGGCGTGGCCGGGGGTGTCGATGAAGGTGATCTTCGAGCCCGAGGGCGCGGTCACCTGGTAGGCGCCGATGTGCTGGGTGATGCCGCCGGCCTCGCCGGAGACCACGTTCGCCTTGCGGATGGCATCCAGCAGCGAGGTCTTGCCGTGGTCGACGTGGCCCATGATGGTCACGACGGCCGGGCGCGGCAGCAGGGTCTCGGGGGCGTCCGGAGTATCGAACAGGCCTTCCTCGACGTCGCTCTCCGACACGCGGCGGACGGTGTGGCCGAGATCCTCGGCGATGAGCTCGGCGGTATCGGCGTCGATCACGTCGGTGATCTTCACCATCTGCCCCTGCTTCATCAGCATGCGGATCACGTCCACGGCCCGCTCCGACATGCGGTTGGCGAGTTCCTGGATGGTAATGGTCTCGGGCAGGATCACCTCGCGGGCGATCTTTTCCTTGCTCTCCTGCTGCCGGTGCCCGGTCATGCGCTGGGTGCGGCGGCGGAACGAGGCGACCGAACGCTGGCGCTCTTCTTCACCCGACTGGGCGGTGACGAGCGTCAGGCGGCCGCGCTGCTTCTCCTGGCCGGCGGGGGCACGGGGCACCTTGACCGGGGCGACCGGACGCGCGGCGGGGCCGCGGCGGACGGCACCGCCCCCACGGCGCTCCTCTTCCTCGCTGCCACCTTCCGCCGGAGCGGTGGTACCAGCCGGACGCGGGGTGAGCGGACGCGCGGTGGTCGTGCCGGCGGGACGGGCGCTCGCGCCCTGCTCCTCGCCGCCGAAGCGCTTGCGCGCTTCCTGCTCGGCCTTGCGCTTCTTGTCTTCTTCCTGGGCGCGGCGGGCCTCGTCCTCGCGCTTGCGGGCCTCGGCGGCCTCACGCTCGGCGCGCTCGGCACGCTCGCGCTCGGCGCGGCGACGGGCCTCCTCCTCGGCAGCGCGGCGCTCCTCGGCCATGCGCTGCTCTTCGACCGCGCGGACGCGGGCGTCGGCCAGCGCGCTGGCGCGGGCGTTGCGCTCTTCCTCGGTCAGCGTGCGCAGCACCACGCCCGAACCGCCGGGACGCTGCTGGCCGGGACGCGAGGGACCACCACCGCCGCCGGGACGGCGATCACGATCCGAACCCGGACCGCCGGACCGCGGCGGCTGGCCGGGACGCGACGGAGCGTTGGGACGCGAAGACGACTGGCCGGACGAGCCGGTACGGGACGGCTGGCCGGAACCCGACCGCGATCCCTCGGCGGGACGCGGGCCGGAGGCCGCCGCAGGACGGGCCGCGGCGGGAGCGGGCGCAGCCGGCTTCGGCGCGGCAGCAGGGGCAGCGGCGACGGGAGCGGGCGCAGCAGGCGCCGCCTCCGGCTTGGCGGGAGCCGGCTCGGCAGCGGCAGGCGCCGCGGGCGCCGGAGCGGCCACAGGTGCAGCGACCGCCTCGGCAGCGGGTGCGACCGGGGCCTTGGCTTCTGCCGGAGCGGGCGCGGGAGCCGGAGCGGCATCCGGTGCAGCCACCGGGGCCTTGGCCTCCACCGGAGCGGCGGGCGCAGGAGCGGCAGGGGCGACAGCCGCGGGCGCGGGAGCCGGGGCGGGAGCGGCCGGCGCCGGACGGGCGGCCGCAGCAGGGGCCGGAGCCGGAGCCGGAGCGACAGGCGCCTTCGCCTGCGCAGGCGGGGCAGCCGGAGCCGGCGCCGCAGGCGCGCTCCCGTGGCCAGCCTCACCTGGGGCGATGACGCGGCGCTTCACCTTCTCCACCACGACCGCCTTGGAGCGGCCATGGCTGAAGCTTTGGCGCACCGTTCCCTGCTCCACCGGGCGCTTCAGCGTGAGCGTCTTGCCGGGGGCGGGATGCAGCGTCTTGTCGCCTGGGGTCTTGGTGTCGTTCATTCCGTATCCGTTCCTTGCATCCGGCCGGGGTCATGCGGGAGATCAGCACCATGGCTCAAATCGTTGCCATGGCTGGGGTTTGGACCCTGCCCGAGCGTCTCGCCGATGGACGTACCCGTCCGCCAGCGCGAGAGCCTGTGGCAGCGCTCCAGAAACCCTTTGGCCGTCGGATGCGCGAGCAGCGCCGCATGTACCACATTTGACCGCCCTAACGCCAAGTCCAAATCGATGCCGGGAAAGCAATCGACCACGGCAGCCGCGCGGAAACCGGCAGCCTCGACCTGTCGCAGGAGGGCATTGAGCTTGCGCACCCCGTCCGGGCGCGCGTCACTGGCGTTGAGGACGACCAGCACATCGCCGGTGCCCAGGGCCGCCTCGACCTTGGTGTGGCCCGTCACGACCCGTCCCGCCTTGTTGGCGAGGGAGAGGGCGGCGAGCGCGTCTTTATAGATGAGCCGGTCCACCAGATCGGCAAGATCGGGCGCAGCCTTGCCACGGCCCTTGAAGGCGCGGCCGAAGGCCTTCTTCTTCAGCGCCGCGTCGAAATCGGCCCGGGTGGCACCCACCCAGGCCCCACGGCCGGGAAGCTTACGCGAAAGATCCGGGATGATGGCGCCGTCGGGCGCCACCACGAAGCGCATCATGTCCGCCACCGGCAGCACCCGCCGCGTGGCGAGGCACAGGCGCGACAGAGGCGCCCGCGCCGCAGACAAGCTGCGCGGCCCCCCGTCCGTCTCGTCCTCGTCCAGTATCGCGGGCACCAGTGGTCATCTCCTTAGGCTCAGGCGTCTTCGGCCGGGGTGTCTTCACCCTCGGCTTCAGGCTCGGCCTCGATCCAGCCCGCGGCGACGCGGGCCTGCATGATGAGGGCTTCGGCGTCCTCGCGGGAGAACTCGAAACCGTCCAGAGCGCCGGCATGGCGGATGGTCTCGCCGTCCTTGCGCTCGCTCCAGCCGACCAGATCGTCGGTGGCGCAGCCAGCGAGATCCTCGATCGTCTTGATGTCGTTCTCGCCGAAGGCCACCAGCATCTTGGAGGTGACGCCGGGCACGGTCTTCACCTCGTCCTCGACACCCAGCTCCTTGCGGCGGGCGTCGAGCGCCTCTTCCACTTCGGCGAGGTGCTTGAGGGCGCGGGACTGCAGCTCGGCGGCGGTGTCCTCGTCGAAGCCTTCGATGGAGGCGAGCTCCGAGATCGGCACGTAGGCGATCTCCTCCACCGAGGTGAAGCCCTCGGAGGTGAGCAGCTGGCCCATCATCTCGTCGAGATCGAGGGCCTCGGAGAACATCTTGGTGCGCTCGGCGAATTCCTTCTGCCGCCGCTCGCTCTCCTCCTGCTCGGTCATGATGTCGATGTCCCAGCCGGTGAGCTGGGTGGCGAGGCGCACGTTCTGGCCGCGGCGGCCGATGGCCAGCGACAGCTGGGCGTCGGGCACCACCACCTCGATGCGCTCGCGCTCCTCGTCGAGCACCACCTTCACCACCTCGGCGGGGGCAAGGGCGTTGACGATGAAGGTAGCGATGTCCGGGTTCCAGGGGATGATGTCGATCTTCTCGCCCTGCAGCTCGTTCACCACGGCCTGCACGCGCGAGCCGCGCATGCCGACGCAGGCGCCGACCGGATCCACCGACTGGTCGCGGGAGATGACGGCGATCTTGGCGCGGGAGCCGGGATCGCGGGCCACGGCCTTGATCTCGACGATGCCGTCGTAGATTTCCGGCACTTCCTGCGCGAACAGCTTCGCCATGAACTGGGGATGGGTGCGGGAGAGGAAGATCTGCGGGCCGCGCGGCTCGCGGCGCACGTCGTAGATATAGGCGCGGATGCGGTCGCCGGTCTTCACCGTCTCGCGGGGCAGCAGCTCGTCGCGGCGCAGGATGCCTTCGCCGCGGCCGAGGTCCACCACCACGTTGCCGTACTCGACGCGCTTCACGAGGCCGTTCAGCACGTCGCCGATGCGGTCCTTGTATTCGTCATACTGCCGGTCGCGCTCGGCCTCGCGCACCTTCTGCACGATGACCTGCTTCGCACTCTGCGCGGCGATGCGGCCGAAATCGAAGGGCGGCAGGGTGTCGGCGATGGTGTCGCCCACCTGCGCCGCGGGATTGTGGCGGCGAGCGCCGTCCAGCGTGATCTCGGTGGCGGTATTCTCCACCTCGTCCACCACGAGCAGGTGGCGCGCGAGGCGCAGTTCGCCGGTCTTGGAGTTGATGTCGGCGTGGATGTCCGTCTCCTGGCCGTAGCGCGAGCGCGCGGCCTTGGCGATGGCATCTTCCATGGCGGCGATGACGATGCTGCGGTCGATGGACTTCTCCCGCGCGACCGCATCGGCGATCTGCAGGAGCTCCAGCCGGTTTGCGCTGACGGCGACCATCAGTGCTTCTCCTTCACGCTGCTGGCGTTGGCCGAGGAGGCGGCCGTCTCGAGGCCCGCCTTCTTCTTGGCGTTGGACTTCTTTCCATCGGGCTTCTTGCCCGCAACCTTGGACTTCTTCGCCTTCTTGCCGGCGACCTTGCCCGTGGCGCCCTTGTTGGCGACGGGGCCGCGGGCCGGCTTGGCCGGGGCCTCTTCCGCATCGTCGTCCAGATCGCCCGGCTCGAACGTGTCGTCGGCCTCCAGCGGATCGACGGTATCGAGGAAGTCCTCGGCCTCCTCGTCGATCTCCTGACCGGCGGCCTTCGCCGCGCGCAGCGCCTCGCGGATCAGCGCGTCGGTGAGCACGAGGCGGGCATCGTGGATGTCGCGGAGCGGCAGGCGGACGGTGGCTTCCTCGTCGGCGCGCGCATCGGTGCGACGCACCAGCGCATCGCCGTCCTCGGCGCCGGTGAGGATGCCTCGGAAGCGCTTGCGGCTGTCCACCGGCACGCTCATCTCCACCTTCACCTCGTGGCCCGCCCAGCGCACGAAATCCGACAACCGCACCAGCGGCCGGTCGATGCCGGGCGAGGACATTTCCAGGCGGTAGGCGCTGGTGATGGGGTCTTCCACATCGAGCACCGGCGACAGGGCGCGCGAGGCGGCCTCGCAATCGTCGATGGACATGGTGCCGTCGGGGCGCTCGGCCATGATCTGCACGGTGCCGCCGTCGCGGTTCGTCACCTTCACGCGGACCAGCCGATAGCCGAGGCCGCCGAGCACGCCGGAGGCGATGGCGGCGATGCGGGCCGCCACTCCGGTCTCGGTGATGAGGCGCGGCTCGTTGGGATCGTCGAGCACGGCGTTGATCTCGGTCATGTCACTCCGGGTGCGGATCGCTTCGCGCCGGCTTGCCGCCGGGCGTCGTCCGCTGGTTCATTTTCCGCCGGACGCGGCGGCTCGGCACCGACGCCCGAAATTCATATGGCCATCAGGCCCGCCCGGCACCCCGAAGGGCGCATCCCGATGCCGTTGGACACCGGATAAGCAGAAAAGGAGCGGGTCCCGACCGGGGCCCACTCTCATCACCTTCGACTGCGATGGCGCTGAGGCATCCCCATGGGGGACGGCGCTAATATAGACGGAAATGCCGGACACGCAAGTCCGGCGTTCAAGTTACCGCTTTGCCGGCAATGACCTGCGATTCGCGCATGGCACCTCCGCCGCCCCCGGACCGGACCGCCGCAATTGCGCCGCACGCGGGGTGTTCAAGCCCGCCGACCGCGCTCCGCTTCGACCCGTCGATGGCGACGCCCGGCGCCGAAGAGCCCGCCATCGCCCATCTCGATGGCCCGTCCGCGTCAGGCCTGCCGCGCCCGATCCGCCAAAGCTGCCGGATCAACCAGACATTCGAACCGCCGTCCCGAGCGAGGATCAAGTCCTTGCGTTTCTCGCCGGGCCGCGCGACCGCCGGGACGGAGCGATCCGTCCCGGCGGTTTACGCTCTCAGGCCAATCCGTCCAGCTCCTGATCGGTCAGCGCCCCCGGCACGATGGTGACGGGGATGGGAAACCGCGCCGCATGGCCGGCGGCGAGCGAGGCCACCAGCGGCCCCGGCCCCTCCTTTCCGGTCCCTGCGGCAAGCACCAGAATGGCGATATCGCGGTCCTCCTGGATCACGGAACCGATGGCCTCCGCCAGAGCGCCCTCGCGGATCACGGTCTCCGGGGCGACGCCGGCCACCTGCCGCGCCCGCGCGACATATTTTGCGAGCCGCGCCTCCATCTCCTCATGGGCCTCGGCCCGCATCAGGTCGGCGACGCCGAGCCATTGCTGGCTGACACCCTCAAGTTCCAGAACGCCCAGCATCACCACCCCGCCCTCGGTGCCGGCGGCACGACGGGCGGCGTAATAGACGGCGCGGTCGCATTCCGGGGTATCGTCCACCACCACCAGGAACTTGCGACGATGCCCGGGCTCGCGGCTCTGGCGCGGGGCTACGGTCCGCGTGGGGATCATGACGGCTCTCCCGGATCGGATCTCTGGGGCGGGGCCGCCCATGGTGGCACGGCGGCGGGGGCGCGGGGGAGAGGATTTTCCGCCCCTCCCCACCCGGTTCGCATCGGGCCCCGCATGGGCTAGAGGGAGGCGTCAGAGGCAATCGCGACGCCGCCCGGCGTCCGAAGGGGAAAGGACCAAGGCGTGTCGGAACTCAAGCTCGAACAGGCCCAGACCATCGTCACGACCGCGCTCGCCCATGCCCGGGCCGGCGGCATGAACCCGCTCGCCGTCTGCGTTCTGGACGCGCGCGGCGCGCTCAAGGCGGCCGGCTCCGAGGACGGCACCAGCCTCAACCGCATGGACATCGCCCTCGGCAAGGCCAAGGGCGCGCTGGCGCTTGGCATGGGCTCTCGCGCGCTGTTCAAGCGGGCGAAGGACCAGCCCTTCTTCATCGCCGCCGCCACGTCCGCCATCGGCGGCTCGCTGATCCCGGTGCCGGGCGGCGTGCTGATCCGCTCCGGGGATGGCAAGGTGATCGGCGTGGTCGGCATCTCCGGCGATACCTCCGACAATGACGAGGCCTGCGCCATCGCCGGCATCACCGCCGCCGGCCACGTGCCCGACCAGGGAGCGGACTGAGCGACCTCGCCCGACCAGGGCGCAGACTGACGAGGCCGACCGACCGGCGCCCGGAGGCGGCGAAACATTCCGCTGGCCGGGCGCGGAAATTTGGCTATAGTCCGCCGCGCGGACGGTGCCCCTCGGGGCGCCGCGTTTTCTGTTGGCAGCATAATATGCTGATAGCCATACGGAAACGGCAACGGGCGGTCGCTGGACCGGCCCTGCGTTTCGCGCAGCCTCGACCGTGCTGGACGACATCCCGGCCCGGCCGAGCGGAGACCGAGAGCCCGCCGCTACCTCCTGAAGGGACTTCTGGAGGAACGTGGCGCCAGGGCTTCCGGCTCCTTCCCACTCTCTGTTGAAAGGATTGACCGATGTCGATCACGGCGGAGCGCAAGCAGGCGCTCATCAAGGACTTTGGTGCCAAGGACGGCGACACGGGTTCGCCCGAGGTGCAGGTGGCGATCCTCACCGAGCGCATCACCAACCTCACCGAGCACTTCAAGTCCCACAACAAGGACAACCACTCGCGTCGCGGGCTGCTCAAGCTCGTCTCGCAGCGGCGCAGCCTCCTCGACTATCTGAAGAAGAAGGACGAGGGCCGCTACAAGTCCCTCATCGGGCGTCTGGGCATCCGCCGCTGACGCCGGTTTCCGGCGCCGGCCGGCGACAGGCTGGCGCCGCGCGCCCCCGCCACGGGGGCGCATATACGCAGCGGGCATGGGGCCTGCTGCGGGTCCGTGAATGGAAGAAGCCATGGCAGGATCGCCGGACGCAACCGTCGGAGCCCCCGTATGAGGGTTTGGCTTCGCGCGGCGCGTCCGGCCGTCTTGCTCATGGCTTTTTTCGTTCGCGCCTGAACTGAAAGAGCAAGACATGTTCGACATCCACCGCGAAGAGCTGGACTGGGGCGGAACCACCCTCACCCTCGAGACGGGCAAGATGGCCCGCCAGGCCGACGGCTCCGTGCTGGCCACCTACGGCGACACCAAGGTTCTCGCCACCGTCGTTTCGGCCAAGGAGCCGAAGCCGGGCCAGGACTTCTTCCCGCTGACCGTGAACTACCAGGAAAAGACCTACGCGGCCGGCCGCATCCCCGGCGGCTACTTCAAGCGCGAGGGTCGTCCGTCCGAGAAGGAGACGCTGGTCTCCCGCCTCATCGACCGCCCGATCCGCCCCCTCTTCCCCGAGGGCTACAAGTGCGACACCCAGGTGGTCGTCACCGTTCTGGCGCATGACCTCGAGAACGATCCGGATGTGGTCGCCCTGGTCGCCGCCTCCGCCGCGCTGACCCTCTCCGGCATTCCCTTCATGGGTCCGGTGGGCGCCGCCCGCGTCGGCTTCATCGACAATGAATACGTGCTCAACCCCACCGTGGACGAGGTGAAGGAAAGCTCCCTCGACCTCGTGGTCGCCGGCACGGGCGACGCGGTGCTGATGGTGGAATCGGAAGCGAAAGAGCTGCCCGAGGAGATCATGCTCGGCGCCGTGATGTTCGGCCACCGCCACTTCCAGCCGGTGATCGAGGCCATCATCAAGCTCGCCGAGAAGGCCGCCAAGGAGCCCCGCACCTTCGCGCCGCTCGACGTCTCGGAGATCGAGGCCAAGGTGAAGGAGATCGCTGAGCACGATCTGCGCACCGCCTACAAGATCAAGCAGAAGCAGGAACGCTACGCCGCCGTCGGCGCTGCCAAGTCCAAGGTGAAGAAGTATTACGAGGAGCTCGCCATCGGCGGCACGTCCGTGCCGAACCCGCAGGTGGTCTCCGAGGTGTTCAAGGCGCTCGAAGCCAAGATCGTGCGCTGGAACATCCTCGACGACGGCATCCGCATCGACGGCCGCGACGTGCGCACCGTGCGCCCGATCGTCTCCGAGGTCGGCATCCTGCCGCGCGCCCACGGCTCCGCTTTGTTCACCCGCGGCGAGACGCAGGCCCTCGTGGTCGCCACCCTCGGCACCGGCGAGGACGAGCAGTTCATCGACAGCCTGGAAGGCACCTACAAGGAGCACTTCCTGCTGCACTACAACTTCCCGCCCTTCTCCGTGGGCGAGACCGGCCGCATGGGTTCGCCCGGCCGCCGCGAGATCGGCCACGGCAAGCTCGCCTGGCGCGCCATCCATCCCATGCTGCCGGCCAAGCACGAGTTCCCCTACACCCTGCGCGTGGTGTCGGAGATCCTCGAGTCCAACGGCTCGTCCTCCATGGCCACCGTCTGCGGCACCTCGCTGGCGCTGATGGATGCCGGCGTGCCGCTGCGTCGTCCGGTGGCGGGCATCGCCATGGGCCTGATCCTCGAGGATCAGAAGTTCGCGGTGCTCTCCGACATCCTCGGCGACGAGGATCACCTCGGCGACATGGACTTCAAGGTGGCCGGCACGGAGCAGGGCGTGACCTCGCTGCAGATGGACATCAAGATCGCCGGCATCACCGAGGAGATCATGAAGGTCGCCCTCACCCAGGCGAAGGACGGCCGCGTCCACATCCTCGGCGAGATGGCGAAGGCCCTCACCACCGCCCGCGCGGAACTCGGCGAGCACGCCCCGCGCATCGAGGTGATGAAGATCGCCGTGGACAAGATCCGCGAAGTGATCGGTTCCGGCGGCAAGGTGATCCGCGAGATCGTCGAGAAGACCGGCGCCAAGATCAACATCGAGGACGACGGCACCATCAAGATCGCGTCCGCCAACGGCGACTCGATCAAGGCCGCCATCAACTGGATCAAGTCCATCGCTTCCGAGCCGGAAGTGGGCCAGATCTATGAGGGCACCGTCGTGAAGGTGGTGGACTTCGGCGCCTTCGTGAACTTCTTCGGCTCCAAGGACGGCCTCGTCCACGTGTCGCAGATGGCCAACGAGCGCGTCGCCAAGCCCTCCGACGTCGTCAAGGAAGGCGACAAGGTGAAGGTGAAGCTCATGGGCTTCGACGAGCGCGGCAAGACCCGCCTGTCCATGAAGGTGGTCGACCAGACCACCGGCGAGGACCTCGAAGCCAAGGCCAAGGCCGAGCGCGAAGCCGGCCGCACCGCCTCCGAAGGCGAGGCCGGCGCGGCGGAGTGATCCTCCGCATAAGCGTTGAATCGAGAGGGGCGGCCGCGAGGCCGCCCTTTTCTTTTCGGAGCCGCACGGCCGTCCCCAAGCGCGAAGATATTTCTATAGAAATTGTCCCGTGCTATTCTTTCCATATGAATACACCGGGAGCCCCCATGCGCGCTGCCCCTCTCGCCGACGTCCCCCTCAGCCAGGGCGCCGTGCTGACCAAGGCGCTGCTGCGCGCCGCCGACCGGTTGGGCGTCACGGGCGCGACACTCGCCGCCGTCATCGGCCTCAGCCCCGCCTCGCTGACTCGCATGAAGAAGGGCGAATTCGCGCTGGAGACCGGCACCAAGCCGTTCGAGCTGGCCATCCTGTTCGTCCGCCTGTTCCGCTCGCTGGACGCCATCGCCGGCGGGGACGAGCGCATCGCCCGCGCGTGGCTCGCCAGCCCCAACACCGCGCTGGACGCCGCCCCCATCGAGAAGATCAGGACCATTCCGGGATTGATGGATGTCATCGCCTATCTGGACGCCCGACGCGCTGTCGTCTGAGGCGCGGCCCTATGCCGGGCGCTGCTGGCGGCTGGTGGAGGCACAGCACCTCACGTCCACGCTCAAGCTGGTGGACGACACCGACGAGCAGAAGGTTCTGGAAGACCTCATCGAGGCCACCAAGCCGCCCCTGCCGCCGGAGTGCCGGCATCTCGACTACCTGCTGTTCACGCCCTTCCGCTACGAGCCGCCCTACCCCCACGGCTCGCGCTTCCGCCGTGCGGGGCGAACGGCCGGCGTCTATTACGCGGCGGAGCGACCTGAGACGGCGCTGGCGGAGCTGGCCTTCTACCGCCTGCTGTTCTTCGCGGAATCGCCGGGCACCCCCTGGCCGCAAAGCGCCGGCCAGTACACCGCCTTCGCCGCCGAGGTGCGGACGGACCGCCACCTCGATCTCACCAGGGCGCCGCTGAGCAGAGAGAGCGCGGCCTGGACCCACCCCATCGACTACGCGCCCTGCCAGCACCTCGCCGATGCGGCACGGGCGGCGGCGGTGGAGATCATCCGCTACCGCTCCGTGCGCGATCCCGATGCCGGGGCGAACCTCGCCGTGCTGACCTGCGGGGCATTCGCCGCGCCGGCTCCGGTGGAGCGCCGGACATGGCACATGCTGATTGGCCGCACGGGCGTCTCAGCCGTGTGCGAGGCGCCGCGCCAGCGGCTCTCCTTCGGACGGGAGGCGTTTTCCGCCGACCCGCGCCTTGCCGGCATGGTCTGGGAGCGCTGAAATCAGAACAGCTTCAGGCCCGGCGGCAGCGCAAGCCCGCCGGTGAGGGACTGCATCTTCTCCTGCATCACCCGCTCGGCCTTGCCGCGGGCATCGGCCAGGGCGGCGACGATGAGGTCTTCGAGGATCTCCACCTCGTCCGGCTTCACCAGCGAAGGGTCGATGCGCACCGCCTTGCATTCGCCCTTGGCCGTGACGCGCACCGAGACGAGACCGCCGCCGGAGGCGCCGTCCACCTCGACGGTCTCCAGTTCCGCCTGCATCTGCTGCATGCGGTCCTGAAGTTCCTTGGCCTGCTTCATCATGCCCATGAGGTCGCGCATGGTGCTGTCATCCCTGTCTAGAATTCGATCTCGTCGTCGGCACCGGGGCCGGCGAGGTAATCCTCCTCGGAGGGCGCGAGGCCCTCGTCGGCGGGGGGCTCCTCGCGGGTGCGCACGTCCACCACCTCGGCGCCGGGGAAGCGGGCGAGCACGGCGGCCACCAAAGGATGGGCCTTGATGCCCTCCTCCCGCTCGGCTTTGACCGCCGCATTCTCCTCCGCCAGCGTCGGCCCGCCGGACTGGGAGGAGACGGAGACCATCCAGCGCCGGCCGGTCCATTCGTTGAGCTTGCGGGAGAGATCCTGAATGAGGCTGCCCGGCGCGCCGGGCACCAGCGCCACCTCCAGGCGCCCGTCCTCCACATGCACGGGGCGCAGCTGCGTCTCGATGCCGTGCTTGAGGGCGAGGTCGCGGCGGGCTGCGGCGAGCGCCGCGACATCGGCAAGGCTGCCGAGCCGCGGTCCCTCGGCGGGCATGGCCGCGCGCGCATCGGTCCGGATCTCCGTGCGCGGCTGGGGATGGGCTTCCACCGGGCGGGGGGCGAGGGAGAGGCGCGGACCGCCACCGCCACCACCACCGCCGCCGGAGGGCAGGGACGGAGCGGCGGGCGCCGGCTGGTCCTTCAGCCGCCGCAGCGCGTCGTCCGGGGTCGGAAGGTCCGCGGCATAGGCGAGGCGCACCAGCACCATCTCCGCCGCCTGGGCGGGCTTGGGCGCCTGCTGCACTTCGCCGATGCCCTTCGAGAGCATCTGCCAGGCACGGGCCAGCACCCGCATGGAGAGGCCCTGCGCCATCTCCGACCCGCGCACCCGCTCGGCCTCCACCAGCGCCGCGTCGTCGGCCGCGTCGGGCACGATCTTCAGGCGGGTGACGAGATGGGTGAAATCCGCAAGGTCGGTGAGGATGACGGCAGAGTCGGCGCCGGAATCGTACTGGTCGCGGAATTCCGCCAGCGCACGGGCGATCTCGCCCTTCATCAGCGCCTCGAACAGGTCGATGACGCGCCCCTTGTCGGCGAGGCCGAGGAGGCGGCGCACCTCATCCGCGCTCACCGTGCCGCCGCCGTGGGCGATGGCCTGATCCAGCAGGGAAAGGCTGTCGCGTACCGAGCCCTCGGCCGCGCGGGCGACGATGGAGAGCGCCTCCGGCTCGATGGTGACGCCCTCGCGGGCGCAAATGCCGGAGAGGTGCGCGGCCAGCGTGCCCGCCTCCACCCGGCGCAGGTCGAAGCGCTGGCAGCGGGACAGCAC
Source organism: Xanthobacter aminoxidans (assembly GCF_043193615.1). Taxonomy (NCBI): domain Bacteria; kingdom Pseudomonadati; phylum Pseudomonadota; class Alphaproteobacteria; order Hyphomicrobiales; family Xanthobacteraceae; genus Xanthobacter; species Xanthobacter aminoxidans. The sequence goes on along the minus strand of NZ_JBAFUS010000004.1, from coordinate 40,933 downwards.
GGTGACGGGCACCTTGCGGATCTCGGTGGTGGCGAAGATGAACTTCACATGCTCGGGCGGCTCTTCCAGCGTCTTCAGCAGCCCGTTGAAGGCCGCCGTGGAGAGCATGTGCACTTCGTCGATGATGTAGACCTTGTAGCGCGCCATCACCGGGCGGTAGCGCGCGCTCTCGATGATCTCACGGATGTCGTTGATGGAGGTGTTGGACGCGGCGTCCATCTCCATCACGTCCACATGGCGGGATTCGATGATGTCGCGGCAGTGCTTGCCCATCAGCGCGAGATCGAGGCTCGGGCCGCCGGCGGCGCCGTCCGCCGGCTCATAGTTCAGCGCGCGGGCGAGGATGCGGGCGGTGGTGGTCTTGCCCACGCCGCGCACGCCGGTGAGGATATAGGCCTGCGCGATGCGCCCCGAGGAGAAGGCGTTGCGCAGGGTGCGGACCATGGCCTCCTGGCCGATCAGGTCCGCGAAATTCTGCGGGCGGTACTTGCGCGCCAGCACGCGATAGGCGCCGGGCGAGGCTGCGGCGGGTGTTGGGGTGGCGGCCGGCGCCGACGGCGGCGCAGCCTCGGGCAGGCCGAGGTCGAAGCCCGGTCCGTCCTGCTGGTCGTCGGTGTGCTGCTCGTCGCTCATCTGGCCGCCTTAAGGGCCGGCGCTGGCCCTCCCCATACATAGCATCGCGCGCCCGCACGTCGATGGGCGGGGCGGCAAATCCCCACCGTCCACGGCTTTGCCCTTGGACGGGCCGAGAAAGCTGGCGTCCGGCGCGCGGTCGTGCTTACACCCGATCGCCCCCAAACGCCGGACCCCATCGTGACCCAGCCTGCCCCCTTCATCGCCATCGTCGGCGCCGGTCCCGCCGGGCTCGCGGCCGCCGAGGTGCTGTCGGCCGCAGGAGTGCGGGTGTCGCTCTATGACCGCATGCCCTCCGCCGCGCGGAAATTCCTGATGGCCGGGCGCGGCGGGCTCAACCTCACCCATTCCGAGCCGGCGGACGCCTTCCTCGCCCGCTACGGCACGGCGGCGGAGCGCCTCGCACCCGCGCTCGCGGCTTTCCCGCCGCAGGCGCTGCGCGACTGGGCGGCGGGTCTGGGGGAAGAGACCTTCGTCGGTTCCAGTGGGCGCGTTTTCCCGAAAAGCTTCAAGGCCTCGCCTTTGCTCCGCGCCTGGCTGGGCCGGCTGGCGGCCAACGGCGTCACCTTCCATCCCCGGCGTGAGTGGCGGGGCTTCGACACCAGCGGCGCGCTCCTGTTCGCCACGCCGGATGGTCCGGCCGCGGTGAAGGCCGATGCGGTCATTCTCGCCCTCGGCGGCGCCTCCTGGCCGCGGCTGGGATCGGATGCCGGCTTCGTGCCGGTGCTGCGCGCCCTCGGCGTGAGGATGAACGACTTCGTGCCGGCCAATATGGGCGTCTTCGTCCCGTGGTCCGAGATTTTCCGGCAGAAGTTCGCGGGCACGCCGCTGAAGCGCATCGCGCTTACCTTCAACGGCGTGACGGTGAAGGGCGAGGCCATGGTGAGCGCGGCGGGGCTCGAAGGCGGCGCCATCTACGCCCTTTCCGCACCGCTCCGGCGGGCGCTGGCGGACGGACCCGTGACGCTTCATGTGGACCTGCGGCCCGACCTTGATGGCTCCGCGCTGGCGAAGCGACTCGGCGGCGGGCCGGGCAGCGCCTCCCTCTCCACCTTCCTGCGCAAGGCGGCGGGGCTGGCGCCCGTGGCGGTGGGGCTCATCCGCGAGGCGACCGGTCCGGCGCGGCCCGATCCGGCGACGCTGGCCCGCCTCGTCAAGGCGCTGCCGCTCACCATCACCGGCCATGCCGGGCTGGAGCGGGCCATCTCATCCGCCGGCGGCATCGCCTGGGAGTGCATCGGCCGGGACTTTTCGCTCAACGGCCTGCCGCCGCACCTCCCGCCGGTGTTCGTCGCCGGCGAGATGCTGGATTGGGAGGCGCCCACGGGCGGCTACCTCCTTCAGGCGGTCATCGCCACCGGCCGGGCCGCCGGAGAAGGCGCAAGGGCGCGCCTCAGCCGCTGAAGCCGCCGTTTGCCAGATAGTCCGACTCTTCCGGCGTGGTCTCGCGGCCGAGGATGGCGTTGCGGTGGGGGAAGCGGCCGAAGCGGTCGATGCACTCCTGATGGATGAGCGCGAAGCGCAGCCCGTCCTCCTGCCCCAGCGCCCGATAGAGCGCCACGCATCGCGCCTGCGCCGCCCGGTCCTCGGCATGCATGAAGGGCAGATAGAAGAAGCTCCGCAGCGCATCCGGAATGGAAGGGTCCTTGTCGAAGCCGCGATCCACCGCCTTCTCCGCCGCCGCCAGCGCCATGGCATCCGTGGCGAAGGCCTGCGGCGTGCCCCGGAAGACATTTCGCGGCACCTGATCCAGCAGGATGATGCGGGCCAGCGCGCCGGGCGCGGTGCCCTGCCAGCCATCGAGGGCGCTTTCGGCCGCCGCCTCATGGGCCGGCAGCAAAGCGGCGCGCACCTCCGCGTCGAAGGCCGGGCCGCCGCCGAACCACTTCTCACGGCCGGCGGCCTGCCAGAAGGAGAGCACCGCCTCGGGGGTGGGGACGGGGGCGCTCATCGGGCCATCCCCGGAGGCGCCAGCGGATTGTCGGTGAGCGCGGCGCGGTCCGGCATGTCCACCTGGGGGATGCCGAGAAAGGCGTTGAACAGGCGGGCGATCACCTTGGGGTCGAGGTCGCGCACGATCATCACGAGGCGGCTCCTGTGGTCGTCGTCGGGCCAGCTGGGAAGGCGGGCGGGCGGATGCATCACATGCTGCACGGCATGAATCACCACCGGCGTGTCCGGTTCCTCGGCGAGCTTCACGATGCCCTTCATGCGCAGCAGCTTGGCGCCATGGGTGCCGCGCAGCAACTCCAGAAAGAGATCGAGAGTTGCCGCCGGGATCGCGGCATCGGTGGCGAGGGTGAAGGCGCGGATGCGGCTGTCGTGGCGGTTGGGATCGAGGCCGGCGGGATCGACCTCGGCCTGCGCCGCGGCCACATCCTCGGCAGCGAGCCAGCGGGCGACGTCCGGGATCCGCGTCTTCGCATCGAACAGGCCGGCGCCGAGCAGGGCGTCCGCCGTCGCCTCCCCCGCCGCCGCATCGACGATCTTCGCCGCCGGGGCGAGGCGATGCAGCCGCGTCTTCAGCGCATCAAGGGCCTCGGTGTCCGTCACCAGGTCGGACTTGGTGAGGACGATGCGGTCGGCCACCGCCGCCTGCTTCACCGCCTCGTCATGGGCATCGAGGGTGGCGTCGCCGTTGACCGCATCCACCACGCAGACGATGCCATCGAGCCGGTAGCGCAGGCCAAGATAGGGGTGGGTCATCAGCGTGTGGATCACCGGTGCCGGATCGGCAAGGCCGGTGGTCTCGATGACGACGCGGGAGAAAGGCGGCAGGCGATCGTTGTCGCGGCCGCGCAGCAGGTCTTCCAGCGCGGCGACCAGATCGCCCCGCACGGTGCAGCACAGGCAGCCGGACGAGAGCATCACGATGCCCTCCTCCACCGGCCGCACGAACAGATGGTCCAGCCCCACCTCGCCGAACTCGTTGATGAGGACGGCGGTGTCGGCCAGCGCCGGATCGGCGAGGAGCGCGTTGAGCAGCGTCGTCTTGCCCGCGCCGAGGAAGCCGGTGAGCACGGTGACGGCGATGGGATCAGGCGGCCCGCGGCGCGGCACGGTGGCTTCGGTGGCGGATGCGCCTTCAGAAGGGAAGACGTCGGAGGAGCCCGGCATGGGGTGTCTCCCGGAAGGAGGGATCGATTGCCTCCCTGCCTCTACGAGACGGTCTGCCGGGTCAAGGGTACCGTGACGGTTTGGACCGGTGCCTTATGTCGCCGAGCCTGTTGGGCGATCCGGCGACCGACGTCGCCGAACCTTCTGCGTGAACCGGCGACTTACGTCGCCGGTTTGGGCGCGGGAGCGGCGGCCTCGGGATTGGCGGGCGCGGGGGCCGGCTTCGGCTTGGGCTTCGGCGTCGCACTGCTGCCGGCCGCGACGGCGCCCTGCGGCTTGGCCGGCTTCTTGGCGGCATCCCCGGAAGCCTTTTCACCACCCGTCTTGGGCTTGTCGGCGGTGGCGGCCGACTTGCTGTCCGGCTTCGATCCGGCGGCGGCCTTGGGCTTCTTCGGCGGGTCCGGTTCGTAGGCGGTGGCGAAATCCTCCACCGCATTGCGCGTGCCCACATAGACCGGAACCGGCGGCATGGAGGGCGGCAGGGTCTGCAGCAGCTCGGCACCGGACTTGGGCAGAGCCGGCGTCGCGAAAGAGAAGCTGGAGCTGGTCTGCGGATCGGGCTCGTCGTCCGCCTCGGAGGCGGTCACGGCACGCTTGCCGCCGCACACTTCCGCCCGCATGTCATAGATCGGCCCGCCGCTGTTGGGGAGCGCGGACAGAAGCGGGGCGGCGGCACCGAACACCGACCAGGACGACTGGAAGCCCTTCTCGAACATCAGCGCCGCCTGCTCGGTGCGGGCGGTACCGGAGCGGGCGCCGAGGATGACGGCGATGAGGCGCTTGTTGCCGCGCGTGGCGGTTGCGACGAGATTGTAGCCGGAGCCGCAGACGAAGCCGGTCTTCATGCCGTCCGCGCCGGGATAGCGGTCGATCAGGCGGTTGTAGTTGCGCAGCACCACCTTGCCGATCTTGATGGCCGGGATGCGGAACAGCGCTTCCTGCTCGGGGAAATGATAGATGATGGCCCGCGCCAGGATGGCGAGGTCGCGGGCGGTGGTCACCTGCGCCGGGTCCGGCAGGCCATTCGGGTTCTCGAAATGGGTGCCGGTCATGCCGAGGTGCGCGGCAGTGGCGTTCATCTCGGCGACGAAGGCCGGCATGGAACCGGCGACGCCCTCACCCACCAGCCAGGCCATGTCGTTGGCCGACTTCACCAGAACCATCTTCAAGGCATTGTCGAGGGTGACGACGGTGCCGACCTTGAAGCCCATCTTGGAGGGCTGCTGCGCCGCGGCCGCGGGCGAGACGGTGATCGGCGTATCGAACTTCAGCCGGCCGTTGCGCACGGCATTGAGCGCCACATAGACCGTCATCAGCTTGGTGACGGACGCGGGATGCCAGGGACGCCCGGCCTCCTTCTGCTCGATCACCCGGCCGGTGTCGGCCTCCACCAGCAGGATCGGGTTGGCGCGGGCCGGGACACCGGCAGCAAGCACAAGCCCGAAAGCGGCCAGCAGGCAGCCGACAAACGAGGCTCGGAGGGCGAAACGTGATGTCGTGGGCGCCAACCGATCCGCTCCCTGTTGAGAAATCGCGCGCAGGAACTGTCCTTCCATAACCGGTTTCGCTTGCGCGGAAAAGGCGCAATGGGGCGCACGGCCGGTGCGGCACAGGTCGAAGCCTCGCCTAGTCTGCCACAATTCAGCCGCACTCCTTGAATGCGCGAAACCTTTACGATGAAGACTTCAGCTTGTCCTTGACGGTACGCAACCCTAAACCACCGTCCCCGCTCATGTCTCGGCGATCACCGCGGGCGCCGGCCGCGACGTCTCTTGCGCGCCGGCCATGAACTGCGCGCGGGCAAGCCCCGCGAAGCGGCCGCCGAGGCGCACCAGCTCGTCGAAGGAGCCCGCCTCCACCACCCGCCCGTGCTCGAACACCAGGATGCGATCGGCATTGCGGACGGTGGCGAGGCGGTGGGCGATGACGAAGGTGGTGCGGCCTTTCATCACCTCGTCCAGCGCCGCCTGCACCTTCACTTCCGTTGCGGCGTCCAATGCGCTGGTCGCCTCGTCGAGGATCAGGATGGGCGGGTTCTTGAGCAGCGCGCGGGCGATGGAGAGGCGCTGGCGCTCGCCGCCGGAGAGCGCGCGGCCGCGCTCGCCCACCACCGCCTGAAGGCCGAGCGGGTTGCGCTCCACCAGCTCCAGCGCCTGGGCGCGGGCCAGCGCCTCCCGCATCTCGTCCTCGGTGGCGTCGGGCTTGCCGACCTTGAGGTTGTCGGCGATGGAGCGGTTGAACAGCAGCGGTTCCTGGAACACCACGCCGATGGCGTGGCGCAGCGAGGAGAGTGTGACATCGCGAATGTCCTCGCCATCGATGCGGATGGCACCGGACTGGGGGTCGAACACCCGGTGCAGCAAGGCGAGCGCGGTGGACTTGCCGGCACCGGTGGTGCCGACGAAGGCGAAGGTCTGGCCCGGCTCGGCGTGGAACGACACGTCCGCCACCGCGGTGCGCTTGCCGTCATAGGAGAAGGACACGTCGTCGAAGGTCACGTCGCCCTTCACCGGCGGCAGGGGCTTCGCCCCCGGCCGGTCGCGCACCGCGCCCACCGTGTCCAGCACCTCGAAGAACTGGGCGAGCTGCGGCGCCGACATCATCAGCCGGTTGAAGAAGGAGACCGTATGGTCCAGCCGGCCGATCAGCATGTTGGCGAAGGCCACATAGGTGACGATGTCGCCGATGTTGGCGAGGCCCTGCATGTAGAGCCAGGTGCCGATGAGCAGGATGGCGAGAATGGTGAGCGTGGTCGCGGCGCGGGTGGCCATGGACACCATCGCCCACCACGACAGCACCGGAATCTGCACCGCCAGCACCCGGTTCACCGTGTCGCGGAGGCCGGAGACCTCGGCCTCGGTGCGGGTGTAGCTCTGGATGACCGCCACGTTGCCCAGCGCGTCGGAGGTCTGCTCGGCGAGGTCGGAATTGTATTCCTCCACCTGCCGCTGCATGGCCTCGGTGCGGCCGATGACATAAGCGGTGACGACGCCGAACACCGCCATCAGCACGATCAGCACCAGCCCCAGCCGCCAGTTGAGGTAGATGCCCACCGGCACGAGGATGACGAGGGAGAGAATCGCCGCGCAATCCTCCCGGAAGAAGGAGAGCCAGAGGCCCCACAGGGCATCGACGCCCTCCAGCATCACCTTCAGCAGGCGGCCGGAATGGGTTTCCCCGTGGAAGCTCAGGGGCAGTTGCAGCACATGCTCGAAATACTGCGTCAGCACCCCCAGCCGGCGGCGGTGGGAGAGCCGGTCGGCATGGAGCGAGATCAGCACCCCGGCGCCGATGTTGAACAGGCCGAAGCACACCCAGGCGGCGAGCAGCGGCACCAGATCGTCCGTATGCGGCAGGCGCTGGGCGGCCTGGGCGGTTGCCAGCGCATCGATGATGCGGCCGAACAGGATCGGCTCGGCGAACTGCGACACCGCTAGGGCGAGGTTCGAGCCGGCCAGCAGCGCCCCCAGCCGGGCCTCCGGTCCGAGGAGGCTGATGGTGCGGGCATAAACGCGCAGAAGGCTCATGCGGACGGGCTCCGGTCCCTTTCCGGCAGCAAAGCGAAGGCAGAGCCATGATGCAAGGGGATGGGACAATTCCGCCGGTGCCGAGCGTCACCGTGTGGGGCCTCGCTTGACATTCGCCGGCCCGCCCGCAGTCTGCACACAGCTTTGGCGGGGGTCTCGATTGGGCGAGGAACAGGCGGCGCACGCGCAGATCGCGACATCTCACGCGCCGGATCATTCCCTCGAGGCCAGCGCCGCGCGCATCCTTGCCCGGCATCGCGAGACCATCAAGGTGCGCAAGCCCCATCTGGCTGTGGCGAACCTCGCGCGCATCCTCGGCGCGGCGCTGACGCTCGCCAACCGCCACGGCTTCCACGCCATGACGCTGCGCCAGCTGGCGGAGGAATCCGGCCTCAGCATGGGCGGGCTCTATTCCTACCTCGACAGCAAGGACACGCTGCTCCTGATGATCCTGGAGGAGGTGGCAGAAGCGGCCGAAGGCGCGCTCGCGGACGCGCCGGAGGCGGTGCGCGCGGACCCGACGCGGCATCTCGCCTGGCTGATCGAGCGCCACATCCTTCTCACCGAGGCCATGCACCCCTGGTTTGTCTTCGCCTACATGGAGGCGAAGGCCTTTCCGCCCGAGGCCCGCAAGCGCGCGGTGGAGAGCGAGCGGACCACCGAGCGCATCCTCGCCGGGGCCATCGCCGAGGGCATGCGCCGCGGCACCTTCGCCGCCGGTGACCCGCTGTTCGCGGCGACGCTCATCAAGCCGCTGCTGCAGGACTGGTATGTGAAGCGCAGCAAATACCGCGAGCGCGGCATCGAGGCGCCGGCCTATGCGGCCGAGGTCAACGCCTTCGTGCGGAAGGCGCTGGCCTGATCGCTCAGGTGAAGGCCGCAGCCCGCGCGGCGAAGGCTTCGGCAAGGCCTGCGGTGTCGCCGGCCCCCTCGGAGGCGGCATTGCCGGCCTTGGCGCGCGCGGCGATGCCCTCGAAGATCACCGACCAGCGAAACAGGGCGAAGGCCATGTGGAAGTCGGTGAGCTGCGCGCCATGGGTCGCCGCCGCCTGATAGGCCGCCACGAACTCGGCGCGCGCGGGAATGCCGAGGGCATCGAGGTCGAGCCCGTCGATGCCGCCGTATTCCTCCGGCCGCGACACCCAGGCCATGGCGCAATGGGCGAGGTCCGCCAAGGGATGCCCCAGCGTGGACAATTCCCAGTCCAGCACCGCCACCACCTCCGGGCGGGTGGGGTGGAACATGAGATTTCCGATGCGGTAGTCGCCATGGGCGATGCGGCTCGTCTCGTCCGCCGGCACATGCTCCGGTAGCCACGCGACGAGGCGCTCGATATTGGCATCCTCGCGGGTCTTCGAAAGCTCCCACTGGCGGGTCCAGCGGGCGATCTGGCGGCTGAAATAATTGCCGGGACGGCCGAAGTCGGCGAGCCCCACCGCTGCGGGGTCCACGTTGTGCATGGCCGCCAGCGTGGTGGCCATGGCCTCGTACATGGCCCGGCGCTCCTGCGGGGACACGCCCGGCAAGGTGCAGTCGTGGAAGACGCGGCCGTCCACCTTCTCCATCACATAGAAAAGGGTGCCGATGACGGACTTGTCCTCGCACAGGGCCAGCACCGGCGGCACCGGCACGCCGGTCCCGGCCAGCGCATGCATGATGCGATATTCGCGATCCACCGCATGGGCGGAGGGCAGCAGCTCCCCCGGCGGCTGCTTACGCAGCACGAGGGCGCGATTGTCATAGGTGACGAAGTAGGTGGGGTTGGACTGCCCGCCCGAGATGGCCTCGAAGCGCGGCGCGCCGGAGAGGCCCGGCACGCGGGCCTTCAGCCAGCCGTCCAGCGCGGCGGCATCGAACCCGAGGGAGGAGGCCGGCGCGCTCATGCCGCCCCTCCGGCCACCGGCCAGTTCCAGAAGTCGTCGCCTTCCTTGTCCAGCAAGCGGTTGAGCACCATCTCGTGCACCGCATCGGCCCCGTCCACGATGCGGGCTTGACGGGCGTAGCGGTAGATCCACTCCAGCACCGTATCCTTGGAATAGCCGCGCGCGCCGTTGATCTGGATGGCAGTGTCGGCGGCGAGGTGCAGGGTATTGGCGGCCTTGATCTTGGCCATGGAGATTTCCTTGCGCGCGAATCCGCCGCGGTCCAGCTCGAAGGCGGCCTTCATGACGAGGAGGCGGCCGATCTCGATCTCCATGGCGATGCGCCCCAGCATGATCTGCACGCTCTCACGATCCGCCAGACGAATGCCGAAGCCCTCGCGCACCGCCGCATAGTCGCGGGCGATGGACACCGAGCGCATGGCGAGGCCGAGCCACCGCATGCAGTGGGTGAGCCGCGCCGGGCCGAGGCGGATCTGCGTCACCTTCAGGCCGTCGCCTTCCTTCATGAGCACATCCTCGGGCGGGATGGTGAGGCCGTCGAACTCCAGCTCGCAATGGCCGCCATGTTCCTCCGGCCCCATGATGGGGATGCGACGGACGATGCGCCAGCCCGGCGCGTCGCGGTGGAAGGCGAAGGCGGTCAGGCCCTTGCGCGCATCGTCCGAGGTGCGGGCGATGATGATGAAGTGCGCCGCCTCCTCCGCGCCGGTGATGAACCACTTGCGGCCATAGATGCGATAGGAGCCGTCCGGCTGCTTCTCGGCGCGGGTGAGCATCATGGAGGGGTCGGAGCCGCCGCCGGGATGGGGCTCGGTCATGACGAAGGCGGAGCGCACTTCGCCACGGGCGATGGGGGCGAGCCAGCGGGCCTTCTGGTCGGCGGTGCCGACCTGTTCCAGCACCATCATGTTGCCGTCGTCGGGGGCCGCGGAGTTGAACACCACGGGTCCGAAGATGGAGCGGTTCATTTCGGTGTAGCAGACCGCCATGCCCATGCGGCCGACGCCGAGGCCGCCATTCTCCGGCTTCAGCTGGAGGCACCACAGCCCCTCCGCCTTCGCCTTGGCGCGCAGGCGCTCCAGCGGCGCCGCCGCGATGTTTTCGTGGGCGTCATAGGCGGCCGGGTCGCTTTCCAGCGGGATGATCTCGTCCGAGACGAACGCGGCGATGCGGCGGCGGAGATCTTCGAGGGCCGGGGAGATCGAGAAATCCATGGGTGCGCCCTTCCAGGAAAAGCCAAAAACGAACGAGCGCTCGCTTTTTATCTTATCGACACGCCGATGGCAACGGGCCATCGGCGGCTCCGGCACGACTGTATCGCCGACCATCGAACGTGGCCGCAGAGAACCTCGTCAGCCGCATCGAACGCGAGGGAACCGGGTGGCACGGTTCGAGTTGATAGGCCAGCAGAGACAAGACTTCTACCGGAAGACTTCAACTTGTCTTTGCGCGCAGGCCAGTCGAGCCGGCGCTTCATTTCATGCACACGATGAGCAAGGCCTTGCGCGGATGCGTGCAAGGCAAGTGCTTCGGTGCACCTTGAACAGGGCCATGGGGCCAGAACACGTTCTCACGAGGAGGATACCATGAAGATGATGCCGATCTACGCTGCGACCGCGGCCGTTCTTCTTTCCACCACCGCCATGGCGCAGACGGCGGCGCCCACCGGCACCATGGGCGCCACCACCAGCGCGACCGCGGCCACCGGCATGGCGCCCACCTTCGTCACCCGCCAGATGGCCGACCAGCACATGGCATCCAACCTCATCGGCTCTGCCGTGCGCGGCCCGGCCGACGAGAATCTCGGTGACATCAACGATCTGCTCATCGACCGCTCGGGCAATGTCGCGGCCGTGGTGATCGGCGTCGGCGGCTTCCTCGGCATCGGCGAGAAGGACGTGGCGGTGCCGTTCCAGTCGGTCGAGGTGACCCGCGTCGACGGCAAGGACCGTCTGGTGCTGCGCAAGACCAAGGACGAGCTGAAGAACGCGCCGACCTTCACCGAGGCGGACAAGGCCCCCGCCAGCACCGGCAGCGTGAACACCAACCGTCCGGCCACCCCGCCGGCCACCCGCTGATCCACGCGGGAAGCCGGGGCGCGGATCTTGGGTCCGCACCCCGGAAGCCCTTGGGAAGACAGGCTTGCCGGCCCTGGTTTCTGGCCAGGGCCGGCTTCGCCGCGTCCGCTCGGCCCGGTCGGGCAGAAATGAACAGGGCCAGCGGCGGTTGATCCCGCGGCACATGCGGGGGCAATGTGGCGGCCCGATCGCCACAGGGAGCAGGGATGGACCTGTCCAGTCGAGGCCCCGCCGGCCTCTTCCTGAGAATCATCGCGGAGCAGCGGCCCCTGTGGTGGCGCCTCGCCTTTGCCTGCACCGTCATCGTGGCGGCGCTGGCGCTCAGGCTCGGCCTCATCCTCTGGGTGCTGGATTTCCCGCCCTACCTGTTCCAGCTGCCTGCGATCATCGTTGTGTCGCTGGTGTGCGGCGCGGAGATCGGCCTTGCGGCCATCGCTTTGCTCGCCGGCGTCAACGCCGCGCTGGTGCCGGAAAGCGGAAGCAGCGGCATCGCCAGTCCGCCGCTGGCCTCGCTCCTCTCCTTCGTCATCAATGCCATTGCCGTATGGGGCATCGCGGCCCTCGTGCGCACCACCCTGCGCCGCCTCGAATCGGCCCATGCCGCACTGCTGTCGGCGGCGACCGAGCAGACCGCCGTGGTGGCGACGCTGGAAGCGCTGCTGCATCATGCCCCCGTGGGCTTCGCCTTCTTCGATGCCCAGCAACGCTTCATCCGCGTCAACGAGATGCTGGCCCGCATCGACGGCATCCCGGCCCGCGAGCACGCCGGCCGCTCCCTTGCCGACATGCTGCCCCAGCTCGCCGGTGCGGTGACGCCATCCCTCGAACGTGTGCTCGCCACCGGCGAGGTCATCGCCGACGTGGAGCTGGAAGGCGCGACGCCGGCCGCGCCGGGCGTCTGGCGCCACTTCCTCGTCAGCTATTTTCCGGTGCGCACCTCAGGGCAGGCCATCAGCCTCGTCGGCATGATCGTGGTGGAGATCACCGAGCGCAAACGGGCGGAGAAGGCCATCGCCGCCAGCGAGCAGCGCTATCGCCTGCTCGCCGAGGCGCTGCCGAAGATGGTGTGGACCTCGTCCCCCGCCGGGAGCGGCGACTATTACAACCACCGCTGGGCCGAATATACCGGCGTCGAGGCACCGCCCGGCGAGGTGGTGGAATGGCACGCCTTCCTCCATCCGGAGGAGAAGAGCTGCGTGATGGAGGCATGGAAGGGGAGCCTTGCCAGCGGCAAGCCCTTCTCGCGCGAATGTCGGTTCCGCGCCAAGGACGGCAGCTATCGCTGGTTCCTCTGCCGCGCCGTTCCGGTGCGCGACGAGGACGGCCGGGTGGACCGCTGGTACGGCAGCTGCACCGACATCTCCGAGATCGTCGCCGCCCGCGAGGCGCTGTCGCGCACCAACGAGGACCTGGAACGCCTCGCCGCCGCCCGCACCACCCAGCTCGCCGCGGCCAACACCCTGCTCAAGCAGGAGATGGAAGAGCGCCTGCGCGCTGAATCCCAGCTCCGGCAGGCGCAGAAGATGGAGGCGGTGGGCCAGCTCACCGGCGGCATCGCGCACGATTTCAACAATCTGCTCACCATCATCATCGGCAACATCGAGGCCGCCGAGCGCCGGGTGCCGGCGGACCCCAAGGATACCCGCACGCAGGAGATCAAGACCGAGGAGATCCGCCGCTTCCTCGACTACGGCCGGCAGGGCGCGTTGCGGGCGGCCATTCTCACCCAGCGCCTGCTCGCTTTCTCCCGCCGCCAGCCCCTCGATCCCCGCCCCACCGACGCCAACCGCCTCGTCACAGGCATGTCCCACATGCTGCGCAGCGCGCTCGGCGAACGGGTGATGCTGGAGACGGTGCTCGCCGGCGGGCTGTGGCGCACGGAGATCGACCACAACCAGTTGGAGAATGCCATCCTCAACCTCGCGGTGAACGCGCGCGACGCCATGATGGACGGCGGCAAGCTCACCATCGAGACCGCCAACGCCTATCTGGACGAGGCCTATTGCGCCGAGCACGAGGACCTGACGCCCGGCCAGTATGTGGCGATCTTCGTCAGCGACACCGGCATGGGCATGGCGGAGGACGTGCGGGCTCGCGCCTTCGAGCCCTTCTTCACCACCAAGGGGCCGAAGGACGGCACCGGGCTCGGCCTCAGCCAGGTCTACGGCTTCGTGAAGCAGTCCGGCGGGCACGTGATGATCTATTCCGAGCGAGGCGACGGCACCACGGTGAAGCTATATCTGCCGCGGCTGGAGGAGGCGCCCGCATTGCCCGAGCCCGCCCCGGTGCGGACCGAAGGCGAGGCCCGCGCCGCGCCGGCCGTGGTGCTCATGGTGGAGGACGACGACCAGCTCCGCACCATGGGCGCCGCAACGCTGCGGGACGCCGGCCACACGGTGATCGAGGCCGCCGATGCTTCCGCCGCCCTCGACGCCCTGTCACGGGGCACCCGCCCCGACCTGCTCTTCACCGACGTGCGCCTCGGCGACGGGATGGACGGGCGGGGCCTCGCCGACGAGGTGAAGCGGCGGATGCCGCGAACCCCGGTGCTGTTCACCACCGCCTATGCCCGCAACGCTGTGGTGCATCAGGGGCGGCTCGATCCGGGCATGAAGCTCCTGACCAAGCCCTACAGCCAGTCGGAACTGGTCGCCAAAGTGAACGGAATGCTGGACGAACCCGCCCTCAGGGGCTCCGTCCTCCTGGTGGAGGACGAGCCCTTCGTCGCCATGGTGGCAAGCCAGGTCCTGGAAGATCAGGGCTTCAAGGTCACCATCGCCTCCCACGGCGAGGCGGCGCTCGCGCACGCCCGCGCCGTCAAGGCGGACATCGGCCGCGACGCGCTGGCGCTCGCCATCGTGGACATCGGCCTGCCCGACATGCGCGGCGACGAGGTGGTGCGACGGCTCGGCGAGATCGCGCCCGACCTGCCCATCATCGTCGCCACCGGCTATGCCGCGCAGGACATCTCCGATCTCTTCGTCGGGCGCAGCGACGTGGGGGTCATCTCCAAGCCCTATGACGGCGCCACGCTGGTGGCGGCGCTGGAGCGGCTCGGCTTCCGGCCGAAGGGGGAGGGATAAGCAAAAGCCGCCGGGGGATGGCCCGCCCGGCGGCTTCAGGAATGGTGCGACGGCCGGTCCCAGAACCGGCCAAGGCGGCGCGGATCAGCGGCGCAGCAGGATCTGGCCGAGGATGACGCCGACGCCCGCGGCGATGGCGCAGGCGGTGATGGGCTGCTCGCGGATGCTCTCGCGCAGGGTGAGGACCTGTTCCTCGGCCCAGTCGCCCACCTCGCCGGCGGCGCTCTCGGCCTCGCCCTTGGCGCCCTTCACCGAGTGCTTGGCGGTCTTGCCGAGGGTTTCCAGCAGTTTGGTGAAATCGGCCCTGAGCTGGTCGAGGTCCGACTTGACGTCGTTGAGGTTGGCCTCGGCGGCGGAGGCGGCTTGGGCGGTCACGATCTGCGGCTTGTCGACCATGGTTGTCTCCGGCAGGGTTTGTCACGCGCGGTGGGAGCATCCGCCGTTCGGGGCTCGCTCCATATCCGCTCGGGAGTGTAACGACCGACACGGCAATTGCGTGCCCGGGAAAGTTCGTAGTCCTCGCGATTTCCGCGGGGAGGCTGTCCGTGAGGCGCGCGCGAACCGTTCTTCAGGCGCTGCGCGCGAACCTCCTCGTTCAGGCGCTGCGCGCGGCTTCGGGCTCGGCGCGGGCCTCGTGGAAGAACAGGGCCTGCGCCACCGTCGCCTTCACCGTCTCGGTGAGGAACGGCTTGGTGATGAGATAGGTGGGCTCCGGCCGCTCGCCGGTGAGGAGGCGGTCGGGGAAGGCGGTGATGAAGATCACCGGCACGTTGAAGCTCTCGAGGATCTCCGTCACCGCCTCGATGCCGGAGGAGCCGTCGGCGAGCTGGATGTCGGCCAGCACCAGGCCGAAATTGCCGCCCTGCGCCAGCTCCACCGCCTTGGAATGGGTGGGGGCGACGCCGATCACCTCATGTCCCAGTTCGGTGACGAGGGTCTTGAGGTCGAGGGCGATCACCCATTCGTCCTCGATGATGAGGACGCGGGTGGCGAGCTGGCGGTCGATCTCGCGCTGCGCCGCCACCACCTGCGCCTCCACGTCGGAGAGGGTGGTGCCGAGAATGGTCGAGGCCTCGGCGAAGGAGAAGCCCTCCATGGCGGTGAGCAGCAGCGCCACCCGCGAGGAGGGGTCCATGGCCTGGAGCCGGGCATCGGCGCGCGAGGGCACCTGCCCGCCGGAAGACTGGCGGTTCCAGGTCTCGTGGAACGCCTTGTAGAGCGCGACCCGCGGCGAGACCGCGGGATCGATCGCGACCTTGCCGTCGAGAATCGCCTGCAGCGTGTTCTGCACCAGAAGATCGCCGGCCGCCTGCGATCCCATCAGGGCGCGCGTGTAGCGGCGCAGGAACGGGAGCTGCTTGATAAGCGGATTGGAAGCCATGCGAAAGTTCCCTGCCAAGCTGAACGTGCCAAAGGAGTGATGGCCGCCCTGAGCCACGTTTGTGATTGGCCAAGTTGAAGCCAAAGCCCGGTAACGCTTGCGTGCACGACAAGTTCCATGCGGGTGGAACCGGGCCGGCGCAAAACGCATTATAGTGGCACCCGAGCCCAGCGGGAGCGGCACGGTCGAAACTTGTCTGCGGGCATCCTGCGCGCGGACCGGAACGGAAAGGCAGGCGGCCGCACCGACACGGGGGCCAGGATACGAGGCCAGACACGCGGCCAAAAGAAAAGGCCAAGAGACGAGGCCACGCGTATTCATTGCATGACCCTCGGGAACGTTCCTCACCGGGAGCGTTCTTCCAGGAGGATGGGACGGGCATCGTCGCCAGAGCATGGCGCGCCTCGGCGCGGTATGGGTGAGGTCTCGCGGGGCGGTCTGCCAGCGGCGGACCGGCGACAGGCGCCTGTGTGGAGTTGTTTGGCGGAGCGACGATGGATCTGGAACGGGCGCAGGCCGCCAAGTCCCGCGAAGAAGGTTCCCGTGAAGAGCGTTGGCGCGAAAGCCCGCGTGACGACCTGTCCCGTGGCGGGCCCACGCCGGGCCAGCGGGAACGCACCTCCCTCTTTCCGCCGTCCACCACCCAGCCGCGCACCCTGTTCGACAGCGTCCGTCGCCGCCTGATCCTCATGGTGCTGCTGGCGCTGGCCCCCATCGCCACCCTCAACATCGTGCAAGGCGTGATGCAGCTTTCCGCCGCCGAGGAGGATGCCCGGCAGAACCTGCTGCGCCATGCGCTGGCCGCCGCCGCCTCCCAGCAGAATGTGATCGCCTCGGCGGAAAACGTGCTCTACGCGCTCCAGAACGTGGAGGAGGTGCGCACCGCGGGCCCGACCTGCCGCGCGACCCTGCGGGGGGCGACCGTCTCCCTGCCCTTCGCCGCCAATATCGGCGTGGTCAATGCCGCCGGGCAGCTCACTTGCTCCGCCTTGCCCACGTCCGACACCGACATGACCGATGACGGCTGGTGGCTTTCGGCGATCCGGCAGCCGGGCTTCAGCCTCTCGGGCCGGGTGCGCAGCACCGCCACCGACCGGGACGTGCTGGTGGGCCTTCTGCCGCTGCGCGATGCCGCCGGCCGGCTCGAAGGCGGCATGGCCTTGGGCATCGAGATCGGCTGGCTCGACAATCTGCTGCGCCAGCAGGTGCCGCCGTCCGAGGGCGTGGTGGCGGTGTTCTCGGCTTCGGGCGAGGAGCTGGTCTCCAATTCCCGCAGTCTCAGCGGCGCGCTGTTCCAGGCTGCTCCCTTCGCCGCACCCGACAATGCGCTCAGGGAGAGCACCGACGCCTCCGGCCGACGCTGGACCTATGCCACCACGCCCCTCGGCCGCGAGGGGCTGGTGGTGGCCTATGCCTCCCCGTCCGACCGGCTGTTCGGCTGGACCCTGGTGACGGTCGCCGCGAGCTTCGCCCTACCGGCGCTGGTGATGGTCGCCTCGCTCATCGCCCTGTGGGTGGCGGTGGACCGCATCGTGCTGCGCTGGCTGCTCTATCTGCGGCGGGTGACGGCGGTGTATGCCCAGGGCCATTACGGCTTCCGCCCGACCCGGCTCGATGCCGCGCCGAGCGAATTCCGCATGCTCGGCCACTCGGTGGAGAACATGGCCTATGCCGTGCGCCAGCGCGACGCGCGCCTGCGGGAAAACCTCGCCGAGAAGACCGCGCTGGTGCGCGAGATCCATCACCGCATCAAGAACAGCCTTCAGGTGGTGGTCAGCCTGCTGTCGCTCTATGGCGGCGGGATGGGCAAGGGCGAGGACCGCAAGCGGTTCGACCAGCTGCGCACCCGCGTGAACACCCTCGCCCTCGTCCACCGCATCCTCTACGAGGCGAGCGACGGCTCGCAGGTGCGCCTGCGCGAGTTGCTGGGGGAACTCGCCTCGCTGATCGAGGGCTCCTCCGACAAGAATCTGCGTCTGGTCGTCGAGGCAGAGGAGACGCGGCTGCCCACCGACATGGCGGTCCCCCTCGCCCTCATGGTGGTGGAACTGGTGCTCGGACTGACGCTCCGGCCCGGCAGTACCTCCCTCGGCATGCTCATCCGCGGCACGGTGGACGATGAGCGTCTGCGCCTCGTCCTTTCCGGCGCCGCCGATGCGCCGGAGGAGCCCTCCGGGCTCGCCGGGGGCTTTGCGGCCCAACTCGGAGGAACCCTGACCCGCAACCGGTCCGGAGACGCGCTGGTGATCGTCGGGGATTTCCCTTGTCCCGCAATCGCTTCTCCGGATACCGCTGCGCGGTCTCGCCCTAACGGAGCGTGACACCCGACGAAAGCG
Source organism: Xanthobacter aminoxidans (assembly GCF_043193615.1). Lineage (NCBI taxonomy): Bacteria > Pseudomonadati > Pseudomonadota > Alphaproteobacteria > Hyphomicrobiales > Xanthobacteraceae > Xanthobacter > Xanthobacter aminoxidans. The sequence goes on along the minus strand of NZ_JBAFUS010000004.1, from coordinate 22,895 downwards.
TGTTTTCGTCGGAACCACAGCCCTGCCTGCTTCGTTACTGCTTAGACCGTCCTGGCCACCCCACCGGCCGGAGGGCGGCCTATTGGCTTCAGTGCGGGCCGTTTTCGCTCCGGTACACAGCGCCGGATCGACCGGCCGGGTGCCGCGACGAGCGGCCGATCGCAGTCGGAGGAACAGGGCAAATGGACAAGGCGCGAACCAAGGGCACCTCCCAGCGCGGCTTTGCGGCGATGGACGCGGAAAAGCAGCGGGCCATCGCGCGCAAGGGCGGCGAGAGCGTCCCGGCCGAGAAGCGCAGCTTCTTCCAGAATCGCACGCTCGCCGCCGAGGCGGGCCGCAAGGGCGGACAGAGCGTCGCTGACGACCAGCGCAGCTTCTCGCGCGACCGCACCCTCGCCTCGCAGGCGGGACAGAAGGGCGGCCAGAAGAGCAGCCAGACGACCGGCACGGGAACGGGCAACGGCGGCGCCTGATCGCGCCGCTCTCGAGGGGGCGGCCGGGGCCCGCCCTCCGCGGCCGCATGGCGGGCGGAACCGGAAGCGCAGCAGCAGCGTTAGGCTCAGGTCACGCTTGAAGTCGTCTCCGCCAAGGGACGTCCAGCCGCCGCCCCGCCTTGGCGGGAACCGGGCGGACACCGCCGCCACAAAAGTCACGATTGCCGGAAAGAATAGGCTGCCCGATGGATCTGCCCGCGCCGAGCGAAAGGACCCGCCAAGAGATGGACGCCGCCGCCCTGCGCACGCAGGTGCTGGAGTTCCTTCCAGCGGTGCGCGCCTTTGCGCGGTCGCTGACGCGCAACCGCACGGAAGCCGACGACCTGGTCCAGGAGACGCTGCTGAAGGCGCTCTCCAACATGGACAAGTTCGACCCCGGCACCAACCTCCGCGCGTGGCTGTTCACCATCCTGCGCAACACCTATTACACCGAGATCCGCAAGCGTCGGCGCGAGAATGACGGCATGGCCGCGCTCGCCCAGCAGGACACCAATATCGGCCCGAGCCAGGAATGGTCGTCCACCCTCACCTCGCTGAAGGAAGCTCTCGCCCTTCTGCCCGACGACCAGCGCGAGGCGCTGGTGCTGGTGGGCGCGGCGGGCCTCTCCTATGAAGAGGCGGCGGAGGTCTGCGGCTGCGCGCTCGGCACCATCAAGAGCCGCGTCAACCGCGCCCGCGCCAAGCTCCTCGTGCTGATGGGCGCCGAAGCCACCGCCGACGTGGTGGAAGGCGACGCGGTCGCCATGTCCGCCGCGCGAAGCTCGCTCTCCGCATCCTGAGGCCGGGCGCGCGGGCCAGCCGGTCTCTGTGCCGGAGCGTCGGTGCTTGACACGGGCGCCGGGCCGTCGCTTGGTTCGCCCATGACATCTTTCGTCCGGAAGGACGTCGCCTCGAACACAGCCGCCGAGGCGCGGCGCGAGGCGGACGAGCCCCATTCCCCCGTGGTGCGCTTCGGCACCGGTGCCCCGCTCAGGCTCGATGCGGGCGTCGAGCTGAACCACCTGCAGATCGGCTACCAGACCTACGGCGAGCCCAACGCCGCCGGCACCAACGCGGTGCTGGTGTGCCACGCCTTGACCGGCGACCAGCACGCCGCGAGCCTCAATCCCGTCACCGGCAAGCCGGGCTGGTGGGAGACGATGGTGGGGCCGGGGCGGCCGATCGACACCGAGCGCTTCTTCGTCATCTGCGCCAACGTGCTCGGCGGCTGCATGGGCACCACCGGCCCCGCCTCCACCAATCCCGAGACCGGCCGGCCCTACGGCCTCGACATGCCCCTCGTCACCATCCGCGACATGGTGAACGCGCAGGCCATGCTGCTCGACCATCTCGGCATCGAGAAGCTCCTGTGCGTCGCCGGCGGCTCCATGGGCGGCATGCAGGTGCTGCAATGGGCGGCGAGCTATCCGGAGCGGGTGTTCTCGGCCATGCCCATCGCCACCGGCGCGCGGCACTCGGCGCAGAACATCGCCTTCCACGAGGTCGGCCGGCAGGCGGTGATGGCCGATCCCGACTGGCGCGGCGGGCGCTATCTGGCGGAAGGGGTGACGCCTCATCGCGGGCTCGCGGTGGCGCGCATGGCGGCGCACATCACCTACATGTCCGACCAGTCGCTGCACAACAAGTTCGGCCGCCGGCTGCAGAACCGCGAGATGCCCACCTTCGGCTTCGACGCCGATTTCCAGGTGGAGAGCTATCTGCGCCACCAGGGCGAATCGTTCGTGCAACGGTTCGATCCCAATTCCTATCTCTATGTGACGCGGGCCATGGACTATTTCGACCTCGCGGCCGACTATGGCGGCGTGCTGGCCAATGCCTTCCGGGGCTCGAAGACACGCTTCTGCGTCGCCTCCTTCACCTCGGACTGGCTGTTTCCCACCGAGGATTCCCGCGCCATCGTCCATGCGCTGAACGCCTCCGGCGCCAGCGTCTCCTTCACCGAGATCGAGAGCGACAAGGGCCACGACGCCTTCCTTCTGGAAGAGCCGCAATTGTTCGCCATCGCCCGCGGCTTCCTCGACAGCGCGGCCCGCGCTTTGGGCCTGCCGACCGGGAGGAGCGCGTGAGCATCGCGGTGCGCCAGCCGGTGCTGGATGAAAGTGCCGTCCGCGACCAGGGCGGGCGCGTCGACCTCGTGGTGGTGGCCGAAATGGTCGCCCCCGGCTCCCGCGTGCTCGATGTCGGCTCCGGCGATGGGGCGCTGCTCGAACTGCTCGCCACGACGCGCAATTGCGACGCGCGCGGCATCGAGCTGTCCCGCGAGGGCGTGAACGCCGGGGTGGCGCGCGGCCTCGCCATCATCCAGGGCGACGCGGACGTGGACCTCGCCCATTATCCCGACGACGCCTTCGATTACGTCATCCTCTCCCAGACGTTGCAGGCTACCCGCCGGCCGCGCTGGGTGCTGGAGCAGATGCTGCGCATCGGCCGCCGGGCGGTGGTGTCCTTCCCCAATTTCGGCCACTGGCGCTCGCGGCTCGATCTCATGATCAACGGCCGGATGCCGGTGACGGACAACATGCCCATCGCCTGGTACGAGACCCCCAACATCCACTTCTGCACCATCCGCGACTTCGTGGCCCTGGTGGAGGTGCTGGACGCCCGCATCGAGAAGGCCGTGGCGCTGGACTCATCCGGCCACCGGGTGCGCGTGAACATGCCGTGGTGGGTGTGGAATCTGCTGGGCGAGCAGGCGGTGTTCCTGCTGACGCGGGAGCGGTAGGGCCTTCAGGCAAAGCCGAGGAACAGGGCCAGCGCCCGGGTCACGCGCAGCATGTCCGCGTCGGTCGCCCGGCCGATGGTGGCGCCGATCTTGTCACTCGGCACCGTGTGCGCCTTGTCCACCATGATCTGGGACGCGAGTCGCAGGCCGTTTCCGCTTGTCGGCTCAAGCCCGATCCGGAACAGCGGAGCTTCGCGTCGTTCGCTGGTGATGGGCAGGACCGTCACCGAGGGATGACCTTCAAACAGGTCCGATTGGATGATGAGAGCGGGGCGCGGCTTGCCGTAGGCGCCCGGCAAGGCAATGAGGACGATGTCCCCTCGCCTCACTGCCAGCCCGAGTGATCGGCCACAGCCTCGATCTCATTCAGAACATCCCGCTCGGTGGGATCTCCGGCGACCAGGGCCGACTGTCGGCGGCATTCCTCGGCGAAGCCGGGCTGAGAGGTGTCGGGCACCCAGAGCCGCAGCGGGCGCAATCCCTTGCGGCGGGCCGCGACACTCGTCGCGGGGGCCGTCCGGGGTTCGGCGCGGTTGATGCGGGCCATGAGCGTCACTCCTTACGGCAGCAAATATGGCCCGCCTCCGCCGGCCCCGCAATGCGCTCACCCCGCCGGAACCCCCCCCGGCACCAGAACCGGCTCCAGCGCCGGTTCGGCGATGCGGCTGGGGCGGCGGACGGCGACGGGGCGGTAGAGCTGCTTGGTGGCTTCCACCACCAGCACGCCGGAGAAGGGCAGCGACAGGCGCGCGCCGACCCGTTCCCATGCCACCGCCGTATTGAGGAACCAGCGGCTAGGCGGCGCATAGAGCGCCTCGTCCCAGCCCACGGGGGTGAACAGCGCCTCGCGCAGCAGGCTCACCACCTGCCCGCGCGAGAAGGGGCGGCCGTTGCCGAAGGGCGTGGTATCGAGCCGCGCCCACACGCCCCGCCGGTTGGGCACCACCGCCAGAAGCCGCCCGCCCGGCGCCAGCACGCGCCAGACCTCGCGCAGCATCTCGGCGGCGTTGGGCGTCATCTCCAGCGCGTGGACGATCACCACCCGGTCCATGCTGGAGGTGGGGAACGGCAGCAGCGTCTCGTCGGCGAGGGTGGCCAGCGTCGGCGCGGCAGAGGGCCAACGCACCACGCCCTGCGCCGCCGGCATCACGGCGAGGCAGCGCTCGGCCTCCTCGCGGAACACGCCGAGATAGGGCGTGGGGTAGCCGAGCCCGAGCACGCGCATACCCGTCACATTGTCGAAGCGGGCGCGGATGGCGCGGCCGAGCAGGCGACGCGTCATGATTCCCACGGGCTGGGCGTAGAAATTGCGCAGGTCGACGACGTCGAGAAACATGCACCCTCGCTGTGGACAGCGGCCGGCCGGCCACACTTCCGCTCGCCCCCTTAATAGAGGATCATGCGCGCCGGGTCCGCAACCCGAGCCGTCAAGCCCGTCCCCTTCCGGAGATCGACACCGTGCCGGCCGACATCCGCCTGATCCCCTGCCTCAGCGACAATTACGCCGTCCTCATCCACGATCCCGTCACCGAAGCGACGGCGGTGGTGGACGTGCCCGAGCCGGGGCCGGTGATGACGGCGCTGGAGAAGGAAGGCTGGACCCTCACCCACATTCTTGTCACCCACCACCATGCCGACCACACCCAGGGCATCACGGCGGTGAAGGCGCGCTACGGCGCCACCGTCGTCGGCCCGAAGTCCGAGGCGGACAAGATCCCCGGCCTCGACGTGGCGGTGGTGGACGGCGATCCCGTCGCCGTGGGCTCGCTGGTGGGCCGCGTGCTGGAGACGCCCGGCCATACCGCCGGCCCGGCCTCCTATTTCTTCGAGGGCGAGAAGCTGCTGTTTGCCGGCGACACGCTGTTCACGCTCGGCTGCGGCCGGGCGCTGGAGTGCGAGCCGCCGGTGCTGTGGCATTCATTGCAGCGGCTGCGCGCCTTGCCGGAGGACCTCGACGTCTATTCCGGCCATGAATACACGCTGGGCAACGGCCGCTTCGCCTTGTCGGTCGATCCGGACAATGCGGACCTCGCGGCCATGTATGCCAAGGCGCAGGAACAGCGCGCCAAGGGCGAGCCCACCATGCCCTCCAAGCTCGGCGACGAGCTGAAGGCCAACCCGTTCCTGCGGGCGGATGATCCTGCCATGGCCGAGCGCCTCGGCATGCCCGGCGCGGACCCGGCCGAGGTCTTCACCGCGCTGCGCGAGCGCAAGAACAGCTTCAAGGGCTGAGAGATGGGCGAGACCGGCCTTCAGGCGCTCACCGCGGAGGCGGTGATCGCCCTGCTCGCGCTTCAGCCCCATCCCGAGGGCGGGTTCTTCCGGGAGACATTCCGCGAAATGGCACCGGACGGGGGGCGCGGCGCCTCCACGGCCATCTACTTCCTGCTGCGCGCGGGAGAGCGCTCCCACTGGCACAGGGTGGATGCCTCGGAAGTCTGGCATTGGCATGCCGGCGCGCCGCTGAAGCTCTCCATCGCGGAGGCCGGGGGACAGCGGGATGTGATGCTGGGGCCGGATCTCGCCGCCGGCGCGCGACCGCAGGGCGTGGTGCCGCCCTTCGCGTGGCAGGCGGCGGAAAGCCTCGGCGCCTGGACGCTGGTCGGCTGCACGGTGGCGCCGGCTTTCGATTTCGCAGGGTTTGAACTCGCCCCGCCCGGCTGGGAGCCGGGCCAGCCCTAGCTCAGGGTTGAGCCCTCACACCATCGCGCAGAGGGCTTCCATGCGGGCGCACACATCGCCAAGGCTCGGCGGGTTCGCGCCGCTGCGCTGGGCCATGAGGAAATCGGCGAGATCGCCGGCCTCCTGCTTGCGCAGGAACTTCACCACGTCCTCGACGCTGGACACCCGCGTCTCGGCGTCTCCGATCACGATGCGCAGAGAGGTCGGGGTAGTCAGAGGAAGGCTCTGGCCCATCATCGTCTCCGTTCGTCGGTCGCCACCTCCCGGACGGAGGTCAGCAACATCAGCCGGATGGTAAACGCGGCCTTATGGCGGCGGTTCCAACCCATGGCGTGATCGTGCGCGATTTTTCTCACGCCCCATGGGCGATGAGGTCTGGCAGGCGGCGCGTCAGGGTGCGCAGCACGCTCTGGGAGCCCTTGGACATGACGTCGAACACCCCGTCATTGGCGACATCCGTGCCGAAGCCGTCGTGGAAGAAGCGGAAATGGGTGCCGCCGGTGGGGGTGGGCGTCAGCGTCCAGGTCACCACCGTATCGATATAGTGGCCGAAGCCCTTCAGCTCCTCATGCCCGCCCTTCCAGCTGAACGACAGTTCCTTCTCGGGAATGCAGCTCTTCACCTGGCACTGGAATTCGCCGTCCCACCGCTCGATGGGCCGGCCCCAGATGGTGAACTTGTGACCCTCCAGCGGCTGGATGTCGTTGGGAAAGAACCAGACAGCGAGCCATTCGGAATCGGTGATGGCGCGCCACACGACATCCACCGGCTGGTCGAACTCGGCCTCGGTGAGAATGGAGCGGGTTTCGACAACATCCGACATGGAAGGACCTCCAAAAGCGGTCAATGAAATGCGGGCGCGGGCCTTTGGCTCGCGAAGCAAATTTTGGACCTCAGTCGGTTTGCGACACAGCCTCCCGCCCGCTGAGCGCATCGGCGAAGGCCAGCGCGAAGGCGGCGCAATCGGCTTCCTCAGGGAAGAGGATGTCGGCGCTCCACTCGGTGGTGAGCGTCCCGCCCGGCCACGCGCGCGGGGCGCGGTGCCATTGAAGGCCGGGCCAGCGCGGGTTGCGCAGGGTCTCGCCGGAGGCGTCGCGCCAGGCGGGGCGGCCGAGCGCCTGGTTGAGCCACGCCATCACCTCCGGCCCGAAGGCGAGGGCGAATGCGACGCCATGGCGGATGCTGCGCGGCGGGGCGCGCACCAGCGTCTGGCCGATCACGGCATAGGCCGGCGGCCCCTCATCCAGCGCCAGCTCGCGCATCACCAGCAGGCGGAAGCCGCCCGCGATGGGGATCACCGGCACGGCGGCGATGGCGGTGGGATCGTCGGCGCTCATGCGGCCATCCCCCGCCTTGGCACCGATCCTGCTACGCCGGGCAAAACCCGGATGCGAGCGGAGGCGGCGTGACCAAGGCGGACTACATTCCCGAACTGAGCGAGGTGCGCATGGAGCGCCGCGCCCCCGAGGGGCCGTTTCAGCTGGAAACGGAAGATCATGTCTATGTGCATGGGTGCCTCCGGCAGGTGGAGGCGGCGTTCGGGCTCGACGCCTTCCCCGGCATGCCGTTCGACGCCATTTCCGGCCGCGCGCTGATCCACCGCTTCATCGTGTGGTGGCGCACGCTGGAGCCGGAGAATGCGCAACAGGCGGAAGCCCACGCCCAGCTTCCCGGCGCCATCCGCCTGCTCGACACGGTGTCCGCCTTCCTGGAGGAGCGGGCGGGGCGCGGCTGAGCCGGCATCGCTCAGGCCTCCGCTTTCACCCCTTCAACGGCCCCCGGCTGGGGCGGGGCGCGGTCGGCGGCCTTCAGGGCATCGATGGCGGCGAACAAGGCGAGCCGCCCGTCCGCCTCCGCCGCTTCCGGCGTCTCGCCGATGCCGAGGCAACCCGGCACATCCGCGAAGCTCACGACGAACCCGCCCCCCTCCGCCTCAGGAATCGGCGCGACGGCCGAGGGATAGGCGGCGACATCCACCACCGTGCCCGGCGCCACCGTGCGCATGCGTACCGGCGCGGTGCCCTCGTCCATGCGGTCCACCATGGCCACGAACGCCTTCACGTGGGCCGCGCGGATCCTGTTCTTCATGGGCACCGCCACGCAGTTCGGCACGGCGGGATGGGTGAACACCACATGGGTCCCCGTCACCTTCCGGAACTTGATGGCATATTGGGAGGCGATGATCTCCAGATCCGCCGGCCGCCGCTCGTCGCCGGGGCTGGCACGCAAGGCCTCAAGCCTCTTGTTGTGCATGACGCTCAATCCATCAAAGAACGAAAGGGTGGAAAAAACCACGGACTGGAAAGGCTTCAGTGTAGGCCTGCCGGGAAAAGCGGCAAGCCGAAATGGTGGGCAGGAGGCTTAGCCAGAGCGCTGGTCCGGGATCCGCCAGTCTCCCGCGACAGGGACGGCACAGCCGGAGCTGCCCGGCGAAAAACTCAAGTCCCTCAAAGGGAGAAGCGCCCCCTCCCTCAGTGCACCCCCTTTTCCTTGCCTCCCCCGCCCGCGCAGGTGTAAGCGTCGATCTTCCCGCCCTTTTTCAGTCTGCCATTGCCCGTGTCCCTCACCGTCTGCACCTGGAACATCAATTCCGTCCGCATCCGCCTCGACATCGTGCGCGCGGCCGTGGAGCGGCTGCAGCCGGATGTGCTGTGCCTGCAGGAGACCAAGTGCCAGGATGACAAGTTTCCCCTGAACGCCATCCGCGACATGGGCTTTCCCCACATCGCGCTCCATGGGCAGAAGGGCTGGCATGGGGTGGCCACGTTCTCGAAGCGACCGTTCGCGCGCATCGAGAAGGGGGAGTTCTGCGGCAAGGGCGATGCCCGCCACATCGCGGTGACGCTCGACGGCGCGCACGCGCTGGGCCGGCCGCTCACCATCCATAATTTCTACGTGCCGGCGGGCGGCGACATTCCGGACCCGGAGCTGAACCCCAAGTTCGCCCACAAGCTGGCTTTCCTCGACGAGATCACGGGCTGGGCACCGCTGAAGCCCCACGCCGGCAACAACGACCACGCCATCGTGGTGGGCGACCTCAACATCGCCCCGCTCGAAACCGACGTGTGGAACCACAAGCAGCTGCTCACCGTGGTCAGCCACACTCCTGTCGAGGTGGAGCGGCTCGGCGCGTTCCAGGCGTCCGGCCCCTGGGTGGACGTGATGCGCCGCTTCGTACCGCCGCAGGAAAAGCTGTTCACCTGGTGGAGCTACCGCTCGCCGGACTATACGGCCAACGACCGCGGCCGCCGCCTCGACCATGTGTGGGCGTCCGAGAGCCTCGCCCCCTCCGCCACCGCAATGACCGTGCTGAAGGAAGCCCGCGGCTGGGAAAAGCCGTCGGACCATGTGCCGGTGGCCATGACCTTCGGCTGAGGGTCGCTCAGGGCTTCGCCGGTGCCGGAGGCGCCTCCGCCGGCGCGCCGCCGAGGCCGGGAATGCCGAGGGCGGCGCCGATCTTGCCCTTGGGCACCTTCATCACCTGGGTTCCGGGCGGCAACTGGAACTGCTTTTGGTCCTGCGGTGCGCGGGTGAGGGATGTCGCCTCGAACACCGTCTGCTTCGTGCCCTTGATCTCCACCGCCGTGCGCAGGGCGATGCCATCCGGCGTGATGCAGGCGGTGGTGGGGCCGAGGGCCGATTTCATCTGCGGATCGATTTTCCAGAGGTCGCACGCCTCGCCCGCCACCGTGTCCTCGCCCACCCGGAGGCCGGTGCCGGTGAGGGCGCCGAGCACGTATTCCGGCGGCAGCTCGATCTCCACCGCCATGTTCGGCAAATTGGGGGTGCGCACCAGCATGCTGCGCGCGTTCAGGTCGATGATGCCGACCATGCTTCCGGGAATGTTGGACTTCTGGATCTCCACCCGCATGCGGCCATGGCTGTGGGCGATGTCGATGGTGCCACCGCGCTTGAGGTCGGCTTTCAGGGCAAAATCGGTGGCCGGCAGCGGCACGGGATCGGCGCGGGCAGGAGACACAGACGGCAGGCCGAGGATCAGCACCCCGGCCGCAACGGCGAATGCCGGCACCGAAATACCTGCAACGGCACGGCAACGGCCGCAGCCGCCTGCTTGGCGCCGGCAATCCTTACCCATGGCCAATTCCTCCGCCCCTGGCCCGTCATAGCAGATGGACATGCCCGTTGGGCAAGGGCATGTCCGCGCCGACACGCCTTTCAAAAGACCTCACGGGATGCCCCGGAGGCACCTCCTGCAACGGTATGGCGCAGCAGACGCGACCCGGAGCGAAGACGCAACCCACCCGCGTGGGCCGGTCGCACGAGACTGGCGAAAACCGCGATCAATCAAATATCCGGAGGGTCGGTTGTCGTAATGCCTTCTTGGAGGGGCGCGAGCATCGTCCTTCAATGGAAGGGCTGCCGGGCCGGGGCGATTCGCCACAGGCGGATGGCCGGACGGGCGGTCGCGAAATGCGCCGGGAAGAAGCAGCGGGGCCGTGTAGGATGACGCGAAAGGGAGGGCGCGCCAGAATGATGCCGGAAGGGCCATCGCAGGACGGTCGCGAGGCCGAAGGACGCCAGCCGGAGAAGCGCGACACGGAAAAGCCCGCCCGTGCGCCGCGCGCTGCCGAGAGGCGTGCGCCGGTTGCCGAAACGCCCGTGCTGACGCCCGCCCCCGCCGCGCCTCTGTCTGCGCCGTCCGGTCTCGCGGCGTCGGGTCTTGCGGCGTCCCTGCCTGCGATGTCCCTGCCCGCGGCGACGGCGACGACCACGGCCGCGCCAGCACTGACGCCCGGCCCCCTGCCAGAAATCGCGGCTGCCCCCGCCCCCATGCCGGACCTCGCCCCCACGATTGCCGGCGCGGCGACAGCCTCCCCGCCCGTGGCTGCGGCTCCCGTGCCCGCCCGTCCGTCACCCGCAGCTCCCGTGCCGACGCCGGTCGCTGCCCTGCCCCCCGCGCCGAACGGCCGGAGCGGGCGGCGGAGCCTCGCACTGGTGGGCGCCGTCGCGGCGGTGGTCATCGGCGGCGCCGCGGCGGGCGCGCTCGATCCGCTGCTGGCCATCCTGATGGCGGCGCTACTGGTGGCGCTCTGGCTGTCGCTGCGGCCGGCCCCGCCGGCGCCGGTGCCCGTGGTGACGCCTTTGCCGGCCGCGCCGCCCCCGGCGCGGGACTCGCAGGCCTGCGCGGTGGTGGCGGCGCTGCCCGAACCGGCGCTGCTGCTCTCGGCCGCCGGCAACATCATCACCGCCAACCAGCGCGTCGCCCTGGCCCTCGGCCCGACGCGGGTGGGCGATCCCCTGTCCTTCGTGGTGCGCGTGCCGGAGGTGCTGGACGCGGTGCGCGCCGCGGCGGCGGACGGCGTGCCCCGGCGGGTGGAGTTCGCCGAGCGCATTCCCCTCGACCGCTGGCTGGAGGCACATGTGGTGCCGCTCCGGCTGCACGTCTCTCCCGAGCGCGCACCCGACGCCGTGCTGCTCACCTTCCGCGACCTCACCCAGCAGCGCCGCGTGGAGCAGATGCGGGCGGACTTCGTGGCCAATGCCAGTCACGAGCTGCGCACCCCGCTGGCCTCGCTGTCGGGCTTCATCGAGACGCTGCAAGGCCCGGCGCGCAACGACACGCCGGCCCGCGAGCGCTTCCTCGCCATCATGGCGGCGCAGGCGCGGCGCATGTCGCGCCTCATCGACGACCTGCTCTCGCTGTCGCGCATCGAACTGAACGCCCACGTGCAGCCGCAGACCAAGGTGGACCTTGGCGCCATCATCGCCCACGTCTGCGATACCCTCTCCCCCCTCGCCCGCGACCGCGGGGTGGAGCTGGAGCAGGTCCGCGAGACGGCCGACCTGGAAATCCTCGGTGATCGCGACGAACTGATCCGCCTGTTCGAGAATCTGGTGGAGAATGCCCTGAAATACGGCGCCGCAGGCAAGAAGGTGGAAGTGCGCCTCGCCCGCGAGAACGGCACCGCCGTGGTGAGCGTGCGCGACTTCGGCCCCGGCATCTCGCCGGAGCACCTGCCCCGCCTCACCGAGCGCTTCTACCGGGTGGACGTGGCGGCCAGCCGTGACCAGGGCGGTACGGGATTGGGGCTCGCCATCGTCAAGCACATCGTGGCCCGCCACCGCGGCCGGCTGGGCGTGGAAAGCGAGCTCGGCAACGGAGCAATCTTCTCCGTGCGGATGGAAGCTTTGCCGAACCCGGAAAAAAACCTATAAAAGGCAAGGGCGTAAGCTGTCATGTCCATGTCACGGACGCGTCATAGAACCTTGGCGCGCCGGGGCTAAGAGTCCTGAGCCCAGTTGCCCCGGCTCCTGCCGGAGCGGCAACCGATTTGGCAAGGAGAGATATCGTGAAGCTCACCACCGCTCTCGGCGTGATCGCCGTAGCTGGCTCGCTGTTTGCCGGCAGCGCCCAGGCTGTCGATTTCACCGGCGCTGGCGCGTCCTTCCCCGCCCCCGTCTACCAATCCTGGGGCGCCAAGTTCAAAGAGAAGACCGGCGCGACGCTGAACTACCAGTCGATCGGCTCCGGCGGCGGCCAGAACCAGATCATCAACCGCACCGTGGACTTCGGCGCGTCCGACGCGACGGTCCCGGGCGAGAAGCTCGCGGCCAACAACCTGCTGCAGTTCCCGACCGTGATCGGCTCGGTGGTCGCCACCGTCAACCTCGACGGCGTCACCACCAACCAGCTCAAGCTCACCGGCCCGGTGCTCGCCGACATCTATCTCGGCAAGATCACCAAGTGGAACGACAAGGCCATCGCCGACCTGAACCCCGGCGTGACCCTGCCCTCGAACGCCATCGTTCCCGTCTATCGTTCGGATAGCTCGGGCACGACCGCGATCTTCACCTCCTACCTGTCGGCCGTGAGCCCGGACTGGAAGTCCAAGGTCGGCTCGGCGACTTCGGTCCAGTGGCCCACCGGCGCCGGCGCCAAGGGTAACGAGGGCGTCACCGGCACCGTCAAGAACACCAAGGGCGGCATCGGCTACGTCGAGTTCATCTACGCCGCCGCCAACAAGCTGGTCGTGACCCAGCTGCAGAACAAGGCCGGCAAGTTCGTCACCCCCGAGGTCGCCGGCTTCCAGGCCGCCGCCGCCTCCGCCGACTGGAAGGGCGCCAAGGACTTCGCCGCTTCCATGATCGACGCCCCGGCCCCCGAGGCTTGGCCGATCGTCTCCCCCACCTACATCCTGCTGCCGAAGAACCCGACCAACGTCGAGGCTTCGCGTGAAGTGATGAAGTTCTTCGAGTGGGCCTACACCAAGGAAGGCGCCGACATCGCCGAAGGCCTGCACTACATCCCGCTGCCCGCGGCGGTGGTCGAGCAGGTGAAGGCTGCCTTCAAGGCCGAAGTGAAGGGTCCGGACGGCAAGCCCGTCCTCTGATCTGAAGAAGATCGCGCCGCTCTCCCAGGAGGGCGGCGCTTTTCCATCAGGCGACAGGTCCGGTAGCGCACACGCATCGACAAGCCGGGGCAGGGGATAAAATGGACGCGACGGTGGACGGCATGCGGTCTGGCTCGGCAGAGCCCATCAGCAAGGCCAAGGGCACGGGACGGATCGCCGATCCGATCTTCGTCACCCTCCTGTGGGCGAGCGGCATCTTCGTCCTCATCCTGCTCGGCCTCATCATCGCCGAGCTGTTCAAGGGCGGCCTGCCGGCGCTCCAGCACTTCGGGCTCGACTTCATCTGGTCGTCCGCCTGGAACCCGGTCACCGAGAATTTCGGCGCCCTGGTGATGATCTACGGCACGCTGTTCTCCGCCATCATCGCGGTGATCGTGGCGCTGCCGCTCTCCTTCGGCATCGCCTTCTTCCTCACCGAGATCGCACCCCAGCCGCTGAAGCGGCCCGTCGGCGTCGCGGTGCAGCTTCTGGCTGCCGTGCCCTCCATCATCTACGGCATGTGGGGCTTCTTCGTCGTCGTCCCGCTGATCGCCGCTTATGTGCAGCCTCCGCTGATCGACCTGTTCGGCGACCTGCCGGTCATCGGCGCCCTGTTCGCCGGCCCGCCGCTCGGCTCGGGCATGCTCACCGCCGGCCTCATCCTCGCGGTGATGATCCTGCCCTTCATCACCGCCATGTTCGTGGAGACGCTGGAAAGCGTGCCGCCCATGCTGAAGGAATCGGCCTACGGCATCGGCGCCACCACCTACGAGGTCTACAAGAACGTCTCGGTGCCCTACGGCAAGACCGCCATGGTGGGTGCCATCATGCTCGGCCTCGGCCGCGCGCTGGGCGAGACCATGGCCGTGACCTTCGTCATCGGCAACGCGACGCGCCTGTCCGCCTCCCTGTTCGCGCCGGGCGCGACCATCGCCTCCACCATCGCCAACGAATTCCCCGAGGCCCCGATCGGGTCGCTGAAGCTCACCTCGCTGCTGCAGCTCGGCTTCATCCTGTTCGTGATCTCCTTCATCGTCCTTGCACTGTCCCGGGCGCTCGTGCGCTCGCGGCTCGACTGACCGGGAGCTTCAGAACCATGGCTTCCCTCGCCGCGCGCCGCGCCACCGACCGGGCCGTCAAGGCCATCTCCACCGGCTTCGCCGTCTTCGCCCTGTTCCTTCTCGGCTGGATCCTCTGGACCCTGCTCTCCCGCGGCCTGCCCGCGCTGGGATTGAACGTCTTCACCCAGGTCACCAAGCCGCCGGGCCAGGGCGGCGGCCTGCTGAATGCCATCGTCGGCTCGCTGATCCAGATCGGCATCGCCATGGCCATCGGCGGCCCCATCGGCATCTTCTGCGGCACCTTCCTCGCCGAGAACGGCAAGGGCACCAAGGTCGGCGCCGCCGCCCGCTTCGTGAACGACATCCTGCTGTCGGCACCGTCCATCCTGGTGGGCCTGTTCATCTACACCCTGCTGGTGGTGCCGCTCGGCGGCTTCTCCGGCTGGGCCGGCTCCATCGCCCTGGCGATCCTGGTGATCCCGGTCATCGTGCGCACCACCGAGGACATGCTGAACCTCGTGCCCGTCGGCCTGCGCGAAGCCGCCTTCGCGCTTGGCGCGCCGCAGTGGAAGGTGGTGATGTTCATCACCTGGCGCGCGGCCCGCGCCGGCATCGTCACCGGCGTGCTTTTGGCCATCGCCCGCGCCGCCGGCGAGACCGCGCCGCTGCTGTTCACCTCGCTCGGCAACAACGCCATGTCGACCGACCTGTCGAAGCCGATGGCGAGCCTGCCCATCGCCATCTACCAGTTCGCCGGCAGCCCGTTCGACGACTGGGTCTCGCTCGCCTGGGCCGGCGCACTGCTCATCACCGTGGGCGTGCTGGTGCTCAACGTGGCGTCCCGCCTCTTCCTGGCGCGGAGCCACTAGCTCCCGCCGCCGCCCTTTCCATTTCCTCCGAAGCAAGGCCAAGGCCCAAGCGAGGACAAGATGACTTCAGCCGTCGATCCCACCTTCAATCTCGCCTCCGCCGTGGGTGCCAAGCCGGACGCGCCGCCGGCCCCCGCCAAGATCAAGGTGGAGAACCTGCAGTTCTACTACGGCAGCAACCATGCGCTGCGGAACATCAACTTCGAGGTTCCCGAGAAGCGCGTGACCGCCATGATCGGCCCGTCGGGCTGCGGCAAGTCCACGCTGCTGCGCGTGTTCAACCGCATGTTCGACCTCTACCCCGGCCAGCGCGCCGAGGGCTCGGTGCTGTTCGACGGCGTGAACATCGTCGGCAAGGAGCTGGACCCCACCATCGTGCGCACCCGCATCGGCATGGTGTTCCAGAAGCCCACGCCGTTCCCCATGTCGATCTATGACAACATCGCGTTCGGCGTGAAGCTGCACGAGAAGCTCTCCAAGGCACAGATGGACGAGCGCGTGGAATGGTGCCTGCGCAAGGCCGCCATCTGGGACGAGACCAAGGACCGCCTGCACACCTCGGCGCTCGGCATGTCCGGTGGCCAGCAGCAGCGCCTGTGCATCGCCCGCACCATCGCGGTGAAGCCGGAAGTGATCCTGCTCGACGAGCCCACCTCGGCCCTCGACCCGATCTCCACCTCGAAGATCGAGGACCTGATCGACGAGCTGAAGCAGGAATTCACCATCGTCATCGTCACCCACAACATGCAGCAGGCCGCGCGCTGCGCCGACATGACCGCCTTCTTCTATCTGGGCGAGCTGATCGAGATGGCGCCTTCCGACGTGATCTTCACCAATCCGAAGGAGATCAAGACGCGCGACTACATCACCGGCCGCTTCGGCTGACGGATTGAAGGATCACTGAGATGCCGGATCATATCGTCGCCTCCTTCGATCAGGAGTTGAAGGAAATCGGCCGCAAGGTCGTCGAGATGGGCGGGCAGGCCGAGCGCCTGGTCGCCGACAGCGTCACCTCGCTCATCCGCCGCGACAGCGCCCTCGCCCAGAAGGTGGTGCTGCTCGACGCGACCGTGGACCAGGTGCAGCGCGAGATCGAGGACCGGGCCATCCTGGTCATCGCCAAGCGCCAGCCTGTGGCCATCGACCTCAGAGAGATCGTCGCGTCCATCCGCATCGCCAACGACCTCGAGCGCATCGGCGACCTCGCCAAGAACGTGGGCAAGCGCGTCATCGCCATCGAGGGCGAGTATCACCCGGCGAAGCTGGTGCGCGGGGTGGAGCACATCTCCGACCTCGTGCTCGAGCAGCTCAAGGAAGTGCTCGACGCCTACGCCGCCCGCAACGAGGCGAAGGCGCTGGAAGTGTGGGGCCGCGACGGCGCCATCGACACCATGTACACGTCCCTGTTCCGCGAACTCCTCACCTACATGATGGAAGACCCGCGCAACATCTCCGTGTGCACGCACCTGCTGTTCTGCGCCAAGAACATCGAGCGCATCGGCGACCACGCGACCAACATCGCGGAAATCGTCTACTACATGGTGACGGGCCAGAACCTGCCGGAGAGCCGCCCCAAGGCGGACGCCTCCAGCGACACCACCCTGCCCTTCCCGGGCCGCACCACCACCGTTCAGAGCTGATCCACCAGACCTGAAGACGGGGCGGAGAGCCCCGATAGTGACGGATAGACCAAAGTGCCGGCGCGTATTCTGATCGTCGAGGACGAAGAGCCGTTGACCCTCCTGCTCCGCTACAATCTGGAGTCGGAGGGTTACGGGGTCGAGAGCGTGGGACGCGGCGACGAGGCCGAGACCCGGCTGCGCGAAAGCGTGCCGGATCTCATCATCCTCGACTGGATGCTGCCCGGCCTCTCCGGCATCGAACTCTGCCGGCGCCTGCGCACCCGGCCGGAGACCGAGCGCCTGCCCGTCATCATGCTCACCGCCCGCGGCGAGGAGACCGAGCGGGTGCGCGGCCTCGCCACCGGCGCGGACGACTATGTGGTGAAGCCCTTCTCGGTGCCCGAGCTGCTCGCCCGCGTGCGCGCCCTGCTGCGCCGGGCCAAGCCCGAGCATGTCGCCACCCTGCTGCGGGCCGGCGACATCGAATTGGACCGCGAGACCCATCGGGTCCATCGCGCCGGTCGCGAGATCCATCTCGGCCCCACCGAGTTCCGCCTGCTCGAATTCCTGATGCAGAGCCCCGGCCGGGTCTTCTCCCGCGAGCAGCTGCTCGACGGCGTGTGGGGCCAGGACGTCTATATCGACGAGCGCACGGTGGACGTGCATGTGGGCCGCCTGCGCAAGGCCATCAACCGCGGCCGCCAGTCCGACCCCATCCGCACCGTGCGCGGCGCCGGCTATTCCTTCAACGAGATGTTCGCCCGCGCGCACTGAGCGTTGCTTCGCTGAGGCGGAGAGCGGGCTTTTGGGGCGTTGCGCCTCAGCATTAAAAGGCACCGTCATGGCCGGGCTTGTCCCGGCCATCCACGTCGTGCCGCTGGCGCTACTGCCCGAAATCTATTCCCAGCCGAACCGCGTGGATGCCCGGGACAAGCCCGGGCATGACGGCGGGATTCGAAAGGCGGCCACCGAAAGAAGCGGCGGCGACCTTAACCGAAACGCCCCCCTCACCCCGTCCGGACCCCCAAAAGCCCAAGCGCCTGCTTGGCCGCGCGCTCGCCGGAGAGCCAGGCGCCGCCCACCGTGCCCCACAGCGTCTCGTGGGTGTGCTCACCGGCGAAGACCAGCCGGCCGCCCACCGTCTCGGTGAAGGCGCGGCGCATGTTGCCGAAGCCCGGCAAAGCGCAGGAAAAGGCGCCCAGCGCCCACGGCTCCTTGCTCCAGCGGGTGGCGAATACCTTGCCGACGCGCGCGGCGGTATCCGCGCCGAATTCATGCGTCAGCGCCGCCTTCACGAAGGACGCCGCTGCCTCGGGCGGACTGTCGGCGAGGCCGGCAGCCACGTCGCCCCCCACTTCAAGGCTGTAGAGGTCTGTGCCGCCGATGCGGGCGCGCAGGGCATAGGCGCGCGGGCCGTCGGCGCGGAAATAGACCAGTTCGTCGGCGCCGAGATTGCCGGGATTGCGCGGCAGGCGGAAGCCGATGTGGTCCAAGGCGCCCAGCGTGATCTTCTCCACCGCCGTGCGGTAGCGCTGCGGCAAGGACGGGCCGATGCGCAGCTTGCCGGCCGCAATCAGGCTCGGCGGCACGGCGACGATCACCGTGCGCCCGGTCACGCTGCCCTTGTTGGTCTGCACCGAGACGAGGCGCGGGCTGAGATCGATGGAGCGCGCCACCACCTCGAGCCGCACGGTCAGCGGACGGGCGAGCTGCGCCACCAGCGTGCCCACGCCCTGCCGGCAGATGTCCTCGCTCTCGCGCTCGTCGAAGCGCGAGACATCCACGGTGGAGACCTGATCCAGTTCCTTGGCGCAGTTGAACGGGCCGAGGACGAAGCGGGCGCTTGGCCCCCAGGGTCCGAGATCCGGCAAGGCGCGGGAGGCGGCCATGTCGCGGTTGGCATCGCCGGCGGCGACGATGGCCCGCTCGCCACGGCGGACCGTGGCGATGAAATCCTCATAGTCGGTATCACCCGCCTCGCGCCCGCCCACATAGAGCCGGCCGCCATCGGGCGCGCGATAGATGTCGAGACCTTCGGCCCGGCCGAAGGCGGCCATGGGGCGCGCCGCCGGCATGTTGAGCCGCGCCGCGCCGAGGTCGAACGGCACGCCAAACTGGGTGGTGTCCGTCACCGTGCGGCCGCCCACCTGCTTGCCGGCCTCCAGCAGCACATAGCTGCGCCCGGCCTCGGCGATGCGCCGCGCGGCGGCGATGCCGGCCGCGCCCGCACCGATGATGACGACGTCCGCGTCAGTCTGCTGGCCGAGCGCCCGCGAGGTGGCAAGGCTCATGCCCACGAGCGGCGTGGCCGCCAGGGCAACACCACGGGCGAGCAGCGCGCGGCGGGAAAGAGGGGGGCGATCGGGTTCGGTCACGGCCGGAACGCTACCATGGGGCGTGCAACGGAGCGAGAGGGCAGACCGCCCCGCAGGTAAATGCGCGACACCACGCACTTTCCCGCCGGATCGCCCCCAACCTTCGCAAAATTGTAAGCCGGCATGTGGATAAAGGGGCGCGTGGCCGGCGCGGCTTCGCTCGCGCTCGGGACATGTCGGGGGAGACCCATGAAGGATCCGGTTCAGAAGACCATCGGCTACAGGCTCACCCACACGGCGCGCCTGCAGAAGGCGCTGTCGGCCCGTCTCCTCGCCGGCCTCGGGCTGTTCCCGGGACAGGAATCCGTGCTGAAGCTTTTGTGCGAGGCGGACGGCCGCACCATGGGCGACCTTGCATCCGCGCTGCGGGTGCGCCCGCCCACGGCCTCCAAGACCATCGCCCGCCTCACCACCCAGGGGCTCGTCGAGCGCCGCGCCACCGATGGCGACGGCCGGCTCGTGCGGGTCTTCCTCACAGATGCGGGGCGCGAGCGCGGCGCCTCCATCGATCATGTGTGGGACCAGCTGGAGGCCGAGATGGTGGTTGGCCTCGACAGCAAGGAGAAGAAGCGGCTGCGCAAGCTCCTGCGCAAGGTGGAGAAGAACCTCGCCTTGCGCCTCGGTGCCGACGGCGGCCTCGACGACGAGGCCGAACCCGGCGACGAGGACGAGGACGCCTGAGAGCCGCAGACGCCCCCTCCATCACCGTCACCCAGGCCTGCCCTCGACTTTCCGCCTTGCATCCGGCGCATGGAGCGGTGCGGCACTATGCACCGCGCCGGGCTTTTCTCCCGGCCGATCCCGCGCTATGCCTTGTCCGATCGGTTTTCAATCGATTAAAAACACACCGGCACAGCCGCCGCGCCAACGGCAGAATCAGGATCGCCGGCCGGATCGGCGACGCACCGGGGGAAACATGTCCAACGCCATCGATCTCAACGACCGCTTCGCCATCGTCACCGGCGGCGCGCAGGGTATCGGCCGCGCCGTGGTCGAGCGCTTCATCGCCTCCGGCGCCCGCGTCGCCATCTTCGATCGCGACACCGACCTCGTGGTGAAGACCGCGGACGACCTGGGCCGCGCCCGCGTGATGCCCGTGACCGTGGACGTGAGCCGCCTCGCCGACGTGGAACGGGCCGTGGCCGAGGTGCATGCCGAATTCGGCCGCATCGACATCCTCGTGAACAATGCCGGTGTCGCGGGCGCGAACCACAAGACGTGGGACTACCCGGAAGAGGAATGGAAGAAGGTGATGGCCATCAATCTCGACGGCCCCTTCTTCTGCTGCCGGGCGGTCGCGCCGCACATGATCGCGCAGAAATATGGGCGCATCGTCAATGTGGCCTCCATCGCCGGCAAGGAGGGCAACCCCAACGCCTCCGCCTATTCGGCCTCGAAGGCGGGCGTGATCGCCCTCACCAAGTCGCTGGGCAAGGAACTGGCCGAGTACGACATCGCGGTGAACTGCGTGACGCCCGCCGCCGCGCGCACCGCCATCTTCGATCAGATGAGCCAGCAACACATCGACTATATGCTCTCCAAGATTCCGCGCGGGCGATTCGTGCAGGTGGACGAGGTGGCGGCGACCATCGCCTTTGCGGCCTCGGCGGACTGCTCCTTCACCACGGGCGCAGTGTTCGATCTTTCCGGCGGCCGCGCCACCTACTGAGGACCGCCATGCGCGCGCCGGGAGACAGAGAGGTCACGCCGGCCCCGGCGCCGCTGGTCGGCATCGCGCTCATGTGCCTCGCGGTGATGAGCTTCGCGCTGACCGACACCACGGCCAAATGGCTGAGCGCCCACATCAACGTGCTTATCGTGGTTTGGGCGCGCTACGTCATCCACTTCGCCTTGTCGCTGCTGGTGTTCAATCCCTGGACCGTGCCGGGACTGATGCGCACCCAGCGGCCGGGACTGCAGATCGTCCGCTCGGCGCTGCTCTTCGCCACCACGGCCCTGAACTTCACGGCCCTCCAGTTCCTGCAGCTGGATCAGACAGTCTCCATCATGTTCTCCATCCCCTTCTTCGTCGCCCTGTTCGCGGGGCCGCTGCTGGGGGAGCGGGTGGGGCTGGAGCGCTGGCTCGCCATCATCGTGGGATTTGCCGGCATCCTGCTGGTCGTGCGGCCGGGGGCCGGCGGCATCCATCCCGCCGCGATCCTCTCGCTGGTGGCCGCCGCGACCTATGCGCTCTATTCCATCACCACCCGCATGCTGGCGCGCACGGATGCCAGCAAGACGACGCTGTTCTACACCGCGCTGGTCGGCTCGGTGGTCGCGAGCATTCCCCTGCCCTTCGTGTGGGAAACGCCGCGAGACCCTGCGGTGATCGGTGCCATGATTGGCCTCGGCGCGGTGGCCGGCGCGGGGCATTTCGTGCTCATCCTTGCCCATGCCCGGGCGCCTGCCGCGACACTCGCGCCCTACATCTACACGCAGATCCTGAGCATGATCGCGCTGGGCTGGCTGGTGTTCGGCCAAGTGCCGAGCCTGTGGACGCTGGCGGGGGCCGCCATCGTCATTGCCTCCGGCGCCTATCTCCTCGTGCGCGACGCGCAGATGCGCCCGCATTGAGCACAAAGGGCGAAAGCCTTCTCGGTTTCGCCAGATTGCAGCCTATGCTGGGCATTGTTCTTCCTCAGCCCGCAGGATCATCATGAGCGCCGCCCGTCTTCTCGTCGTCGAAGGAAACACCGCAGAGGCCCGCGCCCGGCAGGTGGCTTTCGGTGGACAGGTGGCGAGCGAGGGCTATGCCCAGCTCCTGCGCGAGCTGTTCCCCGGCACGGTGACGGTGGACATCTGCTATCCCGCCGATGCCGGAGCGAACCTGCCAGATGCCAGCGGACTCGAGGGCTATGATGGCATCGCCATCACCGGCTCCTCGCTCAACATCTACACCGGCGGGCCGGAGATCAGCCAACAGATCGACCTCATGCGCACCGCCTTCACCACGGACGTGCCGGTCTTCGGCAGCTGCTGGGGACTGCAATTGCTCACGGTCGCTGCGGGCGGGGCCGTACGGCGCAATCCGCGGGGGCGGGAGGTGGGTTTCGGCCGGCGCATCCGCATGACGGCCCAGGGCGTCGAGCACCCCATGTTCGATGGCAAGCCCGCCGTGTTCGAGGCCATGACCGTGCATCTCGACGAGGTGGAGACGCTGCCCGAGGGCGCACGGCTCCTCGCGAGCAACGACCATTCGGTGGTCCAGGCGGCGGAGATCCCCGTCGGGCGCACGGTGTGCTGGGGGGTGCAGTACCACCCCGAATATCCCTTCCGCGAAATGGCCGCCATCTTCCGCCGGCTCCAGCCCTCGCTCGTTGCGGAGGGCTTCTTCCCGGACGAAGAGGAAGAGGCCACGTTCATTGCCGACCTCGAGCATTTCGAGCGCGAGCCCGCCAACGCCGCGCTCGCCTGGCGCTACGGGATCGATGGCGCCGTGATCCGCAAGGATATCCGCACCCTTGAAATCGCCAACTGGATCACCCACCAGGTGCTGCCCGGCCGGGCGCGCCGGCTCAGGGGCTGAGGCGAGAGGCGTCGCCGCTCACGGTGCCGGCGCCTCATCGCGCCGTCGATCATCTCGACAAGCCCCGACGTCAAATCGCAATCGAATCGGAATCGTCGAACAGCGCTCCTACGCGCCACCCATGAAGGGGCGCTGGCGCCAAGAGCTGGCGTGCGGGACAGCTTTCGCTTTGGGTTTTGAGGGGATGATCAA
>NZ_JBAFUS010000003.1:0-758420 GCF_043193615.1 Xanthobacter aminoxidans | reverse complement strand
TAGAGGGCGGCGCGTAGCGCCCTGGTTTAGAGGGCGGCGCGTAGTGCCCTGGTTTAGAGGGCGGCGCGTATCGCCCTGGTTTAGAGGGCGGTGCGCACCGCCCTCGGGTGAGGCGCGGCGCGCCGTCCCGCCGGCTCAGTTCTTCAACGCCGCCGTCCCGTCCACCGCCGCCGGGAACGGCAGGTCCGTGATCAGCCGCGCGCTCGGCTTGTCCTGGGCGAAGATGGTGTCGAGATCGAGGGTCAGGAACGTCGTCCGGTGGGCGTAGTCGGTGATCATCAGCTTGTTGTGGGTGAGGTCCTTGATGGCCACCCACTGGGTGTAGTCCGAGACCACCGCGTCGCCGTCCTTGCTCTGTGCGACGCCCAGCGGGATATCCACCGTGTTGAGGATGTGGCCGATGGCGGCGGAGGCGTCGGCGGCGTCCTTCGGCTGGGCCATGGAATGGCGCATGAAGGCCGCGCGCACGAAGCGCGAGGGCGGGGTGAAGTCGCCCGGCAGCCCGGTGGCGCCGCCGCCCTGGCCGATGGCCGTGACGTTGGCCGTGCCGAACCGGCGGTCGGCGACGCCCATGGTGGAGAGATTGAGGTAGTTGCGCAGGTTCAGGAGGTGCCAGTCATAGGGCGGCGAATTGGTGAGGACGCTCGCCACATTGTCGTGGATCTGCAGTTCGCCCCCCACATATTCCACGATGATGCTGGCGCCCGAGCGGTCGGTGAAGACCATGTGGATGGTGGGCGGGGTCGGCCCGCTCGGCAGCGAGGCATCGGACCAGACCTTGGTCTTCGCCAGCGCGGCCCGCATCTCGGCCACCGTGCCGTGCATCCCCAGCGCCCAGGCGCCGAAGCCGAGGATGGAGACGTAGGACGTGTCCGCCTTGGTGACGGTCTGGTAGGTGGTGAAGCCGGGCAGGAAATTGCCGCTCATGCCGAGGCCGGCCGCGTTCTGTCCCTCCAGCACGGCGCCGCCGGGGATGATCTCGGCGCTGATCCCCACGACCGGATAGAGCGTCTTCACCTTGTTCTCGGGCAGGCCGAGGTTCGAGGGCGCCGTGAGCGTCAGGGCCGTGCCCTTGGGCATGCTCACCAGCGTCCATTTCATGTCGAACGCCCATTCCATGGTGCGCCCGGCGATCACCGTCTTGTCCGCCGCGACCACGTTCACCGCGGTGCAGGCCACGGCGAGCCCGGCGTTCTGGATGGGAAGGAATGCGGCAAGTGCAGCCGCCAGGATGCGTTTCATGGAAGCGTCCTCCGTTTGTGTCGCAGACCGCCGCATGGGCGCTTGCGTTCTGGATGGTGATTGCCGCCCGCGATCGCGACACGCCGTGATCGTATCAGCCCCATACGGTGCCCGCTTTGATTGGATGACGGAGCTTGCGTTGCGCTGGGCGCCCGTCGCAGCGGGCGACGACGGGGCCGCCTGCGCGTGAATCTGCTTTAAATCCATCGATATTGCGGTATAATATTCACATATACAGTTTTCAGATGTTGATTGGAGATGACCATGGCGACGCTGCGACTGGGCGATGTGGTGCCGGATTTCGAGGCCGTGACCACCGAAGGCCCCATCAAGTTCCATGAATGGCTCGGCGACAGCTGGGGCATCCTGTTCTCCCACCCCAAGAACTTCACGCCGGTCTGCACCACCGAGCTGGGCCAGGCGTCCCATCTCAAGCCCGAGTTCGACGCGCGCGGCGTGAAGCTGCTCGGCCTGTCGGTGGATGCCATCGACAATCACCCGGCCTGGGTGGGCGACATCAAGGACGCCACCGGCGCTACCCTGAACTTCCCGCTGATCGCCGATTCCGACCGCAAGGTCTCCGACCTCTACGATCTCATCCACCCCAACGCGAACGACACGCTCACCGTGCGCTCGGTGTTCATCATCGGCCCGGACAAGAAGCTGAAGCTGTCGCTCACCTACCCGGCCTCCACTGGCCGCAACTTCGCGGAAATCCTGCGCGTGGTGGACAGCCTCCAGCTCACCGCCAAGCACTCGGTGGCGACGCCGGTGGACTGGAAGAACGGCGACGATGTCATCATCGTCCCCTCGCTCTCGGACGATGCCGCCAAGGAGAAGTTCCCCGGGGGCTGGACCACCGTGAAGCCCTATCTGCGCGTGGTGCGCCAGCCCGGCGCGTGAGTCGGCCTAACTGTGCCCCGGACAAGCGACGGCGCAGCCGGAGCGCTGATCCGGGGCACAGCGCACAAGTGCCGCGCAGCGGGCAAGATTTGAGAGTGGCAGGAGCACGAAGCGCCTTCGGCGGTCCCTTGCGCTGGACCCCGGCTCGCATTCCGCTGCGCTGCATGCGTCCGGGGAACGGCGCGGAGGGGCCTCCGCGCCGCAAACCCCTCAGGCCGACATGATGTAGTCGCGCAGCTGGGCGCTCTCGCGCTCCATTTCCTCCACGCGATACTTCACCACGTCGCCGATGGAGATGATGCCCACGACCTTGCCGCCGGACACCACAGGCACGTGGCGGAAACGGCCGCGGGTCATGCGTTCCATGATCTGGGGCACGGTCTCGTCGGGGGCGCAGGTGACGACCGCCTTGGTCATCAGCCCGGCGAGCGGCTCGGCCAGCACGTCCACGCCGCGCTCGCCGATGAGGCGCACCACGTCGCGCTCGGAGATGATGCCCTCCACCCCCATGTCCCCATTGGTGACGACGATGGCGCCGATGCGGTTGCGCGCGAGGCTGGCCACGGCATCGCCGAGGGTGGCGTCGGGGGACAGGGTGACGATGTCGTTGCCCTTGCG
Source organism: Xanthobacter aminoxidans (assembly GCF_043193615.1). Taxonomy (NCBI): domain Bacteria; kingdom Pseudomonadati; phylum Pseudomonadota; class Alphaproteobacteria; order Hyphomicrobiales; family Xanthobacteraceae; genus Xanthobacter; species Xanthobacter aminoxidans. The sequence goes on along the minus strand of NZ_JBAFUS010000003.1, from coordinate 755,657 downwards.
GCTCAGGATGACGGTCACGGACATTGGCGCATTCTCCCTAGCTGGTGGATCCAGGGGCCCGCTCCGCCGACGGGGCCTTCTCTGGAAACGATCCGGACAGGGATGATCCCTCGCATCGCAGTGCGACGCAAGCGCGCAGCGCAGTCCGCGCACCACGACCTTGGCAGTATGAATCCCGCTCAGGCCACCCGCCGGCGCGGCACCGGATCGAACAGGGAGAACAGCAGCAGGCCGGCGACGAAGCCGCCGATATGGGCCTGCCACGCCACCTCCGCATCCTCCGTCCCGGGCAGGGAAACCCCGAACGCGAACAGGAGGTTGAAGGCGAACCACGCGCCCACGAAGATCAGCACCCTTTTGTCGCTGAAATTCTCCCTCAGCGAGCCGGCCGGCTGGTGATCGGCGAAGATGGTGCGGTAGCTGGAGAGCGCGCCGCCGGGCGCGAAGGTGAAGCGCACCGCCGCCGCCATGGTGCCGGAAATGGCCGCCGAGGCGCCGATGAGCGGCGCGATGGCGTCGCTATTGGCGAGATAGTGCGCCCCCGCGCCCGCCGCCGCCGTCACCGCGCAGAACAGCCAGAAGCGCGTGGAGCCGAACCGCCGCGCCACCGGCGTGCCGAAGGCCAGCAGCCAGACGAGATTGACGATGAGGTGCATCCAGTTGGCGTGGAGCAGCGCGTAGCTCACCACGGTCCACAGCTTCGGACCCATGCCGCCCGGCAGGTAGAACATGGTGTCCGGCAGGGTGTAGCGGGCCGGGATGAAGGCGAAATAGGTGAGAACCTCGATGTCCGCATCCTGCGAGAGCAGCAGCACGCGGATGGCATGGATCGCCACCAGCCCAAGCGCCATCACCGCCACCGCGCCGGGCACGTTGAAGACGGGCTCCCGATGCGATGTGCCGGGATAGGTGGGGCGGTCGAGCACGCCTTGCACATAGGAGCCGCCGCCCGGCGCGGCAAGGGAAAAGCGTGGAGCAAGTCCGTGCAACCTGGGCCGGACCTGTTACAACTCGGTGGTCGATGCCTGGCAAGCGGGCGCGCGTTCAAGGATCGCAGCGGGGCGGGGATGGCGAAACCTTACTTTCGAGAGCTCAATGAAGACGAGCTGAAAATGTTCAACTATTGGCGGGAGGAGTTCTCGACCTTCTTTGCCGATGCGAACAAGCACCGGTTCGAGACGGTTGACGGCAAGCTTGGGCTGATCCAGCACATTCTGGACAGCGGTGAGGCGACACTCGAACGGCAGGACTTGCTGCAGGGGCTCGGCGTGCTGTTCGGCGACGCGCTCGCCATGGAGCTGAACCTTGAATGGGCCTTTGTGGCCGATGAAATGGGTGAAGCTCCGGTCGTTAGGCGTCCGGGAACGTCCTTCAATCTGGGCGCCTTCTACGCAATCGAGAAACGCGTTTCCCTGGAAGAAGTGCCGATCGACATCTTTGATCTGTTCAATGCCTTCTGCGCCCTCTCCGCTCCGATCCTGCGGAAGCCCTCATTGTGGGCGCGCCTGTTCGGTCCGCGAACGGTCTGATGGGCTTGCCCGCAAACGACGAAGCTCTCGCTGAGACGTCTCGCCCCTACAGCGCGTAGCGCAGGCCGAAGCGCACCTGCTGGGCGGTGGAATTGCCCAGAGCGAGGCCGCCGGCATAGGCGGGGCTGCCGAGGTCGAGATAGCGGTAGCCGAGATCGAGGCTGAAGCTGCTCGACACCGCGAAGGACACGCCGGCCCCGGCCGACCAGGCGAAGTCCCAGGCATTGCCCGCCGGCTGGAGCCCCGCCGGGGCACTGAGCGAATTGATGGCGAAGCCCGCGCCGGCGCTCAGATACGGCGTGAAGCCGGCCAGGGTGATGATGTCCCAGTAGACGCTGGCGAGCCCCACCGTGGCGCTGGCGCCGACGCCCGGTCCGAACGGCGAGAGGCTGGCCGAGCCGAGGGAGAGATAGTCGAGGCTCACCTCGGCGCGCAGGAACGGCAGGAAGCGATAGCCGATGCCACCCCCCAGCGACCAGCCGGCGCCGGAGACATCGAGCCCGGTGGGCAGGCCGAGATAGGAGAGGCTGGCGCTGCTCGCGGGGACGTAGCCCACGTCGGCGCGGAAATACCAGCCGGCCGCCGCATCCTCGCTCACCGCCGGGGCGGCGAGGGAGAAGTCGCCCGGCTTGCCGAGAGAGGCCATCATGGCCTCCATCTCCGCATCCGCCTTGTCGGCGGCGTGCGCCGCGCCGGCAAACGCGGTTCCTGCCAGCGCCGCGATCGCGAGAGAGGCCAGAAGAAGACGCCCGGCCCGACCAAACACACCCATCATGACGACCCGCCCGAGAAATGCTCTGGACGGATGTGTGCCACGGGGAGGCTTAAGGCCGGATTAACCCTGATGAAGCGTTAAGCTCTGGCGCGGCAAAGGAATTCGGAACGGCGGCGGTGCCGCCGTTCCGGTCGTCGCCCCGCTCAGGCGGCGGCGCGCTGGAGGGCGTCGATCACCTCGTCCACCACGGTCTCGACGAGATCGCGGTCGTCGCCCTCGCCCATCACGCGGATGACCGGCTCGGTGCCCGAGGGGCGGATGATGAGGCGGCCGTGGTTGGAGAGGCGGCGCTCGGCATCGGCGATGGCGATCTTCACCTTCTCGTTTTCCAGCGGCGCGCCATCGCTGTAGCGCACGTTCTTGAGGATCTGCGGCAGCGGATCGAAGCGATGGCAGACCTCGGAGACGGGCTTCTCCTGCCGCGCCACCACCGCCAGCACCTGAAGCGCCGCGACGAGGCCGTCGCCGGTGGTGGAATAGTCGGACAGGATGATGTGGCCGGACTGCTCGCCGCCCACATTGTAGCCGTCGGCGCGCATGCGCTCCAGCACGTAGCGGTCGCCCACCCCGGTGCGGGCCAGCGCGATGCCCTCGCCGGCGAGGTGCCGCTCCAGCCCGAGGTTGGACATGATGGTCGCCACCAGCCCGTCGCGGGCGAGGCGTCCGTCTTCCTTGAAGCTCTCGGCGATGACGGCCATGAGCTGGTCGCCGTCCACCGTGTGGCCCTTCTCGTCCACGATCATCACCCGGTCGGCGTCACCGTCGAGGGCGATGCCGATATCCGCGCGCACTTCCCGCACCTTGGCGGAGAGCGCGGCCGGGGAGGTGGAGCCCACGTCCCGGTTGATGTTCATGCCGTCCGGCTCGACGCCGATGGCGATCACCTCGGCGCCCAGCTCCCACAGGGCCTCCGGCGCCACGCGATAGCCGGCGCCGTGGGCGCAGTCCACCACCACGCGGATGCCCTCGAACGACTGGTTCCGCGGCAAAGTGCGCTTGGCATATTCGATGTAGCGGGCGTGCACGCCCTCCAGCCGCCGGGCGCGGCCGATCTCGGCGGGCTTGGCGAGGCGCTTGGCGAGGTCCTCGTCGATCAGCTCCTCGATCTCGCGCTCCACCTCGTCGGAGAGCTTGAAGCCGTCCGGGCCGAACAGCTTGATGCCGTTGTCGTCGAACGGATTGTGCGAGGCGGAGATCATCACCCCGAGGTCGGCGCGCATGGAGCGGGTGAGCATGCCCACAGCCGGCGTCGGCATGGGGCCGAGCAGCAGCACGTCCATGCCCACCGAGGTGAAGCCGGCCACCAGCGCGTTCTCGATCATGTAGCCGGACAGCCGCGTGTCCTTGCCGATGACCACCCGGTGGCGATATTCGCCGCGCTGGAACACCAGCCCCGCCGCCATGCCGACCCTCAGCGCCAGATCCGCCGTGAGCGAGGCATTGGCGCGCCCGCGCACGCCGTCCGTTCCGAAATACCTGCGCGACATAGTCCCTCTCGTCGCCGTAGAATCCCGACGCACCGTGCCCCCGCTGGTGCGCCGCCGAGCCTGCCTTTAGCACCCGGAAGGTCCCGCGCGGCATCACGTCTCGTGACGCTCCGCAACGTGCGCTCCCGCCTGTGCTTCGGGCAGGCCCCGTTTGTAAGCAGACGGATGGAATTGTTCAGAACGCCGCCCCGGTTGCAAGTGCGAAGGCACGGGCCCGGGCGGGGCGGGCGGCATTCCTTGCGAAAAGGTTAAGGGGTAGGCGACGGCTGCTGGCCCGGCGATTGCACCGCATCAGGGCGGATGCTACCCCTCGCCGAATCTTCCGGAGACCTTCCCGTGACCGCCTCTGCCCTCGACGTCCTCGCCATCGGCAACGCCATCGTCGATGTCCTCTCCCGCGCCGAGGAGGACTTCCTCGCGCAGAACGGCATGGCCAAGGGCGGCATGGCCCTCATCGACGAGGCGCGGGCGGAAGCCGTCTATGCCGCCATGGGGCCGGGCACCGAGGCCTCCGGTGGCTCGGCCGCCAACACCGCGGCGGGCGTCGCCTCGCTGGGCGGCAAGGCCGGCTTCATGGGCAAGGTAAAGGACGACGTTCTCGGCACAGTGTTCGGCCACGACATCCGCGCCGCCGGCGTCGCCTTTGGCACCCCCGCTGCTGCCGACGGCCCGGCCACCGCGCGCTGCCTCATCCTGGTGACGCCGGACGGCGAGCGCACCATGAACACCTATCTCGGCGCCGCGCAGAACCTGGTCGCCGCCGACATCGACGCCGCCATGGTGGAAAGCGCGGCCGTCACCTATCTCGAAGGCTATCTGTGGGACCCGCCGGCCGCGAAGGAGGCCTTCCTCGCCGCCGCGAAGATCGCCCACGGCGCCGGCCGCAAGGTGGCGCTCTCGCTCTCCGACACCTTCTGCGTGGACCGCTACCGCGCGGAGTTCAAGAACCTCATCGTCTCCGGCACGGTGGACCTCGTGTTCTGCAACGAGGGCGAGCTGAAGTCGCTCTACGAGACCGCCGATTTCGACGCCGCCGTGGTGGCCCTGCGCAAGGATGCGAAGGAAGCCGTGGTGACGCGCTCGGAAAAGGGCGCCTCCTTCGTCACCCGCGCGGCGGTGGTGAGCGTGCCGGCCCATCCGGTGGAGCGCGTGCTGGACACCACCGGCGCGGGCGACCTCTTCGCCGCCGGCTTCCTCACCGGCACTACCCGCGGCCTCGACCCGGCCACCAGCCTGCGCCTCGGCGCGCTGGCGGCGGGGGAGATCATCGGCCAGATGGGCGCCCGGCCCCAGCGCCCCCTCATCGACCTCGCCCGCGAGGCAGGCCTCATCTCTTGAACGGCCTCATCTCGTGAGCGACCCCACCCCGTGAGCGATCTGCCCGTCCCCCAGGCGGACGCCGGCCTTCCCGCCCCCGGCGCGGATGCCGCCGGGCGGGCGCTCGCCGCCATCGAGGCGAAGGCGCCGCTCATCATGGTGCTGGGCGGCGCGGGCACGGGCAAGACCACCTTCCTGCACGAGTTGCGCAAGGCCCCGCGTGGCCGGCAGGTGGTGCTCGCGCCCACCGGCGTCGCGGCGCTGCAGGCGGGCGGGCAGACCATCCATTCCTTCTTCGGCATTCCGCCCCGCCTCCAGAACCCGGACGAGGTGAAGCCCCGCGCCCAGGTGCGGCGCCTCTTGAAGAAGCTCGACCGGGTGGTGATCGACGAGATTTCCATGGTGCGGGCGGACCTGCTCGACGCCGTCGACATCTCGCTCCGCATCGCCCGCGACACTTCCGAGCCCTTCGGCGGGGTGCAGATGGTGCTGGTGGGCGATTTCCTCCAGCTTCCCCCGGTGGTGCCCTATGCCGAGCAGGAGATGCTCGGCCGCATGGGCTATGAGGGGCCGTTCGCCTTCCATGCCAAGGCGCTCGATGGCCGCGAGGTGACGGGCGTGCCCTTCACCTTCGTCCACCGCCAGACCGACCGCGCCTTCATCGCCATGCTCGATGCCCTGCGCCGGGGCCGTGGTGCGCGGGAGGCGGCGGAGGCGCTGAACGAGGCCTGCGTGCGCCCCCACCGCGACGGCGCGCAACCCGTTCTCCTCACCCCCACCAACGCCCGCGCCGACGCCTACAACGCCCGCGGCCTCGCCGCCTTGCCGGACGAGGGGCGCGAATTCGGCGGGCTGCTCAAGGGCGAGTTCGGGCTGGAGGGCGACCGCCTGCCGGTGGCGGAAAAGCTGGTGCTGAAGCGCGGCGCCCGCGTGATGGCCCTGCGCAACGATCCCGCCCGGCGCTGGGTCAACGGCTCGGTGGGCACGGTGACGGGCCTCGGCCCCCATTCGGCGCTGGTGAAGCTCGATTCAGGTCCCAGCGTGGAGATCGAGGCCTTCACCTGGGAACGCATCCGCTACGGCTGGGACGAGCCCGGCGGCCGGCTGGAGGCGCAGGTGGTGGGCACCTACACCCAGCTTCCGCTGGCCCCCGCCTGGGCCCTCACCATGCACAAGGCGCAAGGCCTCACCCTCACCGACGTCCGCATCGACTTCGCCGACGGCGCGTTTGCGCCCGGGCAGGCCTATGTGGCCCTGTCACGGGCGCGGACGCTGGAAGGGCTCTCGCTGGTGCGGGCGATCACCGGGCGGGATGTGCGGGTGGACCGGCGGGTGGCGGAGTTTGTGGAGCGGTTTGAGGGGTGAGGGTGAGCGCGCAAGTCACATCTATTGATCTTAAAAGGACGATCTGCGCACCGTTGTTGCAAAAGCGACTTGGAGAGGTGTGTTGGCCAAGCGTCCTATGCAAGATGTCGTCGCTGGACTATCGACGATCAGTGACAAGATAAGGTCCCTTCTGCGAGAAGGCTACCTTCGTACTGATATCGCTAAGTTTCTCGATATTCGGTACCAACATGTTCGCAAGGTCGCTGTCGATGCGGGCATAGAGGATGGTCGAAAGCGCGGAATTGTCGTGCTTCCCCCGGAGGAGGCTACGCCAGCCATAAGAGAAAGCGTTGCCATCGATTTTCTTGTCGATGCTGGTTTCGTTCGCTTGGGGAAGTGGATCGCAAGAGAAGATGGAATTGGTTTATCTGAGCCGGTTTCAAAGCATCCAGGTGTATATGCGTTCATTATCGAAGATAGAATTATGTATGTTGGCGTTAGTAGGCGGGGTTTTCGTCAGAGAATGTATAATTATCAACGTGGCTATCATCGGCAACGAACCAGCCATCGGATCAATTTGATAATTGCTGAGCAGGTCCGGGCCGGTATTGTTGTCGAAATTTATGGCGCTACACCTCCTGCACTCGAGTGGAACGGGTTGCCTGTAAACGCTGCCGCTGGCCTCGAGGCGGGGCTTATCGAGCTTATCCAGCCTCCTTGGAACAAGATGGGCGTTGAATCATCGATTTAAATCGGGCAGCGGTCATCGTTGGCTGAGTGCGCTGCTCTTCCCACCGTCATGGCCGGGCTTGTCCCGGCCATCCACGTGGTTGGGCTGGGGACGATGCTCGCAAGGGTGCGCGGTCGGCCCGACGTGGATGCCCGGCACGAGGCCGGGCATGACGGCGGAGGGAAGGGCGGAGGTCCGCCGGAAAGGCGTCAAACTGCGCTCTGTCGTGTCCCGGCCCCTTAAGGGGGAGGTCCAAAAATCAAGAGGTACTATTGCACTCAATGAGAGGTTCCGGCGTCGATTCCGCTGACTCCCAGCCGAACCGCCACCCGAACCCCACCGATACCCCCACCGGCAACCCGGTGAAACACCCCCGGCACGGGCCTGTCAGGCCATGCCGGGTCCGTCGCGTCGGCCTCCCCTCAGTCCCAGATCTGGAACATGTTATCCCCCTCCGTGCGGGAGGCGGGGTTGCCGTACATGACGCCGCCGTGGCAGGTGCCGCGGGAGTCCACGGCGATCCAGGGGTGGGTGCCGTAGGTGGGCTGGGTGACGTTGGAATTGGGCGCCAGCGTGTGGTATTTCTTCCACTCGCCGTTGAAGTCGATCCACATGATGTTCAGCGGAACCTTCGAGAGATTCACGAACATCACCTTGACCGGCGCGTTGCTGTTCTGCGAACGGACGGTGCCGAAGGGCGGGCAATTCTTGCCGTTGGTCACGTTCTGCTGCGGAGCTGGCGGGGGCGGGGCGGCCTTCTGACCCTTGTTGCGCGCGCACTCACGGGCCTTGTCGATGGCCTGCGCGGCCCCGGCGAGCTTGAAGGTCTGCTCGCCCCGGTCCAGGTTCACCGAGAATTCCGGCAATGTTCTGAAAGCGTTGAGCTGATCGTCGTTGATCATCATGGAGGCCCAGCCGTCCCCCTCCGCATGGAAGGTGCCCATCTCGGCCGCGCCGCCGAAGCCGTAATAGACATCCATCGGTCCGGAGACGTTGCCATAGTAAGGCACGCCGATCTGCCAAGACTTTCCGTCCGTCCCGATGCGGAACTGGACCTTGCCGTTATCCACGTCGGCGGCACAATAGCCGAACCGGTTACCGTCGTAGACGACGGAGATGGACCAGCGGCCAACCCGGTCATAGGCCTGCTCCTGCGCCGTCGCAGGCAGGGCGGGGCCGAGGGTCGCGAGTGCGATGAAGCCGGCAAAAAGGCGTGTCCTGAAAGTCACTTGTCCGATCCCCCGCCCGGGTATGGTTAACATTTGGTTCCTATTTTGCGCCCCCTCTACTGTCAAGCTGATGCCGCGTTTTCGGGGCTCGCGGAGGCCGTCGCCCATGGCCTATAAGGAGGTATCGCAGCAGCAGGCCGCCATGTCCGACGAAAGCCCTTCCGCCCCCCTCATCACCTTCGACGACTTCCTGAAGGTGGATATCCGCGTCGGCACCATCGTGGCCGCCGAACCCTTCCCCCAGGCACGGAAACCCGCCTTCAAGCTGACCATCGATTTCGGTCCGGAGATCGGTGTGAAGCGGTCTTCCGCCCAGATTACAGTGCATTACACGCCGGAGGAGCTGGTGGGCCGGCAGGTGGCGGCGGTGGTGAATTTCCCGCCCCGCCAGATCGGCCCCTTCATGTCCCAAGTGCTGACCCTCGGCTTTCCCGACGAGAACGGCGCGGTGGTGCTGATCTCGCCGAGCCTCAAGGTGCCGGACGGCGGCCGCCTGTTCTGAGCCTCACGCCTCTTCCCACCGCTCGGATTTGAACGCCGTGGCAATGGCTTGCGCGCGGGCGAGCGCGATGTCGTCGGCGTCGCGCCCGCTTTCGTCCAGGCCGGTGCAGGCGTCGCGGGCGGCCCGCAGCAGCTCCACCTTGGGGTGGGTCTCGCCCATGCGGTCGCCATGGCCGAAATAATCGCAGGTGGCGACCAGCAGCAGCGCCTCGAACAGCTCGGGATCGCGAAAGGCGCCGGTGCGCTCCAGCATGGCGGCCAGCGGCCCGGCGCGCACCGGCGAGGCGCGTTGCACCCGCTCGCATTCGTGGAGGGACAGGAGTGCGAGGTCGCGGCAGCGCTCGGGCACGTCATAGCGGTCGCACGCGGCCGCGATGCGCGGGATGGCGCGCTCGATGTGGCGATAGTGGACGGGCAGATGCTCGCGCGGGGAATCCGATTTCCCGGCGTGCATGAGCAACAGCGCGACCCGCACCTCCAGAGGCGCCGCTCTTCGCCCCGCCTCGTCGAGCGCGGCGACGAGGAGTTCCCCGAGGTCGATCTCGTCCGCGGTGTCGGTGATCTGCGGGATGCCGAAGACCGCGGAGATTTCGGGGAAGAGCTGTTCCAGCACCCCGCATTCGCGCAGCGCCTTCACCATGGCCCCCGGCCGCGCGCCCATCAGCCCTCGGGAAAATTCCGCCCAGATGTCGCCGGGAGCGAGACCGTCGAGCGCTCCGACCTCCATCTGCTCGAACATCATGTCGAGCGTCTCCTCGTCCGCTTCGCTCCCCTCGGCCAGCAGCGCGGCGAGGCGCAGCAGGGCGAGGCCCGGATGGGTCTGGGCGAAATCCGAGGGCTGGAAGGGAGGGGGCGGGGGCAGCTGGTCCATCCCTCCAGTGGACCATCAGCCGCCGAAGAGGGGCAAGCCCAAGCTTCGGGCATGCATAAAGAATGAGCTAGACCGGGATGCGGACCGTGGCCCTGAGGCCGCCCATGGGGCTGTCGGAGAGCTGGATGTCGCCGCCGTGGGCGCGGGCAATGTCACGGGCGATGGAGAGGCCGAGGCCGGAGCCGCCGGCATCCTGGTTGCGCGCATCATCGAGGCGCAGGAAGGGGCGGAACACCTCCTCGCGCTTCTCCTCGGGAATGCCGGGGCCGTCGTCATCCACGGTCACGATCAGGTAGCGCGCATCCCGCGTCCCGGAGATGGCGATGCGGCGGGCGTGGCGCACCGCATTGTTCACGAGGTTGCCGATGCAGCGCTTGAGCTGGTCGGCCTTCACCTCCACCAGCGGCGGGCCCATGAAGCTCGCCGTGGCGGCGGCGCCGTCGCGCTCGGCATTGAGCCGCAGGTCCTCGATCAGCTCGCCCATGTCGGTAAGGGCCGCCTGCTCGCCTGGGTCGCCGCGGGCGAAGGCGAGGTAGGCTTCCAGCATGCCCTGAAGCTCGTCCACGTCCTTCTTCAGCGCCTCGCTTTCGCCCTCCGGCAGGAAGGCGAGCTCCAGCTTGAAGCGGGTGAGGATGGTGCGCATGTCGTGGGAGACGCCCGCGAGCATGGTGGTGCGCTGCTCGATCTGCCGTTCGATGCGCCGCTTCATCTCCAGGAACGCGATGGCGGCCCGCCGCACCTCGCGGGCGCCGCGGGGACGGAAATTCTCCACGTCGCGGCCCTTGCCGAAGGCCTCGGCAGCATCGGCGAGGTTCTCGATGGGGCGGATCTGGTTGCGCAGGAACAGGATGGCGACGGCCAGCAGCACCAGCGAGGTGCCCACCATCCACAAGAGGAAGATGTGCGAGTTGGAGGCATAGGCGGCGTTGCGCGGGGCGAAGATGCGCAGCACCGCGTCATCCATCTTCACCCGCACTTCGATAAGCATAGAGCGGCCCACGGTGTCGAGCCAGAAGGGCTGCTTCAGCCTGAGGCCGATCTCGCGGGAGAGCGCGGCGTCCAGCACCGAAAAGAAGGGCTTCGGCCCTGGCGGCGGCAAATCGGTGGGCGGCAGCACCGCCACGTTGAGCGAGAGATTGCGCGAGGCGAAGGTGCGCAGGGCGATGTGGTCGTTGGTCTTCGGCAGGAGATCGTAGAGCGAGACGACGGCGGAGATGTCCTGGCTGACGGCGGCGGAGAGGCGGCGCGTCACCACATTGTAGTGGCGCTCCATGAAGACGAAGGCCAGTACCGATTGCAGGATCACCATCGGCGTGACGATGATGAGCAGAGAGCGCGGATAGAGCCCCTTCGGCGTCACCCGGTTGAACCAGGCGGCGAAGCCGTTGGTGGTGTCTCTCAGCCAGACGAGCACCAGCCTCGCCCAGTGCCGGACACCCGAAGGGCTTTCCGCCACGCTCAAGGCGTCACCACCAGCCGATAGCCGATGCCGCGCACGGTCTGGAGATAGACGGGATTGGCGGGATCACGCTCGAGCTTCCGGCGCAGGCGGTTCACCTGCACGTCCACGGCACGCTCGCTCGCCGCCCCGCCGCCCGCCAGGGCGAGGCGCTGCACGGTATCGCCGGGTGCCTCGGCCAGCGCCCGCAGCATGTCGCGCTCGCGCTCGGTGATGCGCACGATCTCGCCGTTGCGGGTCAGTTCGCCGCGCTCCAGATGGAAGGCGAACTCGCCGAAGCGCACACTCTCGATGGCCTTCTGCGGCGGCGGAAGCGCGCGCTTGAGGATGGAGCCGATGCGCAGCAGCAGTTCGCGGGGCTCGAATGGCTTGGCGAGATAGTCGTCCACGCCGGCCTCAAGGCCGGTGATGCGATCGGCAGTTTCCGAACGGGCAGTGAGCATGAGGATGGGAACGGCCGAGCCGCGCCTGATGTCGCGGGCGAGGTCGAGCCCGCTCTCGCCGGGCATCATCACGTCGAGGACCAGAAGGTCGAAGGCCAGTCCCTCCAGCCGCGCCCGCGCCTCGGCGGCGGAGGCCGCAGTGCTGACGCGATAGCCGTTTTCGGTGAGGAAGCGCGACAAGAGCGTGCGGATGCGGTTGTCGTCATCCACCACGAGCAGATGGGGGGCGTCGTCGGCGAGGGCGACGGATGCGGGCGCGGCCTCAGCCATGGCGCGGGGCCTCCCGGAAAGCGCGAAGGGTCATCTGGGTCTCGTTTTCTGGTGGACGCGCGGCAGTGGCTGGATCGGTGCGGGGTGCGCTCACCCGCGCCGCGCCCGGGCCGCGCGGTCTGCCCGCTCGATCAGTCGCTCCACGGGCACGCGATCCTCCGGGTCGATCATGGCGAGAAGAAAGCGCCGCACCGTGTCCCGGCTCTCCGGTCCGCTGGCCTCCAGCGCGGTCTCGATGCGCCGGCTCTGCAGCGCCACGAACTGGCGCGCGAGAGTCTCGCCCTTCGCGGTCGGAAACAGCAGGCGCTGGCGCCGGTCCGAGGCGCCGGCCCGGCTCTCGACGAAGCCCTCATCCACCAGTTCCCGCAGTACCCGGCCGAGGCTCTGCTTGGTGATGCGCAGGATGTCGAGCAGGTCGGTGACGCGCATCCCCGGATGCCGGTTGACGAAATGGACCACGCGATGGTGCGCGCGCCCGAAGCCGATGGGCGCCAGGATCTCATCCGGATCGGCCACGAAATCGCGATAGGCGAAGAACAGCAGCTCGACGAAATCCACCAGCGGCGCGGCCTCAACCGCAGCAGGAGGGGGGGCATCAGCGGCGGTCTTGGGGGCGTCCGTCAAAGCGAGCGCGGAATTTATGTCAGCCATGTTGACTTTTTTCGTTTTGATCGTTACCCAAAGAGCGTGTTCCACGAAATGATCGGTCGCGGGCATCGCCCGGCCGGTTCGATCGTTTCGCGGCTTTGCCGGCTTTCCAAGCAGGCGTAAAGATATCCCCATGCGGGACCGCTGGAAAGCTGCGGTGACGCAGGGGGGAAGCCGCGCGCACGACGCGGTCTGAACAGGAGTTGAGAAGATGAGCGCTCAGGGTGTCCCCTTCGACCAACGCGACGGCTGGATCTGGTACGACGGCGTCTTCGTGCCGTGGGCCGATGCCAAGCTGCACGTGCTCTCGCATGGCCTGCACTACGGCAGCACGGTGTTCGAGGGTGAGCGCGCCTATGGCGGCGAGATCTTCAAGAGCGCCGAGCATTCCGAGCGGCTGCGCCTGTCGGCCGAGATGCTCGACTTTACCATCCCCTACACCATTGGCGAGATCGACGCCGCCAAGAAGGCGACGCTCGAGAAGAACGGCCTCGTCGACGCCTATATCCGCCCGGTGGCTTGGCGCGGCAGCGAGATGATGGGTGTCGCCGCCCAGAAGAACACCATCCACCTCGCCATCGGCGTGTGGGAGTGGCCGAGCTATTTCGATCCCGAGCAGCGCCTCAAGGGCCTGCGCCTCGATCTGTCCGAGTGGCGCCGTCCCGATCCGGCGACCATCCCCTGCCGGGCCAAGGCCGCCGGCCTCTACATGATCTGCACCATCTCCAAGCACCGGGCCGAGCGCCGGGGCTTCGCCGATGCGCTGATGCTGGACTATCGTGGCTACGTGGCCGAGTGCACTGGCGCCAACGTGTTCTTCGTCAAGGACGGGGTGATCCACACCCCCACCCCGGACTGCTTCCTGGACGGTCTTACCCGCCGCACCGTGATCGATATCGCCCGCCGCCACGGCATTGAGGTGGTCGAGCGTCACATCAAGCCGGAGGAGCTGGCCGATTTCTCGGAATGCTTCATCACCGGCACGGCGGCGGAGGTGACCCCGGTTGGTTCGATCGCGGATTGGACCTTCACCCCCTCGGGAATCACGCATCAGCTGATGGATTCTTATTCCGCAGAGGTGCGCCCGAAGCAGCAGGCCGCCTGAGCGACCTCGCATTCTTCATGCGGAAGGGGCGGCGCTGGCAACGGCGTCGCCCTTTCCTTTGGGGGAGTTGACGCCCGCCCCGGCTCCGGCCAAACCTTGCCGGGTGAGCGATATGCCCTCTCCCTCCCTGCTGAAGCGTGGCCTTCGGCGTCTTGAAGCCCTGCCCGTCATTGGCCCGCTGCTCGCCTCGGTGAGCACCATGGAGCGGGCGACTCTGGCCGTGGTCGGCTTCATTGCCTTCGCTTTCTATCTCTTCCTCGTCGTGGCCGACGAGGTGACGGAAGGCGCGCCCGGCAGCCTCGACCGCGGCATTCTCCTCGCGCTGCGCAATCCCGCCGATCCGTCCGACCCCCTCGGTCCGCCCTGGGTGGAGGAGATGATGCGCGACCTGACCGCATTGGGCGGCACCAGCGTGCTCACCCTGCTGACGCTGGCGGTCATCTTCTTCCTCATCCTCACCCGCAAGCGCCATGCGGCACTGCTCGTGGCGGTGTCGGTGGCAGGCGGCACGATCCTGTCGCAAGGCCTGAAGTGGGGCTTCGACCGGCCCCGGCCGGACCTCGTGCCCCATGGCATGTCGGTCTATTCCCAGAGCTTCCCGTCGGGACATGCCATGCTCGCGGCGGTGGTCTACCTGACCCTCGCGGCCCTGCTCGCCCGCACGCAGAAGCGCACGCGGGTGAAGCTGTTCCTTCTGGGCGGGGCGGTGGTCATCACCGTCATCGTCGGGATCAGCCGCATCTATCTCGGCGTACACTGGCCCACCGACGTGGTCGGCGGCTGGGCGCTCGGCGCCGCCTGGGCTTCCACCTGCTGGCTCGTCATGCTGTGGCTGCAGCGCAAGGGCGAGGTGGAGGGAGAGGCGAACGGGTCGGGCGCCTCTCCTCGGGACTGAATCGAAGCCTCAGTCGAACAGGCTGGAGACCGATTCCTCATGCGCGGTGCGGGCGATGGCCTCGCCGATGAGGGTGGCGATGGAGACGACGCGGATGTTCCGCGCCACCCGCACGGCCTCGGTGGGCAGGATGGAATCGGTGATCACCAGTTCCTTGAGCTTGGACGCGGTGACGCGCGCCACCGCGCCGCCCGAAAGCACGCCGTGGGTGATGTAGGCGGTGACTTCCTTGGCGCCGCGGGCGAGCAGCGCATCCGCCGCATTCACCAGCGTTCCACCCGAATCGACGATGTCGTCGACCAGGATGCAGGATCGGCCTTCCACATTGCCGATGACGTTCATCACCTCGCTCTCGCCCGGCCGCTCGCGGCGCTTGTCGACGATGGCGAGCTGGGCGTCGATGCGCTTGGCGAGCGCGCGGGCGCGGACCACGCCGCCCACGTCCGGCGACACCACCATGACGTTGGAGGTGTCGAACCGCTCCTTGATGTCCCGCACCATCACCGGCGCGGAATAAAGGTTGTCGGTGGGGATATCGAAGAAGCCCTGGATCTGCCCAGCGTGCAGGTCCAACGTCATCACGCGGTCGGCACCGGCGTGGGTGATGAGGTTGGCGACCAGCTTGGCGGAGATGGGCGTGCGCGGGCCGGGTTTGCGGTCCTGGCGGGCGTAGCCGAAATAGGGCAGCACCGCCGTAATGCGCTTGGCGGAGGCGCGGCGCAGCGCATCAATGATGATGAGCAGCTCCATCAGGTGGTCGTTGGTCGGGAACGAGGTGGATTGCACCACGAACACGTCCTGTCCGCGCACGTTCTCCTGGATCTCGACGAAGATCTCCATGTCGGCGAAGCGGCGCACCACCGCCTTGGTGAGCGGCGTCGCCAGATAAGCGGCAATGGCTTCAGCGAGCGCGCGGTTGGAATTGCCCGCGACGAGCTTCATGGGACCGTTCTCCGCTGACATTGGGACGCTCCGCCCGGCACCGGGCCTGATCGAAGGGTCGGAAACGAGACTTGTCCGGCTCTGATAGGCGGCCCGTCACAATGTTGTAAAGAGCCACGGCACGGCAGAAGACAGGACCACGTCATCGTCCGTCGCGGCTGTTGCCGGAATGTCGTGTCGTCCGGTCAGTTCGCGGCGTAGCCGAGGGCTGTGCCTGGCGTTTCGAGGGCCGCCACGGGCACTCCGGCGGGGTCGGGCCGGATCGTGGGCTCGGCCGCCGCGGGCTTCTCGTCCTGCGCCGCGGGTGCGGCGGCGGTGGCCGTGGCAACCGGTGCGGGCGCCGTGCCGCCGACGCCGAGCGTTTCGGCGAGGCTCGCCATGGACTTGTCGGCGATGCGGGCGAGCACCTTGTCGTCGCAGGCGGCCCAGCCGTCCGAAACCTTGCCCTTCACCCGTCCGGCCGGCTCTTCGCCGGAGAGCCGGGCGACGCGGTTCTGGTTACGGTCGTAGACGTCCCAGGCATAGGCCACCGTGGCGCTGCCCTTCTGGACGTGCATGGCGAGGTAGCCCTTGACCCGGTAGGCGGCACCGCTGGAGCGGGAGGCAACCGCCACGCGCCGAGTCTCCGCCTCGGAATTGAGCTGGCCCACAAGCTTCTCGAAGGTGGCCTGGGGCGGCCCGTCGATGCTGTCGAAGGCGACCGCGCCGCCACCGCCGGAACTCGCCATGCCGGAGCCGTCGGTCTGGCAGGCGCCGAGGGCGAGGCACAGGGCCAGCCCGGCAAGGCGAAGTGGGGAGATGACGCGGCGCGCGGCGCGGGAAAAGCCCACGTGTTCGGCTGCTGCGTCCTGAACCACTGCCTCTGATACCCGCATGACGGTTCCCGGCGTTGAGCTTGTCGCCGAAGGGGTAGCGGGAAATGGCGGGCGGGTCCAGAAAAACGGTTAAGGTGCGGTTAACGGCTGCAGGAAATCCCGTTAGGGGAACGCCGGCCGCGTGATGTGGTTGATGGCTCCTTAAGCCTTGTCCTGTCTCAGCCCAGCGACTGGAGGAGACCGAGCAGGCGCACCGAACCCTCCGGCCACGGTCCATAGCCTGCCTCGGCATTGATATGCCCCGCGTCGCCCGCATCGACGACGGCCGCGCCCCAGTCGAGCGCGAAGCCTTCGGCGCGGCGGTAGTCGCAATAGGGATCAGTCCGGCTCGCAACCAGAACGGAGGGGAAGGGCAGGGGCGCCGTGGGCACCGGGGCAAAGCCGGCGATGGCGGGGTCGATGTCCGCCCGATCGAGGTCAGGCGGGGCAACAAGGAAGGCCGCCCTCACCTTGCCCGCCGGCAGCAGCGGCACGGCATGGATGAGGGTGGGCACCCCGAGGGAATGAGCGATCACCACCACCGGCTTGTCCGCCGCCGTTACCGCCTCGGCGAGGCGGCGCGGCCATTCGTTCGGGTCAGGCCGGTCCCAGTCGGGCTGCATCACCCGCCGGGCGGCGGAGAGGCTGCGCTCCCATCTGCTCTGCCAGTGGTCGGGGCCGGAGCCCTGCCAGCCGGGGACGATGAGCAGGACGGCATCGGAGGATTTCATCGGCATTTCCGCAACGTCATGCGAGGGTGATGGCGGCCATCAGCCGGCCGTAGTCCGGCTCCTTGCGGTGGGTGGTCCGGCGATAGGAGAAGAAACGCTCTTCGTCCGTATAGGTGTCGAGGCCGAGGTCCTCCACCTGCCCCACGCCCGCCTGCTCCAGCCTGAGACGGATGAAGCCGGGCAGGTCGAACAGGGAATGATGCGCCCGGTCGGCGGGGGCGAAGAAGCGGGCGAAGCCTTTGTCCTCGGCGAGGAAACGCCCGACGAACTCCTCGCCCACCTCGTAGCTCGGCTGGCGGATCAGCGGCCCGATGACGGCGCGGATGTCGGCCCGCCGCGCGCCCAGCTCTTCCATGCGAGCGATGGTCTCGGCGACGATGCCCCCCACCGCCCCCTTCCACCCGGAATGGGCGGCGGCCACCACCCGCGCGCCGGGATCGGCGAACAGGATCGGCCCGCAGTCGGCGATGGATATGGCGGCGGCGATGCCCGGCGTTGCGGTGACGACCGCATCGGCCTTGGGCGCGGTCTCGCGGGTCCACGGCTCGGTGGCCACGACCGCGTCGGCGGAATGGACCTGCCAGCAGGCGAGGAGATGCGTGGGCGCAACGCCCAGTGCCTTGGCCATGCGGGAACGGTTCTCCGCCACGGCAGTGGGATCGTCATTGGAACCGGTGCCGCCGTTGAGGCTGTGATAGATGCCCTGCGAGACGCCGCCCCGCCGGGTGAAGAAGGCATGGCGGATGCCGGGCAGGGCGCTGAGCAGGGGCGCCTCGATCTTCATCTCGTGAACTCCTCGGACGGGTCGAACGCGGGCGGCGTGCCAAGGTGAGGATGGGCGAGCGCGAGCACCTTGAACAGCCGCCCCATCTCGCCATCCCCCGTTCCGGCGAGGCGGCGCACTGCGGCGGCGACGGCGGCCGCTGCATTGGGAGCCGCATCGCGCATCAGCCGGTCGGCACGCGCGGCAAGGCCGAGGCGGGCAAGGAAATCGCCCTGCTCCAGCGGCCCGAACGCCTTCAGGCCGGCCTCCCGCCCCAACAGGGCCAGGCGGGCGAA
Organism: Xanthobacter aminoxidans; assembly: GCF_043193615.1. Lineage (NCBI taxonomy): Bacteria > Pseudomonadati > Pseudomonadota > Alphaproteobacteria > Hyphomicrobiales > Xanthobacteraceae > Xanthobacter > Xanthobacter aminoxidans. Next base: position 737,486 of record NZ_JBAFUS010000003.1, on the reverse strand, counting down.
ATCCACATGGGCGGTGAGATCGGCCTCGCCGGGATCGGCAAGGGGATCGGCGAAGCGGTGGGCCTTGAGCGCCTGCAACGTGTCACCATGGCCGCCGGCATGGCCGTAATCGATGGCGAGGGCGATCCCCCCCTCGGCCGCGATGCGCCCGGCAAGCGCACGCGCGGGGCCGCTCTCCATCACTTCCAGCACGGCGCCCGGCGCGGGCGGCGGCAGGTGGGCGGCGAGGGCCGGCGCCATGCGGGAGGGGGCGGTGTCGAGGCCGAAGGTGAGTTGTCCCTGGGCACCGATGCCGACCTTGCGCTCATGCCAGCCGGCGCCGGTCCATACATACTGATCTACCGGCAGGGCATCCAAGAACTCGTTGGCAAGCACGATGGCCGGCCCGGCGGGCACGTCCTCGATCCTGGCGTGCCATGAGACCCGCTCGCCCGTCCGCTCCTCATGCGCCGCGAGCGCACGCGCCTGCGCCTTGCGCAGCACCGGGCTCGTCTCCACCAGATGGATGCGCGCCGCTGCGCCGAACGCCGGAACGAGGCGCGCCGCGCGCAGGGCATCGGCCATGAGGGTACCGCGGCCGGGGCCGAGCTCCACCAGCCGGAACGGGTCGGGCATGCCCATCTGCTGCCAGGCGGCCACCGCCCACAGGCCAATCAGCTCGCCGAACATCTGGCTGATCTCGGGGGCGGTGGTGAAGTCGCCCCGCGCGCCGAGGGGATCACGTGTCACGTAATAGCCGTGCCGGGGATGCCCGAGGCAGAGAGCCATGTAGCGGCTGACGGGCATGGGGCCCTCGGCGGCGATCAGCAGCCGGATTTCCTCTTCGAGCGGCGTGGTCACGGCGCTGGCTTGCGCTTCAGCGCGTAAAGGAGAAGCCCGAGCCCGGCCAGCACCAGCGGCACCGATAGCCACATGCCCATGGTGGTGCCGAAGGCGAGATAGCCGAGCTGCACGTCCGGCTCGCGGAAGAACTCGCCGATGATGCGGCCGATGCCGTAGCCCATGCCGAAGATGCCAGCGGCGACGCCGGGGCGCTTCAGCTCACCGCTGCGCACCACCAGCAACATGATGAGAAAGAGCACGATGCCCTCGAGCCCCGCCTCGTAGAGCTGGCTCGGATGGCGCGGCAGCGGCCCGCCGTGGGGGAAGACGATGGCCCACGGCACGTCCGCCGGCCGGCCCCACAGCTCTCCATTGATGAAATTGGCGAGGCGGCCGAAGAACAACCCGATGGGCGCCACGACGGCAGCAACGTCCAGCATCGAGAAGACCGGGATGCCGCGGGAGCGGGCGAACAGCACGAGGGCGAGGAGCGTGCCCGCCAGCCCGCCGTGGAACGACATCCCTCCTTTCCACACTGCGAAGATGTCCGCCGGGTTCTGGGCGAAGAAGGCCGGATTGTAGAACAGCACATAGCCCAGCCGGCCGCCGAGGATCACACCCAGCGTCGCCCAGAACAGGGCATCGTCGAGATCCTGCGGGGTCATCGGGGAGGTGCCGCCCCACAGAGCCGGGCGGGAGACCAGCCGCCGCGCCAGCAGCCAGCCGATGACGAGGCCGGCGATATAAGCGAGCGCATACCAGCGGATGGCCAGTGGGCCGACCTGGATCAGCACGGGATCGATGGCGGGGAAGGGCAAAGCGAGGGTGGGCATCGTTTCCCCGTATGGCGGCACCGGCGCCGTCATGTGCCGCGACCGGCCGGAGCGCGTCAAGCCGCCGGCGCGGGCGCCTACGGCCGCGTCATGTTTTCCCTTGGGTCAGGTGACGGCTCGGGACGAAACCTGAGGAGCAAGTCGCGGAAGCGCGGACTCTCAAGCGCCGTCACGACGGCGAGGACTGCGCTCCTCATTTCGCGCCAGCGCCAGCCGCACGGCGCGTGGGGTGAGCCATTCTGGATCGGCTAAAGTCGGGAAGGGCTGGCGGCAGCGACCGTGGGAGGTAATCGTGCAATGTTGCGCTGCACCCTTGCGTCCTGCGCTCCCTGCCGCCATGTTCGGCCCACCGGTCTTGCCGGATCGATTTCGCCGTGACGGCACGCAGCTGCTTGGCCTCAGGAGGCTTCCATGACCCAGACCACCGGCCGCCTTTTCGACGAGATGGCGCGTCTTGTGAACGACGCCGCGGGCGTGGCCCAGGGGGTCCGCCGCGAGGCCGAGACGGTCATGCGGTCGCAGATGGAGCGCTTCCTGCGCGACATGGACCTTGTGAAGCGCGAGGAATTCGAGGCTGTGAAGGACATGGTCGCCGAGGCCCGCATGGAGAATGAGCGCCTCTCCGCCCGCATCGCCGTGCTGGAGGCGAACCTGCGCATCCACACCCATCCCACCGCTTCCGGCCCCACCGGCCCGGAGACCGAAGTGCCCGGCGGAGCTGCCTGACACCTTCCGCAGCGGAATATTTGGCGACATCCCGCCCCTGCGACAAAAGGGCACTGAACGGGTGGCGCACACACAATCTGTCGTAGCGGGGAAAACTTTACCCGCGATATACTGATTTTCGTGGCGATTCGGAGCCGGTTCGTCGTAGCGCTCGAATACGACGGGGCGCAGCCTCGCCAGGATGCTCTCTTGAAGGACACGCTCTTTCGGGACATGTCCTGACGGCGAGCCTCCGAACGGCACGCCGCCTGCGCATGCCCTGGCTACTGTCTGCCCGTGGCCTGTCACACGGAGTGCCGCTTTCGACCCTCTCCGCGTTCCTCAAACCGCGAGGTCGAGGCCATGTCTCTCATCGACATCGAAGCTGATGCGCCGGCGAACCCCGTTGATCTCGTGGAGCAGCTCGCTGCTCTGCGCGACTGGTCGTTCGAGCGCTCCGACGAGGACGAGATCACCCTCTCGCTCGCCAGCCGCTGGACGGACTGCCATGTCTCGTTCCAGTGGATGGACGAGCTTGAGGCGCTCCACGTGGCCTGCGCCTTCGACTTCAAGGTGCCGGAGGGGCGCCGCCCCGAGGTGCTGAAGCTCCTCGCCCTCGTCAACGAGCAGATGTGGCTGGGCCATTTCGACATGTGGTCCCAGGAAGGCGTCATCATGTTCCGCCACGCGCTGGTGCTGGCGGGCGGCGCCACCGCCTCCGACCGGCAGTGCGAGGCCATCCTCGATGCCGCCCTCGATGCTGTCGAGCGCTACTATCCCGCCTTCCAGTTCGTGGTCTGGGCCGGCAAGACCGCCCGCGAGGCCATGGACACGGCCATGTTCGAGACTGTCGGCGAGGCCTGAGCCGCGCCACCGGGGGCCGGCGGCAGCCGGCCCTCTGGCGTCCATGCTGTGGGTGCGATCCCCGCCGCCGATGTGGCGCGGGGCGTGAGCCTCCTCTATGTGATGTCCTCTGCGGGGCCCGCGGGCGCGGACATGCCTGCAGAGCGGTCCGGTTCAAGAGGCGGTCATGAGCGAGAGCGTGCTGAAATCCCTGTCTGGTCCGGTGGTGCTGCTTGGCTGCGGCAAGATGGGCTCGGCCATGCTGGAAGGCTGGCTCAAGCTGGGCCTCCCGGCGGACAAGGCTGTGGTGCTCGATCCCAACCTTCCGGCCGAAACGGCGTCGGCGCTCGCGGCCAAAGGTGTCTCGGTCAATCCCGCGCTGGACACTATTGCGGCGCCGTCGGTCCTGCTCCTCGCGGTGAAGCCGCAGGTCGCCCCCCAGGCGCTGCCGGCGGTCGCTTCGCTGGTGAAGCCGGGCACCCTTGTCGTCTCGGTGATGGCCGGGCGTACCATGGCATTCATGGGCGACATCTTCGGCGCGAATGCCGCGATCGTCCGCTCCATTCCCAACACCCCCGCCGCCATCGGTCGCGGCGTGAGCGTCGCGGTGCCCTCGCCGGGCGTGACGCAGGCGCAGAAGGATCTTACCGCCGCGCTGCTCGGCGCCATCGGTATCGTCGAATGGATCGATGATGAGGCGCTGATGGACGCGGCGACCGCCGTCTCCGGCTCCGGCCCCGCTTATGCCTTCCTCCTCGCCGAGGTGATGGCGCAGGCGGGTGCAGCCGCCGGTCTGCCGGCGGACCTCTCGGCCCGCATCGCCCGGGCAACTGTGGCCGGCGCGGGTGCATTGATGGACCAGTCCGATCTTTCCGCCGCGACACTTCGCCAGAACGTGACCTCGCCGGGCGGCACGACCGCGGCGGCTCTGGCCGTTCTCATGGATGAAGGCCGCGGCTTTCCGCCCCTGATGGTGGAAGCCGTCGCCGCCGCCACCCGGCGCGGCAAGGAACTCGCCGGCTGAGGGCATCGTCTCTTATCGAGGAGTAGGGCCATGACTGCGGAGACCGCGCGCGAGGCCTGCCTGCGCAGCTTTCTCGATCTTTTGGCCGAAAAGCCGTTTCGCGCCATCTCGCTGTCCGAGGTGGCCGCGCATTGCGGCGTGCCGCTGGCGCAGATGCGCGCGTCGTACGCATCGACCGACGATCTCCTCGCCGCCTTCTTCCGAACCACCGATCGGCAGGTGCTCGCCGAGGGCGGTCCGGACAGCGACGATCTGGCGGGGGAGGGGCCGCGCGAACGGCTGTTCGAAGTGCTCATGCGCCGCCTTGATGCGCTGGAGCCCCACCGGGAGGCCGTGCGCGGCCTCTCCCGCTCCGCCCGCCGTGATCCGATCCTCGCACTCACTCTGTTGCGGCTTTCCGAAGCGTCGCAGCGCTGGATGCTGGCGGCGGCGGGCATCGATTGCGCGGGCCTGTCCGGCAGCGTCAGGGCCAAGGGGCTGGCTGTTCTGTTCGCCCGCGTGCTCGATACCTGGCTGAAGGACGAGGATCCAGGCCTCGCCCCCACCATGGCGGCGATGGATCGCGAGCTGGAGCAGGGCGGCAAGCTGCTTGGGATGCTGGACGATCTCGCCACCATCGCCATCCCCTGGCGCAAGCGCCGCGCCTCGTCCCGGCCCGCAGATGCTCCGGCGGAGGAGCCAGCGCCCGCCGTCTGAGGCGGGTTGCCCCACCTTGCTCGCGGAACGACAGCCTGCCATGGGTCAGGCATGAGCGCCCCCCGCGAAGAACCCATCGCCCTCTATATCGATGCCGACGCCTGCCCGGTGAAGGAGGAGGCGTATAAGGTCGCCTTCCGCCACCACATCCGGGTTCTGGTGGTGGCCAATGCGCCGCTCATGGTGCCCCGCCATCCTTTGGTGGAGCGGGTCATAGTGCCCGCCGGCCCGGATGTCGCGGACGACTTCATCGCCGCCCGCGTTTCGCGCGGGGACGTGGTGGTGACGGCCGACGTGCCGCTCGCCTCCCGCTGCGTCGCCTCCGGGGCCTCAGTGATCGCGCCGGACGGACGGCCCTTCACCGCCAATTCCATCGGCATGCAACTCGCCACCCGGAACCTGATGGAAGAGCTGCGTTCGGCCGGCGCCGTCACAGGAGGTCCGAAACCGTTCTCGCCGCGCGCCCGGTCCGAATTCCTCTCCGCCCTCGATCTCGCCATCGTGCGGCTGAAGCGGGCCGGCTTCCGTCCCGCGCCGGCGCCCGAGGCCGGGTGACGATCAGAAGCACTCTTCCTCCAGCCGTTTCAGGTCGGTCAGCGCGACTTCGTCGTCGTGCTCCTCGAATAGCTCGACCATGTAATAGACGTGGGAATGGAGCAGCAGCAGCTTGTCGCAGATGGTGGCGCCGCCCGCCTCTGCGGCTGACAGCCGGGCCTTGAAGCGGTCCCAGAAGGCGTTGCCGTGAGCCGGGTCGTCGATGTAGCGGAGCAGGTGCGTGAGCACCACCTTCATGTTCCCTTCGAAATCGATCCCCTGGAACGTCAGGTAGCGGTCGGGCGCTTCGAGCGCGAAGGGCAAAGCGGGAAAGCCGGCGGCAGCTTCGGTCATGCATCGTCCTCCATCGGGCGCCGAAGCGCGTCGAGGAGACCATGGGCGGCGAAGGGAGCCGGCTTCAAAGCCGAAGGCGCGGCCCACAAGCGTCCTGCACGAACGGCATCAGGGCTGCACGAATGGCGGTCGGCGCCGCGCCTCAGACCCCCAGCCGCCGCCGGATATCCTCCACCTTGCCCCGGCTGACCGGAATCCGTGTCTCGCCGGCATCCGCCATGACGAGATGCCAGCCGCCGTCCTCACGCGCGGCGGCGCGGACGTGGCGCATGTTGACGAGATAGCGCCGATGCACGCGCACGAACTGCGCTGGATCGAGCCGACGCTCCAGATCGGCGAGCGGCCGCGGGCAGAAGGCGGAGAAGGTGGCGGTGCGCGCCTCCGCATAGTGTCCCTGCGCCACCAGGAAGGCGACTTCGGTCACGTCGATGAGGCTGATGACATCGCCCTTGCCGCGCACCAGCGGGAGTTTCATGAGGGGGCACAGGGCTGCCATGGCCTCCGCGCCCGCCACCGCCAGCCCCTCCACCTCCAGATCGGCCCCGGCGGTGCGGCCCATCATGGGCGCCTCGACCAAGGCGTGGATCATCATAAGGAAGCCGTCGGGCGGGGCGTCCGGTGTAGCCTCGAGCCGGCTGACCTTGGCGACCAGGGTGCCCATGGCGGTGGTTACCACCAGGGAGGAGGTGCCGTCCTGCGAGGCGCGGGCGCGCTCGATGAGAAAAGCCACCTTGTCCCGCGCCTCGCCGGGATGGAGCGAGAGGATATCCACACCCGCGAGCCGCTGCCCCGCCGGCGCGAGCAGCCGCAGCGCCACCGGATTGACCGAGCGGATGCGCAGATCCGTGTCGAGCAACACCACCCCCACCGGCGTGCGCTGGAGGCGGTATTCAAATGACTGTGAGGCGGCGAGAGACGGGTTCGCGCGGGATGTGACGGCCATAACTCCCGATCCGGTGCCCCATCGGGCGGGGGTATCCTACGCCGGGCGGCCCCCGTGCCAAGGCCGAGCCGCCTCAAAAACGCCCGTTTGCCACGATGAGGCCGCATGGATACTTTACGCGCCCTCGTCCCGGTGCGGCGTCGCCGGCAAGGTCCTGCTTCGGCAGGCCACCCCCAAGTCCTGGATCCCGAAGCTCTCAGCTCATGACCGACATTTTTCACGAGATCGAGGAAGACCTCCGGCGCGATCGCCTGCGCAAGCTCTGGGACCGTTTCGGCGGCGTCATCATCGCCGCGTGCGTGCTGGTGATTCTCGCCGCTGCGGGCTGGAGCGGCTACCAGTACTGGCGCCATGAGCAGGCGGTGAAGGCCAGCGAGGCGTATGAGAGCGCCGTCGCCCTGTTCGATGCCGGCAAGATGCAGGAGGCCGAGGCCGCCTTCGCCGCCATCGCCAAGAGCGGGCCGGCCGGCTATCGCACCCTTGCTCTGTTCCGCGCCGCTGCCGCCGCCACCGCCCGCGACAAGGCGGCCGGCATCGCCGCCTTCGATGCCATTGCTGCCGACAATTCCGTGCCGCCGCTTGCCCGTGACCTCGCTTTGGTGCGCGCCGCCCTGCTGGTGGTCGATACGGCCGGCCTGCCGGAAGTGAAGCAGCGCATCGGCGGCATCGCCAACGGCACCGGCCCGCTGCGCCATTCGGCGCGCGAGACGCTGGCGCTGGCCGAGCTGAAGGCCGGTGACCTTGCCGCCGCCAACAAGACCGCCACCGATATCACCACCGACAGCGAGACCCCGCCCGGTGTCCGCTCTCGGGCCGAGCTCATCCGGCGGCTCACCGCCTCGGCCACCGCCCCCGCGGGTGAAGCGGCCGCCGGCAGCGCGCCGACCCAGTGAACCCCGTGAGGAGCCGCATGACCGCGACGCGCATGAGGAGGACAAGCTTGATGATGGCACGCCCTGTCACCCGCAGCCTGCGCCTCGCGCTCGCGCTCGGCCTCGCCTTGACGGCCGCCGGCTGCGAGACGCTGGAGAATCTCAACCCGTTCGACCAGAAGAAGCCGCCGGTGCCGGGCGCACGCACGCCCGTGTTCCCCAACGGGGTGCCCGGCGTCGACTATTCGACCGGCCTCGGCCAGCCGAGCAACGCCAACGCCCCCATCGACAATCTGCCGGCCACCCCTCCGAAGGGCCAGCCGCAGCAATGATCCCTCAGACCTGAAGCCGACCGCCGGCCGCGAGCCCATTTCATGACCTTTTCCCTGGCCATCGTCGGGCGTCCCAACGTCGGCAAGTCCACCCTGTTCAACCGCCTGGTGGGCAAGAAGCTCGCGCTGGTGGATGATCGCCCCGGCGTCACCCGCGACCGCCGCGAGGGCGAAGGGCGGCTCGGCGACCTCACCTTCCGCATCGTCGACACCGCCGGCCTCGAGGAGGCGACCCCTGCGAGCCTGGAAGGGCGCATGCGCGCCCAGACCGAAGCGGCCATCGGCGATTGCGACGCCATCCTCTTCATGATCGACGCCCGCATCGGGCTGACCCCGACCGACCGCGCTTTTGCCGATCTTGTGCGCAAGGCCGGCAAGCCGGTCATCCTCGTCGCCAACAAGAGCGAGGGGCGCGGCGGCGAGGCCGGGACACTGGAAGCCTTCGGCCTCGGCCTCGGCGACCCCATCCCGCTCTCTGCCGAGCACGGCGAGGGCCTCTCCGACCTCTACGACGCCATCTGCGACGCCCTGCCCGAGCAGACGCGGCTGGAGGAGGAGGACGAAGAGGCAGAGGACGAGGCGGACGAGATCCCCGCCGAGGGGGAGGTCGAGCCCGAGAAGCCGCGCCGGCCCATCAAGGTGGCGGTGCTGGGCCGGCCCAATGCCGGCAAGTCCACCCTCATCAACAAGCTGCTCGGCGAGGATCGCCTTTTGACCGGCCCCGAAGCCGGCATCACCCGCGATTCCATCTCGGTCAACGTCACCTATGCCGGCATTCCGCTGGAGGTGTTCGATACCGCCGGGCTCCGGAAGCGTTCGCGCATCGATGACAAGCTCGAGAAGCTCTCCGCAGCCGACGCCCTGCGCGCCATGAAGTTCGCCGAGGTGGTGGTGATCCTCATCGACGCCACCCGCCCGTTCGAGGAGCAGGACCTGCGCATCGCCGATCTGGTGGCGCGCGAGGGCCGGGCCCTCGTCATCGGCTACAACAAGGCGGACCTCGTGCCCCGCGGCGGCCTCGCCACCCGGTTGCGCGAGGAGATCGACCATCTGCTGCCCCAGGTGAAGGGCGTACCCATCGTCCCCCTCTCCGGCCTCATGGGTCATGGGCTCGACAAGCTGGTGGCGGCCATCGCGAGCGCCCACAAGGTGTGGAACAAGCGTGTCGCCACCAATCCGCTCAACCGCTTCCTCCAGCAGGTGACGGAAAATCATCCGCCGCCGGCGGTATCCGGCCGGCGGATCAAGCTGCGCTACATGACCCAGCCCAAGGCGCGCCCGCCGTCCTTCGTGCTGTTCTGCTCGCGTACCGATGCGGTGCCGGAGAGCTATATTCGCTACCTGGTGAACGGCATCCGCGAGACCTTCGATCTGCCCGGCGTGCCGATCCGGCTGACGCTGCGCGAGAAGGACAACCCTTACGCGGACTGAGCCTTTTCTCCGCTCAGGCGCTGCGCGGGGCTGGTTGCCACGCTCAAGCGCCGCGCGGGCTTGATGGTCCTCAGCCCTTCAGAAAGGCGACCTGATCGAAGATCTCGCCGAACTGGGTGCCGACGCAGTCGGGCTCCGGGTGCTTCACCGGGACCGGGCCGACCGCCGCATCGAAGATGTCCGGCCGGTAGACCCCCATGGCCTCGCGCGCGGCGTCGGCGGCGAACTCGCCCTGGCCGGCGGCGACGATCTGGGCATACATCCACAGCGCATGGTCCGGCGCCGGCCGGTTGGCGCCATCGCGGTTGAGCACCAGATAGTCCGGATGGGACCTGAGCACCCCGCCCGGCGCGGTGTGGAGTCGGCCGTCCAGCGTGCGGCGGAGGATGTCGGCTGGCAGGTTGAGGTGGCGCGGCTCCCCCAGCAGCTTGGCGAGGTCCTCATGGTTGGCCGGGTCTTCGCACCAGCGGGCCGCGGCGTAGAGGGCGCGCACGAGGCGGTGCAGCACCTCCGGCTCGGCATTGGCGAAGCGGGCGTGGACGCCCAGCACCTTCTCCGGGACCCAGCCGAAGAGTTCGGCGCCCAGCACCGCGATGCGGCCAACGTCCGAATCGACCGCCACCGAATTCCAGGGCGAGCCCACCGAGAAGCCGTGGATGAGCCCGCCCCGCAGGCTTTCCGCCATGAAGGGCGGCGGCACCACCACGAGGCGCACGTCGCGGTCCGGGTCCACCCCGCCGGCCTTGAGGAAATGGCGGATCAGATAGGTGTGTGTGGAAAAGGAATAGACAGCGGCGAACACCAGCGGGTCGCGCCCCTCCGCCTTCCTCTGCCGCACCACCTTGCCCAGCGCCAGCGCTGCGCCGGGGGCCGTTGAAAGGTCTTCGCCCACCTCGCCCATGGCCGCGTAGACGTGCTTGTCGATGGTGATGGCGCTGCCATTCAGGTTGAGCGCGAACGGCACCACCAGCGGCACCCGCACATGGCCGAGGCCGAGCGAGGAGGCGATGGCGAGCGGCCCCAGCATGTGGGCGCCGTCCAGGAGGCCGATGTTCACCTTGTCACGGATGTTGGCCCAGGAGACCTCCTTGTGCAGGTCGATCTCGATGCCTTCGGCCATGGCGAAGCCGCGCTCCGCCGCGGCGATCAGCACGGCGGCGTCGGTCAGGGGGATGAAGCCGATGGCGAGGCGTCTCATCGCAGAAGCTCCGCGGCGGTGATGATGGATTGGGCGATGTCGACGATGCGCTTCTTCTCGTTCATGGCGGTGCGGCGCAGGAGGTGGTAGGCGGCCTCCTCGTCGATGCCCTTCATTTTCATGAGCAGCATCTTGGCCCGGTCGATGGCCTTGCGCTCTTCCAGCTGGGTCTTCGCCTCCTCCAGCTCCGCCTTGAGGCGGGCGAAGGCGCGGAAGCGGGAAATGGTGGTCTCAAGGATCGGCTTCACCCGCTCCTTTCTCAGCCCGTCCACCACATAGGAGGCGACGCCCGCCTCAATGGCGTCTTCGATGGTCTTCGAGTCGGTCTGGTCCACGAACATGGCGACCGGTCGCTTCACCTCGCGGCTCACCTGGAACATCTGCTCGATGGTGTCGCGGGACGGATCTTCGAGGTCGATCAGAATGACGTCCGGATCGATGGCGTAGATGCGCTCCAGCAGGTTGTTGCGGCCGGTGATGCGCAGCACCGTCTCGAAGCCCGCCTCCTTGAGGCCCTCCTCCAGGATGGCGGCGCGCACGTCGCTCTCGTCGACGATCACGATCCTGAGGGTGAGGTCGTTCGCCATGGGGGTCCGGGCTGGGGCTGTCCGCTGGGGCTGGCGGACTCGTATGATACCTCACCTTCCGGAGCCGGTGCGGTCAAGCCTTCCCATATGTCACGCCGGGACCCTTCGGCGTCCGGTGCCATGGACCTCGCCCCCAAGTCCTTCTAGAACGCGCGCGGTGGAGCGCGGCGGCAGGCCGGCCTGCGGCGATCCGCTCCAGTTCGTTCCCGTCCCGGCCGCCGTCCCGACGCCCAGCCGGGCACCTTGAAGGCGTCCATGCGCGACCTTGCCGACTACACGCCCGCCGAATGGCTCGCGCTGACCCCGCTCGCCCAAAGGCTGCGGCGCGCCCGCAATGTGCTGGTGGATCGCATCTATGCCCGGCGGCAGGCGCCTGGGCAGGCGGAGGTGGTGGCGCGCATCGCCGCCGAGGAGGCGCCGGTGGTCGCCTTCACGGTCGCTTTCAACCTGCCCGACGCGGTGGATTTCCTTGGCCAGGCCATGGCGCGGTTCCTGCCGGGGACGCCGCTGGTGGTGTGCGACAATTCCACCGATCCCGCCGCCCGCACGGCCATCGCGGCGCTGTGCGCGCGGCGCGGGCTCACCTACTGCCCCCTGCCGCCGACGCCCTATCGCGGCGCGCGCAACGGCTCCCGCTCCCACGGCGTGGCGCTGAACTGGATCTATGCGAACCTCATCCGGCCCGCCGCCCCGCGCGCCTTCGCCTTGCTCGACCACGACCTGATCCCGCTGGAGCCGACCGACCTTGCGGCGCGGCTCGCGGGCCAGCCCTGCTATGGCATGGTGCGGGAGGGGGAGGGCAATGGCGCCTGGTACCTGTGGCCGGGCTATTGCGTCTTCGATTCCGCGGCGGTGAAGGCCCTGCCGCTCGATTTCGGCACCGACACGCCGCTCACCCTCGACACCGGCGGGCAGAACTGGAGCGTGCTCTACCGCCACCTGGACCTCGCCGGGCTTCGGATGTCGACCCGTCGGCGGGTGCATCTCACGGATCCCGAAACAGGCGAGATGGAGCCGTTCCTGCTGGCGGATGGCTGGCTGCATGTGGGCGGCGCCGGCCATCGCGGCGGTGGAGCGGGGGCGCTTGAGCGGGTGCAGCAGGCCTATGAGGCCGATCCCGAGGGGCTGATCGTGCGCCTTCGGGCAAGTCCGGAGCGGCTCGGCTCATAAAAAAGCGCCGCCGGCTGGGCCGACGGCGCGTTTCACTCAGAAGAAGGGTCCGCGCCTCACTCGGCGGCGGCGGGAGCCTTGGCGCCCTTGGCCTTCTTGCCACCCTTGGCGTCGGTCGTGCGGTCCTGACGCTCGGCGATACGGGCAGACTTGCCGCGACGGTCGCGCAGGTAATACAGCTTGGCGCGACGCACCTTGCCCCGGCGGACCACCTTGATGGAATCGATCAGCGGCGAATAGACCGGGAACACGCGCTCCACGCCTTCGCCGTAGGAAATCTTGCGGACGGTGAAGCTCTCGTTCAGGCCACCGCCGGAACGGGCGATCACCACGCCCTCGTAGGCCTGCACGCGGGTGCGCTCGCCTTCGACCACCTTCACGTTCACAATCACGGTATCACCGGGCTGGAACTCGGGAATGGCCCGCTTCTCGGCGAGCTTGGTCGCCTGCTCGGCTTCGAGCGTCTGGATAATGTTCATTGTCGCCAACCTCTTGGTGCCGCTTCGGAGCATGTCGCCCCGGCGCCACGTCGTGTCGTTTTAAGTTAAGGGACGCGGCTCCATACAGGAGAAAAGGGGCGCTGTCATTCCCTTTCCGTCGTGGATCCGTCACGCGCCCGGGCAAGAAGGTCCGGGGCAAGAAGGTCAGGTCGCCGCGCGCGCGTGACGGCTTCCGCCTCGGCCTGCCGCCAACGGGCGATGCGGGCATGATCTCCGGAGGTCAGCACCTCGGGGATGCCTTCCCCCTCGAACAGCTGCGGCCGGGTGTATTGCGGATATTCCAGCAGGCCGTGGGAGAAGCTCTCGTCCGTGCCGCTCTCCACCTTGCCCATGACGCCGGGAATGAGCCGCACGCAGGCATCGAGCAGCAAGAGCGCCGCGGCCTCGCCGCCTGAGAGCACCACATCGCCCACGCAGACCTCCTCGAGGCCGCGCGCCGCGACGATGCGCTCGTCCACCCCCTCGAACCGCCCACATAGGATGACCGCGCCCGGCCCCGCCGCCAGCTCCCGCACGCGGGCCTGCGTCAGCGGCCGGCCGCGCGGGGTCATCAGCAGGCGGGGGCGGGGATCGTCGGGCGGGGAGACGGCGTCGATAGCGCGGGCGAGCACATCGGCCCGCATCACCATGCCGGGCCCGCCGCCCGCCGGGGTGTCGTCCACCGAGCGGTGACGGTCGAGGGCGTGGTCGCGAATCTGCACCGCCTTCAGGCCCCACAGACCATTCGCCAGCGCGCGGCCGGCGAGCGCATGGCCGAGCGGGCCGGGGAACATCTCGGGATAAAGGGTGAGGACGCTGGCGCGGAAGGTCATGGGGTGAGATGGCGCTGGGCGGGGCGGGAGTCAAATCCGCCTGCCTCAGCCCTCCTTGTCCTCGCCCGCCTCGGGCTCGGGGTCGCGGCGCTCGACGAAGGCTTCGGCGATGACCACCCGGCCCGCCTTCACGTCCACCACCGGCACGGCGTCGCGGGAGAAGGGCACCATGAGCGTCTTCGCCCGGATGCCGGGGAGGGCAGGGGCATATTCGAGGATGTCGCCGGCGCCGAAATCGTGCAGCGCGACAACGGTGCCGATGCGCGCGCCGGTCTCGTCCTCCACCGCGAGGCCGATCAGGTCCGCATGATAGAAGGTGTCCTCGTCCTCCGGCGGGGGCAATGCCTCGCGCGGGACATACAGGTCCACATTGGTCAGCGCCTCGGCCGCGGTGCGGTCGGCGACGTTGGCGAGGCGGGCGACGAAATGGTCCTTGGCCGCGCGCAACGCCGTGATGCGATAGCGGGTGCGGCCGGTGGCGTCGGTGAGCGGATCGTAATCGAGGATCGCGGCCGGATCCTCGGTGAAGACGAACAGCCGCACCTCGCCCCTCACGCCATGGGGGGCGCCGATGCGGGCGACGAGGACGCGGTCGGTCATCTGATCTCCGGTGCAGTGCGCCTTCAACGGGTTGGTGGCGGCGGCAGCGGCTCTAGCTCTTATGTCCGGCTTTGCCAAGCGGAAGGCCCGCGCCCCATGCGCCGCGCGGCGCTTTCGCGCTCCCCCGAGGCCCATCGGATGCTTGCCCGGCGGCGGCGGCTGATGCACCTTGCGCCCCCATGTCGAGCCATGCCCCCCAACCCATCCTTCTCGATGCCGTCCGCCTCTCCGGCCTTCTGGACCGCATCGCCGCCCGTATCGGCGCAGCCCATGTGCGCACCGACGCCCACGACCTCGCCCCCCATCTGGTGGAGGGGCGGGGCCTCTACCAGGGAACGACCCCTGCGCTGGTCGAGCCCGCCAACACCGAGGAAGTCGCCTTCGTGGTCGCCGCCTGCGCCGAGGCCGGCGTGCCGGTGGTGCCGCAGGGCGGCAATACGGGCCTCGTCGGCGGGCAGGTGCCGTTCGGCGCGCTGCTGCTCTCGCTGCGCCGGCTGAACCGCGTCCGCGACCTCGATCCGGTGGACCTCACCGTCGTCGCCGAGGCCGGCTGCACGCTGTACCAGGTGCAGCAGGCGGCGGAGGGGGCGGGCTGCCTGTTCCCGCTCTCCATCGGCTCGGAAGGCTCCTGCCAGATCGGCGGCAACCTCTCCACCAATGCCGGCGGCACGGCTGTGCTGCGCTATGGCAATATGCGCGAACTCACCTTCGGCCTTGAAGTGGTGCTGCCGGACGGGCGCATCTGGAACGGCCTGTCGCGCCTGCGCAAAGACAACACCGGCTACGCGCTGAAGGATCTCTTCATCGGCGCGGAAGGCACGCTCGGCATCATCACCGCCGCCGTGCTGCGCCTTTTCCCCGCGCCGCGCGCCCGGGCGACGGCGTTGCTCGGCATTGCCGATCCCGAGACCGCGCTTTCCCTATTCCGCCGCCTGCGCAATGCCGCCGGCGACAGCCTCACCGGCTTCGAGATCATGCCGGACTTCGGCATGGAGATCGTGCTCAAGCACATGCCCGGCTCGGTGCGTGCGCTGGCGGAGCGGCATCCCTGGTACGTGCTCGCGGAACTCACATCCACCCGTCCCAACGACGACCTGTCCCAGCTTGCCCTCGACACGTTCGAGGCGGCGTTCGAGGCGGGTGAGATTGAGGACGCGGTGGTGGGCTCCTCGGAAGCCCAGTGCGACGCCTTGTGGAAGCTGCGCGAGGACATGTCCGACGCGCAAAAGTTCGAGGGCGGCTCCATCAAGCACGATGTGTCCGTGCCGGTGTCCAAGGTGCCGTATTTCATCGCCGAGGCGAACCGGCTGTGCGAGGCGCACATGCCGGGCATCCGGATCTGCGCCTTCGGCCACATGGGCGATGGCAACATCCACTACAACCTCAGCCAGCCCGAGGGCATGGACAAGGCGGCCTACCTCGCCACCTGGGAGGAGTTCAACCGCATCGTCCACGATCTCGTGGCCTCGCTCGGCGGCTCCATCTCGGCGGAGCATGGCATCGGCATCCTCAAGCGCGAGGAACTGCCCATGTACAAGGACAAGGTGGCGCTGGAACTGATGGCCGCCATCAAGCGCGCCGTGGACCCGCGCGGCCTCTCCAATCCCGGCAAGGTGCTGCTGGATTGAGGGACGCATAAGGCGCGGCCCCTTCAGGAGCCGCGCCGTTTTCTTGTTTGTCCCAGCTCGGGCTTGTGAGACTTGGGTCCTAGCCGGGCCGGCGGCGTACAGCGAAGGCGGTGCCGACCGCGAGGGCGAGGGCGGCAGCCGCGCCGGCAATCACCATGCGCGGATGATGGTGGTCGAGCATCAGGCCGAACAGCAGCGGCCCCACCAGTGAGCCGATGTCGAAGCCCGAATAGACGATGCCGAACACCTTGCCCGTCGCCCCGGCCGGCGCCGCCGTACGCACGAGCACGTCGCGCGAGGGGGTGGTGAGCCCCATGAAGAAGCCCACCAGCGCGATCAGCCCCACCGTCACCTCCGGCGCTGTCTGAAGCCAGGCGGCGAGGAAACCGAACAGCGCAGCAGCGGCGAGGCCGCCCATGGCGATCTGGTGGTGCTGGGCGGAGCGGTCCGCCACATGCCCGCCGATGGCGACGCCCGCGGTGTTGCCCACCTGGAACAGCGCCACGGCCAGCGTCGCCAGCGCCACCGCCGCGCCGAAGCCCTCCTGCAGCGCGACGATGGAGAAGCTCTGCAGGCCGGAAAGGGCCACCGAGGTGAGGGTGAAATAGAGAAAGGCCATCAGCACCACGGGCATGGCCAGCACCTGCAGGAAAGAGATCGGCGCGCCCCCCGCTGCCGCGTGGGCGGTGCGTCCCGCCGGCGCGCGCAGCGGCCCGCGGAAGACGGCGAGCAGGAGCCCCACCAGCAGCACCAGCAGCCCCATGGCGATGAGCGCCGTGCGCCAGCCGAAATGCGCGCCGATCGCGCCGGACACGATGGGTGACAGGCCGAAGCCGATGCTCCCCGCGATCACATGGGCGGCGAAGGCGCGCCCGAGCCGGGGCGCCGCAACCTTGTGGCTGAGGATGGAGAGGTCGGCCGGGTGATAGACGGAATTGCCCAGGCCGGCGAGCGCGGCCAGCGGCAGCAGCAGAAGATAGGTGGGGGCAAATCCCATGGCGGCCGTCGCGGCGCCTTGGGTGAGAATGCCGGCCAGAAGCAGCCGATCGGCGCCGAAGCGGTCCACCAGCACCCCGGCCGCCACCTGTCCGGCGCCTGAGAACAGGTAGAAGACGGACAGCACGAGTCCCAGCTCGATGAAGGAGACCTGGAGGTCGGCCCGCATCATGATGAAGAGCGGAGCGAGCGCGAGCTGGAGGAAATGGCTGCAGAAATGAGCGCTGCAGACGGCGCCGATGGAGGAAACCTCGGCCGCGGGCCAGCGGGCCGCGCGCGCTTCGATGGACATGACAATCCTCTCCGTCCCCGGCGGGGCACCGGGATCAGACCGGCACGGCTGCGCCGCCCCGGATGCTGCGTTTCCCCCTCTCTGGTCGGCGGGAGGCCGTTGCGCCGGCGCTTTCAGGCGTCAGCTGTCGACCTCCGGTGAGGGTTGGCTCCCTCGATGCTTCAGGTACGTGTTTCCAAGACCCTGCCGGGCACGCTTACCGCCTCGGCGCCCGGCACGCACGCATATTCTGCCGTGCGCCCGCACTGGCGAAGCATCAGGCGTCACACAGGGGCACGATCAGCGTGTGCGGCGCGGGCCGTGGCCGCCGAAGTAACGCAGGGTCAGGCAGGTGATGTCGTCTGCCTGAGGCGCGCCGCGCTCAAACACATGAACCGCCGCCAGCACCCGTTCGTTCAGCTCGGCCACCGACCAGTCGGCGGCGCCGCCGCGCAGCAGTTCCTCGACACGTTCCTCGCCGTAGGGCTGCTCGTCGATGTCAAAGGCCTCGGTCACGCCGTCCGTATAGAGGAAGAGCGTGTCGCCGGGGGCGAGGTGCAATTCGTGCTGCTGGTAGACGAAGCCTTCCAGCACCGCCACCGCCATGCCGCCGGTGGAAGGCACGGTGGTGACCTCGCCGGAACGGGCGATGCGGTAGGGCAGGTTGTGGCCGGCATTCACATAAGTGACCTTCCCCGAGGAGAGGTCCACCACGCCATAGAGCACGGTCACGAACAGCATCTGCTCGTTTTCCACCGCGAGCAGGTCGTTCAGACGGCGGATACAGCCCGCCGGCGAGCGCTCGAACAGCGCGGTCGAGCGCAGCAGGGTGCGGGAGATGGCCATGAACAGGGCGGCTGGAACGCCCTTGCCGGAGACGTCCGCCACCACGAAGCCGAGCGTGGTGTCGTCGACCATGAAGTAGTCGTAGAAGTCGCCGCCCACCTCGCGTGCGGGCGTCATCTGGCCATGCACCGCGACACGGGCATCCGGCGGGAATTCCTTGGGCAGGATGGCGAGCTGCACCTGACGGGCAATCTCTAGCTCCTGCTGGAGGCCGGCGAGCTTGGTCTTGGTGATGAGGGCCTCGCGCAGCTCCACCACCATGGACGAGAGGCGTGTGTGTTGCTCGACGATGCGCCGCGACAGATCGTGGAGCACGCGGGCGACGCGCTTCAGCTCGTCGTCATTCTCGTTCTCCTCGCCCTTGGCGAGGAGAGCCAGAACCTCCTCCCGGTCGGTCGGGTCGATGGCATCGGCAAGCGCCTGCAACTCGCCGGAGATCACCACCTCCTGCCGCCGCCGCACGCGCTCGCGCTGGCGCCGGCTCTCGGCGAGAGCCTGCACGTTGCCGCGCAGTGCCACCACCGCCTCGGCGATGCGGCCGATCTCGTCATTGCCGGCATGACCCACCGTGACCGAGGTGTCGCCGCGCGACAGGGCCTGCAGCACGTCGATGGCCGATTCCAGAGGCCGGAAACTGTACCAGAGGAAGACATTGAGACCGATGACGCCGAGCAGCACGAGGCCGATGGCGCCGGCCACGGCCGACTGGCGGATGAAGGCGGTCGCCTGCACCGTCTGGGTGGTATCTTCCAGGCTCACAAGCGCGCCCACGGCGCTGCCGCTCACGTCCGCGATCGGAATGGAAGTGACGTTGTAGTTGCGCCCGTCCAGCAACAATTGCTCGGCGGTGGGGCGGCGCGGCGTGATGGAGACCTTTGCCCGTTCCCACAGGCGGAAATCGGTGCTGGCGACCACCCGCCCGCGCAGGGTGATGAGGGTGGTGGCGGCGCTGATGCCGCGGGCGAAGCGCTCCATGCCGAGCGCGGCGTCGCGTCCGAGCACCAGCACGGCCCGGCCGCGGCCGGGCAGTTCCACCGTGCGGGTGGTGATGACGATCACCTGTGAGCCGCTGATCTGCCGCAGCCCGGAGAGCACCTCGCCCTTGAGCGCCCGGTCGAGGCTGCCGGCGTCGAGGATGTAGCGGGCATTGGTGGTGCCGTCGCTGAACACCACCTCGCGGTCGGCCGCCACAACCTCGAAATAGGTGGCTGGGTCGTCGATATCGATGCCGACCTCCCGGATCGCCGCGGCGATGCCCGGGCGGTCCGAGAAGCTCAGCGCGATGCGGAAGGGGGAGGAGGTGTCGATGCGCTCGAGGATGCGGGCGAGATTGGCTGTCTGGAAGGCAACGATCTCGCGCCAGAGGACGGTCTGACCCTCGATGGCCAGCTCGCCCTCGCGGGCCTGGGCGACGCGGTCGCGCAGCACCGTGGCACCCCAGATGCCCAGCATAAGCACGGTGAAGCCGGTGGCGACGATGAGGGTGATGCGGGTCCGAAGCAGCATCACGACCCCCGCACCTTGTCGGCGCGGCCGGGCGGCGCCATCACCTCGCGCCGGACCCGTTCCACGTCCGGCCTGAGCCCGCCGTCGAAATCCACCGCCAGAAGCTCCTCCGCATAGGCCTCGAATACCGATCGGCGTTCGGCCACCCTGCGGTTGCCGTGCTCAAGTTCCCGGAAGGCCCGACCCACCGCCCCCCGCGCACCTTGACGGCGGCGGTGTTGAATCATCACGTCGCGCTCGCCGTACTGGCCGTTCACCGCCTCGGCCAGGCCGTTGGCGAGGCGGGTGCGGGCACGCTCGAGCGCATTGCCCACCAGCAGGCCGGCGGCCAGCGCCGCCAGCGCCGCACAGACCGTCACCACCATCGCCGCCTTCAGGCCGATGTCGGCGAAGGAGGTGGCGAGGGCGGCGGGATTTGTGGTGACTTCCACCGCCGCCACCGTATTGCCGTCCACCACCACGGGAGCGCTCACCGAATCGGTGCCGGAATGCTCACCGATGGCGCTGCGGATCTCACGACCGTCCGATCCGCGCAGCACGATCTGGGTCAGGCCGGGTGTGCGGGTCAATGTCTCGGAGAGATGCTGTTCCACGCCGGGAAGCAGCTTCAGGGGGATGCCGAAGCGTGCCGCCTTCTCGAACTGCTGGGCGAGAGTGCGGGCGACCGACGTGCCGATCACCAGCGCGTCGCGCCGCGCGCTCTCCTCGACCCGGGCGCGATAGCCGTTGACGAGTACCGCCGCAGCAATGCCGCCGAGAACCAGGGTGAGGATAAGGGCGAACAGCCCGGTGACGAGGCGCGCGCGGCCGCTTTCGGCGATCTCAGGCCGCATCGTCGAGTGCTCCAAGCTGGCCGAGGCCCCGGTCGACCCGCGCCTCGGCATCGCGCCAGCTCTTCACGGTGGCCTCGGCAAGGGGCGCAAGGCCGCCATCGTCGCCGGTGGACCCGCCTTCCCCGCGCAGCACTTTTCCCACCCGGTCGAACGGGCGCGTCAGCACGTGGACGAACGCCACGGCGGCAATGATGGCGGCGATGGACGCGGCGAGCGAAAGCACCCCCGTGCGGATCAGAAGGTCGAGGCCGAGCCGGTCTGCGCGGGCACTGCGCGCCTCGTCCGACACCGTGACCGAGATGCCGCCGGCGACACCGAGGTCGTTCTCGAAGCGGGTACCGAACACCGTGTCGCCACGCTCGGCCGCAGCCCATTGGTTATCGTCGCCCAGCCGCTTCACCCAGTCCGGGCTCACCTCTTCGCCGATCACGCTGCGGTCGGTGGAATAGATGGCGCGGCCCGCGGAATTGAAGATGTCGATGGCGAGGATGGAGGGGTCGCCCGCCTTCTCGCGCTCGATGCGCGGCTGCAGCAGGGAAATCTGGTCCAGAAGCAGGCCGATGGAGAGGTTCGCCTCGGTGGAGGCGCGCAGCGTGCCGAGCAGGTTGGCGACGCGGGCACGCTCGATCTCCTCGCCCACCCGATCGCTGGCCGAGAACGCGATCACCGCGACCGCCACCACCGCAGCGGTCACGGATACGACGGCGACCAGGATGAGCCGGCTTACGAAAGTCATGCGGGGAACTTCGGTGGGGTGGACGGCCCGGACGTTAACCGCGCACTCGCGGCCAAACCAGACAAAAAACTCCCCTGCGACCAAAAAAACCTGCATTGTCAGCTTGCTTTTCGTGGCATGAAGGTCGGGCGGTCGGGGCCGGACCATAGGGCAGGGCGCGAAGGGTTCGGCGCGAAAGTCGAGACGCCAAGGGTCGAGCGCGAAGGGTCATGAGGCGGACCACACTGGGGCTCATCATCGTGTTCGCGTTGATCGCGGCCGCGTGCGTCGCCTTCGGCGCCTATTTCTCCTACGTGACGCTCATCAATGCCCATCGCGGGGTCATCGAGGCCCGCTGTGGTATCGCTGCCCAGCGTGTGGTGGACGTGGCTGAAAAGGCCGCTTCCCTCGGCATCGCCCTTCCCGCGCAGCAGACGCTGACCGCGGTGCTGGAGCGGGAGGCCCGCGTGGAGGACGCGATTCGCTCCATGGACCTCACAGACGAGCATGGCATCGTCCTGTTCTCCAGCGAGCCCGGGCGCGTCGGCCTCGACACGACTCGGGACACCGAGCGCGGCCTGACCCGTCCGGTGCGCAACGACATCGGCCAGAGTCTCGGCCGCGTCGTGGTTCGCTATGATTCCAAGATCCTGACCGATGGCGCAGCGACGCTCGCCTCCGACCTCAGGCGGATCGCCCTTCCCACGCTCCTGTGGGCCGGCGCGGCGACTCTGGTCATCGGCCTGCTTCTCGCCGCGCTGCTGCAGCGGGCGGTCCGGCGCGCCGCGGAGCCGCATCTGTGGCCGCCGGCTGCCCGCGCCGCGCTCGCCTCGGTCGAAGAGGCGCACCGCACGGCCGGGCCGTCGGCCACCGGCGTCACCCGTGGGGGCGCCGCATGATCGGTCTTCGCGGCGGCATCTCCATCGCCATCGTCATCATCCTCTGTTCGGCGCTGGCCGTGATCGGCTGGGGGGCGGAACAGGCGGCCCAGCGCACCATCGCACCGGAGATCGTCGCCAAGGCGAATTCGGTCGGCCGGGCCGCCGCCGACCTCGTCCAGCGCGCCGCGGCGGTCGGCGTTCCGTTCGACCGGCTGGTCGGGGTGAACCGTTATTTCGATGACCTGCGGGCGGCCAACGTCGAGTTCACCCAGATCAGCCTGAACGCTGCGGGCGGCAAGGAACTGGCGCGGTCGGGCGCGGTCTCTTCCGGCGGCGACGCGCCACGGGTCTTTGTGCCGGTGGAGGATGCCGACGGGCACCGCCTGGGCGACGTCATGATCGTGGTCGATCCCAGCTTCGTGTCCCAGCAGGTGGGCGCGGTCCTCGTCGATGTCGCCTTCATCGGCATCGTCGCGCTGCTGGTGGCGCTGGAACTGGTGGCTCTCGTCGTTGGCACCCGCGGCCTCGAATCGCTGGTGGCGGTGGAGCGGCGGCTCAAGGCGCTGAAGCGCGGCGTGCTCTCCCGCCAGGAGGGCGGTGCGGGGGCTGCCGGCGACCTTATCCTTCCCATCGACCGGCATGTGGAGACGCTCGCCGGTCGCCATCTCTCCCTGCGCGCCGAGGCGGAGCGCAGGGGGGATGCCGAGGCCCTCGCCCGGCTCGACGAGATAGAGGTCCGCACCGGCCTCGGCCGGGTCCAGGCCGCCGAGAGCGAGGCCGCAATCGCGGTGCGCCCGGCCCTGTTCCTGTTCATGCTGGCCGAAGAACTCACCCGCCCCTTCCTGCCGCGCGCCGCACAGGCCCTCGGCGTGCCGGCCGGATTCGGGCCGGATGTGGCGGCGAGCCTGCCCATCGTCGCCTTCATGGCGGTGGTGGCTCTGTGCCAGGTACCGTTCGCCTCCCTGTCCGAGCGGCTCGGCCGGCGTCCGGGCTTCCTCGCCGGCGCGGCACTGGCGGCGGCGGGTTACGTGGTCTCGGCGATCAGCCCGCATTACGATGTCTTCCTCGCTGCCCGCGTCGCCACGGCGGTGGGCTATGCGCTGGTGTTCGTCTCCGCCCAGGGCCACGTGGTGGATCTGTCCTCGGGCGCGGCCCGCAGCGCGGCTCTGGCCGTGTTCGTGCGGGCCATCATGGTGGCGAGCCTGTGCGGGCCGCCCATTGGCGGCGTCATCGCCGACAGGCTGGGACCGGGCGTCGCCTTCGCGACCTCGGCCGGTCTCGCCCTCGTCGCGCTTCTGGTGGCGCGGCTGACGCTGCCAGCGGCGGAGCGGCATCGCAGCGTGGCCAATGTGGGGCTCGCCGACCTCAAGGCCGCGGCCCGCGCACCCGGTCTGATGTCCCTGCTCCTGGGCTGCGCCTTCCCCGCCAAATTCCTGTTTGCCGCCTTGTGCTTCCTGCTGGTGCCGCTGGAACTGCAGCGCGAGGGCTTCTCCTCCGCGGCCATTGGCCGCTTCCAGATGATCTATCCGGTCCTCATGGTGATCGGCGTGCCCTTCTTCGCCGCCCTGGCTGATCGCTTCAGCGCCCGCGCCGGATTCGTGGTGGCGGGTGGGCTGGTTTCGGGCATCGGCGCCCTGGCCGTGCTGCTCCATCCCTCGGTGGCGCTGATCGTCGTTGCGCTGGTGGCGCTGGGCTGGGGACAGGCCATGTCCATCGCGTCCCAGTCGGCGCTGGTCGCGGATACCGCCACCAGTATGGGGGCGGGCCGGGCGGCCGGAGTTCTCGGCCTGTTCCGGCTGGTGGAGCGGTCCGGCAACGCCGCCGGTCCCGCCAGTGCCGGCTTCCTGCTTTCGACGCTCGGCTTCGCGGCGGCGACCGGTTTCCTCGGCGCTGTAGCGGTAGCCGGAGCCATGCTATTTGCGCTATCTGGACGCAGAGTCTTCGTCCATCATTCGCGCCGCCCATCCTCTGCGGCCGCCTCGGAAGGGAGTTCCGCCTGATGGATCGCCGTTCCCTCCTCGCACTCGGCCTCGGCGCGGGTGCTGCGGGGCTGGTGGGCACTGTCCCCGGCGCCTTCGCCCAGACCAATGGCGGCAATGGCCAGCCGCGTCCGGCCGGCGCGCCTGCGCCTGCCGCCCGTGGCGAGGCGTTCCGTGTCCTGATGCTCACCTTCCGCGGTGATACCGATGTGGAGCGCGGCTTCCGCGACTACTTCGCGGCCAACGACATCAAGGTCGAGTTCATGACCCGCGACGTGGAGCGGGACGCGAGCAAGGTGAAGCCGATCCTCGCGGAAGTGCTGCCGACCTTCCGGCCCAACCTCATCTACACCTATGGCACGCCGTTGACGCTCGGCGTCGCCGGTCCCTATGACGCGCCGCCCACCGCCGGTTTCGTGCGCGATATCCCGGTGGTGTTCGCCCTGGTGGCGGCGCCGGTACAGGTGAAAATCGCGCCTTCGCTCGCCTCTTCGGGGCGCAACGTAACGGGCGCGGTGCACGTGGTGCCCACCGACGTGCAGATGCGCGCCATGCAGAGCTACAAGGCGTTCAAGAAGGTCGGCGTGATCTATTCGCCGAACGAGAGCAACTCGGTCGCCATCATCGACGAGATGAAGGCCTTCTCCGCCACCATCGGTGCCGAGGTTCTGGCCCAGCCTCTGACCATGGTGGGCAGCAAGCCGACCGGTGACGGGGTCGAGGATTTCGTGAGGAACCTGAAGGCGCAAGGCGCCGAATGGCTCTATCTGCCGGCCGACACCTTCCTTGCCACCATCTTCGACCGGGTCGGCCCGGCGGCGCTGGCGGCGGGGCTTCCCACCTTCGGCGCGACGGAATTCTTCCTGCGCGAGGGGCTGGGGCTTGTCGGGCTGGTCAGCCGCTATTATTCGGTGGGCCAGCTCGCCGCCTCCAAGGCGGCCGAGATCCTGGTCCAGCACGTGCCGCCCCAGGACATCCCGATCGAGACGCTGAAGCGCTTCGCCCTCATCATCAACATGAACGTGGCCAAGCAGCTCGGCGTCTACCCGCCCATCGCCATGCTCAATTATGCGGAAGTAATCACGTGATGAACGCCCTGCGCGAGGCCGCGCCGACCTCTACGCTGACGCAGCGCATGCTCGGGCCGGGCGATCTCGACGCGATCGACACCCTTCATCATCTGGCCATCGGGCCGCTGGTTCGCCCGGAAGTGGTGAAGCCGGAAAACCGTTCGTACTTTGAAAGCATCCTCAGCGGCCGCGGCCTGGTGATCGGGCTCTATGACGGCCCGTTGCTCGCCGCCTACGGCATCCTTCAGCACGATCATTCGCCCAAGGACGGCCCGCACCGCCTGCTCGGGCTCGATCCCGCCTTGTCGGTGGGCCGGCTGGCCGGGGCTTCGGTGCATCCGGCCTATCGCGGCCGTGGACTGCAGCGGGTGCTGATCGCTGCCCGGGTCGATGCGGCGCCCGCGGACATGGTGCTGTTTTCCACAGCGGCGCCGGTCAACACGCCGAGCTGGGCGAGCCTGCTCGTCGAGGGCTTTCCCATCTACGACATCCAGCTCTTCTTCGGCGGCTATGCGCGCTACGTGATGGTGCGCGACTTCACCACCTTCGATCCGCAGGAGACCCTTCTGGTCGATCCGCTGGACACGGCGCGGCAGAAGGAGCTCTTCGCTGAGGGCTGGCACGGCTACGCCCGCTGCCGCACCGATTCCGGCGCTGCCGGCGTGCTGTACGCCCGCCCCCGAAAAGCCTGACACCCCCAGCGGGCAGGCCCTTCCGGGGTCCCTGCTCCGCGTCACGAAACTGTCGTATGGTTTGCTGAATCTGTGCCCACGCGGTGCGGGCATCCCGATCCAGAGAGATACTGGCCCCATGAAGATCGAGAGGACCCCCCTCGGCCCCGACATCATCCTCGTGCGCCTGGAAGGCCGGCTCGACATCGCCGGCGCGGCGGCGGTGGAGCCGGAGTTCAAGTCGTCCTGCGAGGCCGCGCGCGTGCTCGTGGTGGACCTGTCCGGCACGCCGTTCATGGCCTCCATCGGCATCCGCCTGCTGCTCGCGGGCGCCAAGGGGCTGCATCGCAAGGGGGGCATCATGGGGCTTTTCGCATGTGACCCTCAGGTGGAGAAGGTGCTGCGCTCCACCGGGGTCGATCAGCTCGTCGGCATCCACGCCACGCGGGACGAGGCGCTCGCGGCGGCGGGCATCTCCCCGGCAACCTGACGGCGGATCCCATGGCGACGCCCGCGGCCGGAACCCTTGTCTCGACCATCGATGTGGGCGCGCGCATCGACGACATCACCGACGCCACGGGCTGGCTCGGCACGCTGGCTGACGAACAGGGCTGGCCGGATGCCACCCGCTTCGCGCTGGAGCTGAGCCTCGAGGAGGCTCTGACCAACGTCGTCTCCTACGGCTTTGCGGGCACCGACCGGCAACCGCACATCCGAATCGAATGCTGGCGCTTGCCAGAAGGCCGGGTGGCGGTGCGCCTGATCGACAACGGCGTGCCCTTCGATCCCACCAGCATCGCCGAGCCGGTGGTCCCCGACAGCATCGAGGACGCCCGGATCGGCGGTCACGGCGTGCAGCTGATGCGGCATTTCCTCGAGACGCTCGACTACAGCCGGGAAGGTGAGGAAAACCAGCTGACGCTGGTGGCCAACGCGGCCGGGTGAGGTTGCTCACAAGAGTGTCGCACTCCGCGGTCTATGATGTCCGCTCGGGGAGCCGTGCCGCAGCATCCGCGGAACATTGAGCGCGTCTGCGGCTTTCCTCTGGTGCCGTCGGGTCTTTCTTATCGATGCTTGTCATTGCCGAGCTTCTGGCCGGCCTCGGCCTTCTGTTCGTTGGCCTCAAGGCCATGGCCACACACCTGCAGCAGGCCACGGGCCGCAAGGTGCGCGCACTGCTGCGCCGGGCGACGCGCTCCCCGGTGATGGGGCTGCTGTGCGGGACGCTGGCGGGAGCGGCCACGCAATCCTCCAACGCCGTCGCGGTCATCAGCGGCAATCTCGTGCGCGGCGGTGCCTTCACTACGCGCGATGCCATTCCGGTCGTCGCAGGCGGCAATGTGGGGACGTCTGCGCTGGTGTTCGTGGCGGCAATCGATTTCCGCCTGCTCGTGCTTTACATCGTCGGCACCGTCGGGCTCGCCTTCCATTTCAAGCTGGACCGCCGTCGCGGCATGGCGCAATGGATGGGCGTCGCCTTCGGCCTCGCGCTGGCCCTGCTTGGCCTCGATTTCATCAAGCAGGCGCCGCGGGCGCTGGACATTGCGTCGGTCGCGGGCAGCCTCGCCGACCATCTGACTCCGCTCCTCGGCTTCTTTCTCGGGTTCGCGGTTTCCGCCGTCAGCCAGTCGTCCTCGACGCCCACGATTCTGGTCCTGGCCCTGATGCAGGCGGGCCTCCTCGGCCTCCACGATGCGGTCTTCATCGTGCTCGGCGCGAATCTTGGTTCCGGGTTTGCGGCCATTCTCTCGGCCGGCGGGCTGGAGGGGACCGGCCGCCAGCTCTGCTATGTCCATGTGCTGGTGAAGGCCGTGGGCTGCCTCATCGTCGGAGCCTTCTTCGGCCTTGGCGGGGTGGTTGGCTTCGACGGCTTCTCGGCCCTCTCTGCCGTGGGCAACGACAAGGCGTCCATGTCCCTGTCGGTTCTGTTCCTCGCCCTTCAGGTGGCGGGCGCGATCCCGGTGGCTTTCGCGCGAGGGCTTTCCGAGAGGTTCGCCGCCGCCATGAGCCCGCCCACGCTGGAGGACGGCGCCTCCCGCCCGCGCTTCATCCATGACGAAGCGCTGGCGGACCCCTCGACGGCGCTTGACCTCGCCGTTAGCGAGACCCTGCGGCTCATCAAGCTCCTGCCGACCCTGCTGCCGGACCTCGACCAGACGGACAACGGCGACGCCGGCGAACGGCTGGCTCTGTGGCGTGGCGCTGCCTCGGTGGGCCTTGCCGTGGACCAGTTTATTTCGGAGCTCGTCGCGGTCGGCCTCGCCCGCGACAGTCTGGAAATCGCCCTGCATCACCAGGCGCTTGTGGAGAACGTGCGCACGCTTCAGGACACGCTGCACGACTTCACCGAGGTGGTGGAGGGCTTCGACGAGGTGCCGCCGCTCGCCTTTGCCCTGTCGGAATCGTTACGGGCGATCACTTTGTCCCTCGCCGACGCCACGGATGGGCCGGCCGATGATCTCGACCTCATCATCGCGCTCTCCGGCGATCGATCAGAGATGTTGAACCGCATCCGCCGCCAGCTTGCCGCTACGGCACTCGACGCGGGGGCGGATGCGCGGCAGCTGCTGCTGGCGACCAGCCTGTTCGAGAGGGCGATCTGGCTGGTGCGCCGCAGCGCGATTGCGTTGCGCACGCCGGAGAATGAGGATAATCCGAAGCGTCCGGCCGCCGCGGAGGCGGACATCAAGCGAGTAGGGGCCGATGCACATCGAACGTGAGCAGGTCGGAAGCGACGTGGTGCTGAAGGTGGCGGGGCGTCTCGACACGCCCAATGCCAAGCCGTTCGAGGCGAGCCTCATGGAGGTCGTCTCCATGACCGACGGGGGGATCGTGGTGAACCTCGCCGGAGTGGACTATGTGTCCTCCTCCGGTCTGCGGGCTCTGCTGGTGGCTGGCAAGGCCATGCGCGGGGCGAAGCGCAAGCTCGCGCTCTCTTCGCTCCAGCCGCAGATCCGTGAGGTGTTCGACATCTCCGGCTTCTCGACCCTGTTCGAGATCAACTGATTCTGCTGAGACTTGGGGCCGGAGCGGTCGCGAGGCTGATCTAAAGTCCAGCGACCGGCGCCCACAGCACGTCCTCGATCCGCCTCGCTCCGCTTGCCAGCAAAGCGAGCCGGTCGAAGCCGAGGGCACAGCCGCTGGCCGGAGGCATGAGCGCCAGCGCCGCGAGGAAGTCCTCGTCGAGCGGATAGCGCTCCCCATAGAGCCGTTCCTTCTCGTCCATGTCCTTTTCGAAGCGCCGGCGCTGCTCGTCCGCGTCCGTCAGCTCGCCGAAGGCGTTTGCGAGTTCCAGCCCGCAGCAATAGAGCTCGAACCGCTCGGCGAAGCGCGGATCCTCCGGCTTCGGCCGGGCGAGAGCCGCCTCGCTCACGGGATAGTCTGTCAGGATGGTGGGGCGGCCGACGCCGAGATGAGGCTCGATCTTCTCCACCAGCACGCGCGAGAACACGTCGCCCCAGGTGTCGTCAGGCGCAGTGCGGATGCCGGCCTCGGTCGCGGCGCGGGCGAAGGCGGCGGCATCCGGTGCTTCCCCCGCGGCCGGCAGAAGGGCCTCAAGGTCCATCCCCGCATGGCGGGCGAAGGCCGCGACGAGCGTCAGGCGCTCCGGGGCGGCGAAGGGATCGCAGGTCTTGCCGCGATAGTGGAAGGCCGAGGCTCCGCCGGCCTCGGCGGCGCGGGCGAGGAGGGCGGCGCAATCCTCCATCATCGCCGTGTAGGGCGCACCGGCGCGATACCATTCCAGCATGGTGAACTCGGGATGGTGTGCCATGCCACGCTCCCGATTGCGGAACACGCGGGCGAACTCGAAGATCTTCGGCTCCCCGGCCGCGAGCAGCTTCTTGGCCGCGAACTCGGGTGAGGTGCGCAGGTAAAGTCGGTGAGTTGTCCCGTCCGGGCCGATCAGCTCAGTCCCGAAAGCGTGGAGGTGGGTCTCGTTGCCCGGCGAGACCTGCAGCGCTGGCGTCTCGACCTCGATGAAACCGTCCTGCGCGAAGCCTGCGCGCACGGCGGCGGCGATGCGCCCGCGCGCGAGCAGGAAGGGGCGGCGGTCCGCGTGAACGTCGGGTCGCCACCACGGCGGGGAGGGAGACGCCAGCGAAGAGTTCGATACCGCCATGACGTAGGTTCCTCGTTGCGGCCACCTGGGCTGCCCGCCGCCACTTGGCCTCGGGGCCGGAAAGACGAGTGCAAGACTGGCGTTGCGCGCCATTATCGCTATGGTGCGCGCCGAACCAGCCAGACGGCGCCGCCGTCAACCGTTTTCCAATCGGCGCGGGCGCCGCGCATCAGGTCAAGGAAGAGCCGACGTGGTCAAGGTTATCGCCAGCACCCTGCGCAAGGGCAACGTGGTCGACATCGACGACAAGCTGTACGTTGTTCTCACCGCCGAGAATATCCATCCCGGCAAGGGCACGCCGGTGACGCAGCTCGACATGCGCCGCATCTCCGACGGCGTGAAGATCTCCGAGCGCTACCGCACCACCGAGCAGGTGGAGCGCGCCTTCGTGGAAGATCGCCCGCATACCTTCCTCTACGAGGATTCCGACGGCTACACCTTCATGAACCCGGAAACCTATGATCAGGTGACCGTGCCGAAGGATGTCATGGGCGACCAGTCCGTCTATCTTCAGGAAGGCATGGAATGCATGCTCTCCACCCACAATGGCGTGCCGATCGCCATCGAGCTGCCGGCCCGCGTGGTGCTGGAGATCGTGGACACCGAGCCGACCGTGAAGGGCCAGACGGCCTCTTCCTCCTACAAGCCCGCCATGCTCTCCAACGGCGTCCGCACCATGGTGCCGCCGCACATCGCGTCCGGCACGCGCGTTGTCGTCATGACCGCCGACGCTTCCTACGTGGAGCGCGCGAAGGACTGACCTTCCGCTTGTGATCCCGGAAGGGCCGTTTCCGGCCCTTCCGGTTTTCTTTCAATACCTTGCTGCGGCGCGTGGAACTTTTCCCCCGGCCGCTGGTTGACCCCCGACATGGCCCTGAGGGGACATGCAGTCAGCCAAGGCGTTGAAGAATGATCTTGTCGGGAAGGCGGGTGCTCGTCGTTGAGGACGAGTTTCTCGTGGCACTGGGGCTCGAAGACAATCTGAGGTCGCTGGGCTACACCGTGGTCGGGCCGATCGCGAGCCTCGCCGCCGCGGTCTCGGCCGCGTCGTCCGAACGCATCGACGCCGCGATCCTCGACGTGAACCTAGCGGGCGAGCCGGTCTATCCGGCCGCGGCGATCCTGGCCGAGCGCGGCATCCCCTTCATTTTCTGCTCGGGCTATACTGGCAGCGTGCGCATGCCGGCGGAATTCGTCGACGCGCCGCGGGTGGCCAAGCCTTACACCAGCCGTGTCATCGCCGATGCGCTTGCCGACCTCATCGGATCGGGTCGCGGCCCAGGCGGCAGCGACCGCGGGAGGCGGGATGTCGCCGCCTCCAACGATATGTGATCTTCCAGATAGCCTGATTCAGGCCGCGCCGGCGGCCTTGTTCGCCTCAGCCTTCGGGCCACCGCGGGCGACACCGACCATGGCGGGCCGCAGAACGCGCTCGCCGATGACGTAGCCGGCCTGTACCACCTGCACCACGGTACCGGTCGGCACGCTCGGGTCCGGCACCTCGAACATGGCCTGATGAAGGTTGGGATCGAACTTCTCCCCCTTCGGCTCGATCTTGCGGATGCCGTGCTTCTCCAGCGCCTTCACGAGGCCGCGCTCGGTCAGCTCCAGCCCGTCCAGCAGCGCCTTGAAGCTGCCTTCTGCGGTCGCCTTTGCGTCCGCCTCCACCGAGCCGAGGGCCCGGGCGAGATCGTCCGCCACGTTCAGCACGTCGCGGGCGAAGGAGGCGATGCCGTAGGTCTTGGCGTCCTGGATCTCCTTCTCGGCGCGGCGGCGCACATTCTCCGCCTCCGCGAAGGCGCGCAGGAACTTGTCCTTGAGGCTCGCGATCTCGGCTTCCAGGCGCGCCTTGTCGCCCGCCGGGTCGCCGATGGCGGCGTCCGCCATAGCGGTGGCTTCCGCCTCGGCGGTCGCCTCGTTCACCTGCGCATTGCCCTGCGCGGCACCGTTTTCGCTTGCGTCGCCGCCGGTCTCGGGCGCGCGCTTCTGCTCGCTCATCCGGTTACTTCCCCTGCCTTGAGATTCGCCCGAGGTCACAACGCCGCCGGGCAAAGGCCAATCGTCCCGGCGCATATCGGGGCGATGGGGGGAAAAATCAAGTCGTGGTGATCCTTATCCCTCACGCAGCGTCCGCACCCGGTGCGCCCAGTACCCGGCTCACGAGGCGGGCAGTGAAGTCCACCATGGGAACGATGCGGCCGTAATTGAGCCGCGTCGGGCCGATGACACCGAGCACGCCCAAGACGCGTCCCTGCCCATCGCGGTAGGGCGCGACGATGGTGGAGGAGCCGGAAAGGGAGAACAACCGGTTCTCCGAGCCGATGAAGATGCGCAGCGCCTGTGCCTCCTCCGCCCGGCCGAGCAGTTCGGAGACCTCGCGCTTGGTCTCGAGATCGTCGAACAGCAGGCGGATGCGCTCCAGATCCTCCAGCGCCCTGAGATCCTCCAGCAGCTTCGCCTGACCGCGCACAATGAGGGTACGCTCGCCCGGCCCGTCGCCGGACCAGGAGGCGAGCCCCGCCTCCACCACGCGGGCGGTCAGGGTGTCGAGGTCGCGGTTGATCTCGGCGAGCAGGCTCTCCATCTCCTGCCGGGCGTCGGAGAGGGTGCGGCCGCGGATGTGGGCATTGAGGAAATTGGTGGCCTCGGTGAGGGCGGAGGTCGGCAAGCCGGGCGGAAGGGCGAGCGCGCGGTTTTCCACCTGCCCATCCTCCGATACGAGGATGACGAGGGCGCGGCCCGGCTCCAGCGGCACGAATTCCACATGCTTCAGGCGGGGGTCGGTCTTGGTGGCGGTGACGACCCCGGCGCCGCGGGCGAGGCCCGAGAGCAAAGCGGAGGCTTCCTGCAGAACGCCCTCCACCGTGGTGGTGCGCGCGGCGGCGAGCACCTGCGTCTCGATATTGGCCCGGTCACGCTCGTTGACGTCGCCCACCTCCATGAGTGCATCGACGAAGAAGCGCAGGCCGCGCTCAGTGGGCAGGCGCCCGGCGCTGGTATGGGGGGCATAGATCAGCCCGGCCGCCTCCAGGTCCGCCATCACGTTGCGGACCGAGGCGGGGGAGAGGGTCATGGGGATAAGGCGAGCGATGTTGCGCGAGCCGACCGGCTCACCGGTGGCGAGGTAACTCTCCACGATCTGGCGGAAAATCTCGCGCGAACGCTGATCGATCTGCGCGAGGCCGCCGGTCGAGAGGGGCAGGAACGGATCGAGCGCCACGGGTTCAGCCTTCGGAGCAAAGGATTTCGCTGGCTCTAATGTGTCCCTCGCCGGGGCCGGGTTCAAGCGCCACGCGGGGGCTCCTACCACCCTTGCTTTCCTCCCGGCGCGCGGCGCTCTAAAAGGAGCGTCCATGACGCACAAAGAGGTATCCATTATGCGGCCCAGCAAGCGCGCCCCCGACGAGATGCGCGCGGTGTCCTTTGAACGGGGCGTGATGCGCCACGCGGAAGGCTCCTGCCTCGTGAAGTTCGGCGACACCCACGTTCTCGTCTCCGCGACGCTGGAGGAGCGCCTGCCGCCGTGGCTGAAGGGCCAGGGACGCGGCTGGGTGACGGCGGAATATTCCATGCTGCCCCGCGCCACCCACGACCGCACCCGACGCGAATCCACCACCGGCAAGCAGTCCGGCCGCACCCAGGAGATCCAGCGCCTGATCGGGCGTTCGCTCCGCTCGGTCACGGATCTCGTGGCGATGGGCGAGAAGCAGATCACCATCGACTGCGACGTGCTCCAGGCCGACGGCGGCACCCGCACCGCCTCCATCACTGGCGCCTGGATCGCGCTTCATGATTGCCTGAGCTGGATGAAGTCCCGCTCCATGATCAAGGAGATGCCGCTCAAGCAGCACGTGGCGGCGGTCTCCTGCGGCATCTACGAGGGGACGCCGGTGCTCGACCTCGATTATGCCGAGGATTCGGTGGCCGAGACCGATGCCAATTTCGTCATGACCGGAACTGGCGGCATCGTGGAAATCCAGGGTACGGCGGAAAAGACGCCCTTCACCCAGGACGAACTGCTCTCGCTGCTGTCGCTGGCCCGCTCGGGTGTGGATCAGCTCGTCTCCCTCCAGAAGCTGGCGATCGGCTGATGGCGCGCCAGCTCACCGGCCGGCTGGTGGTGGCCACCCACAATCCCGGCAAGCTCATCGAAATGAAGATGCTGCTGGAGCCTCACGGGGTGGAGGCCGTCTCCGCTGGCGAGCTCGGTCTGCCCGAGCCGGAGGAAACCGAGACCACCTTCGAGGGAAACGCCCGCCTGAAAGCTGTGGCGGCGGCCAACGCCGCCCAGCTTCCGGCGTTTGCCGACGACAGCGGCCTCGTCATTGACGCCCTCGGCGGTGCGCCAGGCATCCACACAGCCCGTTGGGCGGGACCCGACCGCGATTTCGAGATGGCCATGGAGAAGGTGGAGGCCGAACTTCGGAAGGTCGGCGCCACCGAGCCCGGCCAGCGCCATGCCCGCTTCGTCTCGGCGCTCTGCATCGCCTGGCCGGATGGGCATCTGGAGGAGTTCGAGGGCACCGTGGACGGCACCCTCGTTTGGCCGCCCCGTGGCGCCAAGGGGTTCGGCTACGATCCCATGTTCCTCCCCGAGGGCCATGTGAAGACCTTCGCCGAGATGAAGGCCGACGAGAAGCACGGTATGCCGCCCAAGGGCTTCGGCCTTTCCCACCGTGCCCGCGCCTTCCTGAAGCTCTCGCAGGCTTGCCTGAAGGGGTGAGCGCAATCTTGGATCAGGCTCCGTCCGCGAACCCTCCGGCACGCCCTCTCCCGATGGGGGGCGAGGGTGTTGACGGCATCGAGGACACGCAGGGCGGCTTCGGTGTCTATGTGCATTGGCCGTTCTGCAAGGCCAAATGCCCCTATTGCGACTTCAACAGCCACGTCCGGCTCGTGCCGCCGGACGAGGCGCGCTACATCGCGGCCTTCCGGCGCGAGATCGCCCACATGCGGGCCCTGTCGGGACCGCGAAACGCGGAGACGGTCTTCTTCGGCGGTGGCACGCCTTCCCTCATGGCCCCCACCACCGTCGGCGCGATCCTGGAGGCCATCAACGAGGCCTGGCCGCTCACTGCCGATGCCGAGGTGACGCTGGAGGCGAATCCGACCTCCGTGGAGGCGGAGCGGTTCCACGGCTATCGGGCTGCGGGCGTCAACCGCGTCTCCCTCGGGGTGCAGGCCCTGGACGATGCGGACCTCCAAGGGCTCGGGCGGATGCACTCGGTCGCCGAGGCGCTGGCTGCCGTGGGCATCGCGCGCCGTGCATTCGATCGTGTGTCCTTCGATCTCATCTATGCCCGTCCGCGCCAGACGCCCGAAGCCTGGGCGGCTGAGCTGCGGCGCGCGCTCGCTGAAGGCTGCGAGCACCTGTCCCTCTACCAGCTCACCATCGAGCCGGGCACGCCGTTCGAGCGGCTGTACGGCGCCGGCAAACTCATCCTGCCCGACGACGACCTGTCTCGCGCCCTGTGGGACGTGACGCAGGAGGTGACGGCGCAGGCCGGCCTTCCCGCCTACGAGGTTTCCAACCATGCCCGGCCGGGTGCCGAGGCGCGGCACAATCTTGTCTACTGGCGCTATGGCACTTACGCCGGCATTGGCGCCGGAGCCCATGGACGGCTGGTGTCGGGCAACATCCGCCATGCCACATTCACCGAGCGGTCGCCGGAAGCGTGGCTGAAGCGGGTGGAGGCGGACGGGCACGGCATTATTTCCGACGAGACGCTGTCGGCAGCCGAGCAGGCTGACGAAATGCTGCTCATGGGCCTGCGCCTGAAGGAAGGCTTGGACCTCGCCCGCCATGCCCGCCTCGGCGGCCGCGTGGATCCGGAACGCCTCGCCACGCTGGAGGCGGAAGGGCTGGTGGCGCTCAATGCCGGACGGCTGTGCGTGACCGCCGCTGGATTTCCGGTCCTCAATGCCGTGATCGCCGCGCTGGCGGGTTAGGTTCGCCACGCGGGAACGCTTGCCAACGCCGTGCCGCCTGCTTAAGTCCGCGTGGGGCTTGGGACTGCCTGCCGAGGAACGCGCACCATGTCGCTGGATGCCGACCAGATCGTCGAACGCCGCCGCCTCCGGCGGAAGGTCACATTCTGGCGCGTGCTCGGGGTGCTCGGCGTCGTCGCCGCCGTGGCGGTAGGCGTGTCGGCCCTGCTTGGCCGTGATATTCCCGCCTCCTCGCCCCATGTGGCGCGGATCATGATCGGCGGCATCATCCGCAACGATCGCGAGCGGGTGGAGCTTCTGGAGGAGATTGGACGCTCCCGCGCCAGCGCCGTGATCCTCTCCATCGACAGCCCTGGCGGCACCGTTACGGGCTCCGAGCAATTGTACGACGCGCTGCGCCGCCTCGCTGCCAAGAAGCCGGTGGTGGCCGTCGTGGAAGGCGTCGCCGCCTCCGGCGCCTATATCGCGGCGCTGGGCGCCGACCACATCGTGGCCCGTCGCAATGCGCTCGTCGGCTCGGTGGGCGTGATCTACCAGTTTCCCAACTTCACCGAGCTTCTGAAGACCGTGGGCGTGACCATGGAGGACATCAAGTCCTCTCCGCTCAAGGCCTCGCCCAACCCCTACACGCCGGTGACACCGGAGGCGCGCGCCGCCGTGGATTCGCTGGTGAAGGACAGCTACGCCTGGTTCAAGGATCTCGTGGGCGACCGTCGCAAGCTCTCCGACGCCAAGCTCGCGAACGTCTCTGACGGACGCGTTTTCACCGGTCACCAGGGCCTCGAACTCCAACTGGTGGATGAACTCGGCGACGAGCGTACCGCCCGTGCCTGGCTCGCCCGCGAGAAGGGCGTGAGCGAGACCCTCAAGGTCCGCACCTGGCGCACCAAGGAGGTCGGGGACGAGTTCGGCTGGCTTCTGGGCGCTGCGCGCGGCGTTGTGAGCGCTCTCGGCTTCCCGCAGGCAGCGGCGCTCCTGACGGATGCGGCGAAAGGCGCGCTGGAGCGCAGTCAGCTTGACGGTCTGTTGGCCCTCTGGCACGCTCGGAGCTAGGGTTAAGATTGCGTTCACAAGCGCTTGGCGGCCATCCGACAAAACCGATAACAACGCCGGACGTCCGGCCGCCCACCGTCAGGGATGCAGGGCTTTGGCTTGCTTTCGGCGGATGATTTCGAGGGAACTGGGGCCAACATGATCAAGTCCGAGCTCGTCCAGAAGATCGCCGAGGCCAATCCGCATCTCTACCAGAGGGATGTGGAGAACATCGTCAACGCCATCCTGGAGCAGATCGCATCCGCGCTGGAGCGCGGTGATCGTGTCGAACTGCGCGGCTTCGGAGCCTTCTCGGTGAAGAAGCGCGACGCCCGTGTCGGCCGCAACCCGCGCACCGGCAAGCAGGTGGACGTGAGCGAGAAGACCGTTCCCTACTTCAAGACCGGCAAGGAGATGCGCGAGCGTCTCAACACTGGAAAGTAGGCCCCGTGAGCCGCTTCCTCTCCATTCTCATCGGCCTGCCCCTGGCGATCCTTGCGATTGCGCTCGCAGTTGCGAATCGCAAGCCGGTCGTCCTCTCCCTCGATCCGTTCGCGCCGGACCATCCCGCTTTGTCGGTGACGCTGCCGCTGTTCGCCATCATCTTCGCTGCGGTGATCGTCGGGGTCATCGCCGGCGGGGTTGTCACCTGGGCGCGGCAGGGCCGTTATCGTCGGGAGGCCCGCGCCGCCCGCCGCGAGCACAAGCGGACCGAGGCGGCTCGCCCGGCTCCGTCCTCGCAGCTCGGTCTGCCGGCACCGCGGCACTGAGCCTTCCCTTCCGCGAAGCCTTGTCTCCCGCTCTGCGTCGATCTGCAGGAGCCGTCCCGTGCGAACGGGGCGGCTCTTTCGTTTCGGCTCACGCCCGCGTGCCGTCGGGACGAGAGAGGTGCCGCCGTGCGAGGGGGAGCACGAGGTGCACCATGCCCATCACCATGGGCGGAACCGCGAGAAGCGTGGAGGCCCAGATGGGCCATCCCGCGGTGAGGGGCGACAGGAGCGCCAGGATGGCGTTGATGAGGGCATAGGCGCCGATCATCATCAGTCCCAGAAAGCGCAGGTGGGCGAGAATGGCGAGACTGCTCATGGCATCATCTCCCGAAGCAGCGTGGCGTGGATTGATATAAACGGAACGATCCGTTCCGATATGGTTTGATATATACGCCCCGTTTCGTTATGCAAGAGGAAAGTTGCGGAAGGCCTTCAGATGCCCGAAACCAGCCATGCCGATCGTCGGCGCTCATCTATCGGCGCACGGCGCAATCCGGATGCGGAGGCGGCCATTCTGACGGCGGCGCGCGCGCTGCTCGCGGAACGCGGCTATGCCGGCTTTTCAATCGAGGAGGTGGCGCGGCGCGCCGGGGCCGGCAAACCGACCATCTATCGCTGGTGGGCGACTAAGGCAGACCTGCTGATCGACGTCTACGCGGCGGAGAAGGCGAGCCACATGGCCTTGCCCGATACCGGCGCTCTCTGGAGCGATCTTCTCGCCTATACCCGCGCCTTGTGGGGGTTCTGGCGGGACACGGCCTCAGGCAGCATCTTCCGGGCACTCATCGCCGAAGCCCAGACGACCGAGGCTGCCCTTTCGGCGCTGCGCGACAAGTTCCTGCCCGACCGGCTCCGCGACCTGCGCCACATGTTCGAGCGCGCAGCGGACCGCGGTGAGATCCGTGCGTCGGAAATCGACGACCTCCTCGGCCTCTATATCGGCTTCAACTGGCTGCACCTCTTGACCGATCGCCTCGCCGACGATGCGCCCGCGATCGAACGCACGGCACGGCTCATCGCCGGCCAGCCGCCCGGCGGCTCTTGAGCGCCGGCCCGGCATTTCCGATGGCGCGAGTCAGTAGAAGCCGACCGGGAACCAGCGCAGATAGAGGTCGGTATAGACGCCGTTCTCCCAGATGCGCTGGAGGGCGAAGTCGATGGCGTGGCGCAGGGTATCGTTGCCGTCCTTCACAGCCACGGAAAAGCCGTCTCCGAAGAAGCGGCTTTCGGTGAAGGGGCCGCCGACAAAGCGACAGCAGCCGGCGCTGTCGGTGCCGTTCAGCCAGAGCGCGAGGGTGATGCCGTCGCCGAACAGAAGGTCCACCTGCCCGGCCTTCAGCGCCTCCTGCGCCGCCTTGAGGTCGGGGTAGGGGCGGATGGCGGCCTCGTTGAAGAAGGAGCGGAGATAGGCTTCGTGCGCGGTTCGGCTCACCACGGCCACCTTCTTGGAAGCCACCTCTTCGGGCGTCGCTTTCGCCAGCGTCTCCTGGCTGCGGCCCACGAAGCGCGCCGGCGTGCCGAGGTAACGCTCGGAGAAATCCAGCGTCGCCCGGGAGGCCGGGGTTGCGACGAGGCCGGCGATGGCCGCTTCCGCCCGGCCCTGGTCCACCACGTCCGCCACATTGGCGAACGCCGCAGTCTGGAAGCTGCAGGTGACGGAAAGTTCTGCGCAGATCGCCCGCGCCAGATCGATGTTGAAGCCGGAAAGAGCCCCAGTGGAATTGATGAAGTTGAAGGGCGGGTAATCGTCCGTCGTGACGAAGCGCAGCTCCTTCGGGAGCTTGGCCGCATCGGGGCGCTCGAGCCGACGCTCCACGTTCCAGAAATTCGGCACGACCACCGGCGTGATGGCGATCTTGTCGGCCCGTTCCACCAGAGGCGGGGGGCCGCCCTGCGCCGGCTTCACCTGTCCCGCCGGCGGCTGCTGGGCCCCCGCGGCTCCTGCCATCAACGCCACCGTGGCCAGAACCAGAGCTTTGAGGCCGGCCTGAAGCGTGGGCGTGCGGCGGCCCGCACGGATGCTCAGGAAAGAGGCTGGTGGAAGCATTGCGGCAAGCTTACCCTAGGGTTGCATGAGGGTCGGGGCATGGTGGGGGATGCCGGTGCCGCCCGCAAGGGGCGAAGCCATGTAAGCCATGACGCGGGCGAGGACCATCGCGACCTTGGGCGCGAGCGGGTCCGCGCTCAGGATGATGCGGCCGCTGCCGTCCCGCTGTCGGCATCCCTCCCGCGCACCGTTCTGGCCTCCGAGCTTCGTCCCTATCGCGATCATGTGGATGCCGACGAACTGCATGCAGCTGCCGTGCGAGCCGGACTCGTCGGGGTCGGTGTCGACGAGGTGCTGGTCGCCTCAGGTGCACTTGATGACGAAACCGCCACGCGTCTCCTTGCCCGCGATCTCGGTCTTCCCGTTGGGGCGCCAAACCTGGCGAACCTGCCAGACGACCCGGCGATGGCGGAGGCCGTGCTGCGTACAGGCACCCTCATGCTGGGGACCGGCAGTGGGCGACCACGCTTCGTGATGGCGGCGCGTGGCCGCATCGTCCGGCGGCTTCGACGGGGGCTGAAGCGGGATGCGGGTCTTGCCTCGCGCGTGGAATTGATCAGCCCGGCGGCGCTCGCCCGGCGCGTCGACGCGGTTTGCGCGCCCAGCTTCGCCGCCGCCGCGACGGCACGTCTCGTCCTGTCCGATCCGCTCAAATCGGCGTCGACACTGCGGCCCGGCCGCATCGTCGGGCTCGCGGCCGCCGCCATCGGCCTGCCGATCGCGCTGCTGCTGGCACTGGCGCCGGAAATGGGCTTTCTCGCCGTTCAGGCGGCTCTTTCGCTCGTCTTCCTGGCGTGGATCGCCCTGCGACTTGCCGGCTGCCTCTATGTGCCACCCGAGGAGCCGCTGCCGGCCCTCGATGCGCGGTCTCTGCCGGTCTATTCCCTCCTGGTGCCGCTCTATCACGAGACGGCGAGCCTGCCGCTGCTGGTCGCCGCCCTCTCGGCGCTCGACTATCCCCCCGAGAAGCTCGACATCAAGCTCGTGGTCGAAGCGGACGACCATGCCACGCGCGCTGCCATCGCCGCGCTCGAGTTGCCGCCGCACATGGCCGAGGTAGTGATCGCGCCGGTCGGGCCGCGGACCAAGCCCAAGGCGCTGGAAGCAGCGTTGCCCTTCGCCCGCGGCAGCATCGTCGCGATCTATGACGCCGAGGATCTGCCGGAGCCCGATCAACTGCGCCGGGCCGTCGCCGCCTTCCATGCAGGCGGGGCAAAAGTGGGTTGCGTGCAGGCGCGGCTGTGCATCGACAATGGCGGCGACAGCTGGATCTCGGCCCAGTTCGCCGCCGAATACGCAGGCCAGTTCGATGTGCTGCTGCCAGCGCTCAGCGCCCTCGGCCTGCCCATTCCGCTCGGCGGCACCTCGAACCATTTCCGCCGCCGCGTGCTCGATCAGGTGGGAGGATGGGACCCCTACAACGTCACCGAGGACGCCGACCTCGGCATCCGTCTCGCCCGCGCCGGCTGGCAGACACGGGTCATTTCCTCCACCACCTTCGAGGAGGCGCCCGTCACGCGGCGCGCCTGGATCGGCCAGCGCACCCGCTGGCTGAAGGGCTGGGCGCAGACCCTGCTGGTGCACGGCCGCCGGCCGCGGGCGCTGGTGCGTGATCTCGGTCCGGGCGGTACGCTCGCGCTGGTGCTGCTCACGGCCGGGCCTTATGCGGCGGCGCTGGTGCATCCGCTGTGCCTTGCCCTGTTCATCGCCGATATCGTCCGCGGCGTCGCCGGGCTGCCGTGCACCCACATGGCGGAGGTGGTGACGAGCGCGCTTACCTACACCACCCTCATTGCCGGCTACGCTGGCGCGGCCGCGACCATGACCGTCGGGCTCGCCCGGCGGGGCATGAGGCCGGGCTGGCGGACGATCATCGGCATCCCCTTCTACTGGCTGCTGCTGTCGGTTGCGGCGTGGCGGGCGGTGATCGAACTGATCCGCAGGCCGTACCACTGGCAGAAGACCGAGCACGGCGCCGCCCATCGCGGCGGCGGCGGGGGGCTCAGAAGTAGCGCTTCAGCTCCGCCGCAGCCTCGGCCGGAGGGCGTTTGGAGTTGAACGGGGCGACGAAATTGCCATTCTTGTCCATGAGATAGACCACGGCGGTGTGGTCCATGGTGTAGTCGCCGTCCTTCAGCGGGACCTTGCGGGAATAGACGCGGAACTCCCGCTTGATCTGCTCGGTGGCCTCCGGTGTGCCCGACAGTCCGACGATCTGCGACGAGAAGCTCGAAACGTAGGATTTGAGCACATCCGGCGTGTCCCGCTCGGGGTCCACCGAGACGAAGAAGGCCTGCGCCTTGCTCGCGTCCGGCCCCAGCGCGTTGAAGATTTCCGACATCTCGAACAGGGCGGTCGGGCACACGTCCGGGCAGTGGGTGAAGCCGAAAAAGATGAGCGTTGGCTTGCCCTTGAGGGCAGCCTCGGTGATCGGCTGCCCGTTCTGGTCGGTGAGGCTGAAGGGCCCGCCAACCGCCGCCTGTCCCGTCACCTTCGGCGGCGGCTCCGGCAGGAACAGGGTAACGGCGGTGACGAGGATGAGGGCGCCGGCGGCGAAGGCCGAGAAAAGGGCAATGATCTTCGTGCGTGGCGACATGTTTTCAAGGCCTTGGGGGCGGTCGGGGAAGCCTCAGAGGCAGCCGGAAAAGCCGGCGCTCAGGAGATCGAAGAACACGGCCGCGCCGTAGCGCGCCCACAGCGCCAGCCCGCCCGCACAGAGCATGGCCAAGGCCACGCCGAGGCCGATGACACCGGCGCGGCCCAGACCAAGTCCAGACGCGGCCGCGCCCTCGGCGTGCGGTGCAAGCCGTTGCGAAACCTCGGTTTCCTGGGGCAGGGTGACGGACATGGCGCGCCGGTTGGGATGAAACGTCAGCCGCCACGATAGCGCGGGCGGCGGTATTTATCCAATCCGCGCCGGTCAATCGCCCGTGACAGGGCGCCTCACCAGCGGTCGGAGGGGGGCGCACCCTGCCATTCGGCGATGCGGCGCAGGGTGGCGGGGCTGGTGTCGGAGGGCAGGTCGTCGGGCGGGAAGAAGTCGGCGGCGACGATTTCGAGGTTCCGCTCGGGCCGGGGACCGATCACCAGAGCCGCCGTCCGGTACAGCACAACGTGGTCGCGCCCACCCACCAAGGGGTTGAAATAACAGCCGGAAATCGTCAGAGGCCCCTCGGCCTCCACATTGGCTTCCTCGCGCAGTTCGCGCCGGGCCGCCTGTTCGGCGGTCTCGCCCAGATCCACCCCGCCGCCGGGAAAATGCCAGCCGGACACATAAGTATGTCGGACCAAAAGGAGCCGTCCGGCCGGGTCGGTGGCCAGTACCCGGACACCGAGAGTCATGCCGTGGCGCATGCGGCGCAGGAGGGGGAGGGGGGAGAACATGGCCTGAGCATACCCCCTCCCGGCACGGACGAAAGGGTGGTTCACACCACCCTGTCAGATGCGTTCACCCCACCTATTCGGCGGCGTTCGGGAGCGGTTCAGGCCGAACCCACCGCAAAACCGGCGCGCGGGCG
The DNA here is from genome assembly GCF_043193615.1 of Xanthobacter aminoxidans. Classification (NCBI taxonomy): domain Bacteria; kingdom Pseudomonadati; phylum Pseudomonadota; class Alphaproteobacteria; order Hyphomicrobiales; family Xanthobacteraceae; genus Xanthobacter; species Xanthobacter aminoxidans. Next base: position 694,398 of record NZ_JBAFUS010000003.1, on the reverse strand, counting down.
GCGCGGGTCTCGTCCAGACGACGGCGGGGGGCATAATGGGGCGCGCCGAGGAAGCGCGCCTTGTCCCCCGTTTTGGCCGCCATGGCGAGGTCGCGCAGGGCGCCGAGGAAGAGGTCGAGGGAGGCCTTCGATTCGCTCTCGGTCGGCTCGATCAGCATCGCCCCGTGGACCACCAGCGGGAAGTAGACCGTCATGGGGTGGTACCCCTCGTCGATCAGCGCCTTGGCCACGTCCAGGGTGGAGATGCCGGTGTCCGCCAGCCAGGTGTCGTCGAACAGGGCCTCGTGCATGGCCGGGCGTTCGGCGAAAGGGGCGCTCATCACGTCCATCAGGCAGGCGCGGACATAGTTGGCCGAGAGGACGGCATCCTCGGAGGCCTGCCGCATCCCGTCCGCCCCATGGGAGAGCATCCAGCTCAGCGCCCGCACGAACATGCCCATCTGGCCGTGGAAGGCGCTCATGCGGCCGAGGGCCTGCTCGGCCCCGTCCGCACCCTGGTCCTCCACCAGCACCAGCCCATCCGCCGTGGCGATCAGCGCCGGCACCGGGGCGAAGGGGGCGAGGGCTTGCGAGAGCACCACCGGCCCCGCGCCCGGCCCGCCGCCGCCGTGGGGGGTGGAGAAGGTCTTGTGCAGATTGATGTGCATGGCATCGACCCCGAGGTCGGCGATGCGCACCTTGCCGAGGATGGCGTTGAAATTGGCGCCGTCCGAATAGAAATAGGCCCCGGCCCCATGCACCGCCTCGGCGATGGCCACCACGTCCCGCTCGAACAGGCCGCAGGTGTTGGGATTGGTGAGCATGAGGGCGGCCACTTCCGGCCCCAGCGCGGCCTTCACCGCCTCCGGGTCCACCGTGCCGTCGGCGCGGGCGGGGATGGAGCGCACCTCATAGCCGATGAGGGCGGCGGTGGCGGGGTTGGTGCCGTGGGCGCTCTCCGGCACCAGCACCACGTTGCGCTGCGCCTCGCCGCGTGCCGCATGGGCGGCCTTGATGGCCATCATGCCGCACAGCTCCCCGTGCGCGCCCGCCTTGGGGGTGAGCGCCACCGCCTTCATGCCGGTGAGTTCGAGCAGATAGCGAGACAGCTCCGCCATCAGCTCCAGCGCGCCCTTCACGGTGGAGAGGGGCTGGAGCGGGTGGATGTCGGCAAAGCCGGGCAGCCGCGCCATCTTCTCGTTGAGGCGCGGGTTGTGCTTCATGGTGCAGGAGCCCAGCGGGAACAGGCCGCTGTCGATGCCATAGTTCATGCGCGAGAGGCGCACGTAATGGCGCATGGCCTCGGGCTCGGAGAGGCCGGGCAGCTCCAGCGGCGCGGTGCGCGCGTGGCCGCCGAGGCGATCCTTGAACGGGGCGGGCTCGGGGATATCCACGCCCGTCACCTCGGTGCGGCCGATCTCGAAGATCAGCCCTTCCTCAAGGTCGAGGCCCCGGTTGCCGGTGAAGGTGACGGGGCCAGCGATGGTGCCCCCGACGATGTGCGGCGTCGTTGCGCCACGGCCTTCGCGGTTCATCACAGCACCTCCTTGAGGGCCGCGGCATAGGCGGCGCGATCGTCCTCGGTGGTCGTCTCGGTGGCGGCGACGAGGATCAAGTCGTCGAGGCCGGATTTCGGCGCGAGGCGGGAATAGGGGAGGCCGCCGAGGATGCCTTTGGCGGCGAGCTTCTCCACCACGCCCAAAGCCTTGCCCGGCACGCGCAGGGTGAATTCGTTGAAGAAGGTGTCGTTGAGCACGCTCACCCCCGGCACGGCGGCGAGCCGGTCGGCGAGATCGCAGGCCGCCGCGTGGTTGGCCCGGGCCAGCCGCGTGAGCCCGGTCTTGCCGAGCAGGCTCATGTGGATGGTGAAGGCCAGCGCGCACAGGCCCGAATTGGTGCAGATGTTGGAGGTCGCCTTCTCCCGGCGGATGTGCTGCTCGCGGGTGGAGAGGGTGAGCACGAAGCCGCGCCGGCCCTCCGCATCCACCGTCTCGCCGGCAAGGCGCCCGGGCATCTGCCGCACGAACTTCTGCCGCGTGGCGAACAGGCCCACATAGGGGCCGCCGAAATTCAGCGCGTTGCCGATGGACTGGCCTTCGCCCGCCACGATGTCGGCGCCCTGCGCCCCCGGCGGCTCGATGAGGCCGAGGCTGACCGCCTCGGTGAACACGGCGACGAGCAGGGCGCCGGCCTTGTGGGCGGCTTCCGCGATGGGCTTCAGGTCCACGATGTTGCCGAACACGTCCGGCGACTGCACCACCACGCAGGAGCAGCCGGCATCGATGGCGGCGATGATGTCTTCCCCGCCCGTGGGCACCGGCACCAGCGCCACCACCTCGTCCGCCGCATAGCGCGAGACGGTCTCGATGGTCGCGCGATAGTGCGGGTGCAGGTTGCCGGCCAAAAGCGCCTTGCGGCGCTTGGTGACGCGATGGGCCATCAGCACCGCCTCGGCGGCGGCGGTGGAGCCGTCATACATGGAGGCGTTGGCCACCTCCATGCCGGTCAGCTCGGCCACCTGTGTCTGGAACTCGAAGAGATATTGCAGGGTGCCCTGCGCGATCTCCGGCTGGTACGGCGTGTAGGAGGTGAGGAATTCCGAGCGCTGGATCAGGTGGTCCACGCTCGCCGGCACATGATGGCGATAGGCCCCGGCACCGACGAAGAAGGGCACCGACCCGGCCGGCACATTCTTCGCCGCGAGCCGGGAGAGCGCGCGCTCCACCTCCATCTCGCTCTTGTGGAGCGGCAGGCGCGGCAGCTCATGCGCGCGCTGGGCGGCGGGAATGTCGGCGAACAGATCGTCCACCGAGGGAACGCCGATGCGTGCCAGCATCTCGGCGCGGTCATCGGCGGTGAGGGGAAGATAGCGCATGATGCCGCTGATCCCGTTTCAGGCGATGGTGAAGCTCGGGGTGATGACCACCTCCGAGCGCAGGGAATTGGCCACGAAGCATTCCTCGTGGGCCTTGTCGTGGAGCGCCGTCACGTCCTCGTCCGTCGGCGTCTTCTCGCCGGAGAAGACGATGGCGGGGTTGAGCGCGATGCGGGAAATCCAGGTCTTGCCCCGCTCGGTCTTGCCGAACGCGGCCATCACCTTGTCCTCGTAGACGTCGATGCAGAAGCCGCCCCGGCGGGCGAAATCCAGCACGAACAGCATGTGGCAGGCGGACAGGGAGGCGGCGAGCGCCTCCTCCGGGTCCACCGCATCGGCCTTCGACAAGGGCAGGCGGACCACCGCGGGCGAGGACGAGCCGGGCACGGTCAGCCCGTCGAACATCCATTGGTGCGCGCGGGGATAGCGGCCGTCCGTGAAAACGGCGTCGCCGCGCTCCCAGCGGACGGTGGCAATGGGGGTGTCGTCGCTCATGGTGTCCGCCTCCCGGCGCGATCAGAGGGTGTCGAGGAAGGCCTTGTAGGCGGCCTCGTCCATCAGCTCGGACAGCTCGTCGGGCTTCGTCACCTTGAGCTTCAGGAACCAGCCCTTGCCCTCGGCATCCTCGTTGACGAGGCCGGGCGCGCCTTCCAGCTCGGAATTCACCTCCACCACCTCGCCGGAGATGGGGGCATAGACCTCGCTGGCGGCCTTCACGCTCTCCACCACGGCGGCTTCCTTGCCGCGGGTGACGTCCTTGCCGATCTCGGGCAGTTCCACGAACACCACGTCGCCGAGCTGGCCCTGGGCGTAGTCGGAGATGCCGACCACCGCCACGTCGCCGTCGATGCGGACGTATTCGTGGTCCTTGGTGTAGCGCACGGTCATGGTCAGCCCCCGGTTTTCTGCTTGCGCGCATAGCGCGTGGGTACGAAGGGAAGAGCGGTGACGACGGCCGGCAGGGCCTTGCCGCGCACCAATATGTCGAGGCGGGTGCCGGGCGCGGCGAGCGCGGGCGGCACATAGCCCATAGCGATGGGCGCCTGCAGCGTCGGGGCGAAGCCGCCCGAGGTGACGCGGCCGACGACCGCGCCCTCGGCCGCGATCTCCGCGCCCTCGCGGGCCGGTGCGCGGCCCTCCAGCTTCAGGCCGACGCGCACGCGGGCGGGGCCGTCCTTAAGCTCGCGCTGGACACGCTCCGCGCCGGGAAAGCCGCCCTCGAGCCGCCGCCGCTTCTGGATGGACCAGACAAGGGCCGCCTCGATGGGCGAGGTCGTAAGATCGATGTCGTGGCCATAGAGGCAGAGCCCGGCTTCCAGCCTGAGGCTGTCGCGGGCGCCGAGGCCGATGGCCTTCACCTCCGGCTCGGCCAGCAGAGCCGCCCACAGCGCAGGGGCATCCTCGGCGGCGACGGAGATCTCATAGCCGTCCTCGCCGGTATAGCCGGAGCGGGAGACCTCCACCGGCACGCCGTCGAAGGACAGGGGCAAGGCGGTCATAAAGTCGAGGTCCGCCGACTCGGGGCAATGGCGCGCCATCACCGCCGCGGCCTCGGGGCCTTGCAGGGCGACGAGCGCCCGCTCGGGGCGCTGCACCAACTTCACGCTGTCGGGGAGGTGGGCTTCGATGTGGACGAAGTCATCGCCCTTGCAAGCGGCGTTGACCACGAGGATCAGCGTGCCGTCGGCGTCAGGGTCCGCCGGGCGGGTGGCCATGAAGTCGTCGCGGATGCCGCCGTCATCGGCCGTCAGCTGCGAATAGCGCTGCCTGCCGGGGGCGAGGGCGACGAAATCCGCCGGGGCGAGGGCTTCCAGCGCCCGCGCGGTGGTCTCGTGGTCCGGTCCGACGAGGAGCGCCTGTCCCATGTGGGAGACGTCGAACAGGCCGGCATGGGTGCGGGTCCAATTGTGCTCCGCGAGGATGCCCTCGGGATACTGGACCGGCATGAGGTAGCCCGCGAACGGGACCATGCGCGCGCCGAGCGCGCCATGGGCGGCGGCGAGCGGGGTTTCGAGCAGAGGCTCGGAGGGGGAATGCGAATCGGGGGACGATGCCAATGGAGGCTCCGGGACGAACAGCGCCAATTTCCGGGCCTGCCGAACCCCGTTTCCGGTGGTCCTGCGCGGCCCGCGCGGCGCCCCCTCTGTCTGCCGACCTGAGAGATTTCACCGCGCCTCGTGGAAGGGCACGGCTTACTCCTTCGGTGAGCCCAGCCGCGCCCTTCAAGGCGCAGCACGGCTGCTTTCCAGAGTTTCGTCCCCCTGCGGCCCTTGGTGCCTGAGCGGTTCCGGGGCGGTTGCGCCTTCGGCGCCGGCACACCTCAACTCAAGGGTGCCGGTCTCTCCCGCAGGGATCGTCCGATGTCTTGCGTTCCCTCCGCCCTTTTCGCCGGGGCAGCTGGAACGCGGGTGCAGCATAGGCGTTTGCCGCCCGCCGTCAACGCAAGAGCGGGGGAGCCCGCCACACGCCTTCGCGTTGACGCCGGGCGGCTGCATTCCTAAGTTCGCGCTCCTTTTCCGGAGCCTGTCATGTCCTCGTCCGAAGCCTCGCCCGCCGCCGTCGATCCCACCCAGCTCGCCGCCGAGCTGAAGGCGGTCGCGGAAACGGCCACCGCCTGGCCGTTCGAGGAAGCGCGCAAGCTGGTGGAGCGGCTGAAGAAGCGGCCCAAGGACGAGGTGCTGTTCGAGACCGGCTACGGACCCTCGGGCCTGCCGCACATCGGCACCTTCGGCGAGGTGGCGCGCACCACCATGGTGCGCCACGCCTTCCGCATCCTCACCGAAGACAAGGTGAAGACGCGCCTCCTGTGCTTCTCCGACGACATGGACGGGATGCGCAAGATCCCCGAGAACGTGCCGGACCCGGCCGCGCTCGTGCCTTACCTCCAGATGCCGCTCACCAAGGTGCCGAACCCGTTCGGCGGCGACTATCCGAGCTTCGGCGCGCACAACAACGCCATGCTCCGGCGCTTCCTCGACACCTTCGGCTTCGACTACGAATTCGCCAGCGCCACCGAATACTACTTCTCCGGTAAGCTGGACGCGGTGCTGCTGAAGGCCGCCGAGAAGTACGACGAGATCATGGCCGTCATGCTGCCCACCCTCGGCGAGGAGCGGCAGGCCACCTATTCGCCCTTCCTGCCCATCTCGCCCACCTCGGGGCGCGTGCTCTACGTGCCGCTGAAGAATGTGGACGCCAAGGCCGGCACCATCACCTTCGACGACGAGGACGGCACCGAGCTGACCCTCCCCGTCACCGGCGGCAAGGTGAAGCTGCAATGGAAGCCGGATTTCGGCGCCCGCTGGGCGGCGCTCGACGTCGATTTCGAGATGTTCGGCAAGGACCACCAGACCAACGCGCCGATCTACGACAAGATCTGCCAGATCCTCGGCGGCACCGCGCCGGAGCATTTCGTCTATGAACTGTTCCTGGACGAGAAGGGCCAGAAGATCTCCAAGTCCAAGGGCAACGGGCTCACCATCGACGAGTGGCTGACCTATGCGAGCCCGGAGAGCCTCGCGCTCTACATGTTCCAGTCGCCCCGCTCGGCGAAGAAGCTGCACTTCGACGTGATCCCGAAGGCGGTGGACGAGTATTTCAACTTCCTCGCCCGCTATGCGCAGCAGGACTGGAAGCTGCGCTTCGGCAATCCGGTCTATCACATCCATGCCGGCAACCCGCCGGATGTGGACATGCCGGTGAGCTTCACCATGCTCCTCAACCTGGCCTCCGCCTCCAACACGGAGGACGAGAGCGTGCTGTGGGGCTTCCTGAAGCGCCACGTGCCCGGCGTGTCGGACCAGACGCACCCCAAGCTGCACGAGCTGGTGGGCTATGCGGTGCGCTACTTCCATGACTTCGTGAAGCCCAACAAGGTCTTCCGCACCCCCGACGCGGTGGAGCGCGACGCCCTCGAAAAGCTCGACGCGGCGCTCGCGGCGCTGCCGGCGGGCGCCAGCGCGGACGACATCCAGACCGTGCTCTACGACGTGGCCCGCCCCATTCCGCGCTACCAGGACCTCAAGGCCAAGGGCGCCACGCCCGAGCGGCCGGGCGTCTCGGTGGAGTGGTTCAACACGCTCTATCAGGTGCTGCTCGGCCTGGAACGCGGCCCCCGCTTCGGCTCCTTCGTCGCCATCTATGGGGTGGCCGAGACGCGCGAACTGATCCGCAAGGCGCTGGCGGGAGAGCTGGCGGCGGCGTGAGCCGTCTTGCTCCCTCTCCCCTTGCGGGAGAGGGCTGGGGTGAGGGGTGTCGCGCCCTTCGTCCCAACGCCTTGAAGACGGAAGCAGCCCCCCTCACCCCCGGCCCCTCTCCCGCGAGGGGAGAGGGGAGGCGCAAGCTGTCATGGCGGGGCGATCCATGGTTGGGTCGGGCGGCAGGAATCCCGGGTGCAATCGTCGTGGCCGGGCTTGTCCCGGCCATCCACGTGGTTCGGCCGGGAATGGCTTTTCGAGGGTTATTCTGTCGGCCCGACGTGGGTGGCCGGGACAAGCCCGGCCATGACGGCGGTTGAGTTTACAGGCATCGCCCCCTCCAGCCCCCTACGCCGGCATCTGGAAGCTGAGCAGCTTCTTCTGCGGGAAGTCGTAGAGCTTGCCGGTTTCCATGAAGGTGGGCAGGCACAAAGGCAGGATGGCCTCGGCCGCCTCTTCCGGCGCCGGCAGGCTGGACGGGTCTTCGCCGGGGAAGGCCTTGGCGCGCATCAGGGTGCGGATGGGGCCGGGGTTGAAGAGGTTGACCTTCAAATTGCCGGAGACGCTCTCGTCCGCCCAGGTGCGGGCCATCACCTCAAGGCCCGCCTTGGTGATGGCGTAGGGCCCCCAATAGGCGCGCGCCTTGCTCGCCGCGCCGGAGGTGACCACGACCGCCCGGCCGGCCGGGGAGAGCTTCAGCAGCGGATCGAAGGAGCGCACGCAGCGCCAGTTGGCGGTGAGGTTCACCGCCACCGTGTCTTCCCAGTCCTTGGGGAAGACGTGGCCGAGCGGGGAAAGCGGGCCGAGCACGCCGGCATTGGCCACATAGATGTCGAGCCGCCCGTAGCGCTCGTAAAGCGCGCCGCCGAGGCGGTCGATGCCGTCGGAATCCTTGAGGTTCAGCGGCACCAGCGTGGCGCTGCCGCCCACCGCGCGGATGGCGTCATCCACCTCCTGCAACCCGCCTTCCGAGCGGCCGACGCACACCACATGCGCACCGGCTTTCGCCAGCGCCACCGCGGTGGCGGCGCCGATGCCGCGCGTGGCGCCGGTGACGAGGGCGATCTTTTCGGCAAGCGGCCGGTCGGTCACGGTCGGATGTCCTCTTCCTTGGGGGCGCGGGTTCAGCCCGCGGCCCGGATCTCCACCGAGGGCGCGGAGCGCTCGGCCGGTCCGTGATACACCGCCTCGATGTTGTTGCCATCGGGGTCGAGCACGAAGGCGGCGTAATAGTCCGCGTGATAGGGGCGCAGCCCCGGCGCCCCGTTGTCCGTGCCGCCGGCGGCGAGGGCAGCATCGTAGAAGCGCTGCACGGTCTCGCGGTCCTGAGCCTGGAAGGCGATGTGGGCGCGGCCGGTGAGGGGCTCGCCCACGCTCACGCACAGCTCGTCGGCGAAGAAGAAGTCTTCGGCATCCATGATGGGCACGCAGAGCACCTCCAGAACGGCGCCGTAGAACCGGCGCGCGGCCTCAAGGTCGCGGACGACGAGCTGGATGTGATCGATGAGCCGGCCGCGCTGCCAGCAGTTCATTTCCACCATGGCGCGTTTCCTTCCGTTGCGGCAGCTTTATGCCGCCGCGCCGGAGACGCCGCAAGGCTGAGGGGTGTTCCCCTCAGCTCGCTTCGGCGAGCAGCGAGAGCTGCTGCTGGGCCACCGCGCCGACGCGGTCGGTCAGCGGGGTGGGATAATCGCCGGTGAAGCAGTGGTCGGTGAACTGCGGCTTCACCGGGTCGCGGCCCTCGAAGCCCATGGCGCGGTAGACGCCATCCACCGAGAGGAAAGCCAGCGAATCCGCGCCGATGTAGCGGCGCATGCCTTCCAGATCGTGGGTGGCGGCGAGCAGCTTGTCCCGGTCCGGCGTGTCGATGCCGTAATAGTCCGGGTGGGTGATGGGCGGCGAGGCGATGCGGAAATGCACCTCCTTGGCGCCGGCATCGCGCATCATCTGTACGATCTTCACCGAGGTGGTGCCGCGCACGAGGCTGTCGTCCACGAGGACGATGCTCTTGCCCTCCACCACCGAACGGTTGGCGGAATGCTTCATGCGCACGCCCTGGTCGCGGATGGACTGGGTGGGCTGGATGAAGGTGCGGCCGACGTAATGGTTGCGGATGATGCCCAGCTCGTAGGGGATGCCCGAGGTCTGGGAGAAGCCGATGGCCGCCGGCACGCCGGAATCCGGCACCGGGACGATCACGTCCGCATGGGCCGGGCTTTCGGTGGCCAGCACGCGGCCCATGTTCTTGCGCACCTGATAGACGGAGCGTCCGCCCACCACGGAATCCGGCCGGGCGAAATAGATGTACTCGAAGATGCAGGGCCGCGCCGCCATCTCCGGGAACGGCTTGAAGGACTGCACGCCCTCCTCGTCGATCACGATGACCTCGCCGTTCTCGATGTCGCGCACATAGCGCGCGCCGATGATGTCGAGGGCACAGGTTTCGGAGGCGAGGATGGGGGAGCCGTCCAGCGAGCCGAGCACCAGCGGGCGGATGCCGAGGGGGTCGCGGGCGCCGATGAGCTTCTTGTTGGTGAGCGCCACCAGCGAATAGGCGCCTTCCAGCGCCCGGATGGCGTCGATGAAGCGGTCGATGAAGCGCGGCTTGCGGGAGCGTGCCACGAGATGGAGGATCACCTCGGTGTCCGTGGTGGACTGGGTGATGGCGCCTTCGCGCACCAGCTGGCGGCGCAGGGTGAGGCCGTTGGTGAGGTTGCCGTTGTGGCCCACGGCGAAGCCGCCCGCGTCCAGCTCGGCGAACAGGGGCTGCACGTTGCGCAGCAGGGTCTCGCCGGTGGTGGAGTAGCGCACGTGGCCCACGGCCGCGTCGCCGGGCAGGCGGGCGATGACGCCGGCGTCGGAGAAGGCGTCGCCCACGAGGCCGAGGCGGCGCTCGGAATGGAAGCGGCGGCCGTCATAGGAAACGATGCCGGCGGCTTCCTGTCCGCGATGCTGGAGGGCGTGGAGGCCGATGGCGGTGATGGCCGCGGCCTCGGGGTGATTGTAGATGCCGAAGACGCCGCATTCCTCGCGGAGGCGATCGCCGTTCAGGTCGAGATCGAGATCGGCGCGACCGCCCGCGAGGGGTTCGCCATCCGTGCGGAAGGAGTCTCCGCCGGCCACTGAGATCGGCCCGTCACATCCCAAGTCCATCATGCACCCTCCGCGCGGGCCGGTCAGGCAGCGCCGTGCGAGCTTGCGCCGGGAGGTCGGAGCGGGAACACCCATAGCGCGGAAGGCTCAGCGCCCCCGCGTGGATGTCCCGGCCGGCCGGCCGGTCAGTTGCTGCCCCCAAAAAGAAACCTACCGCTGTCCCCCCGTCGGGGCGGCCGGGGCGGCAGGCGTGTCGCCCTCCTCAGCGGCGGGCGGCTTCTTCAACTTGTTCAAAATGGTGTTTTCAGGGTCATCCGGCAACTGCGCCTTCAGCCACTCCCCCGCTTTCGTGATGGCGGGGAGCGATTTTGCGTTGGCGACCCACGGGGGCTGCTTCTCCGGCGGCACCAGCCAGTTGAAGAACAAGAGCGCGATTACCATCAGCAGCAGGCCACGGGCGAGGCCGAAGGCGAAGCCCAGCGTGCGGTCGAGGGCGCCGATTCGGCTGTCGAGCACCAGGTCCGAGATGCGCGCGGTGACGATGGAGGCAATGAGCAGCGTGCCGAGGAACAGCAACGCCACCGTCACCGCAAGAGCGGCCGAGTCCTGCGAGATGTATTGCTTCACCACAGGCAAAGCGGACTTGTAGAAATAGACGGTGACGCCGGCCGCGACAGCCCAGGACAGGATGGAGAAGACTTCCCGCAGAAAGCCGCGCACCATCGCCAGGATGCCGGAAATCAGCATCACAGAGAGAACGATAATGTCGAGCAAGGTTATGGGCATCGGCGCATCGATCCGTGATGGGCGCACCGCCAGACGCGCATGCGCGCGACCCGCCCACCCCCGGAGAGCCCAGCCGCGGGGCTGATATAGCTTGCGCGCCCGCCCGCGTCACCTTTCCTCGTCGTCGCCCCAATCCGCATGCTGGACGGCCCTTTGCGGGGGATTGCGGTCGTTCGAGCCCCGCGTCTCGCGCGGGGCAGCGTTGCGCGTCTCGCGCGGGCCTTCGTCCCGCGCCCGGCGGGGGGCGCTGGCCGCGATGCCCGCCACCAGCTCCGCCAGGGAGGAAACCGGCCGGACCGTGACCGGCGGGTCCAGCCCGTCGAGGCCGCCGGAGGGGATGACGGCGCTGGCGAAGCCGAGCTTCGCCGCCTCCTTCAGCCGCGCCTGCGCCTGCGACACCGGCCGCACAGCCCCCGTCAGGCTCGCCTCGCCGAAATGCACCGCATCCGCCGGCAGGGGCGCGCCGGTCAGCGAGGAGACGAGGGCGGCGGCCACCGCGAGGTCGGCCGCCGGCTCGCCGATCTTCAGCCCGCCCGCCACGTTGAGATAGACGTCGTGTCCGCCGAGCCGCACGCCGCAGCGCGCATCCAGCACCGCCAGCACCATGGAGAGGCGGTTGGGGTCCCACCCCACCACCGCCCGGCGCGGGGTGCCGAGAGAGGAGGGGGCGACCAGCGCCTGAATCTCCACCAGCACCGGGCGCGTGCCCTCCATGCCGGCGAACACCGCGGTGCCCGGCGCCCCGGCGTCGCGGTTGGAGAGGAAGAGTTCCGAGGGGTTCGCCACTTCGGAGAGGCCGCGCCCCGTCATCTCGAACACGCCGATCTCGTCGGTGGGGCCGAAGCGGTTCTTCTGCGCGCGCAGGATGCGGAACTGGTGGCCGCCGTCGCCCTCGAAGGAGAACACGGCATCCACCATGTGCTCCACCACGCGCGGGCCGGCGATCTGCCCGTCCTTGGTGACATGACCGACGAGGATGACGCAGGCCCCCGTCTGCTTGGCGTAGCGCACCAGCAGCTGGGCCGAGGTGCGCACCTGCGTCACCGTTCCCGGCGCGCTCTCCACGCTGTCCGACCACATGGTCTGGATGGAATCGATCACGACCATGTGAACGGGCGGGCCGCCCGACAAGGTGGCGATGATGTTCTCCGCATTGGTCTCGGCGGCGAGGCCCACGTCCGCCTTTTCCAGCCCCAGCCGCTGGGCGCGTAGGCGCACCTGATCCACCGCCTCCTCGCCGGAGACGTAGACGACGCGCTGCCCGCGCTGCGCCAGGGCCGCGGAGGCCTGCACCAGCAGAGTGGACTTGCCGATGCCGGGATCGCCGCCGATGAGCAGGATGGAGCCGGGCACAAAGCCGCCGCCCGCCACCCTGTCCAATTCGCCGATGCCGGAGACGAGGCGCGGGGCGGGCTTGGCCGTGCCCTCCAGCTTTTCCAGCACCACCGCGCGGCCCTTGCGGCCGGAGCGCTGCGCCGCCGGCACGCTGGCGGCGACCGCGACTTCCTCGGAAATGGTGTTCCAGCCGCCGCACGCCTCGCACTTGCCCTGCCAGCGCGTGTAGACCGCTCCGCAGGACTGGCAGATGAAGGACGTGTCGCGCCGGGCCATGAAGATCACCCTCGGCGCGGGCAGGCCGGCCGGGTCTGGAGGAGAGGCCCGAATCTCGGGCGATGTTCTCTATATACCCCATCGGTCGCGCGGTGGGTCGGTCAAGGCCCCAGGCTTCGCCTCCGGGGTTGCGCGGCATCTGCGGCGCATCCCCAGATGGCGGGAACGGAACACCTCTGCTAATCAGCCTGCGCTGCCCTTTTCCGTCATGTCAGGGGATCGCCCGTGTTCCGAGACAGCCCTGCTTCCGCACCCACGCCGCAAGAGCCGGCCCGGCCCGCGCCGGCCGCCGGCCAGCCCGCCGAATGGGTGCGCGCGGCCACCGATCCCGCGGCCTTCACCGCCGAGCAGCAGGCGCTGGGGCGGGTGTGGACCTTCCTCTGCCTCGACGGGGAGGTGGCGCAGGATGGTCAGTGGTTCCGCACCGATCTCGGCGGGCGCTCGGTCTTCATCCAGCGTTTCGGCGACCGGCTGCGCGGCTTCGAGAATGTGTGCGCCCACCGCTTCCACCCCATCCGCCGCGAGCGCAGCGGGAAGGGCGCCATGGTCTGCGCCTTCCACCACTGGCGCTACAATGCCGAGGGGCAGGCGCTGGGCATTCCGGTCTGCGACGAGGCCTATGGCTGCCTGCCGAAGCAGCTCAATGCGCACCTGAAGCCCATCGAGGTGGAGGCGTTCGCCGGCCTCGTGTTCGGCCGCTTTCCCGATCCGGAGGGGGAATCCCTCGCAGACTTCCTCGGCGATGCCGCGCCCATGCTCGCCGCGCTATGCCCGCCCGGGCGCACCTTCACCCGCTTCGGCGGCGAGGTGCCGGCCAACTGGAAGTTCCTCACCCACGTGACGCTGGACGATTACCACATCGTCGCCGTCCACCCCTCCACCTTCGGCGCCAACGGCTATCTGAAGGCGAAGGAGGTCACCTATGCCCGCTTCGGCCGGCACAGCGCCTATACCACCGAGCCGGGGGACGATCCGCTGGGGGGCGTGCTCGCCGATTGCCGGGCCGGCACCTACCGCGCCCGCGACTATCTGATCGTGAACCTGTTCCCCACCTTCGGGGCGTCCCAGTTCCACGTCATCGATCTCCTCGGCCGCTCCTATTATGCGGTGATGGTGCTGCGCTATGCGCCGCTGGCCCATGACCGCTCGCGGCTGGAGGGCTGGCTCATCGAGGGGCCCATCGCGCCGCCGCGGCCGGGGCTGCTCGGCGTCTTCGACCGCTTCGCGCAGAAGGTGATTTCGCGCATCGTGCCCTTCTATGCGCGCCGCGTGCTGGCCGAGGACAATGCGGTGTGCGAGGGCCAGCAGGAGGTCGCCCGCCAGATCACCGAGGACCAGCGCCTGAGCCCCGCCTTCGAGAAGCGCATCGGCTGGTTCGAGGAGACCTATGCGGCGGAGATGTCCGCCGCACGGGAGCCCGCCGCCCCCAAGCCCGCCGCCCCCAAGCCCTTCGCCCCTCAGCCCTTCGCCCCTCAGCCGCCGATGTAGCGGCGGGCGTAGCGGGCGCCCAGCGAGGTGAGCACCTCGTAGCCGATGGTGCCGGAGCGGGCGGCGAGGTCGTCCACGCTGATGCCGTCGCCGAGGAAGACCGCCACGTCGCCCCGCTGCACCGCGCCCTCGGGCAGGTCGGTGATGTCGAGGGTGGCGAGGTCCATGGAGACGCGGCCCACGAGATGGCAGCGCCGGCCGGCGACCACGGCCTCCACCCCCTTGGCGAGGTCGGAGGAGCCGGCGGCCCGGAACAGCCCGTCCGCATAGCCGATGGAGACGGTGGCGAGGCGGCTCGGCCGCTTCAGCCGCTCGGCGGCGCCATAGCCCACGGTCTCGCCGGCCGCGACGCTCGACACCTGGATGATCTTCGCTTCCAGCCGCACCACGGGGCGCAGCGGCGGCACGCCGGTGATGGCGACGCCGCCGTAAAGGAAGATGCCCGGCCGCACCAGCTCGAAGCGGAAATCGCGGCCCAGCAGGGTGCCAGCGGAATTCGCCAGCGAGCCCGGCACGCCCCGGAAGCGGCGGATCACGTCGGCGAACACCGCGCGCTGGCGGGCGGTGAGCGCATGGCCGGGGGTGTCGGCGCAGGCGAGGTGGCTCATGACGAGGCTGGGCGTGAAGCCGAGCATCCTGCGCGTGCCGGCGAGCTGCACCGCCTCGTCCACCGAGAGGCCGAGCCGGTTCATGCCGGTATCCACATGGAGCGCGGTGGGCAGGTCAGCCCCCTGGTCGCGGCAGAAGTCGCTCCATTCGGTGATCTCGGGCACCGAGCCCAGCACCGGCCGCAGGCGCGCCGCCGCATGGTCGGCGGCGGTCTCCGGCAACAGGCCGTTCAGCACGTAGATCACCGCCTCGGGCAGCAGGGCGCGCAGTTCGAGGGCTTCCTTGAAGTGGGCGACGAAGAAGGTGCGGGCGCCCGCCTTCCACAGGGCCGGGGCGACGCGGTCGATGCCGAGGCCGTAGGCATTGGCCTTCACCACCGCCGCGCATTCGGCCGGGGCGGCGAGCGCGGCAAGGGTGCGCCAGTTGTCGGCGATGGCGGACAGATCGACGGTGAGGATGGCGCCGGCTTCGCGCGCCTCACGCGCGGCCTGGTCTGCTGCCGCAGCGCTGGCGGCGGGGTCCTCGGGGGCCTGCGGTTCGCCGGTCAGTGGCGGTCCGGCAGGTGGTCCTCCCGCGCCAGGTTGGAGAAGCGGGTGAATTGCGGCTCGAAATGCACCTTCACCGTCCCGGTGGGGCCGTGGCGCTGCTTTCCGATGATGATTTCGGCCGTGTTCTCGGCCGCCTTCATCTCGATCTCCCACTTGAACCACTCCTCTGTGCCGGGCTTCGGCTCCTTGCTCTTAAGATAATACTCCTCCCGGTAAACGAACATGACGACGTCGGCGTCCTGCTCGATGGAGCCGGATTCACGCAGGTCCGAAAGCTGCGGCCGTTTGTCGTCGCGGGCTTCCACCTGACGCGAGAGCTGGGACAGGGCCATGACCGGCACCTGCAGCTCCTTCGCCAGGGCTTTCAGGCCCGTCGTGATCTCGGTGATCTCCTGCACGCGGTTCTGCGACGACGCCTTCGACGAGCCGGAGAGCAGCTGGAGATAGTCGATGACCATGAAGTCCAGCCCGCGCTGGCGCTTCAGCCGCCGCGCCCGCGCCACCAGCTGGGCGATGGAGATGCCGCCGGTGTCGTCGATATAGAGCGGGATGGTCTGCATGGTCTGGGCGGCGGCGGCGAGCTTGGAGAACTCGCTTTCCGAGATGTCGCCGCGGCGGATCTTGTAGGAGGCGATCTCCGCCTGCTCGGCGAGGATACGGGTGGCGAGCTGCTCGGCCGACATTTCCAGCGAGAAGAAGCCCACCACGCCGCCGGACACCGTCTCGGTGGAGCCGTCCGGCCGGGTCTCGCCGCGATAGGCGGCGGCGATGTTGAAGGCGATGTTGGTGGCGAGCGAGGTCTTGCCCATGGCCGGTCGGCCGGCGAGGATCACCAAGTCCGAGGGCTGGAGGCCGCCCATCTGGTGGTCGAGGTCGTCGAGGGCGGTGGCGATGCCGGAGAGGTGGCCGTCGCGCTGGAAGGCCTTGGAGGCCATGTCCACCGATTCGCGCAGCGCCTCGCCGAAGCGCTGGAAGCCGCCGTCGTAGCGCCCGGTCTCGGCGATCTCGTAGAGGCGCTTTTCCGCCTCCTCGATCTGGTCCTGCGGGGTGGCGTCCACCGGGGCGTCGTAGGCCTCGTTGACGATCTCCTCGCCGATGCGAATCAGGTCGCGGCGCACCGAGAGGTCGTAGATGGTGCGGCCGTAATCCTCGGAATTGATGACGGTGGTCGCCTCCGCCGCAAGGCGGGCGAGGTATTGCGGTCCGGTGAGGCCGGCCACGTCCAGGTCCGCGGGCAGGAAGGTCTTGATGGTGACCGGCGTCGCCAGCTTGCCGGCGCGGATCAGCGCCGACGCCAGCTCGAAGACGCGGGCGTGGATGGGCTCGTAGAAATGGCGCGGCTCGAGGAAGTCGGAGACGCGGTAGAAGGCCTCGTTGTTCACGAGGATGGCGCCCAGCAGCGCCTGCTCGGCCTCCACATTGTGCGGGGCCTGGCGATAGGTGGGGTCGAGGTCGCCCTTGTCCGACAGATCGAGCATGAAGCCGGCAATCCCTTGGTTGGGCAATTCTTGGGTGTGGGCAATTTTTTGCTTTGGGAAGGTGGTGTAGCAAGAGCGAATGCCCCTGCGCCAGCGGCGCGCGGGCCGATTTTTCCCCGGTGGATGATTGTGGGGATAACGGGCAAAGCCCCGCCGGCTAATGGTACCGGACGCCGCCATCCGCGCCTTGCGTCCCGTGTGCGGTGCGGCAGAGTCCCGGAACCGTCCATGACAATAGGGCGACGCAGCTTGAACGGGGCGGAAAGTGAGCCGCGGTGCGGATTTCGCGCGGTTCTCTTTGCCAGCGGAGGCAAGGTGCGCTACAGGCTTCCCCCGGCGGCACTGAGGGGAAAAAGTGATGCGTTCTGTACAGTCCGGAACGTCGCGACCCGTTGCGCGCGGGGTACGCGTCCTGTTCGTACGGATGTTGATGGCGGCCGTTCTCGTGCCGTTGGCTATCGCGCCCTCTCTGGCGCTGGCCCAGGGCGATCCGCTGGCGCCGCCGTCCGATCTCGGCGCGGGGCCGCTGCCGGTGCCCGTGGACGGCACCGCCATCTACGGCCAGAACCAGCCGCCGCCGGAAGGCTACATGGCCGTTCCCGTGCCGCCCTCCACCTGCTCCGGCGTCCGTCAGGTGGTGCGCCAGCAGGGCTTCATCCTCGTCCCCACCGGCGGCGGCAACGCCCAGCGCTACGTGCTGGACCAGCGCTATTGCCAGGACGACCAGACCACCTCTCCGGCCTGGATGCCCACCACGGACAATCCCCGCTGCTTCGTCGGCTACACCTGCGGCGAGGCCAACAATGACGGCGGCAACTGAAACCACCCCTTTCTGAGAGCCGCGCCGGCCATGCGTGTCACCCCTGACAGCGTGCTCTTCATCACGATCGACTCCTGCCGTTACGATACCTTCGTTTCGGCCAATGCCCCGGCCATGAAGACGGTCTCCGCCCTCTACAAGGCGCAGGCGCCGGCGCATTTCACCTATGCCTCCCACGCCGCCATGTTCGCGGGCTTCACGCCCGGCGTGGCGGAACTGGCGACGCCGTTCCTGAACCCCAAGTTCGCGCGGCTCTTCCGGCTGGATCGCGCCGGGGCGGCGGGCCATGCCCGGCCCGGCTTCTCGGTGAGCGGCACCGACATCGTGGACGGTTTCCGCAATGCCCGCTACGCCACCATCGGCGCGGCGGCCATGGGCTGGTTCGACCCCAAGACGCCGGTGTCGAAGAAGCTCACCGGCAGCTTCGAACAGTTCCTGTTCACCGGCGACAAGGGCATCGCCACCCAACTCGCCTTCATCGAGAAGCAGGCGGCGCGGGAGACGCGGCGCGACCTGTTCGTGTTCCTCAACGTGGGCGAGACCCATGTGCCCTATTATTTCGAGGGCGCGCCGTGGGACCGCACGGACAATCCCTGCCTGCCGTTCCAGAAGGTGGACCGCTCGGCCGAGTGCCGCGAGCGCCAGCGCCTGTGCTGCGAATATGTGGACCGCAAGCTCGCCCCGCTGCTGGAGCGCTTCGCCGGCGCCACCATCGTGCTGTGCGGCGACCACGGCGATTGCTGGGGCGAGGACGGCCTGTGGGAGCACGGCATCGCCCACCCCATGACGCTCACCGTGCCCCTCCTCATCCGCTACCGCGGCCAGCCGGTGCAGGACCTGCCGGCCTGATGCGTGTCAGGTCACGTCGTCGCGCTCGTGGACCTCGCGCCTATGTCACGTCATCGCGCTCGTGGACTTCGCGCTCGTGCGCCTGCCATTGCAGGGCCGAGGGCGGGACGAGAAGGCTGAGGGCGGCGGGGGCGAGGGCGTAGCGCAGCGGCAGGGTTTCGCGCGTCACCTCGCCGTCGGTCGCCACCCAGGCGCGGCGGCGGCGGGCGTGGATGGTGACGCGCCGGGCGGAGAAGGAATGGATACCCGGCGCGCCGCGCCAGGCATCCACCAGCACCTCGGCGCCGGTGCGCAGCCGCGCGAGGGTGCCGCGATCCTCCGCCACCAGCACCTCCAGCTGCCCGCCGTCGAGACGCGAGCGGTGCCAGCCGGAGGCGTCGAAGGCGTTCACCGTGACGAGGGCGGCATAGGCGTCGATGGATTCGCGGGCGCCCGCCACCTCCACCTCCAGCGACATCCGCCCGGAGCGGAACACCGCCCGCCCCAGCGCCATGAACCAGCCGAAGACGCGGCCGCGGTCGCGCAACTGCTCCCGCGCCATGGCCATCTGGCTGAAGAAGCCCACCCCGGACACGCCGTGGAAGGGCCGGCCGTTGAGGGTGCCCAGATCCACCCGCATGGGCTTTGCGTCATGCAGCGCCTCCAGCGCGCCCATCAGGTCGCGCGGCAGGCCGATGTCGTAGGCGAGGAGGTTCATGGTGCCGAGCGGCAGCACGCCGAGGGTCATGTCGGTGTTGGCGAGCACCGAGGCGGCATAGGAGACGGTGCCGTCGCCGGCGCCCACCACCACCGTGTCGTAGCCGTCGCGGGAGGCCGAGGCGATGGCGGCCGCCATGGCGTCGCCTTCCGCCACCACCACGTCCACGTCGAGGTCGGACCGGGTGAGCGCGCCATCCACGATATCGCGCACCTTGTCGGGGCCCATGTCGTGGACGGTGCCCGCTTTGGCATTGAGTACGACCCGCATTCGCCGCATCGTGACATCCTCCAGACCGGCACAAGCGTTGACGCGGCCGGGTGGTTCCCTGTCATCCCGCCACATCCGTGTCGCGGGCGCCGATCCGAGGTGCATCATGTCCACCGCCCCGACCGGAGCAAAGGGCTCCTACATCTTCCGGCTGCGCGCGGGAATCCTGGTGCTCGCCGCCTCGGTGCTGCTGTGCTGGGTCGGCGGGCATTTCGTCGCCCGGCAGTTCGGCCTCGGCCTCGGCTGGGCCATCCTGATCGCGCTCGCCATCTGGACGGGCGTCGGCATCCTCATCGCCCGGCTGGATACGCGAATCTATTACGGAACGGCCCTCGCGGTGACGCTGTTCCTCGCCTACCTCGTCTACGATTTCACCCGCTCGGCGCTGGACTGGTCCAATGGCGTCGCCCTCACGCTGGCGGTGCTCGCGACGGTGCTGCTCGCCTTCACCTTCCACGATTTCCGCCGGCTGAAGCACGAGCTGCGCCTGTGGGCCTACCGCCGGTAGGGCAACTTCCTGTTGCGTTGCAGCAGGTTGTGTTGTGCGCATGGCCGGGCTCAGGCTTGACTTTCCCACGAGGGAACCATCCAAGTAGGCGCAGGGCGGCCGATGCGACCTAGGGTGGCGGGCGGCTGTGCCGCCTCCAGGTCGCGCGTCCGATGTCGGGCGGCGTCGGTGGGCGGAGCATGTCGGACGGACGCCTTTATATTTTTGCCGGACCTATCGTCTCGCTGCTGATCGCCATCGTGTTCCTGCTGGTCTGGCTGCACGATCGCGAGCGCCGCTGCGGGCTCTATTTCGCGTCCGCCTTCTGCGCCTATGCGCTGGCCGCGCTGATCCAGATCACCGGCTTTCCCCGCGAGGCGGGCCCGAACGCGGTGGTGTCGGCCATCGTCTACACCTTCGCCGTGCTCACCCTGGTGGAGGGCGTGCTGGTGCGGTTCGGCCGTGCGGGGTCGGGGCGGCTGCTGCTCATCATGGCCTGCGCCATCGTCGCGCTGGTGTTCTATTTCTTCTATTTCGACCGCGATCTGGTCGCCCGCATCTATGTGCAGAATCTCGGCTACGGCACCATGTTCGTGGTCGCGGCGGTCAAGATGGTCGCCCTGGAGCGGCGGCGGCCCATCGACCGGCTGCTGTTCTGGACCTTCCTGCTGTTCGGCCTGCACTTCTTCATCCGCACCGGCCTCACCATGCGGATCTCCGGCGACCTCTTCGAGATCGACCGGATGCGGGAGAACGGCGCCGACCCCGCGGATCTCGCCGCCTTGTTCCGCGCGACGCCGTTCTGGCAGGTGCTGAACTTCTCCCTGCTCATCAGCGGCCTGCTGCTCGCCCTCGCCCTGCTCGGCTCCATCGCCGCCGACGCCATCGACGAGATCCGCCGGGAGGGCCGCTCCGACGCCCTGACCGGCCTCGGCACCCGCCGCGACTTCATGGAGCGGGCGCGGGACATTCTCGCCGATCCCGGCGCGCGGCCGGTGACGCTCATCGCGTTCGACATGGACCGCTTCAAGCAGATCAATGAGGATTTCGGCCCCACCTCCGGCGACCGGATGCTTTCCGTGGTCGGCCGCCTGATCCTGCAGGAGACCTCGCCGCGGGATGCGGCGGCGCGCATGGACGGGGAGGAGTTCGTGGTCCTGCTGGCGCGCACCAATCGCGTCGGGGCCTCCCGCGTCGCCGATCGGTTGCGCGCGGAGCTGGATTTCGCGCGTCTCTCCGTGCTGCCGCCCCACGCCACCGTCACCGCCAGCTTCGGCGTGGCCGAGCAGCGGCAGGGCGAGAGCCTCGACAGCCTGTTGAGCCGGGCCGAGGGCCTCGTTGCCGTGGCGAAGGCCGAAGGGCGCGACGGCCTCGCCACCGACGCGCCGGCCCCGGACCAGAAGCTCGAGCCGCAGAACCGCGAGCCGCCGGACGCCGATGCTGAGGATGGCGCGCAGGATGACGCGCAGGACGACGCGCAGGATGGCCCGCCCGATGCGCCGGAGGCGCGATCCCTCCCGCGGCCCGGCGGGCGGCGGATGCTGTGAACGGCCGGGCTTGATCTTGATCAAAGTCCCCGGCCCGCGCGCTGCCTAGCTTTCCCCCATAAACATTCGGGGGAAACCATGCCTGCACAGACCGCCATCTGGCTCACCGTCATCGTCACCGCCTTCGGCGGCTTCGCTCTGGCCCTCGCTTTGGCCGATCGCTACACCGCCGGCAAGCGCTGAAGCCGGGGCGTCCTGCCCTGCTCGCGTTGCAGCCGGGCCTGCGCCTGCTCTAGGCTCCCTGCGGCAACTGCCTTGGGGGCCTCGCCATGACCGGATTTTCGAGGGGACCATCGCCCGCGCCGCACCGCCGGAGCGGGGCTGTCTGGCGTGCGTTCGGGCTCGCCGCGCTCGCTCTGGTCATCGGCGCGCCTGCGGCCCACGCCACCGGCACACTCGATTGCAGCATCGACGATGCGGCGGTGTCCTTCGCCGCGCAGACGGCCTTCTCCCACGGCATGGGCGGCAGCTTCAACAATTTCCGCGCCGAGCTGGAGGTGAAGCCGGCGGGCAAGGGTGCAGCTCCGTTCGGCAAGCTGGAACTGGACGGCGAGGCGCTGGTCCACCACTGGTTCCACGGCCACGAGGTGCGCCTTCACCTCTATCGCGACCTGCCCGATCCCAAGGCCGGCGCCGCCGAGCTGGTGATCGAGACCCGGAGCCGGGGCAAGGACGCCGAGAGTTTCGCCGGCCGCTATGTCCTCACCCTCACCACGGTGGATGCGGACGGCACCGAAAAGACCCGCACGCTGAAGGGACGCGCCACATGCTCCGCCGGCTGATTGCCGTTCTCCCGTTCGCCATCGCTTTGGTGCCGTCGCCGGCCCCCGCCGCCGGGCCGGAGGCGCTGCCGCCGTTCGCCTGCACCGGCCCGTTCGCGGCCGACACCGACGAGGCGGCGCTGATCCGTACGTTCGGGCGCGCCAACGTGGTGTACCGCAGCGTGCCCGCCGCCGAGGGCGAGATGGTGAAGGCCTCCGTGCTGTTCCCCGACGATCCCGCGCGCCGGGTGGAGATCATCTGGCTCGACGAGAAGAAGCGGCGGCGGCCGGGCGATGTGATCGTCCATAACCCCGGCCCGTGGCGCACGGCCGAAGGCATCGGCATCGGCGCGACGCTGGCCGAGGTGGAGGCGGCGAACGGCAAGCCCTTCACCCTCTCCGGCTTCGGATGGGACTATGGCGGATCGGTGCTGGACTGGGACGGCGGCCGGCTCGCCAAATCCACCGGCTGCCGGCTGCAGCTCCGGTTCGAGCCGCCCGCCGCCTATCAGGGCGACGTGGATGGCGACCGGGAGTTCCGCTCCGACAACAAGGACATGCGGGCGGCCAAGCCCGTCGTCTACCAGATGCTGCTGAGCTACGGCGGCGAGTGAGCGACTCTCCGCGGGTGAGTGTGAGCGACTTGCCGCCGTCCCTGTGCTAAAGGGGCGGCATGCCTCCCTCCGCCCGACCCCGGCCCGCCGCCGAGATTGCGCCCGCGCCTGCCGCGACCTCTGCGCCTGTGCAGACCCCCGCGCCGTTCTGGCGGACCAAGACCCTCGCCACCATGACGGTGGAGGAATGGGAGAGCCTGTGCGACGGCTGCGGCCGCTGCTGCCTTGTCAAGCTGGAGGACGAGGACTCGGGCGCCGTCGCCTACACGGACGTCGCCTGCCGCCTGTTCGATGCCGGCTCCTGCCGCTGCGCCGACTATCCCAACCGGTCCGAGATCGTGGAAGACTGCGTGCGCCTCACCCCCGAGGCGGTGGAGAGCATCGGCTGGCTGCCGCCCACCTGCGCCTACCGGCTGGTGCGCGAGGGCAAGGACCTGCCGTTCTGGCATCCTTTGGTGTCCGGCACGCGGGACACGGTGGTCAGCGCGGGCATCTCGGTGCACGGACGGGTCGCGGGGCTGGAGAGCGAGTTTGGCCTGTTCGAGCTGGTGGACCACATCGTCAACTGGCCGGCCCGCTGGCCGCGCGGCGCGAAGGGGACCCAGACAGGGGCACGGGCCCCTGTGAAACGCGCCCGAACGCGGGCCAAACCGGGCGCGACCAAACCGGGCCCAGCAGACACGGGCGCCTGAACGGGCCTATTCCGCCGCCGTCCCCGTCTTCTTCTTGCGGGCGTCCACCGGCGCCGGCTCGATGAGGTGGCGGCATTCCTCGGCGGTGAGCGGCTCGCCGAACACCACGCCCTGCCCGTATTCGCAGCCGAAGCGGGTCATCTCCGCGGCTTCCACTTCCTTCTCCAGCCCTTCGGCCATCACGTCCATGCCGAGGTCGTGGGCCAGATCGATCATGGCGCCGACGATCACCGGCCGGGCGGCGCGGGACGGCCCCTTGGCCACCGAGCGCACGAAGCGCGGGTCGATCTTCACGCTGTCGAACGGGAAGCGCTGGAGATAGGCGAGGGAGGAATAGCCGGTGCCGAAATCGTCGAGGCACAGGCCCGCGCCCAGCTCGCGCATGCGGCCCAGCACCACGGCGGCATATTCCGGGTTTTCCATCACCAGCCCTTCGGTGACTTCCAGCTTCAGCGAGCCGGGCGCCACCGTGTTGCGGGCGAGCACGGATTTCAGGTCCTGGATCAGATCGTGCCGCAGCAGCTGGCGGGACGAGACGTTGACGTGCATGAACAGCGGCGGGTCCACGCGCAAGAGGCGCTGCCACTGGCCAAGCTGGCGCGCCGCGCGGTCGAGCACGAACAGGCCGAGGTCGAGGATGAGCCCGGTCTCCTCGGCCAGCAGGATGAATTCGGAGGCGGCAAGCTCGCCCAGGCGCGGGTGGTTCCAGCGCATATAGGCCTCGAAGCCGCCGATGGCCCGGTCGCCGAGGCGCACGATGGGCTGGTAGCGGACCGAGATCTGCTCCTTCTCCAGCGCCTCGCGCAGCTCCTGCTCCAGCACCACGCGGTCGATCTTCTGCTGGCGCATGGCCGGGCGGAACACCTCGATGCGGTCGCCGCCGATGCGCTTGGCGTAATACATGGCCAGCTCGGCGTCTTTCAGCACCTCGTCGCGCTTCACCTGGTCCGGGCCGGACAGGACGAGGCCGATGGAGGCGGTGACGAACACCTCCCGGTCGGCGAAGGCGATGGGCGCGCGCAGCGAGCGGCGCAGCGTGTCGGCGAAGGTGGTGATGCGCTCGGCGTCGCGCTCGGACATGAGGATGATGCCGAACTGGTCGCCGGAGATGCGGGCCAAAGTGTCCTGCGGCTTCAGAAGCCGCGTCATGCGGCGGGCGACGGTGAGCAGGATGGAATCCGCCACCGCCATGCCCACCTGCACGTTGAGCTGCTTGAAGCGGTCGAGGTCGATCACCATCACCGTCGGCTTCACCTTGTCGTCGAGGCGGGCGGTGACGAGGGCCTGGTGCAGGCGGTCGAGGAAGAGTTCGCGGTTGGGCAGGCCTGTGAGGTTGTCGCGCACCGCGTCGTGCAGCAGGCGCTCGGCGGCGATGCGCTCGCCGGTCACGTCCGTGAGGGTGCCGATGCAGCGCACCACCTCGCCGTCCGCGCCCACCACCGGGCGGGCCTTGAGGTTGAAGGTGAGATAGTGGCCGTCGATGGCGCGCAGCCGGAAGTCCTGGTCGATGCGGCCGCGGCGCTGGTCGATGATGCCGTCGAGGGTGGCGCGGAAGCGGTCGCGGTCGGCGGGGTGCAGCACCTCCAGCCAGCCGGCGGCCTCGGTCTCCAGCGAATGGCGCTTCAGGCCCAGCGCCTCCTCGGCCTCGGGGGAGGTGTAGATGCGGTCGGTGTCCACATCCCAGTCCCACACGATGAGGCCGGAGCCGGCCAGCGCCAGCGCGCGGCGCTCCAGCTCCGAGGCGGAGCCCTGGATGCCGCCGATGCCGGCGAAGGCGTGCTGCATCACCGTGAAGCCGATGAGCATGACGATGAGCACGAGGCCGCCCGAGAGCGCGGGGGCGGCGAGATCGTTGGTGACGTAGCCGGCGACCGTGAGCCCCGCCATCAGCACCCACACCACCAGCAGCGACCAGGTGGGGATGATGAGCACCGCGCGGTCGAAACCGTGCTGCGACAGCCAGATCACCACGCCGAAGCCGGCCACCGCCACCGCCAGCAGCGAGAGGCGGGCGATGCCCGCCGCCACCGGCGCATCGAGCAGCGCCACCACCACGAGGGCGGCGAGGAAGACCAGCCAGCCGGCGGCCACATGCACGTAGCGCACATGCCAGCGGTTGAGGTTGAGATAGGCGAACAGGAAGACGAGGAGCGTCGCGGTGAGGATCGCCTCGCCCGCCGCCCGCCAGAACTGCTCGGCGATGGGGGAGAGGCCGAACACCTTCGACCAGAAGGCGAAGTCGAGGCCGATATAGCCGAGCACCGCCCAGGCCAGCGCCGCCGCGGCCGGGAACATCACCGAGCCCTTCACCACGAACAGGATGGTGAGGAACAGCGCCAGCAGGCCGGCGATGCCGATGACGATGCCGTGGTAGAGGGTGAAGGCGTTCACCCGGTCCTTGTAGGCGTCGGGTTCCCACAGCTGCAGCTGCGGCAGGCTGGGCGAGCCGAGTTCCACCACGAAGGTGACGGTGGAGCCGGGGTCCAGCGTGATGAGGAACACGTCCGCATCCGGCGCCGACTGGCGTTCCGGCTTGAAGCCCTGGCTGGGCGTCAAGGAGAGGATGCGGCGGTTGCCGAGGTCGGGCCAGAACAGGCCGGAGCCGGACATGCGGTAGTGCGGCGCGACGATGAGGCGGTCCACCTGCTCGTCGGTATTGTTGGTGAGGGCGAAGGCGATCCACTCGCCATGGCTGCGCCCGTCGGAGGTCGGCACCTCGATGCGGCGCACGACGCCCTCGGCATCGGGGGCGGTGGAAATCTGGTAGCGGCCGTCCTCGGTGGTCTGGCGCTCGACGGCCGGCAGCAGGTCCACCACCTTGGCATCGAGCCTAAGCGCAATCGCCTCCATCGCCTGCGCGCTGCCGGTGAGCGCACAGAGCAGGAGGAGGAGCGCCACGGGCAGAGCGAGGACGCCGGCGAGAAACGACCGCAAATTCAGGTCTCCGCATCCGGCATGGAACCGGACCGATCAGCCTTGGAACATGCCCGAAGCCGGATGCCCCGCGCATGGAGGGCGCGCGGCATTGCGACGGACGCTGGATTCACCTTGGGGCCATCAGGATGGGAAAACGCCACCACGCACCACTGAACATCACGCAAGGTCAACCGCGCCGGCTTGTGTCGAAGAGGCTGCGCCGCGGTCCACACCGTGAATCATCTATCCAAGCGTTGCGGCCGGAGCAAGGCGCACGCGCGCTCTGGCATCGTTCCAGACTGGAAAGAGGGGCCCCGGAACGACGATGCGCGCCCTTGGGGGGCGCGCATCGCGGATCGGGTGATCGGTTCGCTCAGAAGAAGCGGCGGGCGGCGTCGCGATCCTCGGCGAGGGGCGCGGGCTCGCGCGAGAGGCGGGCGGCCTCCTCGCGGCGCACATATTCGGAGAACGGGTCGAGGGCGGCTTCCACCGCTTCCTCGGCCTGGGCCGAGACCACTTCCAGCGGCGGCTGCTGCACCGGGCGGGCGACGGGGGCGACGGCGGCCTCCACCGGAACCGCGCGGTCGGAATCGGTGGTGCGGGACGCCTTGGCGTCGAGCCACGGCAGCGGATAGGGCGAGGCGATGAAGGCCACGCCGTCTTCCTGCTCCCAGGCGATCATGTGGACCGCTTCCTCGGCCGGCATGCCGGGCAGGGAGAACATCTGCGGGATGTCCCGCGCGCTGCCGCTCCAGCCGATGGTGTGGGCCAGCTGGAAGGCTTCGTCGAGGAAGGCGGTCACCGCCGCGAGGCGGTCGGCGCGGAGCGACTGGGCGAAGTCCACATCCAGAAGACGGCGCAGATACGCCTCCACGCTGTCGCCGGCCGCCCACTGGGAGCCGGAGGCGAACTGGTAAACATAGACGCGCGGATTAGCCATCACGCAGCTCCGAATAATCTCTACTGGGCGCTCCTCATATCAAAGGAGCCCAGGAAACACAAAAGTGCGCCCAAAGAGCATGCGCCGTGCCGATTCAATGGCAACTAAGCCGGCGCTTCATTCTCCTTGCGGGAGGGAGGTACGCACTGGCGGCGGGTTCCATTCAATCTGAGGGGACCCCGGACCATCCTGAGGCCGGGATGGTTAATTCTTCGTTGCCGTCCTGCGGACGCAAGGTCATTCCCGCGGCCGGGCGATATTGTACAAAGAGGCCATGCAGATGCCTCCCGCCCCCGGCACCGATCCGAAAAGCCATGGCCTGTGGGCGATGACCGCCCCGCCGCCGCCGGAGACCACCCCGCTCGCGGGTGACGCGCGTGGCGACGCGCGGGTCGATGTGGCCGTGGTGGGTGCCGGCTATACCGGCCTTGCCGCCGCGCTCCGTCTGGCCGGGGCGGGCGCGCGGGTGAGGGTGCTGGAGGCCGCCGGCATCGGCTCGGGCGGGGCGGGGCGCAATGTGGGCCTCGTCAATGCCGGGCTCTGGGTGATGCCCGACGACATCGTCGCCACCCTCGGTGCCGAGAAGGGTGAGGGGCTGCTGTCGCTCCTCGGCGGGGCGCCGGCGGAGGTGTTCGCCCTCGTCGCCCGCCACGCCATCCCGTGCGAAGCGACGCCGAACGGGACGCTGCATTGCGCGGTCGGTCGCGCGGGGCGCGCGGAAATCGAGGCCCGCGCCGCCCAGTGGCAGGCGCGCGGCGCGCCAGTGCACCTGCTCGATGCGGACGCCGCCCGCACGATGATCGGCGGCGGCCGATATCGCGGCGCGCTGCTGGATGACCGCGCCGGCACCATCCAGCCCCTCGCTTACGCCCGCGGCCTCGCCCGCGCAGCGATGGGCGCCGGGACGGTGCTCCATACGGCAAGCCCGGTGCGGGCGGTGGAGGAGGGGGCCGGCGGCTGGGTGTTGTGCACCGATGGGGGCCGGCTGGCGGCGGACTGGATCATCGTCGCGACCGACGCCTACAGCTTCGGGCCGTGGGAGCGCCTCGCCCGCGAGCAGGTGCCGCTGCCCTATTTCAACTTCGCTACCCCTCCCATCCCCGAGGCCCTGCGCGGGCGCATCCTGCCCGGCCGGCAGGGCATCTGGGACACCCAGCAGGTGCTCACCTCCCTGCGCTACGACGCGGCCGGGCGGCTGGTGTTCGGCAGCATCGGCGCGCTCGGCGGGCTGGCGGGGGTGCATGATTCCTATGCCCGGCGGGCGCTGGCCCGCCTCTTCCCGGAGCTGCCGCCGGCGCCGTTCGAGGCCGGCTGGTTCGGCACCATCGGCATGACGGACGACGCCCTGCCGCGCTTCCGGCGCCTCGCGCGCAACGTCGTCTCCATCAGCGGCTACAACGGCCGGGGGATCGGGCCGGGCACGGTGTTCGGCCGGCTGCTGGCCGATCTGGTGCTGGGGCGCATCCGGCCGGAGGAGGTGCCGCTGCCGGAACGCGATGTGACGGTCCCGCGCTGGCGGGCGGCGCAGGCCGCATTCTATGCGGCCGGTTCCGCCGCCGCGCATCTGGTGGGGGAGCGGGCGCCGGCCTGACGAGCCGGCGGCCCGGCCTGCCGCAAGGCGAACGTGGCGCTATTCCTCCGTCACGCTTTCCCATGTGGCATGGCGGGCATGGGGCCGCTTCGCCAGACGGTCGGTGATGGCGTCCAGTTCGGCAGGGACCACCGAGGTGGTCACGAGCTTCGCCACCAGCACCACGGCGCCGTCGGTGCCGGGCTCCTCGTCCACGTCGCTGACGAGATATTTCTCGCCCTCCAGCGTGTCGATGAGCACGTCGCGCAGATCGGCGGCGGCGGCGGAATCCACCGTGAGGCGCACCTCGTAGCTGACTTCCGAGCGGCGAGCGTCGAGGGGGGCGCGGTCGATGGCGCGGGCGACGGGGCGCAGCACCGTATTGCCGGCGATGATGATGAAGGTGATGAGCGCCGCCTCCGCCAGGCGGTCGGCCCCGGCGCAGCTGCCCACGGCGGCCGAGCACCAGAGCGTCGCCGCCGTGTTGAGGCCGCGCACGTTCATGCCTTCCTTCATGATGACGCCGGCGCCGAGAAAGCCGACGCCCGTCACCACGTTGGCGGCGACGCGCATGGCATCGCTCGGCCCGCCGAGGCTGGCGGCGAGATCGACGAAGGCGGCCGAGCCCACGGCCACGAGCACGTTGGTGCGAAGCCCGGCGGTGCGCTGGCGATACTGCCGCTCGGCGCCGATCAGCGTGCCGAACAGGAAGGCGGCGGCAAGGCTCACCACGGTATCGAGGAACTGCACCCCGTGGAAATTGGAAACGAACTGCACCCGAAACTCCTTCCCCCTCGACACCGCCGGCGACTGTATACCGCCTCGCCCAGGATGATGGCGAAGCCAAGGGCAGTGTGCGACCGGCCGTCCTGTTTCACAGCTGCGCGCGCCGGATTGTCGCGTCAGCGTGGAACTGCTAAAAACCCGCCCCATGCGACAGACGCGTGACCATCGCCACAGCCTCGACCGGGCGGCCCATTGCGGGGCCGGCCCGTTCGCGCGCACGACGATGGAGTTCGCGGCGGTGCCCGACCATGTGCGCCTGCCCGGCCGCTTCTTCGGCCGCTTCACCACGGCGGCATCCTCGGTGCTTTGACGCCCGCCCTTGACGCGCCCGCACGCGGCGCGACGGACAACCGCCCTCCATCGTTACCGGCCCGGCCGCACCGACGCGCGCCGGCCTCTCCTCAGGACACAATGCGATGAACGCCCCGGTCAACGGCCCCAAGACGCTCTACGACAAGATCTTCGACGACCACGTCGTCTCCCGGCAGGATGACGGCACCTGCCTGCTCTACATCGACCGCCACCTGGTGCACGAAGTGACCAGCCCGCAGGCCTTCGAGGGCCTGCGCATGACCGGCCGCAAGGTGCGCGCCCCGCAGAAGACCCTCGCCGTGGTGGACCACAACGTCCCCACCACCGACCGCACTTTGCCGAACCCGGACCCGGAGAGCGTCGCGCAGATCGCCGCGCTCGCCGAGAACACCAGGGAATTCGGCGTCGAATATTATGACGGCTTCGACAAGCGCCAGGGCGTGGTGCACGTGGTCGGCCCCGAGCAGGGCTTCACTTTGCCCGGCACCACCATCGTCTGCGGCGACAGCCACACCTCCACCCACGGCGCGTTCGGGGCGCTGGCCCACGGCATCGGCACGTCCGAGGTGGAGCATGTGCTCGCCACCCAGACGCTGATCCAGAAGAAGGCGAAGAACATGCGCGTCACCGTCTCCGGGCCGCTGCCCGAAGGCGTCGGCGCCAAGGACGTGGTGCTCGCCATCATCGGCACCATCGGCACCGCCGGCGGCACCGGCTACGTCATCGAATATGCCGGCGAGGGCATCACCTCCCTCTCCATGGAAGGGCGGATGACCGTCTGCAACATGTCCATCGAGGGCGGCGCCCGCGCGGGCATGGTGGCCCCCGACGAGAAGGCGTTCGAGTATCTCAAGGGCCGGCCGAAGTCCCCCAAGGGCGCCGACTGGGATGCCGCGCTGCGCTTCTGGCAGACCCTGCGCTCGGATGAGGGCGCCCATTTCGACGCCGAGATCCATCTCGACGGCGCCAATTTGCCGCCCATCGTCTCCTGGGGCACCAGCCCCGAGGACGTGGTGTCCGTCGAGGGCTTCGTGCCCGATCCGGCGCTCATCGAGGACGAGGGCAAGCGCGCCGCCAAGATCCGTGCGCTGGGCTATATGGGTCTCACGGCCGGCACGAAGATCCAGGACATCACCATCGACCGGGCCTTCATCGGCTCCTGCACCAACGGGCGCATCGAGGACCTGCGGCAGGCGGCGGCCATCGCCCGCGGCCACAAGGTGAACCCGAACGTCTCCGCCATGGTCGTGCCGGGCTCCGGCCTCGTGAAGGAGCAGGCCGAGGCCGAGGGTCTGGACAAGATCTTCATCGAGGCGGGCTTCGAGTGGCGCGAGCCGGGCTGCTCCATGTGCCTCGCCATGAATGCCGACCGCCTCGCCCCCGAGGAGCGCTGCGCCTCCACCTCGAATCGCAATTTCGAGGGCCGCCAGGGCTTCAAGGGCCGCACCCACCTCGTCTCACCCGCCATGGCGGCGGCGGCGGCCATCGCCGGCCACTTCGTGGACGTGCGGAACTGGCCGAAGGCGTGAGCCTCTTTCCTGAACACGGACGGCCGGGCTTCATCGCCCGGCCGTTTTCGTATCCGGGGCTCACTCCGCCAACTGGTAGGTGAGGGGGAGCCAGCGATAGGCGCCGCCCTGCCGCTCCACATAGCCCACCGACGGGAAGGACGTGTGATAGCCCACCACCGGGATGCGGTCGGTGGCGGCCATGTCGTAGATGCGCTTGCGGGTGGTGGCGCCCTGCGTCTTGTCCATGTCGAACAGGGCGTGCCACTCGGGATGCGCCAGCGACGCCACCTCGTGGTGGGCGCAATCGCCCCAGACCAGCAGCCGCTTGCCGCCGCTCTCCACATGGAAGGCCAGATGGCCGGGCGTGTGCCCGAAGGCCTCCACCGCATGGATGCCGGGCACGATCTCGGCGCCCGGCCGCACCCGCGTGACACGATCGGCGAAGGGGGCGAGGTTGCCGGCGAACACCTGCGCGGTTGCGTGTTCGAGGCTGTCGGGCGCCGCTGAAAGGCGCTCGGGCGCGGCCCAGAAGGCGAATTCGGTCTCGCCGATGACATAGCGGGCCTTGGGAAACATCTCCTTGCCCGCCTCCACCAGCCCGCCGATATGGTCCACATGAGCGTGGGACAGCACCACCACGTCCACCTGCTCCGGGGCATAGCCGGCGGCGGCGATCTGCAGGGTGAGCCAGCCCCCGTTCGGCCTCGGGATGAAGCCGTTCGCGCCATTGCCGGCATCGAACAGCAGGAGCTGCGACCCGGTGTTCACCAGCGTCGGGGTGAAGCCGGGCCGGAAGCGCTTTTCCGGCAGCAGGCTGGCCTGCATGAGCGCCGCCGCCTCCGCCGCCGGCCGGTCCTCCCCGACGATCGGCCACGGCCCGTCGATCATGGCGGCGGCGTCGAGCACGGTCGTCACCTCGAACGCGCCCAGACGGAAGCGGAAGGGCGTGACGGGCAGGGCGCCGCGCTGGGGCGCCATGGCGCTCGCGCGGCCCGTGCGCAGGAGCGCCGGTGCGGCGATGGCGGCGGCGAGAAGGGCGCGGCGGCTGGGCGCGCCGCGGGGCGGTGGCGTCTGCATGGCGGTCCCCCTGCGGGCCGCTTTGTGCAGCCCGTGGCGATGTGGTGAAGTGCCGGCGGGAGGAGCCTAGGCATGGGCACGCGGCCCCGCTTGTACGAACGTGCTGCGCCGGGGCAGGGCCTCGGGCCGCTCTGGTTCCTGGACGCGGGCCGGACCTTCTTCGCCGGGCCGCTCGTCTACAATGCCCCGCACCAGCACGGCGCCCCGGTGTTCCTCGCCGGTCTCTACGGGCCGTTCGGGCTCAGGGTCCAAGGCGGCAACTGGCAGGTGTGCCGCACCGCGCTGGTGCCGGCCGGGGTGGTGCATGAGCTGGACGTGGGCGGCGAACCCATCGCTGTCTTCTATCTGGAGCCGAGCGTGGACGGCGCCCATGCGCTGGCGCCTCTGGTGGCCCATGCGCGGGAGGAGCAGGGCGCCCTCTTCGGCGGCGGTGCCGGGCTGCCTTTGCTGCGCGAATTGTGGGAGGCACCGGACGCGGCCGGCTGGGCCGGCGCGGCCCTGAGCGATGTGGTGGATGTCTCCCGCCGGCGTGCCCGTGCCGCGCTCGATCCCCGCATCCAGCGGGTGGCGGCGGCGATGACCGATGCGGAGCGCGTGCCGGAGCTTGCCGCCCTCGCTCGTGAGGTGGGCCTGTCTCCCTCCCGCCTGCAACACCTGTTCACCGCCGAGATGGGCGTGCCGTTCCGCCGCTACCGGGCCTGGGGGCGGATGCGGCGGGCCATCGCCGAGATCGCCGACGGCAGCAGCTTCACCGCCGCCGCTTACGCGGCCGGCTTTGCCGACCAGGCGCATTTCACCCACGACTTCCGCCGCACTTTCGGCGCGGCGCCGTCCCAGAGCCTGCGCGGCGTGCGCCTGTGATCCGCGTCAGCCCACCCAGTCGAGGCCGATGTCGAGGATGGGGGCGCTGTGGGTCAGCCAGCCCACGGAGATGAGGTCTACGCCGGACGCCGCGATGGCAGGCGCCGTCTCGCGGTTCACCCGGCCCGAGGCCTCGGTGAGCATCCGCCCGTTCACCATGCGCACGGCCTCGGCGAGGGTGGCGGGGGTCATGTTGTCGAGCAGCACCGCATCGGCGCCGAGCGTCAGCAGCTCTTCCAGCTGGGCGAGGGTGTCCACCTCCACCTCCACCTTCACCATGTGACCGGCGCGGGCGCGCACGCGCCTCACCGCCTCCGCCACCGAGCCGGCGATGGCGACGTGGTTGTCCTTCACCAGCACCGCATCATCGAGGCCGAAGCGGTGGTTGGCGCCGCCGCCGGCGCGCACGGCGTATTTCTCCAGCGCGCGCAGGCCGGGCGTGGTCTTGCGGGTGCAGACGATCTGCGCCTTGTGGCCCGCCACCGCATCCGCCAGCGAGGCGGTCGCTGTGGCGATGCCGGAGAGGCGGCAGGCGAGGTTGAGGCCGGTGCGCTCGCCGGTGAGCAGCGCGCGCGAGGAGCCTTCCACCTCGGCCAGCACGGTGCCGGGTGTCACGCGCGAACCGTCCGCCACGATGGGGGTGAAGCGCACGTCCGGGTTCAGCAGGCGGAAGGCGAGGCGGGCGCAGTCGAGGCCCGCCACCACGCCGTCCTGACGGGCGGCGAGCACGAGGCGGCTGACGTGTCCGGCCGGCACCACCGCATCGGTGGTGATGTCCCCGGCGCGGCCGAGGTCTTCCAGCAGCGCGGCGCGGACGATGGGCTCCACCATGAGTTCGGGGAGCGGGTCGAGGGCGGCCATGGCGGCTCCGTTCGATGGGATCATTTCCCCGTTTCGCGGAACGGGGAAATGATCCATGTTATTGAGTTGACGCATTTTCTTCACGCGAACCGGTACCCACTTCGCTCGAAAATGCTTTAGGCGAAGGCGAGGTCCGGCACGCGCACGCGCCGGGCGGTGGCGAGCGCCGCGGGGAGGGTGATGCGCGCGCGCCGGGCCACCGGCGCGGTCTGCGGAAAGTCGGTGCGCGCATGGGCGCCGCGGCTTTCGGTGCGGGCGAGGGCCGAGGCCGCCATCATCAGGCCCACGCGGGCCGGGGCGGCGGCCGGTGTCCCGCCTTCGGCGAGGGGTAGCAGGCGTTGCAGCGCCAAGGTCAGCCCCTCCGCATCGCGGGTGACGCCGACCAGCCGCGAGACGATGGCGCGGGCCGGAGCCGCATCCGCCGCAGGGGGCAGCGAGGACGGGGCGGGCGTGATGGCCCGTCCGGCCGCCTGCCCGGCGATGCTGTGCGCCACCTCCCGCCCGCACACCACCGCCTCCAGCAGGGAGTTGGAGGCGAGGCGGTTGGCGCCGTGCAGGCCCGTGGCGGCGCACTCGCCCGCCGCCCAGAGACCGGGGACGGTGCTGCGGCCGTGCGCATCCACGGCGATGCCGCCCATGTGGTAGTGCGCAGCGGGGCGGATGGGCACGAGATCGGTGGCCGGATCGATGCCGGCGGCGCGGCAGCCGGCCGCCACCTGCGGGAAGCGGGTGGCGAAGCGCGCCCCGAGGCTGGCGCGGGCGTCGAGGAACACGTCGCGCCCCGCCACCACTTCGCGCCAGACGGCACGGGCCACCACATCGCGCGGCGCCAGCTCCTTCCCCGGCACGTTCTCCAGAATGCGCCGGCCAGCGCCGTCCACGATGAGCGCGCCTTCCCCGCGCACCGCCTCGCTGATGAGGGGGAGCGGGCGGGCGGGCGTCGCCAGCGCAGTCGGGTGAAACTGCACGAACTCAAGGTCCGCCAGCTCCGCCCCGGCCTCGGCGGCCAGCGCGATTCCCACGCCCCAGGAGGCGACGGGATTGGTGGTGTGTTCGTAGAGCGCGCCGACCCCGCCGGTCGCCAGCACGAGGCTGCGTGTGGCGAGCACCCGCGCGCCTTCGGCTGTGGCCACGAGCAGGCCGCAGACTGCGCCGTCGCGCATCAGGATGCGCCGTGCCTCGCCCTCGACGAGGGTGATGGAGGGGCAGGCGCGCGCAGCTTCCGAGAGCGCGCGCACCAGCTCCCGCCCGGTGCCGTCGCCATCCGCATGGACGATGCGGCGCCGGCTGTGGGCGGCTTCGAGGCCGAGCAGCAGGCCGCCGGCCGCGTCGCGGTCGAAGCGCACGCCGAGGCGTTCAAGTGCGGCGATGGCCTCCGGCCCGGCGGAGAGGATGCGGCGGGCGGCCTCGGCATCGCAAAGGCCGTCGCCGGCCGCCAGCGTGTCTTCGAGGTGGAGGGCGTCATCGTCGTCCAGCCCGACGCTGGCGGCGATGCCGCCCTGCGCCAGCGGGCTGGAGCCGTCCGTGCCGAGCGGCGCGCGGGTGACGAGCACCACCGGCTCGGGGGCGAGAAAGAGGGCCGCGGCGAGCCCGGCGATGCCGGCGCCGACGATGACGGGGCGGCCTTCTAAAGGCGTGTGGGTCATAGCGCCAGCATCCGCTCGACCGAGCCCCGGGCGCGCGCGGCGATCTCGGGGTCGATGGTGACTTCGTGGCGATTGTTCTCCAGCGCGGCGCGGATGTTGCGGAGCGTGATCTTCTTCATGTGCGGGCAGAGATTGCAGGGGCGCACGAAGTCGATGTCGGGATAGTGAACCGCCACATTGTCGGCCATGGAGCATTCGGTGAGCAGCACCACGCGGGGCGGGCGCTTCTCGCTCACATAATCGCTCATGGCGGCGGTGGAGCCGGCGAAATCGGCTTCCGCCACCACTTCCGGCGGGCATTCCGGGTGGACGAGCACGGTGACGCCGGGATTGGCCGCGCGCAGCTCGCGCACGTCGGCGGCGGTGAACAGCTCGTGCACCTCGCACTGGCCGGCCCAGGAGATGATGTCGATGCCGGTTTCGGCGGCGACGTTCTTCGCCAGATACTGGTCCGGCAGCATGATGACCTTGGGCACGCCGAACGACTTCACCACCCGCGCCG
This sequence comes from Xanthobacter aminoxidans, assembly GCF_043193615.1. Lineage (NCBI taxonomy): Bacteria > Pseudomonadati > Pseudomonadota > Alphaproteobacteria > Hyphomicrobiales > Xanthobacteraceae > Xanthobacter > Xanthobacter aminoxidans. Next base: position 658,016 of record NZ_JBAFUS010000003.1, on the reverse strand, counting down.
CATTGCCCGAGGTGCAGCACACGTCCACCTCGGCCTTCACGGCGGCGGACGTGTTCACATAGGCGATGACCGGCACGCCGGGATGGGCGGCGCGCATGAGGCGCACGTCGGCGGCGGTGATGGAATCGGCCAGCGAGCAGCCGGCGTCCTGATCGGGAATGAGGACGGTCTTGCCCGGGTTCAGCAGCTTCGCCGTCTCGGCCATGAAGTAGACGCCGGCGAGCACGATCACGTCCGCATCCACCCGCATGGCCTCGCGGGCCAGGGCCAGGCTGTCGCCCACGATGTCGGCGACGCAGTGGAAGATTTCCGGCGTCTGGTAGTTGTGCGCGAGGATGACGGCGTTGCGCTCGCGCTTCAGCCGGAGGATCGCCTCCGCATCCTCGGCGAGGAAGGCCCAGTCGGCGGGTGGCACCACCCGGCGGACCTTCTCGTAGAGCGGCGCCGTGCGGGCGAAGGCCGCCGCGAGGGCATCCGGAGTGGGAGAAACGGGGGCGGCGGAAAGGGTGGATGCGACCATTGTCTATACTCAGTTTGAGCATATGTTGGGCATATGCTTATCCTGAGCATAAGTCTTGTCAAGAGCGTGCGAGGGGCAATTTCGTTCCGGCGAAGGCCCGCTCCTCCACCACCGCATGGCGGAAGCGGAAGAGTTTTGCAGGCCGGCCAAGGGTTTCGGTGGTGGCGCCGCCGGCTTCCTCCACCAGTTCCTGTTGCTCCATCAGCCGGCGAAAATTCTGCTTGTGCAGCGTCCGGCCGGCGATGGCCTCCACGCAGCGCTGCAGCTGGAGCAAAGTGAAGGTGGGTGGCATCAGCTCGAACACCACCGGGCGGTATTTGATCTTCGCCCTCAGCCGCGCAATCGCTGTGGCGAGGATGCGCCGGTGGTCGGCGATCATGGCCCGTCCGGCCCCCGCGGCCTCCTTGTGCCCCTCGCGGCGCAGCCGTTCCGCGACGATGCCGGCCTCGAAGAGCAGCTCGTAGCGCTGGAGTGTCAGCTCCTCGTTCCAGGCCGCGCCGTCGAGCCCGAAGCTGAGCGCGGCACGCTGCCGGCGGTGGCTGCGCTCGGCCGCCGAGGGGGCCGCCTCGGCCCAGGCGGCGAGGGCCGGCGCGAGCGTTGTGGCGATGACGGGCGGCGGGCCGTCGCGGTGGTCCTCCCACGGGAAGTATTCATACCAGCCGTGCCACTCGGCGGCGCCCGCCGTGGCCGCCTGCTCGCGGGCGAGGCCGAGATAGGAGATGGAGATGGTGCGTGCGGCGCTCTCCGCCCCGGCACGGTCCTTGTCGGCGAAGGTGTAGAGCTGCTCGAGATAGCCGAGCGGATGGTGGGTGCGCTGCTCCACCCAGTCGCGCAGGCCCTGCTGGAGGGAGCGGTGCGCCAGCTCGAACGGGCCGGAGGGCAGGGCCGAGCCATGCTCCACCGTCATCACCCGCGGCTCGCCGCCGGTCACGGCCGCGAGCACGGCGATGAGGTCGACGACGACGGATCGGCTGGCGGACTTCGGCATGAAGCTCCCGAAAGGCGGTGGCTGGGCGGTGGGCGGGCCGTGGTCTGGTCGCGGGGGAGCCAACCGCCCGCACTGTCCCGGATATCACGGCCGCGCCGGGCTGCGAAGGCGCACCGCGCCCGCACCCCGCACCCCTTCAGGAGGGCTCAGGCCGATTGCACCACCGGCCGGGCGATGGCGAGGCGCACGCCGTCCTTGCCCTGCTGCTTCACCTCGTACATGGCCGTATCCGCGAGGCGGATCAGCTCGGTCTCGTCGGTGGTGTGGCGCGGATAGAGCGCGATGCCGATGCTGGCGCCGACGCTGACCGTGTAGGCCTGGTCGTTGTAGGAGACGATATAGGGCTCGCGCAGCACCTCGCACAGGCGCTGGCCCTGGGCGTGGGCGGCATCGCCCTCGGCGAGATCCACCATGATGACGGCGAATTCGTCGCCCGACAGGCGGACGGCGAAATCCTCCTGCCGCAGGTTGCCGCGCAGCCGGTTGGCGATGGCGCACAGCAGCTTGTCGCCCACCCCGTGGCCGTGCCGGTCGTTGACCTGCTTGAAGCCGTCGATGTCGATGTAGAGCAAAGCGAATTCCCGCCCGTGGCGCTGCGCCTGGGCGCGCGCGCGGGTCAGGTGCTCCACGAACAGGATGCGGTTGCCGAGGCCGGTCAGGGCATCGTGGGTCGCCATGTGGCGGATCTGCTTCTCGACCCGGCGGCGCTCCTCGATCTCGATCTCCAGCTGCCGGTTGCGCTTCTCCAGCTCCTCCAGCGCGCCCTTGAGGCGCAGCTTGGAGATGTGCAGGTCGAGGAAGACCGTGACCTTGGAGAGCAGCACGGCGTCGTTGATGGGCTTGGCGATGTAGTCCACCGCGCCGAAGGTGTAGCCCTTCAGCCGGTTGATGTCGTCGTGATAGGCCGCGGTCACGAACACGATGGGCACGTCGCAGGTGGCAGGGTCGTTGTTGAGGAGGGCGGCCACCTCGAACCCGTCCATATCGGGCATCTGCACATCGAGCAGGATGAGCGCGAAACGGTGGTCGAGGCAGAGCGCCAGCGCCTCGTTGCCGGAATGGGCCTCGTAGATCTCGGCCTTCACGGGGGCGAGCAGGCGGCGCATGCCGACAAGGTTGGCGCGCACGTCGTCGACGACGAGAATCTTGGGCAGATCGGCCATGCTCATTCGGCCATCCTCGGTCGCAAGTGCCCGCTCAAGTCTCCGCGCGGGTTACGGCCGAACGCCGTGAGCGCCTCGGCGAGGACGGCCAGCGGGGCGCAGAGGTCCGCGCCGGCGCGCTGAAGCGCGGCCAGCGGCATGGTATCGACCTCGGCTTCCGACGGCTCCTGCACGAGGGCACGGCCTCCCAGTTCGCGAATGCGCTTCAGTCCCTCCGCCCCGTCGCTGCTGGCGCCGGTGAGGACCACACCAGCCAAAGCGTCACCGTAGGCCTCGGCGGCGCTGGCGAACAGAACGTCAATTGCAGGACGCGAATAGCACACCCGCGGGTCCACGGAGAGTGAAAAACAACGGTCCCGCCCCACTTCCAAGTGGTACCCGCTAGGGGCGACATGAACAAGGCCACCCGCGAGGGGACACCGCTCCTGCGCCAGAATGACGGCCCGCCCCGAAAGGCGGGCGAGGATGGCGGGCAGCAGGTCCGGCCCGTCCGCCCCCACGTGGTTGACCACCGCGATGCCGACGTCCGGCTCCGGATCGAGCGCGGCGAGCAGCCGGCCGAGGGCGGGAGGCCCGCCCGCCGACGCGCCGATGACGATGGCGCGGGCTGCGGGCCGCATGCCCGGGGTGAACGCGCCCGGGGGGAAAGGGTCGGGGGATGGTTCCATCGCCCGCCCGTCCTTCCCGTCAGCGCCGCGGCCGGTTCACGGCGTCACAGCCAGGGCTGCTCGGCGCCCTTGGTGGTCTCGTACTGGTCGATGGCCGGCGCCTTCTGGAGGGTGAGGCCGATGTCGTCCAGCCCCTCGACCAGGCAGCGCTTGCGGAAGGGGTCGATCTCGAACTTGACCACACCGCCGTCGGGGCCGCGGATTTCCTGGGCCGGCAGGTCGATGGTGAGGGTGGCGTTGGCGCCGCGCTCGGCGTCGTCGAACAGCTTGTCCAGGTCGTCCTTGGAGACGACGATGGGCAGAATGCCGTTCTTGAAGCAGTTGTTGTAGAAGATGTCCGCGAACGACGTGGAGATCACGCAGCGGATGCCGAAGTCCAGCAGCGCCCACGGCGCGTGCTCGCGCGAGGAGCCGCAGCCGAAATTGTCGCCGGCGACGAGGATCTTGGAAGAGCGGTAGGCGGGCTGGTTCAGCACGAAGGCGGGGTTCTCGGCGCCGTCGTCGAGATAGCGCATCTCGGAGAACAGGCCCTTGCCGAGGCCGGTGCGCTGGATCGTCTTCAGATACTGCTTGGGGATGATCATGTCGGTGTCGACATTGACCAGCTTCATCGGCGCCGCGACGCCCTCCAGGACCGTGAACTTCTCCATGGGACCTTCTGCCTTATCCGTCTGCCGGGTCTCGGGTACCGGGCCTCGGTGGCTGAAACCCGGCGGCGCAGCCCGTGTCTATGGCGCGCCGGACGCACCCCGCAGGGCGCGCCCGTAACGTTCATCCATAACAGGCACGCCGCGCCTTGCACAGCGCCTTGGCTCCGCCGGCGCGCGCGTCAGGGGGCGAGGCGCTCCGGCAGCATGCGCTTCAGCACGTCGTCCTTCAGCACGACGTGATGGAGCACGGCGGCGGCCGCGTGCAGCAGGGCCAGCACGATCACGGCGTTGGCCATCAGCTCGTGGATCTCTTGCACCTGCTTGCCCAGGTCGCGGTTGACCGCGATGGGCGAGGGGATGGTGAAGAGCGAGAAGAAGGACACCGCATTGCCGCGCAGGAAGGCGAGATAGACGCCGAGCGCGAGCGTGGCGATGAGCGCGAGGTAGAGCAGCCCGTGCACGATGTGCGAGGCGATGGCCACCGGCCGGCTGATCTGCGTCGAGGCCGGCGGGTTGCGGCCGAAGATGCGCACGGGAATGCGCACCGCCACCAGCGCGATGAGCAGGAGGCCGACCGAGATGTGGACCCACCACACCATGCCCCGTGCCGGCGTTCCCCGCGCGAAGAACTGTTCCAGGTAGGTCACGCCGAACGCCGTGAAGACGGCGATGGCGGTGAGCCAGTGCAGGGCGCGCAGGGCCGGCCCGTAACGGGTCATGCGAGGATCGACAGGCATGGAGGTCTCCTTTTTGGAGTCATTCTAGAAAGCGCTGCCGCTGGGTCCAGTGCCAAGGTAGTGTTTTGCCTGCGGTCAATTGGCCCGGTCCTCGATGGCCTCCATGTCGTCGTCGCTGAGGCCGAAATGATGGCCGATCTCGTGCACCAGCACATGGGTGACGACGTCGCCGAGGGTTTCCTCGTTCTCCGCCCAGTAATCGAGGATGGGTCGGCGATAGAGGAACACCATGTTGGGCATCTGCCCGGTCTGGGCCACCGCCCCGCCCTGCGCGCGGCCGATGCCGTGGAACAGGCCGAGCAGGTCGAACGGGGTCTCGGCGCCAAGCTCGTCCAGTACCTCGTCGGTGGGAAAGTCCTCCACCTTGATGACGAGGCCCTGGCACAGGGCGCGGAACGAGTCCGGCAGGGCGGCGAAGGCCTCCTGCGCCAGCTGCTCCAGTTCCTCCAGCCCGGGGGCCTCCACATCGTGCCATCGGCTCTTCGACGGTACGCCGCTCAACGACATGCTTCCCCTCCTGCCGGTTACATCCGCGTTACTTCATTTTGCAGCGCAACATCACGAACCGCTGAAGTCGTCGCCGGGGTGGCCGGTCCGGTGACTTCCGCGCGCCCGGCGTCACGGACCCGTGACTTTCCTGAACACTTCGTTAACGCAAGCATCAAAAAGGGTTCAGGGTGACTTGGTTAAGGAACTCTTAATCCCCCTGCATCGTTGTCGGTGCAGAACGGGATCTTACGGGATCTGGGAGTAAAGCCATGCTTCGCAAGCTTGCTGTCACGGGCGCTCTGGTGTCCATCCTTGGTATCGCTGCGTTTTTCGCCCCCCACGAGGCCAGCGCCGCTTCGGTCGCGACGGTCGTGGGCGCGGTCTTCTGAGTCAGCGGAAGATTGTGCGGGCCTTTTGTGCCTCGGTCGATCACGCGATTGTGATGAAGTTGGAGCCGGTTCAAAGTTGCTCGTATCATGGATGCAACAGCTCCGATTTGTCTTCGCAGGTGCGAAATGCACCACGGGGACGGGACGTGGCGCGCCACAAAGGCTTGCCGCGAGGGAATTTCATGTGCTTGAGCGCAGCGGCCCTGACGTCCGCCGGCGGGGCTTGGTGATTCGCGGAAGGTGATCCGCGCAAGGTTGGCCTGACGGTCCCGGCGGGCCTGACGCTCATTCCGTCGCCGCCCGCACCAGTTCCTCCTCCGCCTCGGCGAGCAGCGCCTCGTTGGCGTCGCCGCCCACGCTCTCCCGGCCGATTTCCAGCAGCACCGGCACGGCCAGCGGCGACACGCGCGGCAGGGGCTGGTGCACCACATGCCCGCGGATGCGCGCCAGCATTTCCCCCAGCCGCTTCACGTCCAGCAGCCCGGTTGCCGCGTCCGCCCGCGCCGCGCGCAGCAGCAGATGGTCCGGCTCGTGACGGCGCAGCACGTCATAGATGAGGTCGGTGGAGACCGTGACCTGCCGCGAGGTCTTCTCCTTACCCGGAAACCGCCGCTCGATGAGCCCGGCGATGACGGCGCAATGGCGGAACGTCCGCTTCATCAGCGCGCTCTCGGCCAGCCACGCTTCCAGATCGTCGCCCAGCATGTCCTGATCGAACAGGTCGTCCAGCGACAGCCGCCCCCCGCTGATCGCCGCCCCCATGTCGCCGGCGGCATAGACGGCGAGGGCATAATCATTGGCGACGAAGCCCAGCGGCTTCAGCCGCGCGCGCTCCAGCCGGCGCGTCAGCAGCATCCCCAGCGTCTGGTGGGCGAGCCGGCCCTCGAACGGGTAGGTGACGAGGTAGTAGCGCCCCGACCGCTCGAAGGTCTCCACCAGCAGATCGTCCCGGCCGGGCAGGCGGGACTTGGCCTGCTGCAATTCCAGCCAGTCGCGCACCTGCGGCGGCAGGGCGGCCCAGCGCTCGGGGGCGGAGAGCAGCGCCCGCACCCCGGCCGCCAGGAAGGTGGAGAGGGGGAACTTGCCGCCCGCATAGGCCGGCACCTTCGGCTCGGTGGCGGTGGTGCGCGAGACATAGACCTCGTCCTCCACCAGCACTTCGTAGCGCAGTATCTCCCCGGCGAAGACGAAGGTGTCGCCCGGCACCAGGGTCTCGACGAAATATTCCTCCACCTCGCCCAGCAGCCGCCCGCCGAAGCGCACCCGCCCGGCGACGCCGGTCTTGGCCGCGCCGCGCGCCGAGACGAGACGCACCTTGAGCATGGAGGCTTCCACGATGGTGCCCACGTTCAGCCGGTAGGCTTGGGCGATCATGGGATTGGCGACGCGCCACAGCCCGTCCTTGGTGCGGCGGATCTTGGCGTAGCGCTCATAGGCGCGCAGCGCGTAGCCGCCGGTGGCGACGAAATCGAGCGCCGCATCGAAGTCTTCGCGGGACAAGGCGCGATAGGGCGCGGCCGAGCGCACCTCGCCATAGAGGGCATCGGCGGAGAAGGGCGCGGCGCAGGCCATGCCGAGGATGTGCTGGGCCAGCACGTCGAACGCACCTTCCCGCTCGGGCGGGGTGTCCTGCGCGCCGACCTTCACCGCCTCCAGCGCCGCCCGGCATTCCAGCACTTCGAACCGGTTGGCCGGGACCAGCACGGCACGGGAGGGCTCGTCGAGGCGGTGGTTGGCGCGGCCGATACGCTGCATGAGGCGAGAGGCGCCCTTGGGCGCGCCCACATTGATGACGAGATCCACATCGCCCCAGTCGATGCCGAGGTCGAGGGAGGAGGTGGCCACCACGGCCTTGAGTTTCCCCGCCGCCATGGCCGCCTCCACCCGGCGCCGCTGCTCCACCGCGAGGGAGCCGTGGTGGAGCGCGATGGGGTAATTGAGGTCGTTGATGCGCCAGAGTTCCTGAAACAGGAATTCCGCCTGCCAGCGGGTGTTCACGAACACGAGTGACAGCTTGTTGGCGCCGATCAGCTCGTAGATCTCGGCGAAGGCGTGCTGCGCCGTGTGGCTCGCCCACGGCATGCGCGCCCGGCTCTCCAGCATGGAGATATCGGGGGCCGCCCCGCCCGCCGCGATCACCAGATCGGCGAGCGCGGGCTCGGCCGCATCCTCATCTTCGTCGTGGTTTTGCGGCACCAGATAGCGCCTGAGGTCGTCCGGTTCCGCGACGGTGGCGGAGAGGCCGACGCATTGCAGGCCGGGGGCGATGGCGCGCAGCCGCGCGAGGGCGAGGGACAGCAGGTCGCCGCGCTTGGAGGTGACGAGGGCGTGCAGTTCGTCCAGCACCACGCGCTTGAGGCCTGAGAAGAGGTGCTCCGCATCCTTGGAGGCGAGCAGCAGGGAGATCTGCTCCGGCGTGGTCAGGAGGATATGCGGCGGGTCGCGCCGCTGCCGCTGGCGGCGCGAGGCGGGGGTGTCGCCGGTGCGGGTCTCCACGCGGATGTCGAGCCCCATCTCCTCCACCGGGGCTTCCAGATTGCGGGCGATGTCCACCGCCAGCGCCTTCAGCGGCGAGATATAAAGCGTGTGCAGCGGCGAAGCCGGCCGCTCCGCCTGCCAGCGGGCGAAGGGCACGGGCGCCGCGCCGGGGTCTGTTTCAGGGGTTTCGGCCACCGGGGCGGCGGCCTTGCGGATCTTCGCCTTCGGGCGGCTCAGCTCGATCAGGGTCGGCAGGAAGCCGGCCAGCGTCTTGCCGGCGCCGGTGGGCGCGATGAGCAGCACCGAGTGTCCGCTCTCGGCGGCGGCGATGAGGTCGAGCTGGTGCGCCCGCGGCGTCCAGCCCCGCGTGCGGAACCAGCCGGCGAACGGCTCGGGAAGGGCGGATGCCCCGGACGGTGTCGCGCTGCGCGCCTTGCTCGCTCTGGCCACGAGGCAAAGATAGGGCGCCCGGCGCCGTTCCGCGATGCCCCCGGAGCGCGACGACGATCCTTAATCGGCCGTCAACCAACGCGGGGGCATGGTGCGGGAAATGTCCCGTCCCGGAGTATGCGTCCCATGATGTCGCGCGCCGACCGCACCGTCTTGAGCGAATGGTGGTGGACGGTGGACCGCGCCCTGCTGGCAAGCCTCTGCGGGCTGATGGTGATCGGCATCATCCTGTGCCTCGCCGCCAGCCCGGCGGTGGCCGCCCGCCTCAACATCGCCGACCCGTTCCACTTCGTGAACCGGCAGGTGCTGTTCCTCATCCCCGCCGCGGTGGTGATGATCGCCACCTCCTTCATGTCGCCCCGCACCATCCGGCGCACCTGCGTCGTGGTGTTCGGCGTGTTCTTCGTGCTGCTGCTGGCGACGCTGGTGTTCGGGCCGGAGGTGAAGGGCGCGCGGCGCTGGCTCACCATCGCCGGCATCACCGTGCAGCCGTCGGAATTCATCAAGCCGGCCTTCGTCATCCTTGCCGCCTGGCTGTTCGCGGAAAGCACCAAGCGGCCGGAAATGCCGGCGACCCTGTTCGCCTTCCTGCTGCTCGGCAGCGTGCTCGGCCCGCTGGTGAAGCAGCCGGACTTCGGCCAGAGCCTGCTGATCTGTCTCGTCTGGTCGTCCCTGTTCTTCCTCGCCGGCCTGCGCTGGATCTGGATGGTGGGGCTCGTCGGCGTCGGCGCGGGCGGCGGCTTCATCGCCTACATGACCGTGTCCCACGTGCAGAAGCGCATCAACCGCTTCCTCAATCCCGATTCCGGCGACACCTACCAGATCGATGCGGCGCTGAACTCGTTCAGGAGCGGCGGCTGGTTCGGCACCGGGCCGGGCGAGGGCACCATGAAGCGGATGCTCCCGGACGGCCACACCGACTTCGTGTTCGCGGTGGCGGGCGAGGAGTTCGGCATCATCCTGTGCCTCATCATCCTCGCTCTGTTCGCCTTCATCCTGCTGCGCTCGCTCTCGCGCGCCTCGAAGGAGAGCGACCCCTTCACCCGCTTTGCCATCACCGGCCTTGCGCTGCTGTTCAGCCTGCAGGCCTCCATCAACATGGCGGTGAACGTCCATATCGCGCCGGCCAAGGGCATGACGCTGCCCTTCATCTCCTATGGCGGCTCCTCGCTCATCTCCATCGCCTTCGGCATGGGGATGCTGCTGGCCCTTTCGCGCAAGCGGCCCGGCGCCGCGGCGCTGGCGCGGCTCAGCGAGGGCCATGGCGCCGATCCGCGCCGGGGCGAGAGCCTCGCCCGCCCGGTGGCGCCGCCGCCCGCCGCGGTGCCCGATCCGGCCTGATCGCGCGGCGCGCGGACGCGGAACCGCCGCATTGCCGGGGCACTGCGGCACGCTGCCTGATGCTTCGGCCGCTCCGTGGCCCGAGGGGATAATGTGACCGATCTCGTCCTTCTCGCCGCCGGCGGCACCGGCGGCCACCTGTTTCCGGCCGAGGCGCTGGCCGCCGTGCTGACCCGGCAGGGCTTCACGGTGGATCTCGCCACCGATGCCCGCGCCGCCCGCTATGCCGGGCACTTCCCGGCGCGGGAGCTGCACGTTCTGCCGGCCGATACGGTGCGCGGGCGCTCCCCCATCTCGCTCGCCCGCACCGGCTTTGCGCTCGCCTCCGGCTTCGTCTCCAGCATCGCCTTGCTGCGCCGGGTGAAGCCGGTGGCCGTGGTGGGCTTCGGCGGCTATCCCACCGTGCCGCCGCTGCTGGCGGCGAGCTTTTCCGGTGTGCCGAGCATCGTGCACGAGGCGAACGGGGTGATGGGCCGCGCCAACCGGATGCTGGCGCGCCGCGTCACCGCCATCGCCACCGGCTTTCCCGGCGTGGTGGATGCCGATCCCGCGCTCAAGGCCAAGGCCGTGTGGACCGGCAATCCCCTGCGCCCCGCCGCCATCGCGGCTGCTGCGGCGCCCTATGACCCGCCCGTGCCCGGTGGCGATCTCCATGTGCTCGTCTTCGGCGGCAGCCAGGGGGCGCGGGTGATGTCCGATGTGGTGCCCGAGGCCATCGCGCGGCTCGGCGCTGATCTCAGGAGCCGCCTCGTCCTCGTCCAGCAGGCGCGGGAGGAGGATCTGCAACGGGTGCAGGACACCTATGCCCGGCTCGGCGTCCGGGCGGAGGTGAAGACCTTCTTCGACGATCTGCCGGCGCGCATGGCGCGCGCCCATCTCGTCATCTCCCGCTCCGGCGCCGGAACGGTGGCCGAGCTTGCCGCTCTCGGCCGGCCCTCCATCCTCGTGCCGCTGCCCCATGCGCTGGACCAGGATCAGGCCGCCAACGCCCGCACCCTCGCCGAGGTGGACGCGGCCTTGGTGCTGCGGCAGGTGGAATTCGAGCCGGACCGGCTGGCGCTGGAACTCAATACCTTTGCCGCCGAACCCGCATCATTGACGCGGATGGCCGATCGGGCCAGAAGCCAGAGCGTGCTTGACGCCGCCGAGCGGCTGGGCGGTCTCGTCCGGCATCTGGCGGGCGGCGGCGCGGTCGCAACCTTCAGGGGAAACAGCGCATGAAGCTGCCGTCCGGCCTCGGCTCCATCCACTTCGTCGGCATCGGCGGCATCGGCATGAGCGGCATCGCCGAGGTGCTGCACAATCTCGGCTACGAGGTGCAGGGCTCGGACGTGGCCGACAGCGCCAACGTGAAGCGCCTGCGCGAGCGCGGCATCAAGGTGATGATCGGCCACGCCGCCGCCAACGTGGACGACGCCGACGTGGTGGTGGTCTCCTCCGCCATCAAGCGCGACAATCCCGAGCTGATGGCGGCCCGCGCCAAGCGCCTGCCCGTGGTGCGCCGCGCCGAGATGCTGGCCGAGCTGATGCGGCTGAAGAGCTGCGTCTCCATCGCCGGCACCCACGGCAAGACCACCACCACCTCGCTGGTGGCGGCCCTGCTCGACGCCGGCAATTTCGATCCCACCGTCATCAACGGCGGCATCATCAACGCCTACGGCACCAATGCCCGCCTCGGCGACGGCAACTGGATGGTGGTGGAGGCGGATGAGAGCGACGGCACCTTCCTGAAGCTGCCCACGGAAGTCGCCATCGTCACCAACGTGGACCCCGAGCACCTCGACCACTTCAAGACCTTCGACAGGGTGCAGGAGGCGTTCAAGGCGTTCGTGGAGAACGTGCCCTTCTACGGCTTCGCGGTGATGTGCATCGACCATCCGGTGGTGCAGGCGCTGGTGGGCCGCATCGAGGACCGCCGCGTCATCACCTATGGCGAGAATCCGCAGGCCGACGTGCGCCTGGTGGACGTGGACCTGAAGGGCGGCGTCACCAAGTTCGGCGTGGTGTTCCGCAATCGCGCGGGCGAGACCGTGCACGAGATCCGTGGCCTGCGCCTGCCCATGCCCGGCAAGCACAATGCGCTGAACGCCACCGCCGCCATCGCCGTCGCCCACGAGCTGAAGGTGCCGGACGAGAAGATCATCGAGGCGCTGTCCCAGTTCGGCGGCGTGAAGCGGCGCTTCACCCGCACCGGCGAGTGGAACGGCGTGACCGTGTACGACGATTACGGCCACCATCCGGTGGAGATCGCCGCCGTGCTCAAGGCCGCCCGCGCGGCGAGCGAGGGGCAGGTGATCGCCGTGGTGCAGCCGCACCGCTACAGCCGCCTCGCCTCCCTGTTCGACGAATTCTGCACCTGCTTCAACGATGCCGACCATGTGGTGGTGGCGCCGGTCTACACCGCCGGCGAGGCGCCCATCGAGGGCGCGGACCGGGACCATCTGGTGCAGGGCCTCATCGCCCACGGCCATCGCTCGGTGACGGCGCTGGACGGGCCGGAGCAACTGGCCGGCATCGTCGCCGGGCTGGCGAAGCCGGGGGACTATGTGATCTGCCTCGGCGCCGGCTCCATCTCGGGCTGGGCCTATGCGCTGCCGGCAGAGTTGCAGGCGCTGAAACCTGCAGCCTGAAGGGGTTGAGCTGAAATATGAGGTCGTCACCGGCTTCTGCCGCGGGGTGATCTGCGTATAGACTGGTCGAAGCAATGCCGGGCCGGGGGGCATCGGCAGCGCAGGGGGCCAGTGGCTTGGGGCAGGCAGCGGCGGCGGCACTGCGGCGGGACGGGCCTTCGCGCTCGGCACTCGGCGTCCGGGGGACGGGTCATGAGCCTGTCCGTCCTGTTCTTCAGCACACTTGATGTGCGCACCCTCTTCCGCCTCATGTCCCTGGCGGACTTCGTGGTCTGCCTGCTGCTGCTCGGCTATCGCGAAACGGGGACCAAGCAGCGGCTCATCCGCCGCTTCGTGTGCGCCCGGGTGCTGCACGGTGTTGCCTGCATCCTCATCAGCCTGCGCGGCGACATCTCCAGCCTCGTCTCGGTCTATGTGGCCAATGTCACCATTTTCTTCAGTTTCGCGCTGGAGGTCTCGACCATTGTCGACACGCGGGAGCACCGGCGCGGCGTCACCCGGCTGCTCTTCGGCGTCGCGACGCTGGGCAGCGTGGTCTTCGTCCTCGCAGCCACCACGCCGGGGCTTTACGTGGGCTACGCCGCGATCATCATCAGCGCGCTGTTCGGCATCGCGTTCGCGGCACTGGCGGGGGATGGGGAGGGCTCGCGCCTCCAGCGCATCATCGCCGGATTCTACCTGCTCGTGTCGCTCGCCTTCCTGATGCGGGCCTATGCCGGCTTCGGCGCCGGAATGGGGGTGTTCGATGCCCCGCCGGCGCTGTCGTTGGGGCTTCTGGTGATGTTCGGCTATTGCGTGGGTGCGGGGGTCGGCTTCCTCCTGCTGCTGAAGGAAGACGTGGACCGCCGCCTGCTGGTCGCCGCGACCATCGATTCCCTCACCGGCATCCTCAACCGCCGTGCCTTCTTCGAGGCCGCGCGCGAGCGGCTCGCGCGGGCGGCGGGCCGCGGCGAACCGGCTAGCCTGCTGCTGGTGGACATCGACCACTTCAAGCGCGTGAACGACACGTTCGGCCATCCGGCCGGCGACGAGGTGCTCGCCGCCGTCACCGAGCGCCTGCACCGCGCGCTGCGCGCCCACGATCTCTTCGGCCGGGTGGGCGGGGAGGAGTTCGCGGTGCTGCTGCCCGAGGCGGAAGCGGAGGCCATCGTGGTGGCGGAGCGGATGCGGCGTGCGGTGCGCGGGCTGACCACGCCGGCGACGTCGCACCTCGATTGCAGCGTCTCCATCGGCTGCGCCAGCATCGCCGCCGGAGAGCGCGCCACCATAGAAACCCTGTTCCGGCGCGGTGACGCCGGTCTCTATGCCGCCAAGCGCGCCGGCCGCAACCGCGTGGTGGCGGCTGGGGCGGACCTCGCGACGGTGGAGATGACCGCGCAGATGGCTGGGATGCCTGCGGCGCCGCGGCCGCTCGATGGCGCGGCGCTGTCCTTTGCAAATGAAGAGGGCCGCGGCGTGCCGCGGCCCTGAGATCGTCCCTGATGGCGCAGAAGGGCGCGCCTCACTTCTTCGGCAGGGCCTCGAGCACGTCCTCGAAGGTCCGAAGGCCGGTGCGGGGGGCGTTCACCAGCACCGCCATGTTGCCGGGGGCATGCTGGTTCTTCCACATCTTGGTGTGCGCCTCGGGGATGCGGTCCCACGGGAACACTTCCGACATGCAGGGGTCCACGCGCCGGTCGATGATGAACTGGTTGGCGGCGGAGGCCTGCTTGAGGTGGGCGAAGTGCGAGCCCTGGATGCGCTTCTGGCGCATCCACACATAGCGGGCGTCAAACGTGATGTTGAAGCCGGTGGTGCCGGCGCAGAACACGATCATGCCGCCGCGCTTGCCCACCAGCGTGGACACCGGGAAGGTGCTCTCGCCGGGATGCTCGAACACGATGTCCACGTCGCGCTTGCCGGTGATGTCCCAGATGGCCTTGCCGAACTTGCGGGCTTCCTTGAGCCAGTCCGCATATTCCGGCGAGTTCACCTTGGGCAGCTGGCCCCAGCACTTGAAGTCCTTGCGATTGATGACGCCCTTGGCGCCGAGGCCGAGCACGTAGTCGCGCTTGGTCTCGTCGGAGATGACGCCGATGACGTGCGCGCCGGAGGCGGCGGCGAGCTGCACGCCGAACACGCCGAGGCCGCCCGAGGCGCCCCACACCAGCACATAGTCGCCCGGCTTCACGTCATGGGGCGGATGGCCGAACAGCATGCGGTAGGCGGTGGCCATGGTGAGGGTGTAGCAGGCGCTCTCTTCCCAGGTGAGGTGCTTGGGGCGCGGCATCAGCTGGCGCGCCTGCACCCGGCAGAACTGGGCGAAGGAGCCGTCCGGCGTCTCATAGCCCCAGATGCGCTGGGAGGGGGAGAACATCGGGTCGCCGCCGTTGCACTCCTCGTCGTCCCCGTCGTCCTGGTTGCAGTGGACGACCACCTCGTCGCCCACCTTCCAGCGCTTCACCTTGGAGCCCACCGCCCAGACGATGCCCGAGGCATCGGAGCCGGCGATGTGATAGGGCACCTTGTGCACGTCGAACACGGAGATCGGCTCGCCGAGGCCGGCCCAGATGCCGTTGTAGTTCACGCCCGCGGCCATCACGAGCACGAGCACGTCCTGCTCGCCCAGCTCCCAGGTGGGCACCACCTCCAGCTGGAACGACTGCTCCGGCGGCCCGTGGCGGTCGCGGCGGATGGCCCAGGCGTACATGTTGGCGGGCACGTGACCAAGGGGCGGAATCTCGCCGAGCTCATAAAGGTCCTTCACCGGTCCCTCGTTCGTATTGGCGGCTGCCGTCTGGGCCATGGCTGTCGTCCTCTCCTGGTGTGGACCGTTCGGTCGCGTCGTTAAGTCCCTATCTCGCAATGCAGCGTAGCAGAGAAAAAATCCAAGGCGATAGTCATTCTCAACCCCGACATTCGGCCATGCGGCGCTGCGGCACAGGACAATGAACGCCCAAGACCCCGCTGGAGTTTCCCCGCTGGCGTTTCCGGCCGCGCTGGCGTTTCCGGCGGCGGCGCGCCCCGCTAGAGTGGCGGTGTTCCGCGCCGGACGGCCGGCGCCGACACAAGGGGATGGGAGAAGTTCATGGGCATCATCTGGATGATCATCGTCGGGGCGGTCGCCGGCTTCCTGGCGGGCCAGCTCTTCCAGGGCTACGGCTTCGGCCTCGTGGGCAACATCGCCGTGGGCATCGTCGGCGCCATCATCGGCGGCTTCCTGTTCGGCGGCGTGATCCTCGTGGGCGGCGTGATCGGACAGATCATCTCCGCGACCATCGGCGCGGTGATCCTCCTGTTCGTCATCTCGCTGGTGAAGCGCTAGAGCGCGATCCGATCACGTTGGGACAACTTGATCGGTGAATCGCCCTCTAAGTCGAAAAAAGAGAACGCGTGCTCCGATCTGATCGCGACGCAATCAGATCGGCGCGTGCTCTAGCGCCAAGCCCCGCCGCCGGCCCGTGCTGCGCCATCGTTCCGGGGCAGCATGGGCCGGGCGGGCGCGCGATTTCGCGGCGCTTTTCAGGAGGCCTTCTGGGCGTCCTCACGCTGGAAGGAGATGCCGCATTTCTTCTGGATCGAGACCTGCTCGATGGCGTCCATCTCGCCCTTGAGCCGTGCCAGTTCCGCGGTCTGCGCATCGTCGCCGCCGACCAGGAAGGCGGCGGGCCAGAAGATGACCACGGCCACGGTGGTCGCCACCGCATCGCTGGTCGCCCGGTTGTTCTGCGCGCCGGTCAGGGCGATGGCGCGGGCCGATATGCGCTCGGCTTCCTGCGCGAGCTGCTGGCAGCTGTAGCTCTGGAACTGCATCGGCGAGACATAGGCCGCCGAGACCTTGTCGGCCGATTTCGCGCATGCGGCGGTCGCCAGCGCCGCCATGAGAACCACCACCTGCCGCACCCCTGTCCCCCCGGATCCGAAACGGGTGGAAGGCTAGCATCAATACAATCAAAACGAGAAATTATTTAGAAATGCAATCAGCGCGTTTGACGCGACGGCTGAGACGGGCGCCCGATTCGTGGCGCCCTGCGCGGGTCGGCCGCCCTCCGGTATTGGAAAAATTTCCCATCGACGGCGCGCGCATTGCGACGCACAATCGCGGCAAATATCCAAAAGCGATGGATGGGGATTAGGAAATGGTGCTCCGCGACAAACCCTGGCTCTTCCGCACCTATGCGGGGCATTCCACCGCCGCGGAATCCAACAAGCTCTATCGCTCCAACCTCGCCAAGGGACAGACCGGCCTCTCCGTCGCCTTCGATCTGCCGACCCAGACCGGCTACGACAGCGACCATCCCCTCGCCCGCGGGGAAGTGGGCAAGGTCGGCGTTCCCATCTCCCACCTCGGCGACATGCGCACCCTGTTCCAGGGCATCCCGCTCGCCGAGATGAACACCTCCATGACCATCAACGCCTGCGCGGCGTGGCTGCTCTCGCTCTATATCGCCACGGCCGACGAGCAGGGCGCGGACCGCACCCGGCTTCAGGGCACCACGCAGAACGACATCATCAAGGAATATCTCTCGCGCGGCACCTATGTGTTCCCGCCCACGCCCTCCATGCGGCTCACCAAGGACACCATCATCTTCACCACCGAGCATCTGCCCCGGTGGAACCCGATGAACGTGTGCTCCTACCATTTGCAGGAAGCCGGGGCGACGCCGGTGCAGGAGCTGGCCTTCGCGCTGGCCAACGCCATCGCCATCCTCGACACGGTGAAGAAGTCCGGCGAGGCGGAAGGCGCCGTGTTCGGCGAGGTGGTGGGGCGCATCTCCTTCTTCGTGAACGCGGGCATGCGGTTCATCACCGAGATGTGCAAGATGCGCGCGTTCGTGGACCTCTGGGACGAGATCTGCGTCAACCGCTACGGCATCACCGACGCCAAGCAGAAGCTGTTCCGCTATGGCGTGCAGGTGAACTCGCTGGGCCTCACCGAGCAGCAGCCGGAGAACAACGTCTACCGCATCCTCCTGGAGATGCTGGCCGTCACCCTCTCCAAGAAGGCCCGCGCCCGCGCCGTGCAACTCCCCGCCTGGAACGAGGCGCTGGGCCTGCCGCGCTCGTTCGACCAGCAATGGTCGCTGCGCATGCAGCAGGTGGTGGCCTACGAGACCGACCTCCTCGAATACGGCGACATCTTCGACGGCTCCACGGAGATCGCCAAGAAGGTGGAGGAGCTGAAGGCCGAGGCGCGCGAGGAGCTGGCCCGCATCGAGGGCATGGGCGGCGCCGTCGCGGCCATCGAGAATTCCTACATGAAGCAGCAGCTGGTGGAGTCCAACACCCGGCGCCTCGAGAATATCGAGCGTGGCGACCAGGTGGTCGTGGGCGTCAACCGCTGGACCGAGAGCGAGCCATCGCCGCTCACGACGGGCGAAGGCGCCATCCTCACCGTGCCGGAGGGCGTCGAGGCCGAGCAGATCGCGCGGCTTCAGGCGTGGCGCGAGGCCCGCGATGCCAAGGCCGTGGACGCGGCGCTGGCGGACCTCAAGAGCGCGGCCCAGGAAGGCCGCAACATCATGGAGCCCTCCATCGTCTGCGCAAAGGCAGGCGTGACGACGGGCGAGTGGGGCACCTGCCTGCGCGAGGTGTTCGGCGAATACCGCGCCCCCACGGGCGTCGGCCGCGCCGCCCGCGTGGATACGCAGGGCCTCGAGGAGGTGCGCAAGAACGTGGATGCGGTCTCCGAAAAGCTCGGCCGCCGCATCAAGTTCCTGGTCGGCAAGCCCGGCCTCGACGGCCATTCCAACGGCGCCGAGCAGATCGCGGTGCGCGCCCGCGATTGCGGCATGGAAGTCGTTTACGAGGGCATCCGCCTGACCCCGGCCGAGATCGTCAACGCCGCGCTGGAGGAGAGCGTCCACGTGGTGGGCCTCTCCATCCTCTCCGGCTCCCACGTGCCGCTGGTGCGCGACGTGATGGAGCGGATGCGGGCGGAAGGCCTCTCCGACGTGCCGGTGGTGGTGGGCGGCATCATCCCGCCGGAGGACGAGGCCCAGCTCAAGGGCTTCGGCGTCGCCGCCGTCTACACGCCGAAGAATTTCGAGCTGAACCGGATCATGGCGGACATCGTGACCATCGTGGACCGTGAGGCCCAGAAGGCGGCGTGATCCACGCGTGATGCTCCGGGCGCGGCCTGTTCAATCCGGCGGCGCCCGGTTCTAGATTGTCCCCGGTCCGGGCTCGGCGTCCCGGTATGGGGGCGAGCATGAGGACGGTTCTCGTCGCGGCATTCTGTGCGGCCATGGGGCTGGGCGCGACCGGCATCGCCCGGGCGGCCGAGGCGCCGCCTCCGCCCGCCGCTGCACCACCTGTCGCCGCACCTGTCGCGCCCCCACCCGCTTCAGCCGAAGCTCCCGCGCCCGTGGCCGCGGCTCCCGCCTCCAATCCCTATGCCGGCCTGCCGAAGGTGGTGGCCAAGGCGGTGAAGGAGCTGGAGGCGGCCTGCCGGGCGGAGGAGGGAACGCCCAAATGGAACCCCAAGACCGTCTTTGACGTGGTGAACGTCTCGCCGGATGGCCGGCCGGACTATCTCATCGACACCCACGCCATGGCGTGCGACGGCGGCATCACGCCGTGGATCGGCTCCGACGGCTTCCGCCACATCCTCTTCATCTCCACCGGCCCCGGCCGCTGGACCCGCGCCTTCGACCGGGGCGCGCGGGGCTTCGACATCATCGCGCCGAAGGGCGGCGGGCGGCCGCAGGTGATCGTCTTCTCCCACTCGGCCTATTGCACGCGGCCGAACCCGGAGCGCTTCATGCGCTGCACCCAGATCTACGAATGGCGCCGCGGCAAGCTGCGCAAGGTCTCGGAAGAGTGGTTCGAGGGCTGAGGCGCCAGCCTTTGCTTGCATCGGTGCAATGGCGCCTTGCGTGGGCCGTGTCCATATTTGGGACAACGCCCAGCCGGGCAGGGCAGATACCAGCCCGGCGCCAAGGAGCTTCGCCATGACCACCGCCGCCCCCGCCGGCTCGACCGGCCCGCATGCCACCCCCACCACCGACCTGTCCGCCGGGACCGCACCGCACGACCTCGTGCTCGGTGCCGTCAGCCTCGCCAGCCCGGACCCCGGCCGCCTGATCGCCTTCTACCGTGACCTCCTCGGCCTCGAGGTGCTGGCCGAGGGCGAGGCGACCGTTCTCGGCGCCGGCGGCAGGCCGCTGGTGGAGATCCTTTCCCGTCCTTCGGCCCCGCCGGCCCCGCGCCGGGCGCCCGGCCTGTTCCACATGGCGCTCCGCGTGCCGGACCGCGCCAGCCTCGCCGCGCGGCTCCTCGCGCTGCATGGGGCCGGCCTGCGCCTCGGCGCCTCGGACCATCTGGTGAGCGAGGCGCTCTATGTGGACGACCCGGACGGCAACGGCGTCGAGATCTATCGCGACCTGCCGCGCGCGGAATGGCCGATGCAGCCCGATGGCTCCATCGCCATGCAGACCCTGCCGCTCGATCTCCAGGCCCTCGCCCGCGAGGCGAAGGTGGGGGGCGGCCCCGCCCCGGCCGGCACCGACATGGGCCACGTCCACCTCAAGGTGAACGACCTCGACGCGGCGAAGCGCTTCTGGGTCGATACGGTGGGGCTCACCATCATGGCCCGCTATCCCGGCGCGCTGTTCGTGAGCGCGGATGGCTATCACCACCATGTGGGGCTGAACGTCTGGCAGTCGGGCGGCGCCCCGGTCCCGGCGGCGGGAACGGTGGGGCTCGACCATTTCACCGTGACGCTGGCCGCCGATGCCTTCGCCGCCCTCGCCGCCCGCCTCGCCGCGGCGGGCGTGGAAACGCAGCCGTCCGATGACGGCGCGCTGCGGGTTGTCGACCCCTCCGGCAACGGGGTGGAGTTCCGCGCCGCAGCGTGACGCTGGGCCAGGGCTCAGCTAGGCTCGGCAGGCACCGAATCGCACATCCACGCCGGTGCGGGCCGGGGGGCCGAAGCCATGATGTCGCTGCCGTTCTTCGGCGTGTTCCTCGCCCTCGCGGCGACGCTCATGGGCCAGCGCATGGCCGCGCTCGCGCTCTGGGTGCTCTCGGTGGCGACCATGCTGGTGCTGTTCCGCCTGCACGTCACCGATCCGCTCAACATCGCGCTGTGAGGGACGCCATGGACACCGGCCTCACCCTCGCGGACCGCTTCCGGGTGCTCAACGCGCTCGGCCTCCTCGCCGTGTCGGCGGTGCTCATCGCCGCCTTCTTCGATCAGCTCGTGTTCAACGACCTGCCGTGCCCGCTCTGCCTCTTGCAGCGGGCCGGCTTCGTCTGCGTCGCCGCCGGGCTGGCGCTGAACGTGAAGTTCGGCCCGCGCCCCTCGCACTACGCCATCATGATCCTGTCGTCGCTGGCGGGCGGGGCGGTCTCCACCCGGCAGACGCTGCTGCACATCATCCCCGGCGAGGGCGCCTATGGCGACGCCTTCTTCGGCCTTCACTTCTATGCCTGGGCGCTGGTGCTGTTCGGCGTGTGCGTCCTCGGTTCGGCCGTGCTTCTGCTGTTCGACGGCCAGTTCGAGCGGCGGCCGGACGGCGCGCAGCTCCATCGCCCGCTGCTCGGCACCGCCGCGATCGTGCTGGTGCTGCTGCTGGCGCTGGCGAACGGCGTCTCCACCATCCTGGAATGCGGCTCCGGCCTGTGTGCCGACAACCCGACCAGCTACCAGCTGATCCAGGACGGCACCCTCAACCGCCTGCTGGGCCGCTGACCTTTCGGCCACGGCCGAAACATCTCGCGACACCGCCTGAGTCATCACCCATTGTGATGCTTCACACAGTGAAATTCGATTTCCCTCATGGCTCCCCTCGGGTTAGAGGAGGGGGCCCGCAGGCCGTTACAATAAGAGGGGACGGACGGCACTCCCGGCCAACAGGTCATCACATGGCGCATCGCACAGGTGCGCCTCGGGAGAAGACATGTCCGCCACACCGGTCCGCCCCAGCCGTTTCGCGCTTTACGATGCACCCTATGTGCTCCTGACCCTGGTGGCCCTTTTGTGGGCCATCAACCTCGTGGTGGGGCGCTACATCGCCGGGCACATCCCGCCCATCACGCTTGCCATGGTGCGCTGGATCGGCGCGACGCTCATCCTGCTGCCGTTCGCCTGGAAGCAGATCGTCCGCGATGCGCCGATCATCCGCAGGAACCTGCCGTTCCTCGTGCTGCTCGCGGCCACCGGCATCGCCTGCTACAACGCCATGAGCTACTACGGCCTGCAATATACGCAGGCGGTGAACGGCCTGCTGGTGCAGTCCACCGCGCCGCTTCTGGTGGCGGTGTGGACCTTCGTGCTGTTCCGGGAAAAGCTCAGCCTCGGCCAGGCGGGAGGGGTCATTACGTCCCTCGTGGGCGTGATGGTCATCATCAGCCACGGCGACCTCGACACCTTCCTCCATCTCAAGCCCAATATCGGCGACGTGGTCATCATCATCGCGCTGGTGATCTACGCCTTCTACGCGGCGATCCTGCGCAAGCGGCCGCCGCTCGGGCCGCTCTCCTTCCTCGCCGTCATCATGGCGCTGGGCTCGCTGCTGCTCGCGCCCTTCGCGCTCTGGGAATATCTCCACGGCCAGGTGCTGCCGCTGGACCATGTGACCTTCTTCACGCTGGCCTACGTGATGACCGGGCCGTCGCTGGTCGCCTATCTGTTCTTCAACCGGGGGGTGGAACTGGTGGGCGCGAATGCGGCGGCGCCGTTCCTGCACCTCCTGCCGGTGTTCGGCACGGCGCTCGCCATCGTCTTCCTCGGCGAGACCATGGCCTGGTACCACCTCGCGGGCTATGCGCTGGTCATCTCCGGCATCGCGCTGGCGACGCTCTCGGCGCGGCGGAGCATGGCCCAGCGCTGAGGCGGCCGGGCGGCCGGGCCTGATTTTCCTCTTCAATCCTTCTTCACCCCCGCCTATGCATTCTGCGGCGGGGTCGGAAGGGGTCGCGGGGAATGCTGGAAAATCTGACCGAACGGTCGTGGTTCGCCAATCTCGGCATGCAGGCCAAGGCCGGGCTGATCGTCGGACTCCTCATCTCCATGTTCGCCCTGCTGCTCGGCGCCAACTGGGTGACGGCCCGCATGGCGAAGACGCAGGAAGCCCGGGTGGAGGAGATCCGCCAGGTCAGCCTGCTCGCCGCCGAGGCGACGCGCGCCTTCAATCGCCGCCAGCTCGAGACCATGCGCACCGCGCTCGCCGATCCCCGCGGCCTCAAGGCCCGGCTTTCGGCGTCGACCGCGCTCACCGGCGAGAAGCTCGCGGCCCTGCGGACGGCGGTGGCGGGCGAGCCCTCGCTCCTCCCCCTCGCCGAGCGGGCCTCGCGCATTGCCGGGCGCTGGAGCGACGCGGTGGCGGCGCCCCTCCTGGCGGCGGCCGAGAAGGGGGACCCCGCCGCCATCGATGCGGCGCTACGTGTCTTTCTCGCTGCGGAAGCCAGCGAGGAGGGCTATCGCGGCATCGTCGGCGCCATCGATGAACTGAGCGCCGCCGCATCCGCCGAGATCGTCAGCGCCCAGGCCGACCTCGACCGGGCCGAGGCCATCGTCGGCGCCATCGATGTCATCGCGCTGGTGGCGACGCTGTTGGTCGCGGTGGCGGGCGTGTTCCTCGGTGCGGTTTTCATGGCCATCCCGCTGCGCCGCCTCGCCGAGCTGATGACGCGCCTCGCCGAGCATGATCACACCATCGAGGTGCCCTACGCCGAGCGCAAGGACGAGGTGGGCACGCTCGCTCGCGCGCTCCGGGTGTTCAAGGCGACCTCCATCGCGGCCCAGGATACCGATTGGGTCAAGTCGGGCCTCAACGCCATCGCCGCCCGCCTCCAGGCGCAGGAGGAGCCGCGCGCCTTCGCCGACGTGCTGCTGACCGAGCTTGCGCCGCTGCTCGGCGCGGGGGTCGGCGTGTTCTACGCCCATGACGAGGCGGCCGGGCCGGACGCGGAGGCGCTGGAACTGGTCGGCAGCTATGCCTTTTCCGAGCGGCGGCATCTGTCCACCCGCGTGCGCATCGGCGAAGGGCTCGTCGGCCAGTGCGCCCTGGAGAGGAAGACCATCGTCCTCTCGCCCGTGCCGGCCGACCATCTGCGCATCCGCACCGGCACCGGGGAGGCGTCGGCGCACTCCGTGGTCGCCGTCCCGCTGGTGCTCAAGAAGCGCCTGCTCGGCGTCATCGAGCTGGCGCTGCTCGCGCCGTTGGAGGACCGCGCCCGCAGGCTGCTCCACGAGGTCGCGCCGCTCGTCGCCCTCTCCCTCGACAATCTCGTCCGCGCCGCCCGCACCCGCGAGTTGCTGGAGCAGAGCCAGAAGCAGGCGCAGGAGCTGCGCGTCGCCGAGGAGGAGCTGCGCACCCAGCAGGAAGAGCTGCGCGCCACCAACGAGCAACTGCACGAGCGCTCGCTGCGCCTCGCCGCCTCCGAGGAGGAGCTGAGGGTGCAGGCGGACGAGTTGCAGGCCTCCAACGACGTGCTGCGCCGCTCCTCGCAGGAGATGACGGAGCAGAAGGAGCTGCTGGAGGCGCTGAACCAGCAGATGGAGGCGCGGGCCGAGGAATTGCTGCGGGCCAACGAGTACAAGTCCCAGTTCCTCGCCAACATGTCCCACGAGCTGCGCACACCGCTCAACAGCCTGCTCATCCTCTCCCAGGATCTCGCCGAGAACCGCACCGGAAATCTCGATGCCGACCAGGTGGAGGCGGCGAGCATCATCCACTCGTCCGGCTCGAACCTGCTGCGCCTCATCAACGACATCCTCGATCTCTCCAAGGTCGAGGCCGGCAAGATGGAGGTGGTGCACGAGCCGGTGAAGATCGCGAGCGTGGCGCAGCGGCTGGAGCGCAACTTCCGGCGCCTCGCGCAGGAGCGCAGGCTCCGCCTCGCGGTCTCCGTCGCCGACGCGCCGGACATGGTCTTCACCGATCCCGGCAAGCTCGACCAGATCCTCACCAACCTCGTCGGCAATGCGCTGAAGTTCACCATGCAGGGCCGGGTCTCCGTGACCTTCTCGAAGGATGAGGCCGGCAAGATCCTGAAGGTCGCGGTGGCCGACAGCGGCATCGGCATTCCCGGGGACAAGCTCGATGCCATCTTCGAGGCGTTCGAGCAGGTGGACGCCTCCACCCGCCGCCAGTTCGGCGGCACCGGCCTCGGCCTCGCCATCACCCAGCGCCTCGCCCGCCTGCTGGGGGGCAGCGTGACCGTGGAAAGCGCGCTCGGGCAGGGCTCCACCTTCACCCTGGAGATTCCGGTCGGCGAGCCGTTGCCGGACGAGGACGGGGAGGCGGCGCCCATCCCTGCGCCCGTGCCCCAGCCGGCGATGGATGCGCGTCAGGTGGCCTTCGACACGAGCCGGCAGGAGCGCGAGGCGGCGGGCCTCTCCGGCCTGCCCCCCGTTCCCGCCGTGAGCGTGGAGGACGACCGCGACCGGCTCACGCCGGGCGCCACCGTGATCCTGGTGGTGGAGGACGATCCGGTGTTCGCCCGCACGCTGGTGGGGCTGGTGCGGCGCAAGGGCTATCTGGCGCTGGCGGCCGGCGACGGAGGCAGCGGCCTCGCCCTCGCCCGCACCTACAAGCCCACCGGCATCCTGCTCGACGTGATGCTGCCCGGCCTCGACGGCTGGACGGTGATCGAGCGGCTGAAGGCCGATGCCGCCACCCGGCATATCCCGGTGCATTTCGTCTCGGCGCTGGACGAGAGCCGGCGCGGCCGCGACCTCGGCGCCGTGGGCTTCCTCACCAAGCCGGTGAGCGCGGACCAGCTGTCCGAGGCGCTCGGCCTCCTCACCCATTATTCCGCAGACCGTCCCCGCCGTGTGCTGGTGGTGGACGACGACGCCGCCGCCCGCCACGCGGTGCGCACGCTGCTTGCCCGCGAGAAGGCGCAGATCGTCGAGGCGGGGAGCGCCGAGGAGGCGCTGGAGGTGGTGGCGCAGGGCGATCTCGACTGCATCGTGCTCGATCTCGGCCTGCCCGGCATGTCCGGCTTCGAGCTGATCGAGCGCCTCGCCGGGGGCGGCAAGCATGTGCCGGTGGTGGTCTATTCGGGCCGCGACCTCACCACCGAGGAGCGCATGAAGCTGCGCGCCTTCACCGATGCCATCGTGGTGAAGGGCGCCCTCTCGCCCGAGCGCCTGCTGGACGAGGTGTCGCTGTTCCTCCACTCGGTGCAGCGCGAGCCGGAACAGCTCGCGGCCAATCCGGACGGGGATCTCGAAGGCCGCAAGCTGCTGCTGGTCGACGACGACATGCGCAACATCTACGCTCTCGCCAAGGTGCTGCGTGCGCGCGGCGTCAACGTGGTGCTGGCGCAGGACGGCGCCAAAGCGCTGGCGCAGCTCGACGAGCAGCCGGATATCGAGATCGTGCTCATGGACGTGATGATGCCGGTGATGGACGGCTACGAGGCGATGGCGCAGATCCGCGCCCAGCCGCGCTTCGCCAAGCTGCCGGTCATCGCCCTCACCGCCAAGGCCATGAAGGACGACCGCGAGAAGTGCCTCGCCGCCGGCGCCAGCGATTATCTCGCCAAGCCCGTGGACGTGCCGAAGCTGCTGACCATGATCCGCACCTGGCTCGCCGCGCAATGACGGGGGACATCGACGCGCCGGACGATCCGCCGCCCCCGGGGTCGGCCGCGGAGGCGCGGGATGCGCTGGCGCTGGAGACCATCGAGGTGGATCTGTTCGTGGAGGCGCTGTTTCGCCGCTACGGCTACGATTTCCGCGACTATGGCAAGGCCTCCCTGACACGGCGGGTGCGCAACCTCGCCACCGGCTTCGGCGCCGCCACCGTCTCGGACCTCACCACCCGGATGCTGCACGCGCCCGAGCGGCTGCCCGACATCATCGCCGGCCTCTCGGTGCCGGTGTCGGAATTCTTCCGCGATCCGCACGTCTTCCTGGCGCTGAAGGAGCGGGTGTTCCCGCTGCTTGCCTCCTATCCGGAGATCAATATCTGGCAGGCCGGCTGCGCCCATGGGGAGGAGATCTATTCCCTCGCCATCCTGCTCACCGAGGCGGGGCTCTACGAGCGCACGCGCATCTTCGCCACCGACATCTCGAAGGCGGCCCTCAACCGCGCGGCGGAGGGAATCTATCCGCTCCAGGAGGCGCGCGAGGCCGGCCGGCGCTATCGCGCGGCGGGTGGGGCTGGGAGCTTCTCGGACTATTTCCACGCCCGCTACGAGCTGATGAAGCTCGACCAGAAGCTCACCGCCAACGTCACCTTCGCCGAGCACAACCTCGTCACCGACGGGGTGTTCTGCGAGGCCCATCTCATCCTGTGCCGGAATGTGCTGATCTATTTCACCACGCCGTTGCAGGACAAGGTGCTGGCACGCTTCGCCCAGAGCCTCGTGCGCGGCGGCTTCCTGTGCATCGGCACCCGCGAGAACCTTGAATTCTCGCAGGCGCGCAACCGCTTCCAGATCATCGACGGCGCCGCCCAGCTCTACCGCCTGCTGCCCCGGGCGGCGGGCGGGTAGGGCAGCAAACGATCCTCGCAGGCCAGCGCCGGCCCCGCGCCATCCGCTTGTCCACCTGTCAGTGATCCGACACCCCTCTTGCCCGACAGTGGATCGCCCGCACGAGGCAGGCGATGACGGCGGCGGGAATCGTCGGGCGTTCAGGTGCTGCGACGTCAGCCCTTCACATAGACCCGGGTGCCGAGCGGGACGCGCTCGTAGAGGTCGATGATGTCCTGGTTGAGCAGGCGGATGCAGCCCGAGGACACCTGCTGGCCGATGCTCCACGGCTCGATGGTGCCGTGGATGCGGAACATGGTGTCGCGGTCGCCGTCATAGAGATAGAGCGCGCGCGGGCCGAGGGGATTGGTCTCGCCGCCGGGCAGGCCGGCCTGGTAGGGTCCATAGCGCGCGGGCTGGAGGCGCACCATGTTGGCGGTGGGCGTCCAGTGGGGCCACTTCTCCTTGCGCTTGATGGTGGCCCAGCCGCGGAACGAATAGCCCTGCTTGCCGACGCCCACGCCGTAGCGGATCGCCGTGCCGTTGCGGCCGATGAGGTAGAGGAAGCGCTCGTTGATATCGACCACGATGGTGCCGGGCGCGTAGCCGGCCGGGGCCGGAACCTCCTGTCGCAGCCACTTGGGGTCCACCTCGGAGAGGTCCACCGCGTCCACCGGGAAGGGCTCGCCGTCCACCGGGCCGTACATCATGTTCGCGCGGCTCAGCGGAGCCGGCGGCGGATTGGTGACGCACGCGGCCAGCGCCAGCGGCGCGCCCATGACGAACAGGCGGCGGCCGATCACGGGCACGTCGGCACCCTTCACCATTTCGGCCGTAGCTCGGGAAGCCTTGACCAGAACCTTCGGGAACAACCGGGGCAGGAACCGAGGCATGCTTTGACCACTCAGACGATGCGAGACCCTACGACGCACACAACGCACGACGCCGCGCTTCAGTTTCCTGTCTGCGCTCCGTTGCATTGAAGCCGGATAAGGTGGCGTTAAGGTTAACGCCCGAAGGTTGAAGCCCAACCTTGGGCGGGGCTGCCCAGCCATTTCCCTGATCTAGCATCTTCCCGCCGGTGGGGGGTGGCGCATGGGCCACACCCGGCCCGCCATGTGCATCGCACAAACGTGAAAGTCCTGTTGGCGACGCAGCGTCAGTCGGCCCGCCCCAGCTTCGGGCAAGCTACGCGGCCTAGCCCTTTGCTGGCATCGCGCGCTGCACAGGGTGGCGCTGAAGCGGCGCGGCATCGCCGCCGAGGACAGGACGAACAGCATGACGGCAAGCGCGCTGCGGGCCAGGCCCGAGCCCCTGCATTCCGGGCGAGATCGGGCAGCCAGGGAATTCGGCACGGTGGCCACCGGCATGGCGGCGCAGCTGATGGCGGCTTTGCCATGGGGTGTGCTGCTGTGCGAGGGGCGCGGCCTCGCCGTGGTGCAGGCCAATGTGGCGGCCATCGAACTCCTGAACGCCGTCGCCTCGGGCCTCGCCACATCCCCGGCGGGGCTTCAGGGGATGCCCCTCGGCGCGCTTCATCCGGCGCTGGCGGACCTCGGCCGCCATATCGCCGAGCCCGGTTTCCTGCCGCGCGAGATGACCCTCGCGGTGGCCGGCGAGACGCTGGCCGTGATCCTCTCGGCCCTGCGGGACCGGCACGGCGTCATCGCCCATGTGATGGTCACGCTGCGCGCCGACACCGCCCGCGCCGCGCTGGAGGCCCGCACGCAGCGGCTCCAGCAGATGATGGAGAACATGCCGGTGAACATCATGACCTGCGATCGCGAGACGCTGGTCATCGACTATCTGAACCGCACCAGCATCGAGACCCTGCGGCGCATCGACTCCCATTTGAAGGTCAAGGCCGACCAAATGCTGGGCACGTCCATCGACGTGTTCCACAAGCACCCCGCGCACCAGCGCGGCCTCCTCGCCGATCCGGCAAACCTGCCGCACAACGCGCGCATCCGGGTGGGGCCGGAGACGCTGGACCTGCGTGTCTCGGCCATCTTCAAGGCGGATGGCAGCTATGACGGCCCCATGCTGACCTGGGACGTGGTGACGGCCGCCGTCGCCACCGCCGAGGGCGTGACCGCGGTCGGCCAGGAGATGACACAGACCTCCGAGGCCGGCCAATCGGCCTCCGCCGAACTGCTCCAGCTCACCGAGCGGACCGAGGAGATGTCCACCGCCGTGTCAACGGCGGCGCAGGAGATGTCTGCCTCGTTCACCGGCATCTCGCACCAGATCGAGCGTGCCACCACCATGTCGCAGGAAGCGACCCAGCGCGCCGTGCGCACCAACGAACTGGTGGAGAGCCTCGCCACCAGCGTCGGCCGCATCGGGAATGTCACCACCCTGATCGAGAAGATCGCGGCCCAGACCAATCTGCTCGCGCTCAACGCCACCATCGAGGCGGCACGCGTGGGTGAGGCGGGCAAGGGGTTCGCCGTGGTGGCGCAGGAGGTGAAGGCGCTGGCGCTCCAGACCGCCAAGGCGACGCAGGACATCCGCCATCAGGTGGAACAGGTGCAGCAGGACGGCGGCGTCGCCGTCGAGGCGGTGTCCGACATCACCCGCAGCATTTCCAACCTGGGCGACCTGTTCGTGGAGCTGTCCGCGGCCATGGCGCAGCAGTCGTCCACCTCGCGTGCCGTCAGCGAAAGTATCGACGGTGTCTCCCATGCCGCGTCCGACATCCGCCGCGCGGCGGTGGGCGTGCGGTCAATCGCCGATCATGTGGCGGGCTATGCGGATCGCCTGCGCCGCGAGGTGTCTGCCCTGCTGCGCCGCTGATCGGCTCCGATCCCTCCTCCGCAAACGGAGGCGCGGCCGTTCGCCAGGCCGCGCGCCGCCTCGCCCCGCCCCCGCCCGGGCGAGGGGTGACGGCCCGCCCGCTTCCCCCGGGTGGGCCGCACGCCGTTGGGGCGGCGCCGTCAGCCGGGTTCGAGGCCAAGTTCCCGGCAGGTGCCCTCGCTCTCCCGCGCCAGCTGGTCGAAATGGGCGGCGCGGTTGTTGCCCGCGCGCCAGAAGAAGCCCATGTCCCGCGTCGCCGGCCAGCCTTCCACCGTGAGCAAAGCGATGTGGTCCTGCACGCGGAATTCCGAGCGCGCGTAAAGCTCGGGGAAGAGCGACAGGCCCATGCCCATGATGACCATCTGGCGCAGGGCATCGAGGCTGGTGCCCTCGTAATCCTCCCGCACCTGGGCGCCGGAGGCGGCGGCGAGCGCCCGCGCGCTCTCGAACAGCTGATGGCCGCGCCCGAGGGTCAGCAGCCGCTCGCCCTTGAGCTGGGCGATCTCCACGCTGGCGCCGTCCGCGAGGCGATGGTCCTTGGCGGCGCCGAGATAGATGGCTTCCCGGCACAGGCGGCGGAAGGTGAGCACCGAGCCGGACAAAGGCTGCGGTCCGAGGCCGCAATCGAGATTGCCGGCGGTGACTTCCCGCTCGATCACCGAGGGGCGCTCCTCGCGGATGTAGATCTGGAGGCCGGGGTAGCGCCGATGCAGCACCGGCAGCAGGTGGGGCAGGAAATACGGCCCGAACGTGGGCGCGACGCCCAGCCGGATCAGCCCGCCGAGATTGTCCGCCCCGGTGGCGGCGGTGGCGACGATATCGTCCAGCGCCTGAAGCACGGCGCGGGCCGAGGCGATGATCCGCTCGCCGACGGCGGTGGGGATCACGCGGCCGCGCGTGCGGTCGAACAGCGGCGTGCCGAGCTGCTCCTCCAGCAGGGCCACCTGTACGGAGAGCGTCGGCTGGGAGACGTGGCAGCGCTTGGCCGCCGCGCCGAAGTGCCCGGTCTCGGCAAGGGCGACCACATATTCGAGCTGGCGATGGCGCGGCCGGAAGGGCATGGCGGTTTCATAGTCCAGAGCTATAATGAATATAGCGACTATGGATTGGAGCTATCAAGCGTCCGGCCCCATCCTTTCCCCATCGAAAGGAGGTTGTCGTGGACCAGTTCATGAAATCGCTGACGACGCGCCACAGCCTGATCGAGGAGGAGATCTCCTCCGAGCAGACGCGGCCCGAGCCCGATCGCACCCGCGTGCTCGCGCTGAAGAAGATGAAGCTCCGCCTGCGCGACCAGATCGAATATCTGCGCCGGGAGGGGGCCGACATGGCCCGCGTCGTGGTGGTCCGCCGCAAGAGGTGGGCTGAAATTCCTCTGAAGCCGGCGAGATAGGCGGCACCCGTCCCGCGCGCCTAACGCCCGAGCGCCCCTGGCGCCCGGACCCTTTCCCTCAACACGCGAGGTCCGGGCCCCTCTGACGGGCGCGGACGCGGCCCGGCCTGTCCCAGCTGCCCGGGGCAGGTCGGGTCCGTGCCCGCCCCGCCATGTCGGTCCTCCTATCCGGTTTCCTGCCCGGCGCCCCGACCCTCTCGGGCGGTCGCCGCAGGCCACTGACAGGACCGTGCCATGGACCAGCTGATCGCTCTTCTTTTCCTCGATGTCGCCGGCAAGCCGCTGTGGCTCTGGCTCGGCTTCCTCGCCATCGTCTTCGCTTTGCTCGCCTTCGACCTCGGCGTGCTGCACCGCGACTCGCGGGAAATCGGCATCGCCGAAAGCCTCAGGCTCTCCGTCTTCTATATCGCCGTGGCGGCCGTGTTCGGCGGCTGGATCTGGGCCTCCATGGGGCCGCAGGCCGGCATGCAATACTTCACCGGCTACGCCATCGAGAAGGCGCTCTCCATCGACAACGTCTTTGTCATCTCGCTGATCTTCAGCTACTTCGCCATTCCCCGCGCCTATCAATACCGGGCGCTGGTGTGGGGCATCATCGCGGTGCTGGTGCTGCGCGGGCTAATGATCGGCGTGGGCGCGGCGCTGGTGCAGTCCTATGACTGGGTGCTGCTGCTGTTCGGCGCGTTCCTCGTCGTCACCGGCATCAAGATGCTGTTCGTCAGCGAAGGCGAGACGGACATCTCGCAGAACAAGGCGCTGCGCTTCCTCACCAAGCGCATGCGGGTGACGCCCGAGCTGCACGGCGAGCGCTTCTTCGTGCGCCAGCCCCATCCGGTCACCGGCAAGGCGGTGCTCTGGGCGACGCCGCTGTTCCTCGCCCTCGTGGTCATCAATATCGCGGACTTCGTGTTCGCGGTGGATTCGGTGCCGGCCATCTTCGCCATCACCACGGACACCTACATCGTGTTCACCGCCAACATCATGGCCATCCTCGGCCTGCGCGCCCTCTACTTCGCGCTGGCCGCCATGGTCCACCGCTTCTCGCACCTGAAGTATGCGCTCGCCGGCGTGCTCGTCTTCATCGGCGGCAAGATCTTCTGGAGCCACTTCTTCGGCAAGGTGGACCCGGCCATCTCGCTGGGCGTCACGGTCGCCATGATCGCCGCCGGCATCCTCTTCTCCCTCTGGCGCACCGGCGGCGGGACGGATGTGAAGCACGTGGCGTGAGCTGCCTGAAACGAAAGAAGCCCCGTCCGGCCGGACGGGGCTTCTGCTTTTTGGGTCGGCGTCAGGCTCAGAAGGCGAGGGCCCTCAGAACGCGAGGGCTTTGGCCGCCTTCACCTGCGGCAGGGCCTGCACCTTGGCGAGCAGCTCGGCCGGCACCGCGCCATCCACCGCCACCAGCGCGATGGCATCGCCGCCCGCATGGTCGCGGCCGAGGGCGAAGGTGGCGATGTTGATGCCCGCATCGCCGAGGAGACCGGCGAAGCGGCCGATGAAGCCGGGCTTGTCCTCGTTGGTCACATAGACCATGGCGGGGGCGAACTCGGCATCCACCTTGATGCCCTTGATGTTGACGATGCGCGGATGACCGTCCGCGAACACCGTGCCGGAGACGGAGCGCTCGAACTGCTCCGTCACGACAGTCACCGTAATCAGGCTCTCGTAATCACCGGTAGCGGCGCGGGTGGTCTCCTCGATGACAACGCCGCGCTCCTTGGCGACGGAGGGGGCGGAGACGACGTTGATGTCGGCCAGCGCCGGGCGCAGCAGGCCGGCCACGGCGGCAGAGGTCAGCGCCTTCACCTTCAGGTCCGCCACCGCGCCCTCATAGATGATGCGGACAGTCTTGATGTCGGTGTCGGTGAGCTGGCCGGCGAAGGAGCCGAGCTTTTCCGCCAGCTCGATGAAGGGCTTCAGCTTGGGCGCCTCTTCCGCGGTGATGGAGGGGAAGTTCACCGCGTTGGAGATGGCGCCGGTGAGGAGATAGTCGCTCATCTGCTCGGCGACCTGCAGCGCGACATTCTCCTGCGCCTCGGTGGTGGCGGCGCCGAGGTGGGGCGTGCACACCACGTTGGGATGGCCGAACAGCGGGTTGGTCTCCGCCGGCTCGATGGTGAACACGTCGAAGGCGGCGCCGGCC
The DNA here is from genome assembly GCF_043193615.1 of Xanthobacter aminoxidans. NCBI lineage: Bacteria > Pseudomonadati > Pseudomonadota > Alphaproteobacteria > Hyphomicrobiales > Xanthobacteraceae > Xanthobacter > Xanthobacter aminoxidans. The sequence continues at coordinate 624,769 of NZ_JBAFUS010000003.1, read as the reverse complement.
ACGTGCTTCGAGTCGAGCGCCGCGCGCAGCGCCTCCTCGTCCACCAGTCCGCCGCGGGCGCAGTTGATGATGCGCACGCCCTTCTTCGTCTTGGCGAGGTTCTCGGCCGAGAGGATGTTCTTGGTCTTCTCGGTGAGGGGCGTGTGCAGGGTGATGAAATCGGCGCGGGCGAGGAGGTCGTCCAGCTCCACCTTCTCCACGCCGAGGTCGAGGGCGCGCTCGGGCGAGAGGAAGGGGTCGAAGGCGATGACCTTCATCTTCAGCCCCACGCCGCGCTCGGCGACGATGGAGCCGATGTTGCCGCAGCCGATGATGCCGAGGGTCTTGCCCGTGACCTCGACGCCCATGAAGCGGTTCTTCTCCCACTTGCCGGCCTGGGTGGAGGCATCCGCCGCCGGGATCTCGCGGGCGAGGGCGAACATCATCGCGATGGCATGCTCGGCGGTGGTGATGGAATTGCCGAACGGCGTGTTCATCACGATCACGCCCTTGGCGGTCGCGGCCGGCAAATCCACATTGTCCACGCCGATGCCGGCGCGGCCGATGACCTTGAGGCGGTTGGCCTTCTCCAGGATCTTCGGCGTCACCTTGGTGGCCGAGCGGATGGCGAGGCCGTCATAATTGCCGATGATCTCGGCCAGCTTGTCCTTGTCCTTGCCGAGGTCGGGCTGGAAATCCACCTCGACGCCGCGGTCCTTGAAGATCTGGATGGCGGCGGGGGAGAGCTTGTCGGAGATGAGAACGCGGGGTGCCATGGGATGGGCTCCGGAATGGTGCGGATGAGCCGAACCGCGCGCGCAGCCGTCATGGCCGGGCTTGTCCCGGCCATCCACGTGGATGGTCCGGGCGCACCTTCGGCCGTGGCGCCGGCGGCTCGACGTGGATGCCCGGGACAAGCCCGGGCATGACGATGTTCAGGAGGCGGCGCAGGCCGCCGCAGTCATCCGATCGAAATCACCCGGCCGAAATCACGCCGCCTTGGGCAGCGCGGACTTCGCCTCGTTGAAGGCCCAGTCGAGCCAGTGGGTCAGGGCTTCCACGTCGGCGCGCTCAACCGTGGCGCCACACCAGATGCGCAGGCCGGGAGGGGCATCGCGATAGGCGCCGATGTCGTAGGCGATGCCGCCCTTCTCGAGGCCGGAGGCGATGGCCTTGGCGAAGGCCGCCTGCGCGTCGGCAGGGAGCGCCGTCACGTCCGCATCCACCACCTTCAGGCACACCGAGGTGTTGGAGCGCGTCACCGGATCGGTGGCGAGGAAGTCCACCCACGGGGTGCGGTGCACCCACTGGGCGATGGCCTCGAAGTTGCGGTTGGACCGCTCCTGCAGCGCGGAGAGGCCGCCGATGTTCTTCGACCACTTGAGCGCATCGAGATAGTCTTCAACGCACAGCATGGACGGGGTGTTGATGGTCTCGCCCTCGAAGATGCCTTCGATGAGCTTGCCGCCCTTGGTCATGCGGAAAATCTTGGGCAGGGGCCACGCCGGCTTGTAGCTCTCCAGCCGCTCCACCGCGCGGGGGGAGAGGATGAGCATGCCGTGGGCCGCCTCGCCGCCGAGCACCTTCTGCCAGGAGAAGGTGACCACATCGAGCTTGGCGAAATCGAGCTTCTGCGCGAACGCCGCCGAGGTGGCGTCGCAGATGGTCAGGCCCTCGCGGTCGGCCGGGATCCAGTCCGCGTCCGGCACCATGACGCCCGAGGTGGTGCCGTTCCAGGTGAAGACCACGTCGTGGGTGAAATCGACGCTCTTGAGGTCCGGCAGCTCGCCGTAGGGGGCGGTCAGCGCGCGGGCATCGGTGAGCTTGAGCTGCTTGACGACATCCGTCACCCAGCCCTCGCCAAAGCTTTCCCAGGCCAGCATGTCCACCGGGCGCGCGCCGAGCACGGACCACAGCACCATTTCCACGGCGCCGGTATCGGAAGCGGGGACGATGCCGATGCGGTAGTCGGCCGGGACTTCCAGCACCTCACGGGTGAGGTCGATGGCTTCCTTCAGCTTGACCTTGCCGACCTTGGCACGGTGCGAGCGGCCGAGCGGGGCGTCGGACAGGCCTTCCAGCGTCCAGCCGGGACGCTTGGCGCAGGGGCCGGAGGAAAAATTGGGGTTTTCCGGACGCGTGGCCGGAGCAGGATTCGTCGTCATGTGGTCCATCCTTACAGATGGGCGCCTCCCGTTGGGGGGAGGTGTCCCGCGGATGGGGTTACGCCTGCGGGGGGGGGGGCGTCAAGGGGGCTCGTTGTGTTTGACCTTTTGGTCTAGCTTAGAATTTTGCTATTCTTGCCCACCTGTCTGAATTCACAACAAAGCACCACTAAAAAAATATCGGAGAACTTCGAATGCAATTGATTGTTCCGAAGTTTGTTTCTCTAGATACGTCACAATTGGGGCGCTGGATAGATGATCATTTTTCAAATGTTGATATCATACGTTTAAGGGCTCGCGAATTTTATTCGTGGGTTGATAGTCATTTCATCACAATAACATTATCATTGAATCGCATTCAAGAATTGATATGTCATGATAGTGAATATGTAGCCCGTCGAAGGCTAGAATTTATTAGAAATTTAGGAATGTTGGCTTGGGTAAAAGGTAAAAACGGTGGATTTGGGTCATTTATAGATGTTCTTTATTTTGAGATAATGAATGCGGCCACTTCTGAGAATGTGAGCATTTCAGAAGTACGAAATTTGACGAGACGCGATTTGTTTCAGGTGGGTTCTGGGGAGCAGCTTCTGGGATCAAGCTGTGAGCCATGGATTCGGATTCGTCCATTGATGCTAGCGAGTGCCCAGCGCGCTCGCGAGATCGTTACGTTGGCACGTTCGAATGCGATCGACATCAAAGATGTGAAATTAGATGACATTGTGACGGGAAAGCGAATTCTCAAAGGGAAAGAGCTTGATCAGCGTCTTCTAACGATAAGAAATAGTATCTATCATAATATTCAGCAAACTGGTGATGATCGGGTTGAAGAAAAATTCGAATTAGTGAATTCATTTATGAGTTCTGTGGTCGATTTGGCGTCTCCGCTACCTGAGACGCCAGAAGATATGTTAAAATCAATTATAAATAAATATGGAATTAATATGGAGGAAGCTAGTAAAAATACGACGTTGGGGGATTTGGGTCGAATGTATCAGATGCAAAAATTGTTGGATATTGCCGCAGGCTCGGGTGGAGATGGGCTGGAGACTGGAGCGATTTGTAAAAATTCTCTCCCAACTTATCAGTTCTTTGATGCGATAAATTCTTTAAATTTTAAGCATAATGTGAATCGGGGAAGTGATATATCCGACGAATATTTAGCATCGACTGCAATTTATTCTGATATAACGTTTGTGGATAAAAGGATGGCAGAAAAAATTAGACAGATCAAAATCGCCAAGCCGGAGATTGCGGAAATTTTGAATTTAATATTTCCGGTATGTTCGTATGATAAAATTCCGAGTGTGCTCAGTTCCAAACTGCATGGGGAGTCTGTGTCAGGAGTCTCATAGTGGCGGCAGGGCCTCCCCCTCCACCCGCCGCGCCTTCACCCGCACCCCCACGAACGCCGCGATGAACACGCCGGTCATCAGCAGCACGATGGTCGGCGCCGGCGCGCTGTCGAGGAAGAAGGAGAGGTAGACGCCGGCGAGCGAGCAGGAGACGGCCACCAGAACCGCCGTCACCAGCATCCAGCCGAACCGCTTCGTCACGAGAAACGCGATGGCCCCCGGCGCGATGAGCAGCGCCACGGCGAGGATGATGCCCACGGCTTTGAGCGCCGCGACGATTGTCAGCGAAAGCATCACTAGCAGGCCGTAGTGCAGGAGGCCGGTGTGAAGCCCCACCGCTTTCGCCTGCGCGGGGTCGAAGGCGTTCAGCAGCAGGTCGCGCCATTTGGCGAGCAGCACAAGCGTCACGAGCCCGGCGATGATCGCGCTCTCGGCGATGTCGCCCCAGCTCACGCCCAGCATGTCGCCGAAGAGGATGTGGTCGAGGTGAACGTCGGTCTGGATCTTGGTGTAGAGCACCAGCCCCAGCCCGAACATGCCGGAGAAGACCACGCCCATCACCGTGTCTTCCTTCACCCGGCTGTTGGCCTTGAGATAGCCGGTGCCGAGCGCGCAGATCATACCCGCCACGAAGGCGCCGAAGGCCAGTGGCAGGCCGGCCATATAGGCCAGCACCACGCCCGGCAGCACCGCATGGGAGACGGCATCCCCCATCAGCGACCAGCCCTTCAGCACCAGGAAGCAGGAGAGCAGCGCCATGGGCACCGCCACCAGAGCGGCGATGACGAGGGCGGTCTGCATGAAATCGAACTGGAAGGGCGCGAGAAGGCTCATGCCGCGCCCTCCTTCAGAGCTTCCGCCGCCTGCCGCCGCGCCGCCAGCACGCCGTGCTTGGGGGCGAAGACGAAGGCCAGAAGGAAGATCAGCGTCTGCAGCACCACGATGATGCCGCCGGTTGCCCCATCGAGGAAATAGGAGGCATAGGCGCCGACGAAGCAGGTCGTCGCGCCGATGGCCACCGACAAGGCGATGAGGCGGGGGAAGCGGTCGGTGAGGAGATAGGCCGTGGCGCCCGGTGTCACCACCATGGCGATGACGAGGAACGCGCCCACCGTCTGCAAGGCCGCCACCGTGGAGGCGGCGAGAAGCGTGAAGAACATCACCTTGAGCGCGGTGGGTTTCAGGCCGATGGAGCGGGCGTGGCTCTCATCGAAGAAGGTCACCATCAGGTCCTTCCAGAAGACGAGCAGCAAGGCGAGCGAGACGAAGCCGATGATGGCGAGTTGCAGCGTGTCGGCGGGCGAGATGGCGAGGATATTGCCGAGCACGATGGTCTGCACGTTCACCGAGGTTGGCGACAGCGAGACCATGAACAGGCCGAGCCCGAAGAAGGAGGTGAAGATGAGGCCGATGACCGCATCCTCCTTCAGCTTGGTCCGCTCCTGAAGGAACAGCATTGCCCCCGCCGCCAGCGCCCCGGCGAAGAAGGCGCCCACCGAGAAGGGCAGCCCCAGCATGTAGGCCCCCGCCACGCCCGGCACGATGGAATGGGAGAGGGCGTCGCCGATCAGCGACCAGCCCTTGAGCATCAGGAAGGCCGAGAGGAAGGCGCACACGGCGCCCACCAGCGCCGACACCCACATGGCGTTGACCATGTAGGAATAGGTGAAGGGTTCGAGGAGGAGGGTCATCGTCAGGCGTCCACGTGGTCGCGCGACGCATGAAACGACCGCGCCGTCATGCCCGGCCTTGTGCCGGGCATCCACGTCGGGCCGATGGCGCGCTGTGCGGAAAGATGCACCCGGCTGGACCACGTGGATGGCCGGGACAAGCCCGGCCATGACGGCGTGTGAAGCGGAGAGCGCGGGGAAATGCTGCCCATCACCCGATCCCCTCTGACGAGCCCGCCGTGCCGCTCTGGGCGGGGCGGTCCTTGTAGAGGACGAGGGGGCGCTCGTCGTCGGTGAGCACGCCCAGCGTGCCGGGGGTGGCGGCGTGGGTCTCGTCCAGCACGAAATGGCGCAGCACGCCGCCGAAGGCCTTTTCGAGGTTCGCCTGAGTAAACACCTCGGAGGTGAGACCGTAGGCGAGCACGGTGCCCTTCACCAGCACGGTGCGATCGCAGAATTCCGGTACCGAGCCGAGATTGTGGGTGGAGACCAGCATCACCCGCCCCTCGTCGCGCAGGGCGCGCAGGAGGCCGATGATGGCGTCCTCGGTCTTCACGTCCACGCCTGTGAAGGGCTCGTCGAGCAGGATCACGCGGGCGTCCTGCGCCAGCGCGCGGGCGAGGAACACGCGCTTCCTCTGCCCGCCGGAGAGCTCGCCGATCTGCCGCGTGCGGAAGTCCAGCATGTTGACGCGGGCGAGCGCCGCCTCCACCGCCGCGCGGTCGGCGGCGCCGGGAATGCGCAAGAGGTTCATGTGGCCGTAGCGGCCCATCATCACCACGTCCTCGACGAGGACGGGGAAGGTCCAGTCCACCTCTTCGGCCTGCGGCACATAGGCGACCACGTTGCGCTTCAGCGCCTCGGGCACGCTCATGCCCAGGATGCGCACCTCGCCCCGCGCGGCCTTGAGGAAGCCCATGATGGTCTTGAACAGGGTGGACTTACCCGAGCCGTTCACCCCCACCAGCGCGGTGATGGTGCCGGTGGGAATGGCGAAGCTCGCATCGCGCAGGGCGGTGTGGCCGTTGCGATAGGTGACGGTGACGTGCTCCACCAGGATGCCGGCGCCGGCCTCGGCGAGGTTCTGGCGGGAAAGGGGGGCGTTCATGGCTTGGCGCTCCCGGTCAGCCCGGCGGCGATGGTGCCGCTCGTCACCTTCAGGAGGTCGAGATAGGCGGGCACCGGCCCGGAGGGGTCGGAGAGGGAGTCCACATAGAGCACGCCGCCGTAGCGCGCGCCGGTCTCCCGCGCCACCTGCTTGGCCGGCTCGGCGGAGATGGTGCTTTCCGAGAAGATGACCGGGATGTGGTCCTTCCGCATCAGGTCCACCACGCGGCGCACCTGCTGGGGCGTGCCCTGCTGGTCGGCGTTGATGGGCCAGAGATAGAGCGGCTTCAGTCCGAAGTCGCGGGCGAGGTAGGAGAAGGCGCCCTCGCTGGTGACGAGCCAGCGCTGCTCCGCCGGCACTTTCTCCAGCTCGGCGCGGATGGGGTCGATGGCGGCGGTGATCTTCGCCTTGTAGGCGGCGGCATTGGCCGTGTAGGTCGCGGCGTTGGCCGGATCGTACTTCGCCAGCGCGTCGCGGATGTTGTCCACGTAGATCAGCGCGGCGGACGGCGACATCCAGGCGTGCGGGTTCGGCTTGCCGCTGTAGGGGCCGTCCGTGATGCCCATGGGCTCGACGCCCTGCGACACCACCACGCTCGGCACGTTCTTGAGGCGCGAGAAGAATTTCTCGAACCACAGTTCCAGGTTCAGCCCGTTCCACAGGATCAGGTTCGCGCCCTGCGCCTTGATGAGGTCGCCGGGGGTGGGCTGGTAATTATGGATCTCGGCGCCGGGCTTGGTGATGCTCTCCACCTGGGCGGCGTCGCCCGCCACGTTCTTCGCCATGTCGGCGATGACGGTGAAGGTGGTGACCACCTTGAACGGCGCGGCCGCGCGGGCGGGGTTCGAGACGAAGAACGCCGCCGCGGCGGCGAGGGCGAGCGCCGGAAAATGCCGGCGGGACAGGACAAAGGCGTCGGGCACGGGAATGCTCCGGTCCGGCGGTCGTGACGGGCGCGGCCGCCTTAGTTGCGATCAATTCGCAAAAATTACCGCACCCTTCCTGCAATTGCAACTTATTCGCAATAAAGGTCGAGCTACAGCGTCTCTTTCTGCGCCGCGGCCGCCGGCTCCGCAAGACCGGGCCCAGCGTCAACAGGGCCCGCGGTGTCCATGGAAACCGAGGGTCCGGCCCGGTTTCCGCCTTCCACCGCCTGCTCTGCGGCGGCTGCGCCGGCAATGTCGTTCTGGGAGGTCTCCAGCACGTGCGCCAGCATGCCGCGCGCCACCTCCCGCTCGCCCATGATGATGAAGTTGGCCCCGCTCTGCCGCAGGTGCTCCACCTCCGCATCCGAATGGGCGCGGGCGACGATCTCGATGGCGGGATTGAGCTGGCGCGCCTTCTTCAGCACGTTGCTCGCCTCGAACCCGTCGGGGATGGCGAGGATGATGCGGCGCGCCCCGGCGACATTGGCCGCCGCGATGGCGGGGGCGGAGGCGGCGTTGGCGTTCACCGCTTCGATGTCCAGGCGCTTCAGCTCCTCCAGCCGGTCGCCCTGGTCCTCGATGACGAGGAAGGGCGTGCCCGCCGCCTTCAGCCCGTCGGCGACGAGGCGGCCGACCCGGCCGTAGCCGACGAGCACGGTGTGGTTGGCGAGCGCGGTTTCCGGCAGGGCCGGGACAGGCTTGGGAGCGGGCTTGGGCGCGGGATGGGGCGCCGGGGCGGGCGCAGCGGCGGCAGGGGCCGCCTTTTCGGGCCGCAGCGGCGCATGGCGCGCGCGGTAGCGGTCCAGCACCAGGAAGAAGAAGGGGTTGGCGAGGATGGAGATGATCGCCGCGGCGAGGATCAGGTCGCGTCCCTCGGCCGGCAGCAATTGCAGGTCCACGCCCAGCGCCACGAGGATGAAGGAGAATTCGCCGATCTGCGCCAGCGAGGCGGAGATGGTGAGGGCGGTGGAGTTGCCGTAGCCGAACGCCCGCACGATGAAGAAGGCGGCGAGCGACTTGCCGAACAGCACGATCAGCACCGTCACCAGCAGCGAGACCGGGCTCTTCACCACGATGGAGGGGTCCACCAGCATGCCCACCGAGACGAAGAACAGCACGGCGAAGGCGTCGCGCAGGGGCAGCGTCTCCTCGGCGGCGCGGTGGGAGAGGGGGCTCTCGCTCAGCACCATGCCGGCGAAGAAGGCGCCCAGCGCGAACGAGACGCCGAACAGCTTGGCCGAGCCGAACGCCACGCCCAGCGCGATGGCCAGCACCGCCAGGCGGAACAGCTCGCGCGAGCCGATGTGCGCCACCCAGTGCATGATCCAGGGAATGACGCGGCGCCCCACCACCAGCATCAGCACCACGAAGCCCGCGACCTTGACCAATGTGACGGCGAGTGTGGTCCACACGTCCCCGCCGAGGCCGAGCCAGTCGATGGTGCCGGTGGTGACGGTCCGTCCGCCGAGCGCGCCGGACAAAGCGGGCAGCAGCACCAGCGCGAGGACCATGGCGAGGTCCTCGACGATGAGCCAGCCCACCGCGATGCGCCCCTGCTCGCTCTCCACCATCCGCCGCTCCTGCAAGGCGCGCAAAAGCACGACGGTGGAGGCGACGGACAAGGCGATGCCGAAGACGAGGCCGGCGCCGAGATTCCACCCCAAAGCCCAGGCGAGGCCCATGCCCATGACGGTCGCCGCCGTGATCTGCACGATGGCGCCGGGGATGGCGATGGCTTTCACCGAGAGGAGATCGGACAAGGAAAAGTGCAGGCCGACGCCGAACATGAGGAGGATGACGCCGATCTCCGCCAGTTCCAGCGCCAGATGCTCGTCGGCCACGAAGCCGGGGGTGAACGGCCCCACGAGCACGCCGGCGAGGAGATAGCCCACCAGCGGCGACAGCTTGAGGCGCTGCGCGATGGCGCCGAGCACGAAGGCGAGGACGAAGGCCCCGACGAGGGTCGCAATGAGCGGCGTGTCGTGGGGCAAGCGTGTCCTCCATGCTGCAATGGCGCCGCCACACGCCTTAGGGCGCAGCATGACGACAGGTCTGGGATGAGGGCCAGTGCGACGGCTGCCGCGACCCGACTTCATGATGCGCGCAGAACACGGCGCTGTCATGGCAGAGGTAACGGAGCGGCAGGTTTTTCGCTGGTTGCCGGCCCTTCCCGGCCAGCGACCTTGCCGTCACCGGCCCTGTCCTCTAAGACGCCCCAACCCCTTTATTGACCGAGCGGGACACGGGTCCCGAAGCATCGAAACACCATGGCCAAAGAATTCAAGCCGAAGGCGCGGCTCCCGCGCGGCCTCGTCGACCGCACCGGCGCGGAATTGTCCGCCACCCGCGCCATGCTGGAGAAGATCCGCGCCGTCTACGCGCTCTACGGCTTCGAGGCGCTGGAGACCCCGGCCATCGAATATACCGACGCGCTCGGCAAGTTCCTGCCCGACCTCGACCGGCCCAACGAGGGCGTCTTCTCCTTCCAGGACGACGACGAGCAGTGGCTCTCCCTGCGCTACGACCTCACGGCGCCGCTGGCGCGCTACGTGGCCGAGCATTTCGAGCAGCTGCCCAAGCCCTACCGCTCCTACCGGGCCGGCTACGTCTTCCGCAACGAGAAGCCCGGCCCCGGCCGCTTCCGCCAGTTCATGCAGTTCGACGCCGACACGGTGGGCGCCCCCTCCGTCGCGGCCGATGCCGAGATCTGCATGATGGCCGCCGACACGCTGGAGGCGGTGGGCATCCCGCGCGGCTCCTATGTGGTGAAGGTGAACAACCGCAAGGTGCTCGACGGCGTGATGGAGGCCATCGGCCTGGGCGGCGACGAGAACGCCGGCCGCCGCCTCACCGTGCTGCGCGCGATCGACAAGTTCGACAAGTTCGGCGCCGAGGGCGTCGCGCTCCTGCTCGGCCCCGGCCGCAAGGACGAGAGCGGCGACTTCACCAAGGGGGCCGGCCTCGACGAGCGTCAGGCCGCTGTGGTGCTCGCCATGCTCACCGGCAAGGGCGTGCGTGCCACCGATGTGGGCGTGGAAGTGGAGCTGGACGACGTCGCGCTTGCCGCCGCCCTCGCAGGCAACGCCGCCTTCCAGGAGGGCATGGCGGAATTGAACGACATCCGCACCCTGCTCGCCGCTGGCGGCTATCAGGACCGGGTGAAGATCGACCCTTCCGTGGTGCGTGGCCTCGAATATTACACCGGCCCCGTCTACGAGGCGGAACTCACCTTCGAGATCACCGACGAGGCCGGCCGCCCCGTGCGCTTCGGCTCGGTGGCGGGGGGAGGGCGCTATGACGGCCTCGTCGCCCGCTTCCGCGGCGAGAAGGTGCCGGCCACCGGCTTCTCCATCGGCGTGTCGCGCCTGCTCGCGGCCCTCGCCTTCCTCGGCAAGATGGATGCGGACGCCGAGGTCGGCCCCGTCGTGGTGCTGGCCATGGATAAGGAGCCGGCCCGCATCGCCGATTATATGAAGATGGTGGCCGAGCTGCGCGCCAACGGCATCCGCGCCGAGATGTATCTCGGCGGCGCCGGCATGAAGGCGCAGATGAAGTATGCCGACCGGCGCGGCGCGCCGGCCGTCATCATCCAGGGGTCGAACGAGAAGGACGCCGGCGAGGTCCAGATCAAGGATCTGGTGGAAGGCGCCCGCATCGCCGCCGGCATCGCCGACAATGCGGAATACCGCGCCGCCCGCCCGGCCCAGTTCGCGGTGAAGGAGAGCGAGATGGTCGCCGCCATCCGCGACGTGCTGGAACGCCGCGCGGCGCCGTCGCTGGGGCTGGACGACTGAGCCCTCCCGCCGCCGTCCCCTGAACGAAAAAGGGCCCGCCTCCAGCCGGAGGCGGGCCCTTTTTCCTTGGGGGGCATGCTTTTCCTGGGCGTCATGGACGTCCGGCCGCATACGAACCTGTTGTTCTTGGGCCGTCATGCCCCGGCTTGTCCGGGGCATCCACCGGGCCGACAGGCCAGCGCATTCATCCTTGGGCCGAACTTGCGGAAACGTGGATCCCCCGGACAAGCCGGGGGATGACACCGCACATCAGGTTTTCGACCGCTTCGTAGCGCCGGAGGCCTCTTCCGGCGCTCCCCGCCTCAGAGATAGGCGAGGCGGCGGTCGCGGCGGCGGTCCTGCACCGGCTGGTAGGCGATGCGGGCGTGGGTCTGGCAATAGGGCATGCCCGGATTGGCCTTGCCGCCGCAGAAGTGGAAGCTCTCGGTGCCCGGCTCGCCCAGCGGCCAGCGGCAGGTGCTCTCGGTGAGCTGCATGATGGTGCAGCCCTGGGTCATGGGCACCACGTTGTCGCTCATGACGGGAGCGGGCGCCGGTGCCTCTTCCGGTGCCTCGTCCAGATCGGCCGCGAGGGCGGTATTGCCGATGGTGGTGGGCCGCTGCGGCCGCGCCTGGTTGTCGGGGCGACCGGCGGGAGCGCCCATCGGCCCGTTCATCGGACCGGCCTTGGCCGGCGCCGTTCCGCTGGCGCGGGGACGCGCCGGGGCAGGGGCGGCCTTCGCCCGGCCGGACAGGCCGAGGCGGTGCACCTTGCCGATGACGGCATTGCGCGTCACCTCGCCAAGCTCGGTCGCGATCTGGCTCGCGGAGAGGCCTTCGCTCCAGAGCTTTTTCAAGAGTTCGACGCGCTCGTCATTCCAGCTCATCGCTCTTCTCCATTTGCCGCATCTACTTGCCGCATTTCAACCGGCAGCATCTCAAGAACGCCGCGGGCGCCGGAAACGCTCGGCGCCGCTTCAGCCATGGGCGGGAACGCCGGTTGGGGCGCGTCCCGGATCGTGATTTCCGCAAGGCGGACTCCCTCCCCGTTCCCGTGCGCGGCAAAGCGCTCGGATGGACCCGGATCGCGGTTCCTGGAAGAGGGTTCCTGATGCCCCTGCGCACGACATCTCGTGGCTGACCCTCAAGAACCTACAATATGGCCGGTCCCTGCAACAGAGTCGGCAAGGGGTCGCGGAGCGTTTTCCCCAGCTCCTTAAGGCTTCGTTTACCCTTGTGCGGCGGCCGGTCGCGGTCCCGATTCGCATCATGGCAGGCGATCGGTTGACCTCGTGCGCGTGTTCATTAGAATCGCGCGGTCGGGCCGCCCCCGCATGGGCGGCCTTTTTTAGTTTGTGCGCGCGGCCGGGCCGAAACCCCGCTGTCGCACGTTGTTCGCAAACCCGTGCAACCTCGAAGGCCAGGAAGCCTGCATCGAAGTCCACCAGGAGGATAGTGTGATCACCCCCGTTCTGCCGACCTACGCACGCATCGACCTCCAGTTCGAGAGGGGAGAGGGCTGCTGGCTCGTCACGACGGACGGGCGACGTTTCCTCGACTTCACCGCCGGCATCGCCGTGAACGTGCTGGGCCACGCCAATCCCTATCTCGCCGCCGCGCTCTCCGAGCAGGCGACGAAGCTGTGGCACGTGTCCAACCTGTTCCGCATCCCCGGCGCCGAGAAGCTGGCCGACCGGCTGAAGGCCGCGACCTTCGCGGACACCATGTTCTTCACCAATTCCGGTGCGGAAGCGCTGGAGTGCGCCATCAAGATGGCGCGCCGCTACCAGTATGTGAGCGGCCATCCCGAGAAGAACCGCATCATCACCTTCGAGGGCGCCTTCCACGGCCGCACGCTGGCGACCATCGCCGCCGGCGGCAACCCGAAATATCTCGAAGGCTTCGGCCCGGATCTTCCAGGCTTCGACCAGGTGCCGTTCGGCGATCTCGACGCCGCCCGCGCCGCCGTGACACCCGAGACCGCCGCCATTCTGGTGGAGCCGGTGCAGGGCGAGGGTGGCGTGCGCGTGCCGCCGGCCGGCTTCCTCGCCGGCCTGCGCGAGCTGTGCGACGAGAACGGCCTACTTTTGGTGCTGGACGAGGTGCAGAGCGGCGTCGGGCGCACCGGACGCCTGTTCGCCCACGAGTGGACCGGCATCACCCCGGACATCATGTCGGTGGCCAAGGGCATCGGCGGCGGCTTCCCCATGGGGGCGTGCCTTGCCACCGAAGAGGCCGCCAAGGGCATGACGGTGGGCACCCACGGCTCCACCTATGGCGGCAACCCGCTGGCCATGGCGGTGGGCAATGCGGTGCTGGACGTGGTGCTGGAGGATGACTTCCTCCCCCGCGTGAACCGCGTCGCCGGCCGCTTCCAGCAGCGTCTCGCCGAACTGCGCGACACCCATCCGGCCGTCATCGCCGAGGTGCGCGGGCAGGGCCTGCTGCTCGGCATCAAGGCCGCCGTGCCCGCGCCCGAGCTGATCGCCGCGCTGCGCGAGGAGGGCATGCTGGTGCCCGGCGCCGCCGAGAACGTCATCCGCCTGCTGCCCCCGCTCACCGTGAGCGAGGAAGAGGTGGGCATCGCAGCCGACAAGATCGAAGCCGCCTGCCGGCGCATCGAGGCGCGCCTCGCCTCAGATCCGGTGAAGGGAGCGGCCGAATGAAGGGGAATGGGGTGCGTCATTTTCTCGATCTGTCCGAGATCCCGGCCGAGGAACTGCGCCGGGTCCTGGACTTTTCCAAGGATCTGAAGGCCCGCCGCAAGGCGGGGGAGCCGGTGGAAAAGCCGCTCGCCGGCAAGTCGCTGGCCATGGTGTTCGACAAGCCGTCCACCCGCACGCGCGTGTCGTTCGACCTCGCCATGCGCCAGCTGGGCGGCGAGACCATCATGCTCACGGGCCAGGAGATGCAGCTCGGCCGCGGCGAGACCATCGCCGACACGGCCCGCGTGCTGTCGCGCTTCGTCGACGCCATCATGATCCGCATCCTGGACCATGATGACCTGACTGAACTGGCGAAATACGCCACGGTGCCGGTCATCAACGGCCTCACCCGCATCAGCCACCCCTGTCAGGTGATGGCCGACGTGATGACCTTCGAGGAGCATCGCGGCCCCATCACCGGCCGCTCGGTGGCCTGGACGGGCGACGCCAACAACGTGCTGGCCTCGTGGGTTCATGCCGCCGACCGCTTCGACTTCACCCTGAAGGTGGCGACGCCCAAGGAATTGTCGCCGCGCCAGGCGCTGAAGGACTTCGTGAAGCGTACCAAGGCCAAGGTGAAGTTCATGCGCGACCCGGAAGAGGCGGTGGAGGGCGTGGATTGCGTCATCACCGACACCTGGGTCTCCATGGGCGACAAGGAGGCCGAGCGGCGTCACAACATCCTCAAGCCCTATCAGGTCAATTCGGCCCTGATGGCGCGGGCGGACAAGGATGCCATCTTTATGCACTGCCTGCCCGCCCATCGCGGGGAGGAGGTGACGGACGTGGTGATGGACGGCCCGCAGTCCGTGGTGTTCGACGAGGCGGAGAACCGCCTGCACGCCCAGAAGGGCGTGCTCGCCTGGTGCTTCGACGCGGTGGGCGGCTGAGCCTTCCGCAGCGGGGACATTGCGAGCCGGGTTGAAACAGCCCGGCTCGTGAATATGTGTGGGTCCAGACACTTGAAACCATGCAACCCCCTGGACCCATGATCGTGCGCTGAGCGCTGGCATGCGGGTCCGGCACGTCCGGAGACCTTTCATGAAGGGCGAGCGCACCCGCACCGCCACCCGCGCCGCATCCGAGGCCGCGCAGGACGACATCGTCACCGCCTTCCAGGTGGATGCCCTCGACATCCGTGGCCGCACGGTGCGCCTCGGCCCCACGCTCGATGCGCTGCTCGCCCATCATGCCTATCCCCCGGCGGTGAAGCGGGTGGTGGGAGAGGCGGTCACGCTCGCCGTGCTGCTCGGCTCCTCGCTGAAGTTCGAGGGCCGCTTCATCCTCCAGACCCAGACCGACGGGCCGGTGGACATGGTGGTGGCCGACTTCGTGAGCCCGGACAAGATCCGCGCCTATGCCCGCTACGATGCCGATGCGCTGGCCGAGGCCGAGCGCCGCAACGAGACCTCGCCGGCGGCGCTGCTGGGGCGCGGCCATCTCGCCATGACCATCGACCAGGGCATCAGCACCAACCGCTATCAGGGCGTGGTCGCCCTCGACGGCTCGGGGCTGGAGGCGGCGGCGCACGAATATTTCCACCAGTCCGAGCAGATCCCCACCCGCGTGCGCCTCGCCGTGGGCGAGGAGATGAAGCCGGGCGGTAAGGAGTCCTCGTGGCGGGCCGGCGGCCTGCTCGCCCAGTTCCTGCCGCAGGACGCCTCCCGCGCCCGCATGGCCGACCTCTCGCCCGGCGACGCGCCCGAGGGCGTGGAAGAGCACAAGGTGGACGAGGACGACGCCTGGGTGGAGGCCCGCTCCATCGTTGGCACGCTGGAGGACGTGGAACTGATCGACCGCGACCTCTCCTCCGAGCGGCTGCTCTACCGCCTGTTCCACGAGCGCGGGGTGCGCGTGTTCGATCCCCTTCCCATCGCCGCGCGCTGTTCCTGCTCGCGGGAGAAGGTCTCCGGCGTCCTCGCCTCCTTCGGCCCGGAGGAGCGGCGGGAGATGATCCAGGACGACGGCAAGGTCACCGTGACCTGCGAATTCTGCGGCCGCACCTACAAGTTCACCGCCGAGGAGGTTCTCGGCCGGGCGGACGGGTGACACTTCAGGTGTGCCGTCGTGCTCCGGTTTGGTGGGCGGGGGTAAGAGGCGGCGCCCGCGTCGCAAGAGCCGTCATCCCCCGGTTCATCCGGGGGATCCACCCCGCCGCCTGTCGGCGCCCAGCCATTAAGGCTTAGCGTCAGACCACCCGTGGATCGCCCGGACAAGCCGGGCGATGACGGTTGAGCGGTGGAGACTCTCGGATGATGACAGCGGACGGGGAGCCCCTCACTCCTCCTCGGCCGTCTTCAGCAGGAACGCATAGAGCGCTTCCGCCGCGAGGCCGATGTCGGCGGGGGCGGCGTATTCGCGGGGGTTGTGGCTGCCGTTCTCCGAGCGGACGAACAGCATGGCCATGGGCATCACGCCGCGAAACACCATGGCATCGTGCCCGGCGCCCGAGGGCAGGCGCACCACGGGCAGCTGCAGGCCCTCCACCACCTTGGCCATTCGCTCCTTGAGGGGACCGTGGCAGGGCGCGGCGGGCACTTCGTGGCCGATGTCCACGCTCGCTTTCACCCCGCGCCGCTCCGCGATATCGGCCACGGCGGCGCGGATGTCGGCGACGGCGCGGGTGCGCAGCTCGTCCGAGAGGGCGCGCACGTCGAGGGAGAATTGCACCTCGCCGGGCACCACGTTCACCGCGCTGCCGGCGATGATGAGGGTGCCGACCGTGGCCACCAGCTCCTTGCCGTCGGCACGGCCGCGCGCCTCCACGGCGAGGATCATCTCGGCGGCGGCGGTGAGCGCATCGTGGCGCATGGCCATGGGCAAAGTGCCGGAATGGCCGGCCTCGCCGCGGATGCGCACATGTCCGCGCGAGGCGCCGGCGATGCCGGTGACGATGCCGAGCGGCGCGCCCGCCGCCTCCAGCACCGGCCCCTGCTCGATATGCACTTCCACATAGCCCAGCGTCTCGGCGGGATCGCGCCGGCAGTCGGCGACGCGATCCACAGGCGCGCCGAAGGAGCGCAGCGCCTCCATGCGGGAGATGCCCTGGGCGTCCACGTCCTCCAGGCTCTTCGGATCGAAGATGCCGGCCATGGCCTTGGAGGAGGTGAGGGTGGAGAGGAAGCGCACGCCCTCCTCGTCGGCGAAGGCCGCGACCTCGATGGCGAAGGGCAGGCGGATGCCCTGCTGCTTCAGCGCCTCCACGGCGGCGATGGCGGTGAGCACACCGAGATTGCCGTCATAGATGCCGGCGTTGCGCACGGTGTCGATGTGCGAGCCGAGGACGAGGGTCTTGGCATTGGCCCGGTCCGCCGCGTAGCGCCCGACGATGGAGCCGGTGGCGTCCATATGGACCTGCGCCAGCCCCGCCTCCCGCATCCAGAACGACACCTGCGCCGCCGCCCTCTTGTGGGCGGGGGTCAGCGTCAGGCGGGTCATCTCGCCGGGCACGTCGGTGCAGGCGGCGAGTTCCTTCAGGCGGGAGACGATGATCTCGCCGTCGAGGGGGGAGGGGAGCGGGGCGGAACCGGGGGCAGATCGGGGCACGGAAGAGACCTTGTTCAGGGGGCGGCCGGCAGCATCTGGGAGAGGCGCAGCAGCGCGATGCGCTCGATCTGCGCCAGCGCTTCCGCCACCTCGGTGTCCCGGTCGTGGGCGAGGCGGCGCTCGAAGGCGGCGAGGATGTCGGCCTTGCTGCGTCCGCGGATGGCCATGATGAAGACGAAGCCGAACTTCGCCTTGTAGGCGTCGTTCAGTGCGGTGAAGCGCGCCTTCTCCTCCGCCGTGAGCTGGTCGAGGCCGGCGGAGGCCTGCTCGGCGGCGGATTCTGCGGTCAGCAGCTTCGCCTCGGCAAGCTTGCCGGCGAGGTCGGGATGGGCGTGGATGACGCCCATCTGCTTCTCAAGGGGCGCAGCGCGCAGCACGGCGGCAAGGGCTTCGTTGAGGCCTTCGGCCGTGTCGGCGCGGGCGGTGAGGCCACTGTCGTAGGCGCCTTCCGCGATCCAGGGCGAATGCTCGTACACGCCGCCGAACCGTTCCACGAACAGGCCGCGCGGCATGTAGGTGGGCCGGTATCCCCCGGCGGGCGGGTGATGGGCGATCCAGTGGCGGGCGATGTCGAGGCGGCGTGCCACCCACACCTTCTCGTGGCCGGCGATGTAATCGAGGAAGCGGGCGAGCGCCTGCGCCCGGCCCGGCCGTCCGGCGAGGCGCGGATGGAGACCGATGGACATCATGCGCGGGGCGGTGGCGCCCTCGGCATAGAGCAGGTCGAAGCTGTCCTTCAGATAGTCGAAGAATTCGGTGCCGTTGGAAAAGCCCGCCGCCACGGAGAAGCGCATGTCGTTGGCGTCGAGGGTGTAGGGCACCACGAGCTGCGGGCCGCGCGGCCCGTAGATCCAGTAGGGCAGTTCGTCCGCATAGCTGTCGGCCACATAGAGGAAGCCGCCTTCCTCCATCAGGAGGGGCACCGTGTGCTCGGCGGAGCGGCCCTGATAGAAGCCGAGCGGGCGGGCGCCCGTCACCTCGGTGTGCAGGCGCACGGCCTCCTCGATGTGCTCGCGCTCGGCGTCGCGGGTGAAGTCCTTGTATTCGATCCACTTGTAGCCGTGGCTGGCCAGCTCCCAGCCGGCCTCCTGCATGGCCGCGACGGCATCGGGATTGCGGGCGAGGGCGGTGGCGACGCCGTAGACGGTGGCCGGCATGTTGCGCTCGCCGAACAGGCGCAGCAGCCGCCAGATGCCGACGCGGGCGCCGAACTCGTAGACGGACTCCATGTTCATGTGCCGCTGGCGGGGCCAGGGCACGGCGCCGATGATCTCGGAGAGGAAGGCCTCCGAGGCATTGTCGCCATGGAGCACCGAGTTTTCGCCGCCCTCCTCGTAATTCACCACGAACTGCACGGCGATGCGCGCATCCCCCGGCCAATGGGGGTGGGGCGGATTGCGGCCGTAGCCCACGAGATCGCGCGGATAGGGCTTGCCGGTGACGGGATCGGTGGGGATGCCGGAATTGTCGCGGCCGGTGAAGGGAGCGGGCATGGGCTCAGGACCCCCGATAGGTGGAATAGCTCCACGGGGAGCAGAGCAGCGGCACGTGATAGTGCCCCTCGATCAGGGTCACGCGCAGGGGCACCACGTCGAGGAAAGGCGGGTCGGCCACCGGGGCGCCGGTGGCGCGGAAATGCGCGCCGATGTGGAAGACCAGCTCATAGGTGCCGGGGAGGAAATCGTCGCCCGCGAGCAGGGGGGTATCGGTGCGGCCGTCCGCATTGGTGCGGCGGGTGGTGACGAGGGTGCGCCCGCCATCGGCCGTCAGCCGGTAAAGTTCCACCGCAACATCGGCGGCCGGGCCGCCGGAGACCGTATCGAGCACGTGAGTGGACAGGCGCCCCATCGTTTCCTCGTCCTTCCTGACTCTCTGGCGCCGCGCCCGGCGGAAGCCTTGCGGGTGCAGGGCCGGCAGCCGGGCGAACGCTCCGCTGCGCGGCAGCATAACCCGCGCCGGGTGGATCGATTTTCCAAAAAAATCGGAAGATATTCCGATTACCACACGTATTTCCCCGGCTCGGGAATTGATCTCCAATGAGGCATGCCGATGCGTTGGGCAGTGCCCGTTCGGAGCCGCGCCGGAGCGTTGCCGTCGCCAACAAATTTGAAGAACGCCCTTCCTGATTTCGACCGCTCTTCCTTTGGGGGAACCAGATGTCACAAGCCGTTCATCCCGTAGACGAAATCCTGCCGGCGCCGAAACTCGCCGCGCTCGGCCTCCAGCATGTCCTCGTCATGTATGCCGGCGCGGTCGCGGTGCCGCTCATCATCGGCCGCGCGCTCAAGCTGCCGCCCGAGCAGGTGGCGTTCCTGATCTCGGCGGACCTGTTCGCCTGCGGCCTCGCCACCCTCGCGCAGTGCCTGGGCTTCCTCGGCGTCGGCATCCGCCTGCCGGTGATGATGGGCGTCACCTTCGCGTCCGTCGGCCCCATGCTGTCCATGGCCAACGATCCTGCCATCGGCATCCTCGGCATCTATGGCTCGGTGATCGCGGCCGGCATCTTCGGCATCGTCGTCGCGCCCTTCATCTCGCGCCTGCTGCCGCTGTTCCCGCCGGTGGTGACGGGCACCATCATCATGGTGATCGGCATTTCCCTGATGCGCGTCGGCATCAACTGGGCGGGCGGCGGCATCCCCTTCCTCACCCAGACCATCGACGGCAAGGTGGTGCAGGTCGCCAACCCCAACTATGCCCAGCTCCAGGGCCTCGGCATCGCCCTGTTCGTGCTGCTGGTGATCCTCGCCTTCATCCGCTTCGGCAAGGGCTTCGTGGCCAATGTGGCGGTGCTGCTCGGCATCATCGCCGGCGCGATCCTCGCCTCGGTCATCGGCATCATGCATTTCGAGAAGGTGGCGGCGGCGCCGTGGTTCGACGTCATCCTGCCGTTCCACTTCGGCATGCCCACGTTCCACCTCGTGCCCATCGTCACCATGTGCATCGTGATGATCGTGGTCATGATCGAGTCGCTGGGCATGTTCCTCGCCCTCTCCGACATGACCGGCAAGCCGGTGGACGAGAAGGCGCTGGCCCGCGGCCTCAGGGCCGATGGCGTGGGCACGCTGCTCGGCGGCATCTTCAATACCTTCCCCTACACCTCCTTCTCGCAGAATGTGGGCCTCGTCGGCGTCACCGGCGTGCGCTCGCGCTGGGTGACGGTGACGGGCGGCGTCATCATGCTCGGCCTCGGCCTGATGCCGAAGATGGCCGCGCTGGTGGAGGCGGTGCCGCAGGTGGTGCTGGGCGGCGCGGGTCTCGTGATGTTCGGCATGGTGGCCGCCACCGGCGCGCGCATCCTCACCGGCGTCGATTTCAAGACCAACCGCAACAACCTCTTCATCGTCGCCATCGCGGTGGGCTTCGGCATGATCCCGCTGGTGTCGCCCAACTTCTTCAAGGCGCTGCCGCATGAGCTGCATCCGCTCTTGGAGAGCGGCATCCTGCTCTGCGCCATCGTCGCCGTGGCGCTCAACGTGTTCTTCAACGGCGTGAAGAAGACCTCCACCGAGGAGATCGTCGCCGCCGCCAAGCAGGCCGAGGCGCACTGATGATGCCATCGACATCGGTCTGCGACCGATGTCGAGTGGGCCACGCACTCAACTCGGGTGTTCCCGAGTTGAGCCGGTCAAAGACGGGTTCCGGCTTCCGCCGGAGCCCGGCGCCGCGCGGGTGGTTGGCGTTGCTTTCGCTCAGGCGCCGCGCGGGCTTCAGGGGAACCATCGGGACGCGGGCCGGCTCAGGCCGGCAGCCGCTCCCCGATCTTGGCCAGCTCGCGGGCGATGTAGCGCCGGCCCTGATCCACCAGCATGTCGGCGAAGGCCTTCACCTTCAGCGGCACCAGCTGGCGGGCGGGGTAGAGCACCGCCAGCGTCGCCGGCTGGGGCGGGTTCTTCTCCAGCAGCGGCACGAGGCGGCCGTCCGCGAGGGCGTCCGCCACCTCGAACCGCGGCTTCACCACGATGCCGCGACCCTCGACGGCCCACACGGTGAGCACGTCGCCGTCGTCGGCCTCCAGATGGCCGGTGACGGGAACGGCGAGGTCCCGGCCTTCGTCGGTGAGCATCCAGCGCAATTCCCGAAGGCTCGCGAACCGCAGGAGGAGGCATTGATGGGTGAGCAGATCCTGCGGCCGCTGCGGTACGCCGGCCCGTTCCAGATAGCTGGGTGCGGCGCACACAATGCGCTCGACCTGCGCCACCTTGCGCATGATCATGCTGGAATCCTCGAAGGTGGCGAGGCGCAGCGCCACGTCGATGGATTCGGCGATGAGGTCGAGGGTATGTTCCGACAGGCGCAGGCGCACGTCGATCTCGGGATGGGTCTCCTGGTAGCGCGCCGCCACCTGCGCCACCAGCCGGCGGCCGAGATGGAGCGGGGCGGTGACGCGCAGCGCGCCGCGGGGCAGGGCGCCGAGTTCCGAGACGTTGCTCTCCGCCGCCTCGATGAGGCGCAGGGCCTCGGTGATCGCCTCGTAGTAGACGCGCCCCTGCTCGGTCAGGCTCATGCGGCGGGTGGTGCGGTTGAACAGCCGGCAGCCGAGGTGCTTCTCCAGCATCTGGATGCGGTGGCTGACCACGTTGGCCGACAAATGCAGCCGACGCCCGGCCTCCGAGAAGCTCTCGCTCTCCACCGAGGCGACGAAGGCCTTCATGTTCTCCAGCACGCTTCGTCACCCCTCACCCGACGCCACAAGAACGATACCCACGCCGCGGGCCGGGGCCAATGGTCCCCGTCCGTGGGCGTGACAGGGGCCAATGCGCCCGCATCTTCCAGCCACGGGATCTGAAACGGCAATGGAACCCATCCTCCACGAGTATGGCAGCCTGCTGCTGCGCTGGACGCACATCATCGCCGGCATGGCGTGGATCGGCGCGTCCTTCTACTTCATGCACCTTGATGCCAGCCTGAAGGCGACGCCCGACATCCCCGCCGGCAAGGGCGGGGAGGCGTGGGAAGTGCATGGCGGCGGCTTCTACCAGGTGAAGAAGTATCTGGTGGCGCCCGATTTTCTCCCCGAGGAACTGGGCTGGCACAAGTGGCAGTCCTATGCCACCTGGATCACCGGATTCTTCCTGCTTATCTGGGTCTATTACTACCAGTCCTCGATCTTCCTGATCGATCCGGCGGTGATGAATTTGAAGCCCGTCACCGCCGTCGCCATCGGCCTCGGCGGGCTTGCGGCGGGGTGGATCGCCTACGACCAGCTCTGCCGTTCGAAGCTCGGCGACAAGCCGCTGGTGGTGGGCATCATCGTGTTCGCTGGCGTGGTGCTGGCGGCGTTCCTGTACCAGCAGGTGTTCTCGCCCCGCGCGGCCTTCATCCATACCGGCGCGCTGATGGCCACCATCATGAGCGGCAACGTCTTCTTCGTCATCATCCCCAACCAGTACAAGGTGGTGGCGGCGCTGAAGGCGGGCGAGGTGCCGAACCCCTATTACGGCAAGACCGCCAAGCTCCGCTCCGGGCACAACAACTACTTCACTTTGCCCGTCGTCTTCCTGATGATCTCCAACCATTACCCACTGACCTATTCCACGCCCTACGCCTTCGTCATCGTGGCGCTGGCGCTCGTGGCGGGAACGGTGATCCGCTATTTCTACAACGAGCGGCATGCCGGGCGCGGCGACAAGGCGTGGTGCTGGCTGGTGGCGGCCGTGTGCCTGATCCTCGCGATATTCATCTCGGCCACCACTACGCCCGCCGGCCGCATGGCGCTGGGCCTGCCGCCGCTGGTCTCCCCGGCCTTCGCCAAGAGCGGGCCTGCGGTGGGCGTGCCGGTGGATGTGCAGAACATCGTCATGGGCCGCTGCGCCATGTGCCACGCCGCCGAGCCGGTCTATGAGGGCTTCGCCATCGCGCCGCGCGGCATCCTCCTCGACACGGAGGAGGCCATCTACAAGAACCGCAAGCTCATCCTCGTGCAGGCCGGCCTGAGCCACGCCATGCCGCCCAACAACATCACCGAATTGTCCGATGAGGACCGCGCGATGCTGAAGGAATGGGCGTCCGGGAAATAGACCGCATCCTCCTAGAACCCTAAAACGAGAGAACCGGCGGGCTGCGGCCCGCCCCAAGAACAAGGAAGACGTCATGTCCACCGCCGACGCCGACACCCTCCGCAGCCTGATCGCCGAGCGCATCGAAGCGCAGCGCCAGTTTCTGGCGGAGCTGGTGAAGGTGCCTTCCGACAATCCCCCCGGCGATTGCGCCCCCCATGCGGCGCGCGCCGCCGAACTGCTGGAAGCCCTTGGCTACACGGTGGAGCGCCACGCCGTGCCGGCCGACCGGGTGAAGGCGGCGGGCATGGTCACGGCCACCAACCTCATCATCCGCCACCGGTTCGGTGCAGAGGCAGACGCGGGCCCCGTGGTGGCGCTGAACGCCCATGGTGACGTGGTGCCCCCCGGCGAGGGCTGGACCAAGGACCCCTATGGCGCCGAGGTGGTGGACGGGCGCATGTATGGCCGCGGCGTCGCCGTCTCCAAGTCCGATTTCGCCACCTATGCCTTCGCCCTCGACGCCCTGAAGCGCTCCGGCCTGCCGCTCAAGGGCACGGTGGAACTGCACTTCACCTATGACGAGGAGATCGGCGGCGAGGTGGGGCCGGGCTGGATTCTGGAAACCGGCCTCACCAAGCCCGACTATGCCGTCTCGGCCGGCTTCTCCTATGGGGTCGTGGTGGCGCACAACGGCTGCCTGCACCTCGAAGTCGAGGTGATCGGCAAGTCGGCCCATGCCGCGCTGCCCTTCACCGGCATCGACGCGCTGGAGGGCGCGACCCATATCCTGACCGCGCTCTATGCCTATCGCGACACGCTGCAGGCGAAGGTCTCCGACGTGCCCGGCATCGGCTCGCCGCAGCTCACGGTGGGTCTCATCTCCGGCGGCATCAACACCAATGTGGTGCCCGATCGCGTCACCTTCCGCCTCGACCGCCGCATCGTGCCCGGCGAGAACCCGGAACAGGTGGAGGCCGAGGTGCGTGGCGTCATCGCCAAGGCGCTGGAGGGCTCGAAGGCGAAGGCCGAGGTTCGGCGCATCCTGATCGCCCGCCCGCTGGTGCCGGACGACAGGGCCATGCACCTCGCCGGCGTCATCTGCCGCAATGCCTCGGCCGTGACCGGCGAGGAGGTGAAGACCACCGGCGTGCCGCTCTATACGGATGCGCGCCTCTATGCCGAGGCCGGCGTGCCCGTGGTGCTCTACGGCGCCGGCCCGCACACCATCGAGGAGGCCAACGGCCACCGGGCGGACGAGAATTTGCTGCTCTCCGACCTCGACAAGGCGACGCTGGTGATCGCGCTCACGGTTGCCGATCTGCTGGCCTGAGCCCTTTTGGCGTCGGTCTTTGATCGAGGCCAATCGGTTTTCGCAAGATCACGCTCAAGCGCCGCGCGGGCTTCAGCCCTGCTCGGCGAGAAGCTGCGCCACCGCCGCGCGCAGCTCCGGGAAGCCCTGCCCGGTGTTGCTGGAGGTGGGAAAGATCTTCGGATAGGCCGCCGGCCGCCGGCGGATCTTGTCTTCCACGCCGGCGATCACCGAGGGCAAAGCGCTCGGCTTCACCTGATCCACCTTGGTGAGGATGATGGCGTAGGAGACGGCCGCCTTGTCGAGGAGGTCGAGAATCTCCTCGTCCACCGGCTTGATGCCGTGGCGGGAATCGATGAGCACGAAGACGCGTGCGAGGTTCACCCGGCCGCGCAGGTAATCCTTGATGGTGCGCGTCCAGGCGTCGACCTTCTCCTTCGGCGCCTTGGCGAAGCCGTAGCCGGGCATGTCCACGAGGCACAGCTCCGGCCCCACCCGGAAGAAGATCAATTCCTGCGTGCGCCCCGGCGTCACCGAGGTGCGCGCCAGCGCCTTGCGGCCGGTTAGCGCATTGACGAGGGAGGACTTACCCACGTTGGAGCGGCCGGCCAGCGCGATCTCCATGCCCTGCATGGGCGGCAGCACCTCGACGGTGGGGGCCGCGGAGACGAACTGCCAGTCGCCGGCGAACAGCAGGCGGCCGGGCTCGAGATAGGGATCGGCGTCGGCGGGGGAAGGGGTCTCGGTCATGACGCCTTATCCTAGAGCAGGGCGGCGGGCGCAAGGCGAGAGCGATCGTGGCGCGGCGCGCGCCTCCGGCTACCGCCGGCCCTGACCCAGGAATGTCTCTGCAAACCAGCGGTCCAGCGTCATGGGCGGCTCCTGCTGGGGCGGGGGCGCCGGCATCTGGCCGACCACGGCCGACGGACGGTCGTCGGGCATTTCGGCCGGAGGCAGGTAGGTGGCGCCCGGCTGGCCGTAGCCGTTGCCGCCGAAGCCGTAGGACCTCAGCCCGCCCGGAAGCTCAGCCACCGGCACGCCCTGGTGCGCCGCCTTCATGACGCGGCTCCAGATCTCCACCGGCAGGTTGGCGCCGGAGGCCTTCTTGGTGGGCGAGGAATCGTCGTTGCCGAGCCAGACCGCCGTCACGTACCTGGCGGTGTAGCCGACGAACCAGGCATCGCGGTAATCCTGCGAGGTGCCGGTCTTGCCCGCCGCCTCCCAGCCCGGCAGGTCGGCGCGGCGCGCGGTGCCGGTGGCCAGCGTCTGGGTCATCATGTGGTTCATCATCGCCACGTATTCGGAGGCGACCACGCGGCCCATGCCGGTGACGTTGCGCTCGTAGAGCGGCTTGCCGTCCGGCCCGATCACGCTGTCGATGACATGGGGCATGACGCCGAGGCCCCCATTGGCAAAGGGCGTATAGGCGCCCGCCAGCTCCAGCACCGACACTTCGGAGGTGCCCAGCGCGATGGAGGGGTTGGGGTCGAGGTTCGAGGAGATACCCATGCGATGGGCGGTCTGCACCACGGCCTTGGGGCCGAACTCCAGCACGAGGCGCACCGACACCGTGTTCAGGGAGAGCGCGAGCGCGGTGGTGAGCGTCACCGGGCCGCGATAGTCGCGGGTCGAGTTCTCCGGCCGCCAGCCCTTGAGCTGGATGGGCGCGTCCTCGCGCACGCTCTCCGGGGTCAGGCCGTGCTCGACGGCGGTGAGATAGATGAACGGCTTGAAGGCCGAGCCCGGCTGCCGCCGGGCGGTGACGGCGCGGTTATACTGGCTGTCCGCATAGGAGCGGCCGCCGATCAGCGCCTTCACCCCGCCATCGGGGTCGAGCACCACGATGGCACCCTGGCCGACGCCGTACTTGGTGCCGGATTTCGCCAGCGTGTCCTCCAGCGCCGCCTCGCCCGCCTTCTGGAGCGCGGGATCGATGGTGGTGCGCACGGTGACGTCGCCGGGCAGCTCGCCGTCGCCGAGCACAGAATCCAGCTGGTCCATCACCCAGTCGGCCACGTAGCCGGAGGAATCGGGCATGCCGCTGCGGGCGAGCTGGGCCGGGCGGGCCTGGGCGGTGCTCGCCATGTCCGCGGAGATCATCTTCTGGTCGCGCATGGCGGCCAGAACCAGATTGGCGCGGGTCTGCGCGCCCTTCAGGTTCCGGGTCGGGGCAAGGCGCGAGGGCGAGTTGACGAGCCCGGCCAGCATGGCGGCCTCGGCCAGCGTCACCTGCCGGGCGGACTTGCCGAAATAGCGCTGCGCCGCTGCCTCCACGCCATAGGCGCCGGCGCCGAAATAGACGCGGTTGAGATAGAGGTCGAGCAGCTGGTCCTTGCTGAACTTGTGCTCCAGCCACAGGGCCAGCACCAGCTCCTGCATCTTGCGCGAGGCCGTGCGCTCCTGGGTCAGGAACAGGTTCTTGGCGAGCTGCTGGGTCAGCGTCGAGCCGCCCTGCCGGAGGCGCCGGGAGGTGAGGTTGGTGACGAGGGCGCGGGCGAGGCCTTCGGGATCGAGGCCGAAATGGCTGTAGAAGCGCTGGTCCTCGATGGCGACGAACGCCTTGGGCAGGTAGGGCGGCAACTCGCCGATGGGCACGGCCACGCCACCCATGTCGCCGCGTGTGGCTATGGTCTTGCCGTCCGCCCCCTGCACGGTGACGGTGGGCGGACGCTTGGGGATCATCAGCGTCTGCATGGGCGGCAGCTTCGACGCCTCGTAGGCGATGACGCCGGCGAGGGCGAGCAGCGCCCACATGCCCAGGATGAAGCCCCATTTCACCAGCCGGAACACGAGGCGCCCCCCGCCGCCACGGCGGGGCCGGCGGGGCGGCGGCTCGGAGCGGCCGCGGCGCGGGGCGGGATCGGGGCGCATGTCGGGTTCCGCCTTGGCCTTGGGCCGCGCGGCCGGCTTGCGGGCGGGGCGCGGGGGGTCCGGGGGCGGTGCGGCGGAGCGGTCGCGCGGGTCGAGGCGGATGTCGAACAGGGATTCGGGCCGCTCCATGAGCGGCTCGCGCCTCATGCCGTCCCCCCGTCCCTGTGCGGTCATTCCAATTCCCGTCGCATAGCCGGCCTGCCTTCGGGCCGCGCGGCTCCTTCCACCACCAAAATGGGGCGAAGATCAGCCGCTGGGGCAGATGGTGCCCGCCTCACCTCAAGGAAGCGTTACGTGGCAAGCGTTTTCGCGGGTGGTCTTCAGGCGGATGCCTTACGGGCACTTGCTCCAGTAGCCCACCGTCTTCGCCGGCGTCGTGTAGAACCAGCAGGTGTTCGGCGCTGGCGCCGGACCCACAAGCGGCGTGGCGAGGCCGCCCGGCAGCACGCCGAGCGGCGCGCCGGAGCCGGGCTGGGCGCCGATGGGCGTGTTGCTGCGGAACGGCGCGGGCTGGATGATGGGCGTGGGGTCTGCCGGCACCACCGGCTTCGGCGCCGGCAGCTTCGGCCTGGGCGTCACGACCGTCGGCGCGCGCGGGACGGTCGGGGCCGGCCGCACCACAGGACGCGGTGCCGGCCGCTGGATCGGGGGAATGACCGCCGCTCCGCCCACGATGGGCGTGCCCACACCCGACGCGGCCAGGGCACCGGCCGGCGCCAGCGCAATCCCTAGCGCCACCGCGCCATACATCCCCTTGCGGAATGTCTGGGTGGCCCGAGCGCGAAGCTGTCCGTACGGCATGTGTTCCATCACAGAAATATAGGTTCCGCTGCGGCCGATTCGAGAGCGACCAATGAACGCCGCTCGCGGCCGGGCGCTGATTGCGGTAAAGATGAAGGCTCCTGTCCTTCGTGCCTCCAGATCGCCGAGCAATGCCCACCGTCCGTTCCTCCAAGGTCAACCGCGTCATCGGCGAACCCTTCGAAGGCCAGGCCCTCAAGGCCGAGATCCGGGAAATCGCTTCCGCCCACAAGGGCCGCGACCTCGATTTGCGCAACGCCGTCGTCGCACGCCTCAAGAAGGGCATGCAGGAAGGCCGCGCCGCCGCCGAGCGCCTGCTGCTGGAAGACGGCTGCGGCCGCTGCTGCGCCATGCGCCTCTCCGCGCTGCAGGATGCGGTCATCTCCAGCGCCTATGAGGTGGCCACCACCTTCCTCTATCCGGTGGACAATCCCTCCCGCTCCGAGCGCATGGCGGTGGTGGCGGTGGGTGGATACGGCCGCGGCATGATGGCGCCGGGCTCCGACACCGACATCCTGTTCGTGCTGCCCTACAAGCAGACGGCCTGGGGCGAGAGCGTCGCCGAGGCCATGCTCTACATTCTCTGGGATCTCGGGCTGAAGGTGGGCCACGCCACCCGCTCGGTGGAGGAATGTCTGCGGCAGGCCCGGGCCGACTTCACCATCCGCACCTCCATTCTCGAAGCCCGCTTCCTCGTCGGCGACAAGGCGCTGTTCGAGGATCTGGAAAAGCGCTTCGACAAGGAAGTGGTGGAGGGCACCGGCGCCGAGTTCGTCGCCGCCAAGATGGCCGAGCGCGAGGATCGCCTGCGCCGCTCCGGCCAGTCGCGCTACCTCGTCGAGCCCAACGTCAAGGAGAGCAAGGGCGGCCTCAGGGACCTGCACACCCTCTTCTGGATCTCCAAATACGTCTACCGGGTGCAGACCGCGAGCCAGCTCGTCGCCAAGGGCGTGTTCACCCGCGAGGAGGCGAACCTCTTCAAGAAGTGCGAGGACTTCCTGTGGTCCGTGCGCTGCCACCTGCACTTCCTCACCGGCCGCGCCGAGGACCGCCTCTCCTTCGACCTGCAGCGGGAGATGGCGCTGCGCCTCGGCTATACGGAGCATCCCGGCCAGAAGGACGTGGAGCGCTTCATGAAACACTATTTCCTCGTGGCGAAGGATGTGGGCGATCTCACCGCCATCCTCTCCGCCGCGCTGGAGGAGCGCCACGAGAAGCCGGTGCCGGGCCTCAAGGGCATGGTGGAGCGCTTCCGCGCCGGCTCCCGCCGCATCACGCTGAAGGACACGACGGACTTCATCCTCGACCATGACCGCCTGAACGTGGCGGACCCGGAGGCGTTCAACCGCGACCCGGTGAACCTCATCCGCATCTTCCACGTGGCGGACAAGCGCAACCTGGCGCTGCATCCCGACGCCAGCCAGCTCGCCGCCCGCTCCCTCGGCCTCATCGATGCGAGCGTGCGCGAGAATCCGGAGGCCAACCGCCTGTTCCTGGAGATCGTCACCTCCAAGGACGCGCCCGAGACGGTGCTGCGGCGGATGAACGAGGTGGGCGTGCTGGGGCGGTTCCTGCCGGAATTCGGCAAGATCGTCGCCATGATGCAGTTCAACATGTACCACCACTACACGGTGGACGAGCACCTCCTGCGCTGCATCGGCATCCTCTCGGAGATCGAGCGCAAGGTGAACCCGGAGAACGGGCTCGCCAACGAGCTGATGGGCACGGTGAAGAACCGCAACCTGCTCTATGTCGCCCTGCTGCTGCACGACATCGCCAAGGGGCGCCCGGAGGACCATTCGGTGGCCGGCGCCCGCATTGCGCGCAAGCTGTGCCCGCGCTTCGGCCTGTCGCCGGTGGAGACCGAGACGGTGGCGTGGCTGGTGGAGCAGCACCTCGTCATGTCCACGGTCGCCCAGTCCCGCGACCTCTCCGACCGCAAGACCATCGAGAATTTCGCCTCCGTGGTGCAGAACCTGGAGCGGATGAAGCTGCTCACCATCCTCACCACGGCCGACATCAAGGCGGTGGGGCCGGGCACCTGGAACGGCTGGAAGGCGCAGCTTCTGCGCACGCTCTATTACGAGACCGAGCCGGTGCTCACCGGTGGCTTCTCGGAAGTGGACCGGGGCAAGCGCGTCACCGCCGCCCAGTCGCAGTTCCGCTCGGCCCTCTCCGACTGGGACGACGAGAAGGTGGCGGCCTATGTGGCGCGCCATTATCCACCCTACTGGCTGCGTGTGGACCTCGAGACCAAGCTGCGCCACGCCCGCTTCGTGGACGAGGCGGAGACGGCCGGCCGCTCCATCGCCACCCATGCGTCGCTGGAGCCGGGCCGCGGCATCACCACGCTCACCGTGCTGGCGCCGGACCATCCCAAGCTGCTGTCGATCATCGCCGGGGCCTGCGCCGCGGCGGGCGCCAACATCGTGGATGCGCAGATCTCCACCACCACGGACGGGCTGGCGCTGGACACCATCGCCATCCGCCGCGCCTTCGACCATGACGAGGACGAACTCAGACGCGCCAACCGCATCCGGGAAGCGGTGGAGCAGGCGCTCACCGGCGAGGTCCGCCTGCCGGAGGTGATGGCCAAGAAGCTGCCCAAGGGCCGGCGGACCTTCACGGTGGAGCCCGAGGTGACGGTGAACAATTCCTGGTCGAACCGCCACACGGTGGTGGAGGTGTCCGGCCTCGACCGGCCGGGCCTGCTGTTCGCCCTCACCAACACTTTGTCGCGGCTCAACCTCAACATCGCCTCGGCCCATGTCGCCACGTTCGGCGAACGGGCGGTGGACGTGTTCTACGTCACCGACCTGATGGGTGCGAAGATCACCGGCGCCGCCCGCCAGTCCACCATCCGCCGCGCCCTTGTCTCGGTGTTCGAGGGGCCGGTGGAGGACGAGGAGCCGACCCGCCGGGTGGCGCGGGGGTGACGGGGCGCCGCGGCGCAGGCGGGAAGGCCGTTTTTTCGCCGCGCTCGCGTGGCTCAGATGCCAATCGTTTGCACCTTGTTTGCACTTGGCGACGGTGCGGCATACGTTCTGCCGCGCCTCCTTCCGACCCCACGGCCGAAAGCCGACGACCGAGATGACCGACGACCTCCTCCTCGATGCTTCCGACGCCGCCCGTGCTGATCGCGCGGCGACGCGCGTCGTGGTGGCCATGTCGGGCGGGGTGGATTCGTCCGTGGTGGCGGCACTGCTCGCCCGCGCCGGCTATGACGTGGTGGGCGTCACCCTCCAGCTCTACGACCATGGCGAGGCGGCGCACCGGCCCGGCTCGTGCTGCGCGGGGCAGGACATCTATGACGCCAGCGAAGTGGCGCGCACGCTGGGCATTCCGCACTACGTGCTCGATTACGAAAGCCGCTTCCGCGAGGAGGTGATCGACCGCTTCGCCGCGAGCTATGCGGCCGGCGTCACTCCCATTCCCTGCGTGGACTGCAACCGCACCGTCAAGTTCCGCGACCTGCTCGCCACCGCCGAGGAGCTGGGCGCGCGCTATCTCGCGACCGGCCATTATGTGGCGAGCCGCGCGCTGCCCGGCGGCGGGCGCGGCCTGTTCCGCGCGGCGGAAGAGGCGCGGGACCAATCCTATTTCCTCTATGCCACCACGGCCGCCCAGCTCGACAAGCTGCGCTTCCCCCTCGGCGAGATGCAGAAGGCGGACGTGCGGGCGCTCGCGGCCGAGTTCGGCCTGCCGGTGGCGGAGAAGCCCGACAGCCAGGACATCTGCTTCGTGCCCGGCGGCGATTATGCCGAGGTGGTGCAGCGCCTGCGGCCCGAAGCGGGCGAGGCGGGCGACATCGTGCATCTGGACGGCCGGGTGCTCGGCCGTCACAAAGGCGTGCTCCATTACACCATCGGCCAGCGCAAGGGCCTCGGCATCGCCACCCCCGAGCCGCTCTATGTGATCTCCATCGACGCCTCCCGGCGCGAGGTGCGGGTCGGCCCGCGCGAGGCGCTGGCGGTGCGGGCCATTTCCATGGCCGACGTGAACTGGCTGGGGGACATTCCCTTCGCCGCGGCGCTGGATGCCGAGGCCGAGGTCCATGTGAAGGTGCGGTCCACCCGTCCCCCGGTACCGGCGCGCCTCGGCCGCACGGCGGATGGCACCCCGGCCGTGCATCTCGCGCTCGGCGAGGAAGGCGTTGCGCCGGGGCAGGCCTGCGTGCTCTACGATGCCCCCGGCGCCGGTGCCCGCCTTCTGGGCGGCGGCACCATCGTGAAGGCGGAGCGGGTGGCGAAGGCGGTCGCAGAGGTCGCCTGAGGACGGGTTGCCCTCGGGGCTTGGGGCGGGAGAGACGGCACAATGGCGGTTCAGTACGATCTCGAAGGCCAGAAGAAGGCCTATGCCAAGTGGGCGCCCATCTACGACAAGGTCTATGTGAAGCTGCTGGCGGACGCCCAGCGCAAGACCTCCGCCGCCGCCGCCGCCTGTGGTCCCGACATTCTGGAAGTGGGCGTCGGCACCGGGCTGGTGCTGCCTTACTATCCCGCCGGCTGCCGCGTCACCGGCATCGACCTGTCCTTCCACATGCTGCAGAAGGCGGTGGAGAAGAAGGTGGAGCGGGGCCTGAAGCAGGTGGGCCTGCTCTGCGCCATGGACGCCTGCAAGCTCGGCTTCGCCGACCACAGCTTCGACGCCGTCACCGTGCCTTTCGTCATCACGCTGGTGCCCGACCCCGAGGGCGCGCTGGACGAGATGTACCGCGTGCTGCGGCCGGGCGGCGAGATCGTCATCGCCTCCAAGCTGGGTGCCGATGAAGGCGCGACCATGCATGTGGAGGCGGCCCTTGCCCCGCTGGTGAAGAAGATCGGCTGGAGCATCGCCTTCAAGGCCAGCCGCCTGCGCAACTGGGCGGCCAAGTATCCCGACATGGAAGTGGTGAGCATCGCCCCCGTCTTCCCCGTGGGCTTCTTCAAGATGGTGCGCATCAAGAAGAAGGCGGCCTGAGCCTTTTGGCCGCAAGTTCTGCCCACAAGCCTTCTGTTCACAGGGCGCGCGGGGATTCTTGACACCCGCGTGGCCCCGCCTCTATATGCGCGTCTCCTGACGCAACTTGCGTCGGATGTGTTGTGGCAGCGTAGCTCAGTCGGTGAGAGCGCCGGATTCATAACCCGGAGGTCGGTGGTTCAAATCCACCCGCTGCTACCATCCACCCCCTGCCTCCAAATTCTCTTCACGGCGCGACTTCATCGAGAAATGCGCGCACCGCCGCGCGTGTCTGCGTGGCCCGCCCCACCAGCAGATGGCCGCCGGTGTCGTAGGCAATGAGCCGCGCGCCGGGGATGCGCGCCGCCGCCACCTCCGCCGCCGGCAACGTGTTGAAGA
This sequence comes from Xanthobacter aminoxidans, assembly GCF_043193615.1. Lineage (NCBI taxonomy): Bacteria > Pseudomonadati > Pseudomonadota > Alphaproteobacteria > Hyphomicrobiales > Xanthobacteraceae > Xanthobacter > Xanthobacter aminoxidans. Next base: position 591,225 of record NZ_JBAFUS010000003.1, on the reverse strand, counting down.
GATCATCCCGCGCCGAGACGATGAGGGTGGGCGCGGTGATGCGCTCCAGCGGCAGCACCGGGTGCGGGCAGGCGCTGTCGAGACGGATGCCGGCCGCGCGCTCGGACACCGGCGCGATGGCGGCGGCGATCTTCAGCACCCGCGCCCGCTCGCTCTCCCCCGCCTCCTTCAGGAGCGCAGGCCGCACGCCCACGAAGCGGATCACCATCGAGGGGCCGAGGGCGCCGATGAGCCACCAGAAGAAATCGCCCCCGGCCTTCACGATGGCGAAGGCGAGGCGGCTTCCCCCGGTGGGGTCTGTCGCCACCGGGCTGTGCGGGGCGTCGAGCGCGGGCACCAGCAGCACCAATGCGCGGACCTTCTCGGGATGGCGCACGGCCAGTGCCGCCGCTGACCGCGCGCCGGCCGACAGGCCCATCACGATCACCTTGTCGAGGCCGAGATGGTCGAGCAAGTCGGCATGGGCATCCGCCTGCGCGGCGATGCCGCCGTCCGGCGCATCCACCGCTGCGGCGGGCGTGCCGGTGCGGAGATAGCCGAAGCGCGAGGGCGAGATGAGGCGGAAGCCGCCGCCCATCAGTTCGTCGGCGAAGAACAGGCCATGGTCGAACCCGCCGCCCGCGCCATGGATGGAGAGCAGAACCGGCCCCGCGCCCCGGTCGGCATACTCCACGGCGCCGCTCGGAAGCGCGGCCATCTCGCTGCCGGCGGCGACGCGCGCGAGCGCCTGCCGGTGGAACACTCTGAACCTTCGGGCGACCACCACGGCCAGCGCCAGCACGGCCGCGCCGGCGATAAGCGCAAAGATCAGGTCCATGAAGTCCCCCGCGGCTCCGGCCCGGCGACCGCCGGCCCGGTTGGCCGCGCGCGGACGCTTCCGCTATAGGTAGCCCGGCGCAGCCGCAGGGTCACGGCGCGCGAGGAGGGGCCATGACATTCACGCAAGCCGTTCGCAGCTGCCTCAGCCAATATGCCGGCTTTCAGGGACGGGCGCCCCGCAGCGAATTCTGGTGGTTCTGGGTATTCACCCTGCTGACGGAGATCGCGGCCTTCGTCATCGGCACCATGCTGCTCGCCGGGTCCATCACCGCGACGCAGGTCAGCGGTGGCCAGATCGATGCGTGGTATTTCTTTGCCGGGCCCAACTGGCTTTCGACCGTCGTCCACCTCGGCCTGATCCTGCCCTCGCTGGCGGTGGCCGTGCGGCGGCTGCACGATATCGGCCGCACCGGCTGGTGGTTCCTGATCCTGTTCATCCCGTTCGGCTTCTTCGTGCTCCTGTTCTGGTGGGTGCAGCCCTCCCAGCGCGAGCCCAATGTCTACGGGCCGCCGCTGCTGCCGGCGCGGTAAGCCTCGCGCCCAATCAAAAAGGCCCGCGCGCATCCTGCGGCGGGCCTTTTTCATGTCTGTGCGTCGATCGCTCGGGCTCAGGTCTCGTCCGCTCGCGTGCGGATCCACTCGATGATGCCGGAGAAATCCTTGCCCTCGTTCCCCTCCGCCGCGAAGGCGGTGTAGAGGGCGGTCGCCGCGGCGCCCAGCGCGGTGGCGGCGCCGGCCGTCTCGGCGGCTTCCTGCGAGAGCTTCAGGTCCTTCAGCATCAGCGCGGCGGCAAAGCCCGGCACATAGTTGCGATTGGCGGGGCTGGTCGGCACCGGGCCGGGCACGGGGCAATAGGTGTTGATGGACCAGCACTGACCGGAAGATGTGGAGGCCACGTCGAACAGCGCCTGATGGGAGAGGCCCAGCTTCTCGGCCAGCACGAAGGCTTCCGAGGCCGCGATCATCGAGATGCCGAGGATCATGTTGTTGCAGATCTTCGCCGCCTGGCCCGCGCCGGCGCCGCCGCAATGGACGATCTTCTTGCCCATCAGTTCCAGGATGGGCTTCGCCGCCGCGAACGCCTCGTCCGTGCCGCCCACCATGAAGGTCAGCGTGCCCGCTTCCGCCCCGCCGACACCGCCGGAGACCGGCGCATCTACGCTCGCGTGACCCGCCGCCTTGGCCGCCTCGTGGAAGGCGCGGGCGGAGGCGACATCGATGGTGGAAGAGTCGATGAAGAGCGTGCCGGGCTTCGCCGCCGCGAACAGGCCGTCCGCGCCGGTGGTGGCGCCCACCACATGCTTGCCGGAGGGCAGCATGGTGACGACCGCGTCGGCGGACGCCACCGCCGCTTTGGCGCTGTCGGCGATGGCGACGCCCTTGGCCTTCGCCGCCTCCAGCGCGGCCGGCACGAGGTCGAAGCCGGTGACAGTGTGGCCGGCCTTCACGAGGTTGGCGGCCATGGGCCCGCCCATGTTGCCGAGGCCGATGAATGCGATGGTGGCCATGATGGTTTCCTCCCGAATTGGGTGCCGCCGGTGCAGCTATCGATGGTTTTCGCCGCCGTCATGGCCGGGCTTGTCCCGGGCATCCACGTCGTGCCGCCTGCACGACCGCAGACGGGGCGCCCGGCCTCTCCACGTGGATGCCCGGGACAAGCCCGGGCATGACCGCAGACGCCGCGCGTAAGACGCGCCCTCAGTTCCCCTGCGCGATCAGCGCGCGGGCGACGATGAGGCGCATGATCTCGTTGGTGCCTTCGAGAATCTGGTGAACCCTGAGGTCGCGCACGATCTTCTCGATGCCATAGTCGGCGAGGTAGCCGTAGCCGCCGTGCATCTGCAGGGCATCGTTGGCCACCTCGAAGCCGCGATCGGTGGCGATGCGCTTGGCCATGGCGCAGAGCTGCGTCGCGTCCGGCGCCTTGGCATCCAGCGCGGACGCCGCGCGCCACAGGAAGGTGCGGGCGCATTCCAGCTCGGTCGCCATGTCGGCGAGGCGGAATTGCAGCGCCTGGAACTCGTCGAGGCGCTTTCCGAACGCCTTGCGCTCGCGCATGTAGGACAGCGCCTTTTCCAGCGCCGCCTGCGCCCCGCCCAGCGAGCAGGCGCCGATGTTCAGCCGGCCGCCGTCGAGCCCGGCCATGGCGATCCTGAAGCCCTCGCCTTCCTCGCCCAGCCGGTTCTCCACCGGCACGCGCACGCCCTCGAAGGTGACGGTGCGGGTGGGCTGCACGTTCCAGCCCATCTTGCGCTCATTGGCGCCGAAGGAGAGGCCCGGCGCGCCCGCCTCGATGACGAGGGTGGAGATGCCCTTCGGCCCGTCGCCGCCGGTGCGCACCATCACCACATAGATGTCGGCGGAGCCGGCGCCGGAGATGAACTGCTTCTGGCCGTCGACGATGTAATGGTCGCCGTTCCGCACCGCCTTCGTCTTCAGCGCCGCCGCGTCCGATCCCGCGCCGGGCTCGGTGAGGCAGTAGGAGGCGAAATGCTCCATCGAGGCGAGGCGCGGCACCCATTGCCTGCGCTGGGTGTCGTCGCCGAAGCGGTCGATCATCCAGGTCGACATGTTGTGGATGGAGAGATAGGCCGAGGTGCCGGGGCAGCCGGTGGCGAGCTGCTCGAAGATGAGCGCCGCATCGAGGCGGGTGAGGCCGGAGCCGCCCACGTCCTCCCGCACATAGATGCCGCCCATGCCGAGCGCGGCGGCAGCGCGCAACTGCTCGACGGGGAAGTGCTTCTTCTCGTCCCACTCCACGGCATAGGGCGCGATCTGCTCATTGGCGAAATCGCGCGCCATGTCCCGGATGGCGATCTGGTCCTCGGAGAGCGTGAACATGTAGGGGGCGCCTTCGTGCGAGCCATCCAGTGCCCGCCGAGATATGCGCCCGACGGACCCGCCGATGCCAGAGCCGCCCCGCCCTGAGGACGGAGCGGCCGATCCGGCGTGTCAGCCCATGGTGGGGATCACGAAGTCCGCGCCGTCCTTGATGCCCGAGGGCCAGCGGGAGGTCACGGTCTTGGTCTTGGTGTAGAAGCGCACGCCGTCCGGGCCGTGCTGGTTCAGGTCGCCGAAGCCGGAGCGCTTCCAGCCGCCGAAGGTGTGGTAGGCGAGCGGCACCGGGATCGGCACGTTGATGCCCACCATGCCCACGTTCACCTTGGAGGCGAAGTCACGGGCGGCATCGCCGTCGCGGGTGAAGATGGCGACGCCGTTGCCATACTCATGCTCGGTGGGAAGGCGCAGGGCCTCCTTGTAGTCCGGCGCGCGCACCACGGAGAGCACGGGGCCGAAGATCTCTTCCTTGTAGATGCGCATGTCGGCGGTCACATGGTCGAACAGGCAGCCGCCCATGTAGAAGCCGTTCTCATAGCCCTGCATCTTGAAGCCGCGGCCATCCACCAGCAGCTTTGCGCCCTCCTGGACGCCGAGGTCCACATAGCCGCGCACGCGCTCCAGCGCCTCGCGGGTGACGAGGGGGCCGAAGTCGGCGGAGCCGTCGGTGGACGGGCCGATCTTCAGGTTCTCGACACGGGGAACGAGCTTCTCCAGCAGCTTGTCGGCCGCCTCGGGGCCCACCGGAACCGCCACGGAGATGGCCATGCAGCGCTCGCCGGCGGAGCCGTAGCCGGCGCCGATGAGGGCGTCCACGGCCTGGTCCATGTCCGCGTCGGGCATGATGATCATGTGGTTCTTGGCGCCGCCGAAGCCCTGGATGCGCTTCCCGTTGGCCGCGCCGCGGGCATAGATGTACTGGGCGATATTGGACGAGCCGACGAAGCCGATGGCGTGGACATCGGGATGGTCGAGAAGGCCGTCCACGGCCTCCTTGTCGCCGTTCACCACATTGAGGATGCCGGGGGGCAGGCCGGCTTCCAGCATCAGCTCGGCGAGGTGCATGGGTACGCCGGGATCGCGCTCGGACGGCTTCAGGATGAAGGCGTTACCGCAGGCGATGGCCGGGCCGAACTTCCACATGGGGATCATGGCCGGGAAGTTGAACGGCGTGATGCCGGCCACCACGCCCAGCGGCTGGCGCATGGAATAGATGTCGATGCCCGGGCCGGCGCTGTCGGAGAAATCGCCCTTCATCAGGTGCGGGATGCCGATGGCGAACTCGATCACCTCAAGGCCGCGCTGGATGTCGCCGCGGGCGTCGGGAACAGTCTTGCCGTGCTCGCGGGCGAGCAGATCCGCCAGCATGTCGTAGTCGCGGTGCACCAGCTCCAGGAACTTCATCAGCACGCGGGCGCGGCGCTGGGGATTGGTGGCGGCCCAGGCGGGCTGCGCGGCCTTGGCGTTGGCTACGGCGGCGTTCAGCTCGTCCTTGGAGGCGAGGGCCACGTGGCCGACCACATCGCCCGTCATGGGCTGGTAGACGTCGGCGAAGCGCCCGGACGTGCCGGCAACGTGCTTGCCGCCGATGAAATGGCCAATCTCGCGCATGATGCGGTTCCTTCTTGGGAAAAACGTTTCCAGACGAGGGACGCCGTTTTGGGACGACGTTCGTTGGCCGGCACACTGCCCTATCTTTTTGTGCACAGCTACGGCAATCTCCGCACCATTGATGTGCGCCCTTTCACAGTCCTGAGAGCCATGCCCGGCGGCGATTTCGAGTGGTCCGACCTCACCTTCTTCCTCGCGGTGGCGCGGGCCGGGCGGCTCACGGTGGCGGCGGCGCGGCTGAAGGTGGAGCACTCCACCGTAAGCCGGCGCATCGCCGCGCTGGAGACGGCACTGGGGGCGAAGCTGTTCGACCGGCGCCCCCATGGCTATGCGCTGACCGCCGCCGGGGATCGCCTGCTCGCCGCCGCCGAAGGCATGGAGACGCTGGCGCTTTCCGCGCAGGGCGAGATCGCCGGATCGGACCTCGGCGTCTCCGGCACGGTGCGGATCGGGGCGCCGGATGGCTTCGGCACCTTCTTCCTCGCCCCGCGCATCGGGGCGCTTTCGGATCTGCACCCGGAGCTGGACATCCAGCTCCTCGCCATGCCGCGCTTGTTCTCCCTGTCGAAGCGCGAGGCGGACATCGCCATCTCGCTGTCCCGGCCGAAGGAGGGGCGGCTCCATGCGAGGAAGCTCACGGACTATCGGCTCGGCCTCTATGCCGCCCGCGCCTATCTGGAGAAGCATGGCGCCATCGACAGCCGCGCCGCGCTCCAGCGCCACCGTTTCATCGGCTATGTGGACGACCTGATCTATGCGCCCGAGCTGGATTACGTGCCGCTGGTGGCCAAGGACCTCAGGGTGCGGCTGAAAAGCTCCAGCCTCGTCGCCCAGATGACGGCGACGCGCGCGGGTGCCGGCGTGTGCGTGCTGCCCTGCTTCATGGCCGACCTGTTCGCAGGCGAGGGGCCGGAAGGGCTGGTGCCCATCCTGCCCACGGAGGTGGGCCTCACGCGCACCTTCTGGCTCCTCACCCACGCCGACACGCGCGACCTCGCCCGCATCCGCGTGGCCGCCGACTTCATCGCCGAGGCGGCGCAGAAGGGCAGGGGCGTGCTGATGCCGGGCTGAAAGCGGGCGCTACTTCAGGCGCCAGTATTGGTCGGACGGCCCTCCGGCCACCTCGCACGGCGCGAGCTGGAGGGGCGCGCCGTTGGCAGTGGCTGGGGTGCCGCGCACATCGAGACACAGGCCGGACAGCTTGTGGCGGATCAGACCCTCTTTGGTGAACTGCCACTGCTGGTCGGTGGTCGAGCCATTGGGGTTCCGCCCCGACATCTCGCAATCATAAAGGATCAGCGCCGTGCCGGCCTTGATGCCGGGGGCGCCGGGCACGTCGATGCACTTGCCGGAGAGGGCGTTGCGGATGAAGCCCTGGGGCAGGATTTCCCACATCTGGTCGGTGGGCGACCCGTTGGGGTTCAGCGCGGAGAACTCGCAGGTATAAAGGATCAGCGGGGAGCCGTTCTTGACGCCGGGTGCACCCGAGACATCGATGCACTTGCCCGAGAGCTGGTTGACGATGAACCTGCCCTGCGCGCTTACCTCGCCCGCGCAGAAAATCCCCGCCGTCGACAGAGCGGCGGCGAACAGCCAGTTTCCGAACTTCATGAAATCCCCCATCCCGGCCGTGAAGCCCGACCCTTGTTCCCCGTCGAGCCTGACCGTAACGTCATTCTCACAGCAGGGGGCGGGCGGGCGCAATATGCTCCGCACCTTGACTGGCTCCCCCTCTCCCCCTATACGAGCCGCTTCCCGATAGAGCGGGTGAGTGCACGCGGGTCTTCTGGCCCCGACGCGTTCCCCGCGCCATACGAAGAAAAAAGGACTTTCGCCATGTCCCGGCGGTGTGACCTGACCGGCAAGGGGGTTCAGAGCGGCAACCTCGTGAGCCACTCGAACCGCAAGACCAAGCGCCGGTTCCTGCCGAACCTGTGCAACGTGACGCTGGAGAGCGAGACGCTGAAGCGTTCCGTGCGCCTGCGCGTCAGCGCCAATGCGCTGAAGAGCGTGGACCACCGCGGTGGTCTCGACGCCTTCCTCGCCAAGGCCCGCGACGAGGAGCTGTCTCCCGTCGCCCTCGACCTCAAGCGCCAGATCGCCAAGGCCGTTGCGGCCGCTGCCGCGGCCTGAGCTTTCGGCTTTCCGAGACGTTTTGAACCGCGGACGGCAACGTCCGCGGTTTTTCGTCGTGGGTGCGCTCCTCAGGGAAGGGGCGTGCCGCCGCCCGCGTTGCGCCCGGCCACGGCCCAATAGGCAAGGCCGCCGCCGGCCCCGGCGATGAGGAGGTCCATCGTCACCCGCGCCAGCAGCGGATCGCCGAGAGAATCGGTGACGAGGGAGAAGCCCAGCCAGCCTGCCGCGGCCCAGATCGCGCCGGCCGCCACATGAGCCAGCGGGTGGCGCAGGCTTTTCCGCTCCGAGATGGCCATCCACACCAACGCCGGCGCAAGTCCGCACACGGCCGCCAGCAGGTAGGCGAAACCGGCGGACGCGATCGCCACGCCATAATACAGCGCCAGCCCCTCGGACGCGCCGGGCGCGGGCGCCACGCGGTCCATGGCGGCGCCCACGAGCGGCAGCAGGCTTACGGTGACGAGGACGGACGCGAGATAGGCCAACGCCAGACGACCCGTGCGCCGGGCCGCACCGGGGGCGTCGGCGGCGGGGCTCATCTGGGGGGCGACTCAGGGGACGGCGGCGACAGGTCCGGCCGGTGCGGCGGCGGGGGCAGGGCGCCGGCCCGCTCGGCGGGGGAGCGCAGGATGGGCTTGAAGAAGCCCGCCGTGGAGCCCGCCACCAGCCAATAGGCGAGCCCGCCGGCAAGGCCCGCCGCCACCACATAGAAGGGATCGCCCGCCACCGCCGGTGCGCCATCGCTGGGCGAGAAGAGCTGGGCGCCGATCCAGGCCGAGACCACGCCGTTGGCGACGTGGAACATCCACGAGCGGATGGCGAAGGCCTCCGAGAACAGGATGCCCACCGCCGCCACCAGCCACATGAGCATCAGCAGCAGGAACAGCACCACGACAGTGGTGACGATGGCGATGATGATGCCCCACGCCCGTATATTGGGATCGTCGGCGCTGAACAGCGTGCCGATGCGCCATTCGCCTATGAGGATCACGCACGCCCCGGCGATCACCGACGCGAAATAGCCGAGCGGTACCAGAACGAAGCGCAGCAGCAGGCGGACGAGGTTGTCCATGGGTTCAGGCGGTCTCGGGCATGTGGCAGACGGCTTCCACGTTCAGCCCGTCCGGGTCGAACACGAAGGCCCCGTAATAATTGGGATGATAGTGCGGGCGCAGGCCCGGTGCGCCATTGTCCCGCGCACCGGCGGCCATGGCGGCGGCGTAGAAGGCGTCCACTACCGCGCGGTCTTTCGCTGCAAAGGCCAGATGCAGGTGCCCGGTGGCGACCGGCGCATCGCCGATCCAGAAGTCCGGCTTGCCGGAGCCGATCACGCCGAAGCCGATATAGGTATGCCCGCCCGGCGGGCTCGCCTCCATGAGGATGCCGTAGCCAAGGGGCGCCAGCGCCGCGAGGTAGAAGGCGCGGGAGCGCGACACGTCGCGCACCGAGATCCCCACATGGTCGAGCATGGCACGCGTCTCCGGAAAGGGGTGGGGGGCTAATCCTCTGCCTGGGCCATCATGGCGCGATAGGCAAGGCGCTCGCGGGCGGTGAGCTTCTCGCTCTCGCTCTTGAGCTGGCCGCAGGCGGCGAGGATGTCGCGTCCGCGCGGCGTGCGCACGGGGCTCGCATAGCCGGCGCGGAACACGATGTCCGAGAAGCGCTCGATGGTCTCCCAGTCCGAGCACTCATATTGCGTGCCGGGCCAGGGATTGAACGGGATGAGGTTGATCTTGGCCGGCACGCCTTCCAGCAGCTTCACCAGCGCGCGGGCGTCGGCTGGCGAGTCGTTCACGCCCTTCAGCATCACGTATTCGAAGGTGATGCGCTTGGCGTTGGAGGCGGCCGGGTAGGTGCGGCAGGCCTCCATCAGCTCCCTGATGGGGTATTTCTTGTTGATGGGCACCAGCACGTCGCGCAGATCGTCGCGCACCGCGTGCAGCGAGATGGCGAGCATGGGGCCGACCTCGGAGCCCAGCCGCTCGATCTCCGGCACCACGCCGGAGGTGGAGACGGTGATGCGCCGTTTGCCGAGGCCGAGGCCGTCGCCGTCCGAGAGGGTCTCGATGGATTCCTTCACGCTGTCATAGGCATAGAGCGGCTCGCCCATGCCCATGAAGACGATGTTGGTGACGAGCCGGTCGCCCTCGGTGGGCAGGCCGGGGCCGACGGCACGCTCGCGGCCGGGATAGTCGCCCAGCCGGTCACGGGCCACCATCACCTGCGCCACGATCTCTGCCGCGGTGAGGTTGCGCACCAGGCGCTGGGTGCCGGTGTGGCAGAAGGAGCAGTTGAGCGTGCAGCCCACCTGCGAGGAGACGCACAGCGTGCCGCGGTCGCTCTCGGGGATATAGACCGTCTCGATGTCGTGTGGCCGCTCGCCGGGATGATCGGCCGGGAAGCGCAGCAGCCACTTGCGGGTGCCGTCCTGCGAGACCTGCTCGGCCACGATCTCGGGGCGGGCGAGGGTGTAGGCCTCCTCCAGCCGCGCGCGCAGGTGCTTGGAGACGTTGGTCATCTCCGAGAAGTCCAGGGCGCCGCGCAGGTAGATCCAGTGCCAGAGCTGGTTGACGCGCATGCGCCGCTCCGAGCCCTTCACGCCGATGGCGTCGAGCGCGTCGCCCAGCTTGTCCCGGTCGAGGCCGACGAGGGACGCGCGCGCAGGCGCCGGCGCGGCCTCGGGAGCCATGGTGGGCATGGCGGTTTCAGGCGTGAGCGTGGCTTCAGGCATGGTTTCGGACGTGGGCATCATCCGCCACACATAATCCCTCGCGGCCCACCTTTCCACGGGAAGAATGCGGGAGCCGTCCCGCGTCCGCCTCAGGGCTTGGTCGGGCCGGCCCCGTCGCCCTCGGCGAGCAGCGCCTTCAGCCGGGCCTCCTCGGCCGCCGAAAGGCGCGGCGCCGGGGGCGCGGCGCTGCGGCGGCGCATGGCGAGGATGGCGCCGAAGCCGCCCAGCAGCAGCACAAGGATCGGCGCGCCCCATAAAAGCGCGTTGCGCCAGGACATGCGCGGGCGGAGCAGCACGAACTCGCCGTAGCGGGCCACCATGAAGTCCAGCACCTGGCTGTCGCTGTCGCCCGCCTTCAGCCGCTCGCGCACGATGATGCGCAGGTCTTTGGCCAGCGGGGCGTCGGAATCGTCGATGGACTGGTTCTGGCAGACCATGCAGCGCAGTTCCGCCGAAATGGTCCGCGCCCGGCTCTCCATCACCGGATCGCCCAGCACCTCGTCCGGCTGCACGGCGAAGGCCGGGGCGCCGAGGGCGAGCAGGAGGAGGAAGGAGGCGAGGCGCGTGCGCGTGTTCCGTGCCATACCCGTCTACTCCGCCGCCGTGGGGACGGCGCCGGGCGCAAGCCGCTTGCGCGCGTCGAGCACTTCCATGGCCACGATCCGCCCTTCGGCATCGAAATCGAGGACAATGCCGGGCGAGACTTCCTCGCTCTCCACGATGGCGCCCGTGGCAAAGCGGACGAACATGGCGTCCGTCTCTTTATCGTAGTCCACTTTCATGGCCGTCGCGCTCCGCGGTCGAAAAAGACGGTCACAACGAAGATGTCCGTCTCGTCGGGTCGATATACCACGCGCAGGATGCGGCCGCCGCGCTCGGCAATGGCGGCATAGGAGCGCCGCAGCGTGGGATCGTTTGGATCCTCCACATCCCAGTCCGGCGCGGCGAGGGTTCGCTCGATCCACGCGGAGGCGATATCGCGCTCGCGCATGACCACCTCGGCATGCTGCGCGAGCCGTATGCGCGGCGCCACAGCCTACTCCGCCGGCGCCACGGCTTGCCGCTGCTTCTTCGCCGCCGGGCGTGGTGCGCCGACCCTCAGGCGCCGGTCGGCGAGGGAGAGCACGCCGCCCAGCGCCATCACCACCGCGCCGAGCCAGATCAGCGTCACGAACGGCTTGAAGGTGGCGCGGACGGAGACGTGGCCGTCGGCGGCTTCCTCGGCCATGCTCACATAGAGCTGGCTGAAGCCGAAGGTGCGCAGGCCCGCCTCGGTGGTTGCCATCTGCCGCGCGGCGAAGGTGCGGCGGGAGGCTTCGACGGTGCCTTCCGGGACGCCGCCGTCGCGGATGGAGAACACGGCGGTGCGGGCGCGGAAGTTCGGCCCGGTGCGGTTTTCCAGCCGGTCGAGGGTGAGGGTGCGCGAGCCGATGGTGATGGTGTCGCCCAGCTTCACCGCGGCGATCTTCTCAAGGCTCCATGAGGTCTCGCAGACGATGCCGAGCAGGCACACGCCCACGCCGAAATGGGCGATGGCCGTACCATAGGCCGAGCGGGGCACGCCGGCGAGCCGGGCCAGAGCCACCTTCGCCCCCACCCGGCCGAGGCCGGCACGTTCGGCGAGGTCGGTCAGGGCGCCGAGCATGATGAAGGCGGCAAGGCCCACCGCCAGCGGCGCCAGCACCGGGCCGCCGGTGGTCGCCGCCGCCGTCACCACTGCCGCCACGATGGCGAGGCCGGCGGCGAGCATCAGCCGCTGCGCCGCGCCCAGGATGTCGCCCCGCTTCCAGGCCAGCAGCGGGCCGAACGGCATGGCGAAGATGAGGGGCAGCATCAGTCCGCCGAATACCAGATTGAAGTAGGGCGGGCCGACCGTGATCTTGGCGCCGGTGAAGGCTTCAAGCGCCAGCGGATAGAGCGTTCCCACCAGCACCGCCGCCGCCGCTGCGGTGAGGAACAGGTTGTTGAACACCAGCGCCCCCTCCCGCGAGATGGGCGCGAACAGGCCGCCCTGCTTCAGCTCGGACGCGCGGAAGGCGAACAGCGCGAGCCCGCCGGCGATGAAGAAGGTGAGGATGCCGAGGATGAACACGCCGCGCGCCGGATCGGTGGCGAACGCATGCACGGAGGTCAGCACGCCCGAGCGCACCAGGAAGGTGCCCACCAGCGACAGCGAGAAGGCGAGGATGGCGAGGAGGATGGTCCACACCTTCAGCGCGTCGCGCTTTTCCATCACCACGGCGGAATGCAAGAGCGCGGTGGCGGCGAGCCACGGCATGAGGGAGGCGTTTTCCACCGGGTCCCAGAACCACCAGCCGCCCCAGCCCAATTCGTAATAGGCCCAGTAGGAGCCGACCGCGATGCCCAGCGTGAGGAATACCCAGGCCGCCAGTGTCCACGGCCGCACCCAGCGCGCCCAGGCGGCGTCGATCCGCCCCTCGATCAGCGCCGCGATGGCGAAGGAGAAGGAGATGGAGAGCCCCACATAGCCGAGATAGAGCAACGGCGGGTGGATGGCGAGGCCGGGGTCCTGGAGGATGGGGTTGAGGCTGCGCCCCTCGGCCGGCGGCGGCACGATGCGCGCGAACGGGTTGGAGGTGAACAGGATGAAGGAGAGGAAGGCCGACGCCACGGCGCCCTGCACCGACAGCACCAGCGCCTTCAGCCGGTCCGGCAGGTTGGCACCGAACACCACCACCAGCGCGCCGAAGATGGCGAGCACGAAGACCCACAGCAGCATGGAACCTTCGTGATTCCCCCAGGTGGAGGTCACGCGGTAGATGAGCGGCATCTGGGAGTGGGAATTCTCCACCACGTTCACCACCGTAAAGTCGGAGGTGACGTAGAGCTGCACCAGCGCGCCGAACGCGAAGGCGACGAAGCCGAACAGCGCGAGGGCGATCGGCCCTGCCGACCCCATCAGCACCGCATCGCCCCGCGTCGCGCCCCAGCCGGGCAGGATCACCTGCGCGAGGGCCAGCGCGAAGGCGAGGGCGAGGGCGTATTGTCCGATCTCGGCGATCATGGCCTCAGCTCCCGGGCTGGCGGGTTGAGGGGGAAGCGGCGCCCGGCGCGGGCGCGCCGTCCTTCCACAGACCCTGCTGCTTCAGCGCGTCGGCGACCTCGCGGGGCATGTATTTCTCGTCGTGCTTGGCGAGCACGCTGTCGGCCTTGAACTGGCCGTCCGGCTGCAACGCGCCCTCGGCCACCACACCCTGACCCTCGCGGAACAGGTCCGGCAGGATGCCCTGATAGGCGACCTTCACCGCGGCGTTGCCGTCGGTGATGGAGAAGGTGGTGAGCGTGCCGGCCTTCACCACGCTGCCGGTCTCCACCAGCCCGCCGAGTCTGAGGCGGGCGCCCGGCGTCACCTGCTTCTGCGCCACCTCGGTGGGGGTGCGGAAGAAGACGATGGTGTCGTTGAGCGCCGAGAGGATGAGGCCGGCGGCGAGCGCGAGCACGCCGAGTCCGGCGCCGATGAGGATCAGCCTGCGCTGCTTGCGCGTCATCCTTTTCCTCCTGTCGGCAGGGCCTTCTCCGCCGCGTCGAGACGGGCGAGGGCCGCCGGATCGTCCTTGAAGGCGGCGCGCGCCGTCTTGAGTGCGGCGTCCGCCTTGTCCTTGTCGCCGAGCACGCCGTAGGCGCGGATCAGCCGCTCCCAGCCGTCGATGTCGTTCGGCTCCTTGTCGAGCCGGGCGGCGAGACGGTCCACCATGCCACGTATCATGGCGTTCCGGTCCTGCGGCGACATTTGGGCGGCCGCATTGACATCGGCGGCACCGGGACCCGGTGTCGCAGGGGAGGCGGCTGCGGGCGGAGCCGTGCCGCCGACCCGGGCCAGCGCCTCCGCCACCACGGGCCGGTAGGGGGCCGAAGCCGGCGTGCGGGCAAGCAGCTCGCTCCAGATGCGCGCCGCATCCTGCGCCCGGCCGTCCTGCTCGGCGGCGAGGCCGAGGAAATAGGCGGCGCGCGGCTCGTCCGGGTTCAGCGCGAGCGCGGCGGCGAAGGCCTTGGCGGCGTCTGCGGTGACGAGGCCGTCCGCCGCCACGACAAGCGCGTCGCCGCGTGCCGACAGGCGCTCGGCGGTGGGGCCGAGGATGCGGATGGCTTCACCGTAGGCGCGGGCGGAATCCTCCGGCCGGCCAAGGCGCAGATAGATGGGGGCGAGGATTTCATAGCCCTGCCCGTCATTGGGGTTCTTCTGGAGGTGCTCCTCCACGCGGCGCACCAGGATCGCGACGTCGCTGCGATCCGGCGCCGCCGACAGGCGCTCGGCGAGGGGGGCGCCGGGGATGCCGGGCGAGCCCATGAAAGCATAGAGCGCGGCGGCACAGACCGGCACGAAGACCAGCGCCACGATGGCTGCCGCGCGCCGGCGCCGGCCGGCGACCGCAGGGTCGGCGGAGGCGGCATCGGCCGCTGCGTCGGCGGCCAGCATCCGCCGGGCCACCTCGATGCGCGCGGCCTCCGCCTCGGCGGCGGGCAGGCGGCCGGACTTGGCATCGCGGGCAAGCTCGGCCAGCTGGTCGCGATAAACCGCGAGGTCCGCCTCCCGTGTCGCCTTCATGGTGCGGGCGCGCGACAGCGGCCACAGCACGGCGAGGGCCGCGACGGCGGTCATGAGGGCGAGGGCCGTGAACAGAGGGAGTGGGATCATCACCTGCGAGCCGTTAGCGGCTGACGATCGTCGTGCATAGGTCACACGCCGTCCCAGCGGCGCGGAGCCGCAGGCGATCAGGCATTCGTGACCGATCCACGCCAGATCGACACCGCTCGGGCGATCCGGTACACCAACCCGAAGTGCGCCGCATCGTGCAGCGCAGCAGGAGGAGATGGGGATGGGCCTGTTCGATCAGATGGCGGGCAGCATGCTCTCCAACATGCTCGGACGCGCCGGTCCGGAGGGCGCCGGCGCCCTCATCGACACGCTGCTCAGCGGCCCCATGGCCTCGGCGCTACCCGGCATCCTCGACGGCGCTCTGGCGAAGACGCCTTATGGCAGCATCGAGGGCGTGCTGGCGCAACTGCACGAGGCAGGGCTTGCCCACGAGGTGGAGAGCTGGCTGTCCACCGGCCCCAACGTGCCGGTGAGCGCGGACGAGATCGTCAACGCGCTCGGCGCCGAACCCCTCACCGCCATCGCGAACGGGCTGGGCCTCCAGCCGGAAATGCTGCCGGAACTCCTGGCCAAGCACCTGCCGGCCATCATCGACCGCTTCAGCCCCAACGGCGTGCTGGAACTTCCCGGGCGGTGATTGCCCGGCCAGTGACGATCGGGACGGTGATTGCTGGGACGGGCTGGACCCGTCCCTTCCGCATCACCTGAACGCGTTCAGCGGCATCCGCTCAGCCCACGTCGTTCAGCCCACGTCGCTCAACCGACGTCGTTCACTTGCACTCCTGCGCCACCCGATCGATGGCCTGGCCGAGGCCGACCAGCGAATATTTGTCGGTGGTCACGTTGCCGCGCAGGGAGGTGGAGGCAACCGTGAGGTCCTTGCCGCGCTTCATGGCTTCCACGAGCTTGGATTCGTCCGCCACGTTGCGCACCCAGGCGCCCTGATCCTTCGTGTAGAGCTGGAGCGTCGCGTTGCCGACCGTCAGGGTGGCGTCCGAGCCCTCCTTCAGGGGGAAGCCCATGGTGACGGTCACTTCGTTCTTCACGTTCTCACCGGGACGGGTGGAGATGAAGAAATAGGCCGGATCGCGCTTCAGGCCCTCGGGCGCGCGGGTCTTCGGCTGGGAGATGGCGTAGCAGACCTTCGGGCTGGAGGTGGAGACGTAGACGCTCCAGTCGCCGAACTGCGCCACCGCTTTCGACTGAGGCTGACCCTGCGCGACGGCCGGGACGGCTGCGGCGCAGGCGAGGAACACGCCCAGGAGTGCAGGATGGACACGAGGAAGCGTCATGGCTTCTCCTAAATCGCTGGGGCCCTTTAAGGCAATCGGACTTCAGGCTGGCCGCCGGCTGTCGGGTAGCGAGGCAGGCGGTCAAAAAAATGGCGGGGTGGTCTTGCGTTTTCCTAACCCAAAGGCTCGGCTCCGCTCAATGCGCCGGACGTGCGAAGCCGCCCGATTCGTTGCGCCATGGGACTTTGCGAGACTGTCCGGCCGCTCGGTGAAGCGCAAGGCGCAGGGATCGTAAGGGGCCGGTGCCGTCGCGGAAGGGCGTGTTTACCCCGTGCTTCCGCCCGTTTGGGTTAATTTTTGGTAATCCGATCCCGTCACGCGGGAGAGAAGGAGCGTTCATGAAAGCGGTGGTGTGCGCGCGCCATGGTGCCCCCGAAACCCTCGAGATTCGCGACCTGCCGCAGCCGGTGCCCGGTCCCGGCGAGGTTCTGGTGAAGGTCGCGGCCATCGGCCTCAACTTCTTCGACACGCTCATCATCCGCGATCTCTACCAGGTGAAGCCCGAGCTGCCCTTCTCCCCCGGCGCGGAATATGCCGGCCATGTGGCGGCGCTGGGCGCGGGCGTGACCGGCTTTGCCGTGGGCGACCGGGTATGCGGCTATCAGACCTACGGCGCGGCGCGCGCGTATGTCGCGGCACCGGCCCAATTCCTCGCCAAGGTTCCGGACGACGTCGACCTCGTGAAGGCTGCCGGCCTCATCGTCACCTACGGCACGGCGCTCTATGCCCTCAGGGACCGCGGTGAACTGAAGGCCGGTGAGCGGCTGGCTGTGCTCGGCGCCTCGGGCGGCGTCGGGCTTGCGGCGGTGGAACTCGGCCGGGTGCTCGGGGCGCGCATTATCGCCTGCGCCTCCTCGCCGGAGAAGGTGCGCTTCGCCCTGGAGCATGGCGCGGACGAAGGCTTCGACTATGCCTCCGGCGACCTCAAGGCCGCGCTCAAGGCGTTCGGCGGCGAGAAGGGGCTGGACGTGATCTACGACCCCGTGGGCGGCGACATGGCGGAGCAGGCCCTGCGTGCGCTGGGCTCACTCGGCCGCTTCCTGGTGGTGGGCTTCGCCGCGGGCGAAATCCCGAAGATCCCGCTCAACCTGCTGCTGGTGAAGAATTGCGACATGCGCGGCGTCGCCTTCGGTGCCCATGCCCGGGCCAATCCCGGCTGGCTGCGCGACGCGGTGGCCGAACTGATGGGCTATGCCCGCGACGGGCGCATCTCCGCGCACGTGGACAAGACCTTCCCGCTGGAACACTGCGCCGAGGCCCTCGGCGAGATTTCCGGGCGCCGGGTGAAGGGCAAGGTGGTGCTGACCGTGGCGGACTGAAGCTCAGGCCGGGTGGCCATCCTCCCCGCTCGCCTGATGGTCGGGATCGAGGGCTGCCTTGGCCGCTTCATAATGCTCGGGCTTCACGTGGCCGGAGAGCAGCTTCAGCGCGCCCATCAGCACGGCCGCATCGTCGCCGAAGCCCACGAGCGGCAGGAAATCCGGCGCGATGTCGAACGGCAGGACGAAATAGGCCAGCGCGCCGAGCAGCGTCGCCCGCACGCGCAGCGGCGTCTCGCGGTCGAAGGCGGCGTAATAGCTCGCCACCGCGTCCTCGGCGAAGGGGACGTGGCGGGCGGCGCCGCGCATCTTCTTCCAGAAGCCCTTGCGGACGCTGGCCTCGTCTTGCGCGGCCTTGTCCCGCTCGGCGCCCGAGAGGCGGTCGAAATCGTCGGAGTTCAGCGTGTGCGTGGTCATGCCAATGAAATGGGGACCGCGCACAGCGCTGCAAGAGGCGGGTCGTCCTACAGAGGGGCGCCCTACAGGAGAGGGTAGGCCGCTTCGACGAGGTAGGGGCCGCCGCCCACCGAATCCCGCGAGGAGAACAGCACGAAGCGCGGCACGTGGAACGGCGGGGTGCGGAAGGAGCCGCGCGCGGCAAGGTAATCCGCCACCTGCCGTGAGGACGCGTCGCGCAGCCGGGCGAGGGTGACGTGGGGCTTGTAGTTGCGCTCGGCACCGAGGCCGAGCCGCTGCATGATGCGCTCCTGCTCGGCCTGCAATTCCATGAGCGCCGCATTGGCCTTCACCGCCGCGAACACGGCGCGCGGCTTGTGGCCGCCAAACTGGTCCAGCCCGTCCAGCGCGATATCGAAGGCCGGGCGGCGCACCTGCCCGAGCATCAGCATGATGTCGCGGCCGGTGGCGTCGTCCACGTCGCCGATGAAGCGCAGGGTGACGTGATAGTTCTCGGAATCGATCCAGCGCGCGCCGGACAGCCCGCCTCGCAGCATGGAGAGGCCGAGCCCCACCTCGGGGGGGATCTCGATGGCGGTGAACAGTCGCGGCATTGAACCCTCCGCGATGGCCGGCGGAACGGGGCCGGTCTCACGAGGAACCGCGGCGCAACCGCGGGCCCAACGCTTCCAGTGAAGGAGATTCGCGCGCCGAAGGAAAGGGCTCTGCCCCGTCTTCGGCGGCGCTGAAACAAACCGCCCGGCCGAAGCCGGGCGGAATGTCTAGGGCTCAGCGCTGGCCGGGCCGCGGGCGGTTCTGCGGCGCCGCCCGCTGCTGCGGAATGGCCCGCGGCTGCGGACGCATCTGCTGGGGCCTCATCTGCTGCGGCCGTTGCTGAGGCCGCATCTGCTGGGGCCGCTGTTGCGGGCGCATCTGCTGCGGCCTTTGCTGGGGTCGCATCTGCTGGGGCCGCTGCTGCGGGCGAACCTGTTGCGGCCGGTTCTGCGGCCGCACGTTGGCGGGCCGGTTGGCCGGCCGGTTCGGCTGGACCGACGGCCGGTTGGGCCGGTTGGGACCCGCGTTCGGATAGCCGGGCCGGTTCGGGCCGGCATTCGGATAACCGGGACGGTTCGGTCCCGCGCCCGGAACACCGGGCTGGCCGGGACGGCCTGGACGACCGGGTCCGACGCCGGGAGTGCCGGGATATCCGGGACGTCCCGGACCCACGCCGGGCTGGCCGGGGATATTGCCGGGCATGCCGGGGCGACCGGGACGGCCGGGTCCGACGCCGGGAGTGCCGGGATATCCGGGACGACCCGGTCCCGCCCCGGGATAGCCCGGACGGCCAGGCGTGCCGGGAACGACGGGCATACCTGGACGGCCGGGACCAACGCCGGGTCCACCGGGATAGCCGGGTGTGCCGGGACGGCCCGGACCACCGGGATAGCCTGGACGGCCGGGGGCTCCGGGAACAAGCGGCATCCCAGGACGGCCGGGACCAACGCCGGGTCCACCGGGATAGCCGGGCGTGCCGGGACGGCCCGGACCACCGGGATAGCCCGGACGGCCGGGGGCTCCGGGAACAAGCGGCATACCGGGACGGCCAGGACCGACGCCCGGTCCACCGGGATAGCCGGGCATTCCGGGACGGCCGGGTCCACCGGGGCCACCCGGTCCTCCGGGTCCGCCAGGCCAGCCAGGACGACCGGGTCCACCCGGTCCACCCGGTCCACCCGGCCAACCGGGACCGCCGGGGCCACCAGGACCACCGGGCCAGCCCGGACGACCGGGACCTCCGGGGCCACCCGGCCAGCCGGGACGGACCGGCGGCGGGAAGCCGGGACGGCCGGGAACCCACGGTCCCGGACCCCATGCCGGCGGACGGCCACCCCAGCCCGGACCCCAGTAGGGCGGGCGCACCCAGCGCGGCGGCACGACCCACACCGAGTTCCACGGTCGGTTGTTCCAGCCCCAGTTGTTGTTCCAGTAGGAGCCGACCAGCACGCCGGCACCGAACGCGAGCGCACCGGTGGCGAAGGTGGTGAAGACCTCGGAGCTGTCATAGGCCGGCACGTAGATCCGCTCGGGATCGGCCGGCTGGATATAGATGGTGCGCGCGGGGCCGCTGCCGCCGCTGCTGGCGGGGACTTCCTGCGTCGTCACCACCTGCTGCGGCGTCGTCTGCAGATTGCCGACGGCCTGCGCCTTGGCGCGCAGCATCTGGATGGTGTTGGACACGTCCTGCGGCTGGGTCGAGAAGGCGAGGCCGAGGGATTCCGACCATTCCATGTGCTCATGGAGGAGCGTGACCACGTCCGGGAAGCGGACCAGCGCCTTCACCGAGGAATCCCAGTTGAAGGCATCCACCGCCGTGAAGTTGCGCTCCTGCACGAGGCCGGGATTGGCGACGATCCAGTTGTAGGCTTCCACCAATTGTTCCGGGAACAGGGTCGCCGGGAACAGGATGGCGAGCAGCGGGTCCGGATAGAGCGCCACCGGGCCGAGCAGATATTCGAGCTCGCTGAGCGAATAGGCCGGCTGCACCTGATCGCCCGGCTGGGGCGGCGGCAGCGGCTGGCCCTGCGGCGGCGGGACGGCGCCGGGCTGGACGGCCGGAGGCCCTCCCTGCGGATAGCCCTGTGCGCCCTGCGGGCCGGGAGGCGGGGTCTGGGCGAGGGCGGGATAAATGGTGGACCAGCCGAACACCGCCGCGAGTGCGATGCGCGAGAGGTTTCCCGTCCGCCCCTTGACGCAGTTTCTTACGGATATGCCACCCATGCGGCCCTCCTTGTGGCGGCGCTTTGACCCTAGGTTAGATCCGCGGGCGCCGTCGTTCCTTGATGTTGCTCTATTTTCTCGGGGTGTCTGCTCAGGGCAGGGGCACGAGGATTTCGATCTCAAGGGCCTCCGGGGAGGCGGTCAGGAGGTCGGTACGGTAACGCTCGATATAGAGGTCGTTCTGCTCGACGTTCTTTTCGTCGAGATAATTGGCGATCTGCTCGTAGGTGTTGTCCATGTCGCCGAACGAGCCGGTATGGACGAACCGCAGAACCTTGCCCGCGAAGGAGCCGCCGAGCTTCATGGGCTCCGCCGGCTTCTGCGTTGTGGTGCCGGAGAACGGCACCTGCACCTCATAGTCGAAGCCGCGGTCGTCGCTGGTGGTGTACATGACGAACACTTGGCCGGCCCGCGTCAGGCCCAGCCGCTTCAGCTCGGTGTCGGCCTTGCGGACGGCCTCCACCAGCTTGTCATAGGCGTCCTCCCATGAGGACGAGCCCGAGAGCGTCAGCACCGGCACGGGCGACAGCGTCAGTTCGTCCGGCGCAAAGGTAGATGCGGCGGGCGCGCCGGGTGTGACGGGGGTCGTTTCCACCTTCTTCGGGTCCACCACCGGCGGCGGGGTCAGCGTGTCCTGCCCCTTCTGCGGGGCATCCTTCTGCGGCGCATCCTTCTGCGGCGCATCCTTCGGCGCCTGCGCGACCGCGGGAGCCACCAGCGCCATCATGAGCCCGAAAACAACCGCCGCCCGTCCGAGCCTCGTCCCCCAAACGCCCGTCATCGTCCATCCTCCCGCGGGCCGAAGGGCCGCGACGCACTCTGTCTAGCATGTTCTCATGGCGCAGTTCGGCGTGATTGCGGCGGGTTGCGGGCGGCGCGGGGGTGGTGTGATGGACGGAACGGCGCCATATAGGGCAAAGACCTTGTCGGACAGCCCCGGACGCCCGTGAACCCGCTCAGCCACCGCCCCTTCGTGAAGATGAACGGTCTCGGCAACGAGATCCTCGTCCTCGACCTGCGCGCCGATCCGGTGGAGGTGCCGCCCGCCGCCGCGCGGGCGCTGGCGCGGCCTTCCGTGCTGCCGTTCGATCAGGCCATGGTGCTCTATCCCCCGCGCCGCGACGACACCGCCGCCTTCGTACGCATCCTCAACAATGACGGCTCGCTTTCCGCCGCCTGCGGCAACGGCACCCGCTGCATCGCCGCGCTGGAGGCCGAGCGCACCGGCACGCCCCACGTCCTGTTCGAGAGCGAGGCGGGGCTGTTGGACTGCACCGTGCGTCCGGACGGGCAGGTGAAGGTGGACATGGGCGCCCCCCGCCTCAGCTGGCGCGACATTCCGCTGGCTCAAGACGTGGGCGATACCGCCTCCGTCCTCGTGCCCGGCTTCGAGACTCTCGGGCCGGCGGTGATGGTGAGCATGGGCAACCCCCACGCCATCTTCTTCGTCCCCGACGCGGACGCCATGGATGTGGAAGGCCTCGGCGCCGCGCTGGAGCACCATCCGCTCTTCCCCGAGCGCGCCAACATCTCCTTCGCCAGCCTCACCGCGCCGGATCGCATCCTGCTGCATGTGTGGGAACGCGGCGCCGGCCGCACGCGGGCCTGCGGCACCGCCGCCTGCGCCACCGGCGTCGCCGCCGTTCGCACCGGCCGCACCGGCCGGGCCGTCACGGTGACGCTGCCCGGCGGGCCGCTGGAGATCGAATGGCGCGAGAGCGACGGCCACGTGCTGATGACCGGCCCCGTGGAGCACGAGTTCGCCGGCACCCTCACCCCTGCCATGCTGGGGGAGGCCGCCTGATGGCGGAGGGGCCGGGCGTGCAAGCCAGCGTGGAAGTGGTCAATTTCGGCTGTCGCCTGAACGCGCTGGAAGGTGACGGTATCGCCCGCGCCGCTGCGGCCGCGGGGCTGGAGCGCGCCTTCGTGGTGAACACCTGCGCCGTGACGGCCGAGGCCGTGCGGCAGGCGCGGCAGGCCATCCGCCGTGCCCGTCGGCGCGATCCGTCCCTCCGCATCGTCGTCACCGGATGCGCCGCCCAGACCGAGCCCGCCACCTTCGCCGGCATGGACGAGGTGGACCTCGTGCTCGGCAATGCGGCCAAGACCGGCGTCGAGACGTGGGCGGGCGCCCGCCAGATGCTCGCTTCCCGCCTCGATTTCGGCATCAGCGCCGAGCAGAAGGTGCAGGTCCAGGACATCTCCGCGGTGCGCGAGGCGACGCCGCATCTCGCCGACCGGTTCGAGGGGCATACGCGTGCCTTCGTGGAGGTGCAGAACGGCTGCGACCACCGCTGCACCTTCTGCATCATCCCGTTCGGGCGCGGCCCCTCGCGCAGCGTGCCCATGGGCGCGGTGGTGGCGCAGGTGGCGCGGCTCGTCGCAAGCGGCCATGGCGAGGTGGTGCTCACCGGCGTCGACCTCACCGCCTATGGCGCCGACCTTCCGGGCGCGCCGACCCTCGGGCGGCTGGTGCGGGCGGTGCTGGCCGGCGTGCCGGAGCTGAAGCGGCTGCGCCTCTCCTCCATCGACGCGGTGGAGGCGGATGCCGAACTGATGCGCGCCCTCGCCGAGGAAGAGCGGCTGATGCCGCATCTCCACCTCTCGCTCCAGTCCGGCGACGACCTCATCCTGAAGCGCATGAAGCGCCGCCACAGCCGGGCCGAGGCGCTCGCCTTCATCGCCGCGCTGCGGCAGGCGCGGCCGGACGTGGTGCTGGGCGCCGACATCATCGCCGGCTTTCCCACCGAGACCGAGGCGCAGGCCCGCGCCACGCGCGATTTCGCGGAGGAGGCGGGCCTCGCCTTCCTCCACGCCTTCCCCTATTCCGCCCGACCGGGCACGGCGGCGGCCCGCATGCCCCAACTCGCCCCGGCGCTGGTGGCCGAGCGCGCGGCGCGGCTGCGCGAGACCGGGGCAGGGCTGCTGCGCCGGCACCTGTCGGCCGAGGTCGGCCGCCGCCGCACGGTGCTGGTGGAGGCCGGCGGGCGCGGACATACCGAACATTTCACCCCGGTGCGCCTCTCGGGCGCGGCCGTGCGCGGCAGCCTCGCCGATCTGAGGATCGCCGGGCACGACGGCGCGCGGCTCATCGCGGCGTGACACATTTCATGGGATCTCGGGCATGAGCCAGCAGGACGGCGGAAACGACAAGAAGAAGCGCGGCTTCTGGGGCTGGCTGAAGGGCGAGCCGGCGGCCGAAACGCCGGTAGCGCCGCCGCCCGACGCGCCTGTTCCCGATACGGCGGAAGCCGCGCCCGTGCCTGTTGCGCCGGACGTGCCGCTGCCGACCTCGGTGGAGAGCGCTGCGGCGGAGCCTGCCGCGCCGCCGGTGCCGGAGCCCGTCGCCGCGTCGCCCGTCGAAGCTCCTGCGCTTGAGCCCGCCGAACCCGAGCCGCTTGCCGAGGCTGCGCCGAAGCCCGTTGCCGAGGCGGAGCCCGAGCCGGTCGAAATTCCCGCTCCTGAGCCGCCCCCGGCCGTCGCGCCCGAAGCCCCCGCGCTTCCCACGCCGTCGCCTGAACCCGTCGCCGCAACCCCGGCCCCGGAGCCGCGCAAGGGCTTCTGGAGCCGCCTCGCCTCGGGCCTTGCCCGCACCGCCTCCAGCCTTGGGCAGGGCATCACCGACCTTGTTTCCAAGCGCAAGCTTGATGCGGCGACGCTTGAGGAGCTGGAGGAAGTGCTGATCCGCGCCGATCTCGGCGTCGAGACCTCCATGCGAATCGTCGAGGACGTGGGGCGCGGTCGGCACGACAAGATGATCTCGGCCGAGGAGGTGAAGAGCCTCATCGCCGCCGAGGTGGAGCGCATCCTCGCCCCGGTGGCGACGCCGCTGGTGGTGGACACCGCGCACAAGCCGTTCATCCTGCTGATGGTGGGCGTCAACGGATCGGGCAAGACCACCACCATCGGCAAGCTCGCCTCCCAGTGGCGCGCCGAGGGCCGCAAGGTGGTGCTCGCCGCCGGCGACACCTTCCGCGCCGCCGCCATCGAGCAACTGAAGGTGTGGGGCGAACGCACCGGCGCCACCGTCATCGCCCGCGAGCAGGGCGCCGATGCGGCGGGTGTTGCCCATGACGCCATCACCGAGGCGCGCGCCCAGAACGCCGATATCCTGATGATCGACACCGCCGGCCGCCTGCAAAACCGCGCCGAGCTGATGGCGGAGCTGGAAAAGGTCGTCCGGGTCATCAAGAAGCAGGAGCCCACCGCCCCGCACGCGGTGCTCCTCGTGCTCGACGCCACCGTGGGCCAGAACGCGCTGTCTCAGGTGGAGGCCTTCGCGCGCATTGCCGGTGTCACCGGCCTCGTGATGACCAAGCTCGACGGCACGGCGCGCGGCGGCATCCTCGTGGCCATCGCGGCGAAGCACAAGCTGCCCATCCATCTCATCGGCGTGGGCGAGGGGCAGGACGACCTCCAGCCGTTCGCGGCGCGCGATTTCGCACGGGCCATCGCCGGGCTGGAATGAGGTCTTTCGCGCCTGTGCGGTAGCGCTCTGCCGCCCTGCTGCCGTTTCGGCACGCGGCGGTTGCGAATCCGCCGTTCCTCGGGAAATGTCGGCCTTGAGCGCCGCCGTGCGCCATCCCGAGGATCGCCGCAATGACCCTGTCTTCCCGACGCCTCTTCTCCCTCTCGCTGGCCACAGGGACGCTTCTGGCCCTCTCCGGAGCGGCTTTTGCTGCGGAAACGACGCCGCTGTTCAAGATCGTCACGGTGAAGGACGAGATCGTCGTCGGCCTCTCGCCGCAGGATGTGGCGGCCCTCGGCGGCAGCGATGTCACCGCCATCGGCAAGGCGCTGAAGGGGAAGGGTGAGGTGACGCTCTGGCGCTATGCGGTGCGCAAGGCCGCCGACGGGGCGCTGGAGCAGGCGCCGGTGGCGCGCGTGAGCATCCTCGGCAATGACAGCCTGCGGGTCGAGCCCTACACCACCCCGCTGAAGATCATCGCGCCCCAATGAGGCGCCTCGTCCTCCTCGCGCTTGCCGTGCCTGTGCTGGCGGGCGAGGCCCGCGCGGAAGACCCGGCGTGGGTCGCCGCCGCCACGGCGCAGCTGCCGAAGACGCTGGTGGCCGGCCGCGTTCTGCGCGCGGGGGAGCTGGGGCAGACGGCGCTGATCGCCGTCTTTCCCGCTGGCGCGGACGATCCCAGGACGCCGGGCAGCGCCTTCCCGCCCGGGCAGGTGCTGGAGGTGACGCTGACGCCTGAGGGCGATGCCCGGAAGGTCGTCTCCGCCACCGTGCGCCCGCGCACCCCTCAGGACGCGGCCGGGGACGATCCCGTCGCGGAGGAGCAGGCGGACATCCTCGCCGGTCTGGCGAAACAGAAGGCGGAGCCGGGTGTCGAGCCCTGCCAGATCAAGGCTTGGTCCATCGACACCAGCCGCAAGGGCCTTGCTGTGCGCGCCGCGCCTTCGGCCACGGCGAAGGTGGTCGGCACCCTTGCCCCGCCGCGCCATACGCCCGAGTCGGGACAGGGCGAGGACGACAGCTGGCACGCGGAGTTCGAGGTCACCGGCTACAAGGACGGCTGGTTCCGCATCCGCAACGCCACCCCGCCCGGCGCGCCTTACGATGATCCGCCGCCGCGCTCCTACCCGAAGACCTACAAGGGCGCCGGCTGGATTCCGGCGGACAAGGCGGGCGGTGCCTATGCCAACACGCAGATGCCTGTCATGCGCCTGCATCAGGCGCCGAGCGTCGATTCCAAAGACATCCCGCCCGGCGACGACGCGGCCGACCCCTCCGGCAATCTGCCCATCGACGGCACGCTGGAGCGCCTTTACGCCTGCTCCGCCAACTGGGCGCTGACCAAGAGCCGGGATGGCAAACGCGGCTGGTGGCGCGGCATCTGCTCCAACCAGGTCACGAACTGCAGCTGAGGACTAGTCGCGGGGCAGGGCCAGCAGGTCCACATGGCCGATGACGCAGCCCTGCGCCATCGCCCGCGCCTGATGCCAATCGGCTGCGACCTCAGCCGGTACGTGCCCGCTCTCCACCGCCGCCTGCGCGGTGCCTTTCGCAAGCTCGGCGATCAGCTGACTGTCGCCGGCGTCGAGCCGCCACGGGCTGTCTGCCGTCTCGATGACATAGCCCGCCGCCCCAAGGGCCTCGCCCAGGATGGTGCCCGCATCCGCGCCGGCGGCGCGACCGAAGCCCTTGTCGGTGCCCTGATGAGCGCGGAAGGCATCCGCGATTTCCACGTCCGCCGGATGCGGTGGCGACCACGCATCCCGGCCGTCGCACGTCAGCGCCGCATGGAGCACCACGCCGGTGCCGGCGAACGCTGCCGCGAAGCGTTGGCACCAGTCCGCCGACACGAGATCGTAGAAGGCCGAGGCGGTGACGAGATGGGGCCGGAAGGCCAGCGGCGCGGCGGGGTCGGCGGCGATGTCGCGCAAAGCGAATTCCACCGTCACCTCCTTGCCCGCGAGATCGAGCACCAGCGTTGCCCCGTCCTCCCGCCAGCCGTCCGCGAAGGCGCGAAAGGCGGTCCGGGCGGCCTCGGCGAGGGTGTTGTCGTGGTCCACCAATATCCAGTGCTGGCGCGGTCCGAGCTTCGGCGCGAGGGCGCGGAGGTTGGAGCCGGAACCGGCGCCGAGATCGACGATGCGTTGCTCTACCAGGGACGACAGCCGGGCGGCGAGCTTCGCCTCCAGCGCCGCCGATCGGGCGCGATGGTCGGCGGCCTCCCGCAAGGCGAGCCATCCGGCGGAGAAGGTCGCGGCAGGGGCGGGAGCCAATTCGCTCATCGGTCGGCGACCTCCATCAGCACCCGGCCGATGACGGCCACGGTGTCCGACCAGTCGGGCAGGGCGGTGCCGGCGGCGAAGGCGGCATCGGCCATCGCCCGCCGCCGCACGGGATCGATTAGCAGCGGGCGCAGCGCCGCGGCGAGGGCGTCCGCATCGCCGGGCGGCACCTTCAGGCCGGCCCCGTCCGGGACCGTCTCGCCGGCCGCACCGCCGGTGGTGCAGATGACCGGCAAGCCGCGCCGCAGCGCCTCGGCCAGCACCATGCCGTAGCCCTCATAGAAGGAGGGATGGACGAAGATGTCGGCGGCGGCATAGGCCTCGTCCAGCGCCGTCACATGGAGCGCGCCGGCGAGGCGGATGCGGGGGCCGAACCCGGCCGCGCGCGCGGCGATCTCCCGCGCCGTCTCCGGCTCGAAATCCGGGCTGCCGACGATGGTCAGCGTCCAGTCGAGATCCGTGAGGCCGTCGAGGGCGTCGAGCAGCACGCCATAGCCCTTGCGGGGCGTCAGCGACCCCACTGCGATGAGTCGGGGCGGCTGGCCGTCCGCCGGCACGCGGGCCGCCGGGGCGGTGCCGGGCAAGGCGAGGGTGATCTTTTCCGGCGGCACGCCATAGCGCTCCACCAGCATCCGCCGCGTCTCCGGGCTGACGGCGATGACGGCGGCGGCGGCGGCAAGCGCGGCGGCCTCGCTTTCCAGCAGGCGGGCCGCGACCTCCTGCGAGAGGCCGGTCTCCAGCGCGAGGGGATGATGCACCAGCGCCACCACGGGCCGTCCGAGCTGCCGCAGGCCCTCGCCCGGCAGGGCGCCGAGGGCGAGGCCATCCGCCAGCAGCACGGTGCCGGGAAGTGTCGCAGCAAGAGCGGCGAGAGCCGCCTCGATCTCGTCCGCCGTGGGACAGGGGAAGCCGCCTTCGAGGGAGAGTGGCGTCGCATCGAAACCCTGCGCCTTGAGACCTGCGAGGATGCGCCGGTCATAGGCATAGCCGCCGCTGGGGGTGTCGATGGCGCCGGGATGGACCAGCGCCACCGCCGGCCGCACGGGGGTGCTCACGCGGCGGGGCCGATATCGGCCTCGTACCAGGCGCGGGCGACGTGGGATTCGTGCAGCGACACCCGGATGCGCACGATGCCGTCGCCCCCGGTGCCGAGATCGCCGGAGCGGGCAGCGGCCGCCATGTGGTCGAACACGTGGCGGGCCAGCACCTCGGTGGTGGTGTTGCGGCCGGCGAAGGCGGGCACCTCGTCGAGGTTCTTGTAGTTGAGCGGGCCGAGCACGCCTTTCAGCGCCTCATGGGCGCGGGCGATGTCCACCACCACACCCTCTTCGGTGAGGTCCTCGCGATAGAAGGCCACATCCACCACGAAGGTCGCCCCGTGCAGCGCCTGCGCCGGGCCGAACAGGTCGCCCCGGAAGGAATGGGCGATCATGATGTGGTCCCGCACCTCTACCGCGTACATGGAATGTCCTTTCTGTCCGGTGGTCCGGCTTCAGCCGTATTTGACGACGGTGGCGATCCCTTCCGAACCGGCTGCGAGAATACGCGGCATCCGGGCCGGCAGATCATTGAAGGCGACCTCCTCGGTGATGAGGGCATCGAGCCGGTCGTCGGCGAGGAGGTCCAGCGCCTTGAGCAGGCGGCGGCGACGGCTCCAGCGCGGGCGGCGGGCGGGGCTGACCGCGCCCACCTGCGAGGAGAGGATGGCGAGGCGCTTGTGATGGAAGCCGCCGCCCAGCGCCACATCCACCGGACGGTCGCCGTACCAGCTCATCTCGATCACGCGGCCCTCGTCGCCGCAGCAGGCGAGGCAGGTGTTGAGGCCCGCCGAGGAGCCGGAGGTGTGGAAGACGAGATCGGCATCAAGATCGGTCGGGCCGGGCTCGGCGGGCAGGAAACCGGCGCCGAACGTCGCGGCCACCGCCGCGCGGGCGGGATCGGTGTCCACCACCGTCACCTCGGCACCGGGCAGGCGGCCGCAGAGATAGGCGACCAGCAGGCCGACGAGCCCCGCGCCCACCACCACGATGCGGTCTCCGGGGCCGGCGCCGCCGTCCCACACCGCATTGAGGGCCGTCTCCATGTTGGCGGCGAGGGTGGCGCGCCGCGCCGGCACGGCATCGGGCACCGGGGCCAGCATCTCGGTGAGCGCGACGAAGCGCTCCTGATGAGGCGCAAGGGAGAACACGCGGCGGCCGAGAAGTTCGGGCGGCCCCACTTCCACCGCGCCGACGGCGCAATAGCCGTACTTCACCGGAAACGGGAACTCGCCCTCCTGCAACGGTGCGCGCATGCGCTTGCGGTGGACGGGATCGGCGAGCCCGGCGGCCACCAGCCGCTCGGTGCCGCGGCTGATCGCGCTGTATTCGGTGCGGACCTGCGCGGTCGCCTCGTCCACTGCCGGCAACACGCCGGGCCTCAGCTCGCTGACGCCGGGCGCGACGTACCAGAGGGCGCGGGCAAAAACCGAAGCGTGGCAAGTTGACGCAGGATGAACGGCCATGCTTTGGCTCTCGTATACGCTTGGGGTTTCGTCGCCGCGGGCCGCCGGCACCCAGGGAGCTATGCATGTCTTCAAGGTCCGGTCCACTGTCCACGCTTCCGGAAAAACCCGCACACGCGTCGGCCACGCTGACGCCGGCCCTGATCCAGCCGCTCTCAACGCTCCGGCGGCGCCGTCTGTTCATGCTGGTCGCAAATCTGGCGACGGTGGCCCTCGTCCTCGCGGGCATGGTGGCGCTGGGCGCCCATGACGGCTTCTCGCTGGTGGATGGGCTGCTGCTGGTCTGCGCGCTCGCCATCACGCCGTGGAATTCCATCGGCTTCTGGAATGCGGCGGTGGGTCTCTATCTGCTGCACGGGCGGCGCCGGGGCGTGGAGGCGGCCGCGCCGTTTCTGGCCCCGCCTCTGCCCGAGGGGCAGATCACCGCACGCACCGCCATCCTCCTCACCGTGCGCAATGAGGACCCGTCGCGGGCGCTGGCGCGGCTGAAGGCGGTGAAGGCCGACCTCGACCTCACCGGCCACGGCGGCGCCTTCGATTTCCATGTGCTCAGCGACACCTCGCGGCCGGAGATCGCCGCCGCCGAGGAGGCGCTGGTGGCGGCGTGGCGGGCGCAGGAGGGACCATCCCGCATCTTCTACCGCCGCCGCGCCGACAATGCCGGGTTCAAGGCCGGCAACATCCGCGCCTTCTGCACGGATGCGGGCGAGCGCTACGACTTCATGCTGCCGCTCGATGCCGACAGCCTGATGGGGGCGGACACCATCCTCTCCATGGTGCGCTTGATGGCGGCCTATCCGCGCCTCGGCATCCTGCAGAGCCTCGTGGTGGGGCTCCCCTCGCAGAGCGCGTTCGGGCGCATCTTCCAGTTCGGCATGCGGCACGGCATGCGCAGCTACACCCTCGGCGCGAGCTGGTGGGCGGGGGATTGCGGGCCGTTCTGGGGGCACAATGCAGTGATCCGCGTCGCCCCCTTCCGCGACGCCTGCCATCTGCCCGAGCTTCCCGGTGGCGCGCCGTTCGGCGGACCGGTGCTCTCCCACGATCAGGTGGAAGCGGTGCTCATGCGCCGCGCCGGCTACGAGGTGCGGGTGCTGCCGGTGGAGAGCGAGAGCTATGAGGAGAACCCGCCGGCCGCCACCGATTTCGTCGGCCGCGACCTGCGCTGGTGCCTCGGCAATCTCCAGTATCTGCGCCTGCTGACCGTTCCGGGCTTCGCAAGGAGCCTCCAGCCCATGAGCCGGTTCCAGCTCGTCTGGGCCATCCTGATGTTCGTGACGGTGCCGGCCCATCCGGCGCTGCTGGCGCTGCTGCCGCTGGCGGCGGCGGATGCGGGGCCGGCCTATCCCGCCGCGCTCGCTCTGGCGCTCTACGCCGGCATGATGGCGATGGCGCTCCTGCCCAAGCTCGCCGGCGTCGCCGACGTTTTGCTGACCTCGGGCGGCGTCGCCCGTTATGGCGGCGCACTGCGATTTGCGGCGTCCGTGGCGGTGGAGCTGGTGTTCTCCTTCCTGCTCAGCGCCATCACCGCCATGGCGGTGACGCTGGAGATGGTCCGCCTGCTGCTGGGCCGGGTGCGGGCCTCGTGGCGCGCGCAGGCGCGCGATGGCCACGGGGTGGACTTCGCCCATGCGGCCCGGGCGTTCTGGCCGCAGACGGTGTTCGGTCTCGCCGTTCTTGCCGCGCTGCTGGCGGTGCAGCCGGTGCTGGCGCTGTGGGCGTCGCCGGTTCTGGCGGGCTACGTGCTCGCCATTCCCTTCACCATGGCCACCGCCGATCCGCGTCTCGGCCGGCTGTGCGTGCGCCTCGGCCTGTGCGCTGTGCCGGAGGAGTTCCGCCCGAGCCGGGTGCAGCGCCTGCTCGCGGGCGAGAGCTTCGAGGCCCGCCGGGCGGCCTGATCTGAGACGGTGCAGAAACGAAAAGGCCGGGCGCGAGCCCGGCCTTTCCTGTTCCGTGCGATAGGGTGCGATCAGCGCCGGCCGAAGCCGCCGCCAAACCCGCCGCCGAAGCCACGGCCACCGCCGAAGCCTCCGCCAAAGTGGTCTCCACCACCCCAGCTGCCGCCGCCGCCGAAGCGATCGCCGCCGCCGAAGCCGCCGAAGTCGCGGTCGAAGCCGCCGGAGCCGAAGCTGTCGCCACGGCCATAGGCGTCGCCGCCGAAGCCGTCGCCGCCGTAGCTCGACACCCGCTGATTGCTATAGGAGCGGGCCTGCTCCTCGTGATCGAGGCTGGAGGTGTCGCGGGTGGTGTTCTGCCAGCCGGAGGTGGTGTGCTGGCTCCAGCTGCCGTTGTCGTTGTGCTGGTAGACGTTGCCGTCGTGGTCCACCGCCACATGGCCGTTGTCCCAGGCCACCGCGTTGCCGGTCTTGGCATTGCCGGCGACGCCGCGGCTGTTGACGTTCACGTTGCCGTGGTTGTCGGTCACGCCGGTCTGGGAGGCGTGGTAGGTGCCGGTGGTGGGGTTGGCGCCGGCGGATTCACGCCCGGCGGCGGCATTGCCGGTATAGGCGTTGCCTTCCACCCCGGCGCGGCTTTCGCCGCGGGCCCCGGTGGTGGGGTTGTAGCGGGCGTTCTCCCGGCCGGCGGCATAATTGCCGGAATAGGGATTGAACGCGGCGGCCGAGCGACCGGCGAAGTTGGTGCCGTTGGCCGTGGTGCCGTGCCAGTCGCGGCCCGACCAGTCGGTGCCGTTCCAGGTGGTGCCCCAGGCGTGGTTGACGGTCGCGGCGCCGCCCCAGCGGCCATAGAGGTTGGTCTGGTTCAGGTTGGTGTAGCCCCAGTGGCCGCCCCACGGGCCGTAGGGTCCATAAGGTCCATAGGGGCCATAGGGATGCCAGTAGGGACCCCAATAGGGGTAGACCGCAGCGCCCCAGCCCCAGCCGGCGGCGAAGCCGAAGGCGAAGCCGGTGTCGAGGCCCAGCGCGAAGCCGGCGCCGACGCCGTAGGTGACCGGGCAGGAATACCAGTCGGCAAAGCCCACATAGCCGACGCAATTGTAGCCGGTGCCGTAGACCACCGTGCCGCCGGGCGCGACCACGACGCCCATGTAGCCGGGGGTATAGCCCACCACCACCGCGTCCGGCGTCGAGCCGTAGATGCGGACGTAGGTGACGTAGTGCATCGGCGAGGACACCGGGATGGTGTAGATCACGTCCGGCACCACGTCGGCGACCCGCCAGGGGCCGGCGGGATCGACGGCCACGAACCAGGCGCCGTTGTTGACCGCATAGAAGCGGTCGGGGGCGAGGCGGATCACCGGCGTTGCGGTGTTCACCGCATAGGCGAGTGCCGTGCCGCTGATGGGCTCGAACTTCGGCGCGCCCTCATAGGCGACCTTCAGCTCCACGCTGCGCTTCACGGTTGCCGTCTGCGGGATGGTGGCGGCGATGGCCGCTTCCTTCGCCTGCGGCGTGCCCGCGACGGAGACCAGCACGTTGGCCTTCGGATCGTTCGGCGAGATCTTCGAGAAGTCCTTGGGCAGCGCGTTGCTGGCGACGAAGGCCCACGGCCCCTTGAGGTCGGGCGCCTTGAACCAGCGGCCCGAGATCAGGACGAAATAGGAGTTGGAGGTGGTCTCCATGAACACCGCATGATCGGCATTGTTCATGGTGAGCAGGTTGGTGCCGGCGACCGGGAGCATCTGCGGCTGGCCGTCGGTCTGGATCAGCTCGGACGGCTTGGTGACGGCGATGATGGCCGGGGCCGGGTTGATGGGCTTCTTGTCGTTGTTGAGCAACGGATCGGCCGGGGTCTCGGCGATGGCGGCCTTGCCGGCGGAGGCGAGGGCATCGGAGACCTGGGGGGTGACGATCCACGTGCCGCCGAGGTTCGGCGTCTCATACCAGTGGCCGGCGGCTTCCAGATGATAGGTGCCGGCATCGTCCTTCAGCAGCAGCGGGCGGGTATTGACGACCCGCTGGAAGCCGCTGACGCCCTTGATCGGGCGCAGCACCGGCTCGCCGGCGACCGGGACGAGGATCGTGGTCGTGGTGGCGAACAGGATCTGCGGCGGGGTGTTGTCCACCGGCTGGGTCTGGACCTTGGCCAGTTCCTGGTTCACCGCATAGCTCGCCTGGAGCTGGTCGAGCGGGACGGTCATGCCGTCGGGCGGCAGGCGGGTCTGGAGGGCGGAGCGGATTTCGCTCGCCTTGGCCGGCTCGGTGGGCACCTGCACGCCATCGATGGTGAAGGTGGCGAAATGGACGAGGCCGGCCGGCTTGTCGATGGCGACGCGGGTGGTGAACTTCACCATGCCGTAGGTCGGCGTCCCCGTCTTGACGCCGATGGCGACGGCGGCGCGGCCGGACATGGTGTCGCCGGTCCACACGTCGATCTGCGGCTGATAGAGCTGGAGGACCTGATTGTCGGGCAGGTCATAGACGCGCGGCCAGGTCGGCGGCGCGGAGGGCGTGGCTCCGGGCTGGGCCTGCGCCTGAGGTGTCGACTGGGGTTGCTGGGCGTCGGCCGTCGCGGTCCACAGCATCGCCGCTGCAACCAGCGCGGCGGCTGAGGCGCCGCTCCAAAGTCGCTTCATGAACTCCCTCCCTCCCGAAACACCGGGGCGCGCACACCTACCATGTTCGCAGTCGAACGTCAGCGTGGCCGCGCGGCGCCTTCGGGTCGCGACGTCCGGCCGTGGCGCGCGAGGCATGAAGCTCAGCTAGCCCGGGCGCAGCTGCGCTGCCAGGAGAGGCGCGGCCCCTGCCACGACAGGCTGATGGCCTTGCGCGCCGGGCAGGCCCGCGTCGCAGCGTCTGCCCCGCCGCGATCCCAATAGTCGCGCCACTGGTAGGCGACGTTGCGTGCCGCGGGCTGGTCCGCCTTCGCCATGGCGGGAGCGGCATCGCCGGGGAAGGCGCGCACGAGGTCGCCGCCACCCCAGGCGGCGATGGCGATGAAGGTGGTGGCGGCAGCCGCGATCAGGGAGGAGGTCTTCATGGCAGGGTCCGGGGCAGCTCGTTGTTCGACGTCGCGTGGCCGGCTTAGAACGCCGGACCGAGGCAGGTCGTCCCCTCAATGGAGGATGTTTTCATCCTGCTTGTACGACGCCGGGGCTGAACCCGTGCCGACACGGGCCTTTACCTTCCGTTCATCTTTTCGCGAGCGCGTCACGCGATGCTGCGTCGCCGCACGTCAAAAAGGTGGGCGGGAGCGGCTCCGATTTGAAGTTCCAGTCTTGATCTCTGCCGTTAGCCGGAGTTCGCTTGGGCCGCGGCGCGCCTTCAACGCGCCGCGGGGGAGCCGGATCCGCCCGGTTTCGATCGGCCTTGGCGGTGAATTCGGCCCCTGAACCTGTGCTGGATGCGTGCCAACTGCCCGGGCGCGACGGGCGGAGGCGTGCAGGGGAGACTGGGCAATGAACAAATACGTCGCCGAGTTCATCGGAACCGCGGTACTCGTCCTTTTCGGCTGCGGCTCCGCCGTGCTCACCGGCTACGGCTCCGCGCCCATCGGGATGCTCGCCATCGCCTTCGCCTTCGGCCTAGCCGTGACCTCCATGGCCTACGGCATCGGCCATGTATCCGGCTGCCACATCAATCCCGCCGTCACCATCGGCGTCTGGGCGGCCGGCCGCATCCCCACCTCCGAAGTGCCGAAATACTGGATCGCCCAGATTCTGGGCGGCATCGCCGGCGCCGCCATCCTGTTCATGATCGCCTCCGGAAAGCTGGCCGGCTTCGACGTGAAGACCGCCGGTCTCGGCCAGAACGGCTGGGGCGAGGGCTATATCGGCGGTTACGGCCTCGGCGCCGCGATCCTCGCCGAGCTGGTGGGCACCTTCGTGTTCCTGGTGGTGATCCTCGGCTCCACGTCCAAGGCAGGCATCACCCAGGCGGCCGGTCTCGCCATCGGTCTGTCGCTGGTGATGATCCACATCGTCTTCATCCCCGTCACCGGCGTGTCGGTGAACCCCGCCCGCTCCATCGGCCCGGCTTTGTTCGCGGGCGGCAAGGCCATCTCGCAGCTCTGGCTGTTCATCGTGGTGCCGCTGGTGGGCGCCTATCTCGCCGGCCTTCTGTTCAAGCTGAAGGTGCTCGAGGACTGAGGCTCCGTCGGCAGGACGCATAAAAAGGGGGCGCGCCGGCAAGGCGCGCCCCCTTTCCGTTTGCCGGGTCGGGGCTCCCGGCAAACCCCCGCTCCGGGATCACGTCACTCGGCGGCGACAGGGCCCGCCGGGTTCTTCTGCTGCTGCGCCGTCTCCGCCGCCTTGGTCCGGGTCTCGTGCTCCAGCGCCGCCTTCACGCCCGCCCCGTACTCCGGGTGGACCTTGGTGAAGAGGGCGATCTGCCGGTCGGCGATCTCCTGCGGAATGCCGTACATGGCCGCCGCGAGGTTGCTGAAGAGCCGCTGGCGCTGGCCGGCGTCGAACAGCTCGAACAGGGCGCGTGGCTGGGAGAAGTCGTCATTGCCGATGCGGTGGCTGTAGCGCTCGGCATCGCCCGAGATCTTCAGCGGCGGCTCGGCATATTTGGCATCCTCGGCGGCGCCGTTGAACGAGTTGGGCTCGTAATAGGCGTCGGTATTCCCGGTCATCTGCGGGAAGAACCGCATGGCGCCGTCCTTGTGGTAGTGATGCACCGGGCACTTGGCGGCGTTCACCGGCAGGTGCTCGTAATGCGTGCCCAGGCGATAACGGTGGGCGTCCGCATAGGAGAAGATGCGGGCCTGCAGCATCTTGTCCGGCGAGAAGGAGATGCCGGGCACGATGTTGGACGGCGAGAAGGCCGCCTGCTCGATCTCGTTGAAATAGTTCTCCGGATTGCGGTTCAGCTCCATGACGCCGATGTCGATGGGCGGATACTCGCCGTGCGGCCACACCTTGGTGAGGTCGAAGGGATTGTAGGAGGTCTTCTCCGCATCCAGCTCCGGCATCACCTGCACCTGCACCTTCCACTTGGGGAATTCGCCGCGCTCGATGGCGGTGAACAGATCCTCCTGCGTGGATTCGCGGGTGCGGCCGACCACCTCGGTGGCCTCGCCATTGGTCCAGTGCTTGTGGCCCTGCAGGGTCTTGAAGTGGAACTTCACCCAGAAGCGCTCGCCCGCCTCGTTGATGAAGGAATAGGTGTGCGAGCCGTAGCCGTTCATGTTCCTGACGCCCACGGGCAGGCCGCGGTCGGAGAACAGGATCGTCACCTGGTGCAGGCTCTCCGGGGAGAGGGACCAGAAGTCCCACATGGCGGTGGGCGAGCGCAGATTGGTCTTGGGGTGGCGCTTCTGGGTGTGGATGAAGTCCGGGAACTTGTATGCGTCGCGGACGAAGAAGACCGGGGTGTTGTTGCCCACGAGGTCCCAGTTGCCCTCGGGCGTGTAGAATTTCAGCGCGAAGCCGCGCACGTCGCGCTCGGCATCCGCCGCGCCGAGTTCGCCGGCCACCGTGGAGAAGCGGGCGATCATCGGCGTCTGCGCGCCGGGCTGGAGGGCCTTCGCCTTGGTGTATTTCGAGATGTCGCCGGTGATGGTCAGCGTGCCGTGGGCGCCCCAGCCCTTGGCGTGCACCACGCGCTCGGGAATGCGCTCGCGGTTCTGGTGGGCGAGCTTCTCCAGGAGCTGGTAGTCCTGCATCAGCACCGGACCGTGCGGGCCGGCGGTGAGCGAATTCTGGTTGTCGGCGATGGGATTGCCGGCGGTGGTGGTGAGGGTGGGTCGCGTCATGAAGGGCTCCCTGCTTAGATTCGCGCCGTGACGGCTGCGGATCATCCGGGGCGCAGGATGGCCGTGAGTTGGAATAAGCACAAATCAGATTGCATTGAGTTTTCGATAAGGTAATCTTATCGTGTGCTCTCCACCCGTCAGCTCCGCTACTTCGACGCCCTCGCCCGCCACCGTCATTTCGGCCGCGCGGCGGAGGAATGCGCCGTCACCCAGCCGGCCCTCTCCATGCAGATCCGCGAGATGGAGGAGGCGCTCGGCGTGCGCCTCGTCGAGCGGGGGCGCAGCGGTGTGCGCCTGACGCCGGTGGGTGAGGAGGCGGCATCGCGCGCCCGCGGCGTGCTCGCGGCCCTCGCCGACATGGAGCGCACCATCCGCGATCGCGGGCGCCTGCTGGAGGGGCGGATGCGGCTCGGCGTCATCCCGTCCATCGCCCCCTATCTCCTGCCGCGCCTGTTGCCGGAGATGGCGGGGCGCTGGCCGGGCGTCGAGATCGCGCTGCGGGAGAGCCAGACCGAGCAATTGGTGAACGACCTCGCCCATGGCGACCTCGACCTCGTCATCCTTTCCCTGCCGGTGGAGCACCCGGCGCTGGAGACCAAGGCGCTGTTCGAGGACCCGTTCCTGCTCGCCGTTCCCGAAAGCTCGGCGGATTTTCAGGGCGAGACCGCCGCCGCCGAGGACATCCTTGCTGCCGACCTCCTGCTGCTGGAGGACGGCCACTGCTTCCGCGACCAGGCGCTCAACGTCTGCCGCAAGGTGGATGCGCGCCAGCTGCGGCGCTTCGGCGCCTCCAGCCTGTCCACGCTGGCCCAGTTGGTCGCCAACGGGCAGGGCGTTACGCTGCTGCCGCAGATGTTCGTTGCATCAGAGGGCGGGCGCATCCCGCGCGTGCGGCTGCTGCGCTTTCCCGATCCGGCGCCGTCGCGGACCATCGGCCTCGTCTGGCGGCGCACTTTGCCGTTCCGGGACGATGTGGAGCAGGTCGCCGCCATGGTCCGGGCCTGCCGCCCGGCTGTGCAAGACGGCGAAGACCGGCGCTCTGCCTTGCTTTGACCCGCGTTCGCGGCTAAGCCCCGCGCAAAGACGGGGATCCTATGGCTCAGGACGGACTTTCCTACCGCGACGCGGGCGTGGACATCGATGCGGGCAACCGGCTGGTCGATCTCATCAAGCCGCTGGTGAAGGCCACCGCCCGGCCGGGCGCCGACGCGGACATCGGCGGCTTCGGCGGCGTGTTCGACCTGAAGGCGGCGGGATTTGCAGATCCCCTCCTCATCGCCACCACCGATGGCGTGGGCACCAAGCTCAAGATCGCCATCGATACCGGCGTGCACGACACCATCGGCATCGACCTCGTGGCCATGTGCGTCAACGATCTCGTGGTGCAGGGTGCCGAGCCGCTGCTGTTCCTCGATTATTTCGCCACCGGCCGCCTCGCGCCGGATGTGGGCGCCCATATCGTCGCGGGCATCGCGCGCGCCTGCAAGGCGGCCGGCTGCGCCCTCATCGGCGGCGAGACGGCCGAGATGCCGGGCATGTACCGCGACGGCGACTATGACCTCGCCGGCTTCTCCCTCGGTGCCGTCGAGCGCACCGAGCTTTTGCCGCGCAAGGATGTTGGCCCGGGCGACGTGATCCTCGGCCTCGCCTCGGACGGCGTGCATTCCAACGGCTATTCGCTGGTGCGCCGCATCGTCGAGCGCTCCGGCCTCGCCTGGACCGACGAGGCCCCCTTCAACAAGGGTCAGAACCTCGGCACCGCGCTCCTCACGCCGACCCGGCTCTATGTGAAGAGCGTGCTCTCCGTCATCCGCGCGACCGGCGCGGTGAAGGCCCTCGCCCATGTCACCGGCGGCGGCATCACCGAGAACCTGCCGCGCGTGCTGCCGGCCGGGACCATCGCCCGCATCGACCTCTCCAACCTCATCGTCCCCCCGGTCTTCCGCTGGCTGGCCAGCGTCGGCGCGGTGGCTCCGGAAGAGATGCTGCGTGCCTTCAACTGCGGCGTCGGCATGGCCGTGGTGGTGCCGGTGGAGCGCGAGGAAGAGGTGGCTGACGCCTTCGCGGCGGCGGGCGAGACGGTGATCCGCCTTGGCGTCATCGAGCCCGGCGCCGGCGCGGCCCATGTGGTCTATGACGGGGCCGCCGACTTCGGGTTCGCGTCATGAGCGAGGCGGCGCCGAAACGCACCGCGATCCTCATCTCCGGTCGCGGCTCCAACATGGCGGCTTTGGTGAAGGCCGCCGAGGCGCCGGATTTTCCGGCCGAGATCGCGCTGGTCCTTTCCAACCGCGAGGACGCCGCCGGCCTCGACTTCGCCAAGGAGCACGGCGTGCCGACCCTCGTGCTGTCGCACAAGGGCTATTCCGACCGCCTCGCCTTCGACGCCGCCCTTGACGCCTATCTGAAGGCAGAGGGCATCGAGATCGTCTGCCTCGCCGGCTTCATGCGTCTGCTCACGCCCTGGCTGGTGGAGCGCTGGCGCAACCGGATGATCAACGTCCACCCCTCGCTCCTGCCGAGCTTCAAGGGCCTGCACACCCACGAGCGGGCGCTGGAGGCGGGGGTGCGGTTCCACGGCTGCACCGTCCATTTCGTGCGCGCCGAGATGGACGAGGGGCCGATCATTCTCCAGGCCGCCGTGCCGGTGGAAGCCGACGACACGCCGGACGTCCTCGCCGCCCGCGTGCTGGCGCAGGAGCACGTCATCTACCCCAAGGGGCTGGAGCTTCTGGCCGCCGGCCGGCTGAAGGTCGCCGACGAGCGGGTGGAGATCACCGGTGCCAAAGGCGGGCTGCCGGCGCTGGTTTCGCCGGGGGTGTAGTTTCCGGGCGGGTGCCTGCTCTTCCTTGTGCTGGCGCTACGTGTGGTCGGCCGGGCGTGAGAGCCTCACGCCCCGATCTTGACCACCCGCACCTTGTTGTCATGAAAGGCCGCGCCGCCCACCGGCGCCACCGGGTCGGCGCCTGTCAGCGTGTTGATGCCGTGCCCGCCGCGATGGGCGCCGGCCGGCTGGATCTGCTCGGAGACGACCACGCCGCGCCGCAGCCCGTCGAACAGGCGGACGCGCAGTTCCACTCGCCCGCGCGGGTTCTCCACCGCCACCAGATCGTCCTCCGCGACGCCCAGCGCCGCTGCGTCCTCGGGATGGATGAGCAAAGAGGGGGCGCCCTCCTTCTCCTGCGAGGTGGGGGTCTCGGTGAAGGAGGAGTTGAGGAAGTTGCGGGCCGGCGCCGTGACGAGGCGGAAGGGATGGGCCGCATCCGCCTCCTCGATCACCGCCCAATGGTCCGGCAAAGCCGGCATGTCCGCCACCGGGCCGAACTTGCCGGGCGCGGGGAAGGAGAGGTTCGCCCAGTCCACCGCCAGGTGGAAGCGCTTGTCGCGGTGGGCGAAGCCGTCGAGGAAATGGGCGGCGCGGAAGTCTTGGCCCACGTCCATGAAGCGGGCGTCCTCCAGCGCTTCCACCGGACCGCGACCGCTCTCGCGCAGGGTCCAGTCGATCAGCTCGCGGGCGGTCATGGTGAAGCCGGGGTGCTCGGCGCCGAGGCGTGAGGCCAGGGCGCAGATCACGTCATGGTTGGTGCGGCATTCGCCCGGCGGCTCCACCAGCTTGGTGCCGATCTGGATGTGGGGATGCCCGCCCGCGCCATAGATGTCGTCATGCTCGGTGAACATGGTGGCGGGCAGCACGATGTCGGCCATCTTCGCCGTATCGGTCATGAACTGCTCGTGGACCGCGACGAACAGGTCATCCCGCGCGAAGCCGCGCTTCACCTTCTCCTGCTCGGGGGCGACGGCGACCGGATTGGTGTTCTGGATGAACAGCGCCGCCACCTTGCCGCCGCCCGCCAGCGCATCGGCCTGGCCCATCAGGATGGGGCCGATGCGGGACTGGTCGAGGGCGCGCACGGTGGGATCGAGCCGGTCGAGCCCCTCGATCATCTTCTTGCGCCAGCCATAGGTGCCGGACATGGAGTGGAGCGCGCCGCCGCCGAGATGCTGCCAGCTTCCGGCCACCACCGGGATGGACGCCACCGAGTGCATGTTCACCGCGCCATTGCGGCTGCGGGAGAAGCCGTAGCCGATGCGGAAATAGGAGGCGGGCGTCGTGCCTACGAGCCGCGCATAGGCCTCGATTTCATCGACCGGCAGGCCGCAGAGCGCGGAGGCCCATTCGGGCGTGCGGGTGGCGAGATGCGCCTCCAGCGCGGCGGCGTCGCGGGCGTAGCGCTCCAGATAGGCGCGGTCGGCGAGGCCGTCGCGGAAGAGCACGTGCATCACCGCGCAGGCCAGCGCCCCGTCGGTGCCGGGGCGGATGAGGAGGGGGATGTCCGCCTGCTCCATGGTGGGCGTGCGATAGACATCCACCACCGCGATCTTGGCGCCGTGCTTCTTCCGGGCGTGGATGGCATGGGTCATCACGTTGACCTGCGTGGACACCGCATTGGTGCCCCACAGGGTGATGAGGCCGGAAGAGGCCATCTCGCTCGGGTCCACGCCGGAGATCTGGCCGGCGCCGGCCATGTAGCCGCTCCAGGCGGGATTGACGCAGATGGACGCGAAGAAGCGCGAATAGCGCTTCACATGGGTCAGCCGGTTGATGCCGTCGCGCATCACGAGGCCCATGGTGCCTGCGTAATAGTACGGCCAGACGGACTCGGCCCCGTGCTCGCGCTCGGCCTTCAGGAGGCCTTCGGCCACCCGGTCCAGCGCCTCGTCCCACGAAATGCGGGTGAACTGGCCGGAGCCCTTGGGGCCGGTGCGCAGCAGGGGATGGGTGAGGCGGTCCGGATGGTTCGCCCGCTCGGCGTAGCGGGCGACCTTCGCGCAGATGACGCCGGCGGTATAGCGCTGGTCCTTGGAGCCATGCACCCGGCCGATGCGGCCGTCGGCCATCACGTCCACCTTCAGGGCGCAGACGGACGGACAGTCATGGGGACAGACGGACGGGTGGGTCGCAACCGGGCTGTGGGCGGTGTGCGAAACGGTCGGGGCATGGACGTTCATGGCCCCGAGACAATAAAGGGGGCGACGCGTTCCGTCGCCCCCTTTTCAGGTCTTACGTCAGGAGCGGCTCAGGCGCCGTGCCCGGCCTCGGCGGCGCGGTCACGCTCCCGGTTGCGCAGGACGTAGCCGAGCCCCAGCACGAAGAGGGCTCCGATGGTGCTGGCCACATAATGGGGCAGGGCGGCCGGGTGGAGCCCGTCCTCCGCCACCTTCACCAGCGCCGGGTTGATGTGCTGCAGGTAGCTGAGCGCCATCACGTCGCCCACCAGCATCTCCCCCGCGATCCAGCCGAGCAGCGCCGCGCCAGCCCAGATGAGGATGGGGAAGCGCGTGAGCAGCGAGAGCAGCAGCTGCGAGCCGAAGATGATGAGCGGTATGGTCAGCAGCAGGCCGAACACGAACAATTCCCAGTGTCCGCGTGCGGCGGCGGCGATGGCCACCACATTGTCGAGGCTCATGACCGCATCGGCGATGGCGATGGTGCGCACCGCCTTCCACAGGCTGTCCGAAGCGGCCACCTCGTGGGCATCGCCGCCATTGTCGGTGACGAGCTTGATGGCGATCCAGAACAGCAGGAGGCCGCCCACCACCTTCAGGAACGGCACGCCGAGCAAGTAGGACACCGCCAGCGCGAACAGGATGCGCAGACCCACCGCCGCGCCGGCCCCGAGCAGGATGCCCCATTTGCGCTGTTTCGCCGGCAGCGAGCGGCAGGCCAGCGCGATCACCACCGCATTGTCGCCGGACAGGAGCAGGTCGATCCAGATGATCTGCAGGAGGGCGACCCAGAAGGTCGGCGCGGTGAAATCCATCGTCCACTCCATGGGGTGCAGGCGGGTAG
This sequence comes from Xanthobacter aminoxidans, assembly GCF_043193615.1. Classification (NCBI taxonomy): domain Bacteria; kingdom Pseudomonadati; phylum Pseudomonadota; class Alphaproteobacteria; order Hyphomicrobiales; family Xanthobacteraceae; genus Xanthobacter; species Xanthobacter aminoxidans. The sequence goes on along the minus strand of NZ_JBAFUS010000003.1, from coordinate 547,928 downwards.
TGCGGCGGGGCCCTCGGGTTTGGGCGCGCCGCAGTTATTATTACGTTACGTCATGTTGATGACGCAGCAGAACTTCCGTTACGTCAATTAAAGGGCAGAAAAAAGGGGCCGGATGCGGCCCCTTTCGTCTCGATCGTCTCAGGCTGCGAGGTCGTCGTGGGCGTGCGCGCGCCGACCCTTGTACCAGCGCAGGGCCAGCGCGAGGCCGACCACAAGCGCGGCGCCTCCGGCCGAAACGATGCGGTGGAGGTGATGGGTGGTCTCTTCGCCCAGGCGCTCGATGATGGCCACATCGCCGAGCAGCATGTCGCCGGCCACCCAGCCGAGCAGCGCCGCGCCGGCCCAGACGAGCAGCGGGAAGCGGTTGATGAGGGCCATCACCAGCGAGGAGCCGGCGATGATCAGCGGAATGGAGATGGCGAGGCCGAAGACCAGGAGGAACCAGTTGCCGTCGGCGATGGCGGCCACGGCCACCACGTTGTCGAGGCTCATGACGATGTCGGCCACCGCCACCGTGCCCACGGCCTTCCAGAGGTTGTCGCTGGATTGAATGGCCTCTTCGCCGCCCTCGTCAGGGCTGGCAAGGTCCACCGCGATCCACATGAGGGCGAGGGAGCCCACGAGCTTCAGCCACGGCAGGGCCAGAAGTGTCGCGACGATGCCGGTGAAGATGATGCGCAGGCCGACGGCCACGCCGGCGCCGAGAATGATGCCCGTTCGGCGCACCTTCTCCGGCAATGAGCGGCAGGCGAGGGCAATCACCACCGCGTTGTCGCCGGACAACAGGACGTTGATCCATATGATCTGCAGCAGTGCCAGCCAGAGCACTGGTGAATCGAGCGACATGATCCCTACCCCGGGCCATTAGAGCGTCAGCGTCACCGCGAGATTGTATTCTGCGTCTGGTGCGCCGTATTTTGGATTTTGACGCTACGTTATTCTGCCGGAAGGGAACGCTCAACAAAAACCGGACGCCGCGGCGCACAAATTCGATCGCGCGCCGCGGAATCCTAATCAAATACCAGTTCAGCCGACGATTTCATTGCCGGAGAAGAACTGGGCGATCTCCACCTTCGCATTGTCGGTGCTGTCGGAGCCGTGGGCGGAATTCGCCTCGATGGACTCGGCGAACAGCTTGCGGATGGTGCCCTCGGCGGCGTTCGCCGGGTTGGTGGCGCCCATCACTTCGCGGTACTTGGCGACGGCGTTCTCGCCTTCGAGAACCTGCACCACCACCGGGCCGGAGGTCATGAAGGCCACGAGGTCGCCGAAGAAGGGGCGCTCCTTGTGGACGGCGTAGAAGGTCTCGGCCTCCTCGCGCGTCATGCGGATGCGCTTCTGGGCCACGATCTTGAGGCCTGCATTCTCGATGACGGCATTGATGGCGCCGGTGAGGTTCCGACGCGTGGCGTCGGGCTTGATGATCGAGAAAGTGCGCTCGATCGCCATGGGGGACCGTCCTGTCTGTTCATGGAAAAGGAATGCCGCGAGCATCCCGCGGATGGCGCGGCTCTTAGCAGGGGGGCGCCCAAGGGGCAAGGGAAGGGGCGAAATGCCCCGCCCTCAGCGGTCCTTCAGCACCCCGTCGATGGCCCGCTCCACCGCGGCGGAGGCATCAAATGCCACCGGCACGCCGAGCACCCGCGGCCAGAACAGCGGCTCCTTGATGGCCCCCAGGAATTGCGCCGCCGCCAGCTGCGGATCGCTGGTGGCGAGGCGGCCTTCCCCGGCGAGGGTGGCGAAATAGGCGCCGAGGCCCTTCAGCGCCGGCTCCTTGCCCACGGCGAAATAGGCTTGCGACAGCTCCGGAAAGCGCGGCGCCTCGGCGATCACCAGCCGCAGCAGCGGCACAACGTCCGGCCGCTCCCAATGCTCGGTGAGGCGCCCCACATAGGCGCGCAATACCGCTCGGGGATCGCCGGCGGTGTCGCCGGGCAGCATGGGCGCGCGGGTGAAGTGGGACCAAGCGTCGTCGATAACCGCGGCAAACAGCTCGGCCTTGCCGGGAAAGTGCTGGTAGAGCGTGCGCTTGGAAACGGGGGCGGCCGCCGCGACGGCGTCCATGGAGGTGCCCTCATAGCCACGTTCCAGAAACAGCCGGCGCGCGGCGGCGCGGATGCGCGGCACGGTGGTGCGGCGGTCGCGCCCCGGGCGGGCGTCAGCCGGTGCGAAATCGGTCGCGGCGCCCGGCACGGGCGGCGGGGAAGGACTGTCGCTTGACATAAGTACACTATACGGTATAGTTTACATTCATGGCCAGCGCGGGTCCGCCTGGCTGTACCCTTCTTTCCCCTTCATATGAGGTCCCCCATGGACCATCGCTCCCTCGGTCGCTCGGGTCTGTCCGTGTCCGCCATCGGTCTCGGCTGCATGGGCATGTCTGAATTCTATGGGCCGAGCGACGACGAACAGTCGCTCGCGACCCTAGCAGCCGCTCTCGACCTCGGCATAAATTTCTTCGACACGGCCGACATGTACGGCGTCGGCCACAACGAGCGCCTGCTCGGCCGCTTCCTGAAAGGGCGGCGCGATCAGGTCATCCTCGCCACCAAGTTCGGCAACGTGCGCGGCCCCAATGGCGAGCGCCTCGGCGTCTCCGGTACGCCGGACTATGTGCGCTCCGCCTGCGACGCCAGCCTCGAACGGCTCGGCATCGACACCATCGATCTCTATTACCAGCACCGCGTGGACCCCAAGACACCCATCGAGGAGACGGTGGGCGCCATGAAGGGGCTGGTGGAGGCCGGCAAGGTGCGCTTCCTCGGCCTCTCCGAATGCTCGGTGGCGACGCTGCGCAAGGCGCACGCGGTGCATCCCATCTCCGCGGTGCAGATCGAATATTCGCTGTGGAGCCGTGATCCCGAAGAGGAAATGCTGGCGGCGTGCCGCGAGCTTGGCGTCGCTTTCGTCGCCTATTCCCCGCTCGGCCGTTCCTTCCTGACCGGTGCGGTGACGAGCCCCGACACGCTCGCCGCCGACGATTTCCGCCGCGCCAATCCCCGCTTCAGCGGCGATGCGCTCAAGGCCAATCTCACGCTGGTGGAGGCGCTGAAGGACTTCGCCGCGGCGAAGGGCGCCACCAGCGCGCAGATCGCCCTGGCCTGGATCCTCAACAAGCAGGACAACGTGATCCCGATCCCCGGCACGCGGCGGCAGAAGTATCTGGAGGAGAACGTGGCTGCGACCCGCATCCGCCTCTCGCCGGAGGAGGTCGCCACCCTCGACGCGCTCTTCGCACCCGAGGCCGTGGCCGGCACGCGCTATCCCGAGGCGGCCATGGCCATGCTGAACCTCTGACGCCGGACGTCTGATCCGCCCGCAATTTCTGAAGGCCCGCGACCTGTTCGCGGGCCTTTCCTATTCCCATGGGGAAAGTTTCTGGGTGGCCGGCGCGCCGGGAGGTTCACAGTCCAGATTTCACATGCTAGACACGGTGCATGTGAATATAACATTTCATCATTTGTGAAATGTGAAATCGGGAGCACGTTCCATGATCACCCGCCGCGCCCTCCTCGCCACCGCGCTCGCCGGCGCGGCCGCGGCCCCGTTCGGCGCCGCGCCATCGCTGGCCCAGCAGGGGCCGAACACGCTGCTGAACGTCTCCTACGACATCTCCCGTGAGCTGTTCACGGCCATCAACGCCGAGTTCATCCCGTTCTGGAAGGAGAAGACCGGCCAGCAGCTGACGGTGAACCAGAGCCACGCCGGCTCGTCGCGGCAGGCCCGCGCGGTCATCGAGGGGCTGGAGGCGGACGTGGTCACCTTCAACCAGGTGATCGACGTGGATACCCTCGCCAAGGCCGGCTATGTGGCCAAGGACTGGCCGAAGAAGTTCCCCAATTCCGCCTCGCCTTATTATTCCTTCCCGGCCTTCCTCGTGCGCGCGGGCAACCCGAAGAACATCAAGGACTGGTCCGACCTCGTCCGTGACGACGTGAAGGTGATCTTCCCGAACCCCAAGACCTCGGGCAATGCGCGCTACACTTATCTCGCGGCCTATGCCTATGCGCTGGAGCAGAACAAGGGCGATGCCGCCAAGGCGGACGCCTTCGTGAAGAAGCTGCTTTCCAACGTCCCGGTGTTCGACACCGGCGGCCGCGCGGCCACCACCACCTTCGTCGAGCGCGACACCGGCGACGTGCTGGTGACGTTCGAGGCCGAGACCCGCACCATCGAGGGGCTCTATCCCGACAAGAAGCTTCTCACGGTCGTGCCGTCCGTGAGCCTTCTCGCCGAGTTCCCGGTGGCGGTGGTGGACAAGGTGGTGGACAAGCGCGGCTCCCGCGCCTCCGCGACGGCCTATCTCGAGTTTCTCTATTCCACCGCCGGCCAGACGGTGGCGGCCAAGGCCTTCCACCGGGTGGTGGACCCCAAGGTGGCGGACCAGTTCAAGGACCAGTTCCCGCCCATCCGCCTCGTGAAGGTGGAGGACGTGTTCGGCGGGTGGGAGAAGGTGCAGGCCACCCACTTCGCTTCCGGTGGCAAGCTCGACAGCCTGTTCGTGGGCAAATGACTGTGTGACGCGTCGGGCGCGGGGCGTGGGGCGTGGGGCGTGGGGCGCGGGGCGCCGCGCCGTGTCGTATTCCCGCCAGTCCGGCACCCCGCGCCGGCGTCCCTTCAGGGCGCCGGCGTTTCTGCATCTGCTATTCCCTTGAACGGCCGAAGCTTTCCGATGGCTTTGATGGGGCGGCATGCAATTTGAATGGCTCCAGGGAACGCCCACCGAGCCGCGAGCCGTCATGTCCGAAGCCGCCGAAGTCGAAGTCCTCGATATCCCGCAGGTCTACACCCACCACGTCTTCTGCTGCTTCACCCAGCGGCCGCCGATGCATCCGCGCGGCTCCTGCGGGGCGAACGGTGCGCAGCCCTTGTGGGAGCGCCTGGGTAAGAAGCTGGAAGCATCCGGCCGCCGCGACATCGCCATGACCTCCGCCGGCTGCCTGAGCTTCTGTCAGGCGGGGCCGATCATGGTCGTCTATCCCCAGGGCATCTGGTACACGCCCAAGACCCCCGAGGACATCGACGAGATCGTCACCGAGCATCTCCTCGGCGGCAAGCCGGTGGAGCGGCTCATCATCATTCCCCGCATCTGAGAACAGCCCGCGCGGCGCCTGAGCGAAGGCAACGCCCTAAAGCTCGCGCGGCTCTCCTCGGTCCTGTCATCGCCCGCCTTGTGCGGGCGATCCACGGTCGGGCCGGGACGGCTTTCCGGCAATCCGGACAAGCGGCGGGGTGGATCCCCCGGACGAGCCGGGGGATGACGGCGGTCTCAGGCCGAAGGCCGATGCAGGCCCGGGCGCCTCACGCCTTGGCGGGATCGGCGAGGCGGAAGGTGAGGCGCACGCAGGTGCCGCGATCGCGCGGATCGAATGTCGGCTCGCAGCCGAGCTTCATGGACATGGCCTTGACGATGCGGTTGCCGAGGCCCGTGGACTTCGCGGGCTTGTCCGGGGAGATACCGGCGCCGTCGTCTTCCACGGTGAAGTCGAGCCGGTCGCCCATGCGCTTCAGCTTCACCCGCACCGGCCCCTCGCCGTCGGGATAGGCGTATTTCATGGCGTTGATGACGAGTTCTGTGGCGATGATGCCCAGCGCCACGCCGCGATCCGGGTCGATGTGGATCGGGTCCGCATCGTAGGTGAGGGTGATGCCGCCGTGCTCGCGGTGCGCCGACACCTGCAGGTCGTCCAGCAGCGAGCCGATATACTGGTCGAGCGCGACGGTGGCGATCTGGTCGGACGTGTAGAGGCGCCGGTGCACCTGCGCGACGGCGGAGACGCGGTTGCGGGCGGAATTCAGCGCTTCCTTCACGCGGGGTTCGTCGGTGGCGCCGGCCTGCACGTTGAGCAGCGAGACGATGATCTGCAGCGAGTTGCCGACGCGGTGGTTCATCTCGCGCAGCAGCAGCGCGCGCTCGGCGGCCAGCGCCTCGAACCGGTCGCGGGCGGCGCGGATCTCAGCTTCCGCCGCCTCGTGGGCGCGGCGCATGCGCACCTGCTCCACCGCCAGCACGAAGGCGGCGCGCAGCAGTTCGATGAAGTCGGCCTGCACCTCCTTCACCACATAGTCGGCCGCGCCCGCCTTGAGGGCCGCGACCGCGAGGCGCCCGTCCTGCGCGCCGGTGACGTAGACCACCGGCGGGGCATTATCGAGGGCGCGGATGGCGCGCAGGGTGGTCATGCCGTCCTGTCCGGGCATGTAGTGGTCGAGGGCGACCACGTCGAACCGCTCGGTGCCGAGCCGGGCCAGCCCGTCTTCGCCCGAGAAGGCCGGAACCACCTCGAACCCGAGCCGGCCGAGCTGGCGCTGCACCAGCCGCCCGAGGGCGGGGTCGTCGTCCACATAGAGCACGCGCAGCGGCGGCGGCGGAGCGGATGCCGCGTCCAGTTGGGTTGCCAGAGGGTCGGACACGGCGCATTCCATCAGTCGGTCTCCGGCACCTGGATGACGGAAAAGAACAGGCCAAGCTGCCGGATCGCGTTGGCGAAATTCTCGTAATTGACCGGCTTCGTCACATAGACATTGGCGCCGAGGTCATAGCAGCGCTGGATTTCCACCTTGTCGTCGGTGGTGGTGAGCACCACCACGGGCGAGCGCTTGAGATGCTCGTTCTGCTTGATGCGGCCGAGGATCTCCACGCCGGTCATGTCTGGCAGATTGAGGTCGAGCAGCACGAGGAGCGCGCGCCCGCTGCTCTCCCGCCCGCTGCCATCGGCGCCGAACAGGAAGTTGACGGCGCTGGTGCCGTCCCTGAAGGCGACGATCTCGTTGTTCACGCCGGCGCGCCGGATGTTCTTCTCGATGAGGCGCGCATGGCCCTCATCGTCCTCGATCATGATGATGGTGACGTGCTCAACCATGGTCCTTCTTTCCGGTCTCCGTGGGCAGGCGGCGCGGCACCGTCACCTTGAAGGTGGAGCCTTCGCCCAGCTTGGAATCGAGAGAGATGAGGCCGCCCATGCGCCGCACCAGCGCGCGGACATGGGCAAGGCCGATGCCTTCGCCGGGGCGGTCCTGCCGGCCCGAGCGGCGGAACAGCTCGAACACCCGGCCGCGATCCTTGGGATCGATGCCGCGGCCATTGTCCTGAATGACGAAGGTGACGAAACCGGGCGTGTCCACCGCGCTCACCTCCACCCGGAGCGGCACGTCGTCCCGCCGGTATTTGAAGGCGTTGTCGAGGAGGTTGGTGAAGATCTGCTCCAGCGCCAGCCGGTCGGACTGGATCACCGGCAGGCGCTTGATGGTGATCTCGCCGCCGGCCTCGTGAAGCTGGTGGGTCATGCTGTCCCGCAGGTTCGCGAACAATTGGCCCATGTCCACGTCCACCGGCACGAATTCCTTCCGGCCTTCCCGCGACAAGGCGAGAATGGCGTGGATGAGCCGATCCATCCGGGTGATGGACGTCTTGATGAAGCCGAGGGCCTCCTCGAAGTCGGCGGCGATCTGCGCATCGGCCTCCGGCGCCTCGCCCGCCTGTGCCCTCAGCTGGGCGAGGCGCTCGAACAGGTCGCCGCGCATGGCCTCGATCTCGCTGGTGAAGCCCATGATGTTGACCAGCGGCGAGCGCAGATCGTGGCTGACGATGTAGGCGAAGCTCTGGATCTCGTCGTTGGCTTCCTTGAGGTCGGCGGTGCGCTCGGCGACGCGCTTCTCCAACCCCTGGTTGGCAGCCTCCAGCTCGCGCTGCGCCGCCTGCAAGGCGCCGACCTGGCGGCGATTGAGGGTGAGGGCGAGGGCGCCGAGGACCAGCACCACGGCGAGGCCGGCGAGGCTGACCACGGTGAGCCACACCGTGCTGTCGTGGGAAGCATCGGTCCGATCATCGAGCAAGTTGCTCTCTGCCGCCTTCATCTCGACCAGCAGCGTGCCGAGGCGCGACATCGCGCCCTCGGTACGATCGGCCCGAAGGTCGGCGGTGGCCCCCTCCAGATCGCCCGCGGTCCTGAGCGTCATGGACTGCTCGTAAGACGCAAGGCGTTCGGCGATCAGGGTCCGGGCCTCCGCCACGCGCTGCTGCTGCTCGGGATTATCTGCGGTGAGGGCGCCGATCTGTTCGAGCGTCGGCCCGGTCTGGGCCTTTGATTGCTCATAGAAGCGGGCGAAACCCTCGCGTCCGGTGATGAGATAGCCGCGTTCGGCGCTTTCCGTGCGGCGGATGAGGACCTGCAATTGGGAAACGGCGTTCATCACCTGAAGCGTATGGGCGACGCTCTCCGCATCCGACCGCGCGCGATGGATGAGGGAGATCGACGACGCACTGATGGCGACGAGGATGGCGAAGCCGAGCAGCAGGAGCAGCGTCGGCCCCGGTGTCGCGAAGCGGCGTTGCCAGGGGCGCGGGGCGGTTTCGCTGAGGGTGGCCGTCATGACGGGGTACCAACGGGCGGAATGAGAAGGCGCGCGCACCAATGCGCCCGCCCGCCGAACGTGGCCGAGCGGGCCTGACCCGTGCCGCGCGCGGAAGCCGCCTCACCGAGGGCGCGAGCCGCCCATTGTCCCATTTCGTCCCGCCTCTCCGGCGGCGCGGTAACAAGAAACCTCTACGGGATCAATCCGCGCCCGCTCAAGGTGTGATAAGTGCGGACTCGCTTGAAGGTTCCCCGCGTTAGCGCTTGGATGCGGCTTGAACGTCGCTTTTTTGAAGACGGAGTATCATGCCGGTCACACTCCCCGGCCGCCGACCCGACGAGGCCTCTGCCACAGCAGAGCCTGCCGATGAGGTCGCGGCCTATCTTTCCACCTACGGCGAGCCGGAGGTGGTGGAAGTGCTTCTGCCCGACACGTCCGCGGTGCTGCGCGGCAAATGGATCCCCGGCCGGTCCATCACCAAGATCTGGAAGGACGGGGTGGCCATCCCGCTCTCCATCTTCGGCCTCGACATCTGGGGTTGCGAGGTGGAGGCCACCGAGATCCACCTGGAGACCGGCGACAAGGACGGGCTGTGCTGGCCGGTGGCGGGCACGCTGAAGCCGGTGCCCTGGGCGCCGAGGCCCACTGCGCAGGTGCTCATCACCATGCACGAGCCCGATGGCTCGGCCAAGGGCGCGCCGTGGAAGCTCGATCCGCGCCAGCAGCTCGCCGGCATCGTGGACCGTTTCACCGCGCGGGGCCTTGCCCCCTGCGTCGCCTTCGAGCTGGAATTCTATCTGCTGAAGCCGTCCGACGTACCCGGCGCGCCGCCGGAGCCGGTGTTCCCCGCCACCGGGCAGGCGCGGCAGAACATGTATTCCATGTCGGACCTCGACGCCTTCGCGCCGGTGCTGCACGACATGCGCGCAGCCTGCGAGCAGCAGGGCCTGCCGGCGGATACGGTGATCTCCGAGGCGGCGCCCGGCCAGTTCGAGGTCAATCTCTACCACCGCGTGGATGCGCTCGCGGCGGCGGACGACGCCATATTGCTGCGCCGGCTCATCGACGGTGTCGCACGGCGCCACGGCCTGCGCGCCAGCTTCATGGCCAAGCCCCTCGTGGATTTTGCCGGCAACGGCATGCACGTCCATGTGAGCCTGATGGAGACGGCCGGCGGCAATCTCTTCGCCAAGCCCGACGGCGTGGGCGACAAGGCCCTGCGCCACGCGGCGGGCGGCCTGCTCGCCACCATGGCGGACTCAACGCTGTTGTTCGTGCCCAGCTACAACGGCTATCGCCGCCTGGTGCCGGGCTCCTATGCGCCGGTCTCCATCAGCTGGGGCTATGACAACCGCTCGGTGGCCGTGCGCGTGCCCAACGGACCGCCCGCCGCCCGCCGGCTGGAGCATCGCATCGCGGGGGCGGAAGCCCATCCCCATCTCGTCCTCGCCGGTATCCTGGCCGGCATGCTGGAAGGGCTGGAGCGGGAGATCGAGCCGCCTGCGCCGCTTTCCGGCAATGCCTACGAGCACGCGGCCGAGCGCCTTTCCCCCTCCATGGAGGAGGCGGTGCGGCGGTTCTTGGCGTCCGACTTCATCGCCCGCGCCTTCGGCGAGGACTATCGCCGCATCTATGGCGTGATGAAGCAGGAGGAACTCGCCGCCTTCACCCGGCAGATTCTACCGCTGGAATACGACACCTACCTCTGAGCGCTGCGGCGTGGCCGTTTCCTGTTGAGCGTTGTGCCGCAACGCAATAGCCTTCCACCACCGGGGACGGCAGGATAAGCCCGCCCCGCGCAAGAGGAGAACGGCGGATGCTTCGCCAAACGCTAGCTGCAGTCGTCGTGGCCACGCTCGGCCTTACCGGCGTGGCGACGGCCCAGGAAAAGGTCGTCAACGTCTTCAACTGGTCGGACTATATCGATCCGACCGTGCTGGAAGATTTCACCAAGGAAACCGGCATCAAGGTCCGCTACGACGTCTTCGACAGCAACGAGGTGCTGGAGACGAAGCTGCTGGCGGGCAAGACCGGCTACGACGTTGTGGTGCCGTCCGGCTCCTTCCTGCAGCGGCAGATCAAGGCGGGCGTGTTCATCCCCCTCGACAAGTCCAAGATCCCGAACCTGCAGTACGCCTGGCCCGAGGTCACGAAGCGCCTCGCCGTGTATGACCCCGGCAACGATCACGCCGTCAACTACATGTGGGGCACCACCGGCATCGGCTACAACGTGGACAAGGTGAAGGAGCGCCTCGGCGACATCCCGCTCAACACCTGGGACATCATGTTCAAGCCCGAAATCCTCTCCAAGCTGAAGGATTGCGGCGTCTATTTCCTCGACGGCCCGGAGGAGGTGATCCCCACCGCGATGAAGTATCTGGGTCTTGATCCCAATTCCAAGAACCCGGACGACATCGCCAAGGCCGGCACTCTGCTCATGACGGTCCGGCCCTACATCAAGAAGTTCGATTCCTCGGGCTACATCAACGCCCTCGCCCGCGGCGACATCTGTATCGCCCTCGGCTGGTCCGGCGACATCTACCAGGCCAGGACCCGCGCCCAGGAGGCGGCGAAGAAGACCAAGAAGAAGCTGGTGAACGTGGACTATGCGCTGCCGAAGGAAGGCGCGCTCATGTGGTTCGACAACTTCGCCATCCCCAAGGATGCGAAGAACATCGACAATGCCCTCACCTTCATCAACTACATGATGAGACCCGAGGTGGCGGCGAAGAACTCGAACTTCATTTCCTACGCGAACGGCAACCTCGCCTCGCAGAAGTTCATCGACAAGGATATCATGGACAACCCGTCCATCTATCCGACGAAGGAGGTGTTCGACCGCCTCTTCATCGTCACCACCAACGAGCCGCCGGTGCAGCGGGTCATCACCAAGACCTGGAACACCTTCAAGCGCGGGAAGTGAGGCGCGGCCGGTTCATTCCGGCCTGAAAAAGAAAGGGCCGCGGGAGACGATCTCCCGCGGCCCTTTTTATGGGTCCGTCCTGCGTCTTCAGGCCGCCAGCGCCCGCTTCACCGCGTCGACGATGCGGTCCTGCGTCGCCTCGTCGAGATAGGCGTGCATGGGCAGGGAGATGACCTCCTCCGCCAGCGCCTCGCACACCGGCAGGATGGCGCCGGCGGAGGGGTAGTGGCGATAGGCCGGCTGGAGGTGCATGGGCAGGCGGTAGTAGACGGCGGTGGGCACGCCCTCGGCCTTCAGCTTTTCGGCGAGGCCGTCGCGCACGCCGGGGGCGAGCCTGATGGTGTATTGCGCCCACACCGACGTCGCCCGCGGATCGACCACCGGCACGCCAGCCACGTCCTTGAGCAGTTCATTGTAGCGCCGGGCTACCTTCTCGCGCGCCGCGATCTCCTCCTCGAAGATGGCGAGCTTTTCGAGCAGCACGGCGGCCTGGATGGTGTCGAGGCGCGCCGTCATGCCGATGCGCACGTTCTGATACTTGTCCACGCCCTGGCCGTGCTCGCGCAGGCTCTTGAGGATCGTCACCAGTTCCTCGTTGTCGGTGAGGATCGCGCCACCGTCGCCATAGGCGCCCAGCGGCTTGGCGGGGAAGAAGGAGGTGGCGGTGGCATCGCCGATGGAGCCGGTGCGCCGGTTGTTCCAGGTGCCGCCGAAGCCCTGCGCGGTGTCGCACAGCACTTTCAGACCGTACTTCTCGGCGATCGGCAGGATGGCGTCATAGTCCGCCGGCTGGCCAAACAGGTCCACCGGGATCACCACCCGCGGGTCGAGGCCCTGCTCGATGGCCACCTGGATCGCCTGCTCCAGGCTCTCCGGGTCCATGTTGAAGGTGTCTTCCTTCACGTCCACGAAGACAGGGGTCGCGCCCACCCACGGCACCACCTCGGCGGTGGCGCAGAAGGTGAAGGCCGGGCAGAACACGGCGTCGCCCGCCTTCACGCCCCAGGCCATCAGCAGCAGGGCCAGCGCATCCGTGCCGCTGGAGCAGGAGACGGCGTATTTCGCCCCGGCGAAGGCGGCGAGCTTCTGCTCGAATTCCGTCACTTCCGGGCCGTTGATGAAGCGGCAGGAGGCGAGCACCGCCTGCACCGCATCATCCACGCGCCCGCCGATGCGGGCGCGCTGGGCGGCAAGGTCGATGAAGGCGATGGGGGCGCTGGCGCCCGACGCGGGAGAGGTCATCTCTGGTCCGTTTCAGAAGGCCCGGTCGTCGGGCGTTTCGCAGGCGCGCACCCGCCCGCCGGCCAAGGGCCGGCGCGGCGCGCGTTCAGCAGTAGGCTCAGCCCACCGCGCGGCGCTTGGTGGAGGAGCCCCGCGACGAGGCGGTAGCACCGGGCAGGCACGCCATGGCGATCTCCAGGCTCGCCACGCCCTCCTCGCCGGTCACTTCCGGCGGACGGCCGGTGCGCACGGCGGAGAGGAAGTTTTCCAGCTCCGCGCGCAGCGGCTCGGCATAGGCCACCGGCAGGTGCCGGGTGGAATAGGAGCCGTCGGGGCGATAGTCGAAATGCTCGGTCACCTGACGGGTGAGCAGATCGCCGATCACGTATTTCTTGGAGGTGGCGACGTGGACCGTACGCGCCTTGAAGGGCGTCAGCCAGTTGGTGTTGATGTGCGCCAGCGCCCCGGTGGCGGTGCGGAACTGGAGCAAAGCGATGTCCTCGCGCTCGGCGATGGCGGCGCGGGTCTGCGGCTGCACTTCCAGGATGTCCGAGCCGGTGAACCAGCGGATCAGGTCGATGTCGTGCACCGCGAGGTCGATCACCACGCCCACATTGGACATGCGCGGCGGGAAGGGGCCGACGCGGGTGATGGCGATGGAGAGCAGGTTCTCGTCGCGGATGGCGTCCTTGATGGCGCGCACCGCCGGGTTGAACCGCTCCACGTGGCCGATCATGAGGGTGACGCCCTTGTCGTGGGCGGCGGCCACGATCTCGCGGCCTTCCTCGGTGGTGGACGCGACGGGCTTCTCCACCAGTACCGAGCAGCCGGCGGCGATCACGTCGAGGGCAATGGAGTGGTGCAGGTGGGTGGGCGCTGCCACCACGACGGCGTCGAGGCCGAGGGCGAGGAGTTCGCGGTGGTCGCCCACCGCCTTGCAGCCGAGAAAATTGGCGACCCGCTGGGCCTGTGCCTGGTCGGGATCCGCCACCGCCACCAGTTCCGCGCCGGGGAGTTCGGCCAGCACGCGGGCGTGATTCGATCCCATGATGCCGATGCCCGTGACGCCGATGCGTACCGGACGGTTCGAGGCGCGCTCCTGATCGGGCGCTGCCGGATGAGCCATTTCAGCCCTCTTCTGCCGTTCAACGATTGCGCGCTCTAGCACGATCATAGTTGAGAAGGCGAGGCAGTGGGTCAAATCCGGCCCCTGGCCCCGTTCAAGAATTGCATCCCCGTGTTACCGCGCGGTCCGGCGCGGGGGGATGGGCGTGTCCTATTCCCTCCGGCGATGGGCCGGCCTATCACCCGCCGGGACCAGACTGCGGGAGGAGGGGACAGGGGCATGCGCAAGATCGTCGCCGGCAAGCTGCACGGACTGACCGTGACCGGGGCCGACCTCAATTATCACGGCTCCATCACGCTCGATCCCGAGCATTGCGAGGAAGCCGGCATCCTGCCGCTGGAGTTCGTGGAGATCTGGAACCGCAATTCCGGCGCCCGCATCTCCACCTACGTCATCCTCGGCGAGCGCGGGTCGCGCTGCTGCATCCTCAATGGCGCGGCGGCGCGTACCTGCCAGCCGGGCGACGAGGTCATCATCTGCAATTCGGTCTATGTACCGGAAGGGGAGATCGTGGCGCTGCGGCCGAAGGTGCTGACCTTCGACAGGGAGAACCGCATCACCGGCCGGCTCACCTACGAGGTCACCCGCGACAGCGCGGGCACCTACCGATTCGCGGTCCGCGACGAAAGCGGCTGCGAGAAGAAGGTGCCGCTGCGGACGGATGTCTGAATGGACCGCCCAAAGCAAAAGGCCCCCGGCGATGCCGGGGGCCCAATGCAAGGGGGTGCTTCGGATCAGAACTTGTAGTTCACACCGAGGCGGGCGGTCTGGATGTTGCTGCCGACGGACAGCTGATCGCCGTTGATGTAGTTGGTCTTGCTGTTGTCGAAGCCGAGGTACAGATACTCGGCCTTGATCGTCCAGTTGTTGGTGATGGCGTACTCGACGCCGGCGCCGGCGGTCCAGCCCCACTTCAGGTTGCTGTCGGACAGGCCATAGGGGTCGGTGTACTTGGTGTTGGCATAAGCCACGCCGCCGGTGATGTACGGCAGGAAGCGGTCCATCGCGTAGCCGAGGCGGGCGCGGATGGTGCCGAAGTAGTCAACCTTCTGGTCGATCACGCCGCCGCCGAGCGGGCCGCCGAACAGCACGCCACTGGTGTTGATGTCGGCCCAGTTGAAGTCCGTCTCGACGCCGAGCACGACGTTGTTGGCGAACTGGTAGTTGTAGCCGATCTGCAGACCGCCGGTGAAGCCGTTGGAGGTGCCGGGGCTGTAGCTGTAGGTGGGCGAAGCGAAGGGGGTGTAGTCGTAGGTGTTGTCAGCCCAGCCCCAGCCCACGTTGCCGCCGATGTAGAAGCCGGTCCAGGAGAAGACCTGCACGGGGATCGGGGCGGCCTTCACCGGATAGCGGGTGGCCAGGTCGGCCGCAGAGGCGGTGCCGGCGAGGAGAACCAGGGCGGTGGCGCCCAGAAGTGCACGCTTCAACATGAGTATCTACCTTTGTGGTTTCGCCGGCTGCTCCCTGAGGAGGTCGCCGTCGGGTGGTTCTTTATTACAGCTCCTGACCGGTGCCGTCTGTAGCGATCGGGCCACACCCGAAAAATCAAACCGGGCAGAGATGTGGCCTTTTCCTAACTTTCTTTAATCTCCGCGACACATTGGCGCGTAAACGCGGCAGATTTGGGATTGTTCCCATGTTTTGCCGCATTTCTTTTCGTTGCGTTACGTCTCTCCTTAGAATCGATAATTCACACCGGCTCTAAGAATATTTGCGTCGAAGCCAGTAGTGACCGGACCGACTGCAGTGGGGAACGTGGCGCCCCCCAAGTCTACATAAAGGTATTCAAGCTTCGCGGACCAGTTTCGGTCAAATCCTACCTCCGCGCCAAGACCCAACGTCCAGCCGGTCTGGGTCGAGGAGGAGGTAAGGCTGAAGAAATTCGCGCTGCCCTGCCCATAAGCGAAGCCGCCGGTGCCATAGATGAGCACGCGGTCGAACGAATAGCCGAGGCGGGCGCGCACGGTGCCGAGATTGTTGAGGCTGTAGGCGCCGGCCGACATGCCCGCGAAGTCGAAATCCGTCTCGATGCCGAGCACGAAGGGGCTGCCGAACTGGAAATTGTAGCCGGCCTGGAAGCCGCCGAGGAAGCCGCTGGGGCTGCTGAACGACGAGGAGCCCCAGCCGTAGCCGGCGTTGGCGCCCAGATAGAAGCCGGTCCATGTGAAGGCTGCCACCGGCTGCACGTAGGGCGCGGGATAGCCGAGGTCGGCCGCTTCGACCGGCGCGGCGAGAGCGAAGCCCGCCAGCGCAGCGGCGGAAGCAAGCAGACGGATACGCATGGATCATCCTCCGAGAGGGGGCGGCCGGTTGGCATCCGGCCTTCCGCGCACCCTCGCAGGTGAAACTTGCCTATTTCTCTGCGGTTGCTGTCGTTCGCGCACATGGTTGATGACGTAGTAACTATCTATGACTTTGCGTTGAATGTGGATTTTTGGCCTTGTGCGGAGCTGGCGCGCGGCCCGGCAAAAGAAGCGAATGCCGCTATGGTTGACGCCCGGTGAAAACGAGCCGCCGGGTGCGCCGTTCCCTCCGGGCGTCGGGCGCATTACATACGCATCCATGACCCGCCGCCGCCCCGCCGACCCACCCGAGATTGCCCTTGCCCGCGCCGATGGCGACGCGCCGGGCGAAGCCTTGCCGCCGGGAGCGGGTGAGGGGACGGCGGAAGAGACGGAAGAGGCCGTCCTTCTCGAGCTTGAGCCCGCGGACGAGACCCTGCCGGGCGAGGAAAGCCTGGCCACCGGCCGCGCCGCCATCATCCGCGCGGTGAAGCACGCGCCCAACGGGCCGGGCGTCTACCGCATGATCGCGGCGGACGGCACCGTGCTCTATGTGGGCAAGGCCAAGAGCATCAAGAAGCGCGTGCTCAGCTATACGCGCCCCGTGGGTCACACCAACCGCATCGCCCGCATGATCGCCGGGACGGCGCAGATGGAGTTCGTCTCCACCCGCACCGAGCCCGAGGCGCTGCTGCTGGAAGCCAACCTCATCAAGCAGCTGAAGCCCCGCTTCAACGTGCTGCTGAGGGACGACAAGTCCTTCCCCTACATCCTCATCACCGCCGATCACGTCTCGCCGCAGATCGCCAAGCACCGCGGCGCACGCAACCGGCCGGGCGACTATTACGGCCCCTTCGCCAGCGTCTGGGCCGTGGACCGCACCATCAACGCGCTGGAGCGGGCCTTCCTGCTGCGCTCGTGCTCCGACAGCTATTACGAGAATCGCACGCGGCCCTGCCTTCTCTTCCAGATCAAGCGCTGCGCCGGCCCCTGCACCGGCGAGGTGAGCCATCAGGATTATGCCGAGCTGGTGCGCGAGGCCCGCGCCTTCCTCTCCGGCCGCTCGCGCGCCATTAAGGAGGAACTGGCGAAGGAGATGGAGCAGGCCGCCGAGGAACTGGAATTCGAGCGCGCCGCGCGCCTGAGGGATCGTCTTGCCGCGCTCTCCGCCGTGCAGGGGTCGCAGGGCATCAATCCGCGCGGGGTGGAGGAGGCGGACGTGTTCGCCTGCCACCAGCAGGGCGGGGCCACCTGCGTGGAGGTGTTCTTCTTCCGCACCGGCCAGAACTGGGGCAACCGCGCCTATTATCCCCGCGCCGACCGCTCGCTCACCGAAGCCGAGGTGCTCGGCGCCTTCCTCGCCCAGTTCTACGAGGACAAGCCCTGTCCGCGCCTTCTCCTGCTCTCGCACAAGGTGGAGGAGCAGGAGCTTCTGGCCGAGGCCTTGTCCGAGAAGGCCGGCTACAAGGTCGAGATCGCCGTGCCCCAGCGCGGGGAGAAGCGCGACCTCGTGGACCACGCCTTGCAGAACGCCCGCGAGGCGCTGGCCCGCACGCTCGCCGAAAGCGCGACGCAGGCGAAGCTGCTGGAGGGCGTCGCCACCACCTTCGGTCTCAAGGCGCCGCCCCAGCGCATCGAGGTCTACGACAATTCCCACATCATGGGCACCAACGCGGTGGGCGGCATGATCGTGGCCGGGCCGGAGGGGTTCCGGAAGTCGCAATACCGCAAGTTCAACATCAAGTCGGCCGACCTCGTGCCCGGCGACGACTTCGGCATGATGCGCGAGGTGCTGACGCGCCGTTTCGCGCGCCTGCTGAAGGAGGCGCCGCGGGAGGTGGCGCCGGTTCCCGAGGCCGCGCCCCCTTCACCCCCGCATTCTCCCGCAAGGGGAGAGGGCGTTCCGGGGGTGTCGGTTGATGCGACTGTCTCTGAAGCCGAGCAGCCTGTGCCCCCTCTCCCCCTGAAGTCGGCTGTTGCCGACTTCAGCTTTCACGAACCGAACTCGGAAAGAGCCGAGTTCGGGCGGGAGAGGGATGGGGTGAGGGGTGACACTCCATCCACAGCCCCACCGGTTGAGGCCGAGCTCGAAGACGAGCCCGACGCCCTGCCCGATGCCACCGGCGCCTCGCCGTGGCCCGACCTCGTGCTGATCGACGGTGGCCTCGGCCAGCTCAATGCGGCGCGGAAGGTTCTGGAGGAACTGGGCATCACCGACGTGCCATTGGTGGGCATCGCCAAGGGCCTCGACCGTGAGGCGGGGCGCGAGCAGTTCTTCCTGCCCGGTCGCACGCCGTTCCGCATGGAGCCGCGCGATCCGGTGCTCTATTATATCCAGCGGCTGCGCGACGAGGCGCATCGCTTCGCCATCGGCTCGCACCGGGCGCGGCGCAAGAAGGACATCACGGAAGCCGGGCTTCAGGCCATTCCGGGGGTGGGGCCGACACGCAAGCGCGCCCTGCTGCGCCACTTCGGCACGCTGAAGGCCATCGAGCGCGCCTCGCTGGCCGATCTGGAGCAGGTGGCGGGCATCAATGCCGGTACGGCCAAGGCGGTGTACGACTATTTCCACGAGCGGCCTTCATCATGAAAAGCCCTCAAGGCTTTCGCCGGCCGCCCGCCCGGCCTAAATAGGAACGACGGCCGGCGCGATGGCCACCATCGCGGCCGTGCTTTCTGAAGTGGTGCCCATGTCCGACGCAGCGACACGATCCGATGCCCCGCCCGCGACCGAGCGGCCTTCCCGCGGGCATGCCCTGTCGCTGCCGAACATCCTCACCTATTCGCGCTGCGTGGCCGTGCCGCTGGTGGCCGCGAGCCTGTTCTGGTCGGACATCCTGGCCGGCGGAGTATGGCTCCGGTGGGTGGCGCTGTTCCTCTACGTGGCGGCGGCGATCACCGACTTCTTCGATGGCTACCTCGCCCGCGCCTGGTCCCAGCAATCGGCCATCGGGCGGATGCTCGATCCCATCGCCGACAAGCTGCTCGTTTCCACCTGCCTCCTGATGCTGGCGTCGGACGGCACCATCCGCGGCTGGTCGCTCTGGGCGGCCATTGTCATCCTGTGCCGGGAGATCCTCGTCTCCGGCCTGCGCGAATTCCTGGCCGAGCTTCGGGTGTCGGTCCCGGTCTCCCGCCTCGCCAAGTGGAAGACGACCCTGCAACTCGTCGCCGTGGGCGTGCTCATCACCGGCACGGCCGGCGAGGCTGTTCTGCCGGGGGTGATGCTCGTCGGCCTGACGCTGCTGTGGATTTCGGCCGTGCTCACGCTCTACACCGGCTATGATTATTTCCGCGCCGGCGCCCGCCATCTGGTGGAGGACGAGCGGTGAAGGTGCTCTATTTCGCCTGGCTGCGCGAGCGCGTGGGCCTCGCGGAGGAGGAGGTTGCCCCTCCTGCCGAGGTTGTGACCGTCGCCGACCTCGCCCTCTGGCTGGCATCGCAGGACGAGGCCCACGCGCACGCCTTCGACAACCCCGCCGTGGTGCGCGCCGCCATCGACCGCCGCCATGTGAAGCCGGATTCCGCCATCTCCGGCGCACGGGAAGTGGCGTTCTTTCCGCCCATGACCGGGGGCTGAAGCTCATGTTCGCCGTCCGCATCCAGCGCGAGCCGTTCGACGCCGTGGCGGAAAGCGCCGCGCTCGCCGCCGGACGCACGGATGTGGGCGCCATCGTGACCTTCACCGGCCTCTGCCGCGCCGATGCCGGCCCGGACGGCGCAGGTCTCGCCGCGCTGACGCTCGAGCATTATCCCGGCATGGCGGAAGAGGAGATCGAGCGCCACGTGGAGGAAGCCCGCCGCCGCTGGCCGCTCACCGGCGCCATCGTGGTCCATCGGCACGGGCGTCTGGAGCCGGGCGACCCCATCGTGTTCGTCGCCACCGCCTCCTCCCACCGCGCCGCCGCCTTCGCCGCCGCCGAATTCCTGATGGACTGGCTGAAGACCAGCGCCCCCTTCTGGAAGAAGGAGGAGCCGATCGGTGCCGCCCATCCCGGGGGGTGGGTCGAGGCCAAGGCCAGCGATGACGCGGCCGCGGACCGCTGGCGGGAGTAGGTCCCGCAGCCCTCCCTGCGCACGTTCTGCACTGCGACACTTGCGCCGCAGCACGGGCCGCGTCTATGAAAACGGACGCTCGCTTTTCAAGAACCGGCAAACGGTCCCTGCGCAGGTGAGAGAAACGCTACCGGGAAGAATTTCATGGATTTCCGCGTCTCGCTGGACGGGCGCTCCGCGTTGGTGACGGGGGCGTCCGGTGGTCTTGGAGCGTATTTTGCCGGCCGGCTGGCGGCCTCTGGCGCCAAGGTCGCGCTCGCGGCGCGCCGGGCCGAGGCCTGTGCCGCCCTCGCCGATGAGATCAAGGCTGCCGGCGGCACGGCCATCGCCGTCGCCCTGGACGTGACCGATCCGGCGTCCGCCGCCGCGGCGGTTGCTGCAACCGTCGAGGCTTTCGGCGGGCTCGACATCCTCGTGAACAACGCCGGCGTCACCGGCACCACGCCGCTGATGGATGAGACGGCCGAGGATTTCGGCCGCATCATCGACACCAACCTCAAGGGCTCCTTCCTCGTCGCCCAGGCGGCGGCACGGGCCATGGCCAAGGCGAAGACCGGCGGCTCCATCATCAATGTCGCCTCCATTCTCGGGCTGCGCGTCGCCGGGCAGGTGGCGGCCTATGCGGCGTCCAAGGCGGCGCTGGTGCAGCTCACGAAGTCCATGGCGCTGGAGTGGGCGCGCCACTCCATCCGCGCCAACGCCCTGTGTCCGGGCTATGTGGAGACCGACCTCAACCGCGACTTCTTCGCCACCGAGGCGGGGCAGGCGCTGGTGCGGCGCATTCCCACCCGGCGGCTCGGCGCCCTCGCCGATCTGGAGGGCCCGCTCCTGTTCCTGAGTTCCGATGCCTCCGCCTACGTGACGGGCACGACGCTGGCGGTCGATGGCGGCCACCTGGTGTCTTCGCTCTGATTCCGCAGGTGCTCATGATTGCGCAGCGGACCCGCTTCCGCTTCGCCCCATGTCCCAATAAGTTCATCTCGGTGCCAGCGCCCCAGGGAGCGCCCAGGAGGAAGTGATGCGACACAAGGTGTATCCGGACGCGAAGAGTGCCCTTGAGGGCATCGTTTCCGACGGCATGACGATCATGGCGGGCGGCTTCGGCCTGTGCGGCATCGCCGAAAACCTGATCGCGGCCATCCGCGACCTCGGCCCGAAGCACCTGACCGTGGTGTCCAACAATTGCGGCGTGGACGATTTCGGCCTCGGCATCCTGCTCGCCAACGGCCAGATCAAGAAGATGATCTCGTCCTACGTGGGTGAGAACAAGCTGTTCGAGCAGCTCTATCTCGCTGGCGACCTCGAGCTGGAATTCAACCCGCAGGGCACGCTGGCCGAGCGCATCCGCGCCGGCGGCGCCGGCATCGCCGGCTTCTACACCAAGACCGGCTACGGCACGATCATCGCCGAGGGCAAGCCGACCCGCGAGTTCAACGGCCAGCATTACGTGCTCGAGACCGGCCTCGTCGCAGACCTCTCCATCATCAAGGCGTGGAAGGCCGACAAGGAAGGCAACCTGATCTACCGGAAGACCGCGCGGAACTTCAATCCGATGATGGCCACCGCCGGCAAGATCACCGTGGTCGAGGTGGAGGAACTGGTGGAGGTCGGCGAGCTCGATCCCGAGAACATCCACACCCCCGGCATCTATGTGGACCGCATCGTGGTCGAGGTCGGCGCCGAGAAGCGCATCGAGAAGGTGACCACCCGCAAGCGCGAAGAGGTGAAGTGATGGCCTGGACCCGTGAGCAGATGGCGGCCCGCGCCGCCCAGCAGATCCGCGACGGCTTCTACGTGAACCTGGGCATCGGCATCCCCACCCTGGTCGCCAACGCCCTGCCGCCCGGCATGACCGTGAGCTTCCAGAGCGAGAACGGCATGCTCGGCATCGGCCCCTTCCCCTATGAGGGCGAGGAAGACCCGGACCTCATCAACGCCGGCAAGCAGACCGTGACCGAGGTGCCCGACACCTCCTATTTCTCCAGCGCCGATTCGTTCGCCATGATCCGCGGCGGGCACATGGACCTCTCCATCCTCGGTTCCATGCAGGTGTCCGAGGAAGGCGACATCGCCAACTGGATGGTGCCCGGCAAGATGGTGAAGGGCATGGGCGGCGCCATGGACCTCGTGGCCGGCGCCAAGGAAGTCATCGTGCTCATGGAGCACGTGGAGAAGTCCGGCGCGCCCAAGCTGGTGACGCGCTGCACGCTGCCCCTCACGGGCACCCACGTGACCGACTTCGTGATCACCGACCTCGCGGTGTTCGAGTTCACCAAGCGCGGCGGCACGCTGGTGCTGAAGGAACTGGCGCCGGGCGTGACTCTCGACGAGGTGAAGGCCAAGACCGAGGCGAAGTTCGAGGTCGGCCTCGCCTGATCGCTGTGCGCAAAAGCCGGTTCGGAAAGGCGCCCCTCGCGGGCGCCTTTTTCGTTCAGGCGGCTTTTCGAGTGGCAAGGTCCGGCAAGGCGAGGCTCACGTCGGCACCGTCAAGGATGTCGCGCCATTGCGGCCCGCGCAGCACGCCGTATTCCACTTCCCGCTGATGGGTGAGGGGATCGCGGGCGACGAGCGGGTCATCCACCCGGCCGGGATGCACCATCACCAGTCCACCATCCGGCACACCGGCGAGGAAATGGCCGAGCAGCGTCGCGAAATCGTGGTCGCCGGAAAAGTCGTAGGCGCCGCCGAAGCCCCGGTTGGTGGCAAGGCCCGCCCGCGCCGCGTCCCGGGCGAAGCCGGTGGAGAAGGCGCCGATCAGCCGGCCCTTGAGGTCGAGGCCGTTGAGGGCGCCGCGCGCCGGGGTCACATCCCGCAGGAAGGCGCGGGGGGCATGGCGGGCGGTGGCGGCGATTACCGCCGTGCGGATCACCGGCAGCACATGGACGTGCTGGTGGCCGTCCACATGGTCGGGCGGCCGGCCGAAAGCGTCGTGGAAGGCGGCAAACTGCGCCTCCACCTCCGCCGCGACGGCCTTCGCGTCGAGCCGGCGCGACAGGGCCGAGAGCAGCAGGCGGGGCAAGGCGGGGAGGGTGCCCGTCGGCTCGGCCATGCCGGGCGTCAGCGGCGCGAAGGCTCCGGTGAGGGTGACATGCAGGCCGATGCTGGCGCCGGTGTCGGCCGCCGCATCGTCCAGCGCCCGCGCGGCGGGACCGAGACCGTCGAACACGGTCATCACCGAGGTGGCGTTGATGCGCCGGTCGGCGATCAGCGCAGCGATGGCCTCGGATACGCCGGGAGAGATGGCGTAGTCGTCGGCGCAGAGGATGACGCGTTTCACTGGTCGCCCCGCGAGGCGAGCACCGCCGGATGGGAGATTACCTGGGCGTGTCCGTGCGCCTGTCCGTGCGCCGACACGTTCAATTCCGCCTCAGGCGCCCGGTTGAAGACGTGGTCGGCCACGTAATAGACCGGCCGCGCCTTGATCTCCGACAGGATGCGGGCGATGTACTCGCCCATCAGCCCCATCACCAGCAATTGTGTGCCGCCGATCACCATCAGGCCCACGACGATGGAGGGATAGCCGGGCAGGGGGATGCCCCAGACGAGGCGCTCCACCACGATCCAGCTGCCATAGAGCAAGGCGAGGCCCGCGAGCGAGGCGCCGAACAAGGCGGCCAGCCGGAGCGGGGCCGGCGAAAAGGAGGTCAGCGCCTCCATGGACAGGCCGAGCAGCCGCAGGAAGTTGAACGAGGTGGAGCCGTGGGCCCGGGCCGCCGGGCGATAGGGCACGGCCACCTGCCGGAAGCCGATCCAGCTCGTCAGACCCTTGAAGAAGCGGTTGCGCTCGGGCATCCGCCGCAGGGCCGCCGCGGCGCGCGGCGAGAGGATGCGGAAATCGGCCGCGTCCTCGGGAATGCGGGCGGTGGCCCCGAAATTCAGCAGCTTGTAGAAGGTGCGCACGAAGATGCGCCGGCTCGCCGCCTCGTCGGACCGATCGGCCTTCACCGCATAGGCCACGTCCCAGCCCTCGTCCTTCCACAGGCCGATGAAGGTCGGGATCATCTCGGGCGGGTGCTGGCCGTCGCCGTCCATGAACATCACCGCATCGCCGCGAGCGTGGTCGTGGCCCGCCATGAGGGCGGCTTCCTTGCCGTAGTTGCGGCTCAGCGCCACCACCTGCACGTCCGCCCGATCCGCCGGGAGGGAGGCCGCCACGGCCGCGGAGCCGTCGCGGCTGCCGTCGTCCACATAGACGATCTCCACCCGCATGCCGCGCCGCGCTGCCTCAGCCGAGGCGATGGCCGTCACGCGATCGTGGAAACCGGGAAGGCCGGCGGCCTCGTTGTATAGCGGTATGACGATGCTTAAGTCTGGTGTCATGATACTACCGTCGATCCCGCGCCGGGGATGGAGACCGCATCTAGCCGGGGCTGCGGACAATTGCGCATAATTTTTTTGGAATGCATGGAACCCAGCGGTGGAACCGGCGTTTTCAAGTCAGCGCGATCATCCCCCCCAATTGATCGTGCCATTGGCGCGGCCGCCTTCCCCCAGGGCGGCCGCGTCGTCATTTCAGGGGGGGGTTCGGCTGTTCCGGTCATTTTCCGCCGCATGCGTGCGACCCCGAAGACCGGAGCCGATTGCTCCACATCAAGACCCGAGACTTTGGGCGAGTTTAGGGTAAGGTCGCGTC
Organism: Xanthobacter aminoxidans; assembly: GCF_043193615.1. Taxonomy (NCBI): domain Bacteria; kingdom Pseudomonadati; phylum Pseudomonadota; class Alphaproteobacteria; order Hyphomicrobiales; family Xanthobacteraceae; genus Xanthobacter; species Xanthobacter aminoxidans. The sequence goes on along the minus strand of NZ_JBAFUS010000003.1, from coordinate 523,335 downwards.
GTTCAAACGGCCGAACGGGGGCCTTCCCATATGATTCGCGACATTCTGGTCAATCTCGCCCAAGGGGTCGAGACGGACGTCGCCTGCGACTACGCGGCGAGCCTTGCCGCCAGCTTCGGTGCCCATCTTACGGGGCTGTCGGTGGCGTATGAGATCGACGTTCCGCCCTTCTACATGGGCGCCCTGCCGACCGACTTCATCGATGCCCAGGTGCTGGAGAATCAGGCCGCTGCCGAAAAGGCCGCCGCCCGCTTCTCCGCCTCTGCCGCGGCCGCGGGGCTGTCGCACGAGGTGCGCAGCCTCTCTGCCTCGCTCGGCGTCGCGGCCAACAGCTTCGCCGAGCTGGCGCGGCTGTATGACCTCACGGTCGTCGCCCAGCCCGATCCGGACCGGCCCGGACCAGAGGAGGTGATCTCAGAGACGGTGCTGATGGAGTCCGGCCGCGCCGTTCTCATCGTGCCCTACGTGCAGACCAAGCCCTTCACCGCCGAGCGGGCCGTGGTGGCCTGGGACGGCAGCCGGCCGGCCGCGCGTGCGCTCGCCGAGGCGCTGCCTCTGCTGCACCGGACCAAGGTGGTGGAGATCTTCCGGGTCGTCACCCATGCGGACGACGATGACACCGCCGGCGTCGAGGTGGCGCGCCATCTGTCGCGCCATGGCCTTTCCGCCACCGTGCGCAAGCTGCCGGTGGGCTCGGGCGAGTCCGTGGCCTCGGCCATCCTCAACGAGGTTTCCGACCAGGGCGCCGACCTCGTGGTGATGGGCGGCTACAATCATTCCCGCCTGCGCGAGATGATCGTCGGCGGCGTCACCCGGGAAATCCTCAACACCATGACCGTGCCGGTGCTGATGGCCCACTGAGGGCGCTTAAGCCCGGACGGTCCTGAAACAAAAATGCCCCGGCCATAGCCGGGGCATTTTCATTTGCAGCAATGGGCCGGCGACCGGAGGTCAGTCCTCGTCGTCCTCGGCCTCGTTCTTCTTCGAGCCGCCGAGCTTGGCGAACACGGTCTCGAGGTCGAGGCTCGTGCGGCCCTTCGGCGGCTCGTCCTCATGCTCGTCGTGACCGGTGGTGACGTCCGCCGGCAGCAGGGTGGCGCCGCGGTCCTCATGGCCGGCGGTGGCCGGACGGTCCTTGGCGGCGCGCTGCACTTCCAGGTCGAGATCGATCTGGCTGCACAGGCCGAGCGTCACCGGGTCCATGGGGGAAAGCTGGGGCGAGTTCCAGTGCGTGCGGTCGCGGATGGACTGGATCGTCGACTTGGTGGTGCCGACGAGGCGGATGATCTGCGCGTCCTTCAGCTCGGCATGGTTGCGCAGCAGCCAGAGGATGGCGTTGGGCCGGTCGTGGCGGCGCGACACCGGGGTGTAGCGCGGACCGCGGCGCTTCTTCTGCTCGGGCAGGCGCACCTTGGGGTCCAGCAGGCGCAGGCGGCGGTTGGCGTCCTTCTCAGCGAGGGTGATCTCGTCGCGGGAGAGCTGGCCGGTGGAGATGGGGTCGAGCCCCTTGATTCCCTGCGCCACCTCGCCGTCGGCGATGCCCTTCACCTCAAGCGGGTGCAGCTTGCAGAAGTCGCCGATCTGCTCGAAGGAGAGCGCCGTATTGTCCACGAGCCAGACGGCTGTGGCCTTGGGCATCAAAGGTACGTTCGACATGACGGCCTCTTCGGCTTGTTGGTCTATCGGGCCCGTCGGGGTGAGACGCGCCGGTCATGAAAAGAATGGGTCGGGCATATGCGTCTTCGCCTGGCCACCCCACCTTTCGGGGCGGACCGCGGAATGCATCGCATATGTCCGGGATGGCACCAACATAAGCGGGCCGGGCACAAGTTGCAATTCCCGCAGCGCCGTCGGCCCCGAAATCGCCGCCGAAGCTTGACACCGGCCCAAGGAGGTCGCCAATTCGCGCCATGTCCGACACTCCGATCGTGCCCGACCGTGCCGCGCCCGCCGAAAGGCCCGCGCTGAAAATCCTGCTCGCGGCGCCGCGCGGCTTCTGCGCCGGCGTCGTGCGCGCCATCGATGCCGTGGAGCAGGCGCTCAAGCTTTACGGTGCGCCGGTCTATGTGCGGCACGAGATCGTGCACAACAAGTATGTGGTGGAAGACCTGAAGCGGAAGGGCGCCATCTTCGTCGAGGAGCTGGACGAGGTGCCGGATACCACCGCGCCGGTCATCTTCTCCGCCCATGGCGTGCCGAAGTCGGTCCCCGAGGCGGCCGCCGGCCGCAACCTCTTCGCCATCGACGCCACCTGTCCGCTCGTCACCAAGGTGCATCGCGAGGCGCAGGTCCATTTCAAGCGTGGCCGGCACATCCTCCTCATTGGCCACAAGGGCCATCCCGAGGTGGTCGGAACCATCGGCCAGCTGCCGGACGGCGCCTTCACCCTGATCGAGACGGCCGAGGAGGCCGAGCGGGTATCGCCGCCGGATGCGGAAAATCTCGCCTATGTGACGCAGACCACCCTGTCGCTGGACGACACGGCGGAGATGGTGGCCATCCTGCGCCGGCGCTTCCCCAAGCTCTCCGAGCCGCACAAGGAAGACATCTGCTACGCCACCACCAACCGGCAGGAGGCCGTGAAGGCCATCGCGCCGAAGGTGGACGCGCTGATCGTGGTGGGTGCACCCAATTCCTCCAATTCCCAGCGCCTGCGCGAGGCGGCGGAGCGGGCGGGCTGCCCGCGTGCCGCTCTGGTGCAGCGGGCGGCCGACATCGACTGGTCGGTATTCTCAGGGCTGTCCAGCCTCGGCGTCACCGCAGGGGCCTCGGCCCCGGAAGTGCTGGTGGAGGAGATCATCGACGCCTTCGCCGCGCGCTACGACGTGCGCGTGGAGACCGTGACCTCCACCGAAGAGGACGTGTTTTTCCCCTTGCCGCGCGTGCTGCGGCCGGATGCGGCGGCGGAGTAGAGCGTGGCGGTCTATACGGATGTGGCGCCGGCCGAGCTCGAGGCTTTCCTCTCGGGCTACGACATCGGCTCCCTCACTTCCTTCCACGGCATCGCCGAAGGGGTGGAAAACTCCAACTTCCTGGTCCAGACCACGACCGGCAGCTTCATCCTCACCCTCTACGAGAAGCGGGTGAAGCGGGAAGACCTGCCCTTCTTCGTCGGCCTCATGCAGCACCTCGCCGCGCGGGGGCTCTCCTGCCCCGAGCCGGTGGCGGCGCGCTCCGGCGCCATCCTCGCGGAAGTGGCGGGGCGGCCAGCGGCAATGGTGACGTTCCTGCCGGGCGTTTCGGTGCGCAGGCCCACGGCCCACCATTGCGCCGAGCTTGGGCGGGGCCTTGCCCAGCTGCATCTCGCCGGAGCGGATTTTGCGCTGAAGCGGACCAATGCGCTCTCCGTCACCGGCTGGCGGCCGCTGTTCGAGGCGGCCGGCGCCGCGGCCGACACGGTGGCTCCGGGTCTGTCCGAGGCGGTCGCGGCCGAGCTTGCCGTGCTGGAGGCGAACTGGCCGCAGGACCTGCCCTCGGGCGTGATCCATGCCGATCTCTTCCCCGACAATGCCTTCTTCCTCGACGACCAGCTCTCGGGGATCATCGACTTCTATTTCGCCTGCACGGACTTCCTCGCCTACGACGTGGCCATCTGCCTGAATGCCTGGTGCTTCGAGGCGGACGGGGCCTACAACGTCACGAAGGGGCGGGCGCTGCTCGCCGGCTATGAGGCCGTGCGGCCCCTCTCCGAGGCGGAAAAGGCGGCTCTGCCGCGCCTTGCGCGCGGTGCGGCGCTGCGGTTCCTGCTGACGCGCCTCGTGGATTGGCTGAACGTGCCGGAGGGGGCGCTGGTGCGGCCCAAGGACCCGCTGGAATATCTGAAGAAGCTGCGCTTCCACCAGGCGGTGGAGCGGGCGCAGGATTATGGTCTCGCCGCATGAAGTCCGTGGAGATCTTCACTGACGGGGCCTGCTCCGGCAATCCCGGCCCCGGCGGCTGGGGCGCGCTTTTGCGCTTCGGCGCCCACGAGAAGCCGCTCTGCGGCGGCGAGGGGCTGACCACCAACAACCGCATGGAGCTGATGGGCGCCATTTCCGCCCTTGAGGCGCTGAAGGAGCCGTGCACCGTCGATCTGCACACGGACAGCGAATATCTGAAGAACGGCGTCACCAAGTGGATGCACGGCTGGAAGCGCAACGGCTGGCGCACCGCCGACAAGAAGCCGGTGAAAAACCAGGACCTGTGGGAGCGCCTCGACGAGGCGCTCAAGCGCCACGAGATCCGCTGGCACTGGGTGAAGGGCCACGCCGGCCACGCCGAGAACGAGCGCGCCGATGAACTCGCCCGCGAGGGCATGGCCCCGTTCAAGCTGAAGGCCCGCCTCGGCGGGTGAGGGGCTCGATGGTTGCCCGGCTCCGGCCGTCAGCGCCTCTCACCGGCGATTTCGGCCTGAGGCTTTCCTTGCCGCGCGCGGGCCATTAGGGTCCGGCCACCCTTTCGCCAGACCGCCGGCCGCCCGCACCCCATGTTCCGCAACATCCTCTCCGTCGGCGGCCTGACGCTGCTCTCCCGCCTCGCCGGCTTCATCCGTGACGTGGTGATGGCGGCGGTGCTCGGCGCCGGGCCGGTGGCCGACGCCTTTCTCATCGCCTTCCGCCTGCCGAACCATTTCCGCGCGATCTTCGCCGAGGGGGCCTTCAACGCCGCCTTCGTGCCCACCTATGCCCGGCTCCGGGAGCAGGACGGGGTGCCGGTGGCGCGCGGGTTCGCCGATGAAATCCTCACCGCCATGACGCTGGTGCACATCGTGCTGCTGGCGCTGGCGCTGGGCTTCACGCCGCAATTCGTCTCGCTGCTGGCACCGGGCCTCGCGGAGGACGGCCAACGTTTCGACCTCGCGGTCACGCTCACCCGCATCACCTTTCCCTATCTGGCGCTCATCTCCATCGCGACGCTGGTGACGGGCGCGCTCAATGCCTCCGACCGCTTCGCCGTGGCGGCCGCCGCTCCCATCCTGCTCAATGTGTGCATGGTGAGCACCCTGCTCTGCGCCGCCCTGTTCCCCACGGCCGGCCATGCGGCGGCGTGGGGCGTGCTGATTTCGGGTGTGGCGCAGCTGTTCGTCGTCGGGGTGGACGCGGAGCGGCACGGCATCGGGCTGCGCTTCGCCAAGCCGAAGCTCGATCCGGGCACGCGGCAGTTCCTCAAGGCGCTGGGGCCGGCCATCATCGGCTCGGCCGGGGTGCAGATCGCCCTCTTCGCCGACACCATCATCGCCACCTTCCTGCCGGTGGGCGCGCTCTCGGCGCTCTATTATGCGGACCGGATCAACCAGCTGCCCATCGGCGTGGTCGGCATTGCCGTCGGCACTGTGCTGTTGCCGGAGATGTCCCGGCGCCTCGCGGCGAAGGACGATGCCGGGGCGGCCCATGCCCAGGCGCGCTCCATCGAGCTGGCGGCGCTTTTGGCCATCCCCTTCGTCGCCGCCGCGCTTCTCGTGCCGGACCTGACCATGCGGGCGCTGTTCGCCCGCGGCGCCTTCACGGCGGCGGATGCGGCGGATGCCGCGGCAACCTTGCGGGCCTATGGCGTCGGCCTTCTCGCCTTCGTGGTGGTGCGCGCCTTCATCGCCCCGTTCAATGCCCGCGGCGACACCAAGACGCCGATGATCGCCTCCCTCAGCGCGGTGACGCTCAATGTGGCGCTCAAGTTCGCGCTCATGGGCAGCTTCGCCCAGGTGGGCCTCGCCTTCGCCACGGCGGTGGGCGGCTGGATCAATGTAGGCCTGCTCGTGCTGTTCGCCGTGCGGCGGGGCTATCCGGTGGGCGATGCGGCCCTCGGCGGGCATCTGGTTCGGCTCGTGGGCCTGCTCGTGGTGGTGGGCGCCGCGCTCGTCGGGGCGCAGGCCGCGGCATCGGCGATCCTTCCCGTCGGCATGGGCGCGCGCGACGAGCTGATGCTGGCGCTGGTGGTGCTGGGGGGCGGCGCCGCCTACCTCGCCGGGCTGTGGCTGCTGCTGGGCCGTGGCTTCATCGCTGGCGTGATCGGACGGCGGGCACCTCCGCCCCTGCCGCCCGTGGTCTGAAGCCCGGAAGCGCTCCAAAATCGACGTTCGGGAAATCTGCCCTTTTGCATCGCACCCGCGCTGTGCTATCGATCCGCCGATTTTCCGGTCTCGGCTCATCGGTTGCGGGAGGTGCCGAACCTTCTCCGAAAAGAACAAGTGCGGACACCCGTCCGTCCAGGAGCCGGATGCCCATGTCGCCTGCCCCGCGTCTTGCCCTCCCCAGCCATCTCGTTTCGGCCGCTGCGGCCGTTCCGGTGCTCGCACTTGCGCTGGCGCTCGCCGGCTGCGGCCAGCCTACCGCGCAGCAGCAGGGTGCGCCCCCGCCGCCCCAGGTGACCGTGGCTTCCCCGACGTCCGCGAACGTCACCGACACCGATGAATATGTCGGCCGCTTCGTCGCCATCGATGAAGTGAATGTGCGCGCCCGCGTCTCCGGCTATCTGGACAAGATCGGCTTCACCGACGGCCAGATGGTGAAGGAGGGCGACGTGCTCTTCACCATCGACCAGCGCCCGTTCAAGATCGCGGTGGATCAGGCCCAGGCCAATCTCGCCCAGGCAAAGGCCAATCTCGACTTTACCAAGGCCGACCTCGAGCGCGCCCGCACGCTGCTGGAGGACAAGACCTCCAACGCCATCTCCAAGCAGGCCTTCGACCAGCGCACCCAGGCCGAGCGCACCGCCGCCGCCATCGTGCAGTCGCAGGAGGCGCAGGTGCGCTCCGCCCAGCTCGATCTCGGCTTCACCGAGGTGAAGGCGCCGGTGTCGGGCCAGATCGGCGACCGCCGGGTGTCGGTCGGCAACTATGTCACCGGCGGCACGGGCGCCACGCCCACGCTGCTGGCCGTGATCGTCTCCACCGATCCGATCCGCTTCGAGTTCACCATCGACGAGGCCTCGCTGCTGCGCCTGACGCGCCGCAAGGGCGGTACCGACTTCAAGGGCGAGCCGGTCTTCCTCAAGCTGATCGACGACAAGGACTTCGTCCACAAGGGCAAGCTCGACTTCCTCAACAATGTCGTCGACCGCGAGACCGGCACCATCCGGGGCCGCGCCGTGTTCGACAACAAGGATGGCCTGTTCCGCCCCGGCATGTTCGCGCGCCTCAGGCTCCAGTCCTCGGACCCTTATCAGGCGCTGGTGGTGCCGGATGTGGCCATCGGCACCGAGCAGGTGAAGAAGTTCGTCTACGTGGTCGGGCCGGAGAACAAGGTCAGCCAGAAATTCGTCACCCTCGGTCCGCTCCAGGGCGACATGCGGGTGATCCGCGAGGGCCTTTCCCCCGACGACAAGGTGGTGGTGAACGGCCTGATGCGCGTGCGGCCCGGCGTGACGGTGACGCCGCAGGTTGCCGGTGCCGCGCCGGCCGCCGGGGCCCCGGGCGCGCCTGCCGCTTCCTCCTCCGCCGCCTCCAAGTGAGGAGGCGGAACCATGCGCTTTTCCCACTTCTTCATTGACCGGCCCATCTTCGCCTCGGTGGTGTCGGTGGTGGTCATCATCCTCGGCGCGGTCTCCTACCTGCGCCTGCCGGTGGCCCAGTATCCGGACATCGCCCCGCCGGTCATCACGGTGACGGGCCAGTATCCCGGCGCCTCGGCCGAGATCGTCGCCGAGACCGTGGTCGCGCCCATCGAGCAGCAGATCAACGGCGTGGAGAAGATGATCTACCTGTCGTCGAACTCGACGGCGGACGGTCGCTTCTCCATCTCCGTCACCTTCGACATTGGCACCAACTTGGACATCGCCCAGGTGCAGGTGCAGAACCGCGTCGCCATCGCCGCCCCGCGCCTGCCGGCCGAGGTGCAGCAGGTGGGCGTGGTGACGGCGAAGGCCTCGCCCGACCTCCTTCTGGTGGTCAGCCTCTATTCGCCGGATGGCTCGCGCGATCCGCTGTTCATCTCGAACTTCGCCAATATCGAGGTGAAGGACGTGCTGTCGCGCATCGACGGCGTCGGCTCCATCACCGTGTTCGGCTCGCGCGAATATGCGATGCAGATCTGGCTCGATCCGGATCGCCTGTCCGCGCTGAACCTCACCACCACCGACGTGGTACAGGCGCTGAAGGCGCAGAACGTCCAGGTGGCTTCGGGCATCCTGAACCAGCCGCCGGTGCCGAACCAGCGGGCGTTCCAGATCGCCGTGCGGACCCTCGGCCGACTGACCGATCCGCAGGCGTTCGCCGACATCGTCATCAAGCAGACCGATCAGGCGCTGGTGCGGCTGAAGGATGTGGGCCGGGTCGAGATCGCGGCGCAGGACTATGCGTCCACGTCGTTCCTCGACAAGGACATCTCCATCAACCTCGGCATCTTCCAGCGGCCGGGCTCGAACGCGCTCGCCACCGGCAATGCGGTGGTGGCGGAGATGGCCCGCATCGGCAAGAGCTTCCCGGCCGGCCTGAAGTACGCGATCTATTACAACCCCACCGAGTTCATCCAGCAGTCGGTGGATGCCGTGGTGCACACCATCGGCGAGGCCATCGTGCTGGTGGTGCTGGTGGTGATCCTGTTCCTGCAGACGTGGCGGGCGGCGATCATCCCCATCCTCGCTATCCCGATCTCGCTCATCGGCACCTTCTTCGTCATGGCCCTGTTCGGCTTCTCGCTGAACAACCTGTCGCTGTTCGGACTGGTGCTGGCCATCGGCATCGTGGTGGATGACGCCATCGTCGTGGTGGAGAACGTGGAGCGCAACATCGAGGCGGGGCTCTCCCCGCGCGATGCCGCCTACAAGACCATGGACGAGGTGGGCGGGGCGCTGGTCGCCATCTCCCTCGTGCTGTCGTCGGTGTTCGTGCCGACCGCCTTCATCACCGGCATCTCGGGCGAGTTCTACCGGCAGTTCGCGCTGACCATCGCCGGCTCGACGCTGATCTCGCTGCTCGTGTCGCTGACGCTCTCGCCGGCCATGTGCGCGCTGCTGCTGAAGCCGCACCGCTCCAAGCACGAGAAGCCGGCCTGGTATGCCCGGCCCATCGTCGGCTTCTTCGGCCTGTTCAATCGGGGCTTCGAGAAGGTCGGCAACGGCTATGCCTGGATGACGGCCCGCCTCGTGCGGTTCGTCGCGCTGGTGCTCATCGTTTATGCCGGCATCGTCGGTTTCGGCGGCTGGCTGTTCGCGACCACGCCGCAGGGCTTCATCCCGCAGCAGGACCGCGGATATCTCATCGTCGTCGCCCAGTTGCCGCCCGGCGCGTCCATGCAGCGCACGGAAGATGTGATGAAGCGCGCCGGCAACCTCGTGCTGGGCACGCCCGGCGTCGGCCACATCGTAAACATCGCCGGCTTCTCCGGCGCCACCTTCACCAACGCGCCCAACGCCGGCGCCATGTTCGTGATCCTCGATCCGTTCACCTCGCGCGCGGGGCACCCCGAGCAGACAGCGGCAGCCATCCAGAAGGTGCTGTTCGGCAAGGTGGCGTCCATCCAGGAAGCGCAGATGATCGTGGTGCAGCCGCCGCCCGTCCAGGGCATCGGCAATGCCGGCGGCTTCCGCATGATGCTGGAGGACCGCTCCGGCGCCGGCCTCCTCGCCTTGCGCAATGCCACCTATGCCATGATGGGCGCGGCGGCGCAGACGCCGGGGCTGATGCAGGTCTACTCTTTGTTCGAGACCTCGACGCCCCAGCTCTTCCTCGACATCGACCGGCAGAAGGCCCAGCTGCTGAAGATCAACATCGCCGACGTGTTCTCGGCGCTGCAGACCTATATCGGCTCGTCTTACGTCAACGACTTCAACCTGTTCGGCCGCACCTTCCGGGTGCAGGTGCAAGCCGATGCGCCGTTCCGGCTCGATCCCAAGGACGTGCTCTCCATCCGGGTGCGCGCCGCCAACGGGGAGACCGTGCCGCTCGGCTCCTTCACCACCGTGCGCGACATTTCCGGCCCCTACCGCGTGCCGCGCTACAATCTCTACCCCACCGCCGAGCTCGACGGCTCTCCGGCCCCCGGCTACTCGCAGGGCCAGGCCATCCAGATCATGCAGGAGCTGGCCGCCAAGGTGCTGCCGCAGGGCTTCTCCTATGAGTGGACGGCGCTTGCGTACCAGCAGCAGCGGGCCGGAAACACGGCCATCTTCGCCTTTGCTCTGGGCGTGGTGTTCGTGTTCCTGGTGCTGGCGGCGCAGTATGAGAGCCTGACACTGCCTCTGGCGGTCATCCTCATCGTGCCCATGTGCCTTGTCGCGGCGCTGATCGGCGTGATCCTGAGGGGGCAGGACAACAACATCCTGACCCAGGTGGGTTTCATCGTGCTCATCGGCCTTGCGGCGAAGAACGCGATCCTCATCGTGGAATTCGCCAAGCAGTTGCAGGATCAGGGGCACGGCCGGCGCGAGGCGGCGGTGGAGGCGGCACGGCTGCGTCTGCGCCCCATCATCATGACCTCGCTCGCCTTCATCCTCGGCGTCGTGCCGCTGGTGTGGGCCACCGGCGCCGGCGCGGAGCTGCGCCAGGCGCTGGGCACGGCGGTGTTCTCGGGCATGATCGGCGTGACGCTGTTCGGCCTCGTCTTCACCCCGGTGTTCTACGTCTTCGCTCAGTGGATCGCGTCCCTCGGCCGCCGCCGCGAGGCGGAAGCGCCGCCGCCGTCCCATCCCGCTCCGGCGGAGTGAGGCAGGACACAAAAGAAAACGGGCGGCCCTGGGCCGCCCGTTTTCGTTTCACCACTGTGGCCGGCTGGATCAGCGCGCCTTGTCGCGGCGTGACTTCAGCCACTTGATGCGGTTGACGATCTGCTGGGGCTGGTAGGGCTTGTCGACCCCCGGCCCGTCTTCGCAGAGATTGGTGGCGTGGGCGGCCGCCATGGCGGTGGAGCCGGCGAGGATCACGTCGATCTTCGGGTGCGCCTCGCGCAGCCACTGGGACAGGCCGAAGCCCTCGCGATCACCGGTGGCGGACGCATCGGCCAGCACCACTTCGACCCGCTCGGCCTCGACTTCCAGGATGATCTCGGCCTCGGCACCCGTCGCGGCTTCCAGCACCTCGTAGCCGCAGGTGCGCAGATACTCCGCGATCACGTGGCGCACGAGAATGTCGGACTCGACCACGAGCACGACGGGCGGGAGTTCGCTCGGACGGTTGTCGTTCATCGGTCGCCTTTCCTCGATCGTGTTTTACGAACCTGCTTTCCCCTGAAGCTGGGCCTGGATGATCTGCAGCACGCTCTCGACCCGGTAGGGCTTGGCGAGGAAGGGCGCGACCACCGCGGCAACGGAACGGTCGAACTGGCCCGAGGTGAGGATCACCGGCAGATGCGGACGCTCGGTCTTGAGCAGCAGGGCGAATTGGTAGCCGTCCAGCGCGCCCTCGGTGTGCACGTCGGAGAACACGACATCCACATGCAGGCCGGCGATGATGGCCTCATGCGCCTCCTCGGCCGAGACGGCCTCGATCACCAGCAATCCGGCGGAACGCAACTCCGAGGCCGTCACCATGCGCACGAGCGCGTCGTCCTCGACCAGCAGCACGGTGAGAGGAACCGGCTCCGCCATCGGCTGGGCTTCCCCAAATGTCATTTTTGTTGCCCATTCCAAGGTGCAGCCTGAAAACGCCGTAGCCGCGCTTCGGTTCCCGAATACGGTCCATCAAAAAAGCCGATCCCGCTCATTTCATCTTCCGATTGGCAGGATGCCCCCTCCGGCGCGACGGTTGCGGCCTCCTTCTCGCAGCAGGACGACCCCCTTGGCCCTGACGATCTTCTTTCTCAACGGACCCAACGCCAACCTCTACGGCCTCGATCCCTCCGGCACGTACGGGCGCGAGAGCTTCCCGGCCATCCGCGAGCGCTGCCTCGCCCATGCCGCCGGGCTTGGCGTGGCGCTGGACTTCCGGCAGTCGAACCACGAGGGCGAGATCGTGGACTGGATCCAGGAGGCCCGGCTGAAGGCGGATGCCATCGTCATCAACGCGGCCGGCCTCACCTACACGTCCATCGCCATCCTCGATGCTTTGCTCGCCTTCGACGGGCCGATCATCGAGACCCACATGAGCAACATCTGGAAGCGCGAACCCTTCCGGCACCACTCCTTCGTGTCGAAGGCCGCCACCGGCGTGGTGGCAGGGCTCGGCGCGCTGGGCTACGAGCTTGCCATCGGCGCCGCGGCGAAGCTCGCCGGCGAGCGCAAGGAGGGTGGCAAGTGACAGCGACTTCGCGCGGGGCGTTGGTGTTCTACAGCGCCTTCGATGATCCCGTGGAATGGAAGGCCGCGCTTCAGGCGGCGGTGCCGGGCCTCGATGTGCGGATCGCAGATGTGGCGACCGGTGCCGTGGACGGCGATTCCGCGGATGTGCGCTACGCCCTCGTCTGGAAGCCGCCGCAGGGGTTCTTCGCGCGCTTTCCCAACCTCGGGCTGGTCATCAATCTCGGCGCGGGCGTGGATGCGCTGGTCGCCCGGGATGATCTTCCCGACGTGCCCATCACCCGCCTCTCCGACCCGAACATGTCGCAGATGATGGCGTCCTTCGTGCTGTTCTGCGTGCTGCGCCATGCCCGCGAGATCCCGACCTTCGAGCGGGCGCAGCGGGAGGGGCGCTGGCATTATGTGCATCCGCGCACGGCGGGGGAGATCCGCGTCGGCGTGCTCGGGCTCGGCGAACTCGGGTCCACGGCCGCGCTGGAGCTGGTGCGGCACGGCTTCGACGTGCGCGGCTGGTCCCGCTCGCCGAAGCAGCTCGAAGGCGTGAAGACCTGCCATGGGGCCGGCGCACTGCCGGGTTTCCTCGCCGAGGCCGACATCCTCGTGGTCATGCTGCCGCTCACCGGCGAGACGCGCCATCTCCTCGACGCCGGGCGCCTCGCTCTGCTGCCGAAGGGGGCGAAGTTCATCAACGTCGCCCGCGGGCCGGTGGTGGATGAGGCGGCGTTGATCGCGGCGCTGCGCTCCGGCGCCATTTCCGAGGCCACGCTCGACGTGTTCGAGGTGGAGCCGCTGCCGGCCGAAAGCCCGCTCTGGGGCATGGAGAATGTGCTGGTGACGCCGCACCTCGCCTCCATCGCCATCCCCGCCAGCGCTTCCGCCCAGATCGCGGAGAACATCCGGCGGGTGGAGGCGGGCGAAGAGGTGCAGAACCGGGTGGACCCGGCGCGGGGCTACTGAGCCCCGTCCCGTCCCGCGAGAATCTCCCGCGCCCGCTCGTGCGGCGCCAGTGACTGCTCGGTCGCGGCGTCACCGAAATCCTCCATTTCGTAGAGCGGGCGGATCTCGATCTCGCTTGGGCCGGGCATGGGGTTGGGGCAGCGCTTCACCCAGGCGACGGCCTCCTCCATGTCCTTGACCTCCCACAGCCAGTAGCCGGCGATCAGCTCCTTGGTCTCGGCGAACGGCCCGTCCATGACGATGCGGGAGGCCCCGTCGAAGCCGATGCGCTTGCCGAGCTTGGAGGGCTTGAGCCCGGCGCCGTCGCGCATGATGCTGGCCTTGGCCAGTTCCTCGTTGAACCGGCCCATGGCCTCCAGCAGGTCCGGGGAGGGCATCAGCCCGGCTTCACTGTCCGCGGTCGCCTTCACGATCACCATCACACGCATGTCACTCTCCCTGGGGCGGATCGGCTCGATGCTGTAAGGACGTCGGACGAACGCCGCCCCCGACACGATGCGGGCAAATTTAGCGGGTGAATTGCACCGGGTCTGGCTGCGGCCAGGCTCCGGCGTGCCGGTTTGGCGTGGCGGGCAGATGCTCAGGGGAATGACATGCGTTTCTGGGGAATCGCGATCGTGGCGGCGGCGGTCATGGCCGCAGGGGCAGCCGAGGCGGGCAAGCAGACCAACACCCAGTTCCGCGCGTTCGGCCAGTGGAAGGTCGAGACCGTGCTGGACGACGGCAAGTTCTTCCTGTGCCGGGGCGTCACCAAGACCAACGGCGGCATCGTCGGTCTGCTCTATTATCCCAACGGCAAGTGGGCCATCGCCTTCCCGGACCTCAGCCTGAAGCCGGGCAGCAAGGTCTCGGGATCGCTGGAGATCGGCAAGGCGTCGCAGCCGGTGGAACTGGTGGCCAGCCAGGCGGGCGTGCGCGAGCGGGTGTTCATCACGGACGACGTGCTCAATGCCCTGCGGCAGGGGGGCCGTGTCTCGCTCAAGATCGCCGGCAAGTCCTTCGACTGGGACATGACCGATGCCGGCCAGGCCATCGGCGCGGTGCAGGATTGCTGGACCGCCGGCAAGAAGATCGGCGGCTGACGGCCTCTAGTCCATATCTGGCGCGATCGAGCCCGGCGCGAACATGCCGCCGGGCGAGAAGGCGTCGGCGAGGAAGCGGGCGAACACCTCCACCGCCGGCCGCATGGGCTGGCGGCGGAGCGACAGCCGCATGACGCGCACCGGCGCCAGCTGCTCCTTCAGCGGCCGCACGGCAACCCGGCTGCCGTCATAGGCCATGGTCGTGCGCGGCGAGGCATTGTGCAGCGTGTACCCGCGCTTCTGGCCGACGAGGCCGCGGATCAGCTCGTAGGAGCGTGAGCGGTAGGCGATGCGCGGGGTGATGCCGCAGGAATCGAACAGCGAGAAGAAATAGTCGCGCGTGTGGGGCAGGTCGTAGAGCAGGAAGGGCTCGTCGGCCACGTCCTTCAGCGAAACCACGGGCTTGCGCGCCAAGGGATGGTCGGCGGCGAGCACGAGCAGCGGCGGCAGGTCGATGAGGAGTTCGCCGGAAAAATCCTCCGGCACCGCATAGCCATAGGACACGGCGATCTCCAGCCGGCCGGAGAGGATGCCGTCGAAGATCTCCTTCTGGTCGCCTTCCTCCAGCTTCACCGTGATGCCCGGCTGCACCTCCGCGAAACGGGCCAGCAGGGCTGGCATGAACCGCGGCGCGATCGTGAGGAAGCAGCCCAGCGAAATCTCGCCCCGCAGCGTATCGCCCAGCGCCTGCGCGCTCTGGGCAAAATCACGCGCGTGGGCAAGGAGATGCCGGGCCTCGTTCACATAACGCTGGCCGGCGGGTGTCAGCGAGATGCCGCGCGCATGATGGCGGATGAAAAGCGGGATGCGCAGCTCCGCCTCGGTCTGGGCGATGGCGGCGGAAATCGACGGCTGGGAGACGTTGAGCTGGCGCGCGGCTTCCGTGACGTTGC
Organism: Xanthobacter aminoxidans; assembly: GCF_043193615.1. Classification (NCBI taxonomy): domain Bacteria; kingdom Pseudomonadati; phylum Pseudomonadota; class Alphaproteobacteria; order Hyphomicrobiales; family Xanthobacteraceae; genus Xanthobacter; species Xanthobacter aminoxidans. The sequence continues at coordinate 508,259 of NZ_JBAFUS010000003.1, read as the reverse complement.
CGAGATCCGCGGCGGCCACGACATATTTGAGCGCCCTGAGCGACACGTTCATTTCGCCCGTTCCCCGTAGGCGAGGGCGTGGCAATGGCACGGGCGCGGGGGCGCGCCGGCAGGGTTCGGCTTGGTCACGGGCGGGGCTCCAGTGAGCCGTCAGTGTCGCGCATTGATCTGGATCAGAAAAGCCAATCTTTTCGCCAAAGATAAAATATTTTATCGATCCCGCGGCCTCGCCCACTCTTGCTCCAATCGTGGGCATGACCAATTCGGGAGCAGGCGTGATGATCAGGACCGGTGCCGCGTACAAGGAAGGCCTGCGCGACGGCCGCGAGATCTGGATCGACGGCGAGCGCGTGGCCGACGTCACCACCCATCCCGCATTCAAGCCCATCGTCGACATCAAGGCGCGCATGTACGACCTCCACCACGAGGAGGCGACCGCCCCGGCGCTGACCTATGTGGAGGAGAATGCGGTGCATTCCGTCTTCCACCAGCCTCCGACGGAGACCGCGCACTGGGACGCCAAGCGCAAGGGCGTCGACATCCTGCTGAAGGACGTGGGTGGTGTTGTCACCCGCGTCGGCGACGAGACCATCGGCGAGATGTGGTCGCTGCAGGACGGGCGCGACATGCTGGCGGAGATCGATCCCCGCTTCGCCGCCAACATCGACAACCACATCAAGCGCGTCGTGGAGGAAGACCCCTTCCACGTCTCCGCCAACACCGACCCCAAGGGCGACCGCTCCCGCCACATCTCCGAGCGCGATCCGGACATGATGGTGCATGTCACCAAGGAGACGGACGCGGGCATCATCATCCGCGGCGCCAAATACGAGACCGCCGCCGCCTATGCCGACCAGGCCTATCTCAAGCCCACCGTGGGCGCCTGGACGGACGAGAAGGAAAGCGACTACGCGCTGGGCTGCATCGTGAAGATGGGCGCGCCGGGCGTGAAGCACATCTGCCGCTCCTCCTTCGCCGGCCGCTCCAACCCGAAGGATTATCCCCTCGCCAACCGCTATGACGAGGTGGATACGCTGGTGGTGTTCGATGACGTGCTGATCCCCTGGGAAGACGTCTTCTTCTATCGCTACACCAAGGCGGCCCAGTTCGTGCGCGGCACGCTGCACCGCTACTCCGCCTATCCCTATGTCCTGCGCCTGCTCTACGTCGCCGACATGATGATCGGCGCGGCGCTGTGGAACGCCAAGCAGACCGGCCTCGACAAGCTTCAGTCGGTGCAGGAGAAGCTGGCGGATCTCGCGGTCTATCGCGAGGGCATCAACGCTCACCTCACCGCTTCCATCGCCCTCGCCGAGAAGAGCCCGGCGGGCCTGCTGATGCCCAACCAGTCCATCCTCTATGCCGGCCGCGTGCTCGCCTGCTCGCAGCTGCCGACCATGATGCACGCCACCCGCGAGCTGATCGGCGGCCAGATCTGCGTCACGCCCAACGTTGCCGCCTTCGAGGCCGAGGGCACCGCCGAGTGGCTGAAGAAGTTCTATACGCTCAACGACAATTGGGAGTCCGAGGACCGGCGCAAGCTGCTCGCCTTCGCCCGCGATCTCGTCTCCTCCGACTATGCCGGCCACCGCCTCGCCTTCGTGCAGTTCGCGCAGGCGCCGCACTTCAACCACCTCGCGGCGGTCTACAAGAGCTTCGATTTCTCCGGACCCCTCGACTTCGTGCGCAAGACCGCGGGCCTTTCAGACAATGTCAAAGGCTCGCTGAAATGAGCGCGGCCGGCGACATCTCCCCCGTGGATGCGGGCCTGTTCCGTGACGCCATGCGGCGCATGGCGTCGGGTGTCGCGGTGATCGCCACCGACGGCCCGGCCGGGCGGGCGGGACTCACCGTTTCCTCGCTGGCCTCGCTCTGCATGGAGCCGCCTTCGGTCATCCTCTGCATCCACGAGCAGAGCAACGCACTGAAGGTGATCGAGGCCAACGGCGTGTTCGTCGCCAACGTGCTGGCGCACCATCAGTCGCACGTCTCCGACACCTTCGCCGGGCAGGTGCCGCAGTTCCGGGACGACAAGTTCGCCTGCGCGGACTGGCGGGCGGCGGCGAGCGGCGCACCGGTGCTCGATGGCGCGCTCATGAGCTTCGACTGCCGCCTTGCCACCCATCACGCCTACGGCACCCACCGCATCGTCGTCGGTGCCGTGACCGCCGTCCATGGTCTCGAGGACGAGGCCGAGCCGCTGCTTTACGCCAACCGCGCCTACCGGCGCCTGACCGCTGCATGAGGCAAAGAACCGTGCCGACCCATACCCGCATCCGCCCCTTCAACACGAAGGAAGCCTATCCCGAGCAGAAGCTCGACAACGACGTGTGCATGGCGGTCCGCGCCGGCAACACCGTCTATCTCCGCGGCCAGACGGCCATGGACCTCGACGGCAACATCGTCGGCGTGGGCGATGCCGCGGCGCAGACCGAGAACGCCATGGCCTGCGCCAAGGTGCTGCTGGAAGAGGCCGGCGCCAAGCTCGAGGACGTGGTGAAGATCGTCATCTACATCACGGACCGGGCCTATCGCGAGCCGGTCTATTGCGTGGTGGGCCAGTGGCTGAAGGGCGTCTTCCCGGTCTCCACCGGCATCATCGTGCAGGGGCTCGCCAAGCCCGAATATCTGATGGAAATCGACATCATCGCCGAGATCCCGTCCGAGCGCGCCTGAGGCGTCGCCACGCGTTGCAGCGGCACGCCGCGTCCCGTTTTCCTCGCGCCGCAAATGGCGCGGGGAATATTTGTGTTGTTTTTGATAAAATATTGATTTTCAAAATAAAAATCGCCGCGCACAGGCATTTTTTGCTTCCATCGTCATCCGAATTACGTAGATTTACGTATCGGCGACCTTCGCGGTCACACGAAAAGAAACCGCCAGAAGGCGGATCCAGAGGAGAGACGGATGAACGGCAAGATCGTTGCCCTCGGGCTCGCGCTGGCCGCCTTCGTGGCGGGCCCGGCGAGCGCGGCGGAAAAACTGGTGGTGAGCACGTGGGGCGGCAGCTTCCGCGACCTCATCGCCGAGGCCATCGCCTCGAAATTCACGAAAGATACCGGCGTCGAGGTAGAATACATCACCGGCGGCACCATCGACCGGCTGAACAAGGCGAAGCTCGCCAAGGGCTCGCCGGAGAGTGACATCACCTTCACCACCGCCCATGTGGGCTGGCTCTACGCCAATGATGATCTGTTCGAGACCCTCGACCTCTCGAAGATCCCGAACGCGTCGAAGCTGGTGCCGCAGGCGAAGGTGAGCCCCTATCACATCGGCGCCTGGGCTTATGTCTACACCATCGGCTACCGGCCGGACCTGACACCGAAGAACATCACCTTTTCCTCCTGGGGAGACCTCTGGAATCCCGAGCTGAAGGGGATGCTGGCGGCGCCTGATTTCGACCCGAGCCACATCATCGCCGTTTCGGCCCTGCTGGCGGGCGGCTCGCCGGCGGACTGGCAGAAGGGTGAGCAGAAGCTCCTGGCGCTGAAGCCCAATTTCAAGGCCTTCTACACCAACGACGCGAACTCCCAGCAGCTCATCGCCACCGGCGAGACGCCGGTGCAGATCATGCTGTCCATGAACGCCTATTACATGATCGCGCAGGGCGTCCCGATCAAGCTCGTCATCCCGAAGGAGGGCGGCGTGCTGGGCATCGACACCATGGCCATCATGAAGGGCTCCAAGAACCGCGAGCTGGCGGAGAAGTTCATCAACACGGCGCTCGATCCCGAGGTGCAGGGCAAGATCGCCGAGCTGAAGAAGGGCTCGCCCACCGTGCTCGGCGCCAAGGTGAGCCCCGAGACCGCGAAGCTTCCCGGCGTCTTCACCACCGCTGAGCAGTGGGACAAGGAGACCATCATCATCGACCACAAGCTCCGCGCGGAGAAGACCGCCGAGTGGCGCAAGTGGTTCTCGGAAAACATGATCGCCAAATGATCGCGGGTGAGGCGGACAACCGCTTCCGTTAGACTGCCCTGACCCGGAAGCGGCTCCGTAGCGCGGCGGGCAGGGAAGATGGGTCCCCTGTCATCTTCCCTGCCTCCGCCGGGGCTTCCCACAGAACCAAGAGCGAGAGCCGTGAACAAGCGCCCCTTCCTCGCCCTGTTCGTCGCCCCCGCGACGCTGGCGGCCATCGCCTCCGCGGCGGCGCTGGCGGCGATCCTGCAATATGCCTTCCGTGCCTATGTGCCGGGCTCGCTCAATCCGGGCGGGCTCACGCTGGACAATTTCTTCGCGCTGCTGCGCCCGCTCTATGCGCAGGTGTTCATCCAGACCGTGTGGATCTGCCTCCTCACCGCGCTCATTACTTTGGTGGTGGCGTATCCGATGGCCTTCGCGCTGGTGCGGACGCGGAATGTGGCGCTGAAATCCTTCCTGCTGATTACCGCAGTCACGCCGCTCTTCCTCGGCGAGGTGGTGCGCACCTATTCCTGGATCATCGTGCTGGGAAATAGCGGCTTTATCAATTCGGTGCTGAAGGGTCTCGGGATCATCGACCGGCCGATACAGATGATGTTCACCACCTTCGGCGTCGTCACCGCCCTCGTTCATGTGACGCTGCCGGTGATGGTCATCATGCTGTCGGCCGCGCTCTCGCACATCGATCGCGATTACGAGAAGGCCGCCACCTCCCTCGGCGCGGGGCCGGTGAAGGCCTTTCTCACCGTGACGCTGCCGCTTTCCATGCCCGGCGTGGTGGCCGGCGTTTCCACCGCCTTCGCCTGGACGTTTTCCGCCTTCGCCACGCCGCAGATGATCGGCGGCGGCAAGGTGAGCATGATCTCGACGCTGGTCTACCAGCTCGGCTTCGCCTCCTTCAACTTTCCCTTCGCGGCGGCTCTCTCCGTCACTGGCCTCGCACTCACCTTCGCGGTGCTCGCCATGGCGAAGCAGGCCATCAAGCCGCTGGAAAAGATCGGAGCCCACTGATGTCCGCTCCGCGCAAGCGTCTCATCTCCGCCAAGACCGGCGAGCGGCTTCTCGCCATCGCCGGCTGGACCGTGGTGTGGCTGGTGGTGGCCTTCATCATCCTGCCGGCGGTGGTGGTGGGAATCTCGGCCTTCAACGACCGCGCCATCCTCTCCTTCCCGCCGCAGGCCTGGTCCACGCGCTGGTTCGCGCGGGCCTTCTCCTACCGCGACTTCTCCGAGGGCTTTCGCAACGGCCTCATCATCACCGCCTTCGCATCGTCCATCGCTCTGGTGGTGGGCGCCGGTTTCGCCTTCGCCCTCGATCGCTACAGCTTCCGGGGCAAGATGGCGCTGGAGGCGGTGCTGACCTCGCCGCTGGTGATCCCGCATTTCACCATCGGCCTCGGCTTCCTCATCCTCGCGGCGCAGATTCACGCCACGCGCACCTTCGCCCTCGTCATCGTCTGCCACGTGGTGCTGGTGCTGCCCTTCGTGATGCGCTCGGTCTATGTATCGCTGCGCAATCTCGACAGCCGGCTGGAACTGGCCGCCGCGAGCCTCGGGGCGCGGCCTGGACGGGCACTGTTCACCGTGACGCTGCCTTTGCTGATCCCCGGCCTGTTCTCGGGCTGGCTGTTCGCGGCCATCCTCTCCTTCAACGAGTTCACCGCCTCGCTGTTCGTCACCGCCCAGGCGACGCAGACGCTGCCGGTCGCCATGTACAATTACGTCCGCGAGTATGCCGATCCGACGCTCGCGGCGCTGTCCGTCATCTACATCGTGGTCACGGCGCTGCTTCTCACCATCGCCAACGCCTTCCTTGGCCTCGGAAAGGTTCTGAACGTTGAGCATGTCCGCTGAACGCATCGATCCCCGGGAGCCTGTCTCCCCCGCCGTCTCCGCGCCTGTCGCGGACGCTGCCGCGCGCGTCGCCGGCGTCCAGATCGACGGCGTCACCAAGCGCTTCGGCGATGCCACCGCTCTGCACGAGGCATGGCTGAAGATCGCCGATGGCGAGTTCATGACGCTGCTCGGACCGTCCGGCTGCGGCAAGACCACGCTCCTCAACCTGATTGCCGGGTTTCTCGAGGCGGACGGCGGCGAGATCTTCGTCGGCGGACGGCTGATGACCGAGACCGCACCTTATGATCGCGAGATCGGCGTCGTCTTCCAGAACTACGCTTTGTTCCCGCACATGAATGTCGCGAAGAACGTGGGCTATGGCCTCCGGATGCGCGGCGTGGCGAAGCGCGAGATCGAGACGCGCGTCGCGGAGGCGCTGGCGCTCGTCAAGCTCGACGGCTTCGGCGAGCGCAAGCCGCGCCAGCTCTCCGGCGGACAGCAGCAGCGCGTGGCGCTGGCCCGCGCGCTGGTGATCCGGCCCAAGGTGCTGCTGCTGGACGAGCCGTTCTCCGCCCTCGACAAGAACTTGCGTGGCGCCATGCAGGTGGAGCTGAAGGAGATCCAGCGCCGGCTCGGCGTCACCACCATCTTCGTCACCCACGACCAGAGCGAGGCGCTGTCCATGTCGGACCGCATCGCGGTCATGTCGCAGGGGCGCATCCGCCAGGTGGGCACGCCGGACGAGATCTATCGCCGGCCGCTGGACCCGTTCGTCGCGTCCTTCGTCGGCGATGTGAACGTGCTGCCGGGCCGGCTGGAGCGGCGCATCGGCGAGACCGCGACCGTGCTGATCGCCGAAGGGCGGCTCAGCGTCAGTGCGGATACGCTGGAAGGGATTGCCCCCGGTGCGGCCGCGGACCTCTACGTGCGGCCCGATGCGGTGCGCATCGCGGAAGGGGAGGGGCTGGTTTCCGGCACGGTGGCGACCCACGTCTATCAAGGCTCGCACGTGGACGTGCTGGTGGATGTCGCTGCCGCGCGCGGTGGCCGCGTCACGGTGCGCGTGCCGGGGCATGACGCCTCCACGCGCTGGCCGGCGGGCACCCGCGTCTCGCTCGATTTTTCGCCCGCCGATGCGGTGGCGTTCGCGTCCGATGTCGCCTGACGCTGCGGCGCGCTGGTTCTGGTCCGGCGCGCCGGGTTCGCCGTCAGAAGGCCGGGGCGGAGGAGGGGTTGCGCGCGCGGCTTTCGAAGGCCGGCTGCTCCAGCGCATAGCGATCCCACAGGCTGCGCAGCGCGCCGATGGGGTCCTCCTGCCAGTCCACGCGCAGGTCCACCACGGGCCAGTCATAGGTGCGTGCCACATGGAGGCCCGCCGCGTGCTCGTCCCCCGTCTCGCCACCGGCGGCCAATCCGGCCTCCAGCCCGCGCACGAGGCGCTCGGCCAGCGGCAACCCCTCGGCCGCGAGGAAGGCATCGCGCATGGCGGCGGGGACGCCGTCGTTCACCAAGAGATTTCCGAGCGCGATGCAGCCGGGGCCTTGCGCCGCCGCGGCGATGGGCAGGGCCTCGGCCCCCGAGTGCCACGCGACCTGCCCGTAGCGGTCGATGACACTGGCCTGCCGGAAGGCAGGCTCCGGCGTGCCGGCGAGCAGCGTGGACAGCACGCCCCCGGCGCCGAGCCCCTGTCGCAGCAGGGCGAGCCCAGCCGGGCCGAGGGCGGGGTCGGTGACGTTCTGCGTGGTGACGAGCCCAAGCGGGCTCACCCACGCGCAGCGGCTGGCGACGCAGATGCTGGACGAGGTGATGGCGATGCCGAAGGCGCCCGTCTCGGGGCAGCGGGCGGCGATGGAATAGGTCATTCCCGTCTCCTTTTCGGTGGTTTTCTAGAGATGATGGCCTGAAGATGCAAGTATCGACGGAAGAAATACTTGAAAAAATCATTTCCGTTCCTTCGGTAACGGATACGGAAAACTCCGAAGTCGTCGCGCGCATCGCCGAAGTCGCCGCGCCGTTCGCCCGCGTGCGCCATCTGCCCAATGCGGCGGGGGACCGCACCGCGCTGCTCCTCTCCATCGGCCCCGAGGCGCGGCCGGGCGTAGTGCTCTCCGCCCATACGGACGTGGTGGCCGTCGAGGGCCAGCCCTGGACCAGCGATCCCTTCGCCTTGACTGCACGGGGAGATCGCCTCTACGGGCGCGGCACCTCGGACATGAAGGGCTTCGTCGCCTGCGTGCTCGCCGCGCTGCCCGCCTTCGCCGCCGCTGCGCTGGAGACGCCGGTGCATGTGGCGCTGTCCTATGACGAGGAGATCGGCTGCAAGGGCGCGGGCGATCTGGTGGCGCTGCTGGCCGCCCTTCCGGCGCCGCCGCTCCTGTGCATCGTCGGCGAGCCGACAGGCATGAAGGTGAAGCGTGCCCACAAGGGCAAGACGGGCTGGCGTATCACCGCCACCGGCCGCACGGGGCATTCCGCCCTGCCGCACCGCGCGGCCAATGCGGTGACCGCACTCGCCCGTCTCGCCGCCCGCCTCGCCGACCTTGCCGATGAGCTGCGCCACGGCGCACGGGACCAGGCTTTCGATCCGCCCTATGCGACGCTGCACATCGGCTCGCTGCATGGCGGCGGGGCGCTGAACGTGGTGCCGGACAAGGCGGTGATGGAATTCGAGCTGCGCGGCATCCCGGGTGCCGACACCCCTGCCATCCTGCGCCGCATCGAGGCGCTGGTGGCGGAGGCACGCGCCGCCCTCAAGGCCGAGGCGGAGGAGGCGGAGCTGGCGGTGGAGGAGCTCTCCTCCTATCCTGCCCTCGCCACTGCGGCCGGCAGTGCGGAGGCCGCCGCGGTGGCGCGCCTGTGCGGCGACAATGGTCCGCCCGGCACCATCGCCTTCGGCACCGAGGCGGGGCTCTATTCCGAAGCCGGTATTCCCACCCTCGTCTGCGGCCCCGGCGACATCGCCCGGGCCCACAAGGCCGACGAGTGGGTGGCGCGGGATGAGCTGGCCCAATGCGACGCCATGCTGGCTCGCCTCGCCGAACTGCTGCGCCGCCCCGCCGCCGACTGGATCACCCGCTGAAAGGAGCCATGATGACCGAGCAGAAGCCGCTGACCCGCCCCGCCGCGAAGCTCACCCATGCGGGCGCTTTGGTCGCGCTCGCCGCCGCCGTGGCGCGGGCGGAGGAGATGGGCGTGCCGCAGAACATCACCATCGTGGATGACGGGGGCAACCTCCTCGCCTTCGTGCGCATGGACGGGGCGAAGCTGCTGTCGCGCGAGACCTCCCTCTCCAAGGCCATCAGCGCGGCCTCCCACCGCCAGCCCACGAGCCGGCTCGATCCGGCGCTGGAGCTGAAGCTCGCCATCGCCTCCGGTGGCCGGCTCACCAATCTGGAAGGCGGCTTCCCCATCATCATCGACGGCGTGTGCGTCGGCGGCATCGGTGTGGGGTCCGGCAAGGGCAGCGAGGACGTGGAGGTGGCCAAGGCGGCGCTTGCGGCCCTCGGCGCCCAGATCTGAGGCGGCGAAAGTCTCGGCCGGTGCCGGCTTGTTTGCCGGCACCGTTGCGGATGCGGCCGCCAGCGCCCTTGCCTATCGGCTGAAGCTGCGGCACAGGTTGCGCGCCATCAACGGGGACTGCCCATGTCGACCACCGTGTCTCCCCTCGCGCCGAAGTCCGTGCCCGAGCTCAAGCCTGTGCCGGGCGTCACCTTCACCACGGTGGCGGCGGGCATCCGATACAAGGGCCGTACCGACGTTCTGGCCATGGCGTTCGAGCCGGGCACGACGGTGGCCGGCGTCACCACACGCTCGCTCTGCCCCTCCGCCCCGGTGGAATGGTGCCGCGAGCTGCTGAAGAAGGGCAAGGCGCGGGCGCTGGTGGTGAATTCCGGCAACGCCAACGCCTTCACCGGCATGAAGGGCCGGGAGGCGACCAGCCTGACCGCCGACCTCGCCGCCCAGGCGTTCGACTGCAAACCCACGGAAGTGTTCCTCGCCTCCACCGGCGTCATCGGCGAGCCGCTGGACGCCACCAAGTTCGAAGCGGCGCTCACCGAGGCCGCCGGTCAATTGGTGGATTGGCCGTGGCTTGATGCCGCGCGCGCCATCATGACCACCGACACCTTCCCCAAGCTCGCCACCGCCACCGTGCTGCTGGGCGACGTACCGGTGACCATCAACGGCATCGCCAAGGGCGCGGGCATGATCGCGCCCGACATGGCGACCATGCTCTCCTTCGTCTTCACCGATGCGCCGATCGCCTCCGACGTGCTGCAGAAGCTGCTCTCCAAGGGCGTGAAGACCACCTTCAACGCCGTCACCATCGACGGCGACACCTCCACCTCCGACACGCTCCTCCTGTTCGCCACCGGCGCCGCCAAGGAGCGTGGCGCGAAGACGGTGAAGAACATCGACGATCCCGCGCTGAAGGCGTTCAAGCGCGCGCTCACCGAGCTGCTCGCCGACCTCGCCGAACAGGTGGCCCGCGACGGCGAGGGCGCCCGCAAGCTGGTGCGCATCACCGTGACGGGCGCGGTCTCCAACAAGTCGGCCCGGCGCATCGCCATGTCGATCGCCAATTCGCCGCTGGTGAAGACGGCGGTGGCCGGCGAGGACGCCAACTGGGGCCGTGTGGTGATGGCCGTGGGCAAGGCCGGCGAGCCCGCCGACCGCGACCTCCTCTCCATCTCCTTCGGCGACATCCGCGTCGCCCACGAGGGCGCCCGCGATCCCGACTATGACGAGGCCGAGGTCTCGGCCTACATGAAGAACGACGTGATCGACCTCACCGTCGACCTCGGCCTCGGCCGCGGCACAGACCGGGTGCTCACCTGCGACCTCACCAAGGAATACGTGGCGATCAACGGGGATTATCGCTCGTGAAGATCACCCTCGTCGCCGCCTGCGCCCTCATTGACGGCGACGGCCGCGTGCTGGTGGCGCAGCGGCCGGAGGGCAAGGCGCTGGCGGGGCTCTGGGAGTTTCCCGGCGGCAAGGTCGAGCCCGGCGAGCGGCCGGAGCAGACGCTCATCCGCGAGCTCGATGAGGAATTGGGCATCACGGTGAAGGAGGCGTGCCTCGCGCCTCTCACTTTCGCCAGCTATCCCTACGAGACCTTCCACCTCCTGATGCCGCTCTGGATCTGCCGCCGCTGGGAGGGCGTGATCCAGAAGAAGGAACATCAGGCGCTGCAATGGCTCCGGCCCGGTCGGCTGCGCGACATTCCCATGCCGCCGGCCGACGAGCCGCTCATTCCCGCGCTGATCGACCTCCTCGGGCCCTGAGCGCCCCATGTCCTCCGGTGTGACGTCTTCCGGCATGATGTCTTCCGCTACGGCGACCCGCATCGGCTTCCTCGCCATCCTGCTGTGGGCGACGCTCGCCTTCTTCACGGCGGCGACGGGGAAGGTGCCGCCCTTCCTGCTGACAGCGCTCACCTTCGGCATCGGCGGTGCGGTGGGGCTGGGGGCGGCGCTGGCCGGGCCGGGGCTCGGTGTGCTGAAGCAGCGGCCGCTCGCCTATCTGCATGGCGTGGGCGGGCTGTTCGGCTACCACTTCCTCTATTTCACCGCCCTGAAGCTGGCCCCGGCGGCAGAGGCGGGGCTGATCGCCTATCTCTGGCCGCTGCTGATCGTGCTGCTCTCCGCCTTCCTGCCCGGCGGCGGGCTGCGGCGGGTGCATGTGGTCGGCGCGCTGATGGGCTTTGCCGGCACCGTGGTGCTGCTCGCCGGCAAGGGCGGCTTCTCCGGTATCGAGATGCGCTTTCTGCCCGGCTATCTCGCGGCGTTCGCCTGTGCCTTCATCTGGTCGTCCTATTCGGTGGCCTCCCGCCATTTCGCCGATGTGCCGACGCAGGCGGTGGCCGGCTTCTGCCTCGCCACGGCGGTGCTCGCCGGCCTCTGCCACCTCGCGTGGGAGGAGACCGTGTGGCCCGCCTCGACCGGGGAGTGGACGGCGGTGGTGCTGCTCGGCATCGGGCCGGTGGGGCTCGCCTTCTACACCTGGGACATCGGCATGAAGCGCGGCGACGTGCGCCTTCTGGGCGTCGCTTCCTATGCGGCGCCGGTGCTCTCTACGCTGCTGCTGGTTGCGACCGGCTTCTCGGCGCCGTCCCTCTCGCTGGCGGTGGCCTGCGCGCTCATCGTCGGCGGAGCCTTTGTCGCCACACGGCGTTGACCGCGCGAACCTGAACGGAGACCCGCCATGACCCATCCCGCGCTGTCCTCCGGCGCCGTCGCCGTCATCACCGGCGGCGCGTCCGGCATCGGCCTCGCCGCCGCGGAAAAGCTCGCCGCCCGCGGGCTGAAGGTGGCCATCGCCGATCTGCCGGGCGAAAAGCTCGATGCGGCTGCCGCGCAGGTGGCGTCCGTGGCGATGGGTGGGGCCGCCGATGTGCTCGCCGTCGCTACCGACGTGAGTCGGCCCGAGGATCTGGAGCGGCTGGAGGAGATCGTCGCCGGGCGCTTCGGCGGCACGGACCTCCTCATGAACAATGCCGGCGTGCAGCCGGGCGGCGCCATTTTCGGCCCCTTCGCCAATTGGGAAAAGGTGCTGGGCGTCAACCTCATGGGCATCATCCACGGCTGCCGCGCGTTCGGGCCGAAGATGATCGCGCGGGGCCGGCCGGGGCTGATCGTCAACACCGGCTCCAAGCAGGGCATCACCACCCCGCCGGGCGATCCCGCCTACAACGTGTCCAAGGCCGGCGTGAAGGCCTTCACCGAGGCGCTGGAGCACGAACTGCGCAACACGCCGGACTGCCGGATCTCGGCGCGGCTGTTCATTCCGGGCTTCGTCTTCACCCCGCTGGCGGCAGGCGGGCGGACCGAGAAGCCGGCAGGCGCCTGGACCGCTCAGCAGACCGTGGACTTCCTGCTGGAGAAGCTGGAGGCCGGCGATTTCTACATCCTCTGCCCGGACAATGACGTACCCCGCGCGCTCGACGAGAAGCGCATCGCCTGGGCGGCCGGCGACATCATCGAGAACCGCCCGCCGCTGTCGCGCTGGCACAAGGATTATGCGGCGGCCTTCGCGGCCTTCGTGAAAGGGGCCTGAATACCGCAGGCCGGCGTGTTCCTCCTTGCCATCGGCCCTTTGAGGCCCTAGCACTCCGCGCCGAGCCGCCGCCCTCAGGGCGACCCAAAAACGGCGCGATGCCGCAGCGTAAATCAAGACCCGAGGAATCCACCCATGGCCACCCACAAGCTCCTTCTTCTCGCCGGCGACGGCATCGGCCCTGAAGTCATGGCCGAGGTGAAACGGGTGGCGAAGTGGCTGGAGCAGGCGGGCCTCGCCTCCTTCGCCATCGAGGAGGATCTGGTCGGCGGCTGCGCCTATGACGCGCACGGCGTCGCCATCTCCGAGGACGCCATGGTGCGCGCCAAGGGCGCCGACGCCATCCTGCTCGGCGCGGTCGGCGGCCCCAAGTGGGCGGACGTGCCCTATGAGGCGCGCCCCGAGGCGGGCCTGCTGCGGCTGCGCAAGGATCTCCAGCTGTTCGCCAACCTGCGCCCGGCCATCTGCTACCCGGCGCTGGCGGATGCCTCCTCGCTCAAGCGCGAGGTGGTGGAGGGGCTCGACCTCCTCATCGTGCGCGAGCTGACCGGCGGCGTCTATTTCGGCGAGCCCAAGACCATCACCGATCTCGGCAACGGCCAGAAGCGCGCCATCGATACGCAGGTCTATGACACCTACGAGATCGAGCGCATCGCCGCCGTGGCCTTCGAGCTGGCCCGCACCCGCCGCAACAAGGTGACCTCCGCCGAGAAGCACAACGTGATGCGCTCCGGCGTGCTCTGGAAGCAGGTGGTGACCGAACTCCACGCCCGCGCCTACAAGGATGTGGAGCTGGAGCATGCGCTGGCGGATTCGCTGGCCATGCAGCTGGTGCGCTGGCCCAAGCAGTATGACGTGATCGTCACCGACAATCTGTTCGGCGACATCCTCTCCGATCTCGCGGCCATGGCGACCGGCTCGCTCGGCATGCTGCCCTCCGCCTCGCTCGGCGCTGTGGATGCGGCCACCGGCAAGCGCGCGGCGCTCTACGAGCCCGTGCACGGCTCCGCCCCCGACATCGCCGGTAAGGGCATCGCCAACCCCATCGCCATGATCGGCTCGCTGGCCATGGCGCTGCGCTATTCGTTCAACGAGGGCGCGGTGGCGGATCGCATCGAGCAGGCCATTGCAGGCGTGCTCGCTTCCGGCAAGCGCACCGGCGACATCGCCGCGCCGGGCATGGAGACCATCGGCACCGAGGCGATGGGCAAGGCCATCATCGCCGAACTCGACGCCGCGACCGCCTGAGCGGCCGTTCTGACCATTGGCCCCTCCGGCTCGCCCGGAGGGGGATCGGCGAAAGCGGGCGTCATGCGCCACGCCGACACAAAGGTGCCCCGGTCTGGCCGGAGCACCGCCTCGGGCGCCCGCGCTTCAGCCGCGCTCGACGTCGAAGCCGGCTTCGCGCCAGCCCATGATGCCGCCCTTCATGTGCTCCTCATAGGCAAGGCCTGCCTTCTGCGCCGCCGCGGCGGCCTGCTGCGAGCGCTGGCCCGAGCGGCAGGAGAAGACGAGGCGCTTGCCGGCCGGGTCCGGCAGGGCAGCGGGATTCCACGTGCTCAGCGGGAAATTGACCGCGCCGGGAATGCGCTCGGCCTGAATCTCGTTCGGCTCCCGCACGTCCACGAGAAGGATGCTGCCATCGGCGAGTCCCTGACGGACCTCCGACGGGGAGAGGTGGCTGATGGTCCCGCCGAAGGGGTTGCGTTCACTCATTGACCTGTCCTGAACACGAAGCTGTGAGCCGGTTTGTCCCGGGGGCGCGAGCCTGCACCGGAGCGCCTTGCTGATGCAAGAGGTGTTCCCTTGTCGTGGAAGGGACACGCAACGGAAGTGGGTCTTTACGGCGCAGCTTGCCCGGTCCAGAACCATGAACGAAGCTGCACGATGCCCGAACGCTCCGCTCATCTGGCGTTCATGTGGCCTTTGCTAGATCAGGTGCCATCGCAGCACGCCGCGGGTTGATGCCCGGCGGATGCGGAAAGGATCAAGATGTCGACCCGTAATGCCGCGCTCGGCGCTTTCACTGCCTTCACCCTGGCCGCCGCCGTCCTCGCCGGCTCGGCTGTCACCGCCAGCGCCCAGAACAACACGGTGGGCGGTGCGCTCATCGGCGGCACGGCCGGCGCGCTGATCGGCGGCGCTGTCACGGGCAATGCCGGTGGCGTCGCGGCCGGTGCGCTCATCGGCGGCACCACCGGCGCCATCATCGGCAACCAGCAGGACCAGCGCCGCGCCTACTATTTCTGGGGCAACAACGGCCGCTGCTACCTGCGCCAGACCAACGGCAACGTGGTCAAGGTGTCGCGCGGCTACTGCGGCTGACCCTTGTTTTCAGGGCTGTTGATCGGTTCCGTTCCCCCGCACGGATCCGATCAGTGGGAGAGGCGCCGGCTTTTGCCGGCGCCTTTTTCCGTTGGCGCGGAAACGCGGTGAGTTGCCTCCCGCACTGCGGCAGCTAGATTGGCGCCATGCCGCCTGAGCCCGCTTCCGCCGACGCCCCAGACCGCCCGCGCACCTCCGCCGTGCCTGATCTCGCCACCGTGGCCGCCGGCGGCAAACGCGCCGTCGCGCGCGCGCTGGCGCTGGTGGAGACGGCGCGCGGACAGCCCGACCTCGTGGCGCTGCTCGATGCCGCGGCCCGCTCCGGCAAAGCCGAGGTGCTGGGCCTCACCGGCCCGCCCGGCGTGGGCAAATCGACCCTGACCAACGCGCTGGTCCGCCGCGCCCGTGCGGCCGGGCGCACCGTGGCCGTGCTCGCGGTGGACCCCTCGTCGCGGCGCACGGGTGGCGCACTGCTCGGCGACCGGGCCCGGATGAAGACCGATCCCGACGACCGCGGCGTGTTCGTGCGCTCCATGGCGGCGCGCGACCGGCTCGGCGGGCTTTCGGATGATTCGGTCGCCGCCGTCGTGCTGCTGCGCGCGGTCTATGATCTGGTGATCGTCGAGACCGTGGGCGTCGGCCAGTCGGAGGCCGACATCTCCCTTGTCGCCGACACGGTGGTGCTGTGCATCCAGCCGGCGTCGGGCGACAGCCTTCAGTTCATGAAGGCGGGCGTGATGGAACTGCCCGACATCATCGTCGTCACCAAGGCCGACATGACCGAGGTCGCCCGCCGCGCCGCCTCCGAGGTGGCGGGAGCGCTGTCGCTGGCGGGCTCCGCCTCCGCCGGGTGGACGGTTCCTGTGATCCGCCTGTCGGCGGCGACCGGGGAGGGGCTCGACTTGTTCGAGGCGGCGGTCGCGGCGCACGGCGCGTTTCTCGACGCGGGAGACCGGCGCGCAGCCCAGCGCGCGACGCAGGAGGACAAGTGGGTGGAGGAGGCGGTGCGTGTCCGCTTCGGCACCCATGGCCTTGCGCGGGCGCGCAAATTCCAGCTGCGGGGGCAGGGCCCGTTCGCCCGCGAAGCGGAGCTGGCGCTGAAATTAACCTCCAGGCAAGACTGATCGGACAATGCTCTTGCGTGTCGCCGGCCGGCAACGGTCCGGCGCCCTATTGGGGACATGAAGTCTCGGCAAGGGCTGGCGTATGGGAATTTGTCGGGATCGATGGCCGAGGGCCGGTCGGGCTTTATCGCCGCTTCTCGTCGCCACCGCCTTCATCGTCGCAACGCCTTGCGGGGCGGGGGCTGACGACGTCTCGGGCCGGGCGCCGAAAGGCGTGGCATCGGGTTCAGGTCTCGGCCTCTGGCCGGGCTCCGCGCGGGCGCTGAAGCTCGCCACGCTCGATCTGCCGCAGCCGGTCGGTACCGGCCTGCCGGAGATTCCGAAGGAGGCCATCGCCGAGGTCGTGAAGCCGGCGCGCCGTGTTGTCGCACCCGGCACCATCGTCACCGCCTCCCTCGCGCCGGTCTCTGAAGACAGTGCGCGCGCTGCCGCGGTTGCCGCAATCGCGGGCCAGCCGGTGCTGAATGGGACGCGGGACGAGATCGGCACCGGGCCGGAGCCGTCGGACCTCGTCTCGCCCGCCCTCGCGTCTTCCACCCAGTCTTCCTCCGATACGACGGATGACGACGCCTTCGCCTTTCCCCCGCCGCTGGTGCTCTCGGATCGCGAGACGGTCGAGCCGCCGCGCCACCTCGACCTGTCGGGCGCCTATCTGGAATTGGCCCTCGACATCCTTCTGGAACTGCCGCTGATTCAGGACGCCGCACGCGTTGCCGCAGCGGAGGACGTTCCCGCCGGTCTGGAGCAGGCCCGCCGTGCGGCCGAGACGCTGGCGCGCGAGGACGCGCCGGAGGAGGCTCTCGGGGAGTTCGGCGGCGGCACCACGCTCGTCGGCCCGATGCCGCATCAGGACCCGGTGGCGGTGTTCAGCCGCGATCCGGTGCTGTTTCCGGCCCTTGCCTTCCAGTATGCCGCCCTCGCCGAGCACGGCTATGTGCCTCATCCGGCGCCGCACGCCGAGGGCGAGGCGACCCTGGTCTCACCGGACAGCACCGTGGAGCTGGAGACACCGCCCAGCGACGGCATCTGGCCCTCGCCCGCGCAGCGGCTGGAGCTCGGCGGCGAGAAGCTGGCGCGGGCCCAGAAGTGCCTGGCGGAAGCCATCTATTTCGAAAGCCGCGGCGAGCCCAAGCGCGGCCAGATCGCGGTGGCGCAGGTCATCGTGAACCGTGTGTTCTCCGGCTACTACCCCGCGGATGTGTGCGGCGCGGTCTACCAGAACGCCCACAGGCACCTTGCCTGCCAGTTCACCTTCGCCTGCGACGATGTGCCGGACGTGGTGCGCGAGCCGGACATGTGGGTGCAGGCCAAGGAAATCGCCGCCGAGATGCTGGACGGAAAGCTGTGGCTCGCCTCCATCGGCCGCGCGACCCACTATCACGCCTACTGGGTGCATCCGAGCTGGGTGCGGGAGATGCGCAAGCTGGACAAGATCGGCGTGCACACCTTCTACCGCCCGCGTCGCTGGGGCGACAGCTACTGAGTCTTTCGCCGCCTTACGGCGCCTGAGCGAAGCAACATCCCAAGCCCGCGCGGCGCCTGAGAGAAGCGACGCTCAGGCGTGGCCGGCGTCGCTGGAGAGCATGCCGGGCACGATGCCGAGCTTGCGCAGGGCACTATCGTATTTCGTCTCCACCCCAGCGCCGAAGATGAGGTCCGGGTCGGCCGGGCAGTTCAGCCAGCCGTTGGCCTGGATCTCCGTCTCGAGCTGGCCCGGCGCCCAGCCGGCATAGCCCAGTGCCAGCACCGCGCTGCGCGGTCCGCGCCCGCCGGCGATGGCCTTCAGGATATCCAGCGTGGCGGTGAGGCAGATGCCGTCATCGATGGTCAGCGTGGAATTCTCGACGAAATAATCCGCCGAATGCAGCACGAAACCGCGTCCCGTCTCCACCGGTCCGCCGCGCAGCACTTTGACGGTGCCGGCGCTTTTCGGCAGCAGGATGCGCTCGGCGGCGGGAACCACATCCAGCTGCACGAGGAGGTCGGTGAAGTCGATGTGGCTCGCCGGCTGGTTCACCACGATGCCCATGGCTCCTTCCGGAGAGTGGGCGCACATGTAGACGAGGGTGCGGGCGAACTGCTCGTCGCGCATGGTCGGCATGGCGATGAGCATCTGCCCATCGAGGAAACCCGACCCTCCGCCTTCGATCGTATGGTTCTGGCTCGCAGTCATGGAGAAAGGGTACCGCCGTTCGGGCGTCTTGGAAATGCGGATTGCATCGCAGGTCGCCGCGAAGCCTCGTCGCAAGGCTGCGAGTTCCGCGGCGGGTCACACGCTTGTGCACGCGATTGGTGAGCGGAAGGGCTTTGCGGCGAAGCCGCGAGCGGGTACCCGCTAGGCCCATGACATCGACCCCTCAGCGCGCCCTGGGCGCTTGGCCGGCGGTCCGGCCCGCCTTCCTGTTGTCGTCTCGTGGCGTGTTCGCCCGCGCACTTCTCGCCGGCGCCATGCTTGCCGCTCTCTCGCCGGCCGCATGGGCTGCGAGCGCGCCTCCGGTGAAGGTGCCGGGCGCGGATGTGGTCCTGATGGCGGGTGCCGTCTCCGGCACGACGGCGGATGCGGGCATCGAGCTGAAGCTCGCCCCCGGCTGGAAGACCTACTGGCGCTATCCCGGCGACAGTGGCGTGCCGCCGACGCTGGACTGGAGCGGTTCGGAGAACATCGCCCGGGTGGAGATGGAATGGCCCGCGCCCAAGCGCTTCGCTGACGGGGGCGGGGGCTTTTCCATCGGCTACAAGGGGGCGGTCCTGTTCCCCCTGAAGGTGGAGCTGAAGGACAAGGACAAGCCGGCGCGGCTCGCCCTCGCGTTCGATTTCGCCGTGTGCGAGGCCCTGTGCATGCCCGCCCGCGCCGACCTCTCCATCGCGCTTGGCGGCGACGCGGGCGCCGAGGCGTCCCGCATTTCGGCGGCCCGCGCGGCACTGCCGGTGGAACGTCCGCTGGGCGTTGCCGAGCCGACCTCGGTGCAGAAGGTCGAACTGGACGCGAGCGCCGAACCGCCGCGTCTCGTGATCGAGGTCAGGGCCCAGAATCCCAAGGCGGATCTGTTCGCCGAGGGGCCGGACCGCTGGGCCTTGCCACTGCCGCAGAAGACCATGCTGCCGGACGGCGCCGCACGGTTCGAGCTGCCCCTCGACGGCGTACCCGCCGGCACCGATCCGTCCGGCACGCCGCTGACCCTGACGCTCGTGGACGGCACGAAGGCGATCGTGACAACGGTGCCTGTTCCGAAGCTGCCGCCACGCTGAGCTGGGCCGCTCCGGCCCGCAGCCAGCGCTTTTCTCCCCGTCAAAAGCCCGTATTGTCGGCGCGGGCGCAAACGCCCAAGACTGTGGAGAAGACGATGCCCATTTCGGTCGGCGACAAACTGCCCAACGCCACCTTCCGTGTTCCCACCGAGGACGGCCCCGTGCCGAAGACCACCGACGAAATCTTCAAGGGCAAGAAGGTGGTGCTGTTCGCGGTGCCGGGTGCCTTCACCCCCACCTGCCACAAGAACCACCTGCCGGGCTATGTGCACGAGGCCGACGCCATCAAGGCGAAGGGCGTGGATGCCATCGCCGTGGTGTCGGTGAACGATCCCTTCGTCATGGGCGCCTGGGAAAAGGCCTCCGGTTCCGACGGCAAGATCGTGTTCCTGGCGGACCCTGACGCGTCCTTCGCGGCCGCGCTCGACCTCACCTTCGACGGCTCGGCCGCCGGCCTCGGCGTGCGCTCCAAGCGCTATTCGATGGTGGTCGAGGACGGCGTGGTGAAGACGCTCAACGTGGAGGACGTGCCCTCCAAGGCCGACGCCTCCGGCGCCACCGCGCTGCTCGCCCAGCTCTGATCCTTCTTACCGACTGACGGATGCCGGGCACGCCCGGCCTCCGCGCCCCGGACCCCTCCTCAGGAGGGCCGGCCTCGCGCGGTTCTCGCGCGCTCTCAGGCGATGATGTCGGGGAACAATTCGTCCTCGATCTGGCCGATGCGGTCCTTCAGCTGCAGCTTGCGCTTCTTGAGCCGCTGGATCTGCAGGATGTCCGATCCCGACACGCTGGTCAGCGCCTCGATCGCCGCATCGAGATCCCGATGCTCCTGCTTCAGGCGTTCCAGGTGGACCTTGAGATCCCGTTCCTCGTCGCTCGTCATGCCCGGTCCTGTCACCGGCGCGCAGGTCCGCCGCCCGCTCGCCCCATTTGGAATGACTATGGCACGGGTATGCCGCGCCGCAAGATGGGAGGTCGCCGGAGGTGGCGGAAAGGCGGTCGACTCTTCGCCGGCTCCGTGACAGACTGATGTCGTGTTGCAGACAGGGAGTGGCTAAGAATGTCCATCCAGTCGCACCTTCAGGAACTGAAGCGGCGTCACGCGGCCATCGAGCAGGAGCTCAACCGCGAAATGAACAGCCCCGCATCGGATCCTCTTCGTGTCGCAGAGCTGAAGCGCAAGAAGCTGGTTCTCAAGGACCAGATGTCGAAGCTGAATCCGACTTCCACCGTACATTGATGGCTTGCGAGATGTGTGCGTCGCCCGCGTGAGGCGTGGCGCCGCGCACATCTCTTTGTCCTGTGAGACGGGCGGCGCAAAGCGGCGTTCCGCGCGAACGGCCTTTGCGTTCCGGACCCAAGGGCTTTAATCCGGCCCCATGGCTCCTCCGCTCGTTCTCCTCCAGGACATCCATCTGCGCTTCGGCGCCACCCCTCTGCTCGACGGCGCGGAGCTTTCCGTGTCGGCGGGCGAGCGGGTGTGCCTTGTCGGTCGCAACGGCTCGGGCAAGTCCACGCTGCTGAAGGTGGCGGCGGGGCTCATCGAGCCGGATTCCGGCACGCGCTTCTTCCAGCCCGGAACCACCGTGCGCTATCTGCCGCAGGAGCCGGACTTTTCCGGCTATGCGACGACGCTCGCCTATGTGGAAGCCGGGCTCGGACCGGGCGACGATGCCTATCGCGCCCAATATCTCCTCACCGAGCTGGGCCTGACAGGACAGGAAGACCCCGCTCACCTCTCCGGCGGTGAGGCCCGCCGGGCCGCTCTGGCGCGCGTGATCGCGCCGGAGCCGGACGTGCTGATGCTGGACGAGCCGACCAACCATCTCGATCTGCCGGCCATCGAATGGCTGGAAAGCGAGCTGAAGGGGCTGAAGTCGGCCATGGTGCTCATCAGCCATGACCGGCGCTTCCTCGAAACCCTCTCGCGCGCCACCGTCTGGCTCGACCGCGGCCAGACCCGGCGGCTGGAGCAGGGCTTCGGCGCGTTCGAAGCCTGGCGCGACGAGGTGCTGGAACAGGAAGAGACCGAGCGCCACAAGCTCGACCGCAAGATCGTCGCGGAGCTGGACTGGCTGCGCTACGGCGTCACCGCCCGCCGCAAGCGCAATGTGCGCCGGCTGGGCCTGCTGCATTCCATGCGCAAGGATCGCCGCGATGAGCGCCGCGCGGTGGGCAACGTCAAGCTGGCGGTGAGCGAGGCGGAGGCCTCCGGCAAGCTCGTCATCGAAGCGAAGCACATCGCCAAGGCCTTCGGCGCGCGGGAGGTGGTGAAGGATTTCTCCACCCGCATCCTGCGCGGCGACCGCATCGGAATCATCGGCCCCAACGGCGCCGGCAAGACCACGCTCATCAAGCTGCTCACCGGCGAGCTCGCCCCCGATTCGGGCACGGTGAAGCTCGGCACCAATCTGGAAGTCGCCAGCCTCGACCAGAAGCGCGCGGCGCTCGATCCCGGCACCACCCTGCGCGATGCGTTGACCGGCGGCGGCTCGGACCAGGTGCAGGTGGGCGGCGTGCCCAAGCACGTGATGGGCTATCTGAAGGACTTCCTCTTCACGCCCGAGCAGGCCAACGCGCCGCTCTCCGTGCTCTCCGGCGGCGAGCGCGGCCGGCTGATGCTGGCGCGGGCGCTGGCGCTGCCCTCCAACGTGCTGGTGCTGGACGAGCCCACCAACGACCTCGACCTCGAAACCCTCGACCTTCTGCAGGAGATGGTGGCCGACTATCCCGGCACCGTCATCCTTGTCAGCCACGATCGTGACTTCCTGGACCGTACTGTCTCCAGCGTCATCATGGCGGAGGGGGACGGGATGTTCCGCGAATATGCCGGCGGCTATTCGGACATGCTGTCCCAGCGCGGCCGCGGTGTGGAGGCACGGGACAAGGGCGCGCCCGCGTCGAAGGCCAAGGCGGGCGAGCCGAAGCCCGAGGCCGGCAAGGGGGCAACTGCCGCCGGAGCGAAGCGACGGCTCTCCTTCCATGAGCAGCACGCGCTGAAGACGCTGCCCAAGACCATGGACGACCTGCGCGCCAAGCTGGAGAAGCTCGCCGCCGAAATCGCCGACCCTGCGCTCTACGCTCGCGACCCGGCTCGCTTCGACAAGGCCTCGGCGGCGCTGGCGGAGACGCAGGCGGCCCTCGACGCGGCGGAAGAGGAATGGCTGCGCCTCGAAATCCTGAAAGAGGAATTCGAAGGGTAGGGCGGCTCAGGGGCGGCGCCGCATCAGCACGGTGCTCTCGAAATCGATGACCAGATCCCCGTGTTGGTTCGTTCCTGTATTGTAGGTGCGCAGGAAGCCCCATTGGGGGCGGGACTTGATGTTGATCTTGTCCCGCACCTCGGTGGCGAACGAGATGGTATCTCCCGCATAGACAGGCTTCAGCCAGCGCAGCTTGGTGAAGCCTGAGGCCGGGCCGAAGGAGCCGCCGCCCGGCACGCCTTCCTCGCCGGGCTTCGAGGCTTCCTTGGGTAGCGCCATGTTGGA
Source organism: Xanthobacter aminoxidans (assembly GCF_043193615.1). NCBI lineage: Bacteria > Pseudomonadati > Pseudomonadota > Alphaproteobacteria > Hyphomicrobiales > Xanthobacteraceae > Xanthobacter > Xanthobacter aminoxidans. The sequence goes on along the minus strand of NZ_JBAFUS010000003.1, from coordinate 485,261 downwards.
GGCGACGAAGCACTTCATCCACATGGCGGCCGTGTGCCAGCCGGACGCGACCAGCGCGCCGAACGGACTGCGCCGCGCCGCCTCCGGATCCACATGGAACGGCTGGGGATCGTAGAGACGGGCGAAGGCCAGCATCTCCGCCTCGGTGAAGGTGTGGTTGCCCAGTGCGGCGGTGGCGCCCGCCTCGACCTCCTCGAAATACATCATGCGAGGCGCGCTCCCGGGTTGCGGCGGCCGACCATGACCACGCAGGTCTGATCCAACGCGGCGCTCTTGTCGGCTTTCAGAAGCTCGAAGCGGAAGGTCACGAGGCCCATGTCCGGATTGCTCCTGGAGGTGCGGCTTTCCAGCACCGTGCGGCGGAGTGTCAGGACATCTTCGGGGAAAACGGGGGCGAGCCACTTGTTCTCGGGAACGCCGGGCGAGCCCATGCTGGCGGTGCGCAGGAGGAAGCCGTCGCAGACGAGCCGCATCATGATGGCGCACGAATGCCAGCCGGAAGCCGCCAGCCCGCCGAGCAGGGACACCTTGCCCGCCGCCGCATCGAGATGCATGGGCTGGGGATCGAACTCGCGGGCGAAGGCGAGGATCTCCTCCTCCGTCACCTTGTGCGAGCCGAACGTCTTCACCTCACCGATGATGAAATCTTCGAAGAAGATGTCGGGCAAGGCGGCCTCCCTGTCGTTGGAGGCCGATGGAAGGCGAGGATGACGCAAACGTCAAGCTGGGCGTGGGGATATCGGCGCATCAGGCCAGAAGGTGGCCTTGTCGCTCCCGACCAGAACGTCGCGGATGTTCTGGGTGACCGGGAAACCATAGCCGCCTTCGCGACCGGGCGAATAGAGCAGGCCGTCGTCGTGATACTCGGACACATATAGGTTCACGCCCACGCACATCATGGAGAGGATGAGCGCCTGCAGCGCATCGTATCCATGGACGACCATGCTCTTGGTGCGGTCCGGCCAGTCGATCTCGAAGCGGCAGCCCCAGGACTCGCCGAAGTCCTCCACGATGTGTTCGGGCTGGTAAAGGCGAATCTCCACCGGCGTGTCGCCGGCCTCGCCCCTGATGAAAAGGGTGTGCGTGAGGATCACCATGGCGGGGCTCCGCGAGGGACTGAAATCAGAAGCTTATCTTGTCGACGCCGATGAGCAGGTCACGCAGGTTGTTCGGGACCGGGAAACCGTAGCCGTCCTCCTTGTCGTAGGCGCGCAAACTGCCGTCCTCATGATACGGGCTTGTGTAGATCTGGGCGCCGATCATCTGCAGCGTGATGACCAGCGCCTGCAGCGCATCTTCGCCCACGCCATAGCGAACCATTCGGCTCTCGGGCCAGTCGATTTCGAAACTGCATGTCCATGACCCATCCGTCAGGTGAGGCTGATACAGGCGGATTTCGATGGGAACATTGTCCGATGGCCCATTAAGATGTAGAATATGGGTCATAATAAGCATTATTAGATTTCAAAAAATTGTCCCTTGCATCTAAACGCGGTTTCGTACGCGGGTATATCAATCGGGATTATAAATAAATCTTGTCAGCGCCGACCAATAGGTCGCGGACGTTTCGGGCGATGGGAAAGCCATAGCCCTCTTCGTTGTCATAGGCGCGAAGGGCTCCATCGTGATGATAGGTGCTCGTATAGATCTGGATTCCGATCATCTGCAAAGATATCACCAGCGCCTGCAATGCATCTAGGCCGGCGCCGGACATGGTCTTGGTGCCCTCCGGCCAGTCGATTTCGAAAGTGCAGGCCCAGCAGCCGTCCTTGGGTTCTGGCCTGTAAATACGGATTGCGATCGGAATTTCGCCTTCAGGGCGATTGAGATAAAGCGTGTGAGTCAGAATTAACATTTTTATTCTCTCAGAATGGGAGAGGAGGAATCGGTTTTCCGGCTAAACAGAAAGCATATCGCAGGGATGCTTGACCGTGGCATGCTGGATTCTTGATGGCCGTGCAGTACGCCATGTCTCTCTTGTTCAAGCGTTCGCATTCCGCTTCTGCCGCGGGCGAAATGCGCCGCGCCGCCATCGACACACGTCGCTCCGCACCGGTGGGTTTGGGCCCGGTGCTGCCGTCGCTGCCTCCGGCCCATCGCCCGCCACCCGGCTGGCCGCTGGGGATACGCGGCTGGCTGGGATCATAGCTGCCCTTCAATGCGAGCTTGAGTCGCCATGCTGCGACGTCGAGGTTCAGCCGCCGCGTGAGGCGGCGCAATCGGTCGAGGGCATCCAATTCTGCATCTGTCTGCGACACAGCCGCTCTCCTCCGTCAATCCGAAGGAGACGATATAGGAATATATTCCGATGTGCAACTGCAGCATGCTAACAGTGGCGCGACTCTCGCGCGTCCGGCGCCAGATGCCTCAGCTCGAAGCGCATCACCTCGGTCCCATCCTCCCGCCGGGCGCTGCCGGTGCGGTGGTAGATGGTCCAGCCGGGGCGGCTGGTGCTGGGGCGGGCGTCGAGGATTTCGGTGAAGAAGGTAATGGTGTCGCCGACGCGGACCGGGGCGAGCCATTTGAGGTCGATGAGACCGAAGCCGACGCCGACAGGTGCGATCACCGCCGCGTGGTCGGGGGGCAGGGCTTCAACCGCCGCGCCATGGGCGCGCACGAACAGGCCCATCCATGTTGAGACCGTGTGCCAGCCCGAGGCGATGAGGGTGCCGAAGGGGGAGGCGGCGGCCGCCTCCGCATCCACATGGAAGGGCTGGGGATCGTAGGCGCGGGCGAAGCGCACGATCTCCTCCGCCGTGAAGGTGAAGCGGCCGAGTAACTGCGGCCCGGCCCCGACCATCACGGAGCCTCAGTTGGCGAAGCGGAAGTGCAGCACGTCGCCGTCGGCGACCACGTAGTCCTTGCCTTCCAGGCGGAAGCGGCCGCCCTCGCGGGCGCCGGCCTCGCCCTTGAACTTCACGTAGTCATCGAAGGCGACGGTCTCGGCGCGGATGAAGCCCTTTTCGAAATCCGTATGGATCACGCCCGCCGCCGCGGGGGCCTTGGTGCCCGCGGTGATGGTCCAGGCGCGCGCCTCCTTCGGACCCACGGTGAAGTAGGTGAGGAGCTGGAGCAACTCGTAGCCGGCGCGGATGACGCGGTTGAGGCCCGGTTCGTCGAGATCGATGGCCTCCAGATATTCCTTCTGCTCGTCCGGGGGCAGCACCGCGATCTCGCTCTCGATCTTGGCCGAGACGACAACGGCCTTGGCGCCTTCCTCGGCGGCGCGCTTGAAGACTTCCGCCGAGAGGGCATTGCCCTCCTTGGCCGAGCCTTCCTCGACGTTGCACACGTAAAGCACGGGCTTGGCGGAGAGCAGGCCCAGCTGGTTGAAGAGCTTGCGCTCCTCCGGCTTCACCTCGGCGAGGCGGGCGGGCTTGCCCTCGCGCAGCAGGACCAGGGCGCGCATGACGAGGTCGAGGGTTTCCTTGGCCTCCTTGTCGGTGCCGCCCTTGGCCTTCTTCTCCAGCGCCGTGACGCGCTTTTCCAGGCTCTCGAGATCGGCGAGCATCAGCTCGGTCTCGATGGTCTCGATGTCGTTGACCGGGGCGATCTTGCCTTCCACATGGGTCACGTCCCCATCCTCGAAGCAGCGCACCACATGGGCGATGGCATCGCACTCGCGGATGTTGGCGAGGAACTGGTTGCCGAGCCCCTCGCCCTTGGAGGCGCCGCGCACGAGGCCGGCGATGTCCACGAAGGTGAGGCGGGTGGGGATGATGGCGCCCGAGCCGGCGATCTCCGCCAGCGTGTCGAGGCGCGGATCGGGCACCGCCACGTCACCCACGTTCGGCTCGATGGTGCAGAACGGATAGTTCGCCGCCTGCGCCGCCGCCGTCTGGGTGAGCGCGTTGAAGAGGGTGGACTTGCCCACGTTGGGAAGCCCGACGATGCCGCATTTGAAGCCCATGGACCGCTCAGGAGTTGCACCCGCCCGCCGGTGCGGCTGCAGGATGGAGATAAGGATCAGGCCGCGCTGCGGCCGTTGGGATCGCATAGCCCCTCGGGCCTCGGGTGCGCAACCCGCCCGGCCAGGGGCGCATGGGCCTAGGCGCGGCCTCAGCCCTTCTCGCCGACCCTTTTCTGCTCGCCGAAGCCCTGGGCTTCGAGAAAGAGGTGGGTGCGGTTCTGGAATTCGTCGGGGCGCTGCTTCACCAGCAGTTCGGCGAAATCGGCGCAGGCGTCGCTCACGGCATCCACCCAGCCCTTTTCGGACTTGGCGAAGTCGTTGAGCACATAGGCATGCACCAGAGCCTTGTCGCCGGGATGGCCGATGCCGAGGCGGATGCGCCAGTAATCGTTGCCGCACTGGGCGGTGATGGACCGCAGCCCGTTGTGGCCGGCATTGCCGCCGCCCTTCTTGATCCGCACCTTGGCGGGGGGCAGGTCCAGCTCGTCGTGGAAAACGAAGATGTGGTCGAGGGGAATCTTGTAGAAGCGCTGGGCCTCGGCGACGGCCCGGCCGCTCTCGTTCATGAAGGTCTCGGGAAAGAGCGCGATGACCTTCTCACCGGCAATCTCGCCTTCGGCGGCCGCGGACTGGAAGCGGCGGCGCAGCGGGCCGAGGCGATGGCGGCGGCAGATGGCGTCGAGTGCCATGAAGCCGACATTGTGCCGGTTGCCGGCATATTTCGGGCCGGGATTGCCGAGCCCTGCGAACAGGAACATGAGGCGGATCTCCGGCCCGAAAAACGGGGCGCCGCGGCTTTAAACAAGCGCGGCGCCCGGTACTGGTCAGCGATCAGCTCAGGCCTTGGGCTCTTCCGCCGCCGGCTCCTCTTCGCCACCCACGGGGGCGACGATGGTGGCGAGGGTGTCGTCGCCCTGGCCGACCCAGGTCACGCCCGCGGGGAGCTTCTGGGAGGACAGGTGGAACGCGTCACCATAGGCGGCGCCGGTGAGGTCGACCTCGATGGCTTCCGGGATGGATTCGGCCGGGCATTCCAGCTCGACGGTGTGGGCGACCACGTTCAGGGTGCCGCCGGACTTGAGCGCCGGGGAAGCCTCCTGCTTCACGAAGTGCACAGGCACTTCCACCGTCACGGTCGCGCCCTTGGAGACGCGCAGGAAGTCCACGTGAACGGGGAAGTCCTTCACCACGTCCAGCTGGTAGTCACGCGGGATGACGCGGTGCTTGGTGCCGTCCACGTCCACCTCGAACAGGGTGGTGAGGAAGTGGCCGGCATAGATGATCTTGTTGATCTCGATGAAGTCGAGCGAGATCGTGATGGGGTCCTGCTTCTCGCCGTAGATCACGGCGGGCACACGCCCGGCGCGGCGCTCGGCACGGGCGGCCCCCTTGCCGGCCCGCGGGCGCGCCACAGCCTTCAGTTCCTTGATGGCAGTCATGGCACTTGTCCTGATTTTGAGTTTCCATCGCCGCATCCGTATGGACGCGCGATTTCGCCCTGCGGCACGCCTCCAGGGGGGCGCATGCCGAAAGCGAAGGCGCGCTTATAGCGGCGGAGCCCCGCCGATGCAAGGAAGCGGCGCGGTAAAAGGGGGTATCAGCGCGGCGTCGCGGACTGGCAGGCGCCGGGCTTGCCCACCGGCGTACCCTGGCCGAACCAGTTGCCGCACTTGTCGCAGCCGGAAACGGCGATGGCCAGCGCGGCGACGGCGGCGAGACGGATGGCGACGCGCATGACTTCTCCTCGGGAACCCGCGGCAGATTAGGCGATCCACCGGGGAAGGGAAGGGGCCGCGCCGCCGCGGCCCCGGCGCGCGTCCTTTCCGGCCTCAGTAGACGATGACGTGCCGCACCACTTCGCCACGGTCGAGGCGGTCGAAATTCTCGTTGATGGTGTCGAGCGGCCCGGTGGAGGAGAGCAGGCGGTTCACCGGCAGCTTGCCGCGCTTGTAGAGCGCCATGAAGCGCGGGATGTCGCGCGGCGGCACGCAGCTGCCCATGTAGCTGCCCTTGATGGTGCGCTCCTCGGCGACGAGATGCACCGGCGGCAGGGAGATGCGGGCGTTGGGATTGGCGAGGCCGCCCGTGGTGGTGGTGCCGCCCCGGCGGGTGATCTTGTAGGCCAGCTCAAAGGCGGGGGCGGAGCCGGCCATCTCGATGGCATGGTCCACGCCGCCGCGGGTGGCCTCCTTCACCGCCTCCACGATGTCCGGATCGCTGGCGAGGAAGGTGTCGGTCGCGCCGATCTGGCGGGCGAGGTCGAGCTTCTGGGGAGACAAGTCCAGAGCGACGATCTGGTCGGCACCCGCCGCCACTGCGCCCATCAGCGCGGAGAGGCCGACGCCGCCGAGGCCGACCACGGCGACACTCTGGCCCGGCCGCACGCCGGCGGTGTTCACCACCGTGCCGACGCCGGTCATCACCGCGCAGCCGAACAGGGCGGCGTCGATGAGCGACATCTCCTTGTCGATCTTGATGATGGAGCGGCGCGAGACCACCGCATACTCGCCGTAACCGGCGATCCCGCACAGGTGGTAGATATCGGTGCCGTCATCGCACTTCAGCCGCCGCCCGCCGCCGAGCAGGGTTCCGGCGCCGTTGGAGGCCTGGCCCGGCCCGCACAATTGGGCGCGGCCTTCCATGCAGGACGGGCAGGTGCCGCAGGTGGGCACGAAGCTCATCACCACATGGTCGCCGGCGCTGAGATCGTCCACGCCCGGACCGGTCTCCACCACCACGCCCGCCGCCTCGTGGCCGAGCACCATGGGAAGCTGACGCGGCCGGTCGCCGTTGATGACGGACAGATCGGAATGGCACAGCCCCGCCGCCGCCACCTTGATGAGCACCTCGCCGGCCTGGGGCGGCGCGAGCTGAACCGTTTCAATGGAGAGCGGGCGCGTGTCCGCATAGGGCTTGTTGACCGGAGACGTGCGCAGGACGGCGGCGCGGATCTGCATCTTTTCCTCCCGATGCTGTTACCGCGTTTTCGGACGCCGCGGGGCGGAGCGTCAAGCGCGGGAGACTGCGCATTTCGCAGGGGGAGCGAGCCGTCTCCCGCTCTGGACGCATGGAGCGTGAGCGGGAAGGCGGAGGGGCGTCCGTCAGGCCGCTTCGGCCGCCATGCCGGACAGCAGCAGATCGGCGGTTTGACCCGCCAGCAGGGCGACGTTGGCGTCCTTGGTGATCATGGCGGCGACGATGGCGCCGTCGATCAGGACACCCAACTGGTGGGCCGCCCCGTTGGGATCGCGCGCTCCGGCCTCGGCGGCGAGGCGGGTGATGGTTTCCAGCACCACCTTCTTGTGGGCGAGGGCGATCTGGCGCATGCGGTCGTCCGCCTTGTCGTGCTCGGCCACCGCATTGATGAAGGGGCAGCCGAAGAAGCGGGCGTCGCCGAACCATTCGCGCAGCACGGGGAAGATGCGGCGCAGGCGCACCTGTGCGGTTGCCTCGCCTTTCAGCAGTTCGCCGAGAAACCAGTCGCGCCATGCCGCGCCCTCGCGCTCCAGCACCGCCTCCACCAGCCGCTCCTTGGAGCCGAACGACTTGTAGAGGGTCGCCTTGGCCGTTGCCGCCTCGGCAACCACGGCGTCCACGCCCACCGCATTGATGCCGTGCTGGCAGAACAGGCGCGTCGCGGCCTGAAGGATGCGCTCGCGGGCCTTCGGCTCCGCCTCGCCCGCGTCCGGGGCGGCGTGGGGATTGGCCTTGGGGCGGCTTGCCTTCGTTTGCTGCATCGCTTCTCACCAATGTGCTGCTTTCGCGTGCACTCAGACAGACCTGTCTGTTTTCTACAGGCACGAACCGTGCCGGACAAGCCGCGTCCACTTTTCCCACAGTTCCTTATTTCTCATAAGGAAACGCAGGTCTCCTCCAGTCCGTCGCTGCCTTTGGCGGATCTGGCATGGCGCGTGCATAAGACAGACCGGTCTGTCTACACGACCCAAGGAGATCCTGATGACTGCGCCCCAGACCGCACTGACCGGCTGCCTCGCGCCAGAAGCGACCACGGGCTGCCTTGCGCCCATCGACAAGGAAGGCCTCGCCAAGCTGATCGCGGCCGGCAAGGCGGACCCCAAGGTCATCAAAACCCTGAAGTGCAAGACCGTCGCCGAAGGCCGCTTCCGTCACGCGAACTACATCCGCAATCTCGAGCCCTACATCGTCGACGAGCCCCCGGGCCTGCTCGGCGACGACACCGCGCCGAACCCCTCCGAAGCGTCGCTGGCCGCGCTCGGCTCCTGCCTCGCCGTCGGCCTCCACGCCAATGCGGTGCATCGCGGCTGGACCGTCCGCAAGCTGGAGCTCCAGCTGGAAGGCGACCTCAACATCACCGCCGTGTGGGGTACGGGCGACGTCAGCGAGAAGCCGGTCGGCTTCACCGACGTGCGCGTGAAGGTCGACATGGAATGCGACGGCGTGCCGAAGGAGGAGGTGGAGGCGCTCATCTCCCACGTCACCAAGTGGTCGCCCGTGGCCAACACCTTCGTGCGTCCGGTGAACCTGGAGGTGGCGCTGGGCTGACCGGCGCCGACCAGCCGGCCGCCTTCGGCCGCATCCCTGCCCGGCAACGGCCGGGCAGGCTCCCGCCCTCTTCCCGTTGAGGATCGCCATGTCGCTGCCTGTGTCGCACGTCGCCGTCACTGCCTTGTCGCCGCATGACCCTGCTGCGGTCGATCTCGATGCCGGCATCGCCCTCGACGAGATCGGCAAGATCGCGCGGACCGACCTTTCCGCCTGGGCGCGGGCCATCGACGAGGGCACCTATCCCGCAATGCTCCTGCATCGCTTCGCCGACGCCGGAGCCTTCCGCCTGCATCTGTCGCAGGGCCACCGGCTGGGCAATGCCATCGAGGGCATGTCGCGCATGTCCGAGGTCTGCGCCGCCACGGGCTTCATGGCCTGGTGCCAGAACACGCTGGTCTGGTACCTCATCAATTCCGAGAACGAGGCGCCCCGCGCCAAATATCTCGCCGCCGTCGCCACCGGACATGTGCTCGGCGGGACCGCTTTGTCCAACCCCATGAAGTCCTTCTTCGGCATCGAGGCGCTGAAGTTGAAGGGCACGCGGGTGGAGGGCGGCTACAAGGTGAAGGGCATCCTGCCCTGGGTATCCAACCTCGGCCCCGACCATTTCTTCGGCTGCATCTTCGCCGTGGACGGCGCCGCGCCTGTCATGGCGATCATCGACTGCGCCGAGCCGGCCGTGACGCTAAAGCCCTGCGAGCCGTTCCTCGGCATGGACGGCACCGGCACCTACGCCGTGCAGGTGCGCGACCTGTTCATTCCCGACGAGATGGTGCTGGCCCACGACGCCATGTCGTTCGTGAAGAAGATGCGGGCCGGCTTCATCCTGCTCCAGGCCGGCATGGCCTTCGGCCTCATCCGCGACTGCATCGCCATGATGCGCGAGGTGGAGGAGCCTCTCGGTCACGTGAACCGCTATCTCGACGTCCAGCCCGACCAGCTCTGCGAGACGCTGGCGGCCATGGAAGCGGAGGTGAACGCCCTCGCCGAAACGCCGTTCGACGAGAGCCCGGACTACTGGCGCCGCGTCGTCTCTGCCCGCCTGCTCGCCGGCGAGAAGAGCGTCGAAGCCGCCCACAACGCCATGCTCCATTGCGGCGCCCGCGGCTATGTTCGCGCCTCCCGCTGCCAGCGGCGTCTGCGCGAGGCCTATTTCGTCGCCATCGTCACGCCCGCCACCAAGCAGCTGAAGCTGATGCTGGACCAGATGCCGGCCTGATGCCGGCCGCCCGTTTCAAAACATGAGGGGCAAAAGCCCCCGGTGCCTTCCGAAAGAGTGTCCTCCCGACCCGCAAGAGGGGATCACCATGAGCGCAATCCTGATTTCGCCGTCCGATCTTTCGACCCTCATCCTGTCTGAACCCACCGTCGTCATCGACACCCGTGACCCCGCGAGCTACGCCGCCGGCCACATTCCCGGCGCGGTGAACCTGCACGAGATCTTCACCTTCCTCGCCACCTCGACCCCCGAGGGCTATGCCGAGCTGACGGAAAAATTCGCCGACGCCTTCGGCAAGGCCGGCCTGTCCGGCACCGAGACGGCGGTGATCTACGAGCAGTCGATGAATTCCGGCTTCGGCCAGTCCTGCCGCGGCTATTTCCTGCTCACCTTCCTCGGCTATCCCAAGGTGAAGGTGCTGCATGGCGGGTTTGCCGCCTGGACGGCCGCGGGCCTTCCTGTCTCCACCGACGTGCCCGAGCCCAAGGCCACCACTTTCCCGGTGGACCCGGCGGCTGGCGAACTCATCATCGATGCTGCCGCCATGCTGAAGGCGGTGGAGGACCCGGCGGTCGCCAAGCTCGACGTGCGCGACGTGGACGAGTGGATCGGCGAAAGCTCCTCGCCCTATGGCAAGGACTTCTGCCCCCGCAAGGGCCGCATCCCCGGCGCCAAATGGATCGAGTGGTACCGCATGATGAAGCCGACCGCCGAAGGGCCGCGCTTCAAGTCCTCCGCCGAGATCCTCGCCGAGTGCGCCACCGTGGGCATTTCGCCCGAAACCCCCGTCTATCTCTACTGCTTCAAAGGGGCGCGGGCCTCCAACACCTTCCTCGCGCTGAAAGAGGCGGGGGTGAAGGACGTGAAGATGTATTTTGGCTCCTGGAACGAGTGGTCGCGCGATCCGTCCCTGCCCATCGAGGAGGGGCACCCGGCTGCGGCCCTCGGCTGACCGAGCCAAAGGAGCCCCGCCGTGCCCGAGATCATCTGCTATTTCAGTCCCCAGTCCGGCTATGCCTATCTGGGGCACGGCCGCCTGCGCGAGATCGCGCGTGCGGCGGGCGCCGACATTCTGTGGCGTCCCGTCGACATCCTGAAGGTCTTCGCCGAGGGCGGGTCCACCGCCCCGGCGAAGCAGTCGCCCCAGCGCAACGCCTATCGCAAAGAGGACATCGTGCGTTGGGCTAAGGTGCGCGGCATCTCCATCAATACCGAGCCGAAATTCTGGCCCACGGATACGCTTCCCGCCTGTCGTCTCATCGCGGCGGCGCAGATCGAGGGCATCGACCCCGCCGACCTCATCGGCGCCTGCCTTTCCGCCGTGTGGGCGCGGGACATCCAGATTTCCGAGCGGGACAGTCTCGTCCGCCTCGCCAATGAGGTGGGGCTGGATGGCGAGAAGCTCGCCACCCTCTCCGACAGCGTGGAGGCGGCCGACAAGATCGCGCGCAACACTGCCGCGGCCATCGAGGCCGGCGTGTTCGGTTCTCCCACCTATTTCGTGAACGGCGAGATGTATTTCGGCCAGGACCGGCTGCTGTTCGTCGCCGCCGCGCTGGGTGTGGCGCAGGAGCCGGTGGCCCAGGAGCATCTGTCGTGAGCGCGCCGCTCGTCATCATCGGGGCCGGGCAGGCGGCGGCACAGGCCGTCACCTCCCTCAAGGCGGAGGGCTATGGCAAGCCCATCATCGTCATCGGCGACGAGCCATATCTGCCCTACCAGCGCCCGCCGCTCTCCAAGGCCTATCTCGGCGGCGAGATGACCGAGGACCGGCTGGAGCTGAAGGCGCCCGCCTTTTATGCCGACGCCGGCGCCGAGATGCGCCTCTCCACCCGCGTCGCCCGCATCTTTCCCGTGGGCAAGGAGGTGGAGCTTTCCGATGGCGCCCGCCTCACCTACGGCGCGCTGCTGATTGCCACCGGCACCCGCGCCCGCACCCTGCCCGTGCCGGGGGCGGAACTGCCGGGCGTGTTTTCCATCCGCAGCATCGACGATGTGAAGAACTTCCGCGCCGCTGCGCTTGCGGGCGCGCGGCTGGTCATCATCGGGGGCGGCTATATCGGGCTGGAGACGGCCGCCAAGGCCAAGACGCTCGGGCTCGACGTCACCGTGGTGGAAGGCGCTCCCCGGCTCCTCGCCCGCGTCGCCTGCACCACCATTTCGGACTTCGCCCGCGACCTGCACGAGGGGCACGGCGTCACCATCCTCACCGGCACCGGCGTCGCCCGCATTCTAGGCACGGATGGCGTGACGGGCGTGGAACTCGCCGACGGACGGGTGCTCCCGGCCGATCTCGTGCTCTCCGCCGTGGGCGCGGTGCCCAATGGCGAAATCGCCGCCGATGCCGGCCTCGTCATGGAGAACGGCATCCGGGTGGACGAGGCGACCCGCACCAGCGTGCCCGACATCTACGCTGCCGGAGATGTGGCCAATTTCCCGAGCAAGCTCTACGGCCGGCGGGTTCGCCTCGAATCCGTGCAGAATGCGATCGATCAGGCCAAGGCTGCCGCAAAAGCAATCAGCGGCGGGGCGGTTGCATACGATCCGGTCCCCTGGTTCTGGTCCGATCAGTATGATGTGAAGCTGCAGATCGTCGGCCTTCTCGACGGGCACGACCGCACCGAATGCGAGGGCGACGTCGCCGCCGGACGCTTCTGCGTCAGGTACTTCGCGGGGGATCGCCTCGTCGCGGTCGCCTCCGTCAACGATCCGAAAAGCCACATGCTGGCGCGCAAGGCTCTCGCCACCCCGCCGCCCATCCCCGTTCCCGGGTGAGCGTGGCACGGGCATTGCCCTATCCCAGCGTCACGTTTGTCCGGTCCATCGCAAGCCCTCACGGAGAGCCCTGATGTCGATGTTTTCCAACCCGTTCTCGCTGAAGTCCACGCTGCGCCGCTGCCTGTGCGGGCGGCACGCGAGCGCGGAGGAACATGCGGCGGCGGAGCGGGCGGCGACGCTCTCCGATGAGGCGCGCTACAAGGAGGTGGTCGCCTCCGGCCTCATGCGGGCGCTGTTCCCCAACGACCTGAAGCGCCGCGCCTTCCTCAAGGCCGTCGGCACCTCCACCGCGGCGGCGGCCCTCGCCACCTTCTTCCCGCTGGATGTCGCCACCGAAGCCTTCGCCCAGACCGGCAAGCCGGAGAAGACGGACCTCAAGGTGGGCTTCATCCCCATCACCTGCGCCACGCCCATCATCATGGCCCATCCCATGGGGTTCTACACGAAGCACGGCCTCAACGTTGAGGTGGTGAAGACGGCCGGCTGGGCGGTGGTGCGCGACAAGACCATCAACAAGGAATACGACGCCGCCCACATGCTGGCGCCCATGCCGCTCGCCATCTCGCAGGGGCTGGGCTCGAACCCGATCCCGTTCGTCGCGGCGGCCATCGAAAACATCAACGGCCAGTCCTTCACGCTGGGCATCAAGCACAAGGACAAGATGGATGTGAAGTCGTGGAAGGGGATGAAGCTCGCCATTCCCTACGACTTCTCCATGCACAACTATCTGCTGCGCTACCTGCTGGCCGAGAACGGCATCGATCCGGATACCGACGTTCAGCTGCGCGTGGTGCCGCCGCCGGAGATGGTGGCGAACCTCAGGGCAGAGAACATCGACGGCTTCCTCGCCCCGGACAACGTGGCCCAGCGCGCGGTGTTCGACGGCGTCGGCTTCATCCACTCCTTGTCCAAGACCATGTGGGACGGGCACCCCTGCTGTTCCTTCGCGGCCAGCAAGGAATTCATCTCCACCATGCCGAATACTTACGCGGCACTGCTGCGGGCCATCGTGGATGCCACCGGCTATGCCTCCAAGGCCGAGAACCGGAAGGCCATCGCCGAGGCCATCGCGCCGGCCGCCTATCTCAACGCGCCGCCGATCGTGCTGGAGCAGGTGCTGGTGGGCAAGTACGCCGACGGGCTCGGCAACATCAAGGACGACCCCAAGCGCGTCGATTTCGATCCCTTCCCGTGGGATTCCTTCGCGGTGTGGATGCTGACCCAGATGAAGCGCTGGGGGCAGGTGAAGGGTGACGTGGACTACACCAAGGTCGCCAACGAGGTCTTCCTCGCCACCGACGCCGCGAAGGTGATGAAGGAGATGGGCCTCACCCCGCCCGCCACCACGATGAAGTCGTTCTCGGTGATGGGGAAGGTGTTCGATCCGGCAAAGCCCGCCGAATACGTCAATTCCTTCGCCATCAAGCGGAGCTGAGGGGATGAAGAGCCTCGGCGTGCGCGCCGGCCTCCTCTCGGTGCTGATGTTCGTCGCCTTCTGCGCGCTATGGCAGATCGCCGTCACCCCGAGCGCGAGCTCTGGGCCGGCGCTCGATCCCGAATATGCCAAGCTGATGGGCATCGCCACGGAGGGCGCCAAGTCCGCCATGCCGGGGCCGCTCGATGTGGCGGGCAAGCTCTGGGACAACCTGAAACGGCCGTTCTACGACAACGGCCCCAACGATAAGGGCCTCGGCCTCCAACTCCTCTATTCCATCGGCCGCGTGTTCATCGGCTACGGGCTGGCGGTGCTGGTGGCGGTGCCCATCGGCTTCCTCATCGGCATGTCGCCGCTGGCCTACCGGGCGCTCGATCCCTTCATCCAGGTGCTCAAGCCCATCTCGCCTTTGGCCTGGATGCCGCTCGCCCTCTACACCATCAAGGATTCCTCCCTCTCGGCCATCTTCGTCATCTTCATCTGCTCGGTCTGGCCCATGCTCATCAACACCGCCTTCGGTGTCGGGGCGGTGCGCAAGGAGTGGCTGAACGTGGCGCGCACGCTGGAGGTGGGGCCGTGGCGGCGCGCCTTCACCGTGATCCTGCCGGCGGCAGCGCCCACCATTCTCACCGGCATGCGCATCTCCATCGGCATCGCCTGGCTGGTTATCGTGGCGGCGGAGATGCTCGTGGGCGGAACCGGCATCGGCTACTTCGTCTGGAACGAGTGGAACAACCTCTCCATCGCCAATGTGATCGTGGGGATCCTGCTCATCGGCGTCGTCGGCATGGCGCTCGACCTCATTCTCGCGCGCCTGCAGAAGCGCGTGACGTTTCCGGAGTGAGGGCCATGGCGAACCCCAGGACCGAGAGCGATCCCAAATTCATCTCCATCGAGGGCATCGCCCGGCGCTATCCGGCGGCGGGTGGCGGCTCCACCACCATCTTCGAGGATCTCTGGCTTCCCGTGGCGCAGGGCGAGTTCGTCTGCATCATCGGCCATTCCGGCTGCGGCAAGACGAGCGTGCTCAATATCCTCGCCGGGCTTGAGGAGCCTTCGGACGGCGTGGTGGTGGTGGACGGGCAGGCCATTTCCGGCCCGAGCCTCGACCGCGCGGTGATCTTCCAGGGCCATGCGCTGCTCCCCTGGAAGAGCGTCATCGGCAATGTGGGCTATGCCGTCTCTTCCCGCTGGCGCAAGGCGGGTCGGGCGGAGGTGGAGGCGCGGGCGCGCCGCTTCATCGATCTCGTCGGCCTCAAGGGCAACGAGCTGAAGCGACCGGCCGAACTCTCCGGCGGCATGCGCCAGCGCGTGGGCATCGCCCGCGCGCTCTCCATCGAGCCGAAGATCCTGCTCATGGACGAGCCCTTCTCCGCGCTCGACGCGCTCACCCGCGGCACGTTGCAGGACGAGGTGCGGCGCATCTGCAAGTCCACCGGCCAGACCGTCGTCATGATTACCCACGACGTGGACGAGGCCATCTACCTCGCCGACAAGATCGTGCTGATGACCAATGGTCCGGAGGCGATGATCGCCGAGGTGGTCGAGAACCCGCTGCCCATGGAGCGCGCCCGCGACAGCATCCATCGCGAAGAGGATTACTACGCGGTGCGCAACCATCTGGTGGACTTCCTCGTCTCCCGCAGCCGGACCTTCAAGACGGAGATGCCGGCTGGCTACGACCGCCGCCACCCGCCCGTGGTGCGTCTCGGCCGCCAGCCGAAGCCCGAGCCGGCGCCGGCCAATACCATTCCCTTCCCCGCCGTCGCCCATGCGCGGGACTGACGGACCTTCGACCGAACTCAAGCGGAGACCATAAGAAGATGAAGCGCGAGCAACTGACCGAGAAGCTTCTCGACATCAAGCGCGAGAAGGGGTGGACCTGGAAATACATCTGCGACGAGATCGGCGGCATGTCGCCGGTGCTCGTCGTCGGCGCGCTGCTGGGCCAGATGAAGCTGGTGAAGCCGCTGGCGAAGAAGGCCGCCGAGCTGTTCGGTCTTTCCGAGGTGGAAGAGCGGATGCTGAACGAGGTGCCCATGCGCGGCGCTGGCACGCCCATGCCGCCCACCGATCCGCTGATCTACCGCTTCTACGAGCTGGTGATGGTCAACGGCCCGGCCTGGAAGGCGCTGATCGAGGAGGAGTTCGGCGACGGCATCATGTCCGCCATCGACTTCAACATGGAGATGGTGCGCGAGCCGAACCCCAAGGGCGACCGGGTGCAGATCACCATGTCCGGCAAATTCCTGCCCTACAAATATTACGGCAACGAGCAGGGCATCCCCGACTACGGTTTCAAGGAAAGCTGAGCCGGCCTTCCGCCGCGCGGCCAAACAAAAACCCCGCCGGGTGACCGGCGGGGTTTTTGTTTCGGTCGAGGAATGCAGGCCTATTCGTTGAACAGTGCCGGCTGCTCGGGCGCAGGGGCCTCTGCGGCAGCCTCGGCTCCCTCGCCGGCCCGGGTGCGGAAGCGGCGGCGACGCGGACGCGGGGCGTCTGCGCCCTCGGCGACCTCTGCACCCTCCTCGCGGGGCGTTTCCGCAGCCGCCTTGGGCTCAGCCTTCTCCGCCTTGGCCACGACCTTCGGTTCGGCCTTCGGCTCCGCCTTGGGTTCGCGGGGCTCCGCCTTCGGCTCGCTCTTCACCTCGGCCTTGGGCTCGGGGCGCTCCTTGGGAACGGCCGGTGCGCCGGTGATGAAGGACGGCAGGCCGAGATCCTGCTCCTCGACGCGGGGGGCGCGGGGCGGACGGGGCTGCTCGACCTCCTCATTGCGCGGCGCGCGATGCGGACGCGGCTGATCGCCATCGTCGCTGCGGGGCGCGCGGGCCGCGCGGGGCACGAAGCCTTCGCCATTGTCGTCGCGGTTGCGGCGGCGGAACTCGCGCGGCTCGCGCTGTTCTCTCGGCTCGCGCTGTTCCCGCGGGTCCCGTTGTTCCCGCTGGTCGCGGGGCTCGCGCTGCTCCCGGGGCTCGCGCTGTTCGCGGGGGTCCCGATTCTCGCGGTTGTCGCGGGCCTCGCGCGGCTGGTAGCTCTCGTCGTCATCCCGATTGCGACGGAAATTGCCCTGCCGATTGTCGCGCTGGCCACGGTCATCCCGCTGACCACGATCATCCCGCTGACCCCGGTCATCCCGGTAGCCCCGATCTTCGCGTTGGCCGCGATCTTCGCGCGGACCCCGATCATCCCGATTTTCGCGCGACTGGTAGGGTTGCTCGCCGCGGCCATAGGGCTGCTCGTTGCGGCCGTAAGGCTGGGGCGCGTCGAGGGAGGACATGTCGTCCATGTCCTCGTCGTCGCCTTCCTCGTCGCGGCCGAAGCCGTTCACCGGGGCAAACTGGCCCTGCAGCGAGGCGATGAGGCGAAGATAGTGTTCCGCATGCTGGAAATAGTTCTCAGCCGCCACGTGGTCGCCGGAGGACTGGGCGTCGCGGGCGAGCTGCTGATACTTTTCCGCAATGTGGTGGGCTGTCCCGCGCACCTTCACATCCGGGCCGTTCGACTCATACACCCGCGTCAAAGGGTTTGAGCTGCGCCGGTTGTTGTTGCGGCCGCGCATGCGCTTCTGCTGACCATTTCTCATATGGATCGATCTCTACTCGCCCGGCGTTCACGCCGCCGTCTGCGCCCGGCCGCATCGCGCCGGTACAATCCGCATATCCCGCCGGGCTTCCCGCACCGGCGGCGCGCGTCTCATGAAACGAACCTTCGGAACTCCACCCCATTGGAATGGGTGCCGTGGAACGCTGCTCCGTCCGCAGGACAAGACCGTCAGATCCGCGGAAGCCGCCTGCGCCGGCGTCCGCGCTGGACCAAAGCGAAAGTCGTCAAGAAGTCAGGATCAGTCCGATCATCGAGCCCCGTTCCGTGCCCCCCAGCACGGGCGCCAATACACGAGATGCCGCAACCCCAAGACGACATCGCCGAAGACGACATCACCCAAGATGCCACCGCCTAAGATGTCACCGACATTCCGTGGGCCGCGCGTATTCAGCACCGTGAAACGATCCAACCGCAGGACGCTCGCATGAGCAGCGCCATCGCGCGCTCCACGCTCTCGCATCCCCAGCGACCGAAACATCCGTTTGAGATTTCGGAAGCCCGCATCAGCCCTCTGGACCAATGCTCCGGTTCGATTCCTGCGACTGACACTAGCCATTTCCCTCAAAGGTTCCAAGCCTTTTTTCATCGGCCGGTGGGTGTGCGGCGCCGGGCCACCGGGCGCAAAGGGCGCGCGGGATGCCTCCGAGGTCGGCGCGCGCCGGGCCGAGAAGCCCCAGCCCTGCCGCTTGAACGAGGTCGGCGACGGCGAGTTCCTGCCCCGCGCCGAGTTCGAGAACAGCCGCACCGCCGGGCTTCAGCAGGCGCGGCAGATCGGCGGCGATGATGCGATAGGCAGTCAGCCCGTCGGCCCCCGCAACCAGCGCCAGCCGGGGATCGTGGAGGCGTACGTCGACGGCAAGTCCCGCCATCTCATCCTCGGTGATGTAGGGCGGGTTGGAGACGACGAGGTCGAAGCCGCCGGCAAGTGCGGTGCCCCAGTCGGCGACAAGAACAGACGCGCGGTCGGCGAGGTCGTTCGCTTCGAGGTTGTCCCGGGCCGTCCGGGCCGCGTTTTCCGAGCGGTCCACGGCGATGCCCGTTGCGGCCGGCCGCTCCGAAAGCAGGGCCGCGAGGATGGCGCCCGTGCCCGCGCCGAGGTCGAGGATGCGCAGCGGCGCGGCACGATCGGGAAAAAGGGACAGTGCGGCCTCCACCAAAGTTTCCGTGTCCGGTCGCGGCACCAGCGTGTCCGGTGAAAGGCGGAAAGTGAGGCTCCAGAACTCCTTGTGGCCGAAGATGCGGGCCACAGGCTCCCCGGCTAGCCGCCGGGCGAGGACGGCTTCGGCGGCGGCGAGGATGTCGGGCGCGGCGGGGGCGGCGCCGTGGCTGAGAAGCTCGCCCGGCGGGCATCCGAGGGCATGGGCCAGCAGCAGCCGTGCATCCAGCTCCGGCGTCTCCACGCCGCCGGCGGCGAGGCGCGCGGTCATCAGCCGGCGCAACTGGGCGATGGTCAGGTCGGCCGCGGGCGTGTCGCCGGGGCCGGGCACGGCTCAGGCCTCCTCGGCGGCTGCGAGCAGGGCGGCCTGGTGCTCGGTCAGCAGCGGTTCGATGATGTCGTCGAGCGCGGTGCCGGCGATCACCTCCTCTAGCTTGTAGAGGGTGAGGTTGATGCGATGGTCGGTCACGCGCCCCTGCGGGAAATTGTAGGTGCGGATGCGCTCGGAACGGTCGCCGGAGCCGACCTGTCCCTTGCGGTCAGCGGCGCGGCCGGCCTCCTTGCGCTGGCGCTCCTCGTCCAGCAGGCGGGAGCGCAGCAGCGCCATGGCGCGGGCCTTGTTGCGATGCTGGGAGCGCTCGTCCTGCACCGCCACCACCGTGTTGGTGGGGATGTGGGTGATGCGCACCGCCGATTCGGTCTTGTTCACATGCTGGCCGCCGGCGCCCTGGGCCCGGAACACGTCGATCCGGAGGTCGGATTCGTTGATGTCCACGTCCACATCCTCCGCCTCCGGCAGGACGGCGACGGTGGCGGCGGAGGTATGGATGCGCCCGCCCGCCTCGGTGGCCGGCACCCTTTGGACCCGGTGGACGCCGCTCTCGAACTTCAGCCGGGCATAGGCGCCCTTGCCGTGGACGGCGGCGACGATTTCCTTGTAGCCGCCCATGGTGCCCTCGCTCTCGGACAGCACCTCCACGCTCCAGCCCTTGTCAGCGGCGTAGCGCGTATACATGCGGTAGAGGTCGCCCGCGAACAGCGCCGCCTCGTCGCCACCCGTGCCGGCGCGCACCTCCAGAATGATGCCGCGCTCGTCCATGGCGTCCTTGGGCAGGAGTGCGAGGCGCACGGCGGTGGTCAGCTCGGCGATCCGCGTATCCAGCCGCTCCACCTCGGCCTCGGCCAAGGTGCGCATCTCCGGGTCGCCGGCCGAATCGGCGAGCAGCTCCCGGGCGCCCTCCAGGTCGCGTTCCGCGCCACGCAGGGCCAGCACCTGCTCCACCACGGGGGAGAGATCCGAGAACTCACGGCCGAGGCGGACGAACTCCTCCCCCTCCGCCCCATGCGACAGGGCGGCCTCGATCTCGGCATGCCGGGCGACCAGCTGGTCGAGTTTGGCGAGGGGCAGGGTGCTCATAAGGGGCTGACGGATCCGGACGGTTTGGGGAAAAGGGGCAAGAGAAAAGGGCAGGAGCAGAGGCGCGGCAGCGCGCCCGCTAGAGCGGCAGGCCGCAGTCCCGCGCGAACTTGGTCAGCGCGGCCCGTGGATCGGCAGTGCCGGTACGGTCCTCAAGCAAGGGCAGCAGCACCTTGCGGGCGGCGGAGACGTCGGTCTCAAGGAGCATCGCCTTGACCGGCCCCATGGCCGCCGGGGAGACCGACAGGGAACGGTAGCCCAGGGCGGCGAGGGCCACCGCCTCCAGCGGCCGGGAGGCCAGCTCGCCGCACAACGTCACGGGCTTGCCATGGCGGAGGCCCGCCTCCGCCACCAGCCGGAAGGCCCGCAGGGCCGGGGGGGAGAGCGGATCGAAGCGGTCGGCGACCCGCACGTTGGCGCGGTCGGCCGCATAGAGGAACTGCACGAGGTCGTTGGAGCCCACCGAGAGGAAATCGGCGCGCGACAGGATCTCGTCCAGCTGGAAGAGCAGGGACGGCACTTCCACCATGGCGCCCACCTGGACCCGATCCGGCAGGGCGTGGCCGTGACGGCGCAGGTGAGTCAGCTCCCGCTCCACCATGGCCCGGGCCCGGTCGAATTCATCCACGGCGGCGACCATGGGGAACATCACGCGCAGCTCCCGCCCCGCGCCGGCGCGCAGCAGGGCACGCATCTGGCTGCGCAGCAGGCCCGGCCGGTCCAGCCCGAGGCGGATGGCACGCCAGCCGAGGGCCGGATTCTCCTCCTCCACAGTCCGCATGTAGGGCAGCACCTTGTCGCCGCCGATATCGAGGGTGCGGAAGGTGACCGGGCGGTCGCCTGCGGCGTCCAGCACGGCGCGGTAGAGCTTCAGCTGTTCGGAGATGCGCGGGAAGGCCGACGCGATCATGAACTGAAGCTCGGTGCGGAACAGGCCGATGCCCGCCGCGCCGGTCTCGGCGATGTGGGGAAGGTCCACCAGCAGGCCGGCATTGAGGTTCAGGTCCACATGCACGCCGTCCTTCGTCACGGAGGGGCGGGTGCGGAGCGCGGCATACTGGGCCTGCCGGCGGGCGCGGAAGCGCACCTTCTCGGCATAGGCCTCCTCGACGTCGCCGGGCGGGCGTAGATGGACCTCGCCGTTCTGGCCGTCGACGATGACCGGATCGCCCTGGTCGGCGAGGCCGGCGGCATTCTCCACCTGACCCACGGCGGCGATGCCGAGGGCGCGGGCGACGATGGTGACGTGGCTGGTGGTTCCGCCTTCCTCCAGCACGAGGCCGCGAATGCTGGTGCGATCGTAATCCAGCAGCGCCGCCGGGCTCATGTTGCGGGCGACGAGGATGGCGTTTTCGGGCAGCGCTTCCCGCTCCATGCCGCGGGACCGTCCGGTCAGCTCGCGCAGGAGCCGGTTGGCGAGGTCGTCGAGGTCGTGCAGGCGCTCGCGCAGATAGGGGTCGGAGGCGCGCATCATGCGGGCGCGGGTATCCGACTGCACCCGCTCCACTGCGCCCTCGGCGGTGAGGCCGGAGAGGACGGCCTCGCGCATCTTGTGCATCCAGCCCCGGTCGTGGGCGAACATGCGGTAGGCTTCGAGGATGTCGCGATGTTCGCCGGCCTTGGAGAGGCCGTCGTCCTCCAGCATCAGGTCGATGGAGTGGCGCAGCTTGCCGATGGCGGCGTCGAGGCGGGCGGTTTCCTTCACCACGTCGTCGGCGATGACGTTGGTCACCCGGATGCGCGGCTCGTGCAGCACCACATGGCCAAGGCCAAGCCCGTCGGCGAGGGCGACGCCCTTGAGATGCAGCGGCCGGCGCACGGCGGGTTCGGCGCCCGGCTTGGCCAGCGCCGTCAGTTCGCCCGAGGCGATCATCTCCGCCAGCACCATGGCGGTGGTCTGAAGGGCCTCGATCTCCTCTTCCGTATAGGTGCGCCGGGCGCGGTTCTGCACCACCAGAACGCCCAGCGTGTTGCCGCCGCGCAGGATCGGCACGCCGAGGAAGGAGTTGTAGATCTCTTCGCCCGTCTCCGGACGGTAGGAGAATTCGGGGTGGGACTGGGCGTCCAGCAAGGCGAGCGATTCGGCCTCGCGCGCCACATGGCCGACGAGGCCCTCATCCACGCTCATGACGGTCAGATGAACCGCATCCCGGTTCAGGCCTTCCGTAGCGTACAGCTCAAGGGTCTGATCGACGCGCAGCACGTAGACCGAGCAGACTTCCGCCACCATGTTGGCGGCGATCAGCACAACGATCTTGTCGAGGCGGTCCTGCGCGCTGACCGGCTCCGCCATCACCTCACGGAGACGCCGGAGCAGCACGCGCGGACCGCCGAGCGCGCCACGCATCGGCCGCATCCTTAAAAATGAGCGGGTTCAGTAACCCCGCGAGGCTATCCAACGGATGGCGCGCCCCCGCAGGGCTACCGTCAACGGTTCCGCCCTCAGCTGTCCAGCCCGTATAGCGAATGGAGAGTCCGGACCGCAAGTTCGGTATAGGCCGCATCTATCAGGAAGGAGATCTTGATCTCCGACGTGGTGATGGCGCGGATGTTGATACCACGGCCCGCCAGCGCCTCGAACGCCTTGGCGGCGACGCCGGCGTGGGAGCGCATGCCGATGCCGATGACCGACACCTTCGTCACGTCCCCGGCGCCTTCGATCGCCTGGAAGGCGATGGAATCGCGGGCCCGCTCGATCACCGCCTTGGCGCGCTCGAAATCGGCCGTGGGGACGGTGAAGGTGATGTCGGTATAGCCGTCCGCGGACACGTTCTGGACGATCATGTCCACATTGATGTGCGCGTCCGCCAGCGGACCGAACACGGCGGCGGCGATGCCGGGCTTGTCGGCGACGCGACGGATGGAGACCTGGGCCTCGTCCTTGGAGAAGGCGATGCCCGTGACCACCTGCGATTCCATCTGGCTTGCCACGATTTCCTCCTCGTCGCAGATGAGCGTTCCGGCCTTCTCGACCTCGCGCATCTCCGGCGCGTCGGGGTCCACAAGGCTCGAGCGCACAAAGGTGCGCACATTATGCACCATGGCGAGCTCCACCGAGCGCACCTGCAGCACCTTCGCGCCGAGCGAGGCCATTTCCAGCATTTCCTCGAAGGCAATGCGGTCGAGGCGGCGGGCCTTGGGCACCACGCGCGGGTCGGTCGTGTAGACGCCGTCCACGTCGGTATAGATGTCGCACCGCTCGGCCTTCAATGCCGCGGCCACCGCCACCGCCGAGGTGTCCGAGCCGCCGCGGCCGAGCGTCGTGATCCGCCCCGTGGGCAGGTGGATGCCCTGGAAGCCGGCGATCACCGCCACCTCGTCGCCCTCGATGGAGGTGGCCAGACGGTCGGCGTCGATGTCCATGATGCGGGCGGAGCCGTGCGCATCGTCGGTGGAGATCGGGATCTGCCACCCCTGCCAGGACCGGGCGGAAACGCCCATTTCCTGCAGCGCGATGGCCAGCAGGCCGCTGGTCACCTGCTCGCCGGAGGCCACCACCGCGTCATATTCGCGCGCGTCGTAGAGCGAGGAGGCATCCTTGCACCAAGCGACCAGTTCGTTGGTCTTGCCGGACATGGCGGAGACCACGACGGCCACCTTGTAGCCGGCCTCCACCTCGCGCTTGACGTGGCGCGCCACGTTGCGGATGCGCTCGATATTGGCGACCGATGTGCCGCCGAACTTCATGACAAGCCGAGCCATCGCTCGTGCCTTTCTTCGCCAGATATCCTTGGGGTTGCACGCGTGCGGCGCCGATCACGGCGGCCGGCTTCAGCTCCGCATCATTTTCGCCGGCTGAGCCGGGCACGCGATGCCTGGGGTGCGGAGGTGGCCGAGCGGAACATCCCTTAAGTCCTTGCGCGCGGGGTTTTCGAGGTCGCGCAGCTGTTGGGGCGCCTCCATAGCGGCTACGGCGGGCCGGGGCAACCGCTCTGCGCAAAGCCGGAAAACCTGCTTGCGGCGCGGGGAGGGCACAGGCATCAACCGTCTGTCCCACCGGAGCCCCGCCCATGACCGAAGATGCCTTCGCGCTCGACCCCCGCCTCGCCGCGGACGGACCGGCCGTGGGGGACCTGCCGTTGTGTCATGTGCGGCTGGTGGAGGACCGGCGCTTCTTCTGGGTTTCCCTCACGCCACGCCGGGCGGCCATGTCCGAGGTTTTCGACCTCGACGCCGACGACCGCCTGACGCTCATGGAGGAGGCCGCCCTCGTCTCGCGGGCGCTGAAGGACATTACGGGCTGCGCCAAGCTGAACATCGCGGCGCTGGGCAACATGGTACCTCAACTCCACGTGCATATCATCGCCCGCAATCCCGGCGACGCGGCCTGGCCGGGCGTGGTATTCGGTGCCGGCACCCGCGAGCCGATGGGCGATCCGGAGCGCCGATCCCGCCTCGATGCCCTGCGCGGGCGGCTCAATGTGCACAGCCCAGCCTTGCCGGTGGGATAGCCTTGCCTCGGCTCCGGCTGCGTGCGACGGTCGCCATCAATTCGCAGCCTGCCGCCTGCCGGGGTCGTCTGGTCCATGTCCTTTATTTCCCGCCCCGATCTCGGCGTCTGGCCTACCCTTGGTTATGTGGACAGCCCGCTTGACCGCGCCTGCCACCTGCGTGCCGGCGCCGCCGATCTCCTCGATCATCCGGCCGCCCGCTTCTACCTTCTCGGCGGGGAACTGGTCGCGCTGAAAGGCGCGGGGCCGGTCTTCGATCCCCTTTTCGACCGGGCGGAAGCCGAGGCGCGCGGGCGCGGCGAGCCCCTGTTTCTGGGCATCGAGAGCGACGGCGCGCCGCGCTTCGCCAAGGGGTTCGATCCTGCCCTGAGGGAGGCGCTGGAGGGCGAGGGGCTCACGGTCCCCGACCTGCGCACCATCGCCGTCAGCGGCCTGATCGCACCGCATCACCTCGGGCCCGTCGCCTGCGGCAAGGCGTTGCGCGCCTGGCATACGCGGCACGGCTTCTGCGCCAATTGCGGCGCCGCCTCGCGCATCGTGGATGCCGGCTGGCGGCGGGATTGCCCCTCCTGCGGCGCCCAGCATTTCCCGCGCACCGATCCTGTCGTCATCATGCTCACTGCCCGCGGCGACCGCTGCCTGCTCGGCCGGCAGCCCCATTTCGCCCCCGGCATGTGGTCGACCCTCGCCGGCTTCGTGGAACCCGGCGAGACCATCGAGGACGCCGTGCGCCGCGAGACTTTGGAGGAGGCGGGCGTCCGGACGGGGGAGGTTCGCTACTTCGCGACCCAGCCGTGGCCCTTTCCCATGTCGCTGATGATCGGATGTATCGCGCAGGCGACGAGCGAGGACCTCGTCATCGACCGCAACGAACTGGAGGATGCCCGCTGGTTCGGCCGGGATGAGGTGACGCTGATGCTCACCCGCACGCATCCCGACGGGCTGTTCGTGCCGCCGCCCATCGCCATCGCGCACCATCTGATCCGCAGTTTCATCGAGGGCGGGCATGCTTGAACCGGCGGCGCCCGATGGTGCTCCACGCCCGGCGCGCCTTGCCCGTCTGACGCATCTGCTCGACCGTTTCTTTCCTGATTCCCGCCGCGGCACGCGGACCGGGCGCCGGCCGCCCTCCCTTGTCTACGGGCTTGATGACCATGTGCCGCCCGCTGCGCTGATCCCGCTCGCCGCCCAGCACGCCATGCTGGCCGTGACCTTCCTGATCTACCCGGTGCTCGCCGCCACCGAGGCCAAGCTGCCCGCCGACCAGATCTCGGCGATGGTCTCGGCCTGCGCCATGAGCATCGGGGTGGCCACCATCATCCAGTGCATGCGCACCCGCTTCGGCTCGGGCTATCTCGCCGTGCACATCCCTGCGCCCGGAGCGATCCCGCTGGCGGTGCAGGCGCTGGCGCTGGGCGGGCTGGGGCTGATGGCGACGACGACGCTCCTCGTCGGCATCGCGCAATTGTTCATCGCCCGGCTGGTGCGGCCGCTGCGCGTGCTGCTGCCGCCGGAAGTCTGCGGCGTCGCGGTGAGCATGCTCGGCGTGTCGCTCGCGAGCCCGGCGCTCAGGCGGGCGCTCGGGCTCGACCATGGCCCCATGGTGGAGGAGAATGCCGTTCTCTCCAGCCTCGCGACGGTGGGCATCATCGTCGCCATCACCGTGTTCGCGCCGCGCCGGCTGAAGCTGTTCGCGGTGTTCGCGGGGGCGAGTATCGGCTGGATCGTCGCCCTCTCGCTTGGGGCCGGGCGCCCCGAAGCGCCTGAAGCCATTGCCGCGGCGCCGCTCCTCGCCCTGCCGACGCTGACGCTGCCGTCCTTCCAGTTCGCCCCGGCGCTGTTTCCGCTGATGGCGTTGCTCGTAGTGATGAACCTCGTGGACGTGCTCTCCGTCACCGTGTCGCTGGAAAAGATGAACGATGCCGACTGGCGCCGCGCCCACATGCCGGCGGCGCAACGGGCGGTGACGGCCTGCGGCATCGGCAACATCCTGAACGGGCTCACCTCGGGCTTCCAGTCGGGGCTCTCGTCTTCCTCAGTCGGCCTCGCCTTCGCCACCCAGTCCACGGCGCGCGTCATCGGCTTCACCGCCGGCATCATGATCTTCGCCATCGCCTTCGTGCCCAAGGCGATCGTGGCGCTCACCCTCATTCCCTCGCCGGTGATCGGCGGCATCCTGCTCTACACCTCGGCCTATCTGGTGGTGGCGGGCATGGACCTCGTGACCTCCCGCCGCCTTAGCGAGCGGCGGGTGTTCGTGGTCGGGCTCTCGGTGCTGGCCGGGCTTTCGGTGGCGCTTTTGCCCATCACCCGCCAGCTTCCGCTGATGCTGCAACCCTTGTTCTCGACGCCGCTGACGGTCGGGGCGCTGAGCGCCATTCTGCTCAACCTGCTGTTCCGCATCGGCATCGCGCAGGAGGCGGTGGAGGAAGTGCCGGAGGGCGCGCACGCCTTCCCCTTCGTGCGGGATTTCCTTGAAAATCAGGGCGATAACTGGGGTGCCCGGCGCGATGTGATCGCCGCCGCCATCCCCACGGTGGCCCAGGCGCTGGAGCTGGTGGCCGACAGCGGCATCGCCGAAGGTCCCATCGAGCTGCGCGCGCGGTTCGACGAAAGCCACCTTGATGTCTCGGTCGTCTATGACGGTATCGTCATGGAGGCCCCGAAGGAGCGGCCCTCACCGGAGGCGCTTCTGGGCGACGCCCAGGAGCAGGCTTCCTTCGCGGCCTATATGCTCACCCATCTGTCCGACCACGTGAGCTTCGGCCGCACCGGCGGTCGCGCCCGCATCATGGTGCGGTTCGATCATTAGGCGTTGCCTTCGCTCAGGCGCCGCTCGGGCTGGGGTTTTGCCTTCGCTCAGGCGCCGCGCGGGCTTCCGGGCGAGGCTCAGATCGCCGGATCTGAGTCCCCGAATCGCGCCCGGTAGGGATGCGCGGGATAGACGCCCAGGATGCGCATCTCTCTGGAAAAGAAGGCCAATTCTTCCAGCGCCAGCTTCACGGACCGGTCGTCCGGATGGCCTTCCACGTCGGCATAGAACTGGGTGGCGGTGAACTGGCCATCAAGCTGGTAGGACTCCAGCTTGGTCATGTTCACCCCGTTGGTGGCAAAGCCCCCCATGGCCTTGTAGAGCGCCGCCGGCACGTTCCGCACCCGGAAGACGAAGGTGGTGATGACCGGCCCGCGCCCCGCCGGAGCCCAGTCGGCGCCACGGGTGAGGATGATGAAGCGGGTGGTGTTGTGGGCCTCGTCCTCGATGTTCTCGGCGAGGATTTCGAGGCCGTAGATGTCCGCCGCCAGGCGGGAGGCTATGGCGGCGCGGGTCACGTCGCCCGCCTCGGCGATCTCCCGGGCGGAACCCGCTGTATCTGCACCGATAATCGGCGTGAGGGAAAGGGTGCGGATGGCCTTGCGGCACTGGCCGAGCGCCATCACGTGGCTCTGCACGGTCTTCAGCGTGGAGAGGGTCGCGCCCTTCACCGCCATGAGCTGGTGGGAGAGGGGCAAGAAGTACTCGCCGACGATGGAAAGGCTCGACTGCGGCATCAGATGATGGATGTCCGCGACCCGGCCCGCCACCGAATTCTCTATTGGAATCATAGCGTAAGCCGCCGCTCCGTTCTCCACGGCGGCGAACGCGTCCTCGAAGGTGGGGCAGGGGACGGCTTCGAAGTCGGGGAAGACCTCGCGGCAGGCGATGTGGGAGTTGGCGCCGGGCTCGCCCTGGAACGTGATACGTCGGCTCATGGGCATGCTCATTTTTCCTGCGCGAGAAGGGCCCGTGCCCTTTCCAGATGGGACGGGGTATCGACCCCCAGCGGCACCGCGTCAACCACCGCCACGTCGATCCGCATGCCGGCTTCAAGTGCCCGCAATTGTTCGAGTTTTTCTCGTCTCTCCAGGGGGGAGGGCGGCAGGGAGACGAAGCGTTCCAGGGCCGCCCGGCGATAGGCGTAGAGACCGATGTGGTGGTATAATGGCCCCTCCCCGAAGGGGGCGGTGGCGCGGGTGAAATAGAGCGCGCGCAGCAGTCCCGGCGCCAGCGGCGAGCCCACCACCTTGACCACGTTGGGGTCGGTGCGCTCTTCGGCCAGGGTGATTTCGGCGGCCAATGTCGCGATGTCAGCCGAGGTTGCCAGTAGGGGAATCAGTGCCGTTCGGATGGTGTTCGGTAGAATCGTCGGCAGGTCGCCCTGCACATTGACCACGATCTCCACCTCGCCCGCCGGATCGAGGGCGGTGAGCGCCTCGAAAATGCGATCCGAGCCGGAGGGGTGGTCGGCCCGCGTCATCACCGCCTCGAGGCCGGCGGCAGTCACGGCGGCGGCGATCTCGGGGGCGTCGGTGGCGACCGCCACCCGGCCGATGCCGGCTGCGACCGCGCGCCGCGCCACCTCGACGATCATGGGGCGGCCGCCCACGTCGGCGAGCGGCTTGCCGGGCAGGCGCGTCGCGGCCATGCGGGCGGGGATGAGCACGAGCACGCGCCCGGCCGGATGCCCGGTGGGGGCTGGGGCGGGGGAAGGGGTGTCGGCCGGCATGGGCGGGGGTCCTCGGCGGGGTCCGGAAGGCCGCTCCGGGACAGACGCGGGGAGTGGCATTGGGGCGCGCCTTATACGGGTTGCTTCGACCGGTTCAAAGTGCTTAGTGTCGCCGACGGTTCGTGGGGCTCCCCCGCGCGCCATTCATCGACATGCTTGGGGCCGGGCAGCGCGCCGTTTCGGTGCAGCGCCCGGTGGGACACAGGACCTCCGAGGGGCGTAGCGCCGATGGACAGTTTTGAATTGAACAAGATCGCGGGTGCAGTTCTGGGCACGCTCACGCTGACCCTCGGCCTCGGGATCGTGTCCGAAATCCTGTTCACCCCCGAGGCGCCGGCCAAGCCCGGCTTCGAGATCGCGGTGCAGGAAGGCGCAGCTGCCGCCGGTGCGCCCAAGGCGGCGGCCGAGGTTCCGATCGAGCAGCTCTTCGCCACCGCTTCCATCGAGAAGGGTGCGGCCGCGGCCAAGAAGTGCGCCGCCTGCCATAATTTCCAGGAAGGTGCCGGCCCCAAGGTCGGCCCGGACCTCTACGGCGTGGTCGGCCGCGCGGTGGCCTCCACCTCGGGCTTTGCCTATTCCGCGGCCATGAAGGCCAAAGGCGGCGACTGGACGCCTCTGGCGCTCAACACCTTCCTCACCAATCCCAAGGCCGCCGTGCCCGGCACCGCCATGGCCTTCGCCGGCATCGGCAAGGAAGCCGAGCGCGCGGACCTGATCGCCTATCTGAACTCGCTGTCCCA
Organism: Xanthobacter aminoxidans; assembly: GCF_043193615.1. Lineage (NCBI taxonomy): Bacteria > Pseudomonadati > Pseudomonadota > Alphaproteobacteria > Hyphomicrobiales > Xanthobacteraceae > Xanthobacter > Xanthobacter aminoxidans. The sequence goes on along the minus strand of NZ_JBAFUS010000003.1, from coordinate 455,481 downwards.
CGATCCCAAGCCCCTGCCCACCGCAGCGGCTGCGGCCCCGGCAGCGGCTCCTGCCGCCGCCCCCGCTGCGGCGCCCGCCGGGCACAAGTGATCTGATGGCTGGGCTCGGGGCGTCCGCTCCGGCCTGATCCTGCTCTGACGAATGAAGTCCTCTCCCGCCCGCGGGGGAGGGCTTTTTCTTTTGGGGCGGCAAGCCGCCGAAAGACGCGCCGCGTTCGGCGGCTCGGCGCTGTTGCCTCCTGTCGTCATCGTCCGACCTCCCCTCTCCCTCTGCGGAAGAGGGCGTTCTGACGGTCAGGAGAAGGCGATGCGCTCGTCTCACCGCAGGTTGTCCGCTCCGGATTGTCCCTTTGTCATCGCCCGGCTCGTCCGGGCGATCCACTGTTCCACTTGCGCGATGATCGAGGGCGCGACCCGGCCCTACCGTGGATCGCCCGGACGAGCCGGGCGATGACGGTGGTGAATGGGGAAGCCACCAGCCTGCGCCGCCCCCGTGCCGTTTCACGCCATTGTCATCCCGCTCGCGCCGGCAGCCTTGCGCGCCGCCGCGCTCACCCAGCCCGCTGATCCTGTCGCCTCAAGGCTTCCGCAGCGTCGCGGCCCGCGCCACCCCGCCCGGGCAGCGCCATGCCCCGCCCGTCGCCGCCATGTTTCTGCCGTCGCGGCGGGTGCCATAATCGGCTATTCCCGGATCGAAGCGCGATCCAACCGGAGTTGCCGATGCTTGCGTCCCTCGCCCGCCGCCTTGCCCTCGCCGCCGCGCTGAGCCTTGCCTTCGCGGCGCCCGGCCGCAGCGCGGAGGACGCGAAACCGGCGCCGGACCCGGCCGCAGCCTCTTCCTCCACCACCGCCGCGCCGGCGGCCACGCCCGCAGCACCCGTGTTCAGGCACGGCCTGTCGCTGATGGGCGAGCCCGCCTATCCCGCCGGCTTTCCCCATTTCAAGTATGTGAATCCTGCCGCACCCAAGGGCGGCCTGCTGCGCCTCGCCGAGGACGGCACGTTCGACACTTTCAATTTCGTGGTGCCGCGCGGTACTCCCGCGGCGGGCATCAATCTGATCTACGACACGCTCATGGTCGCCGCATCCGACGAGGTGGCGAGCGAGTACGGGCTGATCGCGGAAGGGGTGAGCTACCCGGCGGATTTCTCCTCCGTCACCTATCGCATCCGCGCCGACGCGCGCTGGCATGACGGCAAGCCCATCACCCCCGAGGACGTGGTGTTCTCCTTCGAGGCGCTGACGAAGAACAACCCCAACCAGCGCTTCTATTACAGCCACGTCACCAAGGCCGAGAAGACCGGCGACCGGGACGTGACCTTCACCTTCGATCAGGCCGGCAACCGCGAGCTGCCGCAGATCGTCGGCCAGCTCACCATCCTGCCCAAGCACTGGTGGACCGGAACGGACGCGAACGGCAAGCCGCGCGATATCGCGCAGGGCACGCTGGAGGTGCCGCTGGGCTCGGGCGCCTATCGCATTAAGAGCTTCATCGCCGGCCGATCCATCACCTACGAGCGGGTGAAGGACTATTGGGCGAAGGACCTCAATGTGAACGTCGGAAAGGATAATTTCGACGAGATGCGCTACGAGTATTTCCGCGACGACACGGTGATGCTCGAAGCCTTCAAGGCCGACCAGTATGATTTCCGCGTGGAATCTTCGGCCAAGAACTGGGCGACCGCCTATGACTTTCCCGCCCGCGCCGATGGCCGCGTGGTGCTGGAGATGTTCGAGAACCGCTCGTCCGGCGTCATGCAGGCCTTCATTCCCAACCTGCGCCGCGACAAGTTCAAGGACCCGCGGGTGCGTCGCGCGCTGAATTACGCGCTGGATTTCGAGGGCATGAACCACACCCTGTTCTTCGGCCAGTACAAGCGCACCAGTTCCTTCTTCTCCGGCACCGAGCTTGCCTCCTCCGGCCTGCCGCAGGGCCGCGAGCTGGAGATCCTCAACTCGTTGAAGGACAAGGTGCCGCCGCAGGTGTTCACCACCGCCTACACCAATCCCGAAAGCGGATCGGAGGAGGCGCGGCGGGCGAACCTGCGCGAGGCGGCGCGGCTGTTCAAGGAGGCCGGCTACGAGGTGAAGAACCGCAAGCTGGTGAACGCCAAGGGCGAGCCCTTCACCATCGAGTTCCTGCTTTCCAGCCCCGCCATGGAGCGGGTGGCGGTGTTCTACCGCCCGGCGCTGGAACGCCTCGGCATCGAGGTGTCGATCCGCATGGTGGACACCTCGCAATACATCAATCGCGTGCGCTCGCGCGATTACGACATCATCGTCTCCGGCTGGGGCCAGTCGCTGTCGCCGGGCAACGAGCAGCGCGAGTTCTGGGGCTCGGAGGCCGCCGACCGGGAGGGCTCGCGCAACCTCGCCGGCATCAAGGACCCGGCAGTGGATGCGCTGATCGAGAAGGTCATCTACGCCACCGACCGCGCCGACCTCGTCGCCGCCACCCATGCGCTGGACCGCGTGCTGCTGTGGAACGAATATGTCATCCCCGCCTGGGGGCTGAACTATACCCGCACCGCGCGCTGGGACCGCTTCGCCCATCCGGCGCAACTGCCCACCTATTCCTTCGCCTTCCCGGACATCTGGTGGTTCGACCCGGCCAAGGCGTCGAAGACCGGCGCGGGAGCGGGCAAATGAGCCTCACGCGCCGCGCGCTGCTGGCGTCGTCCTGCGCGCTCCTCGTGCCCGCTCTGGCGCGGGCGCAAGGCGCTTCGCCCGCTCCCTCGGCGGCGGAGTCCGCGGCAGGGGAGGGCGGCACGTCCGCCGCCGCGGTGGAGCGGCACGGCCTCTCCTTCTTCGGCGACCTGAGGTATCCGGCGAACTTCACCCACTTCGACTATGTGAACCCGGATGCGCCCAAGGGCGGGCCCTTCTCCCAGCTCGGCCGCACCACCTATTACAACCAGTCGCTCACCACCTTCGACACGCTGAACCCCTACAACCAGCGGGGCAACGGCGCGCAGGGCATCGAGCTGATCTACGATACCCTCATGGCCGCCGCCGGCGACGAGAAGAGCGCCATGTACGGGCGACTGGCCTCGTCCGTGGTGATTTCGGACGAGGGGCTCACCTACCGCTTCAAGCTCAGGCGCGAGGCGCGCTTCCACGACGGCACGCCGCTGACCTCCGCGGACGTGGTGGCCACCTTCGAGGCCTTCAAGGCGGAGGGCTACGAGACCATCCGCATGGCCCTGCGCGACGTCACCGCCATCGAGGCGGACGGGCCGAACGAGGTGGTGTTCCGCTTCAAGCCGGGCCGCGCGCGGGATGTGCCGCTCACCGTCGCAGGCCTGCCCATCTTCTCCAAGGCGTTCCTCGCCAAGCACCCGTTCGGCCAGTCCTCGCTGGAGGTGCCCGTGGGCTCGGGGCCGTACCGCATCGGCCGCTTCGAGCAGGGGCGCTACATCGAGTACAACCGCGTGCCCACCTATTGGGGTCGCGACCTGCCTGTCATGAAGGGGCGCTTCAACTTCGATCAGGTGCGCTACGAATATTTCCGTGACCGGGTGGCGGGCCTCGAAGGCTTCAAGGCCAAGGTCTATCTCTTCCGCGAGGAATTCACCGCCCGCGAATGGGCCACCGGCTACGATTTCCCCGCCGTGCGCGAGGGGCGGGTGAAGGTGGAGACGCTGCCGGACGAGAGCTTCTCCGGCGTGCAGGGCTGGTTTCTCAACACCCGCCGTCCGAAATTCTTCGATCGCCGCGTGCGCGAGGCCGTCGGGCTCCTGTTCGATTTCGACTGGACCCGCAAGAACCTGATGTATGACAGCTACACCCGCACCGTCTCCTTCTTCCAGAATTCGGAGATGATGGCGCAGGGCCTGCCCTCGCCGGCAGAGCTGAAGCTGCTCGACCCCTACCGCGACCGCCTGCCCGAGGAGGTCTTCGGCGAGCCCTACGTGCCGCCCCAGTCCGACGGCTCCGGCGAGGACCGCAACCTGCGCCGGCAGGCCCTCAACCTCCTCAAGGAGGCGGGCTACAGCGTGCAGCAGGGCAAGCTGGTGGATGCCAAGGGCGAGGCCTTCACCATGGAGTTCCTGGACGATGACGGCGGGCTGGAGCGCCACACCGCCCGCTTCATCGGCCATCTGAAGAAGGTGGGCATCGAGGCCACCTTCCGCATCGTGGACCCGGCCCAGTTCCAGCAGCGGCTGCAGAATTTCGACTTCGACCTCGTGGTGCGCCGCTACAGCTTCGCGCCTTATCCCGGCGACGAGCTGCGCGCCTATTTCTCCACCGAGGCGGCGCGCACGCGCGGCTCCTACAATGTGGCTGGTATCGCCGACCCGGCGGTGGACGGCCTCATCAACGCGGCGCTGGCCGCCCCCGACGCGGCCGCCCTCGTCACCGCCTGCCGGGCGCTGGACCGGGTGCTCCGGTCCGGCCGCTACTGGATTCCCCAGTGGTATTCCGGCCAGAACCGCATCGCCTACTGGAACCAGTTCGCCCGCCCGGCGGTGAAGCCGCGCTACGAGCTGGGCGTGCTCGACACCTGGTGGAGCACCGGCCTTGATCCCGCCCGTGGCGGCTGAGGGGCGGCGTCATATGGATGAATCTTCATGTGAAGCGGCAACCTTTTCCCGCCAATATGGTCTAGCCTGAACCGAAGTGCCGCAACGGGACACCTGATGCTCGCTTACATCGTCCGCCGGATCGCCCTCATGGTGCCGACCATTCTCGGTATCATGCTGGTGTCGTTCGTGGTCATCCAGTTCGCCCCCGGCGGGCCGGTGGAGCGCGTGATCGCGCAATTGACCGGCGAGGACGTCTCCGCCACCTCCCGCGTCTCCGGCGGCGGCAGCGACTTCAGCGGGGCGGGCGCGGCGGCGCAGGCGGGGGCGGCGGCGGAGATGTCGTCCAAGTATCGCGGCGCCCAGGGCCTCGACCCGGCCTTCATCAAGGAGCTGGAGAAACAGTTCGGCTTCGACAAGCCGCCCCACGAGCGCTTCCTGAAGATGATCACGGACTATGCCACCTTCAACTTCGGCAAGTCCTACTTCCGCGACATCTCGGTGCTGGAGCTGATCGGCGAGAAGATGCCCGTCTCCATCTCGCTCGGCCTGTGGATGACGCTCATCACCTATCTCATCTCCATCCCGCTCGGCATCGGCAAGGCCATGCGCGACGGCTCGCGCTTCGACGTGTGGACCTCGGCGGTCATCATCGTCGGCTATGCCATCCCGTCCTTCCTGTTCGCCATCCTGCTCATCATCCTGTTCGCCGGCGGCTCCTTCCTCGATCTGTTCCCGCTGCGCGGCCTCACCTCCGAGAATTTCTGGCAGATGAGCTGGCCCGAGCGCATCGCCGACTATGCCTGGCACCTGGTGCTGCCGCTCACCTCCATGGTGCTCGGCGCCTTCGCCACCATGACGCTGCTCACCAAGAACTCGTTCCTGGAAGAGATCCGCAAGCAGTACGTGACCACGGCGCGCATGAAGGGGTTGTCCGAGAGCCGGGTGCTCTACGGCCATGTGTTCAGGAATGCCATGCTGATCGTCATCGCCGGCTTCCCCAGCGCCTTCATCGCCGCCTTCTTCTCCGGCTCGCTCTTGATCGAGACCATCTTCTCGCTGGACGGCCTCGGCCTGCTGGGCTTCGAGAGCGTGCTCAACCGCGATTATCCCGTCGTGTTCGCCACCCTCTACATCTTCTCGCTGGCGGGGCTCATCGTCGGCCTCATCTCGGACCTCACCTACATGCTGGTCGATCCCCGGATCGACTTCGAGACGCGGGAGGTCTGAGCCATGGATGCCGTTCCCGTGCTCCAGCCTGGCGCGCCCACCGACGTGCCCGCCGCCCGCGACACCGCCCACGGCCCGCTGCCGCCGCCCGGCGAGACCAAGCCCAAGAGCCGCTTCGCCCTCTCGCCGCTGAACCGGCGGCGGCTGGCGAACTTTCGTGGCAACGGGCGCGGCTACTGGTCGTTCGTGGTCTTCATGGTGCTCTTCGTGCTCAGCCTCGGCGCCGAGTTCATCGCCAACGACAAGCCCATCCTCGTCTCCTATGACGGCGGCTATTACTTCCCCGTCGTGAAGGCCTATCCCGAGACCGCGTTCGGCGGCGATTTCGAGACGGATGCGGACTATCGCGACCCCTTCCTCCAGAAGCTGATCGCGGAGAAGGGCGGCTGGATGGTGTGGCCCTTCATCCGCTTCTCCTATTCCACCCACAATCTGGACCTGCCCACCCCCGCCCCCTCGCCGCCCACCTGGATGCTCACCGAGGCCCAGTGCAAGGCGGCGGCGGAGAAGAAAGGCGTGTCCGGCTGTTCGGGCCTCGAAATGAACTGGCTCGGCACGGACGATCAGGGCCGCGACGTGGTGGCCCGCCTCATCTACGGCTTCCGCATCTCTGTGCTGTTCGGCCTCGCCCTCACCCTCGTTTCGTCCGTGGTGGGCGTGGCGGCGGGCGCGGTGCAGGGCTATTTCGGCGGCTGGGTGGACCTCCTGTTCCAGCGCTTCATCGAGATATGGACGGCCATTCCCTCGCTCTACCTGCTGCTCATCATCTCCTCGGTGCTGGTGCCGGGCTTCTGGGTGCTGCTGGGCATCCTGCTCCTGTTCTCGTGGGTGTCGCTGGTGGGGCTGGTGCGCGCCGAATTCCTGCGCGCGCGCAATTTCGAATATGTGCAGGCCGCGCGGGCGCTGGGGGTGGGCAACCTCACCATCATGACGCGGCATATGCTGCCCAACGCCATGGTGGCGACGCTCACCATGCTGCCCTTCATCCTGTCATCCTCGGTGATGACGCTGACGGCGCTGGACTTCCTCGGCTTCGGCCTGCCCCCCGGCTCGCCCTCGCTGGGCGAACTGCTCTCCCAGGGCAAGAACAACATCCAGGCCCCCTGGCTCGGCCTCACCGGCTTCTTCACCGTGGCGGTGATGCTGAGCCTCCTCATCTTCATCGGCGAGGCGGTGCGTGATGCCTTCGATCCGCGCAAGACGTTCGGGTGAGGGGACGGGTGTGGTAGAATGAATGCGCGAGGTTGACTGAGATGAATACGATCGTGCGCCAGAACTACCCTGTTGAGAAGCTGCCTGAGGATTTGCAGAAGGTCGGCGAGAAGAGCGACGGCCTGCGCGTCATCGTCGAGGCCGTGCCCGCGCCGGTTTCGGAGGCGAAGCTCCGGGAGCTGCTAGCGCTCGCGCGGAATATCGAGCCGATCGGCGACGACCCGGTGGAGCGAATCCGGCAGTTGCGGGACGAGTGGGACGACTGAACCTGCGATGGCCTTCCGGATCTATTGGGATACCAATGTTTTCGTCAAAGCCTTTGAAGGGCGCGGACCCGCGTCCGAACTTCTGGTCTCTCTCCTGCTCTCCGAATGGGAATCGGGCGTGCCGCCACTGGTCACCAGCGAGCTGACGCACAGCGAGTTGTTGGTGAAGCCGCTGGAACTGCGCCGGGACGACCTCGTCCAAGTCTATGACAATTGGACCATCTCGAACCGTCACATCGAGGTCGTCCCTGTCTTCCGGCAAGTCCTGCACGATGCCGCATTCATCCGCTCCCGTGACAAGACACTGAAGCTCCCCGACGCGATCCATGTTGCCACTGCGCTTGGGATGAAATGCAGCGTGTTCCTCTCTTCGGATCAGCGCATCAAGCCACACGAGGGCTTGGACAGGCTCGAACCGACCGAAGAAAACGTCCGCGCGCTCCTCCAGAAGGTCGCCTCGCATGACCGCTGAACCCCTCCTTTCCGTCCGCGACCTCTCCGTCGCCTTCCGCCGTGGCGATGGCGCGCCGCCGGCGCTGGCGGTGAAGACTGTGTCGTTCGACCTCGCCAAGGGCGAGACGCTGGCGCTGGTCGGTGAATCCGGCTCCGGCAAGTCCGTCACGGCGCTGTCGGTGCTGAAGCTGCTGCCGTATCCCACGGCGAGCCACCCCTCGGGCGAGATCCTGTTCAAGGGGCGTGACCTCCTCACCGTCTCCGAGCGGGAATTGCGCGGCATCCGCGGCAACAACATCACCATGGTGTTCCAGGAGCCCATGAGCTCGCTGAACCCGCTCCACAGCATCGAGCGGCAGGTGGGGGAGATGCTGATCCTCCATCGCGGCATGTCCGCCCATGCGGCGCGCGCCCGCACGCTGGAACTGCTCGCCGAGGTGGGCATCCCCCAGCCGGAGGAGCGGCTTTCCGCCTATCCGCACCAATTGTCCGGCGGCCAGCGCCAGCGCGTGATGATCGCCATGGCGCTCGCCAACGAACCGGACCTGCTGATTGCCGACGAGCCCACCACGGCGCTCGACGTGACCGTTCAGGCGCAGATCCTGAAGCTGCTCAAGGAGCTTCAGGCGCGGCTCGGCATGGCCATGCTGTTCATCACCCATGACCTCGGCATCGTGCGCAAGATCGCCGACCGGGTGTGCGTGATGCAGAAGGGCGAGATCGTGGAGCAGGGCGGGGCGGAGGAAACCTTCCTCCATCCGAAGCATGCCTACACGCAGGCGCTGCTGAAGGCCGAGCCGAAGCCGGACCCGGCCCCCATCGCCCCCGATGCGCCCATGGTGGTGGAGGCGAACGACCTCAAGGTCTATTTCCCCATCAAGCGCGGCATCCTGCGCAAGACGGTGGGGCATGTGAAGGCGGTGGACGGGGTGTCCGTCGCCATCCGCCGGGGCGAGACCTTGGGCGTGGTGGGGGAGAGCGGCTCGGGCAAGACCACCCTCGGCCTCGCGCTGCTGCGGCTCATCTCCAGCACCGGGCCCATCGCGTTCCTCGGCAAGCCCATCGATGGGCTCAGCTTCAAGGCCATGCGGCCCTTGCGGTCGGACCTCCAGATCGTGTTCCAGGACCCCTTCGGCGCGCTCTCGCCGCGCATGTCGGTGGCGGAGATCGTGGAGGAGGGGCTGCTGGTGCACCAGCGCCAACTGACCGCCGATCAGCGCGAGGCGCGGGTGGTGGCGGCGCTCGCCGACGTGGGGCTCGATCCCGAGACGCGCCACCGCTATCCCCACGAATTCTCCGGCGGCCAGCGCCAGCGCATCTCCATCGCCCGCGCCATGGCGCTGGAGCCCTCCTTCGTGGTGCTGGACGAGCCGACCAGCGCGCTCGACATGATCGTGCAGGCGCAGATCGTCGATCTGCTGCGCGCGCTCCAGAAGAAGCGCGACCTCACCTTCATGTTCATCTCCCACGATCTGCGCGTGGTCTCGGCGCTGGCGAGCCGCATCCTCGTCATGCGCAACGGCAAGATGGTGGAGGAGGGGCCGGCGCACGACGTGTTCGAGCACCCGAAGGAGGACTACACCCGCGCCTTGTTCGCGGCCGCCTTCAATCTCGACGCCACCGGCCACGGCGTGGTGCGCCAGTGACGCAAATGGAAGATCGCCCCGCGCGGGTGGACGTGGAAGGCCCGGAGCTGCTGGCCAAGGGCTTCCGCCCCTATGAGCGTTACCGCCTCGTGCTGCACCATGCGGACGGCACCAGCGACCATCAGGTGCGCGACATCGTGCGCGGTGGGAAGGTGATTGCCGTGCTGGGTTACGATCCCGAGCGCGACCTGGTGGTGATGATCCGCCAATTCCGCCTGTCCGCGCACCTCTCCAGCAACCGGGGCGATCTGGTGGAGATCGTCGCCGGCATGGTGGAGCCGGGCGAGGCGCTGGAGGACGCGGCCCGGCGCGAGTGCGTGGAGGAGGCGGGCGTCGCACCCCGCGCTCTGCTCCCCATCCTGACCTTTACGCCCAGCCCCGGCATCACGGACGAGCTGGCCTCCATCTTTCTCGGCGTCCTCGATGCCTCCCGCCTGCCGGAGCGGGCGGGGTCGCGGGAGGAGACGGAGATGACACAGCCCTTCGCGCTGCCAGTGGACGAGGCCCTCGCCGCCATTGCCGAGGGGCGCTGCCTCAATGGCGTGCTGATCCTCGCCCTCCAATGGCTCGCGCTCAACCGCGCGCGGCTGCCGGAGCTGATCGCGGCGGCGGAGCGGGGGTAGGGGGGCGCTGAGACCCGCACCCCCGTTGCCGCCCCTCACCGCCGTCATGGCCGGGCTTGTCCCGGCCATCCACGTGGTTGGGCCGGGGACCCGTCTCACAGCGATGTAAATTCGGCCCGACGTGGATGCCCGGCACAAGGCCGGGCATGACGGCGAAGCAAGCGCGCCGACTGCCGACCTATCCCACCCTCACGCATGCGGCTCCAGCCGGGCCAGATCGAACGCCGCCACGTCCCTCAGCAGCTCCACGAAGGCGCGGGAGCCGTATTCGAAGGCGGCTTCGCCCTTCAGCGCGGTGGCGTGGGTGGCGTCGCCCATGGCGCCGTCGGGGCTGAGATCCTCCGCCAGCCAGCCGAAGCCGACGGGGTGGTTGGCGCGCAGGCGCTGGAATTCGCTTTCCATGGCGATGGAATAGGGCGGGAACGGCCCGGCGTGGCTCATGTCCACCAGCTCGGGGCGGAAGGCGAGCATCAGCGAGGTCTCGATCTCCCCGCCATGGATGCCGTGCGCCCGCTCATGATCGGTGAACAGGCCCACCGGATAGCCGAAGCGGTGCATGGAGCAGGTGACGGCCAGCATCTTGTGGTCCACCCGCAGCGTGCGGGCAACGAGATCGATCACCGGCACGTTGCCGCCATGGGTGTTCATGAGCACGAGGCGGCGCACGCCGGCGCGGGCGAGGCTGCGGCCCAGCTCCACCCAGGCGGCGATGGCGGTGGCGGGCGAAAGCGTGAGCGTGCCGGCGAACGAGATGTGCTCGTCGGACTTGCCCACCGCCTGCACCGGCAGGAACACTGCGTCCACCTCGCGCGGCACCATGAAGGCGATGCGCTCCACATAGCCCTCGGCGATGAACAGGTCGGTGCCCAGCGGCAGATGCGGGCCATGCTGCTCCACGGCGGCGACGGGCAGGACGGCGACCATGCGGGTCTTGTCCAGCGCTGCGAGTGCCGGTGAGGAAAGTTCAGCCCATTTCAGAAACACCGTCCGCCTCCCGCCCCCTAGCGCGCCAGCCCGCGCCGCCCTACCTCCATGGGAAGGAAAAGCCGCATGATGTCAAGGGTCTGGGGTCAGCAGGACATGCCTCGGCCCAGGGGCTTCCCCTCTCCCCTTGCGGGAGAGGGTGGATCACGGCTCCGCCTCGAGACGGGTGAGGGGAGGACGTCTGCTCGCGGCACCGAGAACGCCCCGTGAACCTCGCCCCGAAACTGATTCGGCCCCGTCCCGTTCCGCGAATGTCCGCCGGCCCCCTTTCGCCATGGCCGTCGCGTCCCGATATGATACAGGACACCCCTCCTTTACGTGGATTGCGCCTGAGCCGATGGACGACGTCACCCGATGGGCCGTGCTGCCGCGCAATCTGAGGGCGCGGGGGGTGAGCGCGGTCCTTGGCCCAACCAATACGGGCAAGACCCACCTCGCCATCGAGCGGATGCTCGGCCATGAGAGCGGCATCATCGGCCTGCCGCTGCGCCTGCTCGCGCGCGAGGTCTACCAGCGCATCGTCGATCGGGTGGGCGCGGAGAACGTCGCCCTCATCACCGGCGAGGAAAAGATCAAGCCGAAAGGCCGCCACGGGGCCGGCCCGCGCTACTGGGTCTCCACCGTGGAGGCCATGCCGCGCGATCTCGACGTGGCCTTCGTCGCCATCGACGAGATCCAGCTCGCCACCGACCTCGATCGCGGCCACGTCTTCACCGACCGCATCCTGAACCGGCGCGGCCGGCACGAGACGCTGCTGCTGGGCTCGGCCACCATGCGCCCGCTTGTGGAAAAGCTCATTCCCGGCGTGAACGTGGTGGTGCGTCCGCGCCTCTCCACCCTCACCTTCGCCGGCGAGCGGAAGATTTCCCGTCTGCCGCGCCGCTCGGCCATCGTCGCCTTCTCGGCGGACGAGGTCTATTCCATCGCCGAGTTCATCCGCCGCCAGCGGGGCGGAGCGGCCGTGGTGATGGGCGCGCTTTCCCCGCGCACCCGCAACGCCCAGGTGGAGCTCTACCAGTCCGGCGACGTGGATTACCTCGTCGCCACCGACGCCATCGGCATGGGCCTCAATCTCGACGTGGACCATGTGGCCTTCGCCTCGGACCGGAAGTTCGACGGCTGGCAGTATCGCAAGCTCAACCCCTCCGAGATGGCGCAGATCGCCGGGCGCGCCGGCCGCGCGACGCGGGACGGCACGTTCGGCACGACGGGACGTTGTCCACCGCTTGAGGAGGAACTGGTCTCCCGGCTGGAGGAGCATGTGTTCGACACTGCGAAGGTGTTGCAATGGCGCAACGCCGTCGCGGATTTCCAGTCGCCCACCGCGCTCCTCGCCTCCCTTTCGCGCCTGCCGAAGGAGGAGGGGCTGGCCCGCGCGCCCACCGCCGATGACGTTGCGGTGCTTGAAATCATGAGCCGGGACATGGAGGTGACGGGCCGTCTCGACGGCGCCGCCGACGTGGAACGGCTGTGGGATGCCTGCCAGGTGCCGGACTATCGCAAGGTCTCCCCGGGGGCCCATGCGGAGCTTGTGGGCACCCTTTTCGGGCACATAAAGGGGGGTGGTCGCATCCCCGATGAGTGGTTCGCGCGTCAAATCGCCTTGACCGATCGCGCAGAAGGCGACATCGACACGTTGTCGAACCGGATTGCGCAGGTGAGGACCCTCACCTTCGTTGCGAACCGGCCCGACTGGCTCAGGGATCCGGAGCACTGGCAAGGCGTCACGAGAGGGGTCGAGGACAAGCTGTCGGATGCGTTGCACGAAAGGCTAGCCCAGCGTTTCGTGGATCGGCGGACCAGCGTGCTCATGCGGCGCCTGCGAGAGAACACGATGCTCGAAACTGAAATCAGCAAGACCGGTGACGTTACCGTCGAAGGCCACGTCATCGGCCACCTCCACGGCTTCCAGTTCGCCCCCGACCCCGCAGCCGCGGCCGGTGGCGAGGAAGCGAAGGCATTGCGCGCCGCCGCCCAGCAGGCTCTGGCCGGCGAAATCGAGCAGCGCGCCCAGCGCCTGTCGCAGGCGGTGGACGAGGCGTTCGTCCTCACCTTCGACGGCACCATCCGCTGGACGGGCGAGGCGGTGGCCAAGCTCATCCCCGGCGAGGAAGTGCTGAAGCCGCGCTTCAAGATCATCGCCGACGAGCACCTCACCGGCCCGGCCCGCGACCAGGTGGAGGCGCGCCTCACCCTGTGGGTGGCCGCCCATATCGAGAAGCTGCTCGGCGCGCTCACCAAGCTCGGCACCGCCGAGGACATCACCGGCATCGCCCGCGGCATCGCCTTCCAGATCGTCGAGAGCCTCGGCGTGCTGGAGCGCGCCCGTGTCGCCGACGAGGTGAAGGGGCTGGATCAGGCTGCCCGCGCCACGCTGCGCGGCCATGGCGTGCGCTTCGGTGCCCATCACATCTATCTGCCGGCCCTGCTGAAGCCCGCCCCGCGCGCGCTGGCGGCGGAGCTTTATGCGCTGAAGCACGGCGGCCTCGCCCAGAAGGGCCTCGACGAGCTGCCGCACCTCGCCGCTTCCGGCCGCACCTCCATCCCCGTGGACCACGAGGTGCAGAAGGGTCTGTACCGCGCCGTCGGCTTCCGCGTGTGCGGCGAGCGCGCGGTGCGCGTGGATATTCTGGAGCGCCTCGCCGACCTCATCCGTCCGGCGCTGGCGTGGCGGCCCAACTCCCCCGGCCCCAAGCCGGCAGGGGCGGTGGACGGCCGTGGCTTCACCGTCACCGTGGGCATGACCTCGCTGGCCGGCTGCTCGGGGGAGGATTTCGCCTCCATCCTGAAGTCGCTGGGCTACCGCATGGAGCGCCGCCCCCCGCCGCCGCCGGAGGCCGAGGCCCCCGCCGCCGCGCCGGAAGCCGCCCCCGCGGAACTCGCCCCGCTGCCGGAAGGCGCCATCGAGGCCGACCTCCTGTTCGACGCCCCGGCGGAAGCGCCCGCGCCTGCGGACGAGCCCGTCGGCGAGGATGCCGACGCGCCGGCCGAATCGGCGGACGAGGCACTCATTGAGGCCCCCGCCGAGGATGTGCCCGTCGAGGAAACCCCCGCTGACGTGGTTCTGGCCGACGCGGCCGAGGCCGAGGCTTCCGCCGAGGCGGTCGAGGTGTCCGGCGATCCCACCGCTGCCGAAGTCGCGGCCGAGGTGGAGGCGCCCGCCGCCCCCGGTGGTCCCGAGGCGGTGGAAGGTGTCGCCGTGGTGGCCGAGGCTGCTGCTGCCGATGCCGCTCCCGCCGAGCCCGAGATGATCGAGGTGTGGCGTCCCGGCCGTCCGCCCGGCGCGCCGCGTCGCGAGCGTCCGGCTGGCGAAGGCCGCCGTTTCGGCGATCGTCCCGGCGGGGATCGCGGCGAGCGCGGTGGTGAGAAGGGTGGCGGCCGCGGCGAGCGCCGCGATGGCCGTCCGCCCCACCGCCGTCCCGAGCATGCCCCCGCCGAGGCCGGTGCGCCCGAGGGCGAGCGCGCGCCGCGTCCGCCGCGCGGCGACCGTCCGCCGTTCCGTGGCCCGCGCGAGAACGAGGGCAACCGCGAGCATCGCGGCCCGCGTCCCGAGCAGCGGGCGGACAACCGTCCCGCCCATCAGGAGCGCCGCCGCGAGAAGCCGGCGGACCCCGACAGCCCGTTTGCCGCCCTCGCCGCGCTCAAGGCACGGCTGGAGGCGGAGAAGAAGGGCAGCTGATCCGTGGCGGATCCAGCGGAGCGGCAGAGGCTCGACCGCTGGATCTGGCATGCCCGCGTGGTGCGCGCCCGCGAGGACGCCGCCGATCTGGTGCGCTCGGGCCATGTGCGGCTCGACGGCGCGCGGGTGACCAGCCCCGGCCACATGGTGCGGGCGGGGCAGGTACTCACCATCGCCCTCGACCGGCAGGTGCGGGTGTTGCGCGTGGTCGCCTTTGCGGAACGCCGGGGAGATGCTACATCCGCCCTCGCGCTTTTCGAAGAAATAACAGAAGCGTGACGGGATTTAGGGGCTGCGGCACGCGCAGTTTTAACGGCCTGCGTCCTGCCGCCGCTTGCGTGGCGCGTGCGCCTGCGCTACCCGAGCCCCTCGAAAGGGATTGCCCATGACCTATGTCGTCACCGAGAACTGCATCCGCTGCAAATACATGGATTGCGTGTCCGTGTGCCCGGTGGACTGTTTCTACGAGGGCGAGAACATGCTCGTCATCCACCCCGACGAGTGCATCGACTGCGGCGTCTGCGAGCCGGAATGCCCGGCCGAGGCCATCAAGCCCGATGCCGAGCCGGGGCTGGAGAAGTGGCTCGCGCTCAACGCCGAATACGCCAAGACCTGGCCCAACATCACCCTGAAGCGCGACGCCCCCGCCGACGCCAAGGAATGGGACGGCAAGCCCGGCAAGGAAGAGCTGTTCTCCCCGGAGCCCGGCCAGGGCGACTGAGCGGGCGCGAGGCGGGACGGCCAGAGTGCGTCCCGATCCTGTCCGGTCGACAGACAATGGGAGCGATACCCGGCCGCGGCCACCACGGTGGTCGCCACGAGTATCGGCCATTGCGGGCGCGCTCTGCGTTGCGATGGTGCTCGTTGTCTTTTTCGAGCTGAACGCCGCTGCGATCCTGCTAGCGTTCCCCGTCCTCGGCTTCCTGGTCGTTGCGACGATCGCGGTTCCGATCCTCTCGTGGAGACGACGCCCCCGTCAGGCGCTGGCCTGCATCCTTGGCGTCTCGGCCGTGCTCGCCACCCTGTTCAGCCTGCCCGCCGTTGGTGCGTCCGCCCAGGCCTTCTGGTTCCGCGCGCACCTACCCCGCTATGAGCGGATGATTGACGAGGCGCGCGCCCGGAACCCGGCATCGCCCGTCCGGCTGGTTCTGGAATGGCGCGACCTGTCCCTGTTCGTGACGGCAACGCTCATTGAAGCGGTCGTCTATGACGAGACCGACGGTGTCCGCACGGACCCCTGCCCCGTGCTTGATCGCGACCATTGCCCTGTCGCGCCGGGCGGTCACGTCAAGGCCCCCAGTATGGACTTGTCCGTCGAGCCCATCGAAGGGCACTTCTATAGGGTCATAATGAGCTGAGCCCCCTCAGGGCAGCGCCTCCAGCCGCTCATATTGCGAGAGCACCAGCTTGCCGTCGGCGTCGAGATAGGCGCGGCCGAATTTGGAGGCCTGCAGCCTGTCGGTCTCCTGGTAGATGGTGCCGCCCAGCGGCGGCAAAGCGTTGGGGCGGGCGCAGGGAATGTCGAGCGTCACCTTCTGCCCGACCGAGTAGGCCGCGCCGCGCTCCACCAGCTTCACCGTTCCCGTCACCCCGCAGGTGCCGAACGCGCGCGGCGTGATGGTGACCGCTTCCACCTCCAGCACGATGACGCTCTTCGCCCCGTCGCGGGCGGACGCGTAGACCTGCGGCGACATCAACGCCAGCGCCGGCGCCGCTCCGGCCAGGAGCAGCACCGCCGCGAGGGCGGCCTTGCGGAGGGGGCGGCGGAGCGCTTGCGGCGCGGACCCCGCGACGCGTCTGTGGTCCGTCCTGTGATCCATGCGCTCCTCCCGCCCTTGCCGCTCGCGCCGCCACCGTCCGATGCGATGCCCGGCTGTTCTTGCAGTCCGTTCTGGAGCGATTTCCGCCCTTTTGCAAAGGCGCCTTTCGCAGGGGAGGGATGCGCCGCTCAGCCGGGCGTCGCGGCGGCATCGACCGCCTGCTGGTGCTCGGCGGCAAGCTTAGCGTCCAGCTCCGCCACCTTCAGCGCCGCCGGCCGCTCGATGATGCGCCGGACGTAATCGGCGATGACGGGCATCTCCGGCACCAGCTTGAACATCACGCCCCAATGGAAGGCGTTGCCCCAGAGGATATCGGCCGCCGTGCACCGGTCGCCGAGGAGATAGGGCTTCCCCGTCAGCTCGCGCGTCACACTATCGAGCATGGTCTCGAAGTCGCCATAGGGGCACATGGAGGCGGGGCCGGATTCCCGCTTCAGCGCCCGGTCCATGAGGGCGGGCTCGTAGCAGGCCGCGTAATAGACCAGCCAGCGCAAATACGGCCCGCGCCCCGGAGCATCGATGGCCGGCGCCAGCCCGGCCTCGGGGAAGGCGTCGGCGAGATGGATGAAGATCGCCACCTGCTCGGTCACCAGCTCGCCCCGGTGCAGGATGGCCGGCACCTTCCCCATGGGGTTGATGGCGAGATAGGGCGGTTGGCGCTGCTCGCCGGCCTTCATGTTCAGCACATGGAGGCGATAGGGCGCGCCCAGCTCCTCGATGAGGGTGAGCGCGCCGGAGGAGCGCGTGTTGGGCGAGTGGAAGAGGGTGACGGTGTCGTCGGCGGTCATGGAGGCTCCTGTCGTCAGCACGTGTGACGACACCCCTCTAACCGGCCAAGGCTGACACCTTCTGTCAGGTTTGCTAGCACTCTTTCCATGCGCGCCAGCCGCCTCCTGTCGATCCTCATGGTGCTCCAGGCCCGCGGGGCGGTCACCGCCCAGGCCCTCGCGGAGGAGTGCGAGGTGTCGCTCCGCACCATCTATCGCGACATCGATGCTTTGAGCGCGGCGGGCGTGCCGGTCTATGCCGAGCGCGGCGCGGGCGGCGGTTACCGGCTGCTGGAAGGCTATCGCACGCGGCTGAACGGCCTTTCCGCGCAGGAGGCGCAGGCCCTGTTCCTCTCCGGCCTTGGCGGGGCGGCCACCGCGCTGGGCCTCGGCGCGGTGCTCGCGGCGGCGCAGACCAAGGTCACGGCGGGCCTACCCGCCAACCTGCGCAGCGCGGCAGCCCTGATGCGCACGCGCTTCCACCTTGATGCGCCCGGCTGGTTCCATGCGGCGGAAGAGCCGCCCTTCCTCCAGGCCGTCGCAGCGGCGGCGTGGGAGCAGCATGTCATCGAGATCCGCTACCAGTCGTGGCGGGCCGAAAAGCGCCGGCGCGTCGCGCCCTTGGGCATGGTGCTGAAAAGCGGCGCCTGGTACCTCGTCGGCGCGGTGGACGCCAGCGTGCGGACCTATCGCATCAGCCGCATCCGGGCGCTGGAGCCGCTGACCGAGCGATTCGAGCCGCCGCCCGGCTTTGACCTCGCCGCCTGGTGGGGCGAGAGCACGCGGCGGCTGGAAGAGGAGATGTATCCGAACCGGGCGACGGTGCGCCTCTCGCCCCTCGGCCTGCGCCTGCTGGAGCACGTCACCTCCGCCGTCTCGCGGGCCGGCATGGTGGTGGGAGAGCCGGACGCCGACGGCCATCGGGTGGTCACCCTGCGCGTCGGCTCGCTGTGGGAAGCATCCAGCGAGCTGATGCGCTTCGGCACCGAGGCGGAGGTGCTGGAGCCGCCGGAGCTGCGGGCGCGCATCCGGGAGACGGTGGAGAAGATGGGGCGGCTCTACCCGTCCTGAGCGCGGCGCAGGCTTTCGCCGGCTGAGCCTGCGCGTCGACGGCCTTCCGATGGGGGAGGTGTGTCGGTACGGCATCACATCGCCGAAATTGAACAAGCGGAAGCTCTGCCCGGTGGAAACACGATCTTGGCCGTGGTCCTTTTGCGGCGGGATCGGGCGGTATCCTCTCACAGTCTGGCAGGGGACCATCGCCCTTCCAAGGGGCTGCCTTGGGGGGAAACAGCATGATTTCGCGTTCGTCGATTGCCCTTGCCGCTTTGCTTTCATCCGTCTCGTTCGGTGCCCTGGAAACCGCCCAGGCGCACGAATTCTCGAACTTCTACGTGTTCGGGGACAGCCTGAGCGATGCGGGAACCTATTACGTGGTCGTCGACGGCCAGCTCCAGTCGGTGCGGTTCACGGTGAACCCCGGCCAGGTCTGGGACATGCGGGTGGGCGAGCATTACGGGATCGACGTCTCGCCCTATCTCGCCATCGACACGGTGAGTGGCACCAGCACGGTGGTGGGCGGCACCAATTACGCCCAGGGCGGCGCCTGCGTGGATTCGGGCTACAATATTCCCAAGTGCTTCGTTTACCCGAGCAATACCTTGGGCGAGACGCAGCAGCTCGAGACCTATCTCGATTCCACCGGCGGCGTCGCCCGGCCGAACGCGCTCTACTCCATGTGGGCCGGCGCCAACGACATCTTCACCCAGGCCATCCTGCTCAACCTCGGCGCCATCAGCGAGGAGAAGGCCATCGAGCACGTGGTGGCGGCCGCCAACCAGCACGTGGACAACATCCACACGCTCTCGAAGGCCGGCGCGCGGTACATCATCGTGCCGAACCTGCCGGACATCTCCAAGGCGCCCGTCACCAGCGTACTGCCCGAGGGCCAGTTCTTCAGCGCGGCTGTCACCGCCTACAACGCGACCCTCTACAAGGACCTGCGCCACCTCGGCGGCTCGAACATCATCTTCGTGGATGACTATGCGCTGGTGAACGAGGTGATCGCGAACCCGCACATGTACGGCTTCACCAACGTGACCGACAAGGCGTGCCAGCAGGAGTTCTCGCTCACCTGCACCGCCAGCACCCTCGTGGCGCCGAATGCCCAGAACGACTACCTCTTCGCCGACATCGTGCATCCGACCCCCGCGGGCCATGCGCTGCTGGCGGAATACATCGAGTCCATCATCGATGCGCCGGGCCTCATCGGCATGCTGGCGGAAAGCCCGATCTATGTGGGCCGCGGCATCTACCGCACCCTCGACACCCGCATCGGCACGGGCACGCCCAAGGGCTTCCAGCTCTATACCAACATCGATTACAGCACCTACAGCCTCGACCCGACCCGCGACCATTCGGGCTCGGACGGCAGCGCCACCGCCGGCTATGTGGGCCTGGAATACGGCTTCGGCAACGGCGTCAGCGTCGGCGCCCTGCTGAGCTATGCCAGCGGCAGCTACAATTTCAGCGCGCTGAGCGGCGGCTATGACGCCGACATGTTCAACGGCACGATCTACGCCAACGCCCGCTTCGGCGGCGCCTTCGCCCAGCTGTCCGGCACCATGGGTTCCATCGACTACAACTCGATCCAGCGCCAGTTCGCGCTCGGCGCGGCTCTGCGCACCGACATGGGCAACACCAGCGGCATCTATTACGGCGCCCGCCTCGCCACCGGCTACGACTTCACCTTCGGCCAGGCGACGCTCACGCCGCTGGCGCAGCTCACCTACCAGCAGGCAACGGTGGACGGCTATGCGGAGACCGTCGGCAATTCCAGCGCCATGTCATTCGGCAACCAGCTGCGCGAACTGTTTTACGTGACCCTCGGCGGGCAGGCGAGCTATGCCTTCGTGGTGTCCGGCGTCACCATCCGCCCCAATGTGCAGGCGAGCTGGAACTACGACTTCCTGAACCAGGACCGCTCCGTCACCGCCGGCCTTCTCACCGCCCCCGTCACCTTCGCCATGCCGGTCTACCAGCCCGGCCGCGCGTGGACCAACCTCGCGGCGGGCCTCACGGTGGAGGCGGCCAACGGCCTGTCGTGCAATTTCACCGTGGGTGAACAGCTCGGCCAGGACCAGGTGTCCAGCGCCTATGTGAACGGCGGCATCGTCTACAAGTTCTGAGGTGCCGGCCCCGCCGGGGCCATCCTCACGGGATCGGGGTGCGGTGCGCGGCGCCGCGCCCCGATGCCGTTTCAACACGGCATTTCATGGCGCGCGATTTGCCCTTATAAGGCGCCCATGCTCGACCAGACGCCCAACGCCGCCCTCGCGGACCTGCCCGATTTTGCCCGCCGGCGCACCTTCGCCATCATCTCCCATCCGGACGCCGGCAAGACCACGCTGACGGAAAAGCTCCTGCTTGCCTCCGGCGCCATCCGCATGGCCGGCCACGTGAAGGCGCGCGGCGAGCGCCGCCGCACCCGGTCCGACTGGATGGAGATCGAGCAGCAGCGCGGCATTTCCGTCACCTCCTCGGTGATGACGTTCGAGCGCGACGGCATCGTCTTCAACCTGCTCGACACGCCCGGCCACTCGGACTTCTCCGAAGACACATACCGCACCCTCTCGGCCGTGGACGCGGCGGTGATGGTGATCGACGCCGCCAAGGGCATCGAGAGCCAGACCCGCAAGCTGTTCGAGGTCTGCCGCCTGCGCGACATTCCCATCTTCACCTTCGTCAACAAGGTGGACCGGGAAAGCCTCGACCCCATCGCGCTGATGGATGAGGTCTCCTCCACCCTCGCCCTCGATCTTACCCCGCTCACCTGGCCCATCGGCATGGGCGTGGATTTCCGCGGCCTCATCGACATCGCCAACAAGCGCGCGCTGCTCGCCACCGAGCGCGGCGGCCCGCTCGTGCGCGAGGTGCCGTTCGAGACGCCGGAGGACCTCATCGGCCTCGACGGGGTGGAGGAACGCATCCTCACCGAGGCGGTGGAGAGCCTCACGCTGGCGCTGGGCGTGCTGCCGCCGTTCGATCTTTCCGCCTTCCGCGAGGGCCATCTCTCCCCGGTCTATTTCGGCTCGGCGTTGAAGGAGGCGGGGGTGGCCGAACTCCTGTTCGGGCTCGGCTCGGTGGGCCCGAGCCCGCTGCCGCGCTCCGCCGCCGGCGACCGCACCGTGGAGCCGGCGGAGGATCTCGTCTCCGGCTTCGTCTTCAAGGTGCAGGCCAACATGGACCCGAACCACCGGGACCGCGTGGCCTTCGTGCGCCTGTGCTCCGGCCGCTTCAAGCGCGGCATGAAGCTGTTCAACCCGCGCGAGAAGCGCAACATGGCCATCGCCAACCCCATCTTCTTCTTCGCCCAGGAGCGCGAGACGGTGGACGAGGCGGTGGCCGGCGACATCATCGGCATTCCCAACCACGGCATGCTGCGCGTGGGCGACACCCTCTCCGAGGGTGAGAGCATCAAGTTCGAGGGGCTGCCGGACTTCGCCCCGGAAATCCTGCGCCGCGTGCTGCTCTCCGATCCCATGAAGGCCAAGCAGCTGCAAAAGGCGCTGCAGGACATGGCGGAAGAGGGCGTGGTGCAGGTCTTGAAGCCCGTCTCCGATCCCGCGCCCATCGTCGGCGTGGTGGGCACCCTCCAGCTCGACGTGCTCGCCGCGCGGCTGGAGAAGGAATACGGCGTGCCCATCCGCTACGAGACCACCTCTTTCGTCACCGCCCGCTGGATCGTCGGCGAGCGGGCCGAGGTGGAGCGTTTCCTGGAACTCAACCGCTCCTCCACCGCGCGCGACCGCGACGAGGCGCCGGTCTATCTCGCCCGCAGCCAGTGGGTGCTGGACCGCGCCATCGAGGAATACCCCAAGCTGAAGTTCGTGGCCGTCAAGGAACGCGCCTGACCCCCTTTTCCTGACCTGAGCCGGGGCGCGCTGGACGCGGCCCCTGATGCCGCCCAACTGGAGGACCCGATGGCCGACGCCGCCCGCCTTGCCGAGCTTTCCACCATCATCGACGACGCCTTCGAGAAGCGCGCCGAGATCGGCTTTTCCACCACCGGCATCGTGCGCGACGCGGTGAACGAGGCCCTGACCCTCCTCGACAGCGGCGCCGCCCGCGTGGCGGAGCAGGGCGCCAACGGCGCCTGGACGGTGAACCAGTGGCTCAAGAAGGCGGTGCTGCTCTCCTTCCGCCTCAACGACATGGAAGCCATCCCCGGCGGTCCCGGCGGCGCCCACTGGTGGGACAAGGTGCCCTCCAAGTTCGCCAGCTGGGGCGAGGCCGAGTTCCGCGCCGCCGGCTTCCGCGCCGTGCCCGGCGCCATCGTGCGCCGCTCCGCCTTCATCGCCACCAACGTGGTGCTGATGCCCTCCTTCGTGAATCTCGGCGCCCATGTGGGCGAGGGCACCATGGTGGACACCTGGGCCACCGTCGGCTCCTGCGCGCAGATCGGCAAGAACGTGCATCTCTCCGGCGGCGTCGGCATCGGCGGCGTGCTGGAGCCGCTCCAGGCCGGCCCTGTCATCATCGAGGACGACTGCTTCATCGGCGCCCGCTCCGAAGTGGTGGAGGGCGTGGTGGTGCGCCGCGGCTCCGTGCTCTCCATGGGCGTGTTCATCTCAGCCTCCACCAAGATCATCGACCGGCAGACCGGCGAAGTGTTCATCGGCGAGGTGCCGGCCTATTCGGTGGTGGTGCCCGGCGCGCTCCCCGGCAAGCCGCTGCCCGACGGCACGCCCGGCCCCTCGCTCTATTGCGCGGTGATCGTGAAGCGGGTGGACGCGCAGACCCGCTCCAAGACCTCCATCAACGACCTCCTGCGCGACTGAGAGCGCGCCGGCCGGGGAGGGGCTGCGGAGGGGTTTCCCCGGTGGCGTGCCGGCGCCGCGGGGCGAGGAATGCGACCTGTTGGCAAGGCGGAGATTCCGGCTTGCCAACCAAGGCCGAGCCGCTATATTCCGCCGCCTCGCCTGGATGCGACGCCTTCGCGGCACGCTCCCTTCCCCGAGCCATCTTGGAGACGACCGGCGAGACCCGGCCCCGCCCCTGCGGCGATGGCTGGAAACAGGGGCGACGGGATTGCGGGCCTTCAACCAGCCCGCCACAAGATCGTAACCCCCGTGTTCCGCGTGCGCCTCGGTGCATGTGGCTGAAGAGGTGGTCGAGGGATTGAAGGCGCACAGATCGCCTTCGGCGGCCATCCCTGAGTGAAGTTCTGCGTGCGCCCTGCGCATGCGGCTGGAGAGGTGGCCGAGTGGTTGAAGGCGCACGCCTGGAACGCGTGTATACGGGAAACCGTATCGAGGGTTCGAATCCCTCTCTCTCCGCCAGTCTGCCAGACTAACAGATTGATCTGACATTCATTTCTAGATGGTCTGGGTGGGTGCCCCACCGGTAGTCCAACCTCGTGCATT
The DNA here is from genome assembly GCF_043193615.1 of Xanthobacter aminoxidans. Taxonomy (NCBI): domain Bacteria; kingdom Pseudomonadati; phylum Pseudomonadota; class Alphaproteobacteria; order Hyphomicrobiales; family Xanthobacteraceae; genus Xanthobacter; species Xanthobacter aminoxidans. The sequence goes on along the minus strand of NZ_JBAFUS010000003.1, from coordinate 431,853 downwards.
TCCTTCCACTTGGAGGAACTCTGCCCGTTCCCATGGGCGACCCCACGGCTCGCCGGAGCCTCACGCCGACCGAGGCGCATCAGCAAATGCACAATCTGGGAAACCCGGATCGACGCCCTGACCGTGTCGCTGTTCTCGATGAGGCAGCCATGGACATTCGCTTGTCCATACAGAGGTCGATCACGCGCCTGCCCTCGCGGAGATCGAGCGCCTGCCGTGTGTGTCGATCCGTGTCGCGCGGATCTTGTGTTTCGGCATGCGGCGCTCAAGCCGCGAGCCAGCGGGCGACGTCGTCCGGCTTCGGCAGGCCACCGGCATGCACCACCTTGCCGTCGATGACGATGCCGGGGGTCGAAGCGATGCCGTAACCGGCGATCGCCGCATAGTCGGTGACCTTTTCCACCGTGACATCGAGCCCGAGTTTGGCCGCCGCGTCCCGCACCATCTGCGCCGTCGCCTCACAGCGGGAGCAGCCGGGGCCGAGCACTTTCACGTCTTTCATGACTCCAGCCTTTCCGGTTTCAAGAAAACAGCGCGTTGAACAGGAAACCCACGGCGAGGATGCCGGTGGCGACCACGCCGATGAACACGGCGATCAGCTTCAGGCTCAAGACTTTGCGCAGGATGATCATCTCCGGCAGGGACAAAGCGATCACCGCCATCATGAAGGCGAGCACGGTGCCCAGCGCAGCGCCCTTGGCCAGCAGAGCCTCCACCACCGGGATGATGCCCGCGGCATTGGAATACATGGGAATGCCCAGCAGGACCGCGGCCGGCACCGACCACCACGCATCCCGCCCCATGATGGAGGCGAGGAGGTCCGCCGGGACATAGCCGTGGATGAAGGCGCCCGCCGCGATGCCGGCGATGATCCACATCCACACCTTGCCGACAATGTCGCGCACGGCCTCAAGGCCGGCCTTGATGCGATCCACCAGCGTCATGCCGTTCGGCGGCAAATCGACGGGAGCCGCGCGCACGTTGCGCACCCAGTCTTCCAGCCAGCCTTCCAGGTGCAGCCGGCCGATGACCCAGCCGGCAACGATGGCCACCGCAAGGCCGAAGGCCAGATAGGTGAGCGCCACCTTCCACCCCACGAGCGCGAACAGCAGGCCCAGCGCCACTTCGTTGACCATGGGCGCGGCGATGAGGAAGGAGAAGGTGACGCCGAGGGGCACCCCGGCGGAGACGAAACCGACGAACAGGGGCACCGCCGAGCAGGAGCAGAAGGGCGTGACGATGCCGAGACCGGCGGCGGCGACATTGCCGAGCCCCTCGCGCCGTCCGGCGAGCAGCGCACGCGTGCGCTCGGCGGAGAAGAAGCTGCGCACCACGCCCATGGCGAACACCACCAGCGTCAGCAGCATCAGCACCTTGGGCGTATCGTAGATGAAGAACGCGACCGCTTCGGCCAGATGGCTGCCGGGTTCAACCGGCAGACGGGCCACCAGCCATTGGGAGAACGGCGCGAGCTGGGCATAGACCACGAACCACAGGGCGATCGCCGCGATCGTCACCGCCGCCCAGGCCAAAGGCGATGCCTCCCGCGGCGGCTTGCGCTCGGTCAATGACAGGTCAGCGCTCATGCTGCTCTCCTATCGGACGAAGCATTCAGGCTGTTGAGAACAGCATCGACGATGGCGGCCTGCTCGGCCGGTAATTCGGGGTTGCGACGGTAGCGCACCCATTGGGCATCCCGCCGGTCGATCACCATGCCGGCCTGCTTGAGCACCGCCATATGGCGCGACATGCGAGATTGGGTGACGCCGAGGACGCGCACAAGCTCGCAGACGCAATGCTCGCGCCCGTCCCACAGGAGGCGGACCGCCGCGAGGCGGGTGGGTTCGGCCAGGGCCGACAGAAGGGTGAGCGTGGAGTCCATGGCTTTAATTTACGCTCATGCGCATATGCGTGCAAGCGCATAAAATATGTCATTGTCGGTGGTGCGGAGGTTTCGGCCATCGAGGACGACCGTTTCGGGTCTGACGGCTCGCCGCTCTGGTTCGCGCGGGAGGACGGGGAAGCTGTCCGCGATGCATCGCAAGTGTGGTGCCGCGCCTCATGGATCCGGCAGGAAGGCGCAGGCGCGGCCTAAGATGTTCGGGCTCGCCCCCGGCGCAGTTCGGAGGGCGGACATGTCCGCCCAGAGGTAGGGAGAGCGTCATGAAGATCAAATCCGTTTCCGTTGCGCGGTTCGCAGCGCTCGCGCTGGCCGCGGCATTGTCTGCTGTGCCGGCGAGCGCCCAGATGGGTGGTGGGCCCGGCTCTGGTCCGGGCATGATGGGCCAGGGTGAGGGCTATATGGGGCCCGGCCAGGGAGGGTGGGGCCCCGGATTCCACCGCTCGGCTCGGAGCATGATGGGTGGCTGCGGAGGCTGGATGACGGGTGATGCCGACGGCCAGTTGCCCGCCTTCATCGAGGGGCGTGTCGCCTTCCTGAAGGCCGAGCTCGGCGTCACCGATGCGCAGGCCAAGGTGTGGGACGCCTATGTGGCGGCGATGAAGAACAATTTTATCAGCATGCAGGGCCTGCGCCAGGCCATGCGCGCCAGCTTTGACGCGGACACGCCGATGGATCGTCTTGAATCCCGCATTTCGGTGATGGAAGCCCGCGCCGCTGCTCTCAAGGATATGAAGCAGCCGCTAAGCAACCTCTACGCCGCGCTCAGCGATGACCAGAAGAAGAAGGCCAACGACCTGCTCACCGGCATGGGATGCATGATGTGAGCCTGACGAGACGCGACGCTGGCCCGGGCGGGTGCCCGCCCGGGCCACAAAACAACCGGCGGTCTCGCTCCCTGAACCGGCGGAGAAAAGGGGCTCACGTCAGAGTTTCTGAATGCGGGCGGGTTCTTTGTCGTCAGGGCACAGGCGCATCCGCTTTGACGCAGCATCGCGCACGCGGTCTGTGTCGCCCGATTGCAGCGCTTCATGCCGTGCGAGACTGAGCAGGTCGACGTCGAAAGGGGCGCGGTCGAGAGCTTCGCGTATCACGGTCGCGCGCTCGCGCGGCGTCTCGACGGCCACAGCGACATCGAAGGCGCCGCCCGCGCGTCTACAGCGCGGCTTCGTAGATGGCGAGAGCGTCCGCCTCGGTGACGGGGCGCGGGTTGTTGACCAGCAAGCGCATCTGCTTCATCGCCTCCGCAGCCAGAAGCGGCAGGTCGTTGCGGGTGATGCCGACGGCGGCGAGCCCCGGGGGCAGGTCGAGGGCGCGGCTCAGCTCCGCCAATGCCGTGGCAAACGCGGCGGCCCGTTCCGTCGCAGGCACGTCGGCCAGCTCTGGGAAGGCGTCCGCGGCGATCTCGCCGTAGAGCGTGGCGGCGGCGGGCATGTTGAAGCGCAGCACCGGGGCCAGCACCAGCGCATTGGACAATCCGTGCGGCACATGGAAATGCCCGCCGATGGGATAGGCGAGCGCATGCACCGCGGCGACCGGGGAATTGGCGAACGCCTGCCCGGCGAGAAGCGAGCCGAGCAGCATGTCGCTGCGCGCCGCGATATTCGCGCCGTCGAAGGTGGCGGTGCGGATGGCGCCGCCAAGCAGCCCCAAGGCCTGCCGGGCGAGTGTGCGCGACAGCGGATTGTTGTTCGGTGAGGCGGAAGTGTAGGCCTCGATGGCGTGAACCATGGCGTCGATGCCGGTGGCGGCCGTCACCGCCGGAGGCAGGCTCAGGGTCAACTCGGCGTCGAGGATCGCCATGTCGGGCAGCAGATGCGGTGTCACGACGCCCATCTTCGTGGCGGCGCCCGTGGTGATGATGGAAATGGGTGTGACTTCCGAGCCGGTTCCGGCGGTGGTGGGCACCAGCACCAGCGGCAAGCGCGGCCCGCGGGCGCGGTTGACGCCGTAGATGTCCGCGAGTGCTTCGCCGCTGCCGGCGATCAGTGCCGCCACCTTCGCCACGTCCATCGGCGATCCGCCGCCGATGGCAAGGAGGCCGCTCGCCCGGTGCGCTGCGACGAGGTTGGTCAGGGCGGCGACGTTCGCCTCCGGCGGGTCCGCCACCACGTCGTCGAAAATGGCGACCGCGATCCCGGCGGCAGCGAGGGAGGCGAGGGCGGGAGCGACAAGCCCGGCCGTGCGCAGGCTCTTGTCGGTGACGAGGACGACGCGCGGGCCGAGCAGCGGTCCGGCCAGATCTGCGATCCGGCGCGCGGCGCCGGGCTCGAGCACGATGGAGCGCGTGGTGTTGAAGACGAAACCTGCCATGGTCTGCCTTTCCGCCGTCAGGAGCCGCGACCGATGCGGATGCCCGCGGCTTCCCGGTCGAAGGTGTCGGAGGTGACGCCGGCGGCGCGCAACTCGTGCTTCTGCACCTTGCCGCTTGCGGTCTTGGGCAGCGCTTCCACCTGCCGGACATAGCGCGGCACCATGTAGTGCGGGATGCCGGCGGCCAGGAAGCGGATGAGGTCCTCGGCGTCGAGAGTCGCACCGTCCACCGGCGTCACCACCACCAGAACCTCGTCCTCGCTGAGGGCGCTGGGCACGGCCACCGCGGCGCATTCCTTCACGGCTGGATGGGTGCGCACCTCGGCTTCCAGCGCGAACGAGGAGATGTTCTCGCCGCGGCGGCGGATGACGTCCTTCAGCCGGTCGACGAAGAAGAAGTTGCCATCGGCGGTTCGGCGGAAGCCGTCGCCGGTGTGGAACCAGCCGTTGCGCATCGCCTCGGCGGTGGCCGTGGGATTGTTGTAGTAGCCCTTCATCAGGGCCCACGGCCGGTGGGCGCGGATGACGAGCTCGCCGGTCGCCCCCTCCGGCACCTCGAGGTCGTGCTCGTCGACGATGCGCAGTTCGAACCAGGGGCGGGGCTGGCCGGCGATGCCCTTTTCGGTGATGCCGGGGCCGGCGTGAAGGGGGCTCGCGATCTCGGTCATGTTGTAGATGGTCCAGGCCTCGACGCCGAAGCGTTCGGCGAAGGCAGGACCATCCTCGCCGAAGGGCGTGATGAAGGCGCGGCGCAGGGGATGGTCACGGTCGGTCGCGGCCGGCGGCGCCTTCAGGAGGAAGCTCGCCATCACGCCAAGCAGCAGCACGTAGGTGGATCCGGTCTCGCGTACGGCGGGCCAGAAGTCCTGGGTGCGGAACTCCCGCATCATGCCGATGGAAAGGCCGCGCGCGAGCTGGGCGTAGACGTAGAGCGTCGATCCGCAGTGGAAGATGGGGCCGCAGATCAGGCAGCGCTCGTCGTCCGCCACGGCGAACGCGTCGGGGCCCATGGTGTAGAGCTGGGTGTAGGACGAGATCACGCCCTTCGGGCTCCCCGTCGTGCCCGAGGTGTACATGATGGCCTGGGTGTCCCACGGCTCGATGGGGCGGTCGAGGTCGAGATCGGCGGGGGCGAAATCGTCCCGGTCTTCCAGGGCCACGACATCGAGGCCCGGCACCGGCTCAGGCGCGCCCGCCACCGTGAGGACGACGGAGAGCTTGCCCGGCGCCACCTCCCGCAGGCGGGGCAGAAGACTTGCCTCCGCGATCATCAGCGGGGCGTCGGCATCGTTCAGGATATGCTCCAGTGGCCGGCCGCGGCTCGCAGTATTGAGGGGCACATAGACGGCGCCGAGGTAGTTGATGGCGAACCAGGTGGCCAGCAGCTCGGGCCCGTTGCCCATGAAGCAGAGCACATGGTCGCCCCGCCGGACGCCATGGCGGACGAGCGTGGCCGCGCGCCGACGCACGCGGGCGAGCGTCTCCGCATAGCTCCAGGTGCAGGTTTCGGCAGGCCCCGGCCAGAATTGCACGAAGGGCGCCTGCGGCCGCTCCGCCGCGCGGCGCTCAAGCATGGCGCGCAGCACCGCATGGTCGCGCGACAGCGCTGCTTCCTGCTCGCTCATCCTCGTCCTCCCCCTTGGCCGGCGTATTCGTGACGCCCTTGGAGCCTGTTGCAAAGGCTCAATCCTTATGCAACATACTCAGTAGTATGTAAAGGACGGGCTGTTCGGAGGGCCTGCGGCGCCATGAAAATCGTGGAGATCGAGCGGGCCGGCACCATCGCCGTCGCGCGCTACGACCGCGGCGGCAAGGCCAATGCGCTGAGCCTTGCCGCCATCGAGGCGCTCACGGCCGCCGCGGCGGAGCTGGAAGCGGACACGACGGTGCGGGTCGTGGTGCTTGCCGGCACGCCCACCCGGTTCTCCGCCGGGGTGGACCTCAAGGACGAGGCCCTTTGGCGGCCGGATGACGACATCTCAGCGCGCCATCATGCCATGGCCGCAGGCGGACGCATGTCCGAGCGCTGGCGCCGCCTGCCGCAGGCGGTGATCGCCGCGGTGGAGGGGCCGGCCATCGGCGGCGGCGCGATCCTGGCGCTGGCGGCCGACTTCCGGGTTCTGGCGGACGGCGCCTTCTTCCGTTTTCCGGAGGTGCGCCTCGGCATGACGCTGGGCTGGGGCGGCCTGCCGCTGCTCTCCGCTCTGGTGGGGCCGGCCCGCGCCAAGCGGCTCCTCTTCTGCGACGAGACCATTTCCGCCGCCGAGGCGGTGGCGATGGGCCTTGCCGACAGGCGCGCACCGCAGGGCGGCGCACTCGACGCCGCGCGGGCGTGGGCCGGCGAGATCGCGGCCTGCCCACCCCTCGCCCTCGCCATGACCAAGCGCGCGCTTGATGGCTCGGCGGGTGGCAACTGGGCCGCGGCCTACGAGGCCGACCAGTTCCTGCTGTCCAGGCTGGTTTCGGAGGCGACCAGCTAACGGGTCGTCCCGTCAAGCAACGACGGCGGGCTCAAACCGCCGCGTCCCCAAAAGCACCCAAGGGAGGATATCTGATGACGCGCGGATTTTTCGGCTGCGCCGCTCTGGCGGCGCTCGTCCTGTCAGGCGGTCCGGCGGCTGCGGAGACCTGGCGTCTCGGCGTGCTCACGGACATGTCCGGCATGAACGCGGACCTCGCCGGTCCCGGTTCCGTCGCTGCGGCGAAGATGGCGGTGGAGGATTTCGGCGGCAAGCTGCTCGGCCGTGACGTCGAGGTCATCGTCGGCGACCACCAGAACAAGCCGGACGTGGGCGCCAGCCTGGCGCGCGGCTGGATCGACCAGCAGAACGTGAAGGCCATCATCGATGTGCCGACGTCTTCGGTCGCCATGGCGGTGCAGGAGGTGACGCGCAACACCGACACCGCATTCCTCGTCTCCACCGCGGGTTCCTCGGAGCTGACGGGCAAGGCGTGCTCGCCCTCCACCGCCCACTGGACGTGGGACACCTATGCCCTCGCCAACGGCACCGGCCGCGCCATGACGCAGGACGGCGGCAAGAGCTGGTTCTTCATCACCGTGGACTACACCTTCGGCCACGCGCTGGAGAAGGACACGAGCGAGGCCGTGAAGGCGGCGGGCGGCACCGTGGTGGGCAGCGTGCGGCACCCGCGCGAGACCTCGGATTTCTCCTCCTACCTGCTGAAGGCGCAGGCCTCCGGCGCCAAGGTGGTGGCGCTGGCCAACTCCTCCGGCGACACCATGACGGCGCTGAAGCAGGCGCAGGAATTCGGCATCACCCAGGGTGGCCAGCGCATCGCCGGGATGCTGCTGTTCCTCACCGACGTGCATGCGGTCGGGCTCGACATCGCCAAGGGCCTGACGCTGACCACCGGTTTCTACTGGGACTATGACGACGCGACGCGTGCCTGGTCGAAGCGGTATGCGCAGCGCATGAACGGCCGGATGCCGACCATGGTGCATGCGGGCGTCTATTCGGCGGTGACGAATTTCCTGAAGGCCGCCGAGGCGGCCGGCACCGTCACCGGATCGCAGGTGATGGCCAAGCTGCGCGAGGTCCCCATCAACGATTTCTTCGCCCGCAACGCCTATCTGCGCAAGGACGGTCGCCTCGTGCACGACATGTACCTCGTGGAGGTGAAGGCGCCGAAGGACTCCAAGGGGCCGTGGGACTATTACAAGGTCCTGCGCACCATCCCCGGAAAGGAAGCGTTCCGCCCCATAGAGGAGAGCGCCTGCCCGCTGGTGAAGGGCTGAGGGTCTCTCCGGACGGAACGGGTCGGGCGCCCGCAGCCCCTGGATGCGGGCGCAAGAGAAATGGACTTCGTGCAGGACCGGGGAGGCCGTCGCGGCCTCCCCGTCTTCAGTGAGGGAGGGAGCCGTCGTGGACCATTCGCAGCAGAAGGCTGCCGTTTCCGGCATCGTCATTCTGGCTGACCGCGTCCGCCCGGAATGGGTGGATTACAACGGCCATATGGGCGATTTCGCCTATGGCATCGTCTTTTCCGATGCCGCCACGGCCTACATGGAGCGCCTGGGGCTGGACGCCGACTATCGCACCGCGCAGGCCGCAACTCTCTACACGCTCGACAGCCGGATCGGATACCTTCACGAATGCCACGAGGGCACGGCACTTTCGGTCGAGCTGGTGGTGCTGGCGGCGGATGCCAAGCGCATGCACATCCTCATGCGGCTCATCGATGCCGAGGGCGTGGCGCTCGCCTTGTGCGAACAGGTGCTGATGCATGTCTCCCGCGCCGCGGGCGCGCCACGGGCCGCGCCCTTTCCCGCCCACGTGCAGATGCGCCTTGATGCCGATGCGGCGGCCCACGCCCCCCTCCCGCGCCCGGCCTGGCTCGACAGGCGCATCGGCCTTTCGGCACGGGGCTGATCCTGGGACGCCAAAAGACCGGCCCCGGATTGCTCCGGGGCCTTCAGGCTGCTCGGGAGAAACTCACGCCACCTCGAACAGGCCGGCCGCGCCCATGCCGCCGCCCACGCACATGGTGACCACAACGTAGCGTGCGCCCCGGCGGCGGCCCTCGATGAGGGCATGGCCTGTCATGCGGGCGCCGGACATGCCGTAGGGATGGCCGATGGAGATGGCGCCGCCGTTCACGTTCAGCCGCTCGTCGGGAATGCCGAGCCGGTCGCGGCAATAGAGGAGCTGGGCAGCGAAGGCCTCGTTCAGCTCCCACAGGCCGATGTCGTCCACCGTCAATCCGTGACGGGCCAGCAGCTTCGGCACGGCGAAGACCGGGCCGATCCCCATTTCTTCCGGCGCGCAGCCCGCCACCGCCATGCCGCGGTAGATGCCCAGCGGAGAAAGTCCGCGCCGCTCGGCCGCCCTGGCCTCCATCAGCACGCAGGCGGAGGCCCCGTCAGAGAGCTGAGAGGCGTTGCCCGCGGTCACGCAGCGGCCTTCCGCCACCTCGATGCCGCCCTTGAACACCGGCTTCAGCGCCGCGAGGCCTTCCGCGGTCGTGTCGGCGCGGTTCCCCTCGTCCCGCGTGAGGCGCACCGCCTCGCGGCGGGTCTCGCCCGTGGCCTTGTCGGTGATGACCTTCACGGTGTCGAGGGGCACGATCTCGTCGTCGAAAGCGCCGCGGGCCTGCGCCTGCGCCGTGCGCTGCTGGGACTGGAGGGCATAGGCATCCTGCGCCGCGCGGGAGACGCCGTAGCGCGCGGCCACGATCTCGGCGGTCTCGATCATGCTCATGTAGGTCGAGGGCACGTGAGCATCCAGCCAGGCGTCGTGCCAGCCAAAGACGTTCATGCGCTCGTTCTGCACCAGCGAGACCTGCTCGACACCGCCGCCGACCGCGATCTCCATGCCCTCGCCGACGATCTGCCGGGCAGCGATGGAGATGGCCATGAGACCCGAGGCGCACTGGCGGTCGACGCTCTGGCCGGGCACATGGACGGGCAGGCCGGCGCGCAGCGCGGCGGTACGGCCGATGTTCATGTGCGTCGTGCCCTGCTGCAGGGCGGCACCCATGATGACATCCTCCACCTCGCCGCCCTCGATGCCGGCGCGGGCGATCGCGCTCGCAATGGCGTGGCCGGCGAGCTGAGGGGCGCTGGTGTCGTTGAAGGCACCGCGATAGGCCTTGGCGATGGGCGTGCGGGCGGTGGAGACGACGACGGCTTCCCTCATGATGCGGGATCCTTCCGGGGAACGTGGAGCGTTGCTGCGAGGGCCCTCAGCTCCGGGCTGAGCGGTTGCGGGCGGCGGCTGGCGCGGTCCACATAGACATGGATGGTGCGCCCCACCGCGGCGGTGAGGGGAGCGCCGGACCGGAACAGGCCGAAGCCCCAGGTGAGGCTGGAGCTGCCGATGCGCTCGATGCGCACGCCAACCTCCACTTCGTCCGGGTAGCTCACCTCGGAGAAGTAGTCGCAGCCGACCTTGGCGACGATGCCGATGGGCCCGGTGCCGGCGAAGTCGAGCGCACCCGCCCCGATCAGCGCCCGGTTGAGGGCGCTGTCGAAATATTCGAGATAGACCACGTTGTTCATGTGGCCGTAGCGGTCCACGTCGTTCCAGCGCGTCTGCATGGCATACAGGCGCGGGAACGCCGTCCGCCCCTCGGGGGCGGGGCGAGGCTCGCTCATGGAAGCTCCCTTCAGGCCGCCGCGATGGCTGCGGCCTTGGCGCGCGCGATGATGCGCTCCACATGGGCAAGGCCGGCCTCGGTCTCGATCGCATTGTCCAGCCGGGCGAGATCGGCAAAGGCGGCCGCGACCGCTTCGGGGGTGCGCTGGCCCTGCGGCAGGAACACGCCTTCCGTCTCCACGATCGCCATGCGTGACACGGTGCCCGCGCCGGCGAGCAAAGCGGTGCGGCTCGGCGCCTCCTCGCTCACGAGGTAGAGGGCGGCGGGCGTGACATTCTCGGGTGCGAGATGGGCGAGGGTCTGCTCGTCCAGCATGTCGCCGGTCATGCGGGTGGCGGCCGTGGGCAGAACGGCGTTGACGCGTATGCCGTACTTTTCGCCCTCGAAATGCAGCACGTTCATGAGGCCGATGAGCCCGGCCTTGGCGGCGCCGTAGTTGGACTGGCCGAAATTGCCGTAGACGCCGGAGGTGGAGGAGGTCATCAGCACGCGGCCGTATTTCTGCGCGCGCATGGTCTCCCACACCGCCTTGGTGGCGTTGGCCGAGCCCAGCAGATGCACCGCGACCACGGCCGCGAAATCCGCCATATCCATCTTGGCGAAGGTGCGGTCGCGCAGGATGCCGGCGTTGTTGATGAGGATGTCGATGCGGCCGAACGCCTGCAGGGCAGCCGCTGCCATCGCTTCCATGTCCGAAGCGGAGGTGACGTTGCCGCCGTCCGCGATCGCCTCGCCGCCGCCGGAGCGGATCTCGTCCACCACTGCCTGCGCCGCGGCGGTAGAGCCGCCGGTGCCGTCGCGCGCGCCGCCGAAATCGTTCACCACCACCTTGGCGCCGCGGCGGGCGAGCTCCAGCGCGTGCGCGCGGCCGAGCCCGCCGCCGGCGCCCGTGACGATGGCCACCCGCCCCTCGAACGAGATGCTCATGCCTTGTCTCCCTTGAGAATCAGAACCAGCCATTCCGCCGCGAGGGCCGGCTTGGCGGCGTGTTCGAGCTCGACGGTCACGTCGAAGCGATTGAGGATGCCGCCGCCCTTGGGCTCCTGCGCCGCGACGCGGAACACGCCGCGGATGCGCTGGCCCACCGGCACCGGCATGAGGAAGCGCACCTTGTCGAAGCCGTAGTTGATGCCCACCTCGCCCGGTCCGGGCAGCTCCATCACCTCGGCGCCGAGCTTCGACAGCAGGGACAGCACCAGGAAGCCGTGGGCGATGGTGCCGCCAAAGGCGCTCTCCCGCGCTGCGCGCTCGGGGTCCACATGGATGAACTGATGGTCGGAAATGGCGTCCGCAAACAGATCGACGAGAGGTTGGGTCACGTCGAGCCAGCCGCTCACGAGAGGCGGAGCGCCGGGGGAGGGGATGGGAAGGGACATCGGGACCTGTTCCGGCTTGTCCTGCGGCGGCATCGCGCACGGGCGGGACGTTGGCTTACAACATACTCGGTAGTATGCATTTGAGAGGGGCTTTGTCCAGCCACCTCATCCGGGTGAAGGATTTGCAATCGTTCGCTAGGCTGCGGGCGCGCGGCAGCCTAGCGTGCAGGCGCACTTAGCAAGGGTCTGGGCAGGACATGGCAGGAAAAGGCAACGCTGGCAAAGCCAAGACGGGCACGGGCAAGACGGTCTCGGGCAAGACGGCGACGACTAAGGCAGTCACGGGCAAGACGGGCGCCGGCACGGCGGGCGAAGCGATGGCGGGCGGGAGCACGCTGGAGATCCGGAGCGACGGCACCGGCAATGCCGACATCCTCGAGGCGGCGGCCGCGTGCTTCATGGAGCAGGGCTTCTCCGCCACGAGCATCGACGACGTGGCGCGCCGCCTCGGCGCCACCAAGGGCCGCATCTATCATTACTACGCCTCGAAGACGGACCTCTTCTTCGACGTGCACCGCGAGGGCATGGACCGCCTGTTCGCCGCGGTGGAGACGGCGTCGGCGATGCCGGGCACGGCCGGCTCGCGCCTTGCTCGAATGCTCAAGGCACACGCGCTGGCGTCGATGGAGAACCATACCTACATCGCGGTTGTGGTGCAGGGCGTGCACATGCACCGGCTGGCGGCCACCACCCCGGCCCAGCGGCGCACCCTTGATGCCGTGATGGACATGCGCCGTCGTTACGAACGCTTGTTTCGATCCATGCTCGACACGGCTCTGGAAGACGGCAGCGCGATAAGCGAATCTCCCTCAATCACCATCAAGGCTGCCCTCGGCGCCATCAACTGGATGTCGATCTGGTATCGCCCCAAGGCCGGCGAGACGGCCGCGGACCGCGAGGCGCTGGCGGAGCAGATCGTGCGCCCGCTACGCTTCGGCTTCGAGCCTCGACGAGGCTGATTGCAGCCGGTTCAGGGCGCCTTGGTGCCCTGCCTCCGCCTCTGCATGAATTTCGATCGAGCAGCGCGGGGGCACCATGTCGGCGCTGGAAGTACGCGACAAACCGTGGCTTGCGCGGGGATTGCTCCGGCGAAACAAGATCGAAATGTGAAATAGCTATTCCAGTTACCCTGGGATAGCCTGCCATTGCCCTGAGCCAGGGCGGCGGGGCATTTCATGACAATTCGATCGTTTTTTTGCGACGTGTCGCGCACACGCGCACTCGGGCTCGTCGCCATGGGCCTGGGTGCCGGCAGCCTTGCGCAGAGCGCGCTGGCCGAGCCCCTGCCGTCTTCGCCGACGACCTATGAGACGCTGAATTACGGGACGAACGGGACGTTCCTCACCGGCATTCGCGGCGACAACATCGTCGGCAACTACACCATTCCCGGCAGCACCGAGACCGGCGGCCTCTACTACAACATGACCAGCCGCACCTGGTCGCCCATGCCGGAAACCACCAACAACGGGGTCAACTATCCCGGCGCCATCGGTTCGTCGCCCTACGGGCCGAGCTTCGGAACCCCCGGCGGCATCCTGCGTGTGGTGGGCAGCTATCAGACCGAAACGTCGGCCCCGTATGACCTCAGCTATCTCTACGACGCCGCCGCGGCGCCGGGGCAGACGCTGACGCCGCTGGCCTATCCGGGCGCCGACACGCTCTACACCATTGCCCACAGCAACTTCGGCAACCAGGTGGTCGGCGACTACGACACCCGGCTCGCGACCGGTAACGCCTTCATCTACAATATCGACACAAAAACCTATACCACCAACAACATACCAGGCGCGGTCAGCACCACCGCCTATGGCATCTACGGCGACAAGATCGCCGGCGGCTATGGCGAGGTCGAGGTCGGCGGCGGGCTGCACGCCGAGCACGGCTACATCTACGACCAGACCACCGGCACCTATCAGACCTACGACCACCCCGGCGCCGTCGCGACCCATTTCGAGGGCATCACCGGGGCCGGCCGCTCCGGCGAGTACAACCTCGTCACCAACTGGGTGACGGCGGACGGCGTGGTGCATCCCGCGGTCATGCACATCGACGCCCTCGGCGTCGTGACCTGGTACGAGATCGACATCCCCGGGGCAGTCGTGTCGTCCAACTCGGCCTATGGCGACAATGTCGTGGGCATCTATGTCTCGACCGCGGGCGGCACGACCACCATAAACGGCTTCATCGCCACCATTCCCGGCATGTACAACCCGATCCGCAACATCGGGACCCTGAACTTCGCGGGCGAAAATGCCGCCGCTCTGTCGGGCATGAAGGGTGACGACATCATCAACAGCGGCACCATCAATGTCACCGGCAACGGCGGCATCGGCATGCGTGGCGAGACCTATGGCGTGCTGACCAACAAGGGCACCATCACCGCCACCGGCATCGCCGGGGCGGCGGTGGACTTGCATGGCGATTACGGCACCTTCCTGAACTACGGGATCCTGAAGACCACGGTCGAGGCCGATGCCCTGCGCACGGGCCCGGACAGCCATGGCACCGTGATCGTGAACGCGGGCATCATCGATGGCCGGCTGGCTGCGACGGCGGGGCCGGACAAGAGATTCGAGAACGCCGGCTGGCTCGGCGTCAGCGGCACCGGCCCGACCATCACCCACCTCCTCAGCGGCACCTTCGTGCAGACCGCGACGGGCACCTACGCCGCGCGCGTGACGGACAAGGGCAGCGACTTCCTGGAGGTGACGGGCACCATACGGCTCGACGGCACGCTGCAGGCGTCCTTCCTCGACACCAGCTTCGCCCCGACCACGACGCTCATCGTCGCCACCGACGGCATCACCGGCACCTTCGATCATGTGGTCACCCCCGGCCTGCCGGCGCTGTTCGACGCGAGCGTGGCCTATGCCCCGAACGCGGTGACCATGACGGTCGCGGCCGATCTCGCCGGCAAGGCGGGCAACACGCCGAACCAGCGCGCGGTCGGCGGTGCCCTCGATCGCGTCATCAACACCACCACCAACGGCCTGCTGACGACTCTTCCCACGGCGCTCAGCCCGCTCTACGGCCTCACCGTGGCCGAACTGCCCGGCGCGCTTACCGCCCTCTCCGGCGAGGCCTATGCCAGCACGAAGACCGTTCTCTTGGGCGACAGCGCGTACAGCCGCGACGCATTGCTGGGACGCCTGCGCCAGGGCTCCTATGCCGGCCAGGGCGGCCCGACGGCCGCGCTCGGCTTTGGCGGGCCGGCGCTCGCCTATGCCGCGCCGACCACGTCCGGCGTGCCATTCCCCGCCAAAGCGCAGCCTTCCGCCGAACCCGCGTTCAACGGCACCATCTGGGCGCAGGCCTTCGGCGGGTGGAGCGCCTATGGCGGCGGCCGCGACACCGCCGACGTCGATGCCAACATCGGCGGGATCATTTCCGGCGCTGACGTGAAGGTCGAGAACTGGATGCTCGGCGCTGCGATCGGCTACACGCATTCCAATGCGCAGATGGATGCGCTGGCGAGCCAGTCCAACACCGACAGCATGCTGGTCGCGCTTTATGCGGGCACCAGCTCCGGGCCATGGAAGCTGCGCCTTGCCGCCAGCTACGCCTTCAACCAGATCGACGCTTCGCGCACCATCGCCTATCCCGGCTTCTTCCAGCGGGCGAACGCCGATTATTCCGGCGGGACCGGGCAGGTGTTCGCAGAGGTCGGCTACGGCTTCGCCGTCCAGCAGCTGGCGCTGGAGCCCTTCGCGGGCCTTGCCTACGTCCACTTGAACACCGACGGCTTCACCGAGACGGGCGCATCGGCCGGCCTGTTCGGTGCGTCCAACTCGATGGGCGTCGGCTACTCCTCGCTCGGCCTGCGGCTGGCGAGCACCGTGGAGCTGTCACGCGGCATGGCGCTGGAGCCCCATGCCTCGCTCGCCTGGCAATATGCCTTCGGCGACCTCACCCCCGATGCCCGGCTCGCCTTCCTCAGCGTCCCGAGCGCGAACTTCACCGTCGCCGGCGTGCCGCTGGCGCAGAACACCGCGCTGGTGAAAGTAGGCGCCGACCTGCGCATCGGCGAACAGGTCCGCTTCGGCATGGCCTATGTCGGCCAGTTCGCAGACAGCGTGACGGTCAATGCCGTCCAGGCCAATCTGGCCTGGCGCTTCTAGCGGCGGGATGCGGAGATCCCCCGCCACGGCACCCGCGGCGTCGGCCTGCTCCGCCGCCTAGGGCTGTGGTCGCGTAAATTGACCTCCCTTGAGCAACTTAACTCCCATTCGATGGTCGATGGGGTTGGCTGAACATTGTAATTCTTGATATTTCCGCGTGTGATTCAAGTATGTATCAAGTCAGATACCATCAATTGATGGGCAGTATATTTGCGAATCCGATATGCTGGTCCTGCTCGCCATAAACGTGAGCGCACCATAAACGAGGTTCACGAGAAGGCAGGCTCCATGGGGGACAGCTCAACACCTGATCGCCGCTGATGCAGATCCGCACCTCGATTGTGCGGATCTGAATCTAGCTTGATCTATTCGGCCTCGGCCCCCGGTGGCGCCGATGGTCGCGGCTGTTTTGATGCCGGAGCGCCGGGAGACGACAGGGCGCATCACCAGTTCTGTCGATGCGCCGTGAGCGCGGTGGAGATAATTCCCTGGCACCGGGTCCGCAAAGGGGCCCCTTGGTGCGGGCTGCGATCTTCGAGGCCCGGGACGTCTCACTGCGAGTGATCCCATGCGAAACACCTTCGGACTGATTTCCGGCCTGTGGCTCGGTACGCTGGCGGTGCTGCCGGCCTCGGCGATGCCTCTGGCGCGCCCTCCCGTGCCAGAGTCCGCCGTCGTGACCCCCATCGCCCAAGGTTGCGGTCCGGGCTGGTGGCGTGGGCCGTGGGGGCATTGTCGTGACACCCCCTATACCGGCCGCGTGCCGGGCGGCGGGTGGGTCTACGACCTGCCCCCCGCCTACGGCTACTTCGGCAATGGCTGCCCTCCGGGCTACTGGCACGGGCCGTGGGGCCACTGCCGCGACACCCCCTATCACGGTCGGCTGCCCGGTGGCGGATGGCAGTGACGGCAACGGCCGTCTCCTCTCAAATCCAGCGACACGGAAGATCCTGACCATGAACTGCACTCTTGTGGCCGCCCTGACGGGCGCTCTTCTCATCGCCATGCCCGCAGCGCAGGCCCAGACGGCACCGCCGGCCGGCGCGCCGCCGGCGCCGCCCGTCGTGGAACTCTACAGCGCGGCGGATGCCCAGGCCGTGCTCGAGGCGCGCCTTCTCGCGCTGAAGACGGTGATGACCCTCAGTCCCGAACAGCAGAAGCTCTGGCCGCCGGTGGAGGCCGCCATCCGCGCGGTGGCGAAGCTGTCCGCCGAGCGCCGGGCCGAGCGGGCAAAGGCGCCTCCGCCGGCTGATTTCGTCGAGATCCTGGACCGCATCGCCGATGCCGAGGCGCTGCGGGCGCGGGACCTCAAGACCGTGACAGCCGCGCTGAAGCCTCTCATCGCGTCTCTCACGCCGGAGCAGCAGCGGCGCATCCCCGCCTTCCTCGGACTGCGCGAAGGCACCGGCGGCCTGCCCCAGCCCACCGCCGAGATCTGGCTGTTCGAGGAAGAAAACTAGGATCAAATCGATATCATCCCATCACCTGCGGTCTCACGGAGGCTCCCATGCCCATCTCGTTCCTGCATTCGAAAGGAACCGAAGCGCCCATCAAGATCCCCGCCATCGGGCTCGACCTGTTCGTGCGCATGCCGCCGGCGGCGAGTTCGGGCGAGTTCTGCTTCATCGAGACCATCAATGCCCCCGGCGCGGGTCCGCCCCGGCATCGCCACCGCGAGGCGGAGATCTTCCGCGTCATCGAGGGCCGGTATCTCTATGAGGCGGACGGCCAGCGCTTCTATGCCGAGGCCGGTGACGTGGTGAGCATTCCCGGTGGGGTCGAGCACGGCTTCTGCAACGTGACCGACAAGCCCGCGCGCCAGTACATCCTCATGGCTCCGGCGCTTGATGCGGCAGCCTTCTTCACCGAGCTGGCCGGCGTGATGCACGATGGCATCCCCGACCAGGCCGCGCTCAATGCCTTCGGGCTGAAATGGCACGTGGAATTCCTGGGGCCGCCCGTCAACAGGAACGATCAGCCCACGGAATAATGCGCCGCCGCGCAGCCACCATCGACGCAAGATCGAGGTTCGCCCCGCTAGGCGGGCCGAAGCACAACATCAGGGGGAGGACAGGATGAAGGATCCGGTGCTCATCGCCGGCGCGGGGCCGGTCGGCCTGACAATGGCCCTGGAACTGGCCCGATACGGCGTCCCGGTACGGATCATCGACAAGGTCCCCGAGGCGACCCACACGTCCCGGGCCGTCGCGGTGTGGCCACGAACGCTGGAACTGCTCGACCGCTCCGGGGCGGCGGCGGACATCATCGCCATGGGCAACAAGGTCACCGTTGCCAACATCCTGTCGGGTGGCCGTCCGGTGGCCTCGCTGTCGCTCGACCAGATTCCTTCACCCTATCCGTTTGCGCTGATGGTGCCGCAGTACGACACCGAAGCCGTGTTGCGGCGTCACCTCGCAGCTCACGGCGTCACGCCCGACCTCGGCGTCGAGCTCCTCGGTTTCGAGCAGGACGAGGATGGCCTCTCCGCCCGCATGAGGGAGCCCGACGGCACGGAGCGCACCGAGCCATATGCCTATCTGGTGGCCTGCGACGGCGCGCACAGCGTCGTGCGCCATCACCTCGGCCTCGACTTCCTGGGCGATACCCTCGGCCTCGACTGGACGCAGGGTGACTTTCACCTGAGCGGGTATCCCTTTCCCTCCTCGCAGATGGCCATCTTGTGGCACGAGGACGGGCCACTGCTGTTCTTCCCCATGGCGCCCGACCGCGCGCGCATCATCACCAGCCTCGGCCCCTCAAGCGCAACGCCGCCCGTCGCGCTGGACCAGGAGGCGTTCCAGAAGATGGTTGACGCCCGTGGCCCCGGGGGCATCACCCTCACCGGGACGGAATGGGTCAGCGCCTTCCGCATCAACGAGCGGCAGGTGGAGAACTATCGGTCCGGGCGGGTCTTCCTCGCCGGCGATGCGGCTCACATCCACAGCCCGGCCGGCGGGCAGGGTATGAACACCGGCATGCAGGACGCCATCAATCTGGCGTGGAAGCTGGCCCTCGTGATCCGCGGCATCGCCAGCGCGCCGGCGCTTTTGGAGAGCTATGATCTGGAACGCCGCCCGGTCGGCGCGATGGTGATCGCGGCCTCGGGGCGCATGACCCGGATCGGCACGCTGGCCGACCACACGCTGCAGCATGTGCGCGACTTCGTCGCCCATATCGTGATGGGGCTTTCGCCGGTGCGGCGGGCCATCACGGGGCTGATGGCGGAAGTCTCCATCGGCTATCCGGACAGCCCGCTCAACGGACCCTGCCAAGGCGAAGCGAAGGCGGGCGCGCGGGTGCCGCCGGTGGCGGGCGAAACGCCGTTCGGCGCGGGCGACACGCCGCTGTTCACCGCGTGCGGCGGTGCCGGCGCGGCCGAACTCGCCGCGCGCTTTCCCCAGCTCGTGGCCGCTGCGTCGCCTCGATCTGACGGCGGAGCTTTCGTCTCGCTGGTCCGGCCGGACGGCTACCTCGCAGCCCAGGTGGAGGACGCGGACTGGCAGGACCTCGTGCCCTATCTCCAGCGGATCGGGGCGGAGCAGTGCCCGCCCCTCGCGTGAAACCATCCCCGAATGGCTGCGGCGGGCGAAACGACCGTTCGCTTCACAGCTGAAGGACTTGCGATGCCTCGCCTCCTCGATGCGGAAGAGCTTGACCTGCTGGCCATCGGCGCCTGGATTCTCGGGACCGGAGGCGGCGGGTCGCCCTATGCCTCCCACCTCGTCGCCCGGCAATTCTATGAGGACGGCGGCCGGATCGCCCTGCTCGACCCGGACGAACTGGCCGATGACGACGTCGTCGCCGTGGTCTCGACCATGGGCGCGCCGCTGGTGTTCCAGGAGCGGATGACCGATGCCGCCTTCGCCTTGAAGCCGGTTCGCATCATGGAGGCTTTCCTGGGCCGGCCTTTCCGCGCCGTGATGACGGTGGAGATCGGCGGCTGCAACGCGTTCCAGCCACTTCTCGTCGCCGCGGCATCGGGCCTGCCGGTGGTGGATGCGGACGCCATGGGGCGGGCCTACCCCGAGGCCCAGATGCAGACCTTCTCGATCGCCGGGCTGCAGATGGTCCCGCACGTCGTTTCCGACATCCGCGACAATGACGTCATCATCCCCACCGCGTCCGGCTGGCATGAGATGGAGCGCGTGAGGCGCAGGGTCTGCACGGAATACGGATCGGTCGCGACCACCTGCCAGGCCCCGCGCACCGGCGCGGAGGTGAAGCGTCACGCGGTCCTGCGCAGCCTGTCGCACGCCATCGCTTTGGGGCGCGAGGTGCGCCGGGCGAAGACGGCGCATGAGGATCCGGTCGAGGCGACCGTGGCCGCCGCCGGCGGCAAGCGGCTGTTCACCGGCAAGGTGATGGATGTGCAGCGGCGCACCACCGAGGGCTTCCTGCGCGGCTCCCTCATCCTCGCGGGCCTCGGCGAGGATGCCGGCGCCTCCTTCGACATCGCCTTCCAGAACGAGTTCACCATCGGGCGGCGCGACGGCGCGGTGATCGTCACGACGCCGGACCTGATCTGCGTGCTCGACACCCTCTCCGGCGAGGCCATCGGCACGGAGAGCCTGCGCTACGGCCAGAGGGTCACGGTCATCGCCCTACCGTCGCAGCCGATCCATCGCAGCGCGGAGGGGCTGCGGCATGTCGGCCCGCGCGCCTTCGGCCATGACGTGGACTTCCACAGCGTCTTCGGGGAGGAGCCGGCATGAGCCGCATCGGAATAGACGTCGGCGGGACCAATACCGATGCCGTCCTGCTCGAAGGCGGCAAGGTGCTCGCCGCGCTGAAGCGACCGACCACCGTCGATGTCGCGGACGGCGTGCGCCGGGCGCTGGTGGATCTGGTGGCCGCGGCTGCAGGCCATCCGGCCCTGGAGCGGATCGAAGCGGTGATGATCGGCACCACGCATTTCACCAATGCCGTGGTGGAGCGCCGCCATCTGGACCGGGTCGCGGCGCTGCGCATCGGCCTGCCCGCCAATGCCGGCCTGCCGCCCTTCATCGGCTGGCCGAAGGACCTCGCGGCAGCCATGCGGGGAAGCATCCACATGGTGGCGGGCGGTCACGAATATGACGGGCGGACCCTGGTGCCGCTGGATCGCGCGGCCGTGCGGCGCGAGGCGCAGCGCATCGCGGAGAGCAGCATCAGCTCAGTCGCCATCACCAGCGTGTTCTCGCCGCTCACTGATGCCTGCGAGCGCGAGGCCGCCGAGATCGTGCGGGAGGTGATGCCCGCGGCCCGCATCACGCTCTCCCACGAGATCGGGCGGATCGGCCTGCTCGAGCGGGAGAATGCGGCGCTGCTGAATGCCGGGCTGCAGGGGCTTGCCCAGCGCACCGCCGCCGCCTTCGTGCGGGCGCTGCGCGAGAGCGGCATCACGGCGCCGCTTTATCTCACGCAGAATGACGGCACCATCGTGCAGGGGGCGGTGGCGGAGCGCCATCCCGTCTATTGTTTCGCCTCCGGTCCCACCAACAGCATGCGCGGCGCCGCCTTCCTTTCGGGCCTGACCGACGCGCTGGTGGTGGATGTGGGTGGCACCACCACCGACGTGGGCTGCCTCAAGGGTGGGTTTCCGCGCCAGGCCAATGCGATGGTCGAGATCGGCGGGGTGCGCACCCTGTTTCGCATGCCGGACCTGATCTCCATCGGCCTCGGCGGCGGCACGGAGATCGCGGATGACGGGCGCCGGATCGGTCCAGGCAGCGTCGGCTTCCGGCTGCCGGAAAAGGCGCTGTGCTTCGGAGGCGATACGCTGACCGCCACGGACATCGCGGTCGCGGCCGGACGGATCGCGCTGGGAGAGCCGGGCCTCGTGGGCAGGCTGCCCCGCCCCCTGGTGGCCGACAGCCTCCGACACATGGAACACATGGTTGCGGAGGTGGTGGACCGCATGAAGACCGATGCCGCGCCTATACCCCTCATCGCGGTGGGCGGCGGGAGCTTTCTGGTGCCCGATCACATGGAGGGCGTCTCGGAGGTGGTGCGTATCGAGCACCATGCCGTGGCCAATGCGGTGGGCGCCGCCATTGCGCAGGTGAGCGGCGAGGTGGACCGCATCTTCTCCGGTGTCGAGCGCGACGCGGCGCTCGATGAAGCGCGCCGGGAGGCGACGCGGCGGGCGATCGAGGCGGGCGCCGAAGTGGGCAGCGTTCAGACGCTCGACGTGGAGGACATTCCGATCGCCTATCTCCCCGGCAATGCGCGCCGCGTGCGCGTGCGTGTCATCGGCGAGATCGCGCGGCTCGCCGGGTAGCGCAGGGGGACGGATGGCCAGCGGGCGCCGATCTGACCTGCTTAAAGGAACCGCACATGCACAATGATCTCGATGAAGCGACGCCGGCCGGACAGGGCCCGGCGGATCGGCGCGTGTATCGCGAAGCCTCGCCAACGGAATTGATCTACATCGCCACGCGCATGATCGTGGTGAGCCGCAGCAGCATCTCCGGAACGATCGGCAGGGCCCAGTTCGAGGCGGCCGTCGCGCATCTCGAAGCGCGATATGGAATCCTGCGCTCGGTGGTCGAGGACGGGTATTTCGTGGAGCGGTCCGATGACCGATCGGCGATCGAGGCCTGGTTGCCCGCCGACAGCTGCTCCGCCGAGCCCCTCTACGCCCAGCTGCTGAACGCCGACCTCGACACCGGAAAGACCCTCTATGCCATCCACGTCATCGCCGCCGATGACGCGCTCGATGTCTTCATGCTCACATCCCATGCGATCACGGACGCGATCTCGCTGATCGAGCTGCATTCCTGTCTCGCCCACATGTGCGATTGCGTCGTGCGCGGCGAGGCCCCGGCCCTCGGCGTGCAGCCGTTCCCGACCCCGGTCGATGAAGCCGTGAGCCGCAGCCTGGCGGCGCTTGGAACGGATGCGCCGCCGTCTTCCTATTCCGGAGTGTTCGCCGAGATTCCCATGGCCGCGCCCCATGATGGCGGCCCCGTGACCCATCGGCTCGAGCGGGTCGTGATCGGGGCGGACGCGGTGCATCGGATCAAGGAGGCGAGCCATGCCACCGGCTCTTCCGTGCACGCGCTGCTGCTGGCCGCGTTCGCGCTCGCCATAGGTGATATCGCGGACGGACACCCGCGTCAGATTCTCATGCGATCATCGGTGGACATGCGCCGGCGGCTCGAGCCCCACGTTTCCCCCGAACTGGTCTTCACCGCCATCACCGGGCACATCACGCCCGTCCCCGACCTCGACCGGCCCATGATCGAGATCGCCCGCTTCATCTTTGACGATGTCCATCAGGGACTGGCCAACGGCAGCATTTTTCACGACTACATCAATTATCCCAAGGCATTCGGCAGCCCACAGCAGGCGCCGGTCGCCATCAATGTTTCCGATATCCAGACGGTGCAGTTTCACTGGCCTCTCGAGCGGTTGGCCGTGACCGGATTCGAGTATGCCTTGGGCTGGATGAAGAAATTCCCGAATGTCTCCGTGTCGGTCTATGACGGCACGCTGATCGCCAACATCGTCTATGTGGAAACGTTCGCCACTCCTGCAACGATCCGCGCCATCTCGGACGGCTTCGTCAGGAGGCTCGATTCGGTCTGCGAACAATAGAGACCCCGCACCCGCGCGGGGCGCGGGTGCGAGGTTACGTCTACTTCGCAGCGAGCGGAACGTAACGCGGTGTCCAGATCTTGGCACGCAAGCGCTGCTGGATCTGATCGACTTTGACGTCGGGGGCGTCGCCTTCCCGGTGCGCCTGCATCGCGACCGCGAGGGCGACCTTGGCCGCGACCTCGCGCAGGGCGCTCACCGGAGGCAGAAGATTGTGCTTCGGGTTGTCGCGCGCCGGCGACGCGTCTGCCAGCGCCTTCGCTGCCGCCATGAACATGCCATCCGTCACGCGGCTGGCGCCGACCGCCAGAACGCCGAGGCCAACGCCGGGAAAGATGTAGGAATTGTTGGTCTGGTCCACCTTGAAGCGGGTGCCGTCGCGCGGGAGCGGGGGAAACGGGCTGCCGACGCCCACCAGAGCCCGCCCGTCGGTCCAGGCCTCGATATCCGCCGGCGTCGCTTCCGCGCGCGAGGTGGGGTTCGACAGAGGAAAGATGACCGGCCGCGGGTTGCACGCGGCCATGGCGCGCACCACCGGCTCGCCGAAGGCGCCCGCCTGGCCGGAGACGCCGATCAGCACGGTCGGCCGTGCATTGCGCACCACGTCGAGGAGCGCAATCGTGTCGGGATGGTCGAGCGTCCAGCCTTCGATTGCCGCCCGGTTCTGGGCGAAGGGCGCCTGGAAGGACGCGAGGCCGGGCATGTCTTCGGTCAGAAGCCCATCACGGTCCACCATGAAGAAGCGCGCCGCCGCCTCGCTTTCCGACAAGCCGGCATCGCACATGGCAGAGCGGATCAGGCCGGCGATGCCGCAGCCGGCCGAACCGGCGCCGAACACTGCCACCCGCTGCTCGGTCAGTGGCACGCCGGTGACGTTGATGGCCGCCAGCAAGGTGCCGGTCGCCACCGCCGCCGTGCCCTGGACATCATCGTTGAAGGTGCAGAGCTGGTCGCGATAGCGCTCCAGCATGCGCGTCGCATTGCCCTTGGCGAAATCCTCCCATTGCAGGAGAACCTTGGGCCAGCGCCGGATGACGGCTGAGACGAATGCCTCGATGAAGTCGTCATACGCCTGCCCCCGCACCCGCTCGTGGCGCCAGCCCACATAGAGCGGATCGGCGAGGCAGTCGGCATTGTCGGTCCCGACATCGAGCAGGATCGGCAGGGTGGTCGCCGGATGCAGGCCGCCGCAGCCCGAATAGAGTGCGAGCTTGCCGATGGGGATGCCCATGCCGCCCGCCCCCTGGTCTCCCAGCCCCAGGATGCGCTCGCCATCGGTCACGACGATCGCCTCCACCGCGTCGAAGCGCGGCTGAGCGAAGATCTGGTCGAGCCTTGACTGGTGCGGAATGCTGAGGAACAGGCCCCGCGGCTTGTGGTAGAGGCGGCTGAACTGCTGGCAGCCGGCGCCGACGGTCGGCGTGTAGACGATGGGCAGCAGCTCTTCCAGGTTCCCGACCAGCGTCGCGTAGAACAGGGTCTCGTTGATGTCCTGCAACTCGCGCAGGAAGGCATAGCGTTCGAGATCGGTCTCGAACTGGCGCAGCGACTGGAGGGCGCGGTAGATCTGCTCGTCCAGGGTCGAGACATGCGGCGGCAGCAATCCGTGCAGATGGAAGGCGTCGCGCTCTTCCTCGGAGAAGGCCGTGCCCTTGTTGAGCTGGGGGTCGGCCAGCAGTTCGTACCCGCTCAACGCGGTGGATACGAGCGCGGGGGTCGCTTCAGACATAAAGATCGCTCCTGCACTCGCCGGCCCGGGCGAGTTCGATGTAGGTGTCAGGTCCGTAATGGAGGGTGTTGCGCGCGTAATAGGGCGGCACCTGCATGTCGAACTGCGCGTGCCCGTGGCTGACGTCGCTGCGCAGGAGATCGGTGCGGCTGGCGATGTCGAGGCGCAGCCGCTCGCCTGGCTTCAGCACCACGGGCTGCGGCGTGAGGCTGAAGCGCAGCGTCACCGGGACGCCGGGGGTGAGCGGCTCGGGCTGGTCGATGTCGATGGCGATCTCGGTCGCAGTAGAGCGCGCCGCGTCGATCCTGCGGCAGGCAGGGCGGATCGCGCCCATGGACAGGATCTGGTAGCCGCCGTCGGCCGAGACGATGCCGGTGCGGGCCACCACGTAGGAATCGATCTCGTTGGAGCTGAAGGAGAGGCTCAGCGTCACCGGGCCGGTCAGCTCCGTCTCCTCCTCTATCGGCAGCTCGAAGGTGAGGCGCTGGGTCTCCACCTCGTCGAAACCCGCCGTCACGATGGCGCCGAGGGGCACCGCCGCCCATCGGTTCGTCCCGCCCCCGCCCGGCGCGTTGTCGAGGCGGTGGGTTGCGGCGTCGGCGCCATTGGAGGCTGGGTAGAGGCGGAGCGCCGTGCTGCCGGGCAGCGGCCAGTCGGGCGCGCTGCGATACTCCTTGGCGCCTTCCGTCCAGTATCGCACCCGCGGCTGGGCGGCATAGCCGTTGTCCGCGCCGTAGACGAGATGGTCGAAGAAGGCGAGCGCCTCCAACTGCCAGGCATAGACCGGCAGGTCATAGGTCGCGGGGCCGATGATGAGCCAGCGGTGATCTTTCGGCGTGCCGGCATTCTCGAACAGGTCGTAGGCGCCGAACTGGTGCAGGTTGAGGTAACCGGCATTCTGCACCACCACGAACGGCATCTCGATGTCCCCCAGCGCGCCGGACGGACCGGACGGCAGCACGCTCGTCGCCCGGGTCTTGCCGTCGAGCATGAGGGCGGCGAACAGGCGGCGCGTCTGGAGCGCCGGCACCTCCCGCTGGAAGGTCCTCATGATCCGCGTCATGCGCTTCTTCAGCTGTGGCCACCACACGTGCTTGAGGGGCGAGTTGGTGATGTGGCTCATCACCGCGCGCAGCAGTGGTGGCAGATACAGCCTGAACTGCAGGGGCGTGAAGTTCGCGCCCATCCAGAGCGAGAAGAAATCCGGCTGCGGCGCGCCGCCAAACATGGCGATGTGGCGGAAGTAATCCGTGCACATCTCGTTGGTGAAGAAGCCCTTCAGGGCCAGCGGGCGCAGCCGCGCCACCTGCGGCTGGGTCAGCCCGTAATAGGAGGTGCCGAACAGCACCACCTGCCCGTCGCACCAGGGCTGGGCGGCGGCCCAGGCGATGACCTTGGCGTGGTCTTCCACGTCCGTGTCGTTGAGATAGACGGCATCGGCGCCGCCCGAGCGGCCCATGCCGCGGCGGGTGACGATGACATGGGCATAGCCGTGATCGGTGAAGATCGGCGGGCTGCCGGTCTCGTTGTTGCCGGCCGGCACGCCGGCTGCCTGCAACTCCTTGGAATAGGCCGCGAAGCAGATGACCGCCGGATAGCGGCCCGGTGCCTTGGGCACGTAGACATCGGCCGCAAGGCTGACGGATGGGGCGACCTCGACCATCTGGTCCGCGAGGACGCGGCAGCCGAGGCCCGACTTCGCGGCGCGTCCCGGCGTCCAGCCGGCGAGCTGCGGGCCGAACAGGCCGCCCTTCGGCGCGATGAGATTATCCCAGAAGCCCGGCTTCCCGTTCTTGGCCGTCATGTGCGTTCTCCCCCGGTTTCCAAGCCCGCCGCGTCAGGCCGCGGCACGGGGCGCCCTACAATTGAGAGATGTCGAGGCCGGTCTTCTTCTGCGCGGCCAGGCGCATTTCGCGCACCATCCATTTCTGCCTATCGTCCGGGATGAAGAAGCCGCCGATGCCGGACGAAAAGAGCAGGTCGAAGACCCGTTCCGTCACCGCGGTGAGCGCCTGCTCCAGGTCCGCTCCGGCCTCCGGCTTCGGGGGCACCATGATGACGATGGTGTCTTCCACCTGCTCGACGATCTCGATCCTGAAATCCGGGCCCGGCGTGTAGCCGAACTCCGCGCAGACCACACCGACGGGGTCGGCGAGGAGCTTTGCGCGGTAATCGGGATCGGTGGCGATGCGCTCGTAATTCTTCTCGACGAAATCGGCATTGCTCACGGCTGATCTCCCTCGGTGCGGGCCGCATTGCGCAGAGCCAGCAGCTTGAATTTCGCGGCCACGGGCACGAGCCAGATGAACAGGCCCTGGCTGGACCACAGGTCCATCTGGTTGAGCGGCGTCGCCGCCGGCGGCGCATGGGGCGCGCGCGCGGGCGGGATGGTGAAATAGACACGGTCGCGCCGCTGCACCACCACCTTCACCTTGACGCCGGCCGGCACCGCGACGCCCATGGACTTGAGCGCCCCGACCGGGTCGCTCTCCACCTGCGCGGCGAACGCGTCGTCGGTCCACACGCGCCGCGTCAGTTCTTTCTCGAAATCTCCGGACACGGATGTCTCCCAATTTCGCTTCGATGGGATGCGGCGGGCGGCGCCGCGCCGCCGCCAGCTCACGGCTCGCGATTGATGATCAGGAAACTCGGACCTTGATGCGCGAGCGCGCGGGCGAGCACGTCGCTGACGCTCTCGACAACGTCGATCGTCTCCACGCGCGCGCCGAACCCCTCGGCGATCTTGCGCATGTCTACATCGGGATCGCTGAAGTCCAGGCCGACGAAGTGCGTGGTCGCGATGGTCGTGCCCATCACGTTGCACCACAGGTCCTTCAGCAGCCGGTATTCGTTGTTCACGAAACAGATGAAGATGGACGGGATGGAATACTTCGCCGCCGTCCACAGGGCGTGGATGGAGAACAGGCTGCCCCCATCGCCGACGAAGCAGGCGGCATGCTGGCCGCTCGCCAGGCCGATGCCGACGCCCAGCGGCAGGGCCCAGCCCAGACCGCCGCCACGCGGCGAGAAATGCACGTTCCGGAAGCCGAGGCTCACCGCCATGTCCTGCACGATGGCGTCCTCGGACGAGCCTTCCGTGATGACGTGGGTGGACCGGTCGAGATGGCGCAGCACCGCCAGGATCAGCGCATCGCTCGCGTGCGCTCCCGAAGCGGGATATTTCGCGTCCAGAGCTGCCTCGTCGACCGTCCGCGCGGCGGCTTGCGCCGTGTCGGCGCCGAGTGCGGTCGCCAGTGCATCGAGTGTCGCGCGGATGTCGCCGAGCACCGCCATGTCGCAGGGAAAGTCGAAGCCCAGCTGGCTGGCCGCCGGCGCGATCTGGATGACCTGCAATTCAGGCGGCAGGGCCTGGAGGCCATCATAGGTGAAGCTGTCGACCTTCTCGCCGACCAGCAGCATGGTGTGGTAGCGACCGAGCGTCTCGTTGATCGCCTTCGTGGTGGGAGGAAGCTGGCCGCGGAAGTTCGGATGCAGCGGATCGACCGTGCCCTGCACATGGAAGGGCGCGGCATAGATATCGGCGCCGAGGGCGCTCGCGATGCGGCTGATGGCATCGATGCCATGCGCCGCGCCCACCGCATAATCGGCGACAATGGCGAGCTTGCCCACCGGCAACGCCTTGAGCGTGTCCGCCACCTCGCCGATGGAGCGTGGCACCACATCCTCGATGATGCGCGTCTTCTTGAACGTCGTATGCTCGGTCTCCTCCAGCATGAAGTTCATGGGAATGGAGAGGAAGACGGGGCCGGTCGGCTGGAGCCGTGCATGCAGGTAGCAGCGCTGCAGGGCGACGGCGAGATCGTCCGTGCGCGTCACCTCATAGGCATATTTGGTGGCGGTCTCCGCCAACTGGACATTGGGCGCGCCGAGCACCGGATTGTGGATGAGGAACCGGGAATCCTGCTGCCCGTTGATGACCAGCAGCGGCACGCCGGACATGAGCGCGTTGCGCATGTTGAACATGCCGTTGGCGAGGCCCGGATAGGTGTGCAGGCTGACGATGGACGGCTTGCCGGTGATCAGCGCATAGCCGGCGGCGATGCCCACCGCGCTCGATTCATGCAGCGACAGCACATAGGTGGCCTTCGAGGCCGCCACCGCCGCGAGAAAGGTCGTCTCCGTGGTTCCGGGATTGCCGAAAACAAACGGAATTTCATAAGTCTCAAGGAAATCCTGGATGAGCTCGCCACCGGTCCGGGTCGTCATGTTCGCTCCAATGATCTTGCCGGAGCTTGCCGAGTGGCGTGCGCCGTACTTGGTATTTCAAATGGTCAGCCGTCGCACCGGAAGGTGCCGGGTGCACCGGCCTGTCCGCGCGGCATCCAGTGCGCGCATTTGGTGGTGCGACCGATCCCCGGATTGAACGTGTTGCAGGGATCGAGCGCCTTGAAATGGTCGACCATTGCGGACTTTGCGAAGTAGAGATGCCCCACATTGTGCTCGGCGGGATATTCCGCGCCGCGCTCATCGAGCAGCTTCCACATGGCGTGCTCGATCTCCTCGCAATTGCTGCCCTTGGCCACGATGTAATCCTGATGGAAGACGTGGCAGAAGAAGTGGCCGCAATAGAGCTTGCGGATCAGGTGCTTCTCGATGTCCGCGGGCAGCGTCTCGAACCAGTTTTCGTCGTTGCGGCGCAGCGCGATGTCGAGCGCCACGATATCCTCCACCTCGCGGTCGTGCACCGCGCGGTAGCGGATCGCCGCGCCGGCAGCGGCAAAGCGGTGCAGGAAGGCCTTGTCGCCTTCATCGGGCGTGCACTCGAAATAGTCGCCGGACTTCGACGGGAAGATCGACTTGAGGTAAGCGCGCGCCTCCGCGATCCCGTCGTCCCCCATTTTCAACAGCAGATAGTGCTCGAAGCGGTCGCGATAGTCGGTCATGCGCCGGGGCAGATGCTTCGGGAAGAGATGGCTCAGGGCCTGCAGTATCTTGGCGCTGAGGTTCTTCGGCAGGAAGCTGAAGCGCCGGCAGATATTGTCGAACGCCGCCTCAAGGGCGTACAGCCTCGGGATCATGTCCGTGCCAAGCGTGTTGATCACCACGAAGGTGTCCTTGCCATAGACCTCCGCGCAATTGAAGGAGTCCCGGTGCATGTACTCGCCTTCGATCGGCAGATTCTTGAAGCGTCCGAGGATATGGCGGCGGATGCCTTCGAGCTCGCCGGTATGGTTCGAGCCAATGTAGAAGACGACCTGTTCCTTCTCCTTCGGGAAGGTGTCGAGCCGCACCGCCATGAGCATCACCTTGCCGGCGCTGCCGGAGGCCTCGAACAGGCGGCGCGGATCGGCATTGAAGCGGGACGGGGTTGGCGCCGCGATGTCGCGCACATGGTCCGCATAGTCATAGTCTGAGGCGGCACGGGCGGGGTCGTTGACAATGTCGGCGGGGGTGAAATCGCCGCTCTCGACCCGCCGGAGGATCGTCTCCGGATCATTGCCCAGTGCGATGCCGAGATGATTGACGAGATGCAGGCTGCCCGCCTCATCCAGCCGTGCGAACAGAGCGAGCTGGGTGAAGGCCGGGCCACGATGGATCAGGGCGCCGCCGGAATTGTTGCAGACGCCGCCGAACACCGACGCGCCGATGCACGACGAGCCGATCACCGAGTGGGGCGCGCGGCCGATCTTGTCCAGGGCCTTTTCCAGATGGAACAGGGTCGTGCCCGGCAGGCAAACCACCTGCGTCCCGTCGTTGATCAAGTGCAGGCCCTCGATACGCATGGTGTTGATGAGCACGACGCCACGGTCGTAATCGTCCCCGTCGGGGGTCGAGCCGCCGGTGACCCCGGTGTTGGCCGACTGCATGATGACGATCTTGTTTGCTGCGATAGAGGCCTCCAGCACGCGCCATTGCTCCACCAGCGAGCCGGGCCGCACCACGGCGACCACCGGGCCGGAACCGAACCTTATGCCGGTGCGAAAGCGCCGCGTCGCCTCCGGACTCGTCAGGACGTGCGATCGACCGACGATCTCTTGCAGGACCGCAATGAGGTCCGCTTCATCCGCGACCGTCGTGTGTCCGGCCGCGTCGCGCGTTGGGACGCTCAAATCGAGGAATGCAGCGTCCATGACGACAGGTCTCCCTCACGTCACCTCTGGCTATCAGCCGGATGCGGTAAACGGCCTGATCTGGTGATCGTCCCTGAAACAGATCCGTCGGTGGCCAATGGGCCGCCCGGCGTGGGCTTATGGGACGTCAGCCTATCGCTACGGCATTGGAACGCACATCAACAGAAGTGGTGAGGTACCCAAGATTGGTGTTCGACTTGAAAGAAGAGCGGAGGACCCGGGTAACGCCGCCTTAGCCGCACTCCCTCCTCTAGGTCAGGATGCGTTGTAAGGCTTGCAATTCTCTGGCATCTTCCGGCTACCTTCAAGGTTGCCCCAGCGTGAAAGACACGGAGCGCGAGCTCGCCGATTGCGTCGGCGCTATCTACCAGGCCGGCGCCGGGGACGGCAGTTGGTTCGACGTCGGCGACCGGATTTGCCGGATCATGGATGCCCGGCGCGCCCTGCTGGTCCTCGGAGGTCCCGGAGGGGCTCGCAACTTGCTGATGCCTGCCGACGGCAGCGAGACCGCATATTCGGCCTATTTCCACGCCAGAGACCCCTATGCTGCCAAGGCCCGCTACGACTTTGCGACAGCGCGGGCTCACCACCTCGGCAACGCGAAGCTCGGCGCCGAGCTGGTCGCCGAAACCGAACTCCTCCGCAGCGAATATTACTTCGACTTTGCGCGACATCACGAGCGTCGTCATGTGATCGGCGGCATGGCCGGCCTCACGGAGGCGACTCCGATATTGGTGTCCCGCGGCGACGACACGGGAGCATTCGACGAAACCCATGTCCGCCTGCTCAAGACGCTCATGCCGCACGTGCAGCGCGCCATCGAGCTGCGCGCGCGGCTGGGGCGGGACGACGAGGCGGTGGCCCTGACACGGGCCGCCCTGGACGCGCTTCCCGTGGGCGTGGGCGTCGTCGATGCGGGGTTGAAGATCCGCTTCATCAACGATCTCGCCCGCAGGTATCTGGCCGGTCCCGATTCCGGTCTGTTCTCCATGCGCTCGGGCCCTTATGCCGGCAGTGGCGTGTACCTCGCGGCCATGTCCCGCGAAGAGGCCGGCATGCTCCGTAAGCTCGTTGCCTCCTCCACTTCAGGGGGCTCCGGGGGTGCTATGCGTGTCACCTCGCGCAACGGCGCCATCGCCGCGCTGACGGTCGCCCCGGCGCCGCGGGGCCTTGCCAATGACGTGAGCGGGCGGGACGAAGGCGATGCCAGGGAGCCCTTGGCCCTCATCCTCCTGCGGCCGCTCAATCGCAAGGTGGTACCGCAGGCGGACATGCTGTGCGAGATGTTCGGCTTCAGCCGCGCCGAGGCGGAGGTCGCCGTCGCGCTCACCGGCGGTGCCAGCGCCGAGGATGTGGCGCGCGGACGCGGTGTCTCGCTCATGACCGTCCGCAGCCAGATCCGATCGATCCTGGGCAAGTCGGATGCAGAGAATCTGCGCGACTTCGAGCGCACCATGGCGACCCTCGGCGCACTCGTTCCGCAACGGCGTTGAAGGGTGTTCGGTCGGCCCGCGTCCCGCATAGACAGTTCTGACGATGAGGCCTCTGGCCCGGCTGGCTAGGCTCCGTTCTATCGAACCGGGACCGGACGCACGCCATGCAACAGCACGTCATTCCTGCGCCACGCCGGCGCATGATCGTCGGGATCAGCGGCGCCACTGGGATCATCTACGGGCTGCGCGCCCTCGAGGTGCTGCGGAGCCTCGACATCGAGACACATCTCGTCATGTCGAAGCCGGGTGAGCGCACCCTTGCCCACGAAACCGAGCTGAAGGTGCACGACGTCCGCGCCATGGCGGACTTCAGCTATCTGGATGCCGACATCGGCGCCGCCATCGCCTCCGGCTCGTTCCGCACCATGGGCATGATCGTCGCCCCCTGTTCGGTGCGGAGCCTGTCCGCCATCGCCACCGGCAACACCGACGGCCTGCTCACCCGTGCAGCGGACGTTTGCCTGAAGGAGCGCCGCCGGGTGGTCCTCATGTTCCGCGAGACGCCCCTGCATGCCGGCCACATCCGCGCCATGGCGCAGGCCACCGAGAACGGCGCCATCGTCTTCCCGCCGGTGCCGGCCTTCTATGACCGACCCGCCTCGTTGGAGGAGATGGTGAACCATACCGTCGGGCGCGTGCTCGATCTGTACGACCTCGACGCAGGCCTGTTCAATCGATGGGGTAGCCAGCCGGACGCAGTTCCTCCCGCCGCCGCGCGCGCTGGGGGAGACGCCTGATGCCCCTCACCGATCTGCGCCTCTATATCGAGGCCCTGCGCAGCCTCGGTGAAATCCAGGAGATCGACGCACCGGTGTCCCTCGACCTGGAGCTTGGTGCCATCATCCGGCTCTGCATCGAGACAGGGGCGCCGGCGCCCCTGTTCAACCTTCTCTCCGACCACCCCGGTCGCTTCCGCATCCTTGGTGCTCCAGGCGGCACCAGCGCGCAGCCCGGCATGGAACTCGTTCGCGTTGCCGTCGCGCTGGAGCTGCCGCCGACCACCGGCGGCCTTGCGATCGCCGAGGCCATTGCCGCGAGCCTCGACAAGCCGCCCATCGACCCGGTGGTCGTAGACGATGCGCCGGTGTTCGAGAACATGCTCACCGGGGACGCGGTGGATCTCGCCGCGCTTCCCGCGCCGCTGCTGCACTATGGGGACGGCGGGCGCTATCTCAACACCTTCGGCTGCATCGTCGCACGCACGCCAGACGCCGCCTGGACCAACTGGTCCATCGCCCGGATGATGGTTGTCGACGGCACGCGCCTCTCGGGCATCGTGGCGCCGGAGCAGCACCTCGGCATGGTGGCGAAGGCCTGGGCGGACATGGGCAAGCCGATGCCGTTCGCGCTGGCGCTCGGGGTGGAGCCCTCCATTCCCTTCATTTGCGGCATGCCGCTGCCGGCCC
Organism: Xanthobacter aminoxidans; assembly: GCF_043193615.1. Taxonomy (NCBI): domain Bacteria; kingdom Pseudomonadati; phylum Pseudomonadota; class Alphaproteobacteria; order Hyphomicrobiales; family Xanthobacteraceae; genus Xanthobacter; species Xanthobacter aminoxidans. The sequence goes on along the minus strand of NZ_JBAFUS010000003.1, from coordinate 397,731 downwards.
ATGTCAACGAGAGCGGGCGCCTCGGTGCGCTGATGGGGCGCGCGATCAGGACCGTGCGGTGCAGGACGGTCGAGCTTGACGCTCCCGCCAGCGCGGAGATCCTGATCGAGGGACACCTCCATCTCGACGAACTCGTCGAGGAAGGCCCCATGGGCGAGTTCGCCGGCTACATCCCTCTCGATACGCCAGCGCGCCGGCCCACCTACCGGGTTTCCGCCATCAGCCATCGCGACAACGCCATCCTGCCGGTGGTGGTCGCCGGCGAACCGGTGGAGGAGAACCACACCGCCTGGGGCCTGCCCAGTTCGGCTCAGCTCCTCCACGACCTACGCCAAAGCGGCATCCCGGCCACCACGGCCTGGATCCCGTTGCAGTCGGCGCTGCACTGGCTGGTGGTCACCGTTCCGCGCGACTGGCGCCGCCGGAGCGGCGTCGGCGAGAGCGAGGCGTTGTGCCGGCGGATCGGCCAGACGGTGTTCGCGAGCAAGGCGGGGGCGGTGATCCCCAAGGTGATCGTGCTCAATGACGACGTCGATCCGACGGACCTGAAGGAACTGGTCTGGGCCTTCGCGACCCGCTGCCACCCGTTGCTGGGCCATGCCGTGTTCGACGACATCGAGGCCGCGCCGCTTCTCGCCTATCTCCGCAGGAGCGAGAAGGCCTCGGGGCATACGGGCAAGATCGTCTACAACTGCCTGCCGCCCGACGAATGGGGCGAAGCCCTGCCGATGCGGGCCTCGTTCCGCCACGGCTATCCGGCGGAGATCGTCGACCGCGTGCGGCGGCGCTGGAGCGAGTACGGGTTCACGTAAGCGTCCCCATCCATCCCACGTCAACAGCATCTGGTCCGGGCATCAGCCCGGCGCCGGAGAGAGGACAGCCATGACCGACGCATTCGACTCCACCCATACGGCGGAGATCGCCGCCTTCGTGGGCAAGCACATCATCTATACTTATGCCAATGGCTGGCAGTATGAGATGTACTTCAAGAACGACCGCACCATCGACTACCGCGTGCATGGCGGCATGGTCGGCGGGCGCTGGGTGAAGGGCCAGGAGGTCCACATCGTCCGCCTCGCCGACGGCGTGTACAAGGTCTCCTGGCACGAGCCGACCGGCACCTGCGTGAGCGTCGCCTACAATCTCAATGAGAACCGCGCCCACGGCGCCACCTTCTTTCCGCGCTGGATCGAGGAGGAACCGAAGAAGATCATCGGCTTCCAGAACGAAAAGATCGACCTGATGCGCCAGTATCGCGATGCGGGGCCGACCTATCCGACCATGCTCGTCGACGAGTTCGCCGACATCACCTTCGTGGAGGAGTGCGGCCGCGACGACGAAAGCGTCATCGCCTGCGCGCCCGAGGATCTGCCCGCGGGCTATGCGACGCGCCGCAACGTGGGCTGATGGGCCCCGGCGACCGGTGGGACATGGAGCGTTCGACAATGGCGGTATTGGACCTCAATCGTCGTCAAGTCGCGACGCTCGGTATAGCCTTGGGCGCGACATGGCGCGCTCCGGCGGAAGCACAGACGAGATCCCCAATGCTCTATCCGGGCGAGGAGTTGACCGAGGCGGCCGGCTACCCGGCTCTGGTGCGGTTCGAGCCGGGGCGGAAGGGCCTTCCCCTCGTAGTGTTCGTCACAGGAGGCGGGGTGCTCGGCCGCATCGCCTATGGACCGCCCGGAGGAAGGGCCGCCGATTTCCTTTGCCACTGGCTGCATGAGGACGGATTTCCCTCGCTGGTCCTGTCCTATCCCATCGACAGCAGGGGGGTGTTCGACGCCGCATTCCCGCAGTTCTCGGTCACCGACTGGGCTGAGCAGAGCGCCGAGATCATCGCCCGCTACATCAACCGCAGTGGCCTGCCGGCCAACGCCATCGTCCTCGGCTGGAGCATGGCGGGGCGAATTGCCGAGCCGCTTCATGCCGCGCTGCGCGGCCGGGGAAAGGGCATCCAGCTTTTCATCGCGATGGCCGCCGCAACGGCGCTTCCCAATACCCTGCCCGGCCTCGACCACCTGAAGCCAGCCAAAAGCGGCCTCGCCGCGATCAGGGGCGCCTACCTCGACTGGCTGCTCCATTGCCTTGCGGATCAGAACGCGGCGGCGGGCCACGTGGTGCTCGATGCCGACGTGTTCGCCCGCGAGATGACCGGCGATTTCCCGGTCGGGCTTGCGGCATCGGCCATGCGCTACCGGGACGAAGCGTTCGTTCCCGACCCGGCCGCAGACGCGCGCGAGGTCGGCACCGCGCAGTATCGCGCCTTTCCGCCGCTCGCCTTAATGACGCATGCCTCTGCGATCGACGCCCGCCACGCGCTCACGGACCGCTCCACATGGGGCGTCTACATCACCCAGCAGCTTTGCGAAGGTTTCGTTTTCTCGCAACCGGACAAGCTCGCCGCGCTCTCCGCCGAGACATGGGCGGCGCTGGTCGAGCACGTCAGGACCGTCGCCGCGCGGCTGAGCGCGACGCTGCCGGGCAACCACATGTTCTTCCTTGGAGAGACTGGTGCGCGCAGAACCGTGCAGACGTTGAAGCTGCTCAGGCAGACCGCTGCAGACGTTGCAGGTGAGATTTCACATCTTATGGACTGAAAAAACGCTCATCCCGCTCACCGATTGCCCGAGCGGCACTGTGACATGCAGCGATACGGGACAAGAAAAATAACCCTCACCAATCAGTGGGAGGCGGGCGATCTCCGGCACGGCGCGGGATGGTCTGAAACCACCCTAGTTCATTCCCACTCGATGATTAACCGGAGCGGTAAGTATTTGAAATTTCGATGAGTGTAAAACGGAGAAATAGGCAATTACCGTCAGATATACCGTCAGAATCGCACGCAATTGATTTTCCACAATAAATGTGTCGCGGTGCGCGGCGTCGATCTGTACGTTTGCATTATATACGAAGCGCGGGAGAAATAGCTAGATCCGATCGCAAAAGCTTGCGATTGACTGCGATAGATAACGATGCCGCGTGCGCGTTCCTCGCTGTTCTGCAGGCTACGCATTCGATGCACTCCAGCCCTCACCGGGCTTCCAACGCTCATCTCTTTCAGCAGGCTCGATCAGGGGAAGTAGAAATCCGGCGAGGCCGGACACGACGGCAGCCAGCTCCGTCGGCGCTGCGGCCATTCGCTCTCGCCCCAGGAAGGCCTTCCATTGCCGCCCCCAGGCATCGGCGTAAGCGTCACTCAGACCGATCGGCTTCTCGGTTGGAAGCATGGTCTCGCGTCGCGCAAAGGTCTGGCGAACGGCCTCTGCAAGCGATGCCCGATCAAATTCGAACGTCTGCGCGATCAGCCAGAGATCGTAGAAATCCTTCAGCCGGCTGTTCGCAATACCGAGCTGAACGAGCGCCTGGAATTTCTCGGCAACCACCGTCGTCACCGGATAAGCGCGCAGGCGGGGCGCCGGCGCGTCGAGCAGCGGCGGATACACGATCTCGACCGGTCCCGGCGTGACGGCATCACCAAAACCGATGTCGACCTGGATCGGAATGCGGGCGCCTGCGATCGTCGCGGAGGTGCGCACGCGGATGCCGCCGTATTCAACATCCTCCCGGATCGGAACAGCGGTGATAGCGCCGATGTCGAATACGACGCCGTCGTCATCGACCGGCTGCCCGCAGATCGCTCGAAAGGCCTCTCCGATCGCCCCCGGGCTGTTCTCGCCATAGCCGAGGAAATCGAGATCGCGTGTAGGCCGGAAAGGATCTGCCACCCAGGTCACGAACAGCATCGCACCCTTCAGGATGAAGCGGTCGCGATGAGGTGACAGGCTCAGTCGATACAGAAGCCGTTCCAGCGCATAGCGCGTCAGCAGAATCTGAAAGTCCGTGCGTTCGGCACGAGACCGGTCGAGCAGGCGAGCCCGGACCGAAGCACCGACGTTTTTTCTTGGTTCATGTGCCATCGGCTACCGTCGCTTCCACATAGGGCCTCATGGTCGACCAGACCTTTCCTTTCGTCCCATAGGTCCAGAGCTGGTCGCTCGTGACTTTCCGCCGTCGAAGTCCCTCACGCAGGCCTTCCAGAGCGACGTCCAGTCCGACCTTCGCTCGATAGCGAAAGCAATCGACGATCGTCCGCGCCGGATTAGTGATCGCCACCTCGACGCCATCGATGGAGTGTCGCTCGACACCATCTGTCAGCGAGGGGCCGGTGAAGCGCACGAAGCGAATAGGCGGATAGTCGATCTTGGGACGCCATGCCGTGCGATCGATAGCCATCCAAACGGCGGATGGCATTTGCAGCGTCATCTCGTGGAATTGCAGCGCCGAGGTCAGGCAGATGACGCCTTTGGGAACGAGCACCGACGCTTCCGCCAGGATGCGAGCCGCATCCCCCGAACTGTCCGCAAGCTGATAGAGACCGCGCGCGGGGCGAACGACCGCCCCGTCCCGGACAAGACGCGCCAGCGTTTCCGGGCCGATGCCGTGGGCGGCAAAGTCCTTCAGCCGCATCATCGGGCACGCTTTCAGCAGCTTGAGCGCTTGAGTGCGTTGAGAATCCATGGCCGTAGCGATGTGATGTTTCCTCGACAGATTTAAAATATAGCAGAGGTTTTATCACATTTTCAGGAAACAGCAATCCGTTGCGCTTGCCCCTCGAAGCGGCCACCTGCGCGCCGGCACCGCCAAAGCGCAGGCTCTGACTTTGCCCCTGGTGCCGGCGTATGTTCGCCGCTCTCCAGGGGGCAAGGCAATTGACGGGCGGCAGTCCTCGTGAAGGAGAGCGCCTTACGTGTGATCCATCAGGTCGTCGACCGTTCTGGCCTTTATGTATCGAGCCGGGTTCGGTCCGGAGGCGAGCGCGGTGAAGTGCGCCTCCCCGCACGCGATCTTGCCGGCTTCGATATCGCGCAAGTCGTCCACGAAGAGGCTGCTTTTGGTCTCCACGACGAAATAGAGGCGCTCTTCGCCGCTGACTTCGACCAGAACCGCCCAATCGGGATTGTAGGTGCCGAGCGGAGTCGGCACTTTGAACCACCCAGGCAGCTTGGCGTAGATCTTCACGGACTCGTTCTTTTCGAGCTGCTCTGCGAATGTCCGTTCGACACCTCCGGAATCATAGACGACGTGCTCGAAGACCGACTTCTGCGCGTCCTTGAGCATGTTGCGCAAATAGCCGGTCAGTTCCTCCTGCGCGAAAAGCTCCTGCGCGTAATAGTGCTCGTCGCCGATCCGCTGATATTTGATGCCGTCGACAATGGCCAAACGCTTGGTCCGGTTGATGACCTCGCCGGCGATCTCGATGAATGCTTGCGGATTGCGCTTGAAGTCGGTCAAGCGGCCGCACTCGGTCAGAATGCGGACGAGGCTCTTGCGGGTGAGCTGGGTCCGGTCCTGAAGATCGGTCAGCACGTCGGGCAGGACAATGTCGCCTTCCTCGATCGTGATGATCGTCCCGCTGTCCTTGGCGTGCTCCTTGGCCTCGACGCCACCCTGACCAATGGAAAGATCGGCCTTCCTGACCCGCACGCGGGCTTTGGAGACGGGCGGACCATTGGCGATCGCCTTGGCGCAATCGGTGATCAGCTTTTCATTGTCGAAGTGAACGCGATAGGTCGTCTTGTGCTTGATGCGGTCCCAGAGCGCCTGGAATTCGGCGCTCTCGAGAATGGCCTGCCGTGTCTTGACGGTGACGCGCTCGTCGGCGTTCTTGATGTCGAGCTTTCCGGCGACCTTCTTCAGCACATCCCGAACCGCCCCGAGATGGGCGGCGAGCGCCAGCGGCAGCGCGAGCGTTCCGTCCTTCAGGGCGGTGCGCAGCGTATCTTGCACCTTGCCCTTGGTGTCGACGAAGCCCTGGGCCTTCAAGTGATCGAAGATGGCGGCCGACTCCTCGAAACCCAGCATTCCAGTCGAGCCGTCCGGATTGACCACCGGGATGGTCGCGAACTGGTGCTTTTCGACGATGCCGAACTTAATGCCGGTGTCCTTCTCGATCTCCTTCTGCAGGTTCTCGGCGAAGTCCTCATAGCTCTCCGTGGCGATGACGGTCAGCGTGTTGATGTCGAAGCCGCGCAGGCGTTCGCCATTCTGGTTCACGCACAGTCTAAGGCCACGGCCGATAGTCTGCCGGCGCTCGCGCTCGGTACCGATCTCGCGGAGTGCGCAGATCTGGAAGACGTTGGGATTGTCCCAACCCTCCTTCAGGGCGGAGTGCGAGAAGATGAACTTCAGCTTCGTATCGAAACTGAGCAGCTTCTCCTTATCCTTCATGATCAGGTTATAGGCACGTTCGGCGTTGTCACGGCCCGCCTGATTGTTGTCGGCCGTATCGGTCCAGCGCCGCGCCTTGTCGATCGAGAAATAGCCGTCGTGCACCTCCTCGGCTTCCGACGTTACGTCGACCTCCTTGAACAGGCTGACGAAATCCGGAAGCTTCGCCGCGCGGCGATACTCTTCCTCGAAGATGCGGGCATATTTGCCCTTCACGGGATTTCCATCGGCGTCGTAGGAGCGGTAGTGCTCCACCGCATCGATGAAGAACAGGCTCAGCACCTTGATGCCGAGCGGCGCCAAGCGCTTCTCCTTTACCAAATGCTCGTGGATCGTACGGCGGATCATCAGGCGCTTCAGCGCGTCGGCATCAACATCGCCGACGGCTTGGCCGGGCTGGAGAAACTCTTCACTCCCCGGCAGCTTCACCTCCAGGAACTGATTGTCGCGTCCGGCGCGGATCTCGCCGATCCGGCAATCGGCGTAAATCGCGCGCTTGGTCAGTTCCTCCAGATCGTCGCCATCCTGAACCGTCACCTCCTGGCGACGCACTTGTTTGCCATCGAGCACGTCGATCTCAACGCGCGCGGTGATGGTTCCCTTGGCGTTGCTTGCGGAGACGAAACGGACATAGGCCTTGTTGTGCCCGCCCTCCACTTCGAGCGAGGCGACTTCGATCTGCTTGACCAGCTTGCGCTCGTAGGCATCGACCGCGTCCAGGCGGAACACCATGTGATGTTTGTCGACGTGGGTCGCCGAATAGCGCAGCGTGCAAAGCGGATTCATCTCGCCGAGGGCATTCTTGCCAGCGCCAGAAAGGCCGCCGTCGACGCTCTGCGGTTCGTCCACGATCAGGATCGGTCGAGTCGCGCGGATGAGGTCGATCGGCCGCTCGCCGCCCGTCTTCTCGCTGTCCTTGTAGAGGTTGTTCACATCCTTCTTGTTGATGGCGCCGACCGTCACCACCATGATCTGGATGTTGGGACTGGTCGCGAAATTGCGCACCTGGCCGAGCTTGGTGGAGTCGTAGAGGAAATAGTCGAAAGGCTGTCCCGAATAGAGGCCCTTGAAATGCTCCTCGGTGATCTGGAGCGTCTTGTAGACACCCTCCTTGATCGCGACCGACGGCACGACGATGACGAATTTGGTGAAGCCAAAGAGCTTGTTCAGCTCGAAAATGGTGCGGAGATAGACATAGGTCTTTCCCGTGCCGGTCTCCATTTCCACCGTGAAGTCGCCAGAGGTCAGCGCGGAGGATGGCGCCAAGCCATTGCGGAGCTGGATATCCTTCAGATTGGCGATGATCTCGTCATCCAGCAGCGTGAGCCGATTGCCGATGCCGAGTTCGCTCTCGACCAGCCCGAGCTCTGACTGCGCATCAAGAGCCGCATCTTCCTTCAATCGGCCAATACCGCCGGCCTTGCCTGTGCCGAAGGCGGTGACGGTGAACTCGGTACGGTTGATCTCCTGGCCACGAAACAGGTCCGCGACGGATTCGATCGCGCGTTTCTGGTAGTCGAGATCGGGTTCGAAATGCAGTTTCATCGAACCATCCTCACAGGCTACGAACTTCGGAAATGCCGGCCTGGTTCAGGATTGCGGCCATATTGGTCTTGGCGATATCGTCGGCGAAGCCGGTGTCCTTGAACACGACGCGCGTATCAACGGCCGGCGCCAGCGCCTTCCGCCATTCGACGATGCCGTTCGCGAGTTCCTCCACCACGTCCTTGGTCAAACCGTCAGCAAGACTGGCAATCAGCGTACCGCCGCCAATGGAATGAACCATCTTGCCGGCCATCGTCTTCGTTTCGATCGGTACGCAGAGATCCAAACCAAGTTTGAGCAAGAGTTCATAAAGCACGTCCTGCTCCTTACGCCCCGGAACGAGGTGCTCGGCATTTTTCAGAAGGCTGTCTTCGAGATCGATGGCATCAGGCTCCCAGGCACGGATGTTTGACGGTGCAAGTTTGAATACACGAAAGCCGAGATCCCCGGAGCAATCAGGGGTCTCGCTCCGTATCATCTTGGCTGCACGCCGCAGTCTCTCCTTGGTGATCTCAGCGATATTTAGAGGTTTACCGATCGACGTACAGAACTCAGCCGCGATCTTTTGATCCTTATCGTTCGCATCCAACAATTCCTGTAACTGCACCATTATGAACCGTCGAGAAGGCGCCGCCTCTACGTTTGCTAGCATCGTCCCGTGTCCAGTGGTGCCCGATCCTGCGAAGAAATCTAGAATCGTTTCACCGGGTGCGGTGAGGTAAGTCACTAATCGATGAAGATCCCTGTAGCTCTTTGGATTCTGGAATACCGACTTCCCGTCGAATAACGCGGCAAAATCCTGGCTCGCTTTCTGCGCATAGCTAAAAATTACGCTACGTAGAACCTGGTCATCTTTCTCGAAGATATTCCTCCTAATTGAAGGGATGCGCTTTTCGTCCGGACCGAATACGATATTCCCGGCGTCTATTTCTTGCTTCATTCGCTCATAGGTGGGCCATACCCAGCCACGGCTCGGTACTGTGCACGGCTTCCCTGTTGTCGGATGAAGCACGTCATATCGTGGCCCTCCGCCGCCCGGCCAACTAGGATCTCCGTCATCCCGGTATGGACCGCGCTCATCGACTTTAGTAAAGCGCGCGAGCGGCAAGCGTGGATCGTCCTCCACGAACGTGGAATAGTGCTCTTTCAACCCTCCGGAGATTGCCGCCCAGTCATCACCGTGCTCTTGGCGAAGCTGCGCAAAGATATCCCTCAACTCGTCGACACCGTCCTTTGGAGCGCGCAACCGCACATCGAGCTCACTCAGGAGTTGTTTGTTTTTGGCATAGAGCATCATGTACTCGTGCCCTACAGACACAAGTTTTGCGTCATTCTTCCGATTTCTATCAAACACCAACACCGCTATGAAGTTTTCTTCACCACAAATTTCATTCAACACAAGCCGCAGATTTCCAGACTCGCGATCATCAATGCTGACCAGCAGAAAGCCATCAGGTTGCAGAAGGCTCCACGCTAGCTTTAGGCGTGGATAGATCATGCAAAGCCAATCCGTATGAAAACGTCCTGACGATTCTGTATTGCTAGAATTCTTTCTCCCGTCCGATTCAACCTGTCCGGTTCGCATCATGTAGTTACTGATATTATCTCGGAAATCATCTGGATAAACGAAATCTCCACCAGTGTTGTAGGGCGGATCGATATAGACTAGCTTCACCTTGCTAGCGTAACTCTTTTGCAAGAGCTTCAGCACTTCGAGGTTGTCACCCTCGATCATCAAGTTCTGAGTCGTGTCCCAGTCAACGCTTTCTTCGGGACAAGGAAGCAACGTCCCGGCTGACGGGGTCAACGCGATCTGCCGGGCGCGGCGTTTGCCATGCCACTTCAGCCCGTACTTCTCCTCGCGCTCATCGACGGCCCCACCGAGCAGTTCCTTCAGCACCTCGAAATCGATCTTCCCTTCCGTGAATGCGTCGGGGAATAGGGATTTCAACACCTCAACGTTGCCGGAGACGATATCGGCGCTCTTGGTCTCGGGGCTCTCGGCATCAAGTTTCTTCATTTTTTCCAGCTCAATCAGGTGCAAACGGGGCACGGCAGCGGTCAGGCCGCTTCCAGGTGCAGAATTTCGGTTTCGACATAGGTGCGGAAATCGGCCGAGGAAGTGAAGCAGCGGAATCCCGCCTTGCTCGCCAGGGCGAGGATCTCCGGGCCTTCATTGAGCAACACGGCGATAGGAGCGCTCAAGCCAGGCTGCAGACCGTCCGGCCACGCCAGATCGAACAGCGCCTTCTGCGCACCCGTAACCGGATCGGCGTAGTCGAAGCCGAGCAGGCCACGCGGCAAGCCTTGGCCGTCGACCCAATCGTTGAGGGCTTCGAGTTCGGCTTCCTCGACCTCGCTCGTGATGCCGCCCACGGCCTGCGCCTCGGCTTCCGCCACCGGCGCCGCCGTGCCGAGCCAGCGCGTATCGCCATGGAGCAAATCTTCGAAGCGCCGGTTCGCCTCCGCGGCCAGCAACGCCTTCCGAGCTTCGAGAAAATCGAGGTAGCGCTCGATCTTCCACAGCGCGGGATCGGTCGGTATCCACTGCGACGCCAGCGCGCCGGGATGCCGCGCCTCGACCTCCGGGAAATACTCCTCCGGCAAACGATCGCTGATGTTGAGGTTCGTGTCCTTGGTCAGGAAGCAGAAATTGCCAAGCGCGTTCACGTCGGCCCGGCGGTGTCGCAGCTTGTAGAGCTGCGCCTTGGGGAAGATGTGATGCACCTCCAGGCGGCTCATTTTCCCGAGCAGGCTAGCGCGCAGAGGCAACCCCGTCCCCCAATCACGCGCCTCACCCATGCGGGTCAGCATGTAGAGTACCGGATAAAACCGCGCACCGAGGCTCCAGCCGGTGAAGTGGCCCGCCTCGACCCGCAGGCCGCCATGCCATAGCCGGAGCTGTTCCAACAGCGTGTCCAGGCCGCCGTTCGGCTCTTCGAGGGCAGCCAGATCCTGATCGATGAAGGTTTCCGTCGACCCCGAAAAGCGCCCCCACATGCCGGCCTGCGCGAACCAGAACAGGAGTTTGTCGCGCTCCTTGGCGTCCAGCGGGCCCTTCGCCTTGTCCATGTAGCGCACCATAACGGGCACGCCGAAACGCCCGAAGAAGACTTGGTCATGATCCAGGCCCAAGCGCCCGGCGATGAAGTTCAAGCTCGCATCGATATGCTTACCGGCGCGCTTCAAGCCATCCTGAATGTCGAGCGCGCCCTTGTCGTGAAGATAGCTGAACTTGGCCTCGCCAGTCAGAACCGTGTTGACGGAGCGCAGCAGCCAATCGAGGTTGAACTGGTAGCCGGCGGCGGTCCACTCCTTCAGCTTGGCCTTCATGGAGTCGCGGGCTTCCGGCCATTCGGCGCAGATTTTCGCCAGCGCCAAGTCGCCCTTCGACAGCTTGGTGCCGCCGCTGTTCACCCGGTTGAAGATATCGACGACAACATCAAGGGTCTTGTCCTGACCGGTGACCTCCTCGACGTGCAGGTCGATCTCGGTGACACCAAGCAGAGCGCCAAGCCGACCGACATAGGCGCCGACACTCGCCACATGGGCAGGATCGGCGGAAAGCTGAGCGATCAACGCCCCGAGCCCGGCGTTCCCCGCCTTCATCAGGGCAGTGACATCAATCCATAGCGGATCGTCCTGCATCTTGACCGGCTGGTAGAAGGCGAAGGTCTCTGTTCCGAGATGGAACCGTAAGCCGCTGAAGGCCTGGGTGTTGCCATCGAAGAATTTCGGCGGATGCCCGCGCACCACACCGTAGAGCGAGGTCATGCGTTGCTGACCGTCGAGCAGGAGCTTGACGATGCCCGCCGCGATCGGACCGTCACCGCGATGTGCAGCCGTTTTGGCCTCCGTCGCCCACACAAGCAGGCCGCCGACCGGATGCCTCCGGTAGAGCGAGTCGAACAGGCCGCGAACCTGATCGCGGTTCCAGACATAGCCACGCTGGAATTCGGGCAGCGCCATGTGCCCACTGTCGATATGGTCCAGGATCGTGGAAATCTTCATTCAACATCCCCCAGCATCAACCGCTTGGCGCGATCGATCGCGGCTTCGACCGCCTTGATTTTCTGGTTCAAATCAACTCGTTGATTAATCTGTTTGGCGCGACCCGCCTGCGCGCGCAACTGCGCGATCTCGCGCAAAAGCCGCGCGTGCTCCTCCAGCGCCGCGCGGCGGCGGTCGATTCGATCGGCTTCGTTGGCGAGTACGAATTGGCCCGACAAGCGCGCCGCATTCAGCGCCTCGATCCGAACCAGCCAACCATCGTACACCGTCGATAAATCGCGTGCGGGTTGCAGTGCGAGTGCCAGGCTTTCCAGGAATGACCGTTCGATCGTCGACGGGGCGCCAGGATCGATCTCGTCCGCGAGCACGATGCGTTCGACCACGATCTTGTTGCCCTCGTTCTGAGCTGCCCGCTTGGGTGCGACCGACAAAGCCGCGTGCGAGCCCGACAGAGTGATCAGCAGTACCGGATAGGGAATGGCACGATGAATGAGTTCCGTGAGGCGGGGCGAACGTGCCTCCGGCCGAAGCATCGCGGATAGGACCGCAATCTCCGAGTAGTTCCGGTCTTCGTTCACGAATGCCGGTATGGCGACGGTGTTGGGCTTGAGAGCCGCGATCCACTGCATCTCTTCGATGCCGTCTTGAATGGCCCGCTTGTCGGTCGCTGTTGGCGCGCCCTGCTCAAGTAGCGCCTTCTTCGGCACGCGCATGTCAAGACGCGCGCCCGGCGGCAAATCCAGAGCCGTTATGATCGGGTCAGTTGCCGCCACCTCCGTCATGGCGCCACGTCCGTCGTCGGAGCCAGAGCGACCAGAAACGCGACGACCTCGAAGTCATTGATGCCGGCAAACTCACCCTTCACAGCGTGGGTGCCACCCATTTGGAACAGGCTGGCAACCGCTCGTTCTTCACGTTTGCCGACAATCGTGCCGACGGCGCGGGCGAGCAGCTTGCGGTAGGGTTCCATGTCGCGACCAGCACGTGTCGCCTTGTCGAACCGCCCATAAGCCGCCTGGTCCGGCTGGTCGCGGCCGAGGCTGAGCTTCTTCAGACGATCGAGCACTTGCTTCGCCTGCGTGTAGGGAAGCAGGACTTCTCCGTCCTCTCCGACATGAACGACGTAATGCGGCGCCAGCGGATAGCCCGGCTCGGCAACGGAGGCTGCCGCGTCGCCGACGGCGCGCAGGCAGAAGATGACACCCGGCGGCACGGGGTTCTCTCCGTCTTCGGGAGCCTCCGTGACGGCATAGGTGCCGAGCGGCAACGCGTCGAGTCGATCCCGATTGGTCCCCAGATAGCCCGCCAGATCGATCCGAAAATCGTTGAGTGTGAGATCCGCGATGGAAACGCCACTGGACAAGTCTTCGAGATCGATCACGGCATCCTGCAACTTCTGAAGCTGCGCGCGACGGTACTCCAGATCGTTCATCTCGTTGCCCGCTTGGAACTCGATGACGTTCTCCTCGCCGGTGGCCGACACGTCCAGAAGCATCATGCGTCCGCTGACGCGGGATTCGAGGTCGAGGTACTCGTCCAACTCCATATTCGGCCAGAAATTGACCAACTGGATTCTGGAGTTGCGGGAGCCGATCCGGTCAATGCGGCCAAATCGTTGGATGATCCGCACGGGATTCCAATGGATATCGTAGTTGACGAGGTAGTCGCAGTCTTGAAGGTTCTGACCTTCCGAAATGCAGTCCGTGGCAATCAGAAGATCGATTTCACCCTCAGCGGCAAGCTCGGCGGGGCGTTCCTTGGATCTTGGCGAAAAGGAACTCAGGATACTGGTCATGTCCCCGCGAACGCCCGGCAATGTGGTCCTGTTCGCCCCAGCGCCGGTAACGACCGCACTATGCAGGCCAAGCGTCGACCGCGCCCAATCGGCCAACTCGCGGTAGAGATAGTCCGCCGTATCGGCGAACGCCGTGAACAGCAAAATCTTCCGGTTATCCGGGTTGATCGGATTGCGGACTTTCTCAACAATAAGCCGCTTGAGCGCAGCCAACTTGGCATCACGCTTGGGGATAACAAGACGCGCGGCGGCTAGAAGCGCCGCCAAGCGTTCATGGTCCTCGATGAGATCCTGTCGCCAGCGAATACGGTCAACGTCCTGGAGAAGCACCTTGACCTTTCGGCCGACGAGCAGCGGCTCGAATGCGGGATCGTCCACATCCACGTCGTCGATCGGAATTTCCTCGATCGAGTCGTCATGGGCGTCGATCTTGGCGAGCAGAGCATCAACGTCCGCGAGCTGACGTTCGATGGTCAGGGAGAACGACGCGACTGAACTCTCCATACGCTTCAGGATATTCACGCGCAGGAGGTGGATGAGGCTCTCCTCTCGATCGAGCTGACGGAAGAACTGATCGCCACCTCGAATCTTCGTGCTGTACTTCTCGTCATACGCCGCCTGCTTGTGTGGCAACACGTATCGCAGTGGCGCGTAGGCACCGAGAGTAAGGCGACGAATTTCGTTGTTGACCTCGCGAATAGGCCGAAACTCACCCGTAAGGTCAACGTCTGCCTTGATGTTCACTGGCGGCAGCCGGTCAGGAAACTGCCCCGTTTCCTCGATCCCGTAATAGCGTTGCACATGCTTTCGCGACCTGGCGATTGTCAGCATGTCGAGCAGCTTGAAGTAGTCAAAGCCGAGCATGTCCATAAGCTTTGCGGGCCGACGTTCGCCTTCCGGAAGGTCGAGCCAACGATTGAACTGGCCCTGCGCTTTACGGATCGTCGCCTCGATGCTTGGAATGCCGTTGGCTGCAAGAGCGACGTCATTTCCCTCTGTTACAAATGCGATTTGGTTCTTGAGGTCGGCAAGACGGTTGTTGACCGGCGTCGCGGACAACATCAGCACCTTGGTCTTCACCCCTGACAGAATGATCCGTTTCATGAGGTGGTCGTAGCGGCTGTCGCGGTCCTTGTGGGTCGGCTTGTTCCTGAAGTTGTGCGACTCGTCGATGACCACGAGGTCGTAGTTGCCCCAGTTGACGTGGGTGAGGTCGATGTCGCCGGATACACCGCCATCGCGCGACAGATCCGTATGGTTCAAGACATCATAATTGAACCGGTCTGAAGCCAGAATATTACGGCGGTCATTTGCCTTATAGAGGGTCCAGTTATCACGGAGGCGCTTTGGGCAAAGCACGAGAACGCGATCATTGCGAAGTTCATAGTACTTTATGACTGCGAGCGCTTCGAATGTCTTTCCGAGACCAACACTGTCAGCAATAATGCAGCCGCCGATCCTCTCCAATTTATCGATCGCACCCACGACACCATCGCGTTGGAAGCGAAACAGCTTCTTCCACACGACGGTGTTTCGAATGCCCGTCGCCGACTTGATGATCCGCTCCTCGTCGAGCTCATCACCCAGGTCCTTGAAGACCTGATAGAGTATCTGGAAATAGACGAGAGATGGCGCGCGCTGCGAGGCGATTTCCTCCAGTGCGTTCAGAAAGTGGGCCTTCGCCGATGGGCTCGCCTCGATATCCTCCCAGTTCGAGCGAAACCATTCCGAAAAATCCGAGGTCTCGGCATCCGACTCGGTTGCTTGAACCAACCCCAATCGACCGCTCGGGGTGACACCCAGACCATCGGACGTGAATGAGCATGTCCCGACCATGGCCCGGTGGAAGTCGGGTTTGCCGTTGACGAGTATTAGCGACTGTGGCGGTGTTCGACGTGCGTGCCGAATCTCAACCCGCTTCCGCGCCCATTCGGCGACGAGACGGGCAAGCCAACGCCCTTGAAGTTGTCCCCGAAAGACGATGTCAGCTTCACCGCCGAGAAGGCTAGGAAGAACGGAACTGGCGTCTCCCAGCAACAGCCGGCATCGCTCGATCCGATCGAGAACGCCTCGAAGCTCGGCAAATGCAAGCAGTGAAAAGGACGGGGAAACGATGTCTATGAGGGCGCCCTGATCCAGCCATTCGCGCAATCTGTCGATGGCACGGTCCGTCCCGCTGTTCCTAATAAGCCTCATGCCTCACCGCCCTTCCGAGGGGGTCTAGGCATAGACGATGGGCCACGGGCTTCGGACGAGCTTTCGATAAATTGTCGGATCGCCTGGCGGATGACCCACGAAACCGAAGCGTCCCTCGATAGCGCGATCTGGCACAGAGTCTGATAATCTTGTTCTTCCAGACTCACGGTCAGTCGCGTTGCCTTGCGCGGACGCTCGTTCATTTCCATCCCCACGGTTCCTCGTATCAACCTACCTGCTCGCGCATCAGACTTCAACAAAGTGATGCACTTTTCACCAGAGGGGTGCCCGAAGCCGTGCTGCGTGGGCTGAACAAGATGACCCGAAGCGCGAATGGAAGTGTTCGGCACTCGTATGGGGAATGCTGCAACCGGACACGCTTTGCCGGTAAGGCACTTTATCTAAAGCTCTTTTCCGAAGCGGATGCTCCGAAATACCGAGAATGCGTGCACGCCGAAAGCGAGGACTGCGATGGTTCGGCGGCCCACATTAATTTCTTAATGGGGGTCAGGCCTGCCCCGCCGCGCCTTTGCAAATCCCCGGTCCGTTGCCATGAACCGCTCCAGCATGGGGACGATCAGACGAACGGGATCGGCGGCGACTTGTCCTCCCTCCCGCCCGAGGATTTCGGCATAGGCGGTCAAATCGCGATGCAGGCTGGCGGGCAGCTCCAGCGTGACCTTCACCGGCTTGTCGTCGGCGATCGGGCCGAGTTTCAGCTTCGCCATGTCAGCCCCCGTAGGGTTCAAGAACGAGATCGCGGGTGACGATCACGCGGACGGGAAAGCCCGGTCGGATGGTCAGCGTCGGGGCGATGTTGAGCTGACGCTGCACGATCTGCTGGCCGGTCTGGTTGATGCTGTCGGACGCGCCGTTGCGCAGCGCACGGATGATATCGCTCTCCTGACCGGATGATCCCGCCTCGGCGCCAACGCTGAGCAACGTCGACAGCGCCGCGGCTTTAAACAGCTCACCCCAATGGTAGTCGACGCCATCTTCGAGCCCGGCATAGCCCTCGGCGTCTGTGCCCGGCTGGCGCTCCAACACGATCGAACGGCCATTGGGGAAGATCAGCCGGTTCCAGACCAGCAGCACGCGGCGCTGGCCGAAGCCGACGCCATTGTCGTACTGGCCGATGATCCGCGTGCCCTGCGGCACGAGCAGGATGCGTCCGGTCGGGCTGTCATAGACGTTCTCCGTCACCTGCGCGGTGATCTGACCGGGTAGATCGGAGCGGATGCCGGTGATGAGTGCCGCCGCGATCACCGCCCCCGCCTGAAGCACATTGGCCGACGCGGGAGCGGCGATACGATCTGGCGAGACCGTGCGTTTGTCGGGCGCTTGGTTCAGAAACGCGAGCTGACGGTCCTGCGCGGAAGGCGTCGCTGGCTGGGGTGCCAGCCCGAGGCTGGCAAGGTCCGTCTGCGGCGAGACCGTCGCTTGCGGCTGCGGCCCAGCGGTGTTGGCCGGTCGTGTCTCGGTCGAAGCAAAGAGACGTGCCGTCCGCGCGGCCTCCAGCTCTTGGATGCGGCGCTGCTCTTCCTGGCTGATCCCTGGATTGGGCGTCGCGATTCCCGGTGTCGGCACCGGTTGGCCGGCATTTTGGGCGCTGAGGATGGGGCGGCCGAGGTCGCCCGGCAGCGGCGGACCGAGCTTCGGGATACCGGTATAGTCCTTCGGCAAGGCGGCAAGGCCGTCGGGCGTCGTCCGGTTGTCGGTCGAATACAGCTCCTCGTTCGTCTTGCCGCCGCGCTGGGTTTGAAGCGCGTAGATCAACGTGCCGCCGATACCGGTGCCGGCAAGCAAGCCGAGGGCGATCAGCACCTTTCGCGATAGGCGCGTCACGCGCGGCGGTTCGGGCCGCAGCCGCATCGGCGCGACCGGCTCTCCGGTCAGCGGCCGGGCCTCGTCGTCCGCGTCCGGCTTCTGACGATCAGGGTCGATCTCGCTCACGATGCCGGCCTCCCGTCGGTGCGAGAGATGCGGACGCGCTTCTGGTTCTTGTCGGCGCCGAAGCGCAATTCGGCGGCGGCGAACAACCGGTCGACGATCATGTAGTTGTCGCGGACGCGATAATTCACCAGTTCCGAGGTATCGCCCTCCGGGCCGACGACAAAGAGCGGTGGCATCTCGCCCTGACCGATACCGCGCGGGAACTCGATGAACACCTGCTTGCCGTCGTCGAAGGCGCGGAGCGGCCGCCACGGCGCGCGATCGCCGGTCACCTCGTAGCGAAAGTTGACGCGAGAGAGATCGATGCCGGTCGCCACCGGCTGGACGGCCTGCGCCTCGGCGTTCTGGCGGCGCAGCGCGATGAGCTGGTCCTGTGGATACTGCCAGGACACCGAGGCCATGTAGGTCTTCTCGGTCGAGCGCAGTTCCATATGGTAGGTGCGCGCATTGGTGTTGATGACGAGGTTGGTCATCAGCTCGGGCCGCGTCGGCTTTACGAGGATATGAACCTGCTTCGTTGCGCCCGCGCCGCTTTCGGTGTCGCCGATGATCCAGCGCACCGTGTCGCCGGCGGCAACGGGACCCGAGCCGACCAGCGTTTCGCCGAGCTGCAAGGCGATATCGGTGATCTGCCCGGGCGCGGTGTAGACTTGATAGAGCGCGCCATCGACGAAAGGATAGACCTGGATGGCGTTGATGAAGCCGTTCCGGACCGGTTGCATCCGCGCGGCGGCATTGGCCTCGTTCACCCGCGCGGCCGGGTCCGGCAGTTCGGGCGTCGGCTTGCCGTCTTTGCCGACGGGCTTCAACTGGCCGGGCAGCGGAAGCGGCTTCGGCAATTCCACCACGCGAACCGGTGCCGGTGGATCGGCGGTTTGAACCGCAGGCATCGCATCGTCATAGGAGATTTCGGGCGGCTTCTGCGCTGTGGCGCAGCCGGCCAGAGCGGATGTGAAAGCCAAGAGAAGCGGCAAGGCGGATTTACGGAAAGCCGGACGTCCCGCTTGTCCGGGGGCGGCTTTGCGGAAGGTCGGCGTCATTGGGTCAGCTCCTTCGACCAGTTGATGGCGGTGACGTAGATTCCGAGTGGGTTCCCCCGCAGCTTTTCGGCGTCGCGCGGCACCTGCACGACGACGGTTAGGATGGCGGTCCAGCGTTCGGTGGAGGCGAGCGAGCCGTCCTGATAGGTCCGTTGGACCCAGGCGACCCGGAAGCTGTCGGGCGACGCGCGGATGACGCTCGAGACATCGACGGCGATCTGCGTCTTCCCGACTTTGCTGAAGGGGTCGTTGGCGCGGGCGTAGTCGTTGAGCGCCAGCGCCCCGGCCTGCGTGGTGAAGTCGTAGGCCCGGAGCCAGTTCTGGCGGACGATGATGGCGTCGGCCGCGATCGAGCGAACCTCTTCGATGAAGCGCGCGAGGTGAAAGGCGATCTGCGGATCGGTCGGCCGGTAGTCGGCGGTCGCCGGAGCGACAGCCTGCGCTGCGCCGAGCTTGTCGACCTGCACCACCCACGGCACGACCGAGCCGCTCAGCGATTGCCAGACCAGCGCCACGGAGAGGCCCGCCGACAAGGCCAGTGATCCGAAGGCCATCAAGCGCCAGTTCTTCGCCTGCACACGAGCCGAACCGATGCGCTCGTCCCAGACTTGGGCGGCGCGCTGATAGGGTGTCTCGGGTTCGGGAGATTTGCCGTAGTGTGTGGAGGGTCGTTTGAACATCAGCGGTCGCTTTCAGAAAGATGGACAGACGAGCCGCCGCCATGGCTGTCGCCGGACTTGACCGCATGGGCGGCGGCCTGGACGCCGTGCGACATCGCTTGCGAGCGCTTCATGCGCTTGGCCCAAGCGGGCGTGCCGTCCGTGGTTGCAGAGGGGGAAGCTGCGGTATCGGAGGCGCCGCCTTCGCCGGCGACCGATCGGCCACCCGCCTCGAAGCTCTCCTTCATCGACGCGGCGGCGCGCTTGAACGGGCTGGCGACGGCGGAGCCGAGTTTGGAAGCACCGGTGCCGGCGACATTGCCGAGACCCGCAGCGACGCCTGTCGCGCCAGTGTGTCCGGCCGCGCCGAGGCTGTAGGCAGACGATGCGCCACCGGCGAGCATCGCCCCGCCACGAGCGGCGGCGGCTGCACCTCCCGCCAACGCCGCACCACCGGAGGCGGCGGCACCGACCGTCGCAGCACCCGCCATCGCCATGCCGCCGGCGGCAAGGCCTGTTCCGATCGCCGCGCCGGCGCCGAGTTGCGGGCCGCCGGAAACGAGACCGTTGGCGATGCCGGGACCGAAGATGCCGAGGCCGAGCAGCGACAGCGCCGCGAGCACGATCGCCATGGCGTCGTCGATGGTCGGCGTCGCGCCGTTGAAGCCAGCGGTGAACTCGGAGAACAGCGTCGAGCCGATACCGATGATGACGGCGAGCACCATCACCTTGATCCCAGACGAGATCACATTGCCGAGCACCCGTTCGGCCATGAAGGCGGATTTGCCGAAGAGGCCGAAGGGGATCAGCACGAAGCCGGCGAGCGTCGTCAGCTTGAACTCGATGAGCGTGACGAAGAGCTGGACCGCGAGGATGAAGAAGGCGAGCAGGATCAGCGCCCAGGCGAACAGCAGGCAGGCGATCTGGATGAAGTTCTCGAAGAACGACACCCAGCCCATCAGATCGGAGATGGAATCGAGCAGCGGCCGCCCGGCATCAAGGCCGGTCTGCGCCACCTTGCCGGGACGCAGGAGATCGCTGACCGAAAAGCCTGTGCCGGACGCTTTCAGGCCGAGCCCTGCGAAGCTCTCGAAGACGATACGGGCGAGGTTGTTCCAATTGCCGATGATGTAGGCGAAGACACCGACGAACAGAGTCTTCTTGATCAGCCGCGCGATGATGTCGTTGTCGGTACCCCACGACCAGAACAGCGCGGCCAGCGTTACGTCGATGACGATCAACGTGGTGGCGATGAAGGCCACCTCGCCCTGCAACAGACCGAAGCCGCTATCGATATAGCGGGTGAAGACCTCCAGGAAGTGGTCGATGACGCCGGAGCTGCCCATGGTCAATGCGCCTCCGGCGAGTTGGCACCGAGGAACCGGTCGCGGTTCTCCGCCCATGCCTTGAGGCAGCTTGCATCACGGCTGGCGGCCTCGCCCATGTCGCGGCAATGCCGGAGCGCGGCGCGCAGCGATCCGGGATCGCTGACGTGAGGACGGCTGACGGTGCGGATCTCCGTCGCCTCGTCGGTGCGCGTCAGTTCGATCACCGTGACGGTGATCGCGACCGCGACGAAGGCGACGGCGCCGATGCGTGCGAGGGTCTTGCCGTCCATCGCCGCGCCCTCAGTTGCTGCCGTAGAACATCTTGGCCGAACCGGGCTGATAGCCCGTGCCCGGCGTCAGGAAGCGGCGGCGCTGCTCACGCCCCTGCTCGGCGGCGGCCGCCCGCTCGGCATCGCTGAGCGCCTGTGCCCGGCCATTGGCGGCGACGACGGCGGTGAGGTCGGCGAGTTGCTGTGCCTGGAGGGCGAGAAGCTGATTGCCGGCCTGTGTCGCCTGGAGCGCGCCGGTCGCCGACTGGCTGGCACCGACCAGCGTCGACATCTGCGCACGATTGGTGTCGATGTTGCCGACGACACCGGCCTGCACGCGCATGGCGTCCTGCAAACCGCCGACCGTGTTCTGCCAGCGCGAGCGGGCATCGGCGACGAGTTGCTGGTCCGACGCCGACATCGAGGCGGTCGAGTATTTCTGCTGGAAGGCCCGGTCGATCTGCTGAACGTCGTAGGCGATGTTCTGCGCCTGCCCCAGAAGCTGCTGCGTCCGCTGCACGGACTGCTGAAGCTGCTGGAGCGACGAATATGGCAGGCTCGCCAGATTGCGGGCTTGGTTGATCAGCATCTGCGCTTCGTTCTGAAGCGAGGTGATCTGATTGGTGATCTGCTGGAGCGCGCGGGCAGCCTGAAGGACGTTCTGCGCATAGTTCGACGGGTCGAAGACGATAATGGCGTGCGCGGGCATCGGCAGCATCGGTGCGACGGCGACGGAGGCGGAAAGCAAGGCAGCGGCGAAGCGCGCCGCGCGCAGACGGCGCGATGTCATGAGCGTGTCTCCAGATTGGTGAGGTCGGGAATGAGGTCGGCGGCCCAGCCGGCGCCGCGATGGCGCAGCCAGGCGTCGAGGAAGCCGTCGCGGCCATGTTCGGCGACGATCTTCGCGATGGCCGCCTGATCGGTCTTCGAGGACGCGGCGCAGAGGGCGAGCGCCACGTCCGACAGGCCCAGCTCGAACAGCCGGTTGCCGCGCCGCGACTGGCAGTAGTAGTCGCGCTTGGGCATGGCCCGCGCGATGATCTCGATCTGGCGATCGTTGAGACCGAAGCGGCGATAGATGGCGGTGATCTGCGGCTCGATGGCGCGTTCGTTCGGCAGCAGCAACCGGGTCTGGCAGCTCTCAATGATGGCCGGCGCGATCGCCGAGCCGTCGATGTCCGACAGACTTTGCGTGGCGAAAATGACGCTGGCGTTCTTCTTGCGCAGCGTCTTCAGCCATTCGCGAAGCTGGCCGGCGAAGCCCTCGTCGTCGAGCGCCAGCCAGCCTTCATCGACGATGATCAGGGTCGGCGATCCGTCGAGCCGATCCTCGATGCGGTGGAAGAGATAGGCCAGAACGGCAGGCGCAGCTTCCGTGCTTATCAGCCCCTCGGTCTCAAACGCCTGCACCGTGGCAGTGCCGAGCTGTTCGCTCTCGGCGTCGAGCAACCGGCCCCAAGCACCACCGATGCAATAGGGACGCAACGCCTGCTTCAGGTCGTTCGACTGCAACAGGACGCAGAGGCCGGTGATCGTGCGTTCCTCGATCGGCGCCGAGGCGAGCGAGGTCAGCGCCGTCCAGATGTGCTCTTTCACCTCCGGGGTGATGGTGACGCCTTCGCGGATGAGGATGGCGACGATCCAGTCCCCGGCCCAGGCGCGTTCGGCGGTCTGTTCGATGCGGGCGAGCGGCTGGAGGCTGACGGAGGTTTCCGATCCGTCCGTCAAGCCACCGCCGAGATCGTGCCAGTCGCCGTGCATGGCGAGTGCGGCGGCGCGGATCGACCCACCGAAATCGAAGGCGAAGACCTGAGCCCCGGCATAACGGCGGAACTGCAAGGCCATCAGCGCCAACAGCACGGATTTGCCGACGCCGGTCGGACCAACCACCAGCGTGTGGCCGACATCGCCGACATGCAGGGAAAACCGGAACGGGGTCGAGCCTTCGGTCTTACCGAAAAGCAAGGGGGCGGCACCAAAGTGCTCGTCCCGTTCCGGCCCCGCCCACACGGCACTGAGGGGGATCATGTGGGCGAGATTGAGCGTGGAAATCGGTGGCTGCCGGACGTTGGCGTAGACATGCCCCGGCAGGCTGCCGAGCCAGGCATCGACCGCGTTGATGGTCTCCACCATCGCGGTGAAGTCGCGACCCTGGATGACCTTCTCGACCAGCCGCAGCTTCTCGTCAGCGATGCGGGGATCGACGTCCCACACCGATACGGTGGCCGTGACGTAGGCGATGCCGGCATAGTCGGCGCCCAACTCCTGAAGTGCGAGATCGGCGTCCGCTGCCTTGTTCGACGCATCCGTGTCCACCAGCACGGATTGCTCGTTGGTCATCACTTCCTTGAGGATCGCGGCAATCGACTTGCGCTTGGCGAACCACTGGCGGCGGATTTTGGTCAGCAGCTTGGTCGCGTCGGTCTTGTCGAGGAGGATCGCGCGCGTGGACCAGCGATAGGGAAAGGCGAGCCGATTCAACTCGTCGAGCAGGCCCGGCGTGGTAGCGGTCGGAAAGCCAGTGATGGTGAGGACGCGCAGATGCAGGTCGCCGAGGCGCGGCTCCAGGCCGCCGGTCAGTGGCTGATCGGCCAGGAGCGCGTCGAGATACATCGGCGTTTCGGGGGCGCGGACGCGATGCCGGTGCGTGGAGACGCAGCCGTGCAGGTAGGTCAGCGTCTCGCCGTCATCGAGCCAGCGGCATTCCGGCATGAAGGCTTCGATGAGATGCAACAGCCGGTCGGTGCGGTCGGCAAAGCCGGCCATCACTTCGTGCGCGTCGATGCCGGTCTTCTCGCGGCCTTCGTAGAGCCAGGTCTCGGCGCGCGCGGCGTCTTCGGCCGGCGGCAGGTAGGCGAAGGTCAGAAAGTAGCTGGATTCGAAATGGCTCCCCGCTTCTTCGAAGTCGGCTTTCCGCTCGGCATCGACCAAGGCTGAGGCAGCGTCAGGGAAACGGTTCGCAGGATATATGCCGGCCGCATGACGTTGCGCTTCGACGAAGATCGCCCAGCCACTCCCGAGACGGCGGAAGGCGTTGTTGAGGCGGCCCGCGACGGCGACCAGCTCGGCGGGCACGGCCGAATCCAGATCGGGACCACGGAAGCCCGCGGTGCGTTGGAAACTGCCGTCCTTGTTGAGCACGATGCCGGTGCCGACCAATGCCGCCCAAGGCAGGAAGTCGGCGAGGCGGCGGTTGCGGTTGCGATATTCGGCGAGGCTCATCATCGGTGTGATCCCCTCAGACCGTGAGATGCGCGGGGATGCGCAGATGGCGGCGGCCGACCTCGACGAAGAGCGGGTCGCGCTTGGCCGCCCACACCGCCGCAAAGTGGCCAATGGCCCAGATGGCAATGCCGACCAGCCAGAGGCGTAAGCCCAAGCCCACCGCGCCGGCGAGCGTGCCGTTCATGATCGCGATGGCGCGCGGGGCGCCACCGAGCAGGATCGGTTCGGTCAGCGCCCGGTGAACCGGTACGGAGAAACCCGGCACTTCGTCGCTCTGGTCGCCGACGCCCGCCATCAGACCAGCGCCCCGCCGCCAAACGAGAAGAAGCTGAGGAAGAACGAGCTGGCCGCGAACGCGATCGAGAGGCCGAACACGATCTGGATCAGGCGGCGGAACCCGCCAGAGGTGTCGCCGAAAGCCAGCGCCAGACCCGTGGTGATAATGATGATGACGGCGATGATCTTGGCGACCGGACCTTCGATCGACTGCAGGATCTGTTGCAGCGGCTGTTCCCATGGCATCGACGAGCCGGAGGCATAGGCTGGCGCCGTCACCGCCACGCTGAGCGCGACGACGGATACGGTCATGGCGAGACGTTGGCGCGCGAGGCATGCGACTTTGATCACGGAATTTCTCCTTCCGGGTTGGTGCTGATCGCGCTCGATGCGCCATTGACAGCGGACGAGACGCGGTAATCGCCGTCCGGGCCGAGGCCATCGACACGGGCGAGTTCGACGAGCCGACGCTGCGATCCACGACCGGCGAGCACGGCGACGAGATTGATGGTCTCGGCGATCAGCGCGCGCGGAACGGTAACGACGGCTTCCTGGATGAGCTGCTCCATCCTTCTCAGCGCGCCGATGGCGCTGCCGGCGTGGATTGTGCCGATGCCGCCGGGATGGCCGGTGCCCCAAGCCTTCAGGAGATCCAGCGCCTCAGCGCCGCGCACTTCGCCGATCGGGATACGATCGGGGCGCAAGCGCAACGATGAGCGGACGAGATCGGAGAGCGAGGCGATGCCATCCTTGGTTCGCATGGCGACGAGGTTCGGTGCGGCGCATTGCAACTCGCGCGTATCCTCGATGATGACGACGCGATCAGC
Source organism: Xanthobacter aminoxidans (assembly GCF_043193615.1). NCBI lineage: Bacteria > Pseudomonadati > Pseudomonadota > Alphaproteobacteria > Hyphomicrobiales > Xanthobacteraceae > Xanthobacter > Xanthobacter aminoxidans. The sequence continues at coordinate 372,376 of NZ_JBAFUS010000003.1, read as the reverse complement.
AGTCTTCGACACCTCGGCGAGCAGCGCGTTGGTCAGCGTCGTCTTGCCGGTCGAGGTGCCGCCGGCGACGAGAATGTTGGCGCGGGAGGAGACAGCCGTCCGCAGTGCTTCGGCCTGAGCGGCAGTCATGATCCCAGCACGCACGTAATCGTCGAGCGTGAACACGGCGACGGCGGGCTTGCGGATGGCGAAGGCCGGCGCGGCAACCACGGGCGGCAACAGCCCCTCGAACCGTTCGCCGGTGTCGGGCAGTTCGGCCGAAACGCGCGGGCGACCTGCATGAACCTCGGCGCCGACATGATGCGCGACCAGGCGCACGATGCGCTCGCCATCGGCGGGTGACAGCACCTCGCCGGTGTCGGACAGCCCCTCGGAAAGACGATCGATCCAGATGCGCCCGTCCGGGTTCAGCATCACCTCGACGACGGAGGCGTCTTCGAGAAACCGGGCGATGGCGGACCCAAGCGCCGTGCGCAGCATCCGCGCGCCACGAGCCAAGCCTTCCGTATTGTGATGCGAAGCCGCCATCTGATCCCCGATCTCGCCGGGGAGAAGTCAGACGGTCCCCAGACGGGGTCGATTAAAAGAGCCGGAAATTAGGCTGATTCAACAAGGATCTGGCGCCGTGCGGCCCTGGCGAAGAAAAGGCGGTAATCGGCGGGATTGGATACTCGCTACGGGCCAATTGATTTCGCTCAGCGCTGTGCCTTCTCAACGTAGGTCGCCACCGCCTTCTTGTTGTGTGCATCGATCAATTGGGCTCCGTCGGCAACGAGATCGGCAAGGGTCTGCTGTCTTAGGGCAGTCCGCCAAGCTTCCTCGGCGGCGATCATGCGAGTCTTGATGAAGCAGTCCGCCTTGTAGACGCACGGGTCCTTCGCCTTGCCGGGACCGCGCCGGCGGATTTCCCGGCAGACGAAGGCGGGCTCGCGCCCATCGATCGCTTCAACGATGTCGAGCAACGTGATGCGCTCCGGGTCGCGCGCCAGCCGATAGCCGCCGCGCGGCCCCGGCACGGCATCGATGACGGAAGCCGCAGCGAGCGCCCGCAAGTGCTTCAGAAGATAGGTTTCCGAAACGCCGTGCAATTCGGCGAGGCTCTTGCCCGGAAGCACTTTGCCCTCCGGCAGTCCGGCCAGCACCAGAGCACAGTGCAAAGCCGCCTCCACCCCGTCACTCATGCGCCGCATCGCCTTCTCCCGTTCCGCTATTGGATTGCGCCCTAATCATGGATATATATTATCCACGATTCTCAGCCAACCCCCCTCGCTACTGGAGGCCTCCATGCACCCCAGACTGAACATCGCCGCCCTGGCGCCCGAACTCTATCAGGCCGTCCGTACCCTCGACGGCGCCGTGACCAAGTCGGGCCTCGACAAGCGCACGCTTCACCTCGTCAAGCTACGCGCCTCACAGATCAACGGCTGCGCCTACTGCGTCGACCTGCATGTGAAGGACGCTCTGGCCGACGGGATGGACGCCCAATTACTGCATCTCGTCGCCGTCTGGCGCGAGTCCCCGTTCTTCGATGCGCGCGATCGGGCGGTCCTCGAATGGACCGAGAGCGTGACGCTCGCCGCTGAGACGGGCATTCCCGACGCCGCCTTTGAAACCGTCCGCGCCATCTTCTCGGAGGCCGACATCGCCAAACTGACGATCGCCATTGGAACCATCAACATCTGGAACCGCATCGCGGTCAGTTCCCGCATGCAGCACCCGGTCGGCATGGAAAAGAACGCGGTTGCGCCTTGAACGATTTGCTCTTGACCCTGACATTGATGTCAGGGGTTACGAGATGCAGCAGGAGGGCGGATGAAGATCGGAGACGTTGCAAAAAGGACGGGGGCGAGCGTGCGCTCCATTCGTCACTACGAGAAGGTCGGCCTGATCCGCGCCACCCGCGAGGAGAACGGCTATCGCGATTTCGACGAAGCCGCTGTGCTTCTGGTGCGCCGCATCGGCCGGATGATCCGGCTCGGCTTCACCACCGAGGAAATCGCGACCTTTCTCAACTGCATCGTCGACGATCCCGCCACGGTCACCGCCTGTCCGAAGGTGGCCGCTGCACATCGGTTGAAGCTTACGGCAATCGAACGGCAAATGGCCGATCTCGAAACCCGTCGCCAGAAGCTTCTGATCACCCTGAAGGCTGCCTCCGGTCGGGACGACACCAGCGTACCGGAGACGCTTGCCCATGCCGAAGCCAGCCCCATCGCCCTCGCTCATCCTGTTCAGCCTAGCGCTCGCCGTCTATTTCGTCGGAGCAGTTGAATTCATGCTCGCACCGATGCTGACGCCGCTGGCATCGGCCTTCGCCGCGAAACCCGCCGATATCGCCTGGCTCGTCTCGGCCTATGCGGTGTCCTACGCCGTGCTCGCGCCGCTCATCGGCCTCCTCAGCGACCGGATTGGCCGGCGGCGTCTGCTACTCCCAGCATTGGCGCTGTTCGCCGCCGATGCGCTGGCCGTCGCCTTCGCGCCGTCACTCACCTTCGCGATCATCGCCCGCATTCTCGGCGGCGCGGCGGGCGCGGCCCTGACGCCGACCGCCTTTGCCCTCATCGCCGAGACCGTTCCCGAAGACCGCCAAGCCGGCGCGATGGGGCTCGTCCTCTTCGGCCTGACCCTCGGCATTGCCACCGGGCCGACCTTCGCGGGGCTTCTCACCGACGCCTTCGATTGGCAGGCGCCGTTCATCGCCGTCGCCTGCGGCTGCCTCGCGGTTCTCGTGCTGGCAGCGCGTATCCTGCCGCCGTCTGTTACGCGGCAGGGCCAACCGCTCAAAGCCTCGGCGGCTCGCCTGCTCGATGGCTCAATCCTCCGACCCAACCTCTCCAAGGGCTTTTGGCTCGGCGCGACGATCGCAGGGTTCTTGATCTCCGGCGAGGTGCTGCGCAGCCGTTACGGTCTTTCGACCAGCATGGTCGGGCTCTCGGTCACCGCCTTTGGAGTCGGTCTCGCGGCGGGTAATCTCGCCATCGGGCGCCTCACCGCCTGGGTCGGCCGTCCGGAGACCATCCTCATCTTCGCCATCGCGCCCATCTTCGTGGCGCAAAGCGCCTTCCTGGCGATCGACCCGAGCCTCGGTTTGGCGATCGGTCTTCTGGCTCTCTGGGGCTTTGCCTCAGGCCTCGCCGCACCCGCCAACACTGCCATTCAGGCGAGCCGCGCCGGTTCGGACGCCGGCTTCGTGCTGGCGTCGTCGGAGTCGATGAACAACGGCGCGCTGCTCGTGCTGGCGCCGATCGTCGCGAGTTGGGTCGGAGGTGGGGACACCATCAATGCAGCCATTCTGCTCGGCGTCTGTACGCTTGCAGCGCTCGGCGTCAATCTCATCGACCGACAGCACCGACCGGCAGCCCTTCCCTGCGAGGCGGGTTAGGGTTCGGCCGCCGGAATGTCCAACGGTGCGGCTTCCTCGTCCGACGCCGCGGGGTCTGCGGCTTATGCCCAAACATCTGCCGCGGTTGCGACCTCGACCTTCGAGCCCAGGGCATTCAATGCAATTCGGTGAACGACTTCGGTTGGTGCGGTGCAGAGATCGCCGACAATCCGTACCCGCAGGCCATCGGCCGCTCGCGACAGCGCGGTGAAGACCACACAGTTCTGCGTCATCATTCCGGTGATCAGGAGCTCGCTGACGCCGGCCAGTTGGTCCACAAGAGCCGTTTCCTGGAAGGCGTCGGCATAATGTTTGGTGACGAGGGGGGTATTGCCTGCCGCGTCGAGAATAGCTTGGCGGATGTCGGCGCCAGTGCTTCCCGCCACGAACGGCCCGGTGGGTGCCAACGAAACGTGGCGCACCAGGATGATCCGATCACCGTCTGCACGTGCCCGACCAATAGCCGAGACGACACGCGCCTCGGTCTCCTCCGGTTGCCATAGCGGCAAGGCGCCGCCGGCAAAATAGTCATTCTGGATATCGATCACGAGAAGGGCGCGCGTCATTGGTCTCTCCCGAACGGCTGCGTCGAACCTAACGTCTTCGTACCGTAGTCCCGCTGCCGGATATCAGTGGCCCGATAGACAGTATTCATGTAAATCGGGCCAATGCGACTTGCTATTCTCGCCTACGATCAGATTAGCCCATTCATGTTGTCCACGCCGCTCGCGGTGTTCGGAGAGCCGTTTTTGGCGAGCGGTCACCGGGTTGATGTGTGCGCCGGCCAGCCACGTCTTTCGGCGACTGGCGGGCTGATGATCGAAGCACCGTTCCCGCTGGAGGCTGCGCGTGAGGCCGATGTTCTGATCCTGCCCGGTTGGCGAAACGCGGACGAGATTGTGCCGACACCGATCACATCCGAATTGCGAGCAGCAGAGGGTCGCGGCGCGATCGTCGTCGGGCTCTGCCTCGGAGCTTTCGGCTTGGCCGAAGCGGGCCTGCTCGACGGCCGCCGTGCCACCACGCATTGGGCGCGCGCCGAGACATTCGCGGCGCGATATCCCAAGGTCATCGTCGATAGCGGCGCGCTTTTCGTCGACGAGGGGCGTGTCATCACATCCGCCGGCGTCGCGTCCGGGCTGGATTGCTGCCTGCATCTGCTCGGCCGGATCTCCGGAGTGGCGGAGGCCAATCGGACCGCCCGCCATCTTGTCGTTGCTCCCCAGCGTGCCGGAGAACAACCGCAACTGATCGAGCGCCCCACGATCGGATCGTCTGTCGACCGCAGGATCACAGATGTGTTGGAGACGCTTCGAGCCAATCCGTTCCCTGCGCCTTCGCTCGATGTTTTGGCCGAACGCGCTGGCATGAGCCGACGCAGCCTGACCCGTCATATCCGGGCACGAACCGGAGGCAATCTTGGAGAGTGGCTGAGGCGCATCAGGCTTGAGCGGGCACAAGACCTTCTCGCGGCCGGCGCCCGCGGGCTCGAGGACGTGGCGGCGCGCTGTGGCTTTCCGGATGCACAGGCCCTGCGAACGGCCTTCCGGAGCGAACTCGGAATGACACCGAGGCAATGGCTGGCACGACAAAGACTGGACTGACCGTCACCCTTCACGGGGAGGTTCGACATCGCGGGACAACTCCTTCAGAAAGCGATCCCCAGTCGCGAGTCTCCGCCCGAGCGTTTGCAGGAAGTTCTCGAAGCGCTCTGCGCCTTTCGCCCTCGCCGAGACCTGCGCGCTGTCCGGCAATGGCGGCGTGATGGTCAGCCAGAAGCGGATGAACAGCGAGAGCGTCTCTCCGACAATGGCGAGGTCTTCGTCTAGCCCATCGATCTGGCGACCGATGCGATCCATGCGGCGGGCGAACACGGCCTCAAGTCGCTCGGACGCATCCGCCGACAGGAAGGAGGCGACGGCGGCTTCGATCACGGCGGATTTGGAGATGTCGCGACGGAGCGCCAGCGCCTCGACCTTCTTCAGAAGGTCAGGATCAAAATAGACATTCATGCGGGTCTTGGTCTGCATGGTCGTCGCCCTTACAGGTCGATGCCGTCGGCCGGGTCCATCGTCGCCTGCCGGGCATTCGATCTGACCTGCTGGCGCAAGCGGCTGGCCCGGGCAGCGTCCACATCGGGATCGTCGTCGAGAACGTCGAATTCGCTGAGGGGCGATCGCTCCGGTGGCGCGATCTCCTCATGTTCTGGCAATTCCGGCTCACGGCGTATCCCGGCATTGGCCGGATCGACGCTCACGCCATTCCCGTTGTCGGATGCTGCTCCAGCCGATACCACAGGGATCTCCAGCGCCGACCAATCATCCGAAGGCGGCGCTGCCGGTGCCGTCGCTGTCGTCGCCTTCGGCGGCGGCAAGATACGTTCGCGAAACCGGGCATCCTCGTAATAGCGAGCCTTCTTTGCCCGCACGGGCGGTGCGCCTGCGACCAGCAGCAATTCGTCGGCCGGCGGGAGCTGCATCACCTCGCCGGGGGTCAGCAGCGGCCGCGCCGTCTCCTGCCGCGACACCATGAGATGGCCGAGCCAGGGCGACAGCCGATGGCCGGCATAGTTGGTGGAATCGCGCATCTCAGTTGCCGTGCCGAGCGCGTCCGACACGCGCTTGGCGGTTCGCTCGTCATTGGTGGCGAAGGCAACGCGCACATGGCAATTGTCGAGCACGCTGTTGTTCGCGCCATAGGCTTTCTCGATCTGATTGAGGCTCTGGGCGATAAGGAAACTCTTGATGCCGTAGCCCGCCATGAAGGCCAGCGCGGACTCGAAGAAGTCGAGCCGGCCGAGCGCGGGAAACTCGTCGAGCATCAAGAGGAGGCGGTGCCGGTTGGCGGAGATCTTCAGGTCTTCGGTCAGACGCCGCCCGACCTGATTGAGCAGGAGCCGGATCAGCGGCTTGGTGCGGTTGATGTCGGAGGGCGGGACCACAAGGTAGAGGCTGACCGGCTTCTCACCCGCGACCAGATCGGCGATGCGCCAGTCGCACCGCGCCGTCACCTGCGCCACCACGGGGTCGCGGTACAGGCCGAGGAACGACATTGCGGTGGAGAGCACGCCCGAGCGTTCGTTGTCGCTCTTGTTCAGCAGCTCGCGCGCCGAGGATGCGATAACCGGGTGAACGCCGGCCTCGCCCAGGTGCGGCGTGTTCATCATGGCGCGCAGCGTCGTCTCGACGGGCCGCTTCGGATCGGACAGGAAATTGGCGACGCCGGCCAGCGTCTTGTCGGGCTCCGCATAGAGGACATGCAGGATCGCGCCGACCAGCAGCGAATGGCTGGTCTTTTCCCAATGGTTGCGCTTGTCGAGCGCGCCTTCGGGATCGACGAGAATGTCGGCTATGTTCTGCACGTCGCGGACTTCCTTGTCGCCGCGCCGCACTTCCAACAGCGGATTATAGGCGGACGACGCCGGATTGGTCGGATCGAACAACAGCACGCGGCCGTGCCGTGCGCGGAAACCGGCAGTCAGGCCCCAGTTCTCGCCCTTGATGTCGTGGATGATCGTACTGCCCGGCCAGGTCAGCAGCGTCGGCACGACGAGGCCAACGCCCTTACCCGATCGCGTCGGGGCGAAGCACAGCACATGCTCCGGGCCGTCGTGGCGGAGATAATCGTCATCGAGACGGCCGAGCAGCACACCATCGGGACCGAGCAAGCCGGCCGCCTTGATCTCCGCCGGCTCAGCCCATCGCGCCGATCCATAGGTGGCAACGTTCTTCGCCTCCCGCGCGCGGATCACCGATAGTGAAATCGCGACGACGATCGCAACCAACGCGCCCGATACCGCAATGCCAGCCCCTTCGATGAAGATCGATGGGGCGTAGGCGTCGTAACAATACCACCACCAGAAGAAGAGCGGCGGATAGTAAATCGGCCAGCTCGCCACCACGAACCACGGCCCACCGAGCTGCCCCTGAAAGCCGAGCCGCCACGCCGTCCATTCCGTCGCACACCAGATGGCGGTGAGCACGATCACGAGAACGATGGCGACTTGTCCCCACAGGACGCGGCTTCCGGACATAGAGGCTCCAATCCGCAAAAGAGACGGAGCCGATCAGAGAATAGCCGTGCCAGCCAGAAGCAACAGAAAATCCGAAACACCGGGGTTTCGGATACCATGGCGAAGAAAAAGGACGCTCAGTGCCGCGCTGGTCGCGCCTCGGTCGCCGCCTGTTCCAGTATCTTGCGATAGCCGGTCTTCGTCATCCAGCGAGCGCGATTGAGATGGCTTTGCCAGCAGAGACGCGTGCGATCCCCTTCAGTCCGGGGATCACGATGCAGCACGATACGAGCCACGTCGGTCCAGTCGGCCCCATCCGTCTCGGCATCAAGCAGTCGCAGATAGGTCACGAAGTGCCGTTCGTCGTAGTCCGTGATCTCTGGCTCGCTGGGAGCGAGATCGTCGACATCGGGGTCAAGCTCCGGTCGCACCCGCATAGCACAGCCCTCCCTCGGATCTCGGCAGGCAAAAATCCTGAAATGGGATTATCCCGTATCAGGATTACCGGAATGGCTCCTCTTTTTCAACGGAGAGCCGCTCCGAATGCAGAAGTCCTTGCGCACGCCCCGACAAATACTGCTGCAGTCCCTCCTCGTCGAAGCGCGTAAGGCCAACGGACTCACACAGGCGGAGTTGGCGGAGGCGTTGGGCAAGCCGCAATCCTTCGTCGCCAAGTATGAGAACGGCGAGCGACGGATTGATGTCATCGAGTTCGTGGACATCACTTCGGCCTTGGGCGTACCTACCGCCGACCTTCTGGCGAGGATCGAGCCCGTGGTGGCAAAGCCAATACGGCGAGGGAAATAATTCCGCTGCCACAGCAACTCTAGATAGATTTCCTGCCCGGTTTGAGCGCGCTTTATCAGCGCAATCAAGCGCGCCAACGTTTCCGCCAGCGTCACGGTTCTTGGGCAGATTGCTGAGGCGCTTGGAATTGAACTGGGTGAGCTTTTGAAGAAATCAGCCAGATCGCGCTGATTTGCTCATCTCGGTCGCAAGATCGAGCAGATGCCTAAGGGCTGGATCGCGATTGTGCGGCGACCAGACCGCGCTGAATCTCGCCCGATCCGGCTCATCGGCGATAGGCCGGAATACGACGCCCGGAAACGGGACATGAGACGCGGCTTCGCTTGTCAGCGTGATCCCGTCGCCGCCAGCAACCATGTGCATCAGCGTGTCACGACCGACATTGCATCGGCGAATGCGTGGCGACTTCTCTCGTTCGGAGAGTCTGCGAACGATGTGGTCGAGAACCTGAGGACCGGCGCCGTCTTGCCGTACCAAGAAGGTTTCCGGGGCAAGATCACGCCACACGAAACGTTCCGCGTTCGCCAACGGATGGCCATGCGGCAGCACGGCCATTAAGGCTTCCGACCATAGCTGCCGTGAATGGCAGTCGGGCACTTCTGCGGTCCCAACCACGAAGGCGATGTCGAGCTTGGCTTCGCGGACCTGACGAATGATCTCGTCTGCGCGCCCCTCGATAATGGCGAGTTCGATCTCCGGATGCTCGTCTCGATACCGGCGGCGCAGATCGGCCAGGAAGCCCGAAGCGATCGAAGACAGGAGTCCGATCGACAGATGACCAATCGCACCGTTCAGAACCGCCCCTGCCGTCTTGATCGCAAGATCGAGATGGCTGATCCCCGCGGCAACTTCCGTGATGAAACTGCGGCCCGCGTCGGTCAGACGGACGCCACGGTGGCGGCGCTCGAACAGAACAACACCGAGATCCTCTTCCAGCGTCTTGATCCTGGTGCTCACGCTCGACTGGCTGACGCCGAGAGCATTCGCCGCGTGTCTGAAATTCAGATACTCGGCCACGGACAGCGTCTGGATCAGCGCCGCAAGGGGGATGCGGCCTCTCAACAGCGCATTCTGTTGATCGACAACCTCCTGGCCATTGTGCGCTCGTCGCCGCATCACGCCTCCGATCCGCTAAGCGCTTGGCAATCGAACGCCGCGAGGCGTAAGGCCCAACAGACCCATGTCAGCGAGCGCGAAGCGGCCCCACAGCGATGTCGCAAGGGCGTAGTCGGCGGCGTCTTCGCTCCTGTCACGCTCTTTGGCACCGCGCAACCGCATGGCATCACCTCGATGCATCGAAGGCATCGATGCCGGTGAGTTCGGCCGAGAGTGTCCAGAGCCGCTCGGCCTCATCGGAATCGGCGGCGTAATCTCGAACCCCGACGAACGGTTCGCCTGCGGCCTCGGCGCGCACGGCAATATCGCAATCCTCGCAATAGAGACCGGCACGACCGTCGAGCATCGGCGAGGTCGCGGCCCATACTTGCGTCGCTGCGCCTTGGGCTGGCGTCTTGAAGGTCGGGTCGGCTGGCGCGCCGCTCGCGTCGAGCCAGCCCTCGGCGATCATCTCCGCCTGCGCCAGATGCCGCTGGAGCGGCGTGAAGATCTTTCCGGGATGAAGCGAGAAGGCCTGCACGCCGGCTTCGCGCCCAAGCCGGCCGAGATGGACGGCGAAGAGCGCATTTGCCGTCTTCGACTGGCCGTAGGCGCGCCATTTGTTGTAACCTCCAATAAAATGAAGATCGTCCCAGATGATTGGCGAATTGTGGTGGCCGGCCGAAGAGACCGAGATGACACGTGCACCACCTTCGAGCAGCGGCCAAAGCGCGTTTGTCAGCGCGAAATGCCCGAGATGATTGGTGGCGAACTGCGCCTCCCAGCCGTGTCCTACCCTCGTCTCCGGGCAGGCCATGATGCCGGCATTGTTGATCAGAATATCGATGTGCTGGTCATCAGCGAGGATGTGCTCGGCGAAGGCGCGCACGCTGCCGACGTGAGACAGGTCCAACGGCACGACCGTCACGCCGCCGATGTCCTTCGTGGCTACCGCCGCTGCCGCTGGATTGCGCGCGGCAACGATGACCTGGGCTCCAGAAGCGGCAAGCGCCCTGGTCGTTTCCAAGCCGAGCCCCGAATGTCCTCCAGTGACGATCGCGCGCTTACCGGCGAGATCGATATCGGCGAGAACATCCGTCGCGGTGCTTCTTGCCCCAAAGCCGGACCCGAGCGGTTTCTGATGGTCGATCATGGTGTCTCTCCGAGAGGTGCGGTTTCGCCCGCATGTTTGCTCTCGGGAATGATGACCCGTGGCACTCGCACGATCCATGCCGTATAGTCTACCTTTCCTTCTCGATCGTCTGGATCTTTGCCTTGGACCCATTGTCCGATGTTCTGTCGCTTCTGAAGCCGAAAAGTGCGATCAGCGCGGGCCTTGACGCCGGTGGTGAGTGGGCGATCCGATTTCCCCCGCATGAAGGCATCAAGTTCAACGCCGTCATGCGCGGTGCCTGTTGGGTCCAGGTCGATGGGGAGCCTGATCCGCGACGGATCGAAGCCGGCGACTGCTTCCTGCTGACACGCGGTCGTCCGTTCCTCTTCGCGACGGACCTCGCATTGCCCCCGATCGAATCTCCCACCATCTATGATCAGGCAGTCGACGGCATCGCGACCTGCAATGGCGGCGGCGACTTCTTCCTGATCGGCGGCCGTTTTTCTTTCGAAGGCGATTATGCCGGAATGTTGTTCGGCTCCTTGCCGGCTATCGTTCATGTGCGTGACGCCTCGAACCAGGCTGCCGTTCTGCGCTGGTCGCTGGCGCAACTGGCTGCGGAACTGAAAGATCGGCCTCCAGGTGGCATGTTGATGGCGGAGCACCTCGCCCAGATCATGCTCTTGCAGGTCTTGCGGCTCTGGCTCGCCTCCGGGACGGACAAACCCGCCGGATGGTTGTCGGCGCTGTCTGATCCGAGGCTGACGAGAGCGCTCGGCGCCATGCACGCCGAGCCCGCTCGTCACTGGACGCTTGCCGAACTCGGAGCCATCGCCGGCATGTCGCGCAGCACTTTCGCTGCGCGTTTCCGGGAAGCGGTTGGACAACCGCCCCTGGACTATCTCATCCGCTGGCGCATGATGCTCGCGGCTGAACGGCTCAAACGAACGAACGACAGTGTCGGGGTGATCGGCTTTTCCATCGGCTATGAATCCGAAGCGGCCTTCAGCACGACTTTCCGGCGGGTCGTCGGCTGTGCGCCGGGAAAGTTCCGACGCGGTGATGCCCCCTGAATCTTCTCTGCCGCGCGCCGCGACCGCCGACCGCTCTCCGATCAACGGGTCGAAGCCAAACTTGCAAGTCATCTGACCGGAGGAAGCTCCGCCTCCCGTGCCAAAGCAGATTGGACGGACGCCCGCCCCCCGATCCGCCGCATGTAGTGCGCGGTCGCGGGCCAATGGTCGAGATCGATCGAAAAGCCCTTCATCCAGCCGAGCACGGTGAAGAGATAGGCGTCGGCGACCGTGAAGGCGTCGCCCACCAGATAATCCCGAGATGCGAGGTTCACCTCGATGAAGTCGAGGCGCCGGAACAGCCGGTCCCGGAAGATCACCAGCGCCTCCTCCGGCAAGGCTCGATTGAACAGCGGGCTCGATCCGGCATGGACCTCGCTGGTGATGAAGTTGAGCCATTCCTGGAGCCGAACCCGTGCCAACGTACCGGCGGCCGGAGCCAATCCCGCTTCCTGCTTCAGGTCGGCCAGATACTGAACGATGGCCGGTCCTTCGGTCAGAACCTCGCCAGTATCGAGTTCGAGTGCCGCGACATAGCCCTTCGGGTTGATGGCGAGGAAATCCTCTCCTGCGGATGTGCGTTTCGTCCGACTGTTCACGCGGACGAGTTCGTAGGGCAGTCCGAGCTCCTGAAGCACGATGTGCGGCGAGAGCGAACAGGTGTCTGGGGCGAAATAGAGCTTCATTGTCGGGGCCTCGCTGAGGGGGAAAATCGCCACACACATTGGCAGGTCCCGTGATATAATAAAAATTACTCCCATATTTTTTTGGTATAAGCCCAGCTACTATGAACCTGACCCAGCTCCAGAGCCTGATCGCCGTCGCCGATGCCGGCAGCTTCACCGCAGCCGCGGACAAGCTCGGCGTCACCCAATCGGGGATGAGCCAAGCCCTGGCGGCGCTCGAAGAGAGCCTGGGAGTGAAACTGCTCACCCGCCAGCCACGGGGTGTCGAGTTGACCGCCTTCGGAGAGCGTGCGCTCGACCATGCGCGTACGGCGCTCTCGCATCTGGAGGCGATCGAAAGGGAGGCAATGGCACTGATCGGCGAGGAGACCGGCGCCATCCGCTTGGCGGGGTTTCCAAGCGTCTTCGCCACGGTCCTTCCGCCCTTGCTTCGGCGTTTCCGTACGCTCCATCCGGGCATCGACCTCGTGCCGCTCGAAACCGACGACATGGAAGTGGAGGCTTGGCTCGCAGCGGGATCGATCGACCTCGGCGTCGTTCTCAACCCGTCTTCGGCCAGAAAAGCCGTTCCGCTCGGACGGGATGTCTGGGTTCCGATCCTGCCGGCGGCGCATCCCCTGTCACGGCGACCTTCGGTCTCGTTGGCCGAACTGGCGGCAGCGCCCTTCGTTCTCGCGACCGGCGGGTGCCATACGAACGCCCGCTCGCTTGCCGACGCGGAAGGATTGACGCTCCAGAACGTTGAGATCGAGGTGCGCGATTGGTCGAGCGCGATTGCCCTGGTGCGGGAGGGCGCGGGTGTGAGCCTCGTGCCGGAATCCACCCTGCCGGAACAGCAACGCGGCTTCCGGGTTTCGAAACTCACCTCACCGCTGCATCGCGAGTTCGGGCTCGTCGCTTCGTCCGCGCGCCCGTTGTCGCGGGCCGGGAATCTGTTCGTTGAGGTCGCTCGTCGCTCGACCGCGCCGACCTCGGCATAGCGCAAGACACTCGGACGGGCCGGCTGCCGGTCTCCAACCTCACCTAGCGGCATGGGCGTCCCTCCTCCTCCCGAAGGTGAAGAAGCTGAGTGCGGCCAGCACCCAGACACCAATGGCGCCGTAGAGCATCACGTCTCCGAAGCCGCCGGCCAGCGCGGCAGGACCGATCAACTTCGACGCTCCCAAGGCGGACTGATCGAGAGCGGAGACATTTCCGGCGGCGATCTGTTCGGCGATGTGCCGAAGTTGCGTGGCGTCGAACGCTCCTGACGCCGCACTCAAGCGCTTCAAAACACCGTCGACCAAGACAAAGCCCATCAGCGCGATGTTGATGGCGAGCGAGATCATCCGAGCGCTCATGTCGATGCCGGATGCCATGCCGGCCCTGTCGCTCGATACTGATCCGGTCGTGGTGTTGGTGACCGGCGTGTTGGTCGCCCCGAGGCCGATCCCGGCCAGCAACGCGCCAACCAACGTCGTCGCCAAGGCCAGCGAACCACCGCCTGTTCCAATCTTCATGACGAAAAAGCCGAGACCGATCACGAACAATCCCGCCGGGATGACGGTGCCGGCGCCAAGACGCAGCGAAAGGCGTTCGGCGAAGGGCGGGACGACCAGCGTCGGCAGCGTGTAGGCGAGAAGTGCAAGGCCAGCGGTCAGCCCGTCGAGACTGAGCCCCGCCTGAAACCAGATCGGCAGATAGATCATGAACGGCCAGAAGCTGAAATTCATGCCGATCGAGCCGAACAGAGCTCCGGAAAACGGCCGGATTCGGAACACCGAGAAATCGAACATCGGGTGCGGCACGATCTGCTCGACTGTGACGAAGGCGATGAGGCTGAGAGCGGCTATGGCGATGATGGTCAGCGCGGTCGGGCTGGTGAAACCGAGTTCGCTGCCTTGAGTAATGACGTAGGCGACGCAAAAGACGGCCAGTGACAGGGTCGCGATGCCGCCGAGATCCAGGCGCCGAGCGGCTGGATCCTTCGATTCCCGAACACCGCTCCAAGCCATGATGACGGTCAGCACGGCGATGAAACCGTGGATCAGAAACACCCAGGCCCAGCCCATCAGGGCGGCGATCCCGCTGCCGATCACCGGACCGAAGCCGAGACCGAACCCGGTAACGATGCCCCACCAGCCGAAAGCTCGTGCTCGATCGGCTGCCGTGCTGAACTGATGCGAGAGCACTGCGATCCCACAAATCAGCATGGCGCCGCCGCTAGCTCCCTGGAGCGCGCGCCCGGCGATGAGGGTTATCATGTTGGGGGCAAGGCCGCACAGCAGGGAGGTGGCGCCGAACGCAACGATGGCGACGATGAGCAGACGCTTGCGCCCGAAGCGATCCGCCAGTGTGCCGGCAGCCATGAGGACGGTCGCCACGGCGATGGTGTAGGCGTTCATCGTCCACTGGAGCTCTTGAAAATCGGCGTGAAGGACTTTCTCCAGCGTCGGCAGGATCGCCGGAACACTTGATATTTCGAAGCCGAACATCAAAGCCGACAAACAGATGGCGGCCAAGGCAAGGTTACCTTGCCGCGAGGAAGCAAAGGACATGATCAGGCCTTTCAGCGCCGAGATCACTCGGCGTCCCGCGCGCGGCCGTTCACCCCCAACGGCTGAAGCCGGGGTGGCGCGGCAGTCTTGCGAGCGACTGTTGTTGATGGACCTGATCGTAGGCGAAACTTGACGATATAAGAATGATATGGCTGAGTATTTCAGAGACAGCAAATCTGGATGATTGAAATGGCATCCCTCGATGTCGAGTCGGTGCAGGCTTTCGTGGCCATCGCCGACCTTCAGAGTTTCACGCGCGCGGCGGAGGCCCTTGGCACCACGCAAGGGGCGATCAGCGTCAAGCTGCGGCGCCTGGAAGAGCGGATCGGCCAGCGGCTGATCGAACGCACGCCGCGCCACGTCCGCCTCTCCGCACACGGTGCAATCTTTCTCGACCGGGCCCGCGACTTTCTCGCCGCGCACGAAGCGGCGCTGTCGGCGCTCGCCGCCACAACCCCGCGCCGCTTCGGGCTCGGCATCGCCGCGCATGTGGCAGGTCCTGAGCTTCCGACCCTTCTCGCGCAACTCAACGCTCATGATCCGGGCCTGCGCATCGAGGTGCGTCTCGAAAACTCGCGCACGCTGCTCGACGCTTTCGATCGCGGAGAGCTGGACGCCTGTATCATTCGTCGCGAGGACGACCGGCGTGACGGCGAAGTCCTCGGGCCGGAACATTTCGGATGGTTCGCCGCGCCGAATTTCGAGCATCGGCAGGGCGAACCTCTGCGGTTGGCGGCTCTGTCGCCTTCCTGTGGCGTGCGCGATATCGCAACCCGCACCCTCGACGAGGCTGGCATCGCCTGGACGGAAGTGTTCCTGGGCGGCGGCTCGTCGGCGGTGACGGCAGCCGTCTCCGCCGGACTCGCCATGGCCGTCTTTTCCTGTCGCCTTGCTCCGCCCGGCACTGTCGAAATCGGCGAGCGCTTCAGGCTGCCGCGTCTGCCCTCGTCCGAAATCGTGCTGCACTCGACGCTCACCGATCCCAAGTCGCGCGCCGCGCTGCGCACATTGGCTGCGGCCTTTCGGGAGCACCGCGCGATGGCCGGATAGCGGGCGCTGGATAACCGCCCGCGGCCAGCTACGTTGGTCGGACAGCGTCGCCGGCCCCCTCATGGCGTTCTCGATGCCCGTTCCGGCGCGAGTTGATCGACAACGGTGAAGGTCAGGCCAGTCCAATACTCGCCCGCGTCGGCGATCGCGATGGATCGTTCCGCCTCCTCGATGGCGGCATGACCACCGGACAGCAGGAAGCTCTCGACATCCTTCATCGAAGCGAAGGCCATGAGCGTCACACCATCAATCCGACTGGCTATGGGGTGGAAGAACGGCACACCCTCTGCGACGGGACCGATGTTGTGCAGTTGTACATAACGCTTCACGAGACGCTGCGTGTCGGCCTCGCCGACCACCAGCTTGGCGTGGTCGTGCAGCCAGCGTCGCTGGAAGGTCACGCGGTCGAGATCATCGCACCGGATGTGCGTCTTGATCAGGACGATCGAGTCGTCACCAGCCGTGTTCGGCATGATGATGAACTGGCGGGCCAGTAGCGGCCCGAGATCCCGGAAGATGGCCTGATCCTCGGGAAGGATCTTGCGGCGAACACGCTCGGCACCGAGAACCGCGCCGAGATCGTCGAGCCCCGCGAAGTTGAGATACGCGACCCCATCCCACTGCGGACGTCGGTAGGGATCGACGTGACCGACGATAGTCTCGAACAGGCGACCGTCCGCGTCGAGCGGCGGCCGGTAAGGCGGCGGGTTCAAGCTCGTCGGTCCCGACGCCACGCGGTGAATCTGATCGTAACGCAGCAGGCGACTGATCGTCGTGCGATCGTCCGCCTCGTCGGGATGGAGGAAACGCGGGCCATGCACCTTGCGCCAGTAGTCACCCCATGTTTCGAAACTGAGATTGGGATCGGGTTCGGACGCGTTGGCAGCCGGATCAGCGCGCAACAGGAACGAGAACAGCACCGTCAGCGGAGCGGTTCGAGCGTCGGGCTCGGTTGAGGTGGATGGTGCGACAGAGCCGGTCATCGGGCGTACTCCTTTGAAGCGAAGGGGATGGATGGCGGAAGCAGAGAGCGCAGCAGCGCGACGAGGCCGCAGGCGGCACCTGTGAGGCACACACCCGCCCAGCCGTAGCGGCTCCAGGCCCAGCCGCCGGCGAGCGCACCAATCGCCATGCCGATCATGGCGGCGGTCATCAGCAGCCCGTTCAGCCGGCTGCGCGCTGCGGGGTCGATCGTCGTGACGATGGTCTGGTGCGACACCAGCGCGGCCATGACGCCGAGGTCGAACAGCACCGCCCCCGCGATCAGCGCGGTGATCGAATGCGGCGACACCAGCATCAGGGTGAAGGCAAGAGCGACCAGCAGACAGCCGAGCCGGATGGCGATGGCAGGTCCCCGAGCGTCGGCGAGCCGTCCGAACAGAGGGGCGCCGAAGGCCCCCGCCGCGCCGGCCAATCCGAAGGCGCCGGCCACACCCGCACCGAGATGGAGCGGCGGCTCCGCCAGCATCAGCGCCAGAGTAGACCAGAAGGCGCCAAGGGTTGCCGCCAGCAAGCCTTGGGTCAGAAGGGCCTTGCGCAACACGGCATGTCGCTCGACCAAGGTGGCGAGACTCAAGAGAAGAGCGCCATAGGAACCACTGGCAGTCGCCGGCTGGAGCGGCAACCAACGCCAGACTGCGAGGCCGACCAGCCCCACCATGGCGGCGGCCAACGCGTAGATCGCTCGCCAGCCGAAGAGATCGCTGACGATGCCGCCCAAGGTGCGAGACAGCAGGATGCCGCAAAGCAGGCCCGTGGTTACGAGCCCGATGGTGCGACCGCGCTGTTCGACCGTCGCGAGTTGCGCCGCCATGGGCACGAAGTCCTGGCCGAGGCTGCCGAGCAGTCCGATGCCGAGGCTGACGGCGAGAAGCACGGAAAAATTCGGTGCGAGAGCCGTCGCCAACAGGGCAAGCACGAGCAGGATCGACTTGGCGAGGACGAGCCGCTTGCGGTCGATGAGATCGCCGAGTGGGGCCAGCAGCAGCATTCCGAGGGCATAGCCGGCCTGGCTTACCGCAGGGATGAGGCTCGCCGGTTCCGATCCGATGCCGAACGTCTCACGGACCAGCGGAACCACCGGCTGGATGTAATAGACGTTGGCGACGCCGACGCCGGCTCCGATCGCCAGCAGCCAGATCAGGGCCGGCGGGATCGACTGCCTTCCTTCGTCTTTATGGGTGGATTGTGATGGTCCTGGCATGGCGCCGCTCCATGGGATGCGGGCCGGACGACCCTAGCCGGAGCATTTTATTGGCGACTGTAGTGGCGATAAATCGCCTCATATGGCAATATGAGTTGACTCATAGTCGTCAATAGGTCGCGATGATTTCCGCCGAACACCTCAGTGGCATAACAGCCTTCGTCCAAGCCGCCGACGCGGGCGGATTCACGCTGGCGGCGGAGAGGCTCGGCCTCTCGAAATCCGGTATCGCCAAGAGCGTGGCGCGGCTCGAGGATCGGCTCGGGGTTCGATTGTTCAACCGAACAACACGCCGCTTCGCGCTGACGAACGAAGGCCAACCCTTCTACGAGACCTGCGTGCGCGTCCTGGCCGACCTGGAAAACGCCGAGGCGGCACTCAACGCCCATCGCCTGCGGCCGCGCGGGCGACTGCGCGTCGATCTGCCCGTGGTGTTCGGCCGACGCTGGGTTCTACCCGTGCTGCTCGACATTGGCGCGCTGTATCCGGAACTGTCGCTCGAAGTCTCGCTGACCGATCGGCGCATTGATCCGATTGACGAAGGCATCGACCTGGTGATCCGCATCGGCGATCTCGATGACAGCTCCACGCTCGTCGCCAGAAGGCTGGGCGTGCAGCAATCGGTGCTGTGCGCCAGCCCCGATTATCTCGACAGGCACGAGAGCCCCACCTCGCTAGATGATCTCAGCGCTCATGCCTGCATCGTCTTCGGCCGTGGCGGACAGTCCTTGCCGTGGTGGTTCCTGGATGGGAAGGGTGCGCCCATGGCGAAGCCCGTCTCCGGACGGCTCTCGTTCAACCACAGCGAGGCCATCTGCGATGCAGCCCTCGCCGGCCAAGGCATTGCGCTCCTCTCGACTTGGCTGATTGCCGACCACTTACGCGACGGACGTCTTGCACCGGTGCTGCCAGAGATCCCGACGCGAGGCTTTCCGATCCACGCTCTCTGGCCCCAGACCCGGCAGATGAGCGCGAAGGTGCGTGTTGTGGTCGACGAATTGGTGAACCGCTTCTTGCCCGAACCGCCGTGGGATCGCGAGAGATAACCCCTTCGCTTCATCGTTCCCAGTGATGAGATCAGATCTCCAATCCCTTCTGCCGTCCCAACTGCCATGACACCGATCCGCCCTGGACGATGCCGGACACTTCCTTGCCGAGCTGGCGGTCAATGACCGGCCGCCAGGGGACCAGTGTGAACTCCCGGGACTTCTCGACGATCGCGAACTTGCCGCTTGATAGCTGCACGGTTCCGGTGAATTTCCCCGCGATGGCTTCGCCATCAGCAGCGGCTCGGAACGGCAGCGCTTTCTTTGCCGCCATCTCTTCGCCGACATGGGTGACTTCACGCTCTTGCAGCGTGGCGATCAGGTTGCGCCGATAGGCGACGCGGCCGTCGGATTGGCGGACAGCGTCGCCGTGGTCGATCAGCGCCTCGCGCCGGCGCGCCATCGCCTCGTACACTTGGTTGCCAAATCCTGACGACGACAGGTCGGACACGCCCGCCCCGACCAGCCGCCGATCGAGCCAGGTCGCACCGTCTGATCCGATCTGGCGCTCGAGGTCGAAAGTCGAGAGGACGCGGATATTGGCGCGGGCGCTACGCCCGGCGTCATAGGCGATGGCGCGCACCTCGAAATCTGCCGGGATGCGCCATTGATCGGCGTCGATCCGCTCCGCGATCCCGGCCCGCCGCAACGCTTCCAGGCGACGGACATGGGCATCGACGAAGCCCTCATAGTCCCCACCCGGCACACGACCGTCGAACCGAGCCTGCTCCAGATGGCGGCTCGGCCGATAGATGCCATCTTCGGCCATGCCGGCAATGGCGCGATCGGATGGGCGGCCGGTGCTCTCCGCCGGCCCGATCTCTATGATACTGCCTATGCGGACGTCCTCGACGCGCGCCGGGTCGATGCCGGAGACATGGTGCGTGCGTCCGTCGATGCCATCGACCACCAGCGTCAGGTTCTCACCCAGTTCGTCGGAGAGATACTTGTCGATGACGCGGCCAAGGACCGGCGTCGCTGACGCGGCATCGTGAATCTGAAAACTCATCGGGTCGCGCTCGGCACCGTCGGCTCGAAGCGCCTTCTGCATGGTGCGGATGATGTCACCGCGCTCGCCCATCTCGCGCAGGGTCGGCTCCAGCCGCTCACTCAATTCCCAGACACCCGGTGCGTCTTCCTTAGCGAGGCCCATGTCGCCCAGTTTGCCGAGACGCCGTAGCCGCATGGTCCGGTCAGACTGGTCGCGCAGATCGCCCGGTTCATATCGGAGGTCAAGCAACCGGTCTTCGGCCTCGGCGATCATCGCCCGGTCGATGCGGGTGAGCCGATCTTGATCGATCTCCGCCATGAGTTTGCGGCGCCGCTCGATCTCGGTGACGGGGCCGAGTTCCAGCGTCGCCAGTTCGCTTGCCCGCTCACGGATGCCATTGGCGAGATAGTCGCCATTGATGACGAGATCCTCGCCGAGCGCATCACGACCGTTGACGATGACGTGGACGTGCGGGTGGCCGGTGTTGTGGTGATTGACGGCGATCCAATCGAGCTTCGTGCCGAGGTCGGATTCGACTTGCGCCATCAGCTCGCGGGTATAGCCGTTCAGGTCGGCAAGATCGGCCGCGTCTTCCGGCGAGACGATGAAGCGGAACTGGTGGCGATCATCTATGCCGCGATCGAGAAAGGCATCGCCATCGGCGCGATCCTCCGTCGCCGAATAGAGCCGACCGTGCTCGCCATCGCGCGCCGTACCGTCGCGCTGGATATAGCGCAGGTGCGCAGCGGCTTTTCCACTCTTGCCCGCACCCCGGACGGAACGGGATTTGACGATGACACGGCGGCTGCCGGGTTGGCGGTGGCTCCAGCCGTTCGACAGGTTGCGGGCGCGCACGAAAGATGCGCCACGCCCTCGCTGCACGCCCCGGCCGGAGGCGAAAACAAGTGTGCCCTTCGCCGCTTGTCCGGAACCGCCACCCTTCGCGTATCGGCTTCGGCCAGACGCGGCCTGCTGCTGGCGCGTGACCTTTCGCACCTTGCTGAGGAAGCTCTTAGCTTGTCCGGCCTTCCCGCCGTCAGACCGGACGCGGCCGGGCTTCGGCCGGAAGCGATTTTCGTCATCGGCGCTCATGGCCGATCCGCCCGAAACCGCCGATTACAGACAGGAGTGCCACGAGAAACGCAGGAAATGTTGGCTTTACCGCGCCTCGCGGCACCATGACGGCCCGAAGACGGTGCCGTCCCAAACAGTGTGCAGACAAGGGCTTGCCCTGCGGATCGGACCCATGGGGTGCCGTCCGCTTTAATCTTGCCCTCCGCCCTTTGCCACCTTCGTGCCCCTCCTGCTGATGAATGAAACCGTTGCCAGCCCCATCCGCTGCACACTGAAGTCTCCCGCCGGGCGGACGCGATCACGAGCCTCATGGCTCTCGTCCCGCATCCGATCGCAAAACGAACAGACCGCCCGACTGCGGCACGATGGCGGACAGGTCGCGCACGACGACCGCCTTCGTAGTCTCGTCCTTGTGCTCGTTGGGCCGCGCGGGAGGGACCGTCGTCCTGCTCAAAGGCTGCCTGATGAAAAGCGGAGCACGGGTCCAGGAGAGCGGATCGGCAGACGCGACTACGACCGCACCGGGGGTCTCGCTGCCGCTGATGATCGGCGCGAGGGCAGCGACATAAGCGCGGGTTTCCGGCGGAAGCGGATGACCTTTCAGCGCCTCCTCGTAGCGTCCGGGACCAGCGTTATAAGCCGCGATCCAGCCGGGCGAACCGTAGCGGTCGAACAGCTCGCGGATATAGGCCGCGCCGGCGATGATGTTGTCGTGCGGGTCGTAAGGATCGTCGCCCAGGCGGTAACGCGCGCGCAGCTCGGCCCAGGTCTCCGGCATCACCTGCATGAGGCCTATCGCGCCCTTGGCCGAGACGGCGCGCGGATCGCCGTTGCTCTCGGCGGTGAGGACAGCACGAATCCAGGCGGCGGGAAGTTCGAAGCGTTCGGCGGCCTCGGCGACGTGATCGCCATAGGGATCGTGCGGCGACAGACGTTCCGCAGGCGCGGTCTGCGCATGGGTGACGGTCGGGACGATGCTGCCGGCGAGCAGCCCCGCCAGCAGCAGGACTGCATAGCGGACCGGCACGCCTTCTCCGCTGCGACGCCAGCCTGCCAGCGTGCTCGCTGCGGTCAAGGGTGCGCGCGAAGCGCCGATCTTCGATCGCCCTTGACCTTCGCTGCGTGCGCCGGCCGACCGTTCGTCGAGCGGGGTGAAGGGATGAAACGGCATTCCCGCGAACAAAGGGATGGGGCGTTGGCGCGAATGTCTGACGGGTTCGCACATGGCCTTACTCCCGCTCACCGCGCTTTGGCGCGCGGTTCCAGTGCAGCGACCAGGACGCGCCGCCGTCATCGTCACGGAACAGATTGGCGCGGATCGGCTGCGGCAAAGCCGGGTCGTCGATCAGCAGCGCGATGTATTCGCCCGCGCGTTCGCCGGTGCGCTTCCAGCCCGCACCGATCTCCGGCCCTTCCTCGTTGCCGTTATGGACGCGGAAGTCCGGCGCGTTGTCGGCGTCGGACGGCTCTGCCGGAACGATGGTGATCTCGCGGAAAAGCGTGAAGGTGTGGACGCGCCCAACAAAGCCGGTGGTTTCGCGCGTGAACTCGCCAATTTGCGGCATGTGGAACCTCCATGAGCTGGTGGTGGGATGAACGGTGGTGCGGCACTCACCGCGTCGAGGCACGCCAGACGAAATGGCCGTCGCCCTCCTCGTCGGTGTAGATCGGCGTCGCCTTGCCGACGACGGTGCGCACTGGGATCGGGCCGAAGTAGCGGCCATCCAGGCTGTCGCGGACATCCGGGTTCATCACGAAGAGATCACCCTGCGCGATGTTCTGGCAGCCTTGCCAGACCGGTAGAGCGCGTCCCCTGCGGTCGCGGTCGAGCGCTTCACCGAGCGGCACATGATCGACCGTGATGGTGAGACCAATGCGACAGACTTCGTGTCCCTGCAGGGCCATGACGCGCTTCAGCAGCGGCACGCCGCGACTGATATAGCCGTGCTCCACCATGAAGTCGGCGAGCGGCTTGTCGGGCAGGAGCGCGACGAGATCGCCCACCTCGAGACTGTGCGTGGGGGCCAGATCGTAGAGGCCGATCGGAACACTCGCGGATGCGTTCCAGACGAGGCGCAGCGGCGTGGGAATGAACGATGCGACGGCAACGCCCATCACGGAGAAGTACGTCACCATGACGTAGCCGAACCGCGTCACGGTTCAGCCCTCCGGCGCATCAGAGACGCCCGATGCTGATCGACGGTATAGGCGCGCGGCTCGTGCCCAACGGTCAAACGGTTGTGGACGTGCCGCCAGTGATCGGGCGACACCTCGGTCGCATCGACGCCAATCGCCTCGATGGCGTCAATATGCCGAAGGACACGCTCGACCTTCGGCCAGCCCTCAATTCTGAGCAGGATATCGCCGCCGGGACGCACGAAGGGCAGCGTCTGGAATGGCTCGCCCGGCGCCGCAGCGCGCACGATGTCGATGCGCGACGTGATCGTGCCGAAGTCGTTCGACGCCCACCGCACGAAGGCGAAGACGCTGCCGGGCCGGTAGAAGAAAACACGCCGACTGCGGTCGAGCACCTGTTCGCGCACCTTTCGGCCGAACCGGATCCAGTTCTCGATCCGCTTCTCGATGTGCGTCAGTTCAACTTGCGTGAAAGCGTCGGCGGACTGCGTGCCCGGTGCGGCACCGCCAACAGAACGGGAAACGGTGGCGCCGGTCATGGGCGATCTCCATCGGTGGTCGGCGGGAATTCGCGCGCGAGCAGATCACGCAGCATGTCGGCCACGGTGATGCCGCGCTGAAAGGCGACGATCTTGATGCGGCCACGCAAGGCCGGCGTGATGTCGATGGTCAGCCGCGCGGTGAAGCGTGCCGCCTCGTCGTTGCGCGGTGCATCGGCTGCCTTGATCCAGTTTTCCGGATCGGCGGGCCGGGCCGCAAAGCGGCGACGGATCGGGTGTGCGCTCATGGCATCGCCCTTCCAGTGGTCAGCCTTCCGATCTCCGCAGCGAGTGCCGCAATCTCATGCGCGGCCTGACTGTCGGGATCGATTTCAGAAGCGAGCCGACCGGACTGTGCGGCATCGGCGAAAACGACGCGCTGGCCGATGGTCGTCGCCAGCACCGGCGGGTCATGATCGGCGAGCGTCTCGGCGGTCTCGCGGGCGATGACGGTGCGCGCGCCGCAGCGGTTGAGCACGAAGCGCGCCGCCAAGGCCGGCCGGTAGATGCGCGCCTCGGCGACGAGCGCCAGCATCTCGGCGGAGGCCCAGCCGTCGAACGGCGACGGCTGCACCGGGATCAGCACCAGGTCGGCGGCCAGCAGCGCGGAACGCATCAGCCCGGCGATACGTGGCGGTCCGTCAATGACGATGTGATCGGCATCGCGCGCCAGCTCGGGCGCTTCTCGGTGCAAGGTATCGCGCGCCAGGCCGACGACGCCGAACAGCCGGACACCGTTCTCACGCGCACGTTGCTGCGACCAATCCAGCGCCGAACCCTGCGGATCGGCGTCGATAAGGGTGACGCGCTTGCCCCTCCCGGCCCATTCTCCGGCGAGATGCAACGCCAGCGTCGTCTTGCCGACGCCGCCCTTCTGATTGAGGAGCGCGATGATCATGGCGTCCGCCTTTCGGCGGCACCGGCACCACGGCCGCGTTTCGCGCGCGCCAACAAGGAAGAGTTAGATTCTCTATTAGACTCTAGGTTAGCGGTCGGATTTCGCGTTTCAGGCCAGAGTGTTAACTGCGGTCCGTGCGCCCGATCTGCCGACAGGCCTGCGCCTGATGTGCCGACACCCGTTGCGCCCGATCTGCCGATGCCGTTCACAGGCTCATCCACAGGCACTGTGAATTGTTGGACGGGCCGTATGCGGAGCAGTTCACGCCGCCCCTCGCGTTCGATCAACAGGCGATATCCGGGCAAAGGCTGACGGAGGGCGATCCGGCGCAGATCGAGCGCGAAATCGGAGATGCGCGCGAGGCTGCCGGATTTGGCGTGGAGATGGCTGATCTCGAACAGCCAGCCGTGTCGCTGATGGCCGGCGTGCTTGCGCGCGACGCGATAGAGCCAGCGCTCGATGCCACCGGTCAGCCGGAAATAGTCCGGGTCGATGGTCAGCACCAACGAGCGGTCGACGACCCCGTTGTAGAACCACTCGGGCAGGACGAACTCCATGCCCTCGACGCGGCCCTCGCGCGTCGTCATCTCCTCCCACTCGTTGATCCAGGAGAATTGGCGCCGCCGCCATTGTGCGCCGTTGCGGATCGTCGTGGCGATGACCGTCGATTGCAGCCGCGCCAGCGAAGCCTTCAGGAGAAGATACTGCTGGTTTCCGGTCGGACGGCCCACTCCGCGCAGGAGTTGGTACGGCGTGAAGCGAAAGAAGCGCGACGTACGCAGACCGTGGTTCTCGGCCGCGACGATCTGCGAGGCGGCCCAGATCAGCACATCGGCATCCCAGATCGTCGCCATGCCGTGCTCGGGCATCCCCAGCACCTGCACCTCGACATCGGCAGCCTTGTAGAGGATCGGCTTGATGCGCGGCGTCTTCGACAGCGAGAAGAACGGCCGTTCCATGAGATCGCGCTGATCGCGTGGGCTTGCGTCGCCGGTGGCGACCACGAAGGGATCGAGCCGTTGGCGCTCGCTCCCGCGTTTACCATCTTGTCGAGAAGCACCGCTCATTCAGCGAGCTCCCCGTTCGGCGGGCGTCAGAGGACGCGCAGGAAAGACCCGGCCGGCAGTCTGGTCCGTGGTGGATTTGCGCGCACCGACGGCTGTCCAGGCCTGCAGATCTTCGAGAGCATAGATGACGCGCCCGCCGATCTTGCGATAGGTCGGGCCAGTGCCGTAGGTGCGGTGTTTCTCCAGCGTCCTGAGCGAGATGCCGAGGAAACGCGCCGCGTCCGGCGTGCGCAGGAAACGCGGCGGCAATCCCGTCTTCGGGTCGAGCATGATCGGGCCTCCGGGCCGGTTCGGATGGCTACCGGTGACGGCAGCGGGTCATGGCGAACGGTGGCGGAGGAACGGCGGCTTGCAGCGTGCCGGAATCAGGGGGTGGCGATTTCGGCACCCCTGGAGACGCGAATAGTGATGATCGCGCGGCAATGTTCAGCGGGGCGGCAGACGCGTGGGATAATGCAGCAGTTCGCGGTATCCGCCGCGGACATAGTGGGTGCCATCGGCCACGAGACGACGCGCTTGGTTCTTGCGGGGATCGCTCTCCCAAGCGGTCTTGTTGCCGCGAAAACCGAGCAAGGTCTCAGCAATTTTGCGATAGCTGGCGCCGTCGGTGCGACCGTCGAGGGCGCGCAGGATCAGGATGTGCCGGTCTCGGGTTTGCGCTGGAAACGCGTGACGGTGCTCGCCGATCGCTCGCCCTGTCAGGGCGCGCCAGAAGCGCAACACCGCTTCGGCGCGATGCTCCAGCAATGCGTCGAGCGGCAGGATGACGAAATAGGCCGTCTTGGTGCCGGGCGGTGGATCTGCGAGCCAGAACTGGTGGTCCGACCCCGCCGACCGCCAAAGGCCATGCCACGTCCCATCCTCGGCGGCACGAGCGTCGACGCCTGACAACGTCGGCAGGCTGATCGTCATGCTGGCGGGATCAGAATCGTCGCACGCGCATGGACACAGTTCAAAGGCTTCAGGCAGCAGCGACGACCTCCAGAACAGTGCGGCCCGGTCGGCGGGAAGAGCTGGGTCCGCCGGGAAATCGCAACCCCCAGCGTTCCGCGAACGCCGTCTGCGCATCGCCGTCGAGGCGCTGCAATCGCCTCATTCGATGGAAGTCGCGGCGATAATCGTCATCGCGACGAAGATACTCCCAGGCAAAGCCGGCGGCAGAAATGCTCTTGGCATGTGCATAAGCGGCCGGCGAGCGCCAATCTGTACTCGGCATGGCGTCACCTCTCGTCCAGCATTTACTCGTTGCTGGAAAGGGGAACTGTTCGCGATGCGAGGCTCACGTTGAAGTCACTGTTGCCCGATATGTTGATCGCGTTGACCGATCACTATTTGAAGATAATTCGGATCGTTTTTGA
Organism: Xanthobacter aminoxidans; assembly: GCF_043193615.1. Taxonomy (NCBI): domain Bacteria; kingdom Pseudomonadati; phylum Pseudomonadota; class Alphaproteobacteria; order Hyphomicrobiales; family Xanthobacteraceae; genus Xanthobacter; species Xanthobacter aminoxidans. The sequence continues at coordinate 345,308 of NZ_JBAFUS010000003.1, read as the reverse complement.
AGTTCTTTCGCGAGCCGGGCCAAGCCCGGCGAGCCGCGCATTTCCTCCTCCACGGAAACCCGCCGATCCGCAAAGACGGATTGGCACGAAATCTGATCCACGCTTCTGCGCAAAACCGTGAAGCCGGGTTTCCGGCTCCACGGCTCTGCGGGGTGTCAGGCGCCCTTCAGCCGCCGCATTCCGTCGGCCAACGTCCACAGCGCGCGGTTCAGCCCGATATTCTGATCGATGCCGTTGATCGGTCGTGTCCGGCTATGGCGGATGCGTCCATCCGTAGTCTGCCGTCGCCCATCCAGCCCACCCCGAATGAGGTTTTCCTGAATGACGTTGAAGGTCTGCCACAGGTTTTGCCCGACATCCTCGCGGCGGCGCGGGGCAATGATCTGATCCGGGCGAACCGGGCTTTCCTCCTCACCGTAGCGCGCGACAAGGCTCGCCTCGGCCAAGACCTGCTGCTCGTCCCGCGAAAGCCGGGTCTCCTTCATGGCTTCGGTCGCATCGATCAGGCGCGGAAAGTCTTCCGCAACGGTGTAGACGCCCTCGATAATCTGATCCTGAATACCACCCTTGTGAGGCACCCGGACCTCCTCGAACCGCTCGCCCGCAATCATGCTGTTGGTGCAGACGAAGCGGAGCACCCCGGCAAACATCTGATAGGCGCTGGTCCCGTCGTGGCTGTTGACGATGATGACTTCCGCTGCTTCCGACTTGCCAATCCCGTCGTCACGGCGCAGGCGCAGCATGTGCTTGGCATGGCCATGGCGGGTGCCGTCGCGCGGAACGGCCTGCACGGCGAAGAACGGAAACCATCCTTCCCGGCGCAACCCTTCCACGATCTCGATCGTGGGGACATAGACGTAACGCTCGGATCGGCTGTCGTGCGCCTCACGCGCGAACACCGAAGGAACATGACGGTGAAGGGCCTCATTGTCGAGCGCCTCGCGCCCGCTGATCTGGTGAGAATTGCGGCCGAACCGGGTGGCGAGATGGTGATACATGATCTGTCTCCGTGGGCTTGGGTTGGAGCGCAGCGCTGCGCTGCAACCCTGGCCGTCGCCGAGACCGGGGTAGCAAGGTGCACGGGCGGTTGGGCCGGAGGGGGATCACCCGGCCTGCACGCAATGAAATGAAGGAAGGCCGGGGATACCGGCCCGGACGAGCGTCAGCGATCCCTTGCACCGCGCGGGGGCGGAGCCCTTAGCCAAACCCGCCCGGCAAGAGCGCAAGCGGGTGCCGGGCAAGAGGATCTGATCGGGATGTGCAAAGCCGCTGAACCTGAAAACCGCACATCCTGATTGCCGTATTGTCTGAAAGGCGGCGATGAGCACGACGAAGCCCCGCTCGCCGAGCGGGGCTTCGTGAAGAGTCAGATTTCAGTCGCCGTTGCGGCGGGACCAGATGAGGTTGTGGGTTTCGCCGCCCTCGTCCTCGACCAGGCTGGCGTAGATCGGAGCCGGAAAGCTCGGGTCGTCCAGCTTGACCGAAAGATATTCGCGGCCGGTCTCGCGGGCGGTTTTCTTCCACGCCGCGCCGAACTCGGTGGTGCCGGCGAAGATCCGATAGTCCGGGCCGCGCCCGCTGTCGCCCTCGGTGGGGATGAACTTGGCCTTGACGTTGAGGGTCAGGGTCTTGACCGTGCCGGTGATGTCGCTGTTTGCGGTCTTGGTGAAGGTGCCGATGGTCGCCATTGTCGTGTCTCCGTTGCTCGGGCCGCGCCTATCGCGACCTCGATGGTGGTCGTGCGACCGGGGACGATCAGCCCCGCACCTGAAAGGCTGAAACGCGGTGGAAGGCGGCCGGCGATGGCTTTTTTGCCTCGCGATGCAAAGCCGAAGGCGGCGGAAAAAAGCTGGCGACGGACGTTGCGGGAAGATGATCGAGGCGCAGCCGGTCTTCGGTCAGACCCAATCCATTCGAGGACGCCGTGGGCGTGGCTCTGCAAAACGACAAAGACATGATGCGATCCGTTGCCGTCAGCGGGTCAAGACCGGCGGAGGGAGCCTGCGGAACGGCTGTCCCCTGATTCCGGAATCGTCGGCTGGCCCGTCCCGATCGTATGGGCATAGCGCATGGTCACATATCTTGGATCGTCCGCGCCTCCAGATGGAGCGGCTGAAGAACCTTGCCCGCCCCGGCCTGCCAATCTGGCGGTCAAGCGGGCTGAAACAGGCTCGGCCCGATCCGCTGGTGCGGGCCGAGGCGAACCGTAAGGGACGAGCAAACTCGTTCCCACGGCAACGGCCACTGAGGCGGAGCGCATCCGCCCGTTGCCGCGTGCGGGGCATCATGCGATCCGCCGCCGTCGCTAGCGTTAGCGATCGAAGCCGGATGGCGGAAACGCGCCTATCGGCGTGGTTCCGGCGCAGCCGAGAGCGCGGCCCGCAGGGCAACGCCAGATCGAACACGATGACTCGACGGAATGCCTTGCCTATGGGCCGCAGTAGAGTTCCCGAATGACATCGGTAACAATCTCGAAAGTGGTCAGGAACATGGGCGGGTTCAACACGGTTTCGCTCCCGTGAGCGAACATATTGCGCATTTTGCTCAGGTATTCGATTTCTGAGGAAATCAGGTTTTGCTCTTTGGCGGCTTTCAGTAACTCGTCGAGCATTGCCGGGCGGGGCCTTCCTCTCTTGTCCACCCTCCCGGCGAACTGGTGTCCGATGCGTTCGCGCAAGGCCAGTTCAAGGCAAGGAAACGTCTGGCTCGCTGCCAAGGTCAGCAGATCATATGAGAAATAGGCGTAGATGTAGGCGTGCCTAACAGCATCGTGTGATCGCCGAACGGAGTCGGGAATTGCTGTCGGAAGTTCAAACGCAGTCATATCCCGGTGCAGGTCTTGGTGCGTGCAGCCGACAAAACCGACGGTTCCTGCAAAGTAAGGATCTGGTTTGGTGAGGTCCAACAGGTTCTTCAACACGGGACGGCACTTTCATTCGATGGTCTGCCATGCCCAACGATGGTAACGCGAGTTGCTGTAATTTTCATTCGCCATGGTGAATTGCCGAAGCGGTTGCCGCGAGCCGCACCAGCGCCGAGAGGCCTGTGATGCCGCCGCCAATCAGGCAGAATATCTCGCGCCAAATTTCGGACGGCACCGCCTCGCGCGCGATGCCGTGGATCAGCGCGTAACCTGCAACAGTGGCGGGCGCGGCGAAGATCAGCGCCATAGCAAGGCGCAGGATTGGCGGACGCATCGTCATGACCAGGATTGCCAGCAGGCCGTAGCCAGCAACACCCGCGACAAGCCCGACCAAACCCGCGCCAATTGGGCCGGAGCCGGAGGCGTAGGCCAGACGCGCCGCTTCTACGCCGAGCATGAAGGGCAGCGCATAGACGGCGAGCGCATATGCCAAGACGCAGAGACCGGAGACCAACGCGACGATCATCACCATGAGCGCGATCATCGTACCATCCTCCTAAGCCGATGGCCGTGGCGGTCATCGGTCGGTCGCGTGGGGGATCACCCCGCGCGACCGAGATTTTTCAGGTTGTGAGAGGCAGGAAGGCCGGGACCGCATAAGCGATCCCGGCCCGGTCCTCACTCAGCGGCTTGGACGAACATTTCCGGCTCCGCGTCCAGCGACGCGGGCCTTGCAGTGCGCAGTACGGGCGGCAACCAGCCGGTTCCAGCCAGAAGCTGCTCGGCAGCCTGCGCCATCTCCGTCTTCTTCAAGCCCGCGATCCGTTCTCCCGCTTCATCGCTGACGGCCTCCCGCACGGCGGCGAGAATGTGCGCCTTGGTGACGCGACCGAGATAGGTCTGCACGGTCGGGGTCCAGTGCGCCGCCATGTCCAGCGCCACCGCGCTCGCTAGCGTCTCCACCGTCGCGCGGGCATTCGGCTTCTGCTCCCACGGTATCCTCACCCCATTGACGGTCAGCGCGGCGCAATGGGCGAGCAAGGCCATGACGCTCGCCTGGTCCAGACCGGCGACGAAGCCCCACAGGTCCGCCACGCCGCGCGGCATGTCCGACGCCCATCCGGCATGACGATCCGCCAGCGCCTTGGCGACGGGCGTATCGTCGATCCCATCCGCGTGGGAAGCGAGAGAAGCGCTGGTCAACCGGATTTCGAGGCAGGAGGCTTCCCCGCCACGATAGAAAGTCTGCGCCGCCAGCGCATGAACCACGGCGATCAGCGCCATGTCCGGCTGCTCGCCAAGGATGAGCCGCAAACCAAGGGTGCGATGGGCGGTCAGGTCGCGGATGAGAAGGTCCGAAAGCGGCTTGCCCGCATCCTCGGCCTCCTCCTCGTCGTCCGGCTGTGGTTCGGCATCCTCGCCGCTTCCCTCGTCCCCGACGATTTCGCCATCTTCCGTGATGGTCGCCTCCTCCACGTCCGTCGATTTCGGAGCCTCGTCCTCGGCCCGGATGAAACCGCGTTCGATACGGGCCGTGCCATCGTGGTTCAGAATGACGAACACACCACCTCGCGCGATTTCGTCGGTGTCATAGGCGTGGCGCTTGGCGTCGATCCGCTCGATCTCCGCTTCAAGCTCGCCGAACCGCCGATCCGCCTCATCCGGCAGTTCTTCGTAACCCTCGCATTCCGACGACAGGCAGTCGTAGTCCTGCTGTGCCGCGCCGTAGGCTGTAGCGTCTTCCTCCGACAGGTCCACCGGATGTGGATAGCTGCGGCGCATCCCGTGCGCGTGGGGGAAGTCGATGTGGACGGAAGCCCACTTCCATCCCTCGACTGCCTGTACCTCGGCGGCGATGCCTTCCAACTTGTCCATGACGAGCCGATCCAGCAGCGCGGCGTCCTCGAAATAGCCGCCCCGGTCCTCCGTAAATAGGTCGCGGATGATGGTGCCGCCTGCCTCGGCATAAGCGTCCGCCCCGACGAAGATCGCGCGCCGGTCCGCCGCCGCGACATTCATCCTGGTCAGGTCGCGCCGGATGATCGAAGGCTCGCGGTTCCACGACAGGTTCTCGTAGACCTGCTCCTGCCGGTCATGGTCTTCGGTGATCGCGAAGGCCATCAACTGGTCCAGCGACAAGCCGCCGTCCCGATAGACCTGCATCAGCTTCGGGCTGACGGCACCGAGGCGAAGCCGCTGCCTGACGACATGAGCGGTCACGCCGAACCGGGCGGCGATCTCCTCCGCGCCCCATCCGCGATTTTCCGCCAGCTCGCGGAAACGCTCGAACTGGTCGGCGGGGTGCATCGCCTCGCGGGTGACGTTCTCGTCGAGGCTGATCTCTATCGCATCGTTCTCGGTATCCAGAACGCAGCGGATCGGTTCAGACTTCTTAATCTGCTTGCGCTTCACGCGCAGCATCTGCGCCAGCCTGCGGCCTTCGCCGATGGTGACAAAATAGAAGCCGGTCAGTTCGCCGTCCGTGTTCGTTTCCGGCGCCACCACCAGATTTTGCAGCATCCCCTTGGCGGCGATGCTGGCCGCCAGCGCCTCGATATGGGCTTCGCTGTGCGGGGTCTTGCGGGCGTTTCGGGGCGACTTCTTCAACTTGTTCAACGGCACGAACAGCACCGCGCCGTTCTCAATCGCGGAAGCCTCGAAAACTGTGGCGGTCGTTTCGATGGTGTCGGTCATGGTTTTGATCCTTTGGCTTGGGTTGGAGCGCAGCGCTGCGCTGCAACCCTGGCCGTCGCCGAGACCGGGGGGTGCAAGGTGCAAGGGCAGCCGGGACGGAGGGGGATCACCCGGCCTGCACAAGCGGATCGGAACTGTTAGGGCGAGTGTGAAGCACGCATCCGCGCGGAAGGCGGGGGAAACCATCCCGGCCGAGCGTCAGCGATCCCTTGCGCCGCGCCAGGGGGCAGCGCCCCCAAGCACCCGACCGGCGCGAGCGAAAGCGAGCGCCGGGAATGATGACCGGATCAGGATGCGCAAAGCCGTAGAACCTGAGAGCCGAGCATCCTGATCGCCGTCTTTCCTCATGGGCACGACGAAGCGCCCCGCTCGAAGGCGGGGCGCGGTTGCGATCGTCAGTCGGTGACGATCCTGCCGGATTGACGGGCGCGCTGAGTGTACCAGCTCAAGGAATGCTCGGCCGTGAAGAAGAGGTCACGCTCGACCGGAAGCCGGAGCCGTCCGCGAAGCGAGCGGATTTCGGCAAGGCTGACATAGCCGAGCTCAGGTTCGCCAAGGCCGAGATCGCAGAGGCCAAATAGGCGGTCGGGGTCTTCGGGATCGGCTTCGGTAAGAAGCCAGGTGGCGCCGGCGTCCGGTGTGAAGAGCTTGACGACGGGGCGCGGATCGATGTCCTCGCCGGCGGCGCTGCGAGCTCCATTGGCGAGAAGCCGGGCATAGAGTTCGTTGGTGATGAGCGCTGCGGCCATGTCGGCCTCCCTTCGATGTCACCCTCCGATCGAGGGCGAGGAGGCGTTCGGCCGGCGCAATCGAGCGGCGCGGTCAGGCCCTACTCGGTCTGGTGCGGGCCGGGCTTGACCGCGCCGCGGCGGCGGCCAGCGTTACCGGAGCTTTTCGAGAGGGGAAGATCGAAGGCCACAGGCAGCGCACACTCGAAGAAACGACAAATCCGGACCTCCGGTAGCAAGGGTCGTGGAGTCGCCCGCGCTCACCTTCCGTTTCTTTCGCGATGGCCGCCGATTTCCGCACGCCCACCTCTGGAGTCTTCAATACGCAGGCAGTGCGCGTCACCTTGGTCGCAGTCATTCCACTGCGATCGAGGGCGATCGACATGAAACACGAACAGCTTACTTCACAAGAAGATCCGGCCTTGGCCTCCGACACCGTGCAGCTACCCGCCAACGAGCCTGTCGAGAGCGGCTCCAAGCGGTTTCAGCCGCCCGCTGCCCTGTTCAAGCGCGTGATCCGTCGCCCGGAGCTTCGCAAAATCGTGCCGCTCGCCGACACGACGATCTACGAGATGGAACAGCGCGGCGAGTTCCCAAAGCGCTTTTTTCTGACTCCGCGTTGCGTGGTGTGGGATTTGGCCGAAGTTGAGACCTGGCTCGATGAACGGCGCCGCGCATCGGATGCGGACATCGTGCGCAAAGCATCTCCGCCAGATGTTCGTCAACGGCGTGCGCGACCAGTGAAATCATCGCTTCAGCGGCATGACCGATAACACGGCGCCATAAGCCACACTTAGGTAGCTCACCGGCGTCCCTGAGAGTTACTGCCGACTGAGCGCATCGAATTCATCCGATTACACCTTCAGTACTGTCCGCGACCACCCTTCAGGCGGCAACAATCTCGATCTCGTCATCGGCGAACCAGCCACGCTCAAGGAGCGCGGTGCGCGCCAAGCCGGGATCGTCGGAATAATAGACGATGGCGAGGCTCTCCTCCGCTCGGCTGCAGGTCACGTAGAAGAGACGACGAGTGCGGGCGATGCTGGTGTCGTTACCCGCTGCCTCATTTTCGAGGTCGGTCTTGGTCTTCTCTTTGGTCCCCATGAGCTTGCCGTAACTGAACAGGAAGCCACGTGCTTCATCGTCGCTGATCACCACCATAACACGCGGGAACTCGCGCCCCTTCACACCTTGATGGGTATCAAACTGCGACACGCCACGGACATAGCGATCATATTTTTCGATCTCGGGGAAAGGTGCGTCGAGCGCCCGACGCCAAGCACCCGCCTCGGTGCTCGCATCATCTTCCGGCTCGGTCGCCGCATCCGCGAGCACCTCGGGAACGAACGGTTGCAGCACCTCGGGAATAACAAAAAGCTCTGTCGCGGCCACGTAGCGCAGTACGGCGCGTAGGGTCGGCGGGTTCTCCGCCAGCAGCAACACCTTGAGGCCATCACACGCAACCTTCGCGCGTTCAAGCTCCGCTTGCTGCTTATCTCCAGCGTCCGCCAACCGCTGGCGATCCAGCAACGGTGAGGTCCGGCGGATCGCCGCTGCGGTCGCGAAACGGTCGCCCGCCGCCAGCGCGTTCGCCAGCGGGAGCAACTCGCGGGTGAAGAAGCCCAGACCGCGGCCCGTGCCGTCGAGCAACCCCGTGCGCATCGGTTCGTAGGCGTAAAGCGACCCAAAGAAATGTTCGAACCCGAAACGGCGCGCCGACATTAGATGTTCAAGGGCGAGCATCTTCACCCCGTCGCGGTCGGGGAGCCAAGCCTCATCGCCAGTCAGCTCGGCCATTTTCGTTGCCGCTGTCGCTTCGACATCCCTCTTGTTGCCGACAGTTTCTGGCGCGAGGAACAGCCGAACGGTCCCCTCGGGAGCGTCACTGCGCGCCTGCTGCTCCTGTTTGTCGTCGTCGGAGCGGATCTTGTTTATGAGCGCAATCACGCGCTTGGGACAGCGGTGGTTCATCGCCTTGCGCGGCTTTGCCCAGGTTTCAGGAATTGCCTCGGCGAGGCCGACCTTACCATCAGCGTAAATGCGCTGCATGGTGTCGCCGAATAGTCCCAAGCAGAACTGTGCTGGGAAAGCCGCCTGGACGTCGAGCAGCGCGTCCATAAGGCGTCTTGCGGTGTCCTGGCTCTCGTCGATCAAAAGGATCGGATAGCTGGCAATCAGGAGCCGGCGCAGGCCCGGCTTTGCGTTCAGAAACGCCGCGGTCATGGCAATAACCTCGGCGTGATTGAGCGAATCGCGCGTACGATTGTCTCCGGTTGGGCTGTAGATGAACCTCGCTATCGTTGGGAGGCCATCACGGCGCCGTGTCTTGCTCTCGATCGACTGCGCACGCTCAATCGCAGCTTTGCCCGACCGACCTTTCGCCTGCTTCTCCTCGAGATCGGCAATCTCGGCGAGCAGGTTTGTGTCGAGCCACTTGCGAATGTCGTCGTCATGGCCGCGTATCAGCGACCACGCGAAAGCGTGGATGGTAGAAACGTCGACCCGCGGATCGAATTCGAGCCGCTGCACGATCTCGTCGCAAGCGGCATTGGTATAGGTGATGATCGCGACCTTCTGACCGGTCAGTTTCAGCTCGCGGCCTTGGCGCTCGCACAGGTCACGTACTGCCTGGACCAGCGACCGGGTCTTGCCAGAACCAGCACCCGCGTAGAGGAAGAAGCTGCGTGGCGCGGCAACATCCAGACAGGTGCGAATAGTCTCGTCCGCCTTCGCATCAAACAAATCGTCGGCATTCGCGCTGGTCATGCGGCCACTCCCTCTTTGGCCGGCAATATCTCGATCTGTTTCTTCTTGAGTCGCTCCTGCAACCAGGTCAGACCTTCGTTGATATAGCGCGGCACGCTCAGGGTTTCGAACATCTCGGCATCAAGTACGTCGAGAGCGAACTCAGCCTTCTTCCCGGTTTTGAGTGCCGTGAACATCGCCGCGCCAACCGTGGTCGCGCCGCCCCCCGCAGCGATCGCGTCGCGGAACTTGGCGACCAGCCCGGTCCCCGGAAGCGCAGCGAAGAAGGAAAGGTTCTCAAATGCGAGCGCATCCTCGAACGTATAGGGATAGGCAGTCTCACTCGTGGCGGCGCCCGGAAGCGTCACATCGACCGGCAACTGATAAGCGGCGCGCACTGCGAACAGCGGATCACCTGCGGGTTCGAGTGTTCGCTCCGCCGGCGTGGCTTCCCATAACGCGTCGACGCTGGTTCGCGCCGGCACCCATTGTCGAAGCGTTGTGTTGTTGGTGCTCTGTCCCTCACCCGGTCTGGGCGGTGCCGATGTGGTCGTTCCGGACGCTTGGCTGTCGAGATCGGTGATGATCAGCGTGAGCAGACCAAGATGTTCGATCAGCGGACGAAGGCGATGGGCATGGCTGCCGCCGATCTCAAGCAGGGTGATGTAGCTCTTGCTGAGTGCCTCAAATTTGTGGCGAATAAAGTTGGGAACGATCATACGTTCGGCCGGCCCTTCGACCAGGATGGCGGCATCCGCGAAGAACAGGTCGGCGTGTTGCGCGCGCAAGTAGCGCGTCACGAACCGGGCCGTCTCGTTGCCCGCACCGAACACCTCCGAGAGATTGATAACCGTGGAGACTGGTATCCGCGACACCATGCCGGCGGGCAGGCGCCGGAAGTAGCGCAAACATTCGAACGATACCTCATGCGCGACATGGCTCGAATGCGTACTGACCACGAGTTGGCTGCGCCGCAGTTTGGTGTCTCTGAGATCTGGATGGGCGCGAAGTACTTCGTAGGCTTTGTTGATGAACACCTGCTGCACCTGCGCGTGGAGATGCGCCTCGGGCTCCTCGACTAGGACGAGGTGCAGCGGCTCTATCACGGCAGCGGGATTGGTGATCGCGGCTTTTCCCACACGCATCCACGAATCCCGGAAGCTCATCAGTCGGAAGATCATCGAGATGAGGTTCTGATAGCCGAGCCCGTTGTTGTTTTCGGGTAAGCGCAGCACCGGCACCACCGCTTCGCCCTCTGCTGGCGTCACGTCGACCACGAAGGTCACCGCCGAGGAGTGGTTGAGCCCGTCGATCGCCTTTAGCCGAGTCGATACCTTGGGCTTAGGGTCGGTGACGCCGGGATAGCCCATGCCCTCGACCTCGCTGAACGCAGCTTCAAAGCTCTCCGTAAGCTTTTGATCGAAAGCGTCTTGCGCCGCTTCGATCGCCTGCAGCGCCCCCAAATCCTTGACATCCGGTACCTTAGTCGGATCGAGGTGCTTGGAGTAATAGCTGCGCAGCTGATCGGAGAGCCGACTGCCGGACGATCCGGCCGGCGCCTCCTCGTCCTCATCGCTCGGCGCTTCCTCGCCGAACCCGCGCTGCGCCGGAATATCGTGGATGCGCACCAGCCCCTTCAGCGGTTCGCCCTCAAGGCTGAGTGAAGCGGCGGGCAGCGATTGCGGGCGCGCCTGGCCATTGAGCGGAGCTTGGAGCTGCGCGGGATCGAGGGTGAATGCGCGGATGGTGAAGCTCTTGGCCAGCCGCCGACTCAAGTAATCGACAAGTGTCGACGGCCATAGCGTGAGCTTGGGCTCCGGCCTCTCCTGACCCTCGGCAGCAATCTTCTCGGCATGCGCCTGCGTCGCAGCGGCGCGCAGTGCCTCGGCATCGGCAACCGCAGCCAAGAAATCCTTATAGAGATCACCAAGATTGCTTGGCTCGTAGCGGAGTCGCACCCCGAGCAGACCGCCTTCCCAATCCAGCGTCGGAATCAGGTCGCGAACGTGGTGCATCTCCCCGGGATCTACGTCGAACCAGAGATCGAGCGTGGGGAGCAGCGATAGCCACGTCTCAAGTGTGAGCTCGACTACTTCATCGGTCCGCTTCGCGTCGATCCAACTCCGGCCTATCCGATCAATCGCCGGCCAATGACATAGCGTAACGTCATAAATTTCGAACGGACAGCGTCGCGGTACGAGGAAGCGCCGCAATGCAAGCATTGCCGAGCTCTTGCCACTGTTGTTGGCACCGACGAACAACGTCTGCTTCTCAGCGAGGTCGATTCGCACCGACAGTAGTTTACGAAAGTTCGCAATCTCAATGAATTTGATGAGCACGTTCTCCCCCCGGAGCAATAGCTTAATTACTTCAGCCCCTCCGTTTGCTCACCTCGCGATGGCGAAGGAGAAATTCACTCAAGAGCTGTTTGCAGTCTATGTTCTTTGGTGATCATTTGGAACAGGTGGCTGATTTAGGCTCAGCTTTGCTGATCGCCACAGGTCCGCCTCGCCCCGCGAAGAGGGTTGGAGAGGGTCAACCGCTTGCTCAGGCCGGATCGATTCCATCTGTTTCTGCAGGGCCGGCCCGGGAAATCAGAAGCTGTCGAGGCATCGGTCGCTACTGCGTTGTCTACGATCAGGGTGCCGCTTCCCTCACCATAAACGCCATCGACGGCGGCAACAGCGCCGGCGCGCGCTTCACTCCGTTCACCCAGGCATCGACCATGTCAGCCCATTCCTGGAGCATGTGCCGGCGCTGTGGTTCATATTCCGCCTTGTTGTAGACGCCGCGCGATGAGCGACCGTCCTCGTGGGCGAGGCATTTTTCGATCCAGTCGCTGTTGAAGCCCATCTCGTTCAGGAGCGTCGAGCCAGTCCGGCGGAGGTCGTGGACCGTGAAGGGCTCCAGCGGCAGCCCCTCCTTCTTCGCTCGCGCTACGACGGCCGTGGTCACACGATTGAACGTCGCGCGCGACATGGGGGCATCGGCGTCATAGCGGGACGGCAGGAGGTAACGTGAGTTGCCGGCGCAGGTCTTCAAGGCGATGAGGATGTCGAGCGACTGTTGCGACAGATAGACGTTGTGCGCCTTCGACCGCTTCATACGCTCCTTCGGGATGGTCCAGACGGCGTTCTCGAAGTCGACCTCGTCCCAGACCGCGTCCTGCAACTCGCTCTTGCGCACCATGGTGAGCAGGATCAGGCGCAGGCCGAGACGTATGGTTGGCAGCGTCGGCACGTGCTCGATCTGCTGGAGCATGATCTTGATCTCGGCCGGCGACAGCGCCCGGTCCTTCGGCTGGAAGGTCGCGATCGAGGCAGGCCCCACTTCGTCGGCCGGGTTCGGCACCTTCTCGCCGTGCAGGATGGCGAAGGCGAAGATCTGTTTGACGATGTCGCGGGCGTGTATGGCGGTCGCTGGCGCGCCGCGCTCCTTCACCTTGGCGCAGAGCTGGCGCAGATCATCCGGCGTCACCTCGGTCAGAAGGCGGTTCTTCCAGGCAGGGAGAATGTCGCGATCGAGGATCGCCTTGCGCATGGAGCGGGTGCTTTCCGCCATCCGCGCTTCCTTGATCCATAAGGCGCTCACCGCACCGAAGCTGCGCTCCATGGCCTTGCGCCGTTTGTCGCGCTGTTTCTCGTGCGCGGGAGAAAGCCCCTCCGCCACGTGCTTGCGGGCCGCGATGCAGCGCTCGCGGGCTTCGGCCAGCGTGAGGCCATCGGCGCCATAACGGCCGATCGTCAGCGTCTCCCGGCGACCGTTCAAACGGTAGTCGTACCGGAAGGTGATTTGGCCTGTCGTGGCGACGGAAACGTACATACCGTCACGGTCGGCCACCTTGTATAATTTATCTTTTGGTTTCAGCCTCTTGATGGCCATGTCGGTGAGCATGGGGACGGCCTCGTTGACGATCCAAAGCGCCTTTTTGAGCCCCAATTTTACCGTCAAATCCGATACCGTCAATCAACGATAATAATCCTTATAAAACAGCGCACTAACTTGGTTTTCGGTGAGCTGCTTCAGTTTTTTCCCTGACGGTAGAGCAAAAATCCGGCTGACAGCGAAAAACGCATACCGTCGCGCGCACCGTCAGAGCCCATCGCTTCAAGGCGATAGGCTCCGATAGTGAACGCTTGATTTTTTGTTTTATTTCAGCTAGTTATGATGATGTTGCGATAGTTCGCGAAACGCCGCGAACCACATCATTTCATTCCCACTCGATGGTCCCCGGGGGCTTCGACGTCACGTCGTAGACCACGCGGTTGACGCCCTTCACCTCGTTGATGATGCGGGTGGCGGTGCGGCCGAGGAAGGTCATGTCGAAGGGGTAGAAATCGGCGGTCATGCCATCCACCGAGGTGACGGCGCGCAGGGCCAGGACGTGGTCGTACGTGCGGCCGTCGCCCATCACGCCCACGGTGCGCACGGGCAGGAGCACGGCGAAGGCCTGCCAGATCACGTCGTAGAGGCCGGCGTAACGGATTTCTTCGAGATAGATGGCGTCGGCCTTGCGCAGGATGTCGAGCTTCTCCTGCGTGACCGCGCCGGGGCAGCGGATGGCGAGGCCGGGGCCGGGGAAGGGGTGGCGGCCGACGAAGCTCTCCGGCAGGCCGAGCTCGCGGCCGAGCGCGCGCACCTCGTCCTTGAACAGGTCGCGCAGGGGCTCCACCAGCTTCATGTTCATGCGGTCGGGCAGCCCGCCCACATTGTGGTGGCTCTTGATGGTGACGGACGGGCCGCCGGCGAAGGAAACGCTTTCGATCACATCCGGATAGAGCGTGCCCTGGGCGAGGAAATCGGCGCCGCCCACCTTCTTGGCTTCGGCGTCGAACACGTCGATGAAGAGCCGGCCGATGGTCTTGCGCTTCACTTCCGGGTCTTCAACGCCCTCCAGTTCCTTCAGGAACAGGTCGGCGGCGTTCACATGGACGAGGGGGATGTTGTAGTGGCCGCGGAAGAGGGAGACCACCTCGTCCGCCTCGGCCTGGCGCATCAGGCCGTGGTCCACGAACACGCAGGTGAGCTGGTCGCCGATGGCCTCGTGGATCAGCACGGCCGCGACGGAGGAATCCACCCCACCGGAGAGGCCGCAGATGACCCGGCCCGTGCCCACCTGCTCGCGGATGCGGGCGATGGCGCGCTCGCGGAAGGCGCCCATGGTCCAGGTGCCTTCGAGGCCCGCCACCTTGCGCACGAAATTGGAGAGAAGGCGCGCGCCGTCCGGCGTATGCACGACCTCGGGATGGAACTGCACGCCGTAATAATTGCGCGACACGTCGGCGATGGCGGCGAAGGGGGCGTTCTCGGAGGTGGCCACCACCTCGAAGCCCTCGGGCAGGCGGGTCACGCGGTCGCCGTGGCTCATCCACACGGTGTGGCGCTCGCCGGGGCGCCAGACGCCGTCGAACAGGGGCACGGACTTCTGGACCGTCACCTCGGCACGGCCGAACTCGCGGTGGTGGCCCGCCTCCACCGCGCCGCCGAGCTGCGCCGCCATGCACTGCTCGCCGTAGCAGATGCCCAGAACCGGCACGCCCGCCGCGAACGCCGCATCCGGCGCCTTGGGGCTCTGCCCCTCGATCACCGAGGCCGGGCCGCCGGAGAGGATGATGGCCTTGGGCTTGAGGCGGGCAACGGCCTCCTCCGCCTTCTGGAACGGCACCACCTCGGAATAGACCCCGTCCTCGCGGACCCGGCGGGCGATGAGCTGCGTCACCTGGCTGCCGAAATCGATGATGAGGACGGTGTCCTGGGAGGTGGCGGGCGCGGCGGGCGCTGCATTCATTGGGGCAAGCCTTGGGCCAGAGGGCGAGTTTCGCACCTCCTTTAACCGCAAAGCGCCGATTCCAAAAGTCAAGCGCCGCGCAGGGCTCGTATGAGCGCGCGGCGCGGGTCAGATGCGCGTCCAGAACGGCTCGCAACCGGTGGGCGGGTTCACGGCGCCGGAATGCCGGCGCTTCAGCTCGGCACAGCCGAATGAACGGGCCTGTTCGGGGAGGCGGGAATTGATGGCGGTGCCGATCTCGTCATAGGGCTCGCCGGAGGCATAGACATAATAGGCCCAGTAGCCGCCGACGAGGACGACCACGAGGAGCAGCAGGCGGATGAGACCCATGGCCTGTCCTTTCAGCGCAGTGGCATACGCGCGGACAACGCCCCGCTTGCGCTGAAAGTTCACCCCGCCTTCGACTGTCTTGACGTTATACGGCGTATGGCTTATGCGTGAATTACAGAGGGATGGGCTGCAAGCGATGCCGGTTTCGATTTCGATCTCAGACGAAACATACCGTCGGCTACAGGCTGTTGCCGAGCCATTTGTCGACACCACGCCCGAAACTGTGATCGTCAAGCTACTTCTGGCTTGGGAAAGAGGCGGCACTGGCCCCTCCAGCGTAACCCATTCTAATGAAGCCGGAGCTTCCGCTCGTAGGAGGTTTGATCCCAGGAATCCGCCCAGCCTAACGCACACGAAGATGACAGCAGCAAGTACCCATAACCTGCCGATTCCAAACCCTACATGGAACGGTCTTATGGAGTTTGTCCTACGTCTGGCGTTAACGCGCTTAGGGGCACTTTCCGAACTCCGACGGATCGTAAACGTTAACCTGATCGAAGGAGCAAAGAGTGATGAAGGTTATCGCTACGTTCCGGGAGGTAATTTTTCGGTTCAAGGCCAAGATGCCAATGCGGCTTGGCGAGCTATCGTACAAGTCGCGGATCACCTACAGATCGGAGTTTCAGTCGAGTTTGAATGGAGAGCTAAGCCAGAAGCGCAGTATCCGGGCGTTGAGGGTCAAATGATCCTGGAATTCTAATGCCCCCGCCTCACCCCGCCCGCTTCATCACGCTCACGAAGAAGCCGTCCGTGCCGGTACGGCGCGGGGTCATCAGCAGGCCCTCGCGGCTGGCCAGTGCCGCTTCCGCCAGCGCGGGGCCGGAGGCGCCCAGCGCCAGAACGGCCTCGGTGGGGGCGACGGGGGAGAAATCCTCCCGCTTGTTGAGGAGGGCGCGCACCTGGGCGCCGTTCTCCTCGTCCAGAAGCGAGCAGGTGACGTAGGCCAGGCGGCCGCCGGGGCGGACATAATGGGCGGCCTGTTCCAGGATCTTGGCCTGTTCGGCGGTGCGCTGGGCCAGCGCGCCGGGGCGCACGCGCCATTTGGCGTCGGGGTTGCGCCGCCAGGTGCCGGTGCCGGTGCAGGGGGCGTCCACAAGGACGAGGTCCATCTTGCCTTCGAGGTCGTGCAGCACGTCCTCGGCGCCGCGCGGGCTCCGCACCTGCACATTGCGCACGCCGGCGCGGGCGAGGCGTTCGTGCATGGGCTTCAGGCGGCGGATGTCGCTGTCGTGGGCGTAGATCTGGCCCTTGTTGTCCATCAGCGCGGCGAATTCCAGCGTCTTGCCGCCGGCGCCGGCGCACAGGTCCAGCACCTGGCTTCCGGGGATGGGGCGGGCGAGGATGGCGGCGAGCTGGGAGCCCTCATCCTGCACTTCCACCTCGCCGCGCAGGAAGGCGGGCTCGGCGGAAACCGGCGGCGCCTTGCCCTCGGAATCAAGCCTGATGCGCAGGGCAAGGGGCGAGAAGCGGCAGGGCTCGGGGTGAAGGTGGGAGAGTTCCGCCTTCACCGCCTCGGGCTCGCCCTTCAGCGTGTTTATGCGCAGATCCAGCGGGGCGCGTGCGGCCAGCGCCGCGCCTTCCTCGATCACGCTCTCGCCGAACACATGCCGCAGCGAGGCGTGCAGCCACTGGGGATAGTCGCCGCGCACGAAGGGCGCCGCGCCCTCGAGGCTTGAGTCCGCGAGGCGGGCGCGCTCGGCCTCCGAGAGGGGCGCCGGGGCGAAGCGTCCGCCATCGGCGAGCGCCGCGATATCATCCACCGAAAGGCCGCGCATGAGCGCCAGCATGCCGAACACCAGGGCACGCGGCTCCTCCGATCCCATCACATGGGCGGCGGAGGCGCGCCGGCGCAGGGTGTCGTAGAGGATGCCGGCGATGGCCGCGCGGTCGCCCGATCCGGCGAAGCGGTGGGAGAGGCCCCAGTCCTTCAGCGCATCGGCGGCGGGGCGGCGGCGCGCGGAGAGGTCGGCGAGGATCTCGATGGCGGCGGAAAGGCGGGCGGCAGGGGTCACGGTGGCTCTTCTGGTTGTCGGGTCAGGCCTGCTTCACGGCGGGGGCGAGCCCCTCCGCGGTCAGCTGGCGGGAGAAAAGGTCCAGGGCGCGGGCCAGTTTCTCGTCGATGATGTGGAGATATTCGGTCCAGTCGGCATAGCCGGTCAGCTCAGCCTTGCCGTCGCTGATGCCGCGCAGGCCGAGGAGGGGCACGCCGTGGCGGCGGGCGGCGCGCAGCACGGCGAAGGTTTCCATGTCTACCATGTCCTCGGCGATGGCATCATAGGCCGCGCCCGAGATGATGGCCCCGCCGGTGGAGAGGGAGGCTTCCGGCACGCCGGCGATGCGGTGGGGCAGCTCCACCACCACCGGCTCGTCGAGGAAGGGCGTCTTGCCGCGTTCGAAGCCGAGCGCCGAGGCATCCATGTCGCGATAGGCGACCCGGGCGACCTGATAGACTTCCGCGTGATCGAGCCGCCGCGAGCCGGCCGACCCCAGCGTCACCACCAGGTCCGGATGGCGGCCCTGATGGTGCAGGATGGCGAGCGCCCGCGCCGTCTCCACCGCCGCCTCCACCGGGCCGACGCCGGTGATGAGCGGGTCGATGCGGGCCTTCAGGTGCTCTCCGTATTCCTGGCTGGTCGCCATGACGAAGAGGACGTCATGGCCGCCGAAGGCGAGGACGTGGCGGGCGGGATCGGTCATCGCAAGTTCCAGTGCGAGCACCCGTGCGGGCGCCCCGGGCGCAAGGACGAGACTCCTCGGACGCCACGGCGCGCCTGTCAACCGCCCCGCTGTCAGATGGCGAGGAGGATGGCGAACGCAAACAGCACCCACATCAGGGTCAGCACGGCAAGGCTCGCAAGATCGAGGCTGACGCCGCCGATGCCGCGCTCGGCCCGCAGCTTGGGGGAGAGCATCTGGGGGAAGGCGGCGGCGAGGCGCAGCAGCACGAAGATCCAGGCCAGCACCACGAACGCCACGTCCGCCTTGCGGGTGAACAGGGCGAGGCAGGTCAGGGTGTAGAACAGCACGGCGGCAAGGCCGGCGCGCAGCCCGTCCGCCGTCACCTCGGTGGAGCGCACGGCGCGCAGCAGCACGGCGAGCACCAGGGCCACGTGGACGAAAAGCGGCAGCAGGATCATCTGAACGGTCATGGAAGCCTCCGGGCGGCGCGCGTGTCCATCAAGCGCCAGCGCAGCCATGAGCGGAACCGCCGGCGCGGCCGTTCGTTCCCTCGCTGCGTTCTTTCCATGACGAACGCATCCGGTGCGCGGCGTCCCGTTTTTGCACGGCCCCGCGGAGGCATCACACATGAGCAATCAGGACGACATCCGCGAACTGCGGCGCAAGGTCGAATCCGGCCGCGCCCCGCGCCCGTTCTTCACCCGCGTGTCGCAGGCCGTGTCGCGGTGGGCGGGCAAGCCCGTCACCTTCATCATCGCGGTGCTGGTTCTGGTGGTCTGGGGGCTCACCGGGCCGATCTTCGGCTTCAACGACACCTGGCAACTGGTCATCAACACCTCCACCAGCATCGTCACCTTCCTGATGGTGTTCCTGATCCAGAACAGCCAGAACCGCGACACGGCCGCGCTCCAGATCAAGCTGGACGAGCTGATCGCCCGCCTCGATGGCCCGCGCGAGAGCCTGCTCGACCTGGAAGACCTGGACGAGGAGGTGCTGGAGCGCCTCCGGCTGGAATATGCGCTGCTCGCCGACAAGGCGCGGGAGGAGGGAGACAGCCGGGGCCGGGTGCCCCTCTCCGAGGCGCCGGAGTGCGATCCGGGCCAGGGGAAGGCCGAAGGCGCGCCGGTCGCCGGCTGAGCTTTCTGTTCAGAGCGCCGCGACGGCAAATGCCTCGGGCGGCGCTCCGGCGCGCATCCGCGCCGCCATGGTCTCGTAGGCGCTCTCGATGTGGCGCGCATAAAGGTCCACGGCGAACAGCGGCGAGGCGGGCAGTCCCGCCTGGAGGCGGGCGCGCACCTCGGCAAGCGCCGCGGGATCGCGGGCGAGCGAAATGGCGAGCGCCTCGAACGCCGCAGGCGTGGTCGTCGCGAGATCACCCAGGCCCACCTGACGCATGAGGCAGTCCGCCACCCGCGAGGCGAAGGAGCGGCCGGTGCGGGTCACGATGGGCACCCCGCGCCGCAGCGCATCGCTGGCGGTGGTGTGGGCGGTGTAGGGGAAGGTGTCGAGGAAGAGGTCCGCATGGCCGATGCGGGCGAGATGCTCCTTCAGCGGCACGCGCGGCGCGAAGACGAGCCGCGACGGGTCGAGCCCGCGCCGCTCGGCTTCCCGGCGCAGATTGTCGTCTGTGCCGGCCCGCCCCTCCAGCAGCCAGAGCACCGATCCCGGCACGGCGGCGAGGATGCGGGCGAAGCTGGAGAAGGCTTCCGGATCAAGCTTCCAGGCAGCATTGAAGGAGACGAACACGAAGGCGTCTTCGGGCAGACCGCAGGCGGCGCGTCCCGGCGGCTCGGCGACGGGCAGGTCGGGATCGTTCGGCTGGTAGCAGTGCGGCAGCTGGACGATCTTTTCGCTGTAGAAGGGCGCATCCGCGAAGGGCAGCACCACCGGATCGGCGATCACGTAGTCGAAGAAGCTGGCTCCGCTGGTGCCGGGATAGCCCAGGAAGGCCACCTGCACCGGTGCCGGGCGATGGGCGAACAGGGCCATGCGCTCGCCCTGGGTGTGGCCCATGAGGTCGACGGCGATGTCGATGCCGAGCCCGGCCATCTGCCGGGCGATGTCCTCGGTGCTCGCCTTCTCCACATCGAGGAAGCGGTCCACCGCCCCCTTCACCCGCGCCCGCTCGGGCGAGCCGTCGTCCGGGCCGATGGAGACGGCGGTGATCTCGAACCGGCTGCGGTCGTGCCGGTCCAGCAGGCCGGCGATGAGGTGGGTGGTGGGATGGATGCGGAAGTCGGCCGAGACGTAGGCGACGCGGATCGGGCCCGTGGCGGCGCGCCGGGCGGAGTGATCGAAAACGAGCGGCCGCGCGGGCGTCTTCTCCGCCTCGACCCAGCGCCGTGCCCCGGCGAGATGCATCGCGGGGTCGTCCAGATAGAGCGTGAGGAAGGGAATGGAGGGCGCGCTCTGGCCGATGGCGCCGAGCCGCAGGTTTTCCAGAAGCCGCGCGTGGCCGCGCCAGTCGCAGGTGGCGCGGCGGGCGGGAAACAGCACGTTGGCGGCGAGCGGCAGGGTCGGGTCGCGTGCGAAGGCCTCGCCCATGGCGGCGACTTCCTCGGCCGTGCGCTTCAGCGCGCCGTAAGCGAGGGCGAGATTGTAATGGAGCTTGGGATCGTCCGGCCGCCGCGCCAGCGCCTTGCGATAGAGCTCGATGGCCTCCGCCTCGCGGCCCTGCCGGGCGCGGCAGATGCCGAGCAGCTGGATGACGTCGGCATGGTCCGGGACGGACTTCAGGATCTTGCGATAGGCCCGCGCCGCGTCCTCATACTGCTCGCGCAACTGGAGCTGGTAGCCGTCATAGAGCAGCTTCGCGAGGGGCGGGGGGAGCGGAGGGGGCTGGGACATGGTCTCGGTCGGCTGGGCTCTGCAAGTCGGCTGGGCGCGGCCAGCGCGAAGGGGAGGCGTTGGGCGCCTCTAGCATGCGGGCGCCGATGGCGATAGGCAGGGGCTGGCGCGCCCGGCCGCCACGCCGGCCACCGACCGATCTTCTGGAGGAACCCCATGCCGCTTTATGCCCTCGACGGCATCGCCCCGGAGCTGCCCGCCTCCGGCAATTTCTGGATCGCCCCCACCGCCGTCCTCATCGGCCGGGTGATCGTGAAGGAGGGCGCGAGCATCTGGTTCGGCGCGGTGCTGCGCGGCGACAATGAGCCCATCGTCGTTGGCGAGGGCACGAACATCCAGGAGAACTGCGTTCTCCACACCGACCCCGGCTATCCCATGACGCTCGGCCCCAAGGCCACCATTGGCCATAATGTGACGCTGCATGGCTGCACGGTGGGGGAGGGGGCGCTGGTGGGCATGGGCGCGACCGTGCTCAACGGCGCGGTCATCGGCGATCACTGCCTCGTCGGCTCCATGGCGCTGGTCACCGAGGGCAAGACCTTCGAGCCCTATTCGCTCATTGTCGGCGCTCCGGCCAAGGTCGCCCGCACGCTGGATGAGGCGGCGGCCGAGCGGCTGATCGCGACGGCGGCCGGCTACCAGCACCGCTGGCCCCAGTATGCGGCCGGCCTCAAGCGCATCGACTGAGGGTCCGCCGTATTTCAATGCAAAACGGGCCGGAACCGCGGCGTCGGTTCCGGCCCGTTTTCGTCTCGCTGAGGCAGAAGCCGGCGAGGCGACCCTTTGAAGGTCAGGCTGTCAGCGGCCGGTGCCCACCACCGGCGGCACCCGGGTTTCGCCGAGGGACACCCACTGGGAGGGATCTTCCTTCGACTGACGCTTGACGAAGCGATAGCCGGTGTCGGTCCAGGTGTGGATCTCGGCTTCCTGATTGTCGAGGATGAGGTCGCCCTTGTCGGTGACGACGGTGAGCACGGCATGGCCGTCGCCCTCGTGGTCGCGCACCACCGTGATGAGCAGAACAGAAGTCGGCCAGCCGGCGTTGATGAGGCGGCGGCGCTTTTCGAGCACATAGTCCTCGCAATCGCCGCGACCGTCGTCGGGATAGGCCCAGCGCTCGGTCTCGCCGTAATGGTCGAGGTCGGTTTCGGGCTGGACCACCTCGTTGACGGTGCGGTTGACGCGCTCAAGCTCGGCCTTGTGCTCGGCATCGAGCCGGATCGCGGGCATGAGGGGACCGGCGGCGCGGCAGTCGGTGCCGTTCTCCGCGCAGAAACGGACATAGCCCGACGGGGCGGAGGTGTAGCGCCCATCCGCGAGGTGGCGCGGCGCGAAGGCGGCGGCGAGGTTTGCGAGACGGAGCTGCCCGCGGGCGTCCTGCGCGCGATTTTCCTGCGCGGCGGCGGGGACGCTTGCGCCCAGAAGCGCGACCCATGCGGCCAGCGCCAGAGGAAGGCTGAGGAGCGAAACGCGCTTCGACATTGCCGGGGGTCCGAGCGGAGTTAACAAAAAGATAATGCCTCAAGCCGCCGGGCTTGGCTCCGTCAACCTTCTGTTAACCTTAACGGCCCGGTTTCAAAATACCTCCCGATTTTGCGATCCTTTTGGGCTGTTGCGCCGCCGCCACCCCGGCACGCGCGACGCGACACTGTCGCGCTTGGCGGGTCCCTCGACCGATGCTAATGACTGACGCGTCAGTCATAGCGAGGCGCCCATGGCGCGAAGCCCTTCGGACCCACGCGAGACCGCGCCCGAGCCACAGGCCCGGCGGCGCCGCGCGCCGGTCATGGACAAGGGCGAGCGGCGCCGCTCCATCCTCGATGCGGCGCTGGCGGAGTTCGCGGCCCACGGCTTCGCCGGCACGCGGCTGGATGACGTGGCGCGCCGGGCAGGCGTCGCCAAAGGCACGCTCTATCTCTACTTCTCCGACAAGGAGGCGCTGTTCCGCGGGCTGGTGCAGGAGACTCTGACGCCGGTCCTCGCCGATGCCGGCGGCATGGTGGCGCTGTTTCCGGGGACGACCCGCGAGCTTCTGGACCTGCTCATCGAGCTGCTGGCCCAGCGGGTGCTGGAAACGCCGGCGCAGGCGCTGGTGCGCCTGATGATCGCTGAAGGGCCGCGCTTTCCGGAGCTGGCCGCCTATTATCACCGGGAAGTGGTTGTGCGCGGCCTCGCGCTCATTCGCGCCATCGTCGCGCGGGGCATCGCCCGCGGTGAGATCGACAGCGACATTCCCGCCCGCTTCCCCCAGCTCGTCATCGCCCCCGCCATCGTCGCGGTGGTGTGGAACAGCATGTTCGGCGCGTTCGACCCGCTCGACGTGCGCCAGTTCCTCGCCGCCCATCGCGACATGATCCTGCGTGGCCTTGGATGGAGAGAGACGTGACACGCGCTCCCGCATTGTGCGCCATGCTCGCACGTACCCTCGCTCTCGCCGCCGCGCTCGGCCTTGCTGGCTGCAACGGCGACGGGGCAGGGGGCTTCTCCGGCTATGTGGAAGGGGATCTGGTGTTCATCGGTCCCACCGAGGCCGGGCGCGTCACCGCGCTCCTGGTGGAGGAGGGGACGCAGGTGAAGGCCGGGCAGGTGCTGGCGAAGGTGGAGGACGATCTCCAGACCGCCGACCGGGACGCGGCCGCCGCCCAGCTCAAGGAGGCCGAGGCCCGCCTCGCCAACGCCCGCTCGCCGCTCCAGCGGCCGGAGGAGGTGGCGGTGCTGGAAGCGTCCGAGCGGCGCGCCGCCGCGGCCCTCGACCTCTCCCGCATCGATCTGGATCGCCAGAAGACGCTGGTGCCCAAGGGCGCCTCCTCCCAGGCGAACCTCGATTCCGCCCAGCACCTGTATGACCAGAACCAGGCCGCCCTCGACGAGGCGCAGCGCCGCATCGCGGCCGCCCGCATCGCCGCGCGCACCCAGGACATCGAGGCGGCCGAGCAGGCCACCCAGACGGCGAAGGCGAACCTCGCGGCGGCCCAGATCCGGCTTGACCGTCGCAGCGTGAAGGCTCCGGCGGACGGCCCGGTGCAGACCGTCTATTACCGGCCGGGCGAGATGGTGCCGGAGGGCCGGCCCATCGTCTCCGTGCTGCCGCCGGGGCTGGTGAAGGTGCGCTTCTTCGTGCCCGAGGCGCAATTGCCGAAGGTCAAGGCCGGTGCCCCGGTCACCGTCACCTGCGACGGCTGCGCGCCGTTCACCGCAAAGGTGTCCTTCATCGCGGCGCAGGCTGAATATACCCCGCCGGTGATCTACAGCCGCGAGGAGCGCTCCAAGCTCGTCTACATGGTGGAAGCGCGGCCCGACGATCCCGCCAAAGCGAAGCCCGGCCAGCCGGTGAACGTGACGCTCGGAGCCGCGCCGTGAGCACGGCGGCGGCGCCGGTGCTCGATCCGGATGTGGTGATCGAGGTGGAGGGCCTCTCCAAGAGCTTCGGCGGGCATCGTGTGGTGGACAATCTCACCATGCGGGTGCGGCGCGGGCAGATCTACGGCTTCCTCGGCCCCAACGGCTCCGGCAAGACCACCACCATCCGCATGCTGTGCGGGCTGCTGACGCCGGACGCGGGGCGGGGCACCTGCCTCGGCATGGACATCCTCACCGAGTCCCGCACCATCCGCGAGCACGTGGGCTACATGACCCAGCGCTTCTCGCTCTATCAGGACCTCTCGGTGCGGGAGAATCTGGAGT
Source organism: Xanthobacter aminoxidans (assembly GCF_043193615.1). NCBI lineage: Bacteria > Pseudomonadati > Pseudomonadota > Alphaproteobacteria > Hyphomicrobiales > Xanthobacteraceae > Xanthobacter > Xanthobacter aminoxidans. The sequence goes on along the minus strand of NZ_JBAFUS010000003.1, from coordinate 320,950 downwards.
TCGTCGCCCGCCTCTATGGCGTGCCGCAGCCCGAGGCGGCGGCGAGCGCGGCCTTGCAGCGGCTGGGGCTTGAGGGGCGTGGCAAGCAGCTTGCCGGCGCGCTCTCCGGCGGATGGAAGCAGCGCCTCGCGCTCGGCGCCTGCATCCTGCCCGGTCCGGACCTTCTCCTCTTGGACGAGCCCACGGCCGGCGTCGATCCCCAGGCGCGGCGCGAGTTCTGGGAGCAGATCCACGACCTTGCGGCCGAAGGGCTGACCGTCCTCGTCTCCACCCACTACATGGATGAGGCGGAGCGCTGCCACGAGATTGCGTACATCGCCTATGGCAAGCTCCTCGCCCAGGGCACGGTGCAGAGCGTCATCGCTGCCGCCGGCCTCACCACCGTGACGGTGGAGGTGAAGGGCGAGGCGGGGCATGAGGCCGGGCGCATCGCCCGTGACCTCGCCCGCGACCTGTCCCAGCGTGCGGGGGTGGACATGGTGGCGCCCTTCGGCACGGCCCTGCACATCTCCGGCCGTGACGGCGCGGCGCTGGAGGCGGCCCTCGCGCCCTTCCGCGCGGACGAGCGCCTCGCGTTCCGAGCCGATGCGCCGACGCTGGAGGACGTGTTCATCGACCTGATGCGCCGCTCCAAGGACGAGCTGCGATGAGCGCCCGCGCCGCGCGGGGCGGCTTCCTGACGCGCGTCGGCGCCATGATCGTGAAGGAGTTCATCCAGCTCCGCCGCGACCGGGTGACGTTCGCGACGATGATCATGATCCCGCTGCTGCAGCTGATCCTGTTCGGCTATGCCATCAACACCACGCCGCGCAACCTGCCCACGGCGGTCTTCACCCACGAGAACAACGAGGTGAGCCGCGCCATCCTCGCAGCCCTGCGCAACACCGCCTTCTTCGCCTTCGTGCGCGAGGTGAAGAGCGCGGAGGATGCCGAGCACATGATCCGCTCGGGCGAGGTGCTGTTCTTCGTGGAGATCCCGGCCGGGTTCGAGCGGTCGCTGCGTCGGGGGGAGACGCCCCAGCTTCTCGTGGCGGCGGACGCCACCGATCCCGTCGGCTCGGCGAACGCGCTGGCCGCGCTTGCCGGCGTCGTCAATTCGGCCCTCGTGCGCGAGCGATTCGTGGATGCGCCGGGCAGCGCGGCGTTCGAGATTGTGCAACACCGGCGCTACAACCCCGCCGGCACCAGCCAGCTCAACATTGTGCCGGGCCTGCTCGGCACCATCCTCACCATGACCATGCTGATCTTCACCGCCCTGTCGGTGACGCGCGAGATCGAGCGCGGGACCATGGAGAGCCTGCTCTCCATGCCCATCCACCCGGTGGAGATCATGCTGGGCAAGATCACGCCCTACGTGCTGGTGGGCATCCTGCAGGCCCTCCTCATCATGGGCGCGGGGATGATTCTCTTCGGCGTGCCGCTGGAGGGCAGCGCGATCCTGCTGGCAGTGACGACGCTGCTGTTCATCATCGTCAACCTGTCCATCGGCTACACCTTCTCCACCCTGGCGCAGAACCAGCTCCAGGCGGTGCAGATGTCGTTCATGTTCTTCCTGCCCTCCATCCTGCTGTCGGGCTTCATGTTTCCGTTCTCGGGCATGCCGCTCTGGGCGCAATGGATCGGCGAGGGGCTGCCGCTTACCCATTATCTCAGGATGGTGCGCGGCATCCTTCTGAAAGGGTCCGGCTTCTCCGACCTGACCACCGATGCGGGCGCGCTGGTGGTGCTGATGCTGGTCGCAATGGCCATAGCCGTGGCGAGATTCCGGCAAACTCTGGACTAAAAGCCGTGCGGCATGTGGCCGCGAAGTTTTGGCGCTTGCCGGAAATCGGGCTGTGGAAAATAGTGGCCCTTCTGGTGGAGCCTGGAGGCGTTCCAGGCTCGCGCGTCCAGCGTTTGCACGATGGCTATGCGACCTGATGTCCGCTGCACTGCGGCAATAGGCTTGCCGACTTGCGACGGCCCGCCACAGCGCACATCCGTATTTCGACGGGCATAGCCTTTGACCTGCGTCAAGGTGAAAAACGGTCCTAGGGCGTTGTTCTGCGTCCTAGTCCCCCGGGTGTAGTTCTGCGCTCCGGCGTGAAGGGTCCACAGATGACAACATTGCAAGCTCCAATCCAGCCCCCGGCGAAGTCGTTGAGGTGGGGTGAGGGCGCTCTCATCGGGGTGTTCTCCCTCTTCGCCCTTTTCTCGATCGTCGTGGCGGCGAAGGCCTACACGCCGGAATATGCGTTCCATGCCTACCTGTTCGCGGCGGCGAGCATCGCGGCCGTGTTCGCGATCGGCAACCGCTACATGAACCGCCCGGCCGGCCCGGTGCCGCAGTTCATTGACGGCAAGCCCAACTACAACATGGGCGTGGTGAAGTTCGCCACCATCGCCGCCGTGGTGTGGGGCATCGCCGGCTTCCTGGTGGGTGTGATCGCCGCGCTGCAGCTGGCCTTCCCGCTGTTCAACTTCGATCTGCCCTGGATTTCATTCGGCCGGTTGCGGCCGCTGCACACCTCGGCGGTGATCTTCGCCTTCGGCGGCAACGTGCTCCTCGCCACGTCCTTCTACGTGGTGCAGCGGACCTCGCGCGCCCGCCTCGCCGGCGACCTCGCCCCCTGGTTCGTGATCCTCGGCTACAACTTCTTCATCGTCATTGCCGGTACGGGCTACCTGCTCGGCATAACCCAGGGCAAGGAATACGCCGAGCCCGAGTGGTATTCCGACCTGTGGCTCACCGTGGTCTGGGTCACCTACCTGCTGGTGTTCCTGGTGACGCTGCTGAAGCGCAACGAGCCGCACATCTATGTGGCCAACTGGTTCTACCTTGCCTTCATCATCACCATCGCGGTCCTACATCTCGGCAACAACGCCACCATCCCGGTGTCGGTCTTCTCGCCGAAGTCCTACATCCTGTGGTCCGGCGTGCAGGACGCCATGTTCCAGTGGTGGTACGGCCACAACGCGGTGGGCTTCTTCCTGACCGCCGGCTTCCTCGCCCTGATGTACTACTTCATCCCGAAGCGCGCCGAGCGGCCGGTCTATTCCTACCGCCTGTCCATCGTGCACTTCTGGGCGCTGATCTTCATCTACATCTGGGCCGGCCCGCACCACCTGCACTACACGGCGCTGCCGGACTGGGCGCAGACGCTGGGCATGACCTTCTCGGTGATCCTGTGGATGCCCTCCTGGGGTGGCATGATCAACGGCCTCATGACGCTCTCCGGCGCCTGGGACAAGCTGCGCACCGATCCCGTCATCCGCATGATGGTGGTGGCTGTCGCCTTCTACGGCATGTCCACCTTCGAAGGTCCGATGATGTCGGTGAAGGCGGTGAACTCGCTCAGCCACTACACCGAATGGACCATCGGCCACGTGCACTCCGGCGCGCTGGGCTGGGTGGCCTACATCTCCTTCGGCGCCATCTACTGCCTGGTGCCCTGGCTCTGGAACAAGCGCGAAATGTATTCGGTCAAGGCCATCAACTGGCACTTCTGGGTCTCGACCCTCGGCATCGTGCTCTACATCTCCTCGATGTGGGTCGCGGGCATCCTGCAGGGCCTCATGTGGCGCGCCTACACGCAGCTGGGCTTCCTCGAATACTCGTTCATCGAGACGGTCGAGGCGATGCATCCGCTCTACGTGATCCGTGCCCTGGGCGGCATCCTCTTCCTCACGGGCGCTCTCATCATGGCCTGGAACATCTGGAAGACCATCACCACGCCCCAGACCGCAGCCGAGCGCGAGCTCGCCCTGCAGGCGGCCGAGTGAGGAGGCGAGCATGGCAACCCAAGGCACCTCCATCTGGTCCAAGCACCAGATCTTCGAGAAGCACTCCTACTGGCTGATGCTGGGCATCCTGGTGATGATCTCCATCGGCGGCCTCGTCGAGATCGCGCCGCTCTTCTACCTGAAGAGCACCATTGAGAAGGTGGAGGGCATGCGTCCCTACACCCCGCTCGAGCTGGCCGGTCGCAACATCTACGTCCGCGAGGGCTGCTACAACTGCCACTCGCAGATGATCCGCCCGCTGCGCGACGAGGTGGAGCGCTACGGTCACTACTCGCTGGCGGCCGAGAGCATGTACGACCGCCCGTTCCAGTGGGGCTCCAAGCGCACCGGTCCCGACCTTGCCCGCGTCGGCGGCAAGTATTCGGACCTGTGGCAGGTGGAGCACCTGAACAACCCGCGCTCCGTGGTGCCGGCCTCCATCATGCCGAGCTACCCCTGGCTGGCGAAGACCAAGCTCAACGCCAAGCACATCGGCGAGGAAATGCGGGTCCAGCAGGTCCTCGGCGTGCCCTACACCGACGAGATGATCGCCAAGGCGCAGGATGACCTGAAGACCCAGGCGACCACCGACGCGGCCGACTCCGACGGCCTGCAGAAGCGCTATCCCAAGGCGCAGGGCCGCGACTACGACGGCAATCCCGGCGAACTCACCGAGGCCGACGCGCTCATCGCCTATCTGCAGATGCTGGGCACGCTCGTCGACTTCAAGCTCTACGACAACCAGGCGAATGTGAGGTGATCGATGCACGACACCTATCTCGGTCTCGCGGCCTTCGCTCAGACGGGGGGCCTGATCCTCTTCGTCGTCGCCTTCCTGCTGGTGGTCGCTTACGCCTTCTGGCCCTCTAAAGCGAGGAAGAAGGAATTCGACGACGCCGCCAACATTCCGCTCAAAGAGGATTGATCCCGTGAGCACGACCAACGACACCCACGGCAAGGTCGACCAGGCAACCGGCGTCTCGACCACCGGTCATGAATGGGATGGCATCTCCGAACTGAACAACCCGCTGCCGCGCTGGTGGCTGTGGGTGTGGTACGCCTGCATCGTCTGGGCGATCGGCTACTGGATCCTGTATCCGGCATGGCCGCTCGTTTCCTCCGCGACGCCGGGCCTCCTCGGCTGGCATTCGCGCTCGGCGGTGGCGATGCAGATCGCCGATCTCAACGCCATCCGGTCGGAGAGCGCGGCCAAGCTCGCCAACGCCTCGCTTGAGCAGATTGAGCAGACGCCGACGCTGCTCTCCCTCGCCCGGGCCCAGGGCCGCGTGGCCTTTGCCGACAATTGCGCGCCCTGCCACGGCGCGGGCGGCGGCGGCGCCACCGGCTTCCCCAACCTCAATGACGACGACTGGCTGTGGGGCGGTTCGCTGGAGCAGATCCAGACGACCATCGAGCACGGCATTCGCGCCAACGATCCCGACACCCGCCAGGGCAGCATGCCGGCCTTCGGCAAGGACGGCATCCTGCAGAAGCCGGAAATCTCGGCGGTGGCGGACTATGTGCGGACCCTCTCCGGCATCGCCAAGCCCGGCGCAGATTTCGCCAAGGGCAAGGAAGTGTTCGAGGGCAATTGCGCCGCGTGCCACGGCGAGGATGGCAAGGGCAACCAGGAGATGGGCGCTCCGAACCTCACCGACGGCATCTGGCTCTATGGCTCCGACAAGGCCACCATCGAGTATGGTGTCACCAACGGACGCGGCAACGTGATGCCGGCTTGGCACGCGCGCCTCGACCCGACCACGATCAAGGCGCTCACCGTCTACGTCCACTCGCTGGGCGGCGGACGCTGAGCCTGAAGTCCGGGGCTTTCCGCCCCGGACGCGCCCACCGGCCAGTCTTCCGGGCGGACACGCGCACCGCCCGGATTGGCCGAGAGGCGCAGATGCCAAAAGGTCGCGCGACCAAACGTCGGCGCGACCTTTTGCTTTGGGGATCACATCTACATTCTAAGATATGAATGTAGTGCAGCAGAACGGAGACGGGGGTCTTCGCGTCTGCGCCCGAGGGGCTCGGCCCCGACACGTATGGCCGGTCCGTCTTGACCGGCGAACCGCGGTGAAGATGATGACTGCCCTGTCCACCAAGTCCGAGGACAAGAAGGCCCCCGTGGTCGTGAGCGGCGACGACGACATCCCGCTCTACGAAGCCCGGCGCCAGATCTATCCCCAGAGCGTCCACGGTCGCTTCCGCACCATCAAGTGGGTTTTGCTCGGGATCACCCTCGGCATCTACTATCTGCTGCCGTTCGTGCGCTGGGACCGCGGGCCGGACGCGCCCAATCAGGCGGTGCTCATCGATTTCCCGGCCCGCCGTTTCTACTTCTTCTTCCTCGAGATCTGGCCCCAGGAATTCTATTACGTCGCCGGCCTGCTCATCCTCTCCGCGCTCATCCTGTTTCTGATGAACGCGGTGGCCGGCCGCGTCTGGTGCGGCTATCTCTGCCCGCAGACGGTGTGGACCGACCTGTTCATGGCCGTGGAGCGCCTCATCGAGGGCGACCGCCGCGAGCGGATGATCTCCGATGCCGGGCCGTGGACCATGGAGAAGGTCGCCCACAAGACGCTCAAGCACTCCGTCTGGCTGCTGATCGCCTGGTGGACTGGCGGCGCCTGGGTGCTCTATTTCGCCGATGCGCCCACTCTGGTGGTCGAGCTGGCCACGTTCCAGGCGTCTGCCGTGGCCTACATGTCCATCGGGGTGCTGACCTTCACCACCTACGCCCTCGCCGGCCACATGCGCGAGCAGGTGTGCACCTATATGTGCCCCTGGCCGCGCATCCAGGCTGCGCTGACCGACGAATACGCGCTCAACGTCACCTATCTCTACGATCGCGGCGAACCCCGCGGCTCGGTGAAGAAGGCGGCTGTGCTGCGCGAGAAGGGCCTGCCCGCGGGTGATTGCGTGGATTGCGGCCAGTGCGTCGCGGTGTGTCCCACGGGCGTCGACATCCGCCATGGTCTCCAGCTGCCCTGCATCCAGTGCGGCCTGTGCATCGATGCCTGCAATACGGTGATGCACAAGATCGGCCGTCCGGGGAACCTCATCACCTATGAGAGCGAGGCGAATCTTGAGGCGCGCGCCGCAGGCAAGCCCTTCGTCCAGCGCATCCTGCGCCCGCGCACCATCCTCTACGGCGTGCTGATCGCCCTCGTTTCCGGCCTCATGCTCACCGCGCTGATCGGGCGCTCGACGGAAGGCGTCGCCGCCATCCACGACCGCAACCCGCTGTTTGTGCGGCTCTCCAGCGGCGCGATCCGCAATGCCTACACCATCCGCCTCATCAACAAGAAGCTGGAGGAGCGGACCTTCATCCTCTCCGTCGAGGGCGTTCCCGACGCCAGCCTCGAAGTGATCGGCGACAATGCGGACGGCCTCACCATCGGCCCGGACCAGACGCGGGAGGTGCGCGTGCTCGTCACCACCGGCGACAAGCTTCCGCCCGCGGCTTCCCTGCCGGTGACGTTCCGCATCCGCGACAAGGCCTCCGGCCTGTCGGCCTCCGTCACCGACCATTTCATCGGCCCCTGAGCGGGCCGCACGAAGGGAAATACACCATGGCTCGAGCCTCTGCCCCGGCCGCCACCCCCCCGAAGGCACCGCGCGAACTGACCGGCCGCGCGGTGCTCGCCATCCTCCTCGCCTTCTTCGGCGTGGTCATCGGCGTCAACGTCATCATGGCGCGCTTCGCCGTCACCACCTTCGCGGGGGTGGAGACCGAAAGCTCCTACAAGGCCGGCCTTGCCTTCACCGCCGAGCATCAGGCGGCCGAGCGGCAGGCGGCCATGCACTGGAAGGTGGACGTATCGCTCGGCTCGCCCGGCGGCGGCGCCCGCGAGGTCAATATCGTGGTGCGCGACGCCAACGGAAAGCCGCTCACCAACCTCGTCGCCGATGGCGAGCTGGCCCATCCCACCGACGCCCGCCGCGACGTGGCGCTGGACCTCGAACCGCTGGGCGACGGCCGCTACCGCGCCCGGACCCAGGCCGGAGCCGGCCAGTGGGATCTGGTGATTGATTTTGCGCAAGGCGGCGAGCGGGTCTTCCGGTCCAAGAATCGTGTGCAGCTTCCGTAAGCCGCTTGAACGGGCAACCGGCATCCTCCGGGCCTCCCGAGGCGGCATCGAGACTGCCGGGCGGCTACCGTCCAGTGCCGTCCGTGCCTTGGGTACGAGAGGCTGGGCGGCTCGTCGCGCCGCCGGCCTGTCGTACTCTTTTTATTTCATGGCACGGTGCTGATCCGTGTCGCGGGCTGAGCCCGCACCCCTCCCTGCAGCCCCCGGGGACCTGAAGATGTCTGAGGCGATCGACTATTCCATCTTCGTCGGCACGTCCGAGGACGGTCTGGCGCAGATGAGTCTCGCCATCGACGGCATCGATTGTGCCGCCTGCATCGGCGAGATCGAGAACGGGGTGAAAGCGCTGCCCGGCGTGGTGCGCGCCCGCCTCAACTACTCGACCCACCGCCTCACCGTCGCGTGGTCGGAAGGCACCTCTCCGGACCGGGTGGTGGGGCAGCTGGAGGCGCTCGGCTACCGCGCCCATCCCTTCGCCGGCCGGGCGGAGGAGAGCGAGGCGCGGCACGCCCGCTGGCTGTTGCGCTGCCTCGGCGTCGCGGGCTTTGCGGCCATGAACATCATGCTGCTGTCGGTCTCGGTGTGGTCGGGCAACGTCACCGACATCACCCCCGAGACGCGCGACTTCTTCCACTGGATCTCCGCGCTCATCGCGCTGCCGGCGGCCGCCTATGCCGGGCAGCCCTTCTTCCAGAGCGCTGTGCGGGCCATCCGCTCCGGCCGGCTGAACATGGACGTGCCGATCACCATTGGCGTCACGCTGGCGCTGGGCATGAGCGTGCTGGAAACGGCCATGAGCCAGCCCCACGCTTATTTCGACAGCGCCATCATGCTGCTGTTTTTCCTCCTCGCCGGCCGCTACCTCGATCACGAGGCGCGCCGGCGCACCCGCGCCACCGCCGGCAACATCGCCGCGTTGAGGGGCGAGATGGCCCATCGCATCGGCGCCGACGGCGTGCCCGTTCTGGTGCCGGTGCAGGCGCTCCAGCCGGGCGACACCATCCTCATCCATCCCGGCGAGCGGGTGGCGGCGGATGGCGTCGTCGCCTCCGGCCTCTCGGCGGTGGACGAAAGCCTCGTCACCGGAGAGACGCTGCCGCGCGCCCTGAAGGCGGGGGATCACGTCTATGCCGGCAGCCTCAACGGCGAGGGCGCGCTGCACCTCACCGTCACGGCGGGTGGCGAAAACACGCTGGTGGACGACGTGCAGCGGCTGCTCGACGGTGCTCTGGCCGAGAAGGGCGCCTATGTCCGCCTCGCCGACCGGGTGGCGCGGCTCTATGCGCCCATGGTGCACCTCACCGCCCTCGTCTCGGCCATCGGCTGGCTCTTGGCCGGGGCAGGGCTGCACGATGCGGTGATGATCGCCGTGGCCGTGCTCATCATCACCTGCCCCTGCGCGCTGGCGCTCGCCGTGCCGGCGGTGCAGGTGACGGCGACGGGCCGTCTGTTCCGCGCCGGGATGCTCATCAATGCCGGCGACATGCTAGAGCGTCTCGCCGCCGTGGACACGGTGGTGTTCGACAAGACCGGCACCCTGACCCTGCCCGAGCCGGCGCTGGCCTTGCCGCGCGGTGCCGATCCGGACCTGGTGGCGCTGGCCGGCCGGCTGGCCCTGTCGAGCCGTCATCCCCTCGCCGGCGTCATCGCCGCCCGGGCGAAGGGGCCGGCGCTGGAGCATGTCACCGAGGTGAGCGGGCAGGGCATCGAGGCGATCATCGACGGCCGCCGCGCCCGCCTCGGCAGCCTCTCCTTCTGCGACGCCGTGGCTCCCGCCGATCTGCCCGCCGACGCCTCCCTCATCGCCTTCCGCCATGGCGAGAAAGTGCTCGTCATGGGCGTCGCCCAGGCGCTGCGGCCCGATGCGCGCGAGGTGGTCGCCGAGCTGAAGGCGCGTGGGCTCGACGTGCGCATCCTCTCGGGTGATCGTCCCGCCGCCGTGGCCCCGGTCGCCGCGGCGCTCGGCATTGCGCAGGCCGAGGCCGGCCTCAAGCCCGCCGACAAGATCGCCGCGCTGGATGCCCTCAAGGCCGAGGGCCGCCGCGTGCTCATGGTGGGCGACGGCCTCAACGACGCGCCGGCCCTTGCGGCGGCGGCCGTGTCCCTCTCGCCTGCGACCGGTGCGGCCGTCACCCAGGCCCATGCGGACGCGGTGTTCCTCGGCCGTCGGCTGTGGCCCGTGCTCGCCGCTGTGGACGGCGCCCGCACCGCGGCGCGGCTCATGCGGCAGAACCTCGCCATTGCGGTCGGCTACAACATCATCGCGGTGCCGCTCGCCATCGCCGGCTTCGTGACGCCGCTGGTGGCGGCGCTCGCCATGTCCGGCTCTTCCATCCTTGTGACCGTGAACGCCTTGCGCGCGGCCCGTCCCGGGCGCAAGGAAGAGGCGGTGGGGGATGACAGCGCGACGGGCGAAGCCGGTGCGCTCACGGAGGTGGCGGCGTGAACGTCCTCGTCTATCTCGTGCCCCTCGCGCTGCTGCTCGGCCTCGGCGGCCTGTTCGCCTTCCTCTGGAGCCTCAAGAGCGGGCAGTATGACGACCTCGACGGCGCGGCCGTTCGCGTGCTCTCCGACGACGACCTGCCGGACAGTGCAAGACCCGCGTCCAGCGCCGCACCGGAAAGGCACCCCTCGTGAGGCGCGCCGCGCCCGCTCCCGAGCCCCGCGCGGGGATGCTGGTCTGCGTCTGCGACCCGCAGCTCGACGCTCCGGCCAATGACAACGGCCCCCGTGCCGTCTCCACCTTCGGTCTCGCGGTGGGCTTCGCCTTCGCCGTGCTGGCGCAGACGGTGGCCTCCGCTGCGCTGCCGCTCGCGGGTGCGCAGCTGGCCCCCCGGCCGGAACTCGTCACCTGGCCGTTCGCCGCCCTGCTGCTCGGCGCGGCGCTCGCGTCCTTCCCTGCGTCCTTCCTGCGCGATGCCTTCGGCCGCCGCACCGGTTTTGCGCTCGGCGCCTCGGTGGGCATCGCCGGCGGCGCCCTGCTGGTGGCGGCGCTGATCCAGCGGCAGTTCGCCTGGGCCTGCCTCGGTGCCCTCTGGCTCGGCATGGCGCAGGGCTTCTCCTTCTTCTACCGGCACGAGGCGGCCGCCGCGAGCGGGCGGCCCGCCGCCGCCACGGCCGGGGTGCTGGCCGGCGGCCTTCTTGCTGCCGTCGCCGGGCCGACGCTGGCAGGCTTCGCCGAAAGCCTCGCCGCCCCCTTCTTCCTCGTCGGCGCGGCTGCGCTGGCGGCGCTGGCGCACACCTGCTCGCTGGGCGTCGCGGTGATGCTGGCGGACGATCCCACTTCCACCTTCCGCCCCAAGGTGACGGCCCCCCTCTCGGCCATCGTCTGGCCGACGCTGGTGGCCGGCGTCGCCTGGTTCGGGATGAACGCCGTCATGTCCGGGGCGCCGCTGGCGCTGGTGGGCTGCGGCATCGGCGGGGCGGCGGTGTTCGGCTTCATCGCCTTGCACGTCGCCGCCATGTATGCGCCGGCCGTGCCGCTGGCCCTCGCCGGGGACCGCCTGCCGCCGCTGGCCATCGCGCTGACGGGCGTCGTGCTCGTCGCCATCGGCGTGCCGCTCCAGCGGCTCGCGACGCCGGAGAGCATCACGGCGGCGCTGATCTGCGTCGGCGCCGGCTGGTCCGTCGCCACGGTGGGGGCGACCGCCTGGATCTACCAGTCCGGCCAGCCGAGCCGCCTCGCTTTGGCGCTCCATGACGGCGGGCTGTTCGCCCTCGCTATCTGCGGCGCGCTCACCGGCTACCTGCTGGCCTGAATCGTCCCGGAGCGGTAGGCAGGGGAGACGAACCCCGGAGGCCCGCCGTGACCCATCCCTTCGCCCTCGATGGACAGACCGCCCTCGTCACCGGCTCGGCCTCCGGCCTCGGCTTCGAGATGGCGCTGGCGCTGGCGCAGGCCGGCGCCCATGTGCTGGTGAACGGGCGCCATGCCGAGCGGCTCGGCGCCGCCGTCACCGCCATCATCCGCAAGGGCGGCAAGGCCGAGCCGTTCCTGCTCGACGTGTTCGACGCGGCGGCGGTGGATGCGGTCCTGGCCAAGGCCCCGCCCATCCACATCCTCGTCAACAATGCCGGCGCCCGCGACCGCCGCGCCTTCCTCGACATGGAGGATGCCGACTTCCGCCGGCTGGTGGAGATGGACCTCCTCGCCCCCGCCCATCTCACCCGGCAGGTGGCGCGGGGCATGGTGGCGCGCAAGGCGGGCGGGCGCATCATCAACATCACCTCCATCGCCGGTCCGCTCTCCCGCGCCGGGGATGCCGCCTACACCACGGCCAAGGGCGGGCTGGAGGCGCTGACCCGCGCGCTCGCCGCCGATCTCGGTCCGCACGGCATCACGGTGAACGCCATCGCCCCCGGCTACATGCTCACGGCGGCCAACGAGGCGCAGTCGCGCGACCAGACGCTGCGGGAATGGCTCTCCCGCCGTACTTCGCTCGGCCGGTGGGGGCATCCGGAGGAGGTGGCAGGGGCGGCGGTGTTCCTCGCCTCGCCAGCGGCGTCCTACATCACCGGCCAGATCCTGGCGGTGGACGGGGGCTATATGGCCCACTTCTGAGGCGCGCCTCAGCGCACCCAGAAGCGCGGCATGAACAGCACCAGGACGGTGAGGATTTCCAGCCGCCCCAGCATCATGGCAGCGGTCAGCAGCCACAAGGCGGGATCGGGAAGCCCCCCGAAATTGGAGGCCGGACCCACCACCGGACCGAGGCCCGGCCCCACATTGGCGAGGCAGGCGATGGCCGCCGAGAAGGCGGTGCGCAGATCGAGCCCCATCGCGTTCAGCGCGACGCCCACCAGGAAGAAGGTGAGGAGATAGAGGAAGACGAAGGAGAGCACCGAGCCCACAACGTCGTCAGACACCGGCGCCCCGCCATAGCGGATGGGGAAGATGCCGGCCCGGAACGAGATGCGCTTCAGGTGCTGGCGGATGGCCTTGGCGGTGATGGCGAGCCGGAGCGCCTTCAGCCCGCCCGAGGTGGAGCCGGTGCAGCCGCCGAGGAACATCAGAACGAAGAAGAGGGCATCCGAGAACGGGCCCCAGTTCGTGTAGTCCACCGACATGAAGCCGGTGGTGGAAATGAGCGAGCTGACCGTGAACAGCGCACTGCGCAGCGCCATCTCGCCGCTGGCGATGCCCTGCAGGCTCTGCTGGGCGAAGGACAGCAGCGTGAACACGCCGACAATGGCGAGGAAGACCCGCACCTCGGGATTGGTGAACAGCCGGCTCGCATCCCCCGACAGCGCCCGCACATAGAGCGGGAAGGGCAGGGCCGCGGCCAGCATGAAGACGATGGCCACATAGTCCACCGCCGGGCTCGCGAAAACCGAGAGCGAGGCGTCCGAATTGGCGAAGCCGCCGCTCGACAAAGTGGACATGGCGAGCGTCACCGCATCGAACGGCTTGAGGCCCGCCGCCAGATAGCACCCGGCGCAGATGACGGTGAGCAGCACATAGGCCTGGAGCAGGCGCTTGGCGATGCTGCCGGCGCGGGGCAGGAACTTGTCGGACTTGTCAGAGGATTCCGTGCGGAACAGCTGCATCCCGCCGATGGAGAGCACCGGCATCACGGCGATGGCGATGGCGATGATGCCGATGCCGCCGAACCAGTGGAGCAGCGCCCGCCACAGGAGGATGCCCGGCGACATGGCGTCGAGCCCCGACATGACGCTGGCGCCGGTTGTGGTGAGGCCGGACATGCTCTCGAACATGGCCCGCGTGAAGGAGAGGCGCGAAGACCCCCACATGAGCGGCAGCGCGGCGAACACCGAGAGCACCACCCAGACCGAGGTGGTGAGCACGAAGGCCTGACGCAGATCGAGCTTGCGGGTGAGCTGGCCGCGCCCGGTCATCCACAGGAGCACGCCGACGAAGATGGTGACGGCGGCCGAGCCGACGAAAGCCGCGCCCGCGAACGTCTCCCGGCTGTTGGCGCGGGCGGCGAAATCGGCCACGGCGGGTGCCAGCATGGCGGCGCCGAGGATGGCGAGCAGGATGCCGAGCGTGGCCGCGACCGGGCGCAGGCTGAGGACCGATACGGCCTCGGCCTCCACGGTGGGAATGCCCGCGTGCATGATCTCCCCTCTCGCCCGGTTCGCTGCAACGTCAATAAAGGACAGGGGCCAAAAAAAGCTAAAGCCGAAAAGGCCAAGGCTGAAAAAGGTTAAAGCTGAACAGGTTTCCCCGCCCGGCCTGAGCCGGGCGGATGGGTGGGGTCAGTTGAGGACGCGGCGCACGTCCGGCACGTCCAGCGAGAAGGCCGGGATCTCGATGGAGAAGGCCTCCCCGGTGTCGGTGACCATCTCGTAGCGTCCGCGGATGATGCCGGTGGCCGTGTTGAGCGGCACCCCGCTCGTGTATTCGAACCGGCCGCCGGGCGGCAGGGTCGGTTCCTCGCCGACGACGCCGGCCCCGTGCACCTCCTCGGTGCGGCCGTTGGCGTCGGTGATGATCCAGTGGCGCGCCTTGAGCTGCACCGTCTCCTGGCCCAAATTGGCCACCTCGATCGTATAGGCCCAAAAATGACGGCCCTGGTCGGGCTCCGACCGCTCGGCCACATAACGCGGCGTCGCAGTCACCTGAATATTCCGAGTGATGGCGCGGTACATACCCGCTCGACCTCCTCACACCGCGGGAGAAAATGCCCCCGCGGCGCATAGTGAACCTGCGTTGTCGCCCGCGCGCAACAGGACATGGTGCGGCGCGGCAGTCCGCGCGGCAGGAAGCCTGCAATCACAAGGCTTCGGCGGCTCCGGTCAGGTCGGCGATCAGGTCGTCGGCATGCTCGAGGCCCACGGAGAGGCGCAGGAGGCCGTCGGAAATGCCCATTTCCGCCCGCGTCTCCGGCGTGAATCGCTGGTGCGTGGTGGTGGCGGGGTGGGTGATGAGGCTCTTCGCATCGCCCAGATTGTTGGAGATGCGGATGAGCCGCAGGGCGTTGGCGAAGCGGAAGGCACCGGCCTTGCCGTCCTTCACCACGAAGGTGACGAGGGTGCCGCCGCCCTTCATCTGCCGTCTCGCCAGTTCCGCCTGCGGGTGATCGGACCGGCCGGGATAGATCACCTTTTCCACGCCCGGCAGGGCGGCGAGGGCGTCGGCCACCTTGCCGGCGCTCGCCTGCATGCGCTCCACGCGCAGGGCCAGCGTCTCCAGCCCCTTCAGCATGATCCACGCATTGAAGGGGGAGATGGAGGGGCCGGTCTGGCGCAGGAAGGTCTGGAGGTGGTCGGTGACGAACTGCTTGGAGGAGAGGATCACCCCGCCGAGGCAGCGGCCCTGGCCGTCCACATGCTTGGTGGTGGAATAGACCACCACGTCCGCTCCCAGCTCGAACGGATGCTGGAGGAGGGGGGTGGCGAACACGTTGTCCACCACGAGGCGCGCCCCCGCCGCGTGGGCGATCTCGGCCACCGCGGCGATGTCGATCAGGTCCAGCGTCGGGTTGGTGGGGCTTTCGAGGAACAGGATCTTGGTGTTGGGCTTCACGCCCGCCTTCCAGGCGTCGAGGTCGCCCCCGTCGATCAGCGTGGTCTCGACGCCGAAGCGGGGGAGGAAATCCTCCAGAATCCAGCGGCAGGAGCCGAACAAAGCGCGGGCGGCGAGCACGTGGTCGCCGGCGGAGAGCTGGCACAGCAGCGCGGCATTCACCGCCGCCATGCCGGACGCTGTGGCGCGCGCCGCTTCCGCCCCTTCGAGCAGCGCCATGCGCTCCTCGAACATGGCGGTGGTGGGGTTGGAATAGCGGGAATAGACGAAGCCGGGGTCCTCGCCCTTGAAGCGCGCCTCGCAGCTTTCGGCATCGTCATAGACGAAGCCCTGCGTCAGGAAGAGCGCCTCGGAGGTTTCGCCGAAGGGGGAGCGCGTCGTCCCGCCATGGACTAGCCGTGTTTCCGGGTGGAGTGTAAGGGGATCGCGGGGGACGAACCGGGGGGGCTTTGGCGCCACGGACATGACGGTCTCCGAGGGGAGGCCGAGGGGACCGGACCGGGCGTTCGCCATATGCGCAGACGGAGCTGCTGCACAGACGGACCGACCTTGTCGTCTCCCCGGCCTTTTAGCATGGTTGTTTAACGTGGCTGCAAGCCGGCCGGCTCAAATTCTCCACGGCCGCACTAAAGAGCGGGGCCCCCTTGGCGTCAAGGGCTCCGTCCGGTAAATCGAACAAAAAGGACGGGAAAGCGGATATGACGATGCGTGCCACGGAGCATCTGAAGCCCGGCATCCTGCCTGCAGAGGCAATCGGGGCGCTGAAGGCGTCCGGCGCCATCGCCTGCCGCAAGGCGCTGGACGACGACCAGATCCAGCCGGCGAGCCTGGACCTGCGCCTCGGCCGCACCGCATGGCGGGTGCGCGCGAGCTTCCTGCCGGGCGCCGGCGTCTCGGTGAAGGAACGGCTCGGCGACCTCGCCCTGCACGATTTCGATCTCACCAAGGGCGCGGTGCTGGAAACCGGCTGCGTCTATCTGGTGGAACTGTTCGAGCGGCTGAAGCTGCCGGCGGATCTGGCTGCCGCCGCCAACCCCAAAAGCTCCACCGGGCGGCTCGACGTGTTCGTGCGTGTCATCACCGATGGCGCCCGCGCGTTCGACACCATCCCGGCCGGCTATAATGGCCCGCTCTATCTCGAAATTTCCCCGCGCACCTTCCCCATTCTCGTGCGCACCGGCTCGCGCCTGTCGCAGGTGCGCTTCCGCCGGGGTGTGTCGCGCCTGTCCGATCTGGAGCTTCTGAACCTCCAGACCGCCGAATGCCTCGTGGATGCGACGAGCCCGGATGTGGCGGCGGGCGGCATCGCATTGGGGGTGGACCTCGCGGGCGATGCGCTGGGCGGGCTCATGGGCTTCCGCGCCAAGAAGCATACGGGCGTGATCGACGTGGATCAGGCGGGCGTGCTGGACGTGGCGGACTTCTGGGAGCCCATCCATGTGCGGCCGGACCGGCCGGCCAGCCTCGTGCTCGACCCGGACGCCTTCTACATCCTCGCCTCCCGCGAGGCGGTGCATGTGCCGCCGGACTATGCGGCGGAGATGGTGCCGTTCGATCCGCTGGTGGGCGAGTTCCGGGTGCATTATGCCGGCTTCTTCGATCCCGGTTTCGGCAATCCGGCGGCCGGCGGGCGCGGTGCGCGAGCGGTGCTGGAGGTGCGCTCCCGTGAGGTGCCGTTCATCCTGGAGCACGGGCAGACCGTGGGCCGCCTCGTCTACGAGCGCATGGCCGCGCGCCCCCACACGCTCTATGGCGCCGACATGCGCTCCCACTATCAGGGCCAGGGGCTGAAGCTCTCCAAGCACTTCAAGCCGGTCGCGCTCTAGAGCGCGACCCGAGCGGATTAGAATCAACCCGCTCAGTGAGTGGCCTCTGAACCCAGAGTGGAGAACGCGCCGGCTCGTCCTTGGAGCGCTCCGTTGCGCGTGTCGAGGGGGCCGCCGCTAAAGAAAGCCGCTGCGGGCGCCAGACACGGCTTGCGTATGACGGGTCAACGCGAAATGGTCGCCTTCCACTTTCCGGCAGCTTTCGACCAGGCGCAATTGTAATCGCCGGCGATCATATTGCCCTTTACGGTTCCGGTATATTCGCAGCCGGCCTTGCCGACGCCGGGCCCGGACGTGTCATCCCGCGTGATCGAAACGACATTTCCACTCACGGTCATCTGAAGACTGGCGCGGACAACGCGATTGTCTTTGGTCCAGACGGCCTGAAATGTGTTGGACCGGCCGACGCGCGTCCACACGCCCTGCCATCCGGCTTCCTGCTCGTTCCAGATTGTGCCCAGATCGACGGGCGTCTGGGCGTTGGCCAGATGCATTCCCGCAGTCGTAAGCGCCATCACGGCGACCAAATTGCAAACGCCAGCCCGCGTCATCGTCTCCCCCCATGGGTGATGGTCGTGGCCCCCAATTTTGCCCGGCCGTCACCCCGATTTCGACTGTACAGCCACGTGGACTGCGGGCAAGGCGGGATCTAAGGCGCTGGCGTGGCCGGGGCGGCACCCGCAGCGATCATGTCTTCCTTGCGCCATGGCTTGTCGCGCAGGCCCGCATTGAGTTCGCGCAGGGGGCGCAGCAGCGCTTCCGAATAGGCGAGATAGTCCGCCACCAGCGGCAACGTTTCCCTGAGCTTGGCGTCGTCGGCGAGGCCGAGCACGGTGGAAACGGCGGCGGCCACAGCGGGATTGGCGGCATCGGCGCTGCCGGCGCCGGCCTCCCCCAGCACCACCTCGAAGGCGGTGAGGGTGCGCGAGCGGGCGGCCTCCACCACGGTCACGAGTTGCTCCGAGGGGTTCGCGGCGGCGAGGCGGTGGGCCACGTCCTCCATGAGGGCGAGATAGGTGATGAGCACGTCGAGGGTGGAGACGATGTTGGCCACGTCTCCCGCCGAATGGCCGAACACCTGCTCGGCGCCGAGATTGGGCAGGCGCAGGCCGAGGGAGCGGACATCCCGCACCAGCGCCGCGACACTGGTCGTCTCGCCGGGGTGCGGCCACCACGATGCAAAGGCCGCCCGGCAGCGCCGGAGCAGCGCGCGCACCTCGGGCCGCACCTGATCGGTGAGGTAGACCGGCAGCACGATGAACGACACCGCCAGCGCCACCGCCGCGCCGATGGCCGTCTCGTAGACGCGGGCGACCATGCCCTCCGGCCCGAGCCCGGAGATGATGTGAAGGCCCAGCACCACCGAGAGGCCGACCGCGGCGGAGGCGATATCGTAACGGTCCTTCTGGGTCACCACGGCGATCATCTGCGCCAGCATGCAGAAGCCGGCCATGACCCAGATCTGCCCTTCCAGCGCGAGGAACAGGCCGAAGCCCAGCGCCACGCCGATGAGCGTGCCCACCGTGCGATAGCGCACCCGCATGTAGGTCTCGCCCACGCTGTTGCCGATGACGAACATGACCGTCATCGTCGCCCAATAGGCGTGATCGAGATGGACGAGGAGGTCGAAGGCGGTGGTGATGGCGGTCGCCATGGCGCCCTGGCAGGCGACCCGGTAGGGCGCGGAGAGGATCTGGCGGCCGTCCGGCCCCTTGACGAAGAGGGGGATCGCCCTGGGCGGCGGGGGCAGGGCGTCCTGCTCGTCATCGGGATGGGGCGGCGGGAAGGGCGCCATCTCGGCCGCCGCGATGCCGGTGACCACCATGGAGAGGCGATCGAAGGCGGTGAGCGCCCGCAGAAGCGCGAAGCGCGCCTCGCCGGGCAGGTCCGGCGAGAAGGCAACGAGACGCAATTGCGCCACCGCGCGCTCGAACCGTTCTTCCGCATGGACATCGGAGACATCCACCGCCTCCAGCCGGCGGGCGATGTGGTCGGCTGCGGCGGCGAAGGGCTGGCGCCAGTCCACGGTGTCGGGCGTCTTCTGCGGCACGCAGCCGGCGAGAAGCTGCACCGCCACGCGCAGGCGATAGAAGCGCACGCGCAGCTGCTCGAAATCGGGCTGGGCGGCGGGATCTTCCGCGATGGCGTTGGCGAGGGCGTTCCAGACGCGCCCGCGCAGGTGCTCCAGAACCTCGGACGCGTCCGGCGGGAAGGGATGATTGTCGCGCACCGCCGCCGACAGCTCGCGCAGGTAGGTGGCGACGGCGCTCTGCATGTCGAGGGTGGTGTCCACGAAGGCGTTCACCGCCGACGGCCGCCACGGCGAGAGCCGCACCGCCGCCGCCACCAGCGCCCCCTGGCAGAAGGCGAGGAGCAGCATGGCCGCCTCCATCCGCGTCGGGCGGATGATGGTGCCCACCGTCGCCACCACGATCAGCGCGAGGCCGAGGCGCTGGCCGTCCATGCCGGAGCGCCTGAGCGCCAGCGCGATGAAGGACAGCGGGATCAGCAGCAGCTTCTGCACCATGTCGTTGGCCGTGCCGTTGCCGGGGCCGATGGCGGTGAGCAGCACGAGGAAGGCGACGGAGACGCCGAACAGGCGCAGCATGGTGCGCCCCTCGGCGGCGGCGCTGGCGCCGGGATTGAACGAGATCATCACCAGCGCGGCGCAGCCGGCCATCATCGGAAAGGTGGTGTCCATTCCCAAGCGGAACCCCACCGAGGTGGCGTAGCCGGTGGCGATGACGATGACGAAAGAGATGCCCAGCGCGAGCGCGCGCGTGGTGTCGATGCCGCCGGGATCGTGGTCGGCCAGCCAGTGCTTCACGCGGCGGGCGAACGGCTCGCGCGGACGGTGGCGGGGCGGGGCAAGGGGTTCCATCGTGCGGGCTCGGCTGTTCCTGTCGGGCGGGACGGTGGATGACGAAAGAATTTGGCCTAAGCGCGGTCGCCTTTTCGCAGGCGGGCCTGACGGGGGCGGGTCTGATGGGGATAGTGTGCTCTGGTGGTCAACACGGAGACCGGTCGGCGTGTCACCCTTCAAACTCTACTGCTTCGCCCAGTCGGGCAATGCCTATCGTGTCGCCCTCATGCTGGAGCTGTGCGGGCTCGCCTGGGAGGCCCGGTTCGTCGACTATTTCAACGGCGAGACCCGCACCGAGGCCTACAAGCGCGATGTGAACGAGATGGGCGAGGTGCCGGTGCTGGTGGATGGCGCGCTGAAGCTGTCCCAGTCGGGCGTGATCCTCGACTATCTCGCGAAGAAGACCGGCCACTTCCTGCCCGACGACGAGGAAGGCCGGCGCGAGGTGCTACGCTGGATTCTTTTCGACAACCACAAGTTCACATCCTACTTCGCCACCCTGCGCTTCATGGTCGAGCTGCGGGGCGAGGGCGAGAACGAGCTGAGCGCCTTCCTCAGGACGCGCGCGAGGGCGGCCTATGCCGTCGCGGACAAGCACCTGCAGGCTTCCGACTTCCTCGTGGGCGACCGGCCCACCATCGCCGACATCTCGCTCGCCGGATACATCTACTATCCCGAACGGGCAGGCGTGGTGGTGGAGGATTATCCCGCCCTGGCCCGCTGGGCCGGCCGCATCGCCGCCCTGCCGGGGTGGAAGGCGCCCTACGAGCTCATGCCCGGCCATCCTCTGGTCATCGCCGAGACGCTCTGAGCTTCAACTTTCCGCCGATCTGCTCTAAGCGGATGCGGCAGTGCACAAGCGCCGAACCGCGGCGCGGCAGGTGAAGGCGCCGGGAACGGCGGGTGAACGGGAACACGTTCATGGCGGGTGAGACGACGGCGCGGGTCACGGAGCTTTATGCGGCGAAACTTGCCGCTGGGGAAATCTCGGAGGATCCGGCCCAGGCCGAAGTGGTGAACGAGTTCGCCCGGCTGGAGCTGGAATTGCGGCAGCGGGCGCTGGCGCAGAAATCCTCGGCGCTCGGCTGGCTGTTCCAGCGCCGCGCCCCGGTCCAGCCCAAGGGCATGTATGTCTACGGCAAGGTCGGCCGCGGCAAGACCATGCTCATGGACCTGTTCCTCGATGCGCTGCCGGCCAAGGGCAAGCGCCGGGCGCATTTCCACGAATTCATGGGCGACGTGCACGAGCGCATCTTCCGCGAGCGGCAGGCGCAGAAGCAGGGCGAGCGCAAGAGCGCCGATCCCATCGCCCCGGTGGCGCAGGCTTTGGCCGACGAGGCCAAGGTGCTGTGCTTCGACGAATTCCACGTCACCGACATCGCCGATGCCATGATTCTCGGCCGGCTGTTCGAGAAGCTGTTCGCCGACGGGGTAGTGGTGGTGGCCACCTCCAACGTCGCGCCGAAGGACCTCTATGCCGGGGGCCTCAACCGCGCGTTGTTCCTGCCCTTCATCGGCGAGATCGAGCAGCGCATGCGTGTCATGTCCCTCGATTCCCGTACCGACTACCGTATGGAAAAGCTGGAAGGCGTGAGCACCTGGCACACGCCGCTCGGCCCGGCCGCCGACGCGGCGGTGGCGGCGGCCTGGCGGCGTCTCGCCGGCCCCACCGGCGGCAAGCCGGGGGAGATGCTGCTGAAGGGGCGCAAGCTCGCCATCCCCGCCATGGGGCAGGGCGCGGCGCGCTTTTCCTTCGCTGATCTGTGCGAGGCGGCGCTGGGACCGAACCCGGACTATCTCAGCCTCGCCCGCCAGTTCCACACCATCGTGCTGGAGCACATCCCCATTCTCGGGCCGGACCAGCGCAACGAGGCGAAGCGCTTCATCTCGCTCATCGACACGCTCTACGACGCCAACGTGAAGCTCATCGCCTCGGCGGCCGCCGAGCCGGAGCAGCTCTATCTCGGCACCGAGGGGGCGGAGGCGTTCGAGTTCGCCCGCACCATCTCGCGCCTGCACGAGATGCGCTCGGACGAATATCTGGCCAAGCCCCACGGCCGCACGGATTCGGTGGCCTCCGGCAACACCACGGGCCTGGTCGAGACCTGAGGCTTATCGTTCGGTGAAGAAGGTCATCACCACCTTGTCCTTCTCGCCCACGAGGCAGAGGAAGCGGTGGGCCTTGTCCGAGCGGTCGCGCTTGATATAGGCCTCGCCCATCAGCACGGCGGTGATCTTCTCCTGCCCCACGGTCGCGTCGGCCTTGGCGATGGTGAGGCCGTCCATGTCGATGAAGATGTCGTCGACGGAGGGCGAGCGGGCCTTGAGCCGCGCCATCGCGTGGGCCTTGCAGGCGGCGGCGCGCTCGGCATCCTCGGGCGCCTCGGCCTCGGCGTCCTTGAGCGCCTCCTCGGTGACGGTCTGTTCCGCCCGCGCCTTCAGCGCATCCCCCGGTTTTGGCGCGGCCAGCGGCGGCGCGATCTGGGGCGAGACGACGGGCGATGTCCCCGGTGCGGGCGCGGCCGTGGCGGGCGCGGGCCGTGAGGGGAGGGGATCGGCCGGGGCGGCCTGCTGCGCCAGCGCGGGGCCGCTCAGCAGCGCACCCGCGAGGAAGGCTCCCGCAAGGACGGGACGAAAGAGGCGGATCGGGCGGGCAGACGGCATTGTGTCCTCCGGATGGTTTCGGAGGACAACGCAGGCGCGGCCATATGGTGCCGCCGCGCCTCTGCTTTCGGTGAACCCTATCTTACGTGCCGGCCGGTGAGGGCATAGCAGAAGGCGTCGAGCATCTCGGCCTCGGCTTCCTTGAGCGAGCCGTCGGCGTTGATGACGCGCATGCCGGCCTTCAGCAGGGTGGCGATGGCCTCGGTGCCGCTCTCGAACAGGGTGTCGAGGGAGGTTTCCACGGATTCGGGCGTGGGCCGCAGGCGGGCGACCCAGGCGGCAAGGCGCTCGCGCTCGGCGCCGGTGAGGTCGATCTCCTCGGCGGCGCAGGCGCGCTCGCAGAAGAAGACCATCTCCTCCACCTCCGCCGCGCCGATCTCCCGGTCCGCCCGCGCCAAGGCGGCGAGGAGCGCGATGCCGGCCTTGCGGATGACCATGCGGATGCGGTCCCAGCGCTGGTCCTCGGGCTCCTCGGGGGCCACCACCTCGGCGTCCTTGGGCCAGATGAAGCCGAAGGTCTCGTAGAAGAAGCGCGACAGCGGCTCGCGCTTCGCCCCGTCGAGGTCCGTCACGCCGGTGATGCGGTCCACCCGGAAGGCGCGCGCCGCCTGCCGCTCGTGGCACTTGGCGATGAGGATGGGCACGCCCTCCACATTGCGCTGCACCGCCCACACCGAGATGCGGCGGTGGCTGATGTTGCCCGCATGGTCCACATAATCGATGGCGAAGGACTGCCCGTCGGCGGGGTCATGGTCCTCCGCCGCGCCGGCGGCGAGGGTGTCGTGCGGATCGTCCTCGGGCACCGAAAGGCGGTGGGCGTCGGTATAGAAAGGGGCGCCGATCATCTCGACCCGGTCGAGGATGAAGGACTTCAGCGAGGTGATGGCGTTCATGGGGGCGCTCGCATTGAGGCCGACGGTTCACGCATCGGGCCGACGACGGTTCTCCCATAGATAGCTGGCGCAGCGTCGCCGATAAAGCTTTTCCCCGTGGGGCCTACCCCTGTCTGTGCCTCAGTCCCGGTCCAGCGCATCCCGGATCAGGAGCGCGATGTGGCGCGCCTTGCGGCCCGAACCGTGCTCGATCTGGTGGCGGCAGGAGAAGCCGTTGGCGATCAGGGGTGCGTCGTCCGGTGCGGCGCGCATGGCAGGCAGCAGGGCGATCTCGGCCATCTGCATGGAGGCATCATAATGCTCCGCCTCCAGCCCGAAGCTGCCGGCCATGCCGCAGCAGCTCGTCTCCACGATGTCGTAGGAGAAGCCGGGAATGAAGGAGAGCACCTTGCGCGTCGCCTTCATCACCCCGAACGCCTTCTGGTGGCAGTGGCCGTGCAGCACCGCCTTCGCGCCGGGCAGCGCCTTCAGCTTCAGCCGCAGGCCCCGGTTCTGGTGCTCGCGGGCGAGAAATTCCTCGAACAGATAGAGCTGCTTGCCGAGCGCCCCGATCTTCGGGCCGAGGCCGAGGCTGTAGAGTTCGTCCCGCAGCGAGAGCAGGCAGGAAGGCTCGAGGCCGATGATGGGCGTGCCGATGGCGATCTCGCTCTCGAAGGCGGCGAGCACGCGCTTTCCCTCGCTGCGCGCCTTTTCCACCATGCCGGTGGTGAGATAGGTGCGGCCGCAGCACAAAGGCCGGTCGGGCTCGGCGTCCGATGGGTCGGGCTTGGCGATGCGCACGCGATAGCCGGCGAAAGTCAGCACCTCACGTGCGGCCTCCGCCACCTCCGGCTCGAAATGGTGGCAGAAGGTATCCACGAACAGGATCACGTCGCCCCGTTCCGCCAGATGCGGCGCGGCGGGCGGCGCCACATAGGCCGCTGGTGCCGGCTCCGGGATCGGCCGGCGGGCGGTGATGCCGAGGAACCACTCGGCGAGCCGGGCCATCAGCGGCACGCGGTTGCGCAGGAGAATGGCACGGCGCAGCAGGCGGCGGTGGCGGCCGGTCCATTCCGGCACCCCGCCGAACAGGCGGGTGCGCAGGGGCACACCCTTGATCTCGTGCCGTTGCGCCAGATACTCGGTCTTGATGAGCGTCATGTCGACGGCGCTCGGGCATTCCTTCTTGCAGGCCTTGCAGGACACGCAGAGGTCCATGGCGGCGTCGAGCCGCGGATCGGCGAAGGCGGCCGCGTCGCCGCCGTCGTTCAAAGCCGTCTTGAAGGCGGCGACGCGGGCCTCGGTGGAGTGGGCGCGGTCGCCGGTGATGCGGTAGCTCGGGCACATCACGCCCTTGCCGGTATTCTGACAATCGCGGCTGTGCATGCACACGGCCACGGCCTTGGCGTAGTTCCCGCCCGTGGCGGGAATGCCGGAATAGGCGTCGCCGATGCCGTAGGTGTCGTAAGCCGACCAATCCAGGAAGGTTTTCATGCCGCGCGGGTCCTTTTCACCCGCGCCCATGCAAGAGGCATACCCCCGGACACGCGAAGAGCCCGGCGGCGCACGTGGGATAGGCGTGCGCCACCGGGCGCCGGCCACAGCCTGCGGGACGAGCAGGACACCTGCGGCCGGAGGGAGACGGCCCCTGTGCGGCCCGTCTCTGGATCGAAGCGGAGACGACCTGCGGGAGGTCAGAACCGCGTCGTCAGCGTGGTGAGCCAGGCCGGGGAGACCTGAACCAGCGCCGCTTCGATCCGCTTGTCGGCGCCGGTGGCGATCAAAAGGCCGACCACCACCAGCACAAGACCCATGAGCGCCTTCGCCCCTTTGCCGCCGGAGATCATCCGCGAGCGCCAGCGCATCAGCGTGGGGCGGGAGAGGGTTCCGGCAAGCGCCAGCGGCAGGCCGGCGCCGAGGCCGAACAGGCCCATCACCGCCGCCACCTCGCCGAGGTTGCGGCCCTGCGCGGCGAGCACCGAGGCGGCGCCGAGCGTCGGGCCGACGCAGGGGCTCCACACCGCGCCGAGCAGCAGCCCGACGGCGAACTGGCCGCCCACCCCCTCGGTCGCGAAGCCGGAGAGGTGCCGGCTGGCGAGGTCGCTCACCGGCCCGCCCGCGGTGGCGAGCCGCGTCTGCAAGGGCGGCACGGCGAGGACCGCGCCG
Organism: Xanthobacter aminoxidans; assembly: GCF_043193615.1. Classification (NCBI taxonomy): domain Bacteria; kingdom Pseudomonadati; phylum Pseudomonadota; class Alphaproteobacteria; order Hyphomicrobiales; family Xanthobacteraceae; genus Xanthobacter; species Xanthobacter aminoxidans. The sequence continues at coordinate 295,214 of NZ_JBAFUS010000003.1, read as the reverse complement.
ATGCCGATCATCAGCACCGCGCCCACCATGCGGAAAGCGTCGCCCTCCAGCCCGATGGCGTAGCCGACGGTGGCGACGAACAGGCCGATGACGGTGAAGGAGAGCGTCACCCCCACCGCCAGCGCCAGCGGGGCGAGGCGGTGCTCGGCCGCTGCCGCGCCGAGCACCAGGGGCAGCAGCGGCACCACGCAGGGCGACAGGATGGAGAGGACGCCCGCGAGAAACGCGAGGCCGAGGCTGCCGAGGGCCATGGTCGCCTCAGACGCCCTTGGCCAGCAGCGCCTCGATGGAGGGCTTCGCGGTATCACCCACGGAACGGCCTTCCTCGGTCTTGCCCTTGTAGACGATGAGGGTGCTCTGCGAGCGGGCGCCGAACGCCTTCACCGCATCCTTCTGGCTGTCGAAATCCACGCGGAACACCACCACGTCCTTGAATTTGGGGGTGGCCAGCAACTCGCCGAGGATGGGGGCCTGGGCCGCGCACACCGGGCACCAGCTGGCGTGGATCTCCACGAGGATGGGCTTGCCCGCCTTCTGCGCGTCGGCAAAGGCGGCGGGCGTGTAGGCGGCATGGTCAGTTGCGGCGTGTGTGGTGGCGCCGTGTTCGGTGCCGGCGAGGGCGGATGCGCCGGCGAAAGCGGCTGCGGCGAGGGGGAGGGCGATCGCGAAGGCGAGGGTGAAACGGCGGGTGAACATGGATGGCGTCCTTCTTCCCTGGATCGGCTGCGCTTGGCCGACATGGGGCTTTTCGGGCGCCGGCCGGCGGCGGTTACCGGTGGCGACTGCCATCACGGGCAGTTGATCGGCGTTCACAGGCTCCCCCAATTCCGCTAGACCACGGTCCTGCATTCGGCCGGCGCGATCCGGCCCGGGAGGATTTTGCTCCGTGAACGATCAGGTGAAGCTCGTCCTTGCCTCCGGCTCTCCCCGCCGCCTCGCGCTGCTGAACCAGGCCGGCATCGAGCCGGACCTTCTCATGCCCGCCGATGTGGACGAGACGCCCGAGCGCGGCGAGCTGCCCCGCCGCCTCGCCCAGCGCCTGTCGCAGGAGAAGGCGAAGCTGGTGGCCGGCCGGGCCAAGGACGCCGAGATGAACGCGCTGGTGCTCGCCGCCGACACGGTGGTGGCGGTGGGCCGGCGCATCCTGCCCAAGCCGGATCTCGTGGACGAGGCGGAGGCGTGCCTGCGCCTGCTCTCCGGCCGCACCCATCGCGTCTATACCGGCGTCTGCCTCATCGATCCGCGCGGCCGCACCGCCACCCGCCTCGTCGAGACGCGGGTGCGCTTCAAGCGGCTGTCGCGTGACGAGATCAACGATTACCTCGCCTGCGGCGAGTGGCGCGGCAAGGCCGGTGGATATGCCATCCAGGGCATCGCCGGCGGCTTCGTGGTGAAGCTCGTGGGCTCCTACACCAACGTGGTCGGCCTGCCGCTTTCGGAAACCCTCGGCCTGCTGACCGGACAGGGCTACGACGTGCGCGCCGGCTGGGTGGAGCGCGCGGCGTGAGCGGGGAAGCACCGACGAAGCCCATCCCCGCCGCCCGGCCGTGCCCCATCTGCGGCAAGCCGCCGGTGGAGCGCTACAAGCCCTTCTGCTCCAAGCGCTGCGCCGACGTGGACCTCAACCGCTGGCTGTCCGGCAGCTACGCCATCCCCGGCCGTCCCGAAGAGGACGAGGACGGGGAGAGCGGCCCGCCCGAGCGCGAATAGGCGCCCGCCGCCCCACCTTGACGGCTCCTGTTACGGCGCGCGAGGGTGCCGCAGGTCTGGCACGGGCCGGGTCTGGCAGCGGAGCGCACATCATGGCGGCGGTGGAACGGGCGGCGGCGGACATTCCTTCCTTCCGGACCCACGCCTTCATCGACGGGGCCTTCGTGCCGGCCGCCTCGGGCCGCACCTTCAGCGCCGTCAATCCCGCCACCGGCCACGCCATCGCCGAGGTCGCTGCCTGCGATGCGGAGGATGTGGACCGCGCCGTGAAGGCCGCGCGCCGCGCCTTCGAGGATCGCCGCTGGGCCGGCCAGCGCCCGCTGGAGCGCAAGCGCGCCTTGCTGCGCTTCGCCGAGCTCATCCGCGCCCACCGGGACGAGCTGGCCCTCACCGAGACGCTGAACATGGGCAAGCCCATCTCGGATGCCCGCGCCATCGACGTGCGCGCGGCGGCCGACTGCTTCGCCTATTACGGGGAGTGCTGCGACAAGGTGTATGGCGAGGTCGCGCCCACCACCGACGACAACCTCGCCCTCGTGCTGCGCGAGCCGCTCGGCGTGGTCGGCTGCGTGACGCCGTGGAATTTCCCCATGATCATGGCCGCCTGGAAGGTGGCGCCGGCGCTGGCCATGGGCAATTCTGTGGTGCTGAAGCCGGCGGAGGAAAGCCCGCTCACCGCGCTGCGCCTCGCCGAGCTGGCGGCGGAGGCCGGCATTCCCGCCGGGGTGTTCAACGTGGTGCCGGGGCTCGGCGTCGAGGCCGGCAAGGCGCTAGGGCTCCACATGGATGTGGACGCCATCGCCTTCACCGGCTCCACCGAGGTCGGCCGCTATTTCCTGCGCTATTCCGCCGAGAGCAACATCAAGCGCGTGGCCCTGGAGCTGGGCGGCAAGACCGCCTTCGTGGTGGCCCACGACGTGAAGGATCTCGGCGCCGTGGCCGAGGCGGTGGCCGGCGGCATCTTCTTCAATCAGGGCGAGATGTGCACGGCGGCTTCGCGGCTGCTCGTGGACAACCGCATCCGCGCCGAGCTGGTGGAGCGCGTCGCCGCGCTCGCCCCGCGCTGGATGCCGGGCGATCCGCTCGATCCCGATGCGCCGGCCGGTGCGGTGGTGAGCCGCGAGCATCAGGGCCGCATCCTCTCCGCCATCCAGGCCGGCGGCGAGAGCGGTGCACGGCTGGTGACGGGCGGCACGGCGGTGCGCACCGAGACCGGCGGCGCCTTCGTGGCGCCCACCGTGTTCGACGACGTGGCGCCGTCCTCCGCGCTGGCGCAGAACGAGATCTTCGGGCCGGTGCTGTCGGTGATCGGGTTCGACGGGCTGGACGAGGCGGTGGAGATCGCCAACGGCACCGTTTACGGCCTCGGCGCCTCGGTGTGGAGCGCCGACCTTGCCGCCGCGCACAAGGTGGCGCGGCGCTTCAAGGCCGGCATCGTCTATGTGAACTGCTTCGACGCCGACGATATCACCACCCCCTTCGGCGGCGTGAAGCAGTCCGGCTTCGGGCGCGACAAGTCCCTGCACGCGCTGGAGAAGTATTCCGACCTCAAGACGGTGTGGACGCGGCTCTGAGACTGGAGCGGCCCGGCTCCCCGGACAAGCGACACCGGAGGTGGAGCGCCGATCCGGGGGCCAGCGCAAAAGTCCGCCGCAGGCGCTTCAAAATCCAGCGGTTGCAGGAATTGTCCGCTGCGCGGTCGTCCTTGCGCTGGATCCCGGCTCTCCTTCCGCTGCGCTCCAGTCGGCCGGGATGCGAGACCCCTCACCGCCGCTCCAGCAGATGCACCTCTTCGGTCGCTTCCCATTGGCCCTTGAGGGCATCGGGGCGGGTGACGGCATCGAGGTGCGTCACCCGATAGCCGGCGTCGTGCAGCGCATGGACCGCCACCGCAGGCACGGAGAAGGGCGGGCCTCCGACCAGGGACTGGTCATAGACGATCGTGACCACCAGCTGCGGCACCGCCCCGGTGATGGCCGTGACGTGGGCGGCATAGCTCGGGCGCATGTCGGGCGGCAGGGCGATCAGCGCGGCGCGGTCGTAGACCGCATCCACCGGGCCGAGGGTCTCGGCTTCGAGCGCGAAGATGTCGCCCTGGAAGATGTCGAGGCCGGGCGCGCTGAAGCGCAGGAGGTCGCCGGCCGCGGTGATCTCGGGCACCACCTCCAGCTCGGCGAACAGCTCCTCCACCGCGATGCGGCTCAGTTCCGCGCCGGCCACGGCGAAGCCTTGCCCCAGCAAATAGGCGATGTCCCGTGTCTTGCCGCACAGGGGCAGGAAGATGCGCGCGCCGGGCGCGAGGCCGAGGCGGTCGAGGTGCTTCACCAGATAGGCGTTGGGCTTTCCCTCGTGAAAGCCGATCTGCTTCGTCTCCCACCGCGCCTGCCAGAACCCCGGTTCCATGCCCTCGCCTCCGCTGACTCCATCACCGGTCGCAGCTTTAGCAGATCAGGCGCGCCGTGCGAGCGCGGGGGTGCCCACGGTCCCGCTTTCGCGCTAGAACCGCAGAGGTTCAACACGGAGCATCGCCATCGTGACGTCCGCCCCCCTGTCCAACTCCACCGCCCACTGGCGCGCGCTGGATGCGGCGCACCACCTGCATCCGTTCTCCGACACGAAGGCGCTGAACGCCGAGGGGGTGCGGGTCATCACGCGGGCCGAGGGGGTCTATGTCTTCGACAGCGACGGCAACAAAATCCTCGACGGCATGTCGGGCCTGTGGTGCTCGCAGGTGGGGCACGGGCGGCACGCCATCGTCGATGCCATGGCGCAGCAGCTCTACCAGCTCGATTATTACAACACCTTCTTCAAGACCACCCACCCCGCCGCGGCGGAGCTGGCGGCGGCCATCTCCGAGGTGGCGCCGGCCCATATGAACCATGTGTTCTTCACCTCCGGCGGCTCGGAGGCGGTGGACACGGTGCTGCGCATGGTCCGCCACTATTGGGCGGCGCTGGGCAAGCCCGAGAAGCACATCTTCATCTCCCGCCGCAACGGCTATCACGGCTCCACCATGGGCGGCGCCTCGCTCGGCGGCATGAAGCCCATGCATGCCCAGGGCGGCCTGCCCATTCCCGGCATCATCCACGTGGCCCAGCCCTACTGGTGGGCCGAGGGTGGCGAGATGAGCCGCGAGGATTTCGGCCTCTATGCCGCGCGCGAGGTGGCCCGCGCCATCGACGAGGCGGGGCCGGAGAATGTGGCGGCCTTCATCGGCGAGCCCATCCAGGGCGCCGGCGGCGTCATCATCCCGCCCGCCAATTACTGGCCCGAGGTGGAGAAGATCTGCCGCGAGCGCGACGTGCTGCTGATCTGCGACGAGGTCATCTGCGGCTTCGGGCGCACCGGCCGCTGGTTCGGCTGCGAATTCATGGGCGTGAAGCCGGACCTCATCACCTTCGCGAAGGGCGTGACCTCCGGATACTTCCCGCTGGGCGGCGTGATCGTCGGCGATCATTTCGCCGAAGGCTTCATCGAGCATGGCGGCGACTTCAACCACGGCTACACCTATTCCGGCCATCCCGGCGGCTGCGCGGCGGCGCTGGCCAACCTCAAGATCATGCACGAGGAAAAGCTGGTGGACCGGGTGCGGACCGATATCGGCCCCTACCTGCAGGAACGCTGGCTGAAGCTCGCCGAGCATCCGCTGGTGGGCGAGGCGCGCATGGTGGGGCTGATCGGCGCCATGGAGCTGACCCCCGACAAATCCACCCGCGCCGCCTTCGCGGCCGAGGAGGGCACGGTGGGCCTCATCTGCCGCGATTTTTCATTCAAGGAGGGGCTGGTGATGCGCGCGGTGCGCGACGGCATGATCCTCGCCCCGCCCTTCACGCTGTCGCACGAGGAGGCGGACGAACTGGTCGCCACCGCCTGGCGGGTGCTGGACCTCACCCATGCGGAGCTGATCAAGCGGGGGATGATGGTTCCCGTTCCGCGCGTGCCTGCGAAGGCCGTGGCGAGCGCCTGAGCGCGCCGCGCACGGCAAAGCCGAAGTCAAAGATGACGGCATTGGGGCGAAGGCCAAGGTTTTCGCCCCCTGTTTGCCCCACGTCAGTCCCAGGTATCTGCAGCTCTTGGACGCTGCCGGGAACGTTTTTGCCTCGACCACTGTTTCTGATGCGATCTGAACGCAGCAGGAGAGGTAAGATGCGAAAGACGTTGCTGATGAGTACCGTGATCGCCGCCCTTGCGGCTCCCGTGATCGCTCCCGCCGCGGCCTTCGCGCAGGCCTCCACCGCCACGGGCGCGGTCGGCGGTGCCGCCGTGGGCGCCGTGGTGGGTGGCCCCGTGGGCGCGGTGGTGGGCGGCGTGGTCGGTGCCGGTGTCGGCGCGGCCGCCGAGCCCCCGCAGGAGGTGCGCACCTATGTGATGAAGGAGCGCCGTCCTTCCGTCCGCATGGAGCAGGAAGTGGTGGTGGGCCGACAGCTTCCGCCCAGCGTGACGCTCTACGACATCCCGCAGAACAGCGAGTATGAATACACGGTGGTGAACGACCGCCGCGTCATCGTCGAGCCCAAGACCCGCAAGGTGGTCTACATCGTCGAGTGACGAAAGCGCTGGTACCGCGTCGAAGGCGCCACCCCTCGGGGTGGCGCCTTTGGCGTGTCAGGCCACCGGCGCGGAGTCCGCAAACTCAGGATGCGCGGCACTGAAGGCGTCGAACCATGCGACGAGCTTGGGATGCTCGGCCCGCCAGTCGCCGCCGAAGCGGAAATCGAACCAGCCCAGCGCGCAGGCAAGGGCGATGTCGCCCGCGTTCGGCGTGCCGGAATAGGGCTCCACCTCCATCTCCAGCGCATCGATCGCGCGCAGGCGCTTGCCGGCCTGATGCTCCAGCCAGCGCGGCTCGTGCTTCTCCTGCGGCCGGAAGCGCGTCTCATAGAGAATGAGGATGCCAGCATCCATCATCCCGTCCACGAGGGCCTCGCGGCGCAGCACCTTGATGCGCGCAGCCGGCGCGGTGGGCAGGATGCGCCCGTCGCCGGCCAGATGGTCCAGATAGGCGAGGATCACCGACGAATCGAACAGGACCTCTCCGTCGTCGGCCAGCAGCGCGGGGATCTTCCCCAGCGGGTTCTGCTGGCGCAGCGTGTCGTTGGGATCGAGCGTGTCGGCCGCCTCCAGCTGGAGCGGAATGCCGAGGATGGCCGCGGCGACGCGCACCTTGCGCACGAAGGGAGAGGTGGGGGAGTGGCGGAGCAGCATGGGCGGGGGTCCGTGGGGACGGGAGGAGGGACCTTCTGGATAGCCCGGCCATGGCCATGCTGCCACGCAAAAACAACGGGATTCGGCGCAGCGTCGTCGCTACCCCGTTCTTCCGGCGCCCTCAGCCGGCTTCCGTCAGCCACGACACCCGCGCCCGCCCCTTGCCGTCCCGTGCCAGCAGCGGGGCGAGGGCGTTGAGCACGGTTTTCATCTCGTCGGCCAGCGTGAAGGGCGGATTGACGATGATGAGGCCGGAGCCGGAGAGCGTGTCCAGCGCGCGCACCTGCGCGAAATCCAGTTCCACGCGCAAGGTCTTGGGCAGCTTCAGACTGGCCACATCGCGGCGGAAGGCGTCCACCGCGCGCAAATCCTTGATGGGGTACCAGAGCATGAAGATGCCGGTGGCGAAGCGCCGGTGCGCCGCCTCCAGCCCCGCCACCATGCGCTGGAATTCGCCGGGCTCCTCGAACGGCGGATCCACCAGCACCACGCCGCGCCGCTCGCGCGGGGGGAGGTGCGCGGCAAGCGCCTGCCAGCCGTCCTGGGCGAGGATCTTCACCCGGCCCTCGGCGCGCGGGTCCTCGCCCACGCGCTTCTCCAGCTTCACACGCTCTTCCTTGTTCAGCTCGCAGAACAGGAACTTGTCCTGCGGCCGCGACAGGGCGAGGGCGAGGGCCGGCGAGCCGGGATAGAGCTTGCGGCCGCCTTCGCGCAGGCCGCGCACGCAGTCGAGATAGGGCGCGAGCAGCGCCGCGGCGGGGGCGGGGAGGGTGCCGGCGTCCTGCGCCGCCAGCACTGCCTCGATGCCGGCATCGGCCTCGCCGGTCTTGCGGGCGTTGATGCCGTCGAGATCATACAGCCCGGTGCCGGCATGGGTGTCGAGCACGCGATAGGGCGCATCCTTCTTGCCGAGATAGGCGAGCACGCGGGCGAGCGCGGCGTGCTTCATGACATCGGCCGGGTTTCCGGCGTGGAAGGCGTGGCGATAATTCATCTCGGCTCGGCGATGGCGCGGAAGGGAGGGTGTGGATGGCGCGGGCAGCTGTGACGTAGCGGTATTGTGGCCCTCGTGACGCCGTGCGACCGTTCCGGCGTGACGCATGGACGCCGGGACGTCAAGCGGCAGTGCTCCACCCGCGCCCCCCGCGTCCGCAGGAGGGAAACATGAAGCCTCTCGTTTTCGCGCTGTCCCTTGTTGCCACGCTCGCGGTCGCGGTGCCCGCTTCGGCGCAGCAGGCGCCCTCCCTCGTCGGGACCTGGAAGGGGCCGAGCGACGGTGTGGGCATGGAAATGGGCTATGTGAACGCCGACTACGGCCTCGTCGTCGAGGAGCAGCGCGGCCGCTCCTTCAAGGCCAAGGTGGTCTATCCGGTGCGCGGCGGCACCAAGTCCGAGCCGGTCTTCGGCACGCTCACGCCCGATCTGAAAACCCTCTATCTCTCGGGTGACGACGGCATCCACATCGGGACGATCCAGCCCGACGGCGTGATCGACCTCTGCTATCTCGAAGCGGACGATGACGACGCGCTGGCGCTCTGCGCGCGCCTCACCAAGCAGCCGTAAGGCAGGTTCGCAAACCGGCCGGCGGGTGCCCTCAGCGCCCGCCGCGCACCGGCGGCATCACCATGCGCGAGAGGCGGCAGGCGCGGCGCTCCACCTCCGGGCAGGGCTGGAAGGCGAGGTCGCGGCTGAGGCACACCCGCACTTCCCTGAGGCGCCGCCGGTCGCAGTCCACCGAGATCATGCCAGCCTCCAGGCCGGGATTGGCGGCGCGGAAGGCATTTTCCACCTCCTGCGGCGCGACCATCTTGTAGTCGTCGAGGCGGGAGAACTCTGCCGGGATGACCACCTTCGCCTTCGCCGCGCGCACCTGATCGAAATAGGCCTGCGGCGACAGGCCGGAGCAGGTGCCGTGCTTCTTCCATTCATAGATGACGAGGCGCCGGCTCGGCATCACGTCCAGCATGGAATTGACGAGCGGGTTGGGCACGTAGGGCGGCGGGTTCTGGCAATATTGCGGGAAGCCGCGCTCATATTGCGGCCACAGGCCGTGCACCACGAAGGCGTAGGGGCGGGTGAGCGAGCATTGCGGCTCGCTGTCCGCGCGCTTGCCCTGGTCCTCGCAATAGGTCGGCGACCAGGACAAGGAGAGCACATAGAAATCGAACTGGCCGGGCTGGCCCTCGGCCCGCGCCGGGCCGAAAGCCGCGAGCGCCAGCAGCAGCGCGAAACCGGCGGCGAGCCGGCCTGCGGTCATCCGCAGGGCCTGCGCAAAAGAGGCCTGTGCGAAAGAGGCCTGCGCCAAAGGCCGCGTCACGGACCCGCCATCTTGCAGGACGGAGCGTAGGCGTAGTTGCGGTCGAGCCCGACCACGCACCATTCCACGCCCCAGGTGGCGCCGGTCCAGCCGCCGTCCTCGATGATGGAATAATAGATGACGCGCTTCTTGAGGTCGTTGGTGAAGACCGTGCCGCGGCAGTAGCGGCGCGGCTGGTATTCCTGCCCCCACGGCCGGAAGGCGATCTCGTGCACCTTCTCGAAGTCGGTGATGGAGAGGCTGGAGGCCCAGAAGCGCCGCTCGGTCTCGGCGAAGCGGGTGGCGATGAGGTCGAGCGCCTCCTGGCTGTCGCAGGCCGGGACGACGCCGGAATAGTTCGGACCGGAGAGCCAGAAGTTCAGCTCCAGGAGGTTCGCCGCCTTGGCCGGGGCGAGGGACACGGGCGCGAACGCAAGAGCAGCCACGGCCGCCGTCGCGGCGATCCGGCCGATGGAGGCTCCCAAGGCCGCGCGCACGCGCTTCATCTTGCCGCCAGCCTTTTCGCCAACGGCCTTCGCGCCCAGCGCCCGCTCACCCATGGTCGTCTCCACTTCGGCCTTCCGCCCCTCCGGGCGTACCTCGGCGGGACGATGCGGCCGGGTTCGGCCGCGGTCAAGGACGCGGCGGCAACACCTTAAGAGAAAATGAACGAGCGGTTCGATGGCGCCTGTCGTGCTCTCGCCGGAAAAGAACGGCAAGCTGCCTGGGTCCGACTCGCGGGAGGAGCCCCGAATGCCGCAAACGACGCCCCACCTCGTGGCCACCGGCCGGAGCGGACCTGTGCCTTCGGGCCTGCCGCGCTTCTCCACCGGGCGGGAGGCGGCGCTGGAGATGCGGCCGGACCAGCCGGTCTATTGCTTCCGCCCGGAGGTGCTGGCCGCCGACGCCGCAGCCTTCCTCAAGCCCTTTCCCGGCAAGACGGCCTATGCGGTGAAGACCAATGGCGAGCCCATGGTGCTCGACGTGCTGGCGCGCGCGGGCATCAACGCCTTCGATGTGGCGTCTCCCGCCGAGTTCGCGGCGGCGCGGGCCGCGGCGCCGGGGGCGGAGCTGTTCTACATGCACCCGGTGAAGGCGCAGTCGGACATCCGCCTCGCGCTGGAGCATTACCGCATCCGCGCCACCGCCCTCGACCATGAGGACGAGGTGGCGAAGATCCTGCGCATCGTTCGCGCGCTCGATCTCGATCCGGAAGACCTCACCTTGTTCGTGCGCATCGCCTCCAAGGGGGAGGCGGCCTACGAGCTGTCGCGCAAGTTCGGTGCGGCGCCGGGCCATGCGGCGGAGCTGCTCCAGCGCATCCATGGCCTGGGCATCCGCTGCGGCCTGTGCTTCCACGTGGGCAGCCAGGTGGAGGATGTGGACACCTATGCCCGCGCCGTCGCCACCGCCGCCGAAGTGCGCGACGCGGCGAAGGTGCCCATCTCGGTGCTCGACGTGGGCGGGGGCTTTCCCGCGACCTATGCGGTGGACCCGCGCCGGCCGGTGCCGCCCATGCCGCCGCTGGGCGAGATCGTCGGCGGGCTGATGGGGGCGGTGGAGCGGCACGGCTTTTCCGGCATCCCGCTGGTGGCGGAGCCGGGGCGGGTCATCGTCGCCCGCGCCTTCTCGGTCATCGTGCGGGTGCTGCTGAAGAAGGGCCAGCGGCTCTACATCAATGACGGGGTGTGGTCGTCCTTGTCGGATTCGTGGACGGGGAAGATCCTGCTTCCGGTGCGTCACATCCCCGATCCCGCCCGCCGCCGCCGGCCGGGGCGGGCGGACGTGATGGCGCCGTTCCGCATCTACGGCGCCACCTGCGACAGCGTGGACGTGCTCTCCCGCCCGTTCTATCTGCCGGAGAGCGTGGATACGGGCGACTGGATCGAGATCGGCCACATCGGCGCCTATTCCCTCTCCCTGCGCACCCGCTTCAACGGCTTCTACCCCGACACCTTCGTGGAGGTGACGACGCCGTTCGACGCCGGTGAGGCGCCGGACGGCTTCGCCGAGCCCGAGCGGCGGGGCCGAGTGGAGGGATAGGCGCCCCTCCCGGCCCTAGAACCAGATCTTCTGGGTCTCGCGGCCCTTGTAGAGCTCGGCCACATACTCGCCGTAGCCGTTGAAGATCTCGGTCGGTACGCGCTGGCCGGTGGCGATGTCCTCTTCGCTCGCCTGGCTCCAGCGCGGGTGCGGCACCTTGGGGTTCACATTGGCCCAGAAGCCGTATTCGGAGCCCTGAAGCTGCTCCCAGAAGCTCACCGGCTGCTTGTCGGTGAAGGTGAAGCGGACGATGCCCTTGATGGATTTGAAGCCGTATTTCCACGGCAGCACCAGCCGGAGCGGCGCGCCGAACTGGTTGGGCGCGGGCTTGCCGTAGACACCGGTGACGAGGAAGGCGAGCTCGTTGGTCGCCTCCTCCAGCGTCAGGCCTTCCACGTAGGGCCACGTATAGCGGAAGTCCCGCTGGTTGGGCGCCACCTTGGGATCGAGGAAGGTCTCCATCTTGATGTATTTCGCGCCCGAGGTGGGGGCGGCGAGGGCCACGAGGTCCTTCATGGGAAAGCCCGTCCACGGCACCGCCATGGACCACGCCTCGACGCAGCGGTGGCGATAGAGGCGCTCCTCGAACTTCACCTTCTTGAACAGGTCGTCGATGCCTATCTCCTGGGGCTTCTCCACCAACCCGTCGATCTTCACCAGCCACGGCCGGCGCTGGAAGCGCGTCATGGAAGGGCCGACGACCTTGCCGTAGCTGAACTCGTAATAATTGTTCACGAGGCTCGACTTCGCCTCCGGCGTCACCGGCCGCTCAAGCGTGTAGCGGGGGTTCCGGGGGGCGGGGTAGAGGCTGGCCGAGGGGTCGGGAATGTCGCCGACGCGCTGGGCTGCGGCAGGGCTGGAGAGCGTCCCGGCGCCGAGGCCGGCGAGGAGCATCGCCCCCGCACCCATGGCCTGGCGGCGGTTGAGATAGACGTCCTCCGGCGTTGCCGCCGATTCGGGAAGTTCCCAGCCGCGCCTTGATCTGATGAGCATTCAGTGTCCTCCGTCGCGGCGCCAAGATCGGGGCGGGGGGACGAAGGGGCAAGTCACACAGGCGTGTCTCACACGGGCGTGTCTTGAGCGCCGATGTGAGTCCTCTCCCGTGGGCTCACTGGGGGGCGGCGGCGGATTGCTCGAGGGTCAGCGTCGCGCCGGCGATGGAAACGCTGAGGCCGCTGTCGGACGATACGCTGAGGGGTTGCAGCGTCACCTGCTTGGTGGCGTCGTCGGAGGCCAGCATGTTGGCGGAAAAGCCCGGGCCGAGGGAGAAGCCGGTGGAGATGCCGACATATTTCCCCGCCAGCGCGCCGGGCGCGACCGCCGGCGAGGTGGCGATCACCGCCCACAGCATGCTGGCCTGATCGGACACACCGAAGTCGAGCCCGATCCGCTCCATGGTGCCGCTGTAATAGTGGTTGACCCCCATGGAGGGCCGGTATTCGCATTTCACGGAGCGGGAGGAGCCGAAGCCGTAGCCGGTGGCGAAGGCGCTGCGGCATTCCAGCAGGCCGGCCGCCACCTGGGGCATCGCCGGGCCGCCGAAGGCCGGCGCCAGCATGGCGGCGAGGCCGGCGCCGCAAAGCGCGACCGCCACCGAACGAGACAGAAACCTGGACATGCCGAACCCCTCCGCACAGGGATGGCGCCTCGGCGGAACCATGTCGTCCGGCCGAGGCAAAGCTCACTCTGCCACGAAGGCTGCGGCCCTTTTATGGTGGGTCGCAAAATACCTTCAGTTCGGCAGCAGAATCAGGGTGAGGTCGGCGATGCCGGCCGCAACGTCTGCGCCCACCATGCCCTCCACCGAAATGGTCTGCAGGGCGATCTGGTTGCTGGAGCCGCCGAGCAGCACGTTGGCGCCCGCGCCGATGGTCCAGGCGGCATCCGCCGAGACGCCGATATAGCTGCCGGCGATGTCGCTCGGGTTGGGCCGGGCGGTGGGGGCGAACACCGCCCAGGCGAGGGTGTCGGCGGCGAGCACACCGAGATCGATGCCGAAGCGGGAGATGGTGCCCTTGTAGCGCGACAGCACCACATAGGGCTGCGCCGCGTTGTCCCGGAATTCGCAGGCCGCCTCGCGCATGGAGCCGAGCACGAAGCCGATGGACGGCGCCACCTTGCACACCAGCATGCCGGACTGGACCAGCGGTCCCGTCGGGGGCGGGGGAAGCTGCACCGGCGGGAGGGGCTGGGCGGCAGCCGGAATCGCGGCGGCGAGGACGGTCGAGGCAGCAAGAAGGGCGGCGGCGATGGTGGCGCGCATGGACAATCCCCCAGATGGCGACGCTCGAGAGGTACGTCGTCGGGGAGTCCCGTGCAATCGCCGCCCCAGGCGGCTTGGCGCGCGCGGAATCATCCGGCGGAGCGGGCGGAGACAGAGGCTTGAAAATGCTCGCGCCCCCGGTTGGGCCGGGGGCGCGGGGCAGGCTTGCAGATGGGGCAGATGCCGTTGCGGCAGGAGGCGTTTGGGCCGTCCTGCCGCCGGGCAGGGCCGAATCAGCGCAGGGTGAGGTCCGACACGCCGAGGGCGAGGTTGAGCCCGGTCTGGCCTTCGAGCGACAGCGGCTGCAGCGCGAAGGTGTTCTGGGAGCCGCCCACGAGGACGTTGGCACCGAGGCCCACGCCGATGGAGGCGGAGCCGGCCGCACCCACGTAGGTGCCGCGCAGGGCGCCGGCGGGAACCTTGGCGGACGGGGCGAACACGCCCCACACCAGCGTGCCGCGGCCGTTCACGCCGATGTCGAGGCCGAAGCGGCGCACGGTGCCCTGATAGGTGCCGCGCTTGGCGCCGTGGACGGCCGGGCGGAACGCGCAGCTCATCTCGCGGACCGAGCCGATCACGAACGCCACGTTGGGCGCCATGTTGCAGGTCAGCGTGCCCACCTGGACGCGGGACTGGGCCGAAGCGGGAAGCGCGCCGGCGACGAGCACGGCGGCAGCAGCGAGGCCGGCCTTGAGAACAGTCTTCATGATGTCGTTCCTCCTGTGGGAAGCGGGCGGGTCGAATCCGGCGCCCGACGACCGCGCAGCCTTAGCCCAGACTTCACCGCGGCGCCAACGCTCCAGTTGGCGCAGGGTTCCGTTTTCCCGTCGCTGTTGCAATTCCCACCCTCCCGGAAGGTAAATTTCACGGGAGGCCGGGCGGACGCAGGGCCGGCGCGGCGGCCGGGTCGAGAGCGAGCGACAGGTGCCGCTCGCTCCCGTAGGGTCAGGCCAGGGAGCCGCAGAAGCGCTGGATGCGGCGGCAGGCTTCCTCGAGGTCCGTGGTGGCCGTGGCGTAGGAGATGCGGAAGGCCGGGCCGAGGCCGAAAGCCGAACCGTGCACCACCGCGACGCCTTCTGCATTGAGCAGCTCGGTGGCGAACACCTCGTCATTGGTGATCTTCACGCCCGTGGGCGTGGTCTTGCCGATGGTGCCGGCGCAGGACGGGAACACGTAGAAGGCGCCTTCCGGCTTCGGGCAGGTGAGGCCCTTGGTCTGGTTCAGCATGGAGACCACGAGGTCGCGGCGCTCCTTGAACACCTTGTTGTTCTCGGCGATGAAGTCCTGCGGCCCGTCCAGCGCCTCGAGCGCCGCCCACTGGGCGATGGAGGAGGGGTTGGAGGTGGACTGGGACTGCAGCGTCCCGATGGCCTTGATGAGCGCCTCCGGGCCGGCGGCGTAGCCGATGCGCCAGCCGGTCATGCAATAGGCCTTGGAGACGCCGTTCATGGTCAGCGTGCGGTCGTAGAGCGCGGGCTCCACCTGCGCCGGGGTGACGAACTTGAAGTCGTCATAGACGAGGTGCTCGTACATGTCGTCGGTGAGGATCCACACGTGGGGATGCTTCACCAGCACGTCGGTGAGCGCCTTCAGCTCGTCGAAGCTGTAGGCCGCGCCCGAGGGGTTGGACGGCGAGTTGAAGATCAGCCACTTGGTCTTCGGCGTGATGGCGGCTTCCAGCACCTCGGGACGCAGCTTGAAATTGTCTTCCAGCGTGGTCATCGCCGGCACCGGGGTGCCGCCGCAGAATTCCACGATGTCCGGGTAGCTCACCCAGAAGGGCGCCGGGATGATGACCTCGTCACCGGCGTCGACTGTGGCGACCAGCGCGTTGAACAGCACCTGCTTGCCGCCGGTGCCGACAGTCACCTGCGAGGGCTTGTAGTCGAGCCCGTTCTCGCGCTTGAACTTGCGGCAGATGGCGGCCTTCAGCTCGGGAATGCCGTCCACGGCGGTGTACTTGGTCTCGCCGCGACGGATGGCCGCGATGGCGGCTTCCTTGATGTTCTCGGGGGTGTCGAAGTCCGGCTCGCCGGCCGAGAGCGCGATGATGTCCCGCCCCGACGCTTTCAGCTCCCGCGCCTTGTTGGAGATGGCGATGGTGGGGGAGGGCTTGATGCGCTTGAGGGCGGACGAAAGGAGGCTCATGGCCTTTGGGCTCCGGGACGCGCGATCGTGGGCGGAGCGGATGCCGCGGCACGGGCGCAACGATGACAGGTCGAGGGCCGGCCGGATGCCGGCGGGGCGGACACTAGTTCAGAGCTTTGCCGCGAACAAGCAAGGATCGTGAATGTCGCGCCACGCCGGATTGATGGATCGGGGCGCGGCGTGGACCGGCCCTCTGCGCTACCTACGCTCAGGCGCCACGCGGGCTTTGATCCGGGGCTTGCGGCTTCCCCGGCCTGCCGCCACATGCTGGGCGTTCGGGGGGGCGGGGAGGACGGTTGAGGTGCTGACGCTCTATTCCACGCAGTCGTCGGGCAATTCCTACAAGGCGCGCCTGATGCTGGCGAAGCTCGGCTGGCCGTTCCGCCTCGTGGAGGTGGACATCTTCGCCGGCGAGCATCGCACGCCGGAATTCCTCGCCATGAATCTGGAGGGGCGGGTGCCGCTCCTCGATGTGGACGGGCGCTATCTCGCCGAGTCCAATGCCATCCTCTTCTATCTCGCCGAGGGCACGCCGCTTCTGCCCGCCGACGCCTTCGCCCGCGCCGAGGTGCTGCGCTGGATGTTCTTCGAGCAGAACAGCCACGAGCCGGGCATCGCCACCGCCCGCTTCTGGTTGCGGCAGGTGCGCGGTGGGCGTGAGTTGCGCGCCCATGACGTGGATCGCTGGATGGAGGAGGGCTATGCGGCGCTCAAGGTGATGGAGCGGCACCTGTCCGCGCGCCGCTATTTCGTCGGCGATGCGCTCACCATCGCCGACATCGCCCTGTTCGCCCACACCCATGTGGCGGAGGAGGGGGACTTTTCCCTCGCCGCTTTCCCCGCCGTGCGGGACTGGCTCGCCCGCGTGGCGGCGGAGCCGGGGCATGTGGACATGGGCTGGCGGCCCGGAAACGCGGCGGCCGACCCGGCGCTCGCCTGAGCGACGCAATCCTGAGCGACGCGATCCTGAGCGACGCAATGGCGCGCCAAAACAGCGGGGACGGCTCGCGCGTCCGTGAGCGATCGACATCATCTTGCCATCATCCGTGAAGGCTAAGCCGCCGTCGCGCCACGATTCTTTTCCACCCTGCCTTGTGTCGGCGGAACTGATTCGCCCCTTTTCACGTTGCTGGAGAGCGCGCGGAACAGGGGATGAGGAGGCTGCCCCAATGAGCGAGACCATCATGTCCGGACGTTGTGACGTCGGCGGTTACATGGAAGCAGGGCACTTTTCCCTCACCCGCCGCGCCGTGCGCCAGTCGCCGGCGGATCCCGAGCTGCTGGCCCGTGCCGTGCGCGCCCACAAGGAAGGCGATGCGCTGGCCCAGGCCGTTCTCACCTTTGCCCTCATGGTCGCCATCGGCGCGGTGGCGCTGGTGCTCGGCGGTCATGCGGCCATGGCGGGGGATCTGATCGCCGGTGGCGTCAAGGAATCCTCCGGTTTCCTCCTGTCGCTCGGCGTGGTCGGCGGCGCGGTTCTCCTGTCGGCCCTTGCGGCGCGGCGTTTTGCGACGTCGCGCATTGAAACTCGCCGCATCGAAACCCGCGCGCGTGCGCGGTCGCGTTGATCCGGCCGCGCGGCATACGCCTTCGCCGCTGAACGACACGCTGCCCGAGGCGCAGCGTGTCGCCGGGCCGCGCACGACGCGGCGGCGCGGCACAGGCGGTGCGGCGCTCGGCTCCATCCTTCTCCTCATTCTCCTTGCGGTGGCGACCTACGCGTTCGCCCAGCCCGTGGAGGCCCGGCTTGGCGGCGCGCAGGTGCGCGTGGTGCCCTTCGCCAGCGGCCTCGACACGCCCTGGAGCATCGCCTTCCTCCCCGATGGCCGCCTCCTCGTCACCGAGCGCGACGGCCGGCTCCGCCCCATCGACGCGACGGGCAAGGTGGGCGCCCCCGTCTCCGGCGTGCCGCAGGTGGCGGCGCGCGGGCAGGGCGGCCTGCTGGATGTGGTGCTGGACCCCAAATTTGCGCAGAACCGCCTGATCTATCTCAGCTATGCCGAGCCGCGCCCGGAAGGCGCCGCCACCGCCGTCGCCCGCGGCAGGCTCTCCGAAGACCTCACCCGCCTGACCGACCTGGACGTGATCTTCCGCCAGCAGCCGGCGGTCTCCGGCGGCAACCATTTCGGCTCCCGCCTCGTGTTCGCGCCGGATGGCATGCTGTTCGTCACCCTCGGTGAGCGGTTCAACTACATGGACAAGGCGCAGGACCTCTCCACGACCCTGGGCAAGGTCGTCCGCATCGCGCCCGACGGCTCAATTCCGGCCGATAATCCCTTCGTCGAAAGGGTCGGCGCCCGGCCTGAGATCTGGAGCTATGGCCACCGCAATGTGCAGGCCGCGGCCATCGAGCCGGGCACCGGCGCGCTGTGGACCGTCGAACATGGCCCGCGCGGTGGCGACGAGGTGAACCGGCCGGAGGCGGGCGAGAATTACGGCTGGCCGGTGATCGGCTATGGCCGGCACTATTCCGGTGCCCAGATCGGCGTCGGCACCGCCAAGGAGGGCATGGAGCAGCCCCTGTTCTACTGGGACCCCTCCATCGCCCCGTCCGGCGCCGCCTTCTACACCGGCGATGCGCTGCCGGGCTGGCGCGGCCAGCTCTTCGTCGGCGCGCTGGCGGGTCAGGCGCTGGTGATGGTGAAGGTGCGCGACGGCGCCGTCATCGGCGAGGAGCGCCTGCCGCTGGGCAAGCGCATCCGCGACGTGCGCATGGGGCCGGACGGCGCGCTCTGGCTCGCCGCCGAGAGCACGGGCGAGATCCTGCGCGTGGTGCCGGCGGGGCGCTGACCGGATTCCCTCCTCCCCTGAAGCTCCCTAAGATCGGACCGCCGCAGCCGCGCGGCGCCCGACCCGGAGTTCCCATGGCCTCGACCCTGCTCGCCCGCAACGCCCTCGTGCTCGTGACCATGGACGGCGAACGGCGGGAGATCGCGGGCGGCGGGCTCTATGTGGAAGACGGCCGCATCGTCGCCGTGGGCCGGCCGCAGGACCTGCCGGCGAGCGCCGACGAGGTGATCGACCTCTCGGGCCATGTGGTGATGCCGGGCATGGTGAACACCCACCACCACATGGTGCAGAGCCTGACCCGCGCCGTGCCGCGGGCGCAGGACGGCGAACTCTTCACCTGGCTGAAGTCACTCTATCCGCTGTGGGCGGGTCTCACCGGCGAGATGGTGGAGGCGGCGACGGAAACCGCCATGGCGGAGCTGATCCTCTCCGGCTGCACCACCTCCTCGGACCATCTCTACATCTATCCCAACGGCGCGCGGCTCGACGATTCCATCCGCGCGGCGCGGCGCATCGGCATGCGTTTCCATGCGGCGCGGGGCGCCATGACCATTGGCGAGAGCAAGGGCGGCCTGCCGCCCGACCGGGTGGTGGAGGACGAGGGCTTCGTGATGAAGGACACCGAGCGGCTGATCGGCGCCTATCATGACCCCGCCCGCTACTCCATGCTGCGCATCGTGCTCGCGCCCTGCTCGCCTTTCACGGTGAGCCGTGACTTCATGCTGGAGACGCTGAAGCTCGGCCGCGACAACAACCTGACGCTCCACACCCACCTCGCCGAGAACGACAGCGACGTCGCCTTCTCCGAGAAGACCTTCGGCATGGGGCCCACCGAATATGTGCGCTCGCTCGGCTGGGTGGGGCCGGATGTCTGGCACGCCCACTGCGTGAAGCTGGACGACGACGGCATCGCCCTGTTTGCCAAGACCGGGACGGGCATCGCCCATTGCCCGTGCTCCAACATGCGCCTCGCCTCGGGCATCGCGCCGGTGAAGCGCTTCCTCGCCGAGGGCATCCGGGTGGGGCTCGGGGTGGACGGCTCCGCCTCCAACGACAGCGGCCACATTCTGGGGGAGGCGCGGCAGGCCATGCTGCTGCAGCGCGTCGCCCATGGTCCCGACGCCATGAGCGCGCGCACGGCGCTGGAAATGGCGACGCTGGGCGGCGCCCGGGTGCTCGGGCGTGACGATATCGGCGCGCTGGCCCCGGGCATGGCGGCCGACTTCATCGCCTTCGACATGTCGCGCCTCGCTTACGCCGGGGCGCTGCACGATCCGGTGGCGGCGCTGATCTTCTGCCAGTCGCAGGATGTGTCCCTCAGCGTCATCAACGGGCGGGTGGTGGTGCGCGACGGTCGCCTCCTCACCATCGACCTCGGAGCCACGGTGGCGCGGCACAACGCCATGGCCGCCGAACTGGCGCGCTTGGCTTCAGCTTGATAAGACGACCGCGGCGGCTGGCGGCCCGCCCTCCCGGTGCCGGAAACGGCGCTGCTTTTTTGAAGACGACCGTCCGGAGTTGACGATGGGCAAACGCATCGTCGCGGTGCGCTACAGTCCCGACTGGCTCGCCCTGACCGACGACGACACCCGCCGCTTCCTGCGCCGCCACCACATCGACGAGAATTTGCTCGTGGATTTCATGGCGCTGTGGGATGGCAACCTGAAGGTGGATTACCGCAGCTTCCGCGACGAGATCGCCAAGCTCTCCCGCGCGAGCTTCGCCGCCGTGCGGGGCGCCGAGGTGATCTCCCACGAGGTGCTGCGCGAGACCAAGCGCGCGAGCGATGATCTCATCGCCTTCGTGGATGACGACGACTGGCTCTCCCCCGGCCTGTTCGAGGAGCTGGACAAGGCCTGCCCGCGCCCGCTCAACGGCATATGGTGGGGCTCGATCCTGGTCGGTCCGCAGCTGACCACCTACGAGGAATCGCAGACCGTCCCGCTGATCGAGCTGCGGCCGCTGAAGCGGGTGATCTACACCAACAATTATGCCGTCACCGGCCGCGCACTGAACCACCACGGCTATCCGCGCCTGTTCGAGCACTATCACGCGGACCGGCGCTTCGGAAAATTCTGGTGGCCGCCCAAGAAGGTGCCGCTCTATCTCTCGGCCGCCTCCAAGCACCCGTGCTCCACGGTCTCGGTGCAGTTCTTCATGGCGCAGCCCCAGTTCCGCGCCGACCCGCGCCGCCACGTGGAGCGCTTCGCCGACCAGCTGGCCGAGGCTGTGATCCCGGCCGAGTACGGCTGGCTGAAGCAGCCCGTGAACGCCGTCGAGGCGCTGGTGCGCCGCGCGCTGGCCTGAGCGGTTCTCGGCTTTGCCTTCGCTCAGGCGCCGCGCGGGCTGGCTTTGACGTTGTCTTCGCTCAGGCGCCGCGCGGGCTGAACGCGCGGCGCCGATGCCGCGCCGCCGCGCTCAGAACTTGTGGAAGATGAAGAAGGCGCCGGCCGAGATGAAGGCAAAGCCGAGCAGGTGGTTCCAGCCCAGCGGTTCCTTTAGGTAAAGCACCGAGAAGCCGGCGAAGACGATGAGGGTGATGACCTCCTGCATCGTCTTGAGCTGGGCCGTGGAATAGACCTCGGAGCCGAAGCGGTTGGCCGGCACGGCGAGGCAATATTCAAAAAAGGCGATGCCCCAGCTCGCGATGATGGCGAGAACGAGCGGCGCCGACTTGTGCTTGAGGTGCCCGTACCAGGCGAACGTCATGAAGACGTTCGAGGCCACGAGCATGACGATAGGCAGGATTTGGGGGGGCAGAAGGTTCGTCAGGGGGGGCATAAGGCAGTGTTCCGGCGGATCTGAACCGATCCGCCGTCTAGCACGGAATGCGCGGCGGTGGGCCTCGCCTATTTTAGCTTTTCAGCCGCCTTGGCCTGCGGCGTCACCGAGGCAGCGTTGGCGGCCTGCGCGTCAGGCTTGTTGGAGGTTACGGCGAGGCTGGTCACGCCGGACATGAAAGAGCAGGCCTGATGGTATGACTGTGCATCACGTAGCGCGAGGGCGACCGAATAGTCCGCCAGTGTCGCGGTTTTGCGATTGGCGATGATCTGGTCGCGAATGCGGGTGCGATTGGCCTGAATCTGGTTGGCGATCAGCGAAACCAATTGGTTCTGCATCAACGTGCTGTCGCTGAGCGTGTCGGTGCCTTGGGCCAGAGCGGAGACGAGATTGAGCGCCTGCGCCGCTTGTCCGCCAGCAAATGCGCCAACGGTGGAGGCGACCATCGCGATTTCGCCGAGGAAGAGCTTGCGGTGCGATACGCGGACATAGAGATCGTCGATAAAAGCTTCGCACAGCACGTCCGACCGCTGCATCAGCGCGTCCTGAACGAAATCACGGTTGGCTGTGCTGCGCTGGGCGAAGTCAAGGATATCCCAATCGATCAGCGGCACGTAACGGCCGGAAAAGGCCGACGGCTGCGGCGTGGCAGTTTCACTGGCGGCCGACGCGGCAGGTAGCGCAGTGACGGTACGCCCATTCTGCTGGTCCACGTAGGACAGTCGCAGGTTGTAGTCGACGAGGGTTGTAGGGCGCATGGGTGCCCGCATCCCGGCTGGCAGTGATTCGCATCCCGTCAGGGCGAAGCCCGTGACGAACATCAGAATTGTGGTGCCCCGACGCCCGAATTTCATCTGCATGATTGCCTCCCCCTCCACCCATGATGGTGGGGTGGGTGGCGTCTGCAATTAAAAGTAGTAATTTGTTAATTATTCTATCACAGCGTGTCTTTTTTGCATCAGGAGTCCAGTGCTGCGGAGCCGGCACTTCGGCTGTCGGTACCGCCTTTTCATAGTCGGTGATCGCCCCCATATTCCCCCCATGGCCAAAGCATCCCGTCCCGGAAAGCTCGGTGAGCGCTCCCAGCGTCATTTCGAGCCGGCGCCCCAGCAGGCGCTTGATCCCGCCGTTGCGAAATCCCTCGGGCTGGAGCCGGGGGCGCTTTCGCTCGACTTCGAATCGGCCGGGGCTTCGGCCACGGTGCAGGCGCTGTCGCGGCTGATCGAGACCGGGCGGCCGGAGGTGAACGGCCAGACCTGGGTGCCGCACCGTCCGCCGCGGCCGGAGAAGTCGGAAGGCGGCGTCCCCTTCACCATGAAGAGCGACTTCCAGCCCGCCGGCGACCAGCCGCAGGCCATCAGGGAGCTGTGCGCGCAGGCCGAGGCGGGGGATCGCGATCAGGTGCTGCTGGGCGTCACCGGCTCGGGCAAGACCTTCACCATGGCCAAGGTGATCGAGCAGTTGCAGCGCCCGGCCATCGTGCTGGCGCCCAACAAGACGCTCGCGGCGCAGCTCTACGGGGAGTTCAAAAGCTTCTTCCCCGACAATGCGGTGGAATATTTCGTCTCCTACTACGATTACTACCAGCCCGAGGCCTACGTGCCCCGGACGGATACGTACATCGAGAAGGAATCCTCCATCAACGAGCAGATCGACCGCATGCGTCATGCGGCGACGCGCGCGCTGCTGGAGCGGGACGACGTCATCATCGTCGCCTCTGTGTCGTGCATCTACGGCATCGGCTCGGTCGAGACCTATTCGGCCATGACCTTCGACATCAAGGTGGGCGAGCGCATCGACCAGCGCGGCCTCATCGCCGATCTCGTGGCCCTGCAATACAAGCGCATCCAATCGGATTTCGCCCGCGGCACCTTCCGGGTGCGCGGCGACAGCGTGGAGATCTTCCCCGCCCACTACGAGGACCGCGCGTGGCGCGTCTCCCTGTTCGGTGACGAGGTGGAGAGCATCGCCGAGTTCGATCCGCTCACCGGCCAGAAGAGCGGCGACATGAAGAGCGTGCGCGTCTACGCCGCCTCGCATTATGTCACCCCGCGCCCGACGCTGATCCAGGCCATCTCCGGCATCAAGGCCGAGCTGAAGATGCGGCTCGACGAGCTGTACAAGATGGGCCGCCTGCTGGAGGCCCAGCGGCTGGAGCAGCGCACCCGCTATGATCTGGAGATGATGGAGGCCACCGGCTCCTGCGCCGGCATCGAGAACTATTCGCGCTGGCTCACCGGCCGCAAGCCCGGCGAGCCGCCGCCCACCCTGTTCGAATACGTGCCCGACAACGCCCTCGTCTTCATCGACGAGAGCCATGTGACCGTGCCGCAGATCGGCGCCATGTATCGCGGCGACTTCCGCCGCAAGGCGACGCTGGCGGAATACGGCTTCCGCCTGCCGAGCTGCATGGACAACCGCCCGCTCCGCTTCGAGGAGTGGGAGGCCATGCGGCCGCAGACGGTCCACGTCTCCGCCACCCCCGGCTCGTGGGAGATGAACCAGACCGGCGGCGTGTTCGTGGAGCAGGTCATCCGCCCCACCGGCCTCATCGATCCGCCGGTGGAGGTGCGCCCGGCGCGCACGCAGGTGGACGATCTCCTCGGCGAGGTGCGGGCGGTGGCGGCCAAGGGCTATCGCACGCTGGTCACCGTGCTCACCAAGCGCATGGCGGAAGACCTCACCGAATATCTGCACGAGAACGGCATCCGCGTGCGCTACATGCATTCGGACATCGACACCATCGAGCGCATCGAGATCATCCGCGATCTGCGCCTCGGGGCGTTCGACGTGCTCATCGGCATCAACCTCTTGCGCGAGGGCCTCGACATTCCCGAGTGCGGCCTCGTCGCCATCCTCGATGCGGACAAGGAAGGCTTCCTCAGGTCCGAAACGTCTCTGGTGCAGACCATCGGCCGCGCCGCGCGCAACGTGGACGGGCGGGTGGTGCTCTATGCGGACCACATCACCGGCTCCATGGAGCGGGCCATGGCGGAGACCTCCCGCCGCCGCGAGAAGCAGGTGGCCTACAACACCGAGCACGGCATCACGCCAGAGAGCGTGAAGAAGGCCATCGGCGACATCCTCAATTCCGTCTACGAGCGCGACCACGTGCAGGTGGATGCGGGCCTCGCGGAAGAGGGGGCGGCCTTCGGGCACAATCTCAAGGCGGTCATGGCGGATCTGGAAAAGCGCATGCGCGCCGCCGCCGCCGACCTCGACTTCGAGACCGCCGCCCGCCTGCGCGACGAGATCCGCCGGCTGGAGGCCACGGAGCTGGCCGTCTCCGACGATCCGCTGGCGCGGCAGGAGGCGGTGGACGACCGCACCGGCGGCTACAAGGGCGCGCGCAAATATGGCAAGGCGGCCAACCTGCCGCCGAAGGAGGAGGCCGGGCGCCTGTTGCCGCGCGGGCGGGGCAAGCCCTCAGCCAAAAGCCGTGGCGCGGCCGCCGAGGACGGGATGGGAGAGGCGCAGGCGCCCTACACCCCGCCGGGCGAGGCCACGCCGAAGGCGGCCCGCACTCCCGCCGAGACGCCGCTGGCCGCGCCTCTATCCACGCGCGCCCACAAGCCGTCCCTCGACGACATGGGGCCGGGCTCCGACCGCGTGGTGCCGCTGGCCGAAGACACCTTCCGCCCCGGCCCGAGGCCTGATCCTGGGACCAAGGGCTATCGCAAGGGCGGCAGGCGGAAGGGGTAGGGAAGGCTCCGTTGGCGCCGTCATGCCCCGGCTTGTCCGGTGCATCCACCGCGCCGCAGGCTCGGCGCTTCAGAACGCGGAGGGGACCCGGCCGTGCCGTGGACCCTCCGGACGAGCCGGAGGGTGACAGCCTACTCTTATGTCACCTGCTCTTATGCCACCTATCGCCGGCTGATCCGGCCGATGACCAGTTCGTCGATCTCCAGCCGGCGGATGCGGGCGCGGCCGATGGCGAGGCGGCCGATGGCGACGGCGCCCACCGCGAGCGCCCCGAAGGCCAGCGCGCCGACGGCGATGGCGCCGATGGAGCCTGCGCCCAGAGATCCCGCACCCACGGTGCCCGCACCAACTGCCCCGGCCCCCACGGCCGCCTTGCGGATGCGGCGCCTGCGGGCGGGCGGTGCGGCGGGAGCCTCGGCCTCGGTCTCTGGATCGGCGGTCATCGCATGTCCTCGGATCGGGGACGTCAGGGCACGAGGCTGTGCGCGTCCCAGTCGTGCCGCGGCACCTCGGCGCCCAAGGTGTAGCTGAAGGCTACCACATCCATGCCGTCCGGGCTGGTCTTGCAGCGATAGGAGAGATGATACCAGTGCTGCCGGCTGCGGATGGCCGCGCCGGGGGCGGAGATGGCGGCATCGCCGTGCCGGAAGTCGCCGAGCTTGGGATCGGCGAAGGCATAGGCCACCACTTCTTCCGGCCGCATGTCCTTGTGCTCGCGCCCGATCTCGCCCATGGCGCGGGCGTTGCAACGCTGCTCGATGCGGGTGCCGGGGTCCACATGGAGCATCATGTCGTCGTGCCGACCGGGACCGGCGAGCGCCGGAGCGGCCGTTGCGGCAGTGAGGAGGACGAGGGGCAGCACGAGCGGGCGAATCACGGCGGGAGCATCTCCGCAGACAGGGAAGCGTGCCGCCTCTAGGCCGAATCTGTGGCAGGGATGGGACGGGATGGTGGCGTGGTAGGGAAGAGGGGTCTCGCCCGCCGGAGCCCCCGCGTGTTATGGTGTTCACGATACAGCTTCGGCTGTCGGGGCGCGGGGCGGCCCACCGGAAACGCAGACAGGACGGATGTTCGGAATGACGGGGGACGAACGGCCGATGATCCTCGCCCTTCAGGGCGGCGACCGGGAAGAGATCCAGTCCTTGCTGGCGGAAGCGGCACGGCGGCTTGCCGCGCAGGGCGTGCGCGTGCTCGGCGTGGTGGAGCACCTCACCCCCGGCTGCGCCCATGAGGACGTGCTGCTGCTCGATCTCGTCTCCGGCGAGACCAATCGCCTGCATCAGGACCTCGGCCCCGGCGCGGCCGGGTGCAGCCTCGATCCGGCGGGCCTCGCCGCCGCCTCGGCGGGGGTGGAGCGGGCCATCGCCGATCGCCTCGCCGAGGGCGGCGACCTGTCCGACACGGTGGTGGTGCTCTCCAAGTTCGGCCGGCAGGAGGCCGAGGGCCGCGGCCTCACCTCTGCCTTCCATGCGGCGGTGGCGGCCGAGCTGTGCGTCCTCACCTCGGTCTCGCCCAGCATCACCGCTGAATGGGCGGGCTTCGCCGGCGACCTCGCCGAGCTGCGCCCGGCGGTGCCGGCCTCCATCGATGCGTGGTGGGGCGTGCCCGTTCCAGAACCCGCGGAATAATCAAATCCCGATATCGTCCAGGCTGCGCCCGCGCGTCTCGATGCGGTAGTGCCAGGTCACCACCGCGCCGAGGAGCGAGGCGGCGATCAGCACGAACAGCAGCGTGCGTGTGCCGAGGTCGGCCAGCAGGATCGGGAACAGGAAGGCGGTGAGCACCGCCCCGATCTTGGCGAAGGCCGCGGCGAAGCCCGCGCCCATGCCGCGGATGCGGGTGGGGAAGACCTCGCCGGCGATCAGGTAGGTTTGCGCGTTGGGGCCGAGATTGGTCATGAAGTTGAACAGCATGAAGCCGATGACCACCATCGTGACGGCGCGGTCGCCGCTGTAATAGGTGGAGAGCGCGGCCACCAGCAGGCCCGCCGCGCAGCCGACGAAGCCGGCGATCTGCATCGGGATGCGGCCGATGCGGTCGGACAGCGCCACCGCCGCGCCGATGCCCACGAGCAGCAGCAGGTCGATCAGCGCCGCCCCCTCCGAGGCGAGCAGATCCGCCGAGACGAGATCACTCAAATTGCGCCCGACATCCGTCTGATGGCCGAACGCCGCGGCGAGGATGGTGGGGGTGAAGATGCCGATGCCGTAGGTGGATAGGTCCTGCAGGAACCATGGCACCGCGGCGAGGACGGTCGCGCGCCGGTTGTGCGGGGTCTTGAACAGGGCGGCGGGGGTGCGATCGTGGCCCTGATCGTGCGCTGCCCCTCCGGCATGGCCGTGGTGGCGATGGCTGAGCGCGATGGATTTCGGATATTGCGGCGAGCGGGCGAGCAGACGCTGCGCCGCCTGCTGGGCCTCCTCCACGCGGCCGTGGGCGAGCAGCCAGCTCGCGCTTTCCGGCACGAACAGCCGGGCCACCGCCACCGCCACGGCGGGCAGGATGGCTGCCGCATACATGAGGCGCCAGGCGGAGACGGCCTCGATGTTGGACAGGACGAGATAGCCGAGCAGGGTGCCGGTGAGCGCCCCCACCGCCTGGAAGCCGAAGGCGCTGAGCACCAGCCGCCCGCGCGCCACGGAGGGGATGCTCTCGGAGATCACGAGATGGGCGGTGGGATAGTCGCAGCCGAGCGCGATGCCGATGCCGAACAGGAACACCACGGTCCAGCCGAAGGAGGGGCTGACCGCCAGCAGCGCGAGGAAGATGATGAAGATCACCATCTCCGCCACGAACATCAGCTTGCGGCCGAACTGGTCGGCGAGGCCACCCAGCAGCAGCGCGCCGAAGAGGATGCCGGCGAGGCTCGCCGCGCCCACGAGGCCGTGCTGGAAGGCGTCCATGCCGAATTCGCGGGACATGAGGGGCAGCGTCACGCCCGTCATGAACACCACGAGGCCCTCGAAGAACTTCCCCGCAGCGGCCAGCCACCAGATGCGCCACTGCATGGCGGTCATGGGGGTGGCCGCCACCCGCGTGCCGTCGCGCCAGATCGGGGTCTCGTCGATATAATCCTGCACCGAGCGCTTGTGGTCGAACCCGCGCAGGTCCCGCATCTCGTTCATGGCCTTCCCCCACGCTCCAGCGTGACAGAAAGCGTGCGAGCCGTGAATTGCCTATGACGGTCGCGGGGCCGGCTACCGTCCCGGGGGCTGGCGGGCCGAAAGGGGAGCGGCTAAGAAAGGCGTTCACCGGCGTGCTGCCCGGCCGTTTCCGCGGCCTCTCAGCGCAAGGCGCGCCCCCTCCCGTCCGGCGCCGCAGGTTCCCATGGTCTTTTCCCGCGTCTCTGCTTTGTCCCTCGCGGCCCTCGCCGCGAGCCTCGCCCTCGCCGCCTGCCAGGGCAATCCGGATAGCTGGGGCACCGGCGTGGTGAAGCAGACGGACGCCTTCGGCGACTATTCGGAGACGGTGGTCTCCGTCCCCAAGCCCACCGCCGGGCCGCGCCAGTTCGAATGCACGGGCCCCTTCGCGCCCAACACCACCGCCATCAACATCGCCGCCGACTTCGGGCAGGCGAACGTCATCACCGGCAACATCATGTCGCCGGACGGCAGCACCGCGCCGGGCATCATCCTGCTGCCCAACGATCCCGCCTTGAGCCTGGAGATCGCCTGGAAGGACCCGGCCAACATGGCCGCCCCGCGCCGGGTGGCCTTCACCGAAAGCTCGGCCTGGACCGTGAACGGCATCGGCATCGGCACCAGCCTCGCAGACCTTGAACGGGCCAACGGCAAGCCGTTCCGCATCCAGGGCTTCGGCGGCAATGCCGGCGGCGTGGTGGCCGACTGGCGCGGCGGGCGGCTGGGCAATCTGGGCGGCGGCTGCGTGCTCGGGGCGCAGCTGGCGCTTTCGGCCGGCGCCTCGGACGGCGCGCAGGCGCGCGTTTCCGGCCCCAAGGTCTACAGCTCGAACGATCCCGCCATCCGCGCCGCCAACCCGAGCGTGGGCGTGTTCTGGGTGAATTACCGGTAGGGGGAAGGGCGCCGATCGTCGCGAATTGCGAAACCAGCGCCGGCGTTAAGATTAACGCTCTCTAAATACCGCTGAGCCCGCGCCATCGCCTTTCCAAGAAGCGTGGCGGTTGTAGAGTGCCACTGCGCGCCGCGAACCTTGCTGCGCGCAGGAGACTTTCCCAATGAAACGCCTGATCCTTGGAGCGCTGCTGGGGGCCGTTTGCGCCGTCGGCGGGGCTTTCGCACAGGGGGCGCCCGCCAACGCCCCCATGGCCGGCGGACCCGCCGGCGGCATGAACGGTCCGCCCGCAAACATCGAAGAGTTGAAGGGCGTCCAGTGGCTGTTCGTGCAGGTGGCGGATTCCATCACCGTCACCGACAAGACCATCACGCTGAAGGGCGTCGCGCCGCAGGTCATCATGTTCGCCGACCGCCCCGAGCGGATCACCGGCGATGCCTCGACGGCGACCTTCATCAAGATCTGGAACGAGGGCAAGGACAGCTTCCAGAAGGACCCGCCCAACGCCACCCTCTCGGTGACGGTGGACGGCCAGCCCAACCTGTCGGTGATCAAGCTGTCGAATCCGGTGCTCACCGGTGACACGCTGACCTACGACTACAAGCTCCTGAGCGAGGACAAGCCCCTCGCCGGCACCAATGCCAGCCTGTTCATCGACTGGTGGCACTATCACCGCTGGTGGGGTCCCGGACCCGGCCGCTGGGGTGGTGGCGGCTGCTGGCGCGGCCCGCTGGGCGGCCTGCACTGCCGCTGGTGAGCCTGATCTTCCGCCGTTAGACGTTCGCCCCGCCCGCACCCCGCGGCGGGGCGTTCGCGTCTGTGGCCGTCTGCCATGATGGTGCCGTCTTGATGGTGCCGTTTCACCCCTGCGTGCCAGCACCCCCGCTGCCGCCGGACGTCGCTCCTCGAAGCCGTGAGAGACATCATGATCCGCCCCAGGGCCGCCCTGCGCCCGTTGACCCTCGCGCTGACCTTCGCCGCGGGCCTTGCGACTGCCGGGCTCGTGCAGTCGGCCTTCGCCGACCAGCCCAACATGCAGCGCGCGCTCGAGGCGCTGCGCACCGCGCGCGCCTTCCTGCAGCAGGCGGAGCCCAACAAGGGCGGCCATCGCGAGCGCGCCATCGACCTCGTGGACCGGGCCATCGGCGAGACCGAGGCCGGCATCCAGTTCGCGCGCTGACCCCGGCGCCGCCTTGTTTTCGGAAAGTTGCTGATGGCTGATTGGATCTCGTTCTGGAATGGTAGTCACGCCATCTATGTGAATGACCGGCACAAGGCGGTGCATTATGCGGCCATCGCGACCGATCTCGTCGGCTTCCTGCCGGGGCCGCACGCGCGGGTTCTGGATTTCGGCTGCGGCGAAGCCCTCGCCTCGGCCGAGCTGGCGCTGCGCTGCGCGCACCTCGTGCTCACCGATGCCGCGCCCGAAGTCCGGCGCCGCCTGAAGGGGCGCTTCGTCGCCGCCCCCAGCATCGACGTGCTGGCCCCCGAGGAGGTCTCGGCCCTGCCGGACGGCAGCTTCGATCTCATCATCTGCAATTCGGTGGCGCAGTATCTCTCGCGCGACCTGTTCGCCAGCCTCGTGCTGGAATGGCGGCGGCTGCTGGCGCCGGGGGGACGGCTGCTGATTGCCGACGTCATCCCGCCCCATGTGAGCGCGCTGGCCGACGCCGAGGCGCTGCTCAGGCTGGCGGCGCGGGAGAAGTTCCTGCTGGCCGCGGTCGCCGGCCTCGCCCGCACCGCCATCTCCCCCTATCGCAAGCTGCGCGCGGAACTTGGGCTGACCACCTACGAGGAGGCGGATGTGCTCGCCTTGCTCACCAAGGCCGGCCTCGCGGCGCGACGGGTCGAGCCCAATATCGGCCACAACCAGCAGCGCATGGCCTTCATCGGCGAACGCGGCGCCTGAAGCCCGCGCGGCGCCTGAGCGGAGACAGCGCAAAAAAAGCCCGCGCGGCGCTTGAGCGTGGACAGCGCAGCAAGCCCCTGCGGCGCCTTAGCCGCGCACGGTGCTCCGGTGGGCGAAGGCCCAGACGCGGTAGCCGGTGAAGGTCCACATCATGGTGATGCCGGTGGTGAGGAACTGGGCGAGCAGATAGAACAGCCCCACCTCGTGCACGAACAGCCACATGAGCGTTTCGTTGAGCACGAACGCCACCCCGGCCACCACGATGAAGCGTGGCACCGCCCCGGCATGGGAGCGCGTGGCGTCGAAGGTGAAGCGGCGGTTGAGGATATAGGACACGATGCCGCCCATGACGAATCCCACCGCCGAGCCCAGCACGGGGCCGACGGCATCCATCTCCACCAGGATGGCGAGCGTGGAGAAATGAGCCACGGCGGCGGTGAGGCCCACACCGACGAATCGGGCGAACTGGCGGATCAGGTCGCCATGGCGCGCGTGGTATTCATTGACCGTCCGGGCGAGGGAAGGCGGCAGCACAGGCGTCTCCGGCAGGAAAACGAACAGGAATCCTTCAGGCCGAGGCAGCGCGGGCGGGCGCCGGACACCCCGCGAGGATGTGTATTCCGGGCGCGGCGTCATCTCGGTGACATGGCTTCCGTCGCCGCAAATTATGGTCTAAGGAAGCCCATCAGCGCCAAGGGCCCGGGAAATTGCGCAGGTGTGACATCCGTGAGGTGTGACATCCGCGCCGCGTCCCGCCCGCGCGCAAGTCTGGGAGCAGGCCCCGGCCAAGCTCGTACCTTTCTGGGGCGCGTGACCCGCGGCCCTTTTTTTGCGCCCGGCGGGCGCTAGGAAGGGGCGGGCGCTGCGACGGGGCGGCTCCTGATGGAAACGGATCCCGTTGTCTTCGCCGGCTCAGCGGCGCGGGTGGCGGCGGTCGAGAGCTCAAAGACGGATATGCCGAAACGCACCGATATCGAAACCATCCTCATCATCGGCGCCGGTCCCATCGTGATCGGGCAGGCCTGCGAATTCGACTATTCCGGAACGCAGGCGGTCAAGGCGCTCAAGGAGGAGGGATACCGGGTCGTCCTCGTGAACTCGAATCCCGCGACCATCATGACCGACCCGGACATGGCGGACGCGACCTATATCGAGCCCATCACCGCCGAGATCGTCACCAAGATCATCGAGAAGGAGCGCGGCGACCGCTCCAAGGGCTTCGCGCTGCTGCCCACCATGGGCGGCCAGACCGCGCTCAACTGCGCGCTGTCGCTCAAGAAGATGGGCACGCTCGAAAAGTATGACGTCGAGATGATCGGCGCCACCGCCGAGGCCATCGACAAGGCCGAGGACCGCGAGCTGTTCCGCGAGGCCATGACCAAGATCGGCCTCTCGACGCCCAAGTCCCGCCAGATCAAGACCCTGCCCCAGGCGCTCGAGGCGCTGGACGAGGTGGGCCTGCCCGCCATCATCCGCCCGTCCTTCACCATGGGCGGCACCGGCGGCGGCATCGCCTACAACAAGGCCGAGTTCATCGAGATCATCGAGCGCGGCATCGATGCCTCCCCCACCAACGAGGTGCTGGTGGAGGAGAGCGTGCTGGGCTGGAAGGAGTATGAGATGGAGGTCGTCCGCGACAAGGCGGACAACTGCATCATCATCTGCTCCATCGAGAACATCGACCCGATGGGCGTCCACACCGGCGATTCCATCACGGTGGCGCCGGCGCTGACGCTCACCGACAAGGAATACCAGATCATGCGCGACGCATCGCTTGCGGTGCTGCGCGAGATCGGCGTGGAGACCGGCGGCTCCAACGTGCAGTTCGCGGTGAACCCCGAGGACGGCCGCCTCATCGTCATCGAGATGAACCCGCGCGTGTCGCGCTCCTCGGCGCTGGCGTCGAAGGCCACGGGCTTCCCCATCGCCAAGGTCGCCGCGCGCCTCGCGGTGGGCTACACGCTCGACGAGATCGAGAACGACATCACCGGCGGCGCCACCCCGGCCTCCTTCGAGCCCACCATCGATTACGTGGTCACGAAGATCCCGCGCTTCGCCTTCGAGAAGTTCCCCGGCGCCGAGCCGACGCTGACCACCGCCATGAAGTCGGTGGGCGAGGCCATGGCCATCGGCCGCACCTTCCAGGAATCGCTCCAGAAGGCGCTGCGCTCGCTGGAGACCGGCCTGTCCGGCCTCGACGACATCGAGATCGAGGGCCTCGGCCAGGGCGACGACAAGAACGCCGTGCGCGCGGCGCTGGGCACGCCCACGCCCGACCGCCTGCTCTATGTGGCGCAGGCCATGCGCCTCGGCCTCTCCGACGAGCAGATCCACGCCGCCTGCAAGATCGATCCATGGTTCCTCGCGGAGATCCGCGGCATCGTGGAGATGGAGCAGAAGGTGCGCCGGCTCGGCCTGCCGGAGACGGCCGGCCAGTTCCGCCGCCTCAAGGCCATGGGCTTCTCCGACGCCCGCCTCGCCGCTCTCGCCGGCCTCCACGAGGGCGAGGTGCGCGCGCGGCGCCATGCGCTGGACGTGCGCCCCGCCTACAAGCGCATCGACACCTGCGCGGCCGAGTTCGCCTCGCCCACCGCCTACATGTACTCGACCTACGAGACGCCCTTCGCCGGGACCCTCGCCGACGAGGCGCAGCCCTCGGAGCGCGAGAAGGTCATCATCCTCGGCGGCGGTCCCAACCGCATCGGCCAGGGCATCGAGTTCGACTATTGCTGCTGCCATGCTGCCTTCGCCTTGAAGGACGCCGGCTATGAAGCCATCATGGTCAACTGCAACCCGGAGACGGTCTCCACCGACTACGACACCTCGGACCGGCTCTATTTCGAGCCGCTGACCGCCGAGGACGTGCTGGAGCTGATCGCCCGCGAGAAGACCCGCGGCACGCTGAAGGGCGTCATCGTGCAGTTCGGCGGCCAGACGCCGCTGAAGCTCGCCAAGGCGCTGGAGGATGCGGACGTGCCGATCCTCGGCACCTCGCCCGACGCCATCGACCTCGCCGAGGACCGCGACCGGTTCAAGACGCTGCTCGACCGGCTCAAGATCCGCCAGCCGGCCAACGGCATCTCCTACAGCGTGGAGCAGGCCCGCCTCGTCGCGGCGGAGCTGGGCTATCCCATGGTGGTGCGCCCCTCCTACGTGCTGGGCGGCCGGGCCATGCAGATCATCCGCGAGGAGCGCGAGCTGGGCGACTACCTGCTGGAGACCCTGCCGGGCCTCGTGCCGCAGGAGATCAAGGCGCGCTATCCCAACGACAAGACGGGCCAGATCAACACCGTCCTCGGCAAGAACCCGCTGCTGTTCGACCGCTACCTCTCCGACGCCATCGAGGTGGATGTCGACGCTCTTTGTGACGGCAAGGACGTGTTCATCGCCGGCATCATGGAGCACATCGAGGAGGCGGGCATCCATTCGGGTGACAGCGCCTGCACGCTGCCGCCCTATTCGCTCTCGCCCGATACCCTCGCGGCGCTGGAGAAGCAGACCGCCGCCATGGCGCTGGCGCTGGGCGTCGGCGGCCTGATGAACGTGCAGTACGCCATCAAGGGCGACGAGATCTACGTGCTCGAAGTGAACCCACGCGCCTCGCGCACGGTGCCCTTCGTCGCCAAGGTCATCGGCCTGCCCATCGCCAAGATCGCGGCGCGGGTGATGGCCGGCGAGAAGCTGGCGAGCTTCAACCTCGTGCAGCCCAAGCTCGGCCACATCGCGGTGAAGGAGGCGGTGTTCCCCTTCGCCCGCTTCCCCGGCGTGGACACGGTGCTCGGCCCGGAGATGCGCTCCACCGGCGAGGTGATGGGCCTCGACACCGATTTCGGCGTCGCCTTCGCCAAGAGCCAGCTGGGCGGCGGCACCAAGGTGCCGCAGTCCGGCACGGTGTTCGTCTCGCTGAAGGATGGGGACAAGATCCGCATCCTGCCCACCATGAAGATGCTGGTGGACCTCGGCTTCAAGATCATCGCCACGTCGGGCACCCAGCGCTTCCTGGAGGAGCACGGCGTGTCGGCGGCGAAGATCAACAAGGTGCTGGAGGGCCGCCCCCACATCGTGGATGCCATCAAGAATGGCGGGGTCCAGCTGGTGTTCAACACCACCGAGGGCGCGCAGGCCCTTGCGGACAGCCGTTCGCTGCGCCGCGCCGCCCTCTTGCAGAAAGTGCCGTATTACACCACGCTGTCCGGAGCCATCGCTGCGGCGCAGGGGATCAAGGCCTATGTGGGCGGCGACCTGACGGTGCGTCCGCTGCAGGGCTATTTCGGTGCCGGGGGCGACAGCGCTCCCGTCAGCCCGCGGGGCGAAGCCTCCGTCGCCTGATCCCGCAAGGGAACACCAGAACGCGCAGGCTGCGGGAGCCGGCGCGCAGTCGTCGCGGCCGTCCGGCGTCTCAAGGCGCGGGGCGGGTGCATCGCCCGGGGGCCGCAGAGCGCCCGAACCGGGACAGTCGCCGCAGCCGGGGCGCCGAAAGGCACCGCGGGGCGGCTTTCTTTTCGGCGCCGGCACCACCTGAGGTGGGGCTCCGGCGCACCGAACCGTTTCAGGAGGTCTGACAAGGACCCATGGAGAAGATTCCGATGACGGCGGGCGGCTTTGTCGCCCTCGAGCAAGAGTTGAAGCAGCGTCAGCAGGTGGAGCGTCCGCGCATCATCAATGCCATCTCGGAGGCGCGCGCCCATGGCGACCTGTCCGAGAACGCGGAATATCACGCCGCCAAGGAGCAGCAGTCGCTGAACGAGGGCCGCATCGCCGAGCTGGAGGACAAGATCTCCCGCGCCGAGGTGATCGACGTCTCGAAACTCTCCGGCGACATCGTCAAGTTCGGCGCCACGGTGACGCTGGTGGACGAGGACACCGAGGAAGAGAAGGTCTGGCAGATCGTCGGCGACAGCGAAGCCGACGCCAAGGCCGGCCGCATCTCCATCTCCTCGCCGGTGGCCCGCGCGCTCATCGGCAAGAAGAAGGGCGCCTCAGTGGAGGTCGTCACCCCCAAGGGTGCCCGCTCGTTCGAGATCGCGGACGTGCGCTGGGCCTGAGCGGGGTTGGGAGTTTCGCGGGTTCGGCGGCGCATGGCCTCCGAGGGCTGCTGTCGTATCGGGCTTGCTCGCCTTGCCCCATCCTCTCCGCCGTCATGCTCCGGCTTGTCCGGGGCATCCACCCCGCCGCAGGTGCGGTGCCGACAGGACGGAAGCCAGCCCGGCCGCGCCGTGGATCCCCCGGACAAGCCGGGGGATGACGCCGCTCAAGATCGATGAAGCCTGCGAATCTCAGGCGCCGCAGCGCCCTCCGGTGAGATGACGCCTCACGCCTTCGGCAATCCGGCTTCCAGCGGCACGATCGGCGCGTCCTTGGACTGCTTGAGGGTGAGGGCCGTCTTCACGTTGCGCACGTTGGGCGCGGCGGTGATATCCAGCACGAAGGTCTGGAAGGTGCGCAGGTCCGGCGCCACGCACAGCATCAGGAAATCCACGTCGCCCGAGAGCATCCAGGCGCTGCGCACCAGCGGCCAGCCGGCGATGCGCTCCTGGAAGGCATCAAGGTCGACCTCCGCCTGGCTGATGAGATGCACCATGGCGAAGGCCATGAGGTCATAGCCGAGCCGCTTCTCGTCCAGCAGCGCGCGGTAGCCCTCGATGATGCCTTCCTCCTCCAGCGCGCGCACGCGCCTGAGGCAGGGCGGGGCGGAGATGCCGACGCGCCGGGATAATTCCACATTGGTCATGCGACCGTCCCGCTGCAGCTCGTCGAGGATTTTCCAGTCGACAGCATCGAGGCGAACGGTCAAGGCACGGCTCCTTGGGGGCAAGGCTTGGGGGCAGGGTCGAGGGTGCCGCCGCCAGCGCGGCGAACAGGGGCATTACGTCCGCGCACCTTAGTCTCCGTATGCGGCAACGCAACGAAATAATATTGCGTCGGTTGCGCTGCGAAGGGACAGAAGCTGCCGCCTTGTGGGCGGGGGAGGGAGCCCCTACATTCGGGCATAGCTCACGCTGCGGCCATCGGGCGGCCTGCCACACGGCCCGTTCCTTCTCTTGTCGCGGTTTCCAGCCTTTCGAGCTTCTGGTTTTCGAGGACGTCATGACCACCCACAGCGCCAAGGTCGTCATCATCGGGTCGGGTCCGGCCGGCTATACCGCGGCCATCTATGCGGCCCGCGCAATGCTGGAGCCGGTCCTGTTCGAGGGCATCCAGCCCGGCGGCCAGCTCACCATCACCACGGATGTGGAGAATTATCCCGGCTTCGCCGATCCCATCCAGGGCCCGTGGCTGATGGAGCAGATGCGCGCCCAGGCCGAGCATGTGGGCACGAAGATCATCGCCGACCATGTGAACACCCTCGATCTGTCCAAGCGGCCGTTCCGCCTGGAGACCGAATCGGGCGACACGTGGCTCGCCGACGTGGTGATCCTCGCCACCGGCGCCCAGGCGCGCTGGCTCGGCCTCGAATCGGAGGCGGCGTTCCGCGGCTTCGGCGTCTCGGCCTGCGCCACCTGCGACGGCTTCTTCTATCGCGGCAAGGAAGTCGTGGTGGTGGGCGGCGGCAACACGGCGGTGGAAGAGGCGCTGTTCCTCACCAATTTCGCCTCCAAGGTCACGCTGGTGCACCGCCGCGATGCGTTCCGCGCCGAGCGCATCCTGCAGGATCGCCTGTTCGCCAATCCCAAGGTGAGCGTGGTGTGGCATTCCGAGGTCGCCGACGTGGTGGGCGAGAGCGGCGACATCTCCAAGGTCACCGGCGCGCGCCTGCGCGACGTTCGGACCGGAGCCCTCACCGAGCTGCCCGCTGACGGCATATTCATCGCCATCGGTCATGCGCCTGCCACAGAGCTGGTCAAAGACCAGTTGAAGCTCAAAGAGAGCGGATACGTGTGGACTGCGCCGGATTCGACGGCAACGTCGGTGCCGGGCGTGTTCGCGGCCGGCGATGTGGCCGATGATGTCTATCGTCAGGCGGTCACGGCCGCCGGGCGGGGCTGCATGGCGGCGCTGGAGGCGGAGCGGTTCCTCGCCCACCACAGCGTGGCGCAGGCGGCGGAGTAGATCACCCGGGCGCGGCAGCCGCCCGGAACGGATCTAAATGGGTTCAAGGAAGGCCGCGGGGCTGGGGAGCCCGCGGCTTCTCCCGAGACAAGCGAAAAACAGCACCACCTCGCCGGCCGGACGCCGGTGATGCTCAAGGGGCTCGGGCCGGATGGATTGGGACAAGCTGAAGGTCTTCCACGTCGCCGCGGAGGCGGGCTCCTTTACCCATGCCGGCGAGACGCTGGGGCTCTCCCAGTCGGCGGTGAGCCGGCAGGTCTCGGCGCTGGAGGCGGAACTGAAGGTTCCGCTGTTCCACCGCCACGCCCGCGGCCTCATCCTCACCGAGCAGGGCGAGCTGCTCTACCGCACCGCCCATGAGGTGTTCCTCAAGCTGGAATCGGCGCGCGCCCAGCTCACCGACAGCCGCGAGAAACCCAACGGCGACCTGCGCGTCACCACCACCATGGGCCTCGGCACCCACTGGCTCACCGCGCGGGTGGGCGAGTTCGTGGAGCTGTTCCCGGACATCCGCATCCAGCTCATCCTCACCGACGAGGAGCTGGACCTCGCCATGCGCGAGGCGGATGTCGCCATCCGCATGCGCCAGCCGGTGCAGCCGGACCTGGTGCAGCGCAAGCTCTTCACCGTGCATTTCCACGCCTATGCCTCGGCCGACTATCTCAAGCGCCACGGCCATCCGCGCACGCTGGACGAGCTGGACAAGCACCGCATCCTGCTGCTCGGCGGGCCGATCCCCTCCTATTTCCAGGGGCTGAACTGGCTGGAGCATGCCGGCCGCGACGGCTCCACCCCGCGCATTCCCGCCTTCGAGGTCAACAACGTGCTCGGCCTCAAGCGGGCGGTGGAGCGGGGCGTGGGCATCGGCACCCTGCCGGATTATCTCTCGGACGATTCGACCTCGCTGGTGCAGCTCTTCACCGATCGCGAAACGCCCAAGCTGGAGGCATACTTCACATATGCTCAGGAAATGCGCTCGGTGGCCCGGATTCAGGTCTTCCGCGACTTTCTGATTTCCAAGGCGCAGCGCTGGAATTACTGATTTATGACGTTCGCTGGTGCCATGGTAGGGCGTACATTGCCTAGCCAAGCGCTGGGCACATGCCTGATATGCGGTCAGTATACATTGCATTCTGCCTATTCAGGGAGCATCTTTCCCTTGCGCTGATTGCACCTTGTGCGGTGCATCAGCTGTTCCCCTCTGGAAGGTTCGCTGCTCTGCAGCGATACTTGCCGGGTCCCCTCCAGGACCCGGCATTTTTCTTTTGGGCGGTTCATTTTTGAGGGTGCCGCAGCGGCTCTTTTCCCGCAATGTCGGTTGCCGGCCTCAAGGCCGGGGCAACTGGACCGGGGTGTGTCATGGCACTTCTCAAGCGTGGGCTCGCGGGCGAGCCGGTGAAGATCCTTCAGGCCAAGCTCGGGGTGACTGCGGACGGCCAGTTCGGCCCCGGCACCGAGGCGGCCCTCAAGGCCTACCAGACCCAGCACGGCCTTTCGGCGGACGGCATCGCCGGCCCGGACACCTTCACGGCGCTCGGCCTGCCGGAGCTTGTGCTGCTCACGGTGGGCACCAAGGGCGAGGCGGTGAAGAAGCTGCAGACGGCGCTGGGCATTCCCGCCGACGGCGCCTTCGGCCCCGCCACCGCCAAGGCGGTGAAGGAGTTCCAGGAAAAGAACGGGCTGGACGCGGACGGCATGGCCGGCCCCGACACCCTCGCCAAGCTCCCCGCCTTCGCCGGCGTGTTCTCGCCGGAGGCGGTGGCCAAGTCCCAGACCGCGCCGGGCACCATTTCCATCGATGCCAAGCCCGCCGAGGCCGGCGCCACCGCCGCGCCGAAGAAGAGCATCTGGCAGACCATCACCTCCTTCTTCTCCTGATCCGCGGGAAGCCGCGGGGGGGAACAGGGGCAGGTCCCGGGCGTTGGCCCGGGATGAACCTCGCCCCTTTCCACCCCATGCGCTCCGGCGTTGAACCCCATACGGTCGCCCTCGCGGGCGGCCGGTCCTCCTCTTCAGGCTTGGCCGCCCTCGCGGGCGGCCCGTTCCCCCCGACCGAGCCCGGCCGTCCGCCGGAGCCGCCCATCCTGCCGCCGGACCCGGTGGAGGACCCGCCGGATTTTCCCGAGCCCGGTCCGGACCTGCCCCCGCTCCCCGAGGGCGACCCCTCCCGCGAGCCGCGCCGTGATCCTGACCCGGAGCCACCGCCGCTGCGCGATCCCGTCGATCTGCCGGAGCCGCCCGCGCGCATGGCGTGAGGCCCGCTCTGGCGGGTATCCGCGGCGGGGCCTATGCTTGGGCCTCACCACCCGACGCGAACGCGACATGCTCAGAGCCCTGATGGATCGACTGGTGAAGCCCGCCGCCCAAGCCCTCACACTCACCCTCACCATTGCCGGCCTGCCGCTCGCCGCGGATGCGCGGACCGATCGGCCGGACCTGTTCGTGGACGTGTCGGGCGTGGTGCCGGACGCGGTGTTCGACGTGCGCTATTTCTCCACCGACAATTTCGTCGGCACGCGGGTGGACGGCTATGGCGCCGCCCGCTGCTTCCTCACCCGCCCGGCCGCCGAGGCGCTGGCGCAGGTGGCGGCGGATGCGAGGAAGAAGGGCCTCGGCTTGCGCATCTTCGATTGCTACCGCCCGGCCCGCGCCGTCGCCCATTTCGCCCGCTGGGCCAGCGACCTCGCCGACGAGAAGACCAAGCCCACCTATTATCCCGATGTCGCCAAGAAGGACCTGTTCGCGGAGGGCTACATCGCCGCCCGCTCCGGCCATTCGCGCGGCTCGACGCTGGACCTGACGCTGTTCGATCTCTCGACGCGGCGCGATCTCGACATGGGCACGCCCTTCGACCTGTTCAGCCCGCGCTCCTGGCCCGATTCCCCCACCGCCACCGCCGCCCAGCGCGCCAACCGCCGGCTGCTCGCGGGCCTCATGGCGCAGAACGGCTTCAAGCCGTTCGACAAGGAATGGTGGCACTTCACCCTGAAGGACGAGCCTTTCCCGGATACCTATTTCGATTTCCCCATCGAGTAGGGGCGGGGGAGCGAGTCAAGCGGTCGTCATGCCCGGCCTTGTGCCGGGCATCCACGTCAGGCCGACGGGACGATGGCCGACGACGGATACCCGGCCGGTCCACGTGGATGGCCGGGACAAGCCCGGCCATGACGGCGGTTCGTGACCCGTCGAGGGCCGGCAGGGCGAGCGCCAAAGGGCGGGCCATGACCGCCGCCGCGTCCACCCCCTCAGTGCGACGCGATCTCCTCCACCTTCAGCCGGCGGCCGAGGGTGTCGAAGAAATCGCCTTCGTTCAGCACCAGCCGGTTCTCGCGGATGCGCTGCTCCAGCGCGCGCAGGCGGCCGCGCGCCTCGGCGTTTTCCAGGGGACCCGTGTCCTCCACCTGCGCGAAGAAGGCGGCGCCGTCCCAGGCCTGCCGGGAGCCGGCGAACAGGGCGATCATGCCGGCCCAGTCCACCTCGTCGCCGATGATGTTGAGGAAGGTGGAGGCGAGCGGCTTCACCTCCGGCTCGGCGATGCGCACCAGCACCACCAGCGCGGTGAAGCCGCCATGGTCGGCGAAGGTGGCGGCGAGCCAGTCGTCGAAATCGGTGGCCATGGGAGGTCAGAAATCCACGAGGGGCGTGTCGGGAAGATAGTGCTCGAACAGGTACCAGAAGGCGCTCTGCCGCGTCGTGGCATACCAGTCCTCGAACGCCGCGAGGGCGGCGAGGGCGGCCTCGGGCGCCGCCTCGCTCTCCATCTCGAACAGCGCCACGGCGACCGGGGCGAAGCGCGCGAGCACCTCGGCGCGGGCCTCGCTGTCGTCGGACCAGCCGAGCCTGGCGCGCAGCAGCGCCTGCCCGGCGGCAACCGCCATCTCCGCGTCCGCGATGCCGTCGAGTACGGCGGCCAGCGACCGCATCAGATCGGCCCGGCGCCAGGCATGGGCGCGCTCCCGCGCCAACTCCTCGGTGCGGCGGGCGGCCTCGGCGCGATAGGCCGTCTCCGCCACATCGGCCGCGACCTTCGCCGCGTCGAGGCGCGCCAGCAGAACGGCGCGGGCTTCGATGCGGGCCGCCGCGGCCGGATCGGGCGCGGCCTCGGGGGCCGGGGCGGGGAGGTCGGTCTCGGGGCTCATCGTCCCTTCCCGTAGCTGCGGGGGCGCGCCTCGGGCGCGGGGGGCTTCGGATTTGGCGCAGTGGAATTTGGCGCAAGAGGATTTGGCGCAATAGTATTTGGCGGAAGAGAGTGGGAGTCGAACCCACCAAGGACCGGCTCGCGGCCCCTCCCGGATTTGAAGTCCGGACGCCCCACCAGGGACGCTTCTCTTCCCCGCGACGGCACCGCCGCGGCCGTCTCCGGCGCATCGTCCGCCGCTCCGGCGAACAGGTCCAGCCGGAACGGATTGATGCGCCTCAGATCGCCGCGACGCAAGGTGAGGCCGTGGCGGTCGAAGAATTCGAGGATCTGGATCGCCACCTTGCGCCCGTTGGCGACCTCGTCGCGGAAGGCGGCGGCGGTGAACTCGTCCTTCATGCGTTCGCCGGAGAGGCGGGTGATGATCTCCACCATCTCCGACACCACCGGGCGCAGGAAGAAGTGGTCGTGGGCCACCTCGTCCACCCGGCCCATGCGGCCGAGCAGCTTCATGAGCCGTCGCACCTCCGGCTCGGGCACGGCGAGGAGGCCGGCCATGTCGCGCACGCGGGGCGGGCGGAAGCGCTCCTCGCCCGTGAGCAGCGGCCTGATGCGCGCCCACAGCGCTTCGTCGGCGGCGGCGAGCTTCACCGAGAAGTCGGCCCGGCGCACCCAGGCGCCCTCCTGCCGGATGGTGCCGGCCGGCAAGGCGGCGAGCGCGGCGAGGAAGGCGGCGGCCGGCAGGCGCGGCTCCAGCATCATGCGCAGCCGCTCGCGGCCGAGGCCGGGCAGGTCCGGGTTCTCCGCATGGAAAGCGTCGAGCGCGGCCATCACGCTGGCCGAGAAGGTGGCAAGCGTCGCCTGCGTCAGCGCCAGCGTGGTGGGGCCTGCGGCGAGGCGGGCGAGATCGAGCCGCTGCGCCAGCGCCTCCATTTCCTCAAGCGAGAGCGCCCGGTCGCGGGCGAAGGCATCGAGGTCCACGAAATGCGGCGGCACGGCGAGGAGCGCGGCCAAAGCCTCGGCCGGGTCGCGGTGCGCCAGCGCATCGAGCTGGGCGATGCGCTCGGGCGTGCGGCGCTTGCGGCGCGGGCCGCGCAGATCGAGGAAGCGGCCGCCGCCGATGGTGCGCTGGGCCGAGGTGTCGCGGATGACGAAGCGGTCGCCCGCCGCCGCCGCGATGGGCGCCTCCAGCAC
This sequence comes from Xanthobacter aminoxidans, assembly GCF_043193615.1. Taxonomy (NCBI): domain Bacteria; kingdom Pseudomonadati; phylum Pseudomonadota; class Alphaproteobacteria; order Hyphomicrobiales; family Xanthobacteraceae; genus Xanthobacter; species Xanthobacter aminoxidans. The sequence goes on along the minus strand of NZ_JBAFUS010000003.1, from coordinate 251,953 downwards.
CAGCTGCACCTTGCCGGTGCCGCCGGGGGGGATGGCATCGCCGAGCAGCACGAGGCGCGCCCCCACCTCCCGCGCGGCATGGTGCAGGCGCACCGGCAGCCACTGGGCGATGGGGCGGGGCTCGCTGGCGAGTACCTTCAGCTCGGCGTCGATATGGTCGGCGGGGGCGTGCAGGGCGGGGTCCAGCACCACGTCGCCGCGGGAAATGGCGTCCTTGGAGATGGCCTCGCCGGCGAGGTTGATGCCGCAGCGGTCGCCGGCGACGCCGGTCTCGGAGACCCGATCCTGCGCGCGGATGGAGCGGACGCGGGCGGAAAGGCCGGAGGGGCTCACCGTCACCCGGTCGCCCACCTTCACCGCGCCGGACAGCACCGTGCCCGTCACCACCGTTCCGGCGCCGGACAGGGTGAAGCTGCGGTCCACGGCGAGGCGGAAGCGCCCGCCGCCCGCCCGCCGGCCCAGGGTCCGCGCAGCGTCCACCAGCATCTCGCGCAGCGCATCCACCCCGTCGCCCCGCGCCGCCGCCACGGGCAGGATGGGCGCGCCGGCCAAGCCGGTGGGGGCGAGGAGGGCGGTGATTTCGGCTTCCACCGCCGCGAGGCGGTCGGCGTCGGCAAGGTCGGCCTTGGTGAGGGCGACCACGCCCTTGTCGATGCCCAGCAGGTCCAGGATGGCGAGATGCTCGCGGGTCTGCGGCATCACGCCATCGTCGGCGGCCACCACCAGCAGCGCGAAATCGATGCCCCCCGCGCCAGAGAGCATGGTGTGCACGAACTTCTCGTGCCCGGGCACATCCACGAACCCCAGCACGTCTTCCCCCACCGGGAGATAGGCGAAGCCGAGGTCGATGGAGATGCCGCGGGCCTTCTCTTCCTTCAGACGGTCGGTATCGACACCGGTGAGCGCACGCACCAGCGTGGTCTTGCCATGGTCGATATGTCCGGCCGTGCCGATGATCACATGAGCGCTTTCGAGCGAAGTGGATACCGGTTCGCGTGAAGAAAACGCGCCAACGCGAAAAGCTAAGGCATTTCCGCGATGACGCGATCCAGGGAAATGCCTTAGGGAAGCTCCCCCAGCGGAATGGCGGCGCGGCGTTGGGCGGCGGCGGTTTCTTCCGGGCTCAGCGTGGCGCTCACCGCCTCGAAGAAGCGGTCGGCGAGGGCGCTGTGGCCTGCGCGGGCGCGCAGCAGCCAGGCGAAGGCGGCGATCTTGTCATGGGGCACGCCGGCACCGAGATGGTAGGCAGCACCGAGCATGGCCTGCCCGTCCGCGTCGCCTGCCTCGGCCCCCTTGCGCCACCAGCGCGCGGCTTCCACCGGGTCGCGATCCGTGTCCAGCGCGTTGTGGGCGATCATGCCGAGGCGCGTCATGGAGGAGGCCACGCCCTGCTCGGCCGCGGCCAGCGCCCAGCGGCGGGCCTCGGTGGCGTCGGCGGACATCACCTCGCCCTCCAGCAACATCCAGCTCAGCATGTCCTGCGCGGGGGCGTCGCCGTCCTCGGCCGCCGCGCGGTACAGCTCGGCGGCGCGGGCATAGTCCTGCGCCACGCCCTGGCCCTTGAAATAGAGGGTCGCGAGGTTGCGCCGGCCCACCGGATCACCACCCTCGGCGGCCAGTTCCAGCCAGCGGCGGGCGAGGTCGAGGTCCTGGTCGACGCCGAGGCCGTCCACGAAGCAGGCACCGATATTGTTCTGGGCGCGGGCATTTCCGGCGCGGGCCAGCGGCTCCCAGATGTTGAGCGCGGCCTCGTACTGGCCGGCGGTGGCCGCCGCCAGCGCCTCGGCCATCAGCTCCTCGGGGGAGCGGGGGTCGGCGACCGGCTCTTCCGGCGCAGCCTCTTCCGTAAAGGCGGGCTCGGTGTAGGAGACCTCGGCATAGCTCGCCTCGGCGGTGTAGGTCTCGACGAAATCGGGCACCGCGACCTCGGGCGCCGCCACGTGCGGCGCGGGTTCGGACGCGGGGGCCTCGACGGGGGGCGCCGCCGGCGCGTCCGACGTGCTGGGCGCGCGCGCGAACACGATCTCCTCGAAATTCAGCTCCACCGCGGGGGCTTCCGGCTCGCGCGGGTGCGGCTCATGAGCGTGCGGCTCGTGAGCGACCGGCTCCGGCTCGGAGACGGGGGCGAAGGGGTTGTCCCCCCGCATCCGATCTTCAAGGCGGGGCCGGCGCGGCGCAGGGGCGACGGGACGCTCCTCGGGCGCGGCGGGGCGCGTGGGGGCAAGGCCGCTGGCGATGTCGCCGAGCAGCGCGTCGAGATCCACCTCGGCCTCGCTCACCGGGCGGCGCTCGGTGGCGCGCTGCAGGCGGGGCATGGGCGGATGGACGTGCGGGGGCCGGGGCTGTGCGCGATCCTGAACAGAGCGATCCTGGGGCGCATCGGTCGGCGTATCCGGGTCGTCCGGTCCCCCACCCTTGCCCTTCAGTCGGTCAAGCCAGCTCATGTGCCCCCTCCAAAGCGGTCACGGACGCGACAAGCGCCGCTTCGTCCTCAAGGCATCTCACATCCAGCACCAGCGCCTGATCGTCAATCCGTCCGATGACCGGAACCGGCAACCGTCGCATGGCGTCGGCCAGCCGGCCGATGGCCCCGCCGCTGCCGTCGCGGGCGCGGATGGCGAGGCCGACGCCCTCCAGCGTCTCCAGCGGCAGCGCGCCGGAGCCAATCTGGCTGCGGCACGGCGCGGCCTCCACGGTGAAGCGTTCGCCGAGGATGCGCTGAAGATGCGGCGCCAGTCGGGCCGCCTGGGCGGCCAGGTCCTCGCGCGTGCGGGTGAGGTAGCGAAGTGTGGGAAGGCGGGACGCGAGGCGGTCCGGGTCGCGGTAGAGCCGCAGCGTCGCCTCGATGGCGGCAAGGCGCACCTTGTCCACGCGCAGCGCCCTTTTCATGGGATTCTTGTTGATGCGGGCGATGAGATCGCGCCGCCCGACGATGAAGCCGGCCTGCGGCCCGCCGAGCAGCTTGTCGCCGGAGAAGGTCACGATGTCCGCCCCCTCGGCCAGCGCCTCCCGCACGGTGGGCTCATGCACGAGGCCGTAGCGGGAGAGGTCGGCCAGCGTGCCCGAACCGAGGTCGTTGACCAAAGGCACACCGCCGGCGCGGGCGATCTCGGCCAGGTCGCGGGGCGGCACCTCGGCGGTGAAGCCCTCGATGCGGTAATTGGAGGTGTGGACCTTGAGGATCACCCCGGTCTCGGGGGCGATGGCGTCGCGATAGTCGCGCGGGTGGGTGCGGTTGGTGGTGCCCACCTCCGCCAGCTCGGCCCCGGCGCGGCGCATGATCTCCGGCATGCGGAAGGCGCCGCCGATCTCGATCAGCTCGCCGCGCGAGACCAGCGCCGGCTTTCCCGGCGACAGGGTGTTCAGCACGATGAGGACGGCGGCGGCGTTGTTGTTGACCAGCGTCGCATCCTCGGCGCCGGTCAGTTCGCAGATGAGGCCGCGCACATGGTCGTCGCGCTCGCCGCGGCGGCCGCCGTCGAGGTCGTATTCCAGCGACACGGCGTTGCGCATGGCGCGGGTGGCGGCCTCGATCGCCTCCTCGGCGAAGATGGCGCGGCCGAGATTGGTGTGCAGCACCGTGCCGGTGAGGTTGAACACCGGCTTCAGGCTGGGCGCGGCGGCGGCATCGAGGCGGGCGAGGGCGGCGGCGGCGATCTCTTCGGGCGTCGCGGGGGCGCCGGCACCGGCTTTGAGCGCAGCACGGCGCTCGTCGAGGGCATCGCGCACCGCCTGCGTCGCCGCCTGCCGGCCATGGCGCTCCACGGCGGCGCGGGCGGCTTCGGCCTTCAGGACCTGATCCACGGAGGGGAGCAGGCGCAAGGGCGGAGCGGGGGAGAGGGCCACGGCGGCTGGTGCGTTCGCCATCATGCCGCCCTCAATAGCCGAGGAGGAAGGGATTGAAGGCGGCGCGCCGGTAGGGGCCTTCCTTCTGCTTGATGTCGAGGCCAAGGCTCGCCACGTCGTCGGCCACCGGATCGAGCCCGTCGTCCTGGGCGAGGTAGAACACCTTGGAATAAGCGTGGCAGGTGTCGCAGGTCTCGGCCTTCACCGCGCCGTTGCCGCCCTCCAGCTCCTGATAGCCGATGCCGGCGGTGGAGCCGCAGGCGGTGCAGCGCACCCGCACGAAGTTCCAGAGCGTGCCGCACAGGGCGCAGGCGCAATAGCGGGCGCCGTGGGAGGTGGGCCAGTTGACGATGAGGCTGCCCACCGGCGGCCCGCCGCAGGTGGGGCACACGCCGTCGCCCACCGGCACGAGGCGGGAGGCGTCGAGCTGGGACGCGAGGCGGGCGAAATGGGCTTCCAGCGCCGCCGCCACATAGAGATGCTCGGCCAAAGCTTCCTCGGGAATGGAGGAGGCGAGCACGTTGCGGATCATCTCGCCGCGTGCCACGTCGGACGCCATGCGCACCCGCTCCAGCGCGGTGCGGGCGGCTTCGGGCTGCTCGATCTTGGTCGCTTCCGCCAGCGCCCGCTCGAACAGGGTGTCGAAGGCGGCATCGCTGGTGAAATGGCTGCGGTCGAGGGGCGGCATCTCGTTGGCGCGGGCGCGCTCGACCTGGGCGGCGTCCACCGGCTCGGGCGCGGGCGTCGCGGCGATGGCGGCGTGCTGCGCCTCGCAGAGCCCGGCGAGAAAGGTGAGGTAGGGCGCAAGGGGATGGCTGTGCGCCAGATGCCGGAACCGGGCCGCGCGCCGCGCGAACAGGGTCGAGGGGTCCGGCAGATACGCGAAGGTCGGGGCCGTCACACCCTCCAGCACGGAGGGATCGGGAATGGGTGCCGACGCGGGGCCGAAGGTACGCGACATGATGACCTCACGAACCTCACGGGTCACGTGCACCGGACAAGAACCCCCCGGTCGCTCGCGGCGGCCGGGAGGCCATTATAGGGGTAAGCGCTATTCCGCGGGAGTCCCGCGGGTGCCCGACTTGCGGGAGCTGACCAGCTCGCGGAACCACTTCCGGTGGTGCCGCCATGCCCAGCCGCCCGTCACCTGCCCCTTGGTCATGGCGCTGATGGTGCCCTTGACCCAGATGGCCGCGTAGACGTGGACGATCCACACGCAGATGATCGCCACCGCCGCCAGCGCATGCACCAGAAGCGCGATGCGCTGCTGCTCGATGGTGGTGTAGGTGGCGAAATAGGCCTGCCAGATCACCACGCCCGAGGTGATGAGCACCATGATGAGCAGGCTCATGCCCCAGAACACCAGCTTCTGCCCGGCATTGTACTTGCCGAGTTCGGGCAGCTTCTCCTCATGGCCGGCGATGACGTCGCGCAGGCGGCGCATCCAGGTGCCGTCCTCGCTCTTCCAGAGGTTGGCCTTCCAGAAGCGCAGGAACATGCCGGCGAAGGAGAAGAAGAGCACCACGCCGATCCAGGGATGGATGGTGCGCGTCAGCTGCCCGCCGCCGAACAGGCCGGTGAGGAAATAGAGGCTGGGGTGGAACAGGGCGAGGCCCGAAATCGCCAGCAGGATCAGGCTGATGGCCGTCACCCAGTGGTTGATGCGGGCGCCCACCGTGTAGCGGTCCACCTGCACCGGGCGACCCGGATGAACCGCGTCGCCTGTCTCCAGATCGTAGGGTGCGCTCATGAGCGGCCTCCGGACGACAGCTTTTCAGCCGTCAGCTTCTCGGCGTTCGCCTCGTCTTCCGGCGACACCTTGTTGGCGCCGTTGACGAGGTAATGCAGCGCGCCGGCGAGGGCGGCGAAGCCCATGACGCCGAGGCCCACATATTTGGTCACGCCCTTCCACGCCTCGACGATGGGGCTGATGCGCGGATTGTCCGGCAGGCCCGCATAGATCGAGGGCTTGTCGGCGTGCTGCAGCACGTACATCACGTGCGTGCCGCCCACGCCGGGCGGATCATACAGGCCCGCATTCTTGTAGCCGCGAGACTTCAGATCCTTGATGCGGCCCTCGGCCCACTGCTTCATCTGCGTCTTGGTGCCGAAGACGATGGCCTGGGTGGGGCACGCCTTCTGGCAGGCGGGACCCTGGCCGACCGCCACGCGGTCCGAGCACAAAGTGCACTTGTAGGCCTTGTGATCGACCTGCGAGATGCGCGGGATGTTGAAGGGGCAGCCCTTCACGCAATAGCCGCAGCCGATGCACTTGGCGTGGTCGAAGTCCACGATGCCGTTGGAATACTGCACGATGGCGCCGGGCGCCGGGCAGGCCTTCAGGCAGCCCGGATCGGCGCAATGCATGCAGCCGTCCTTGCGGATGAGCCATTCGAGATTGTCGGTCTCGGGGTTCACCCACTCGGTGAAGCGCATGAGCGTGAGCGAGGCGGGCGTCAGGTCCGGCGGGTTGGTGTAGGTGCCGTTGAAGGTGCCGATCTCCTCATGGAGCTCGTTCCATTCGAGGCACGCCGCCTGGCAGGCCTTGCAGCCGATGCACTTCGACACGTCGATGAGCTTGGCCACCGGCTCCTTGAACTCGACCTGCGAGGGGGAACCGGAGGCCGAGCGGCGGACGAGGTCCGCATCGCTCAGCTTGGGCGCCACGGGGGCGGTGGTGGGGTTCGGAATCGGAGGAAACATGCTGGTTCTCCTTTTCCTTACGCCACCGGCCCGGTGGAGGGCTCGATGTTGACCAGGAACGCCTTGAACTCCGGCGTCTCGATGTTCGCGTCACCCACGAAGGGGGTCAGCACGTTGGCCGGGAAGCCCTTCTTGGCGGCACCGACGAAGCCCCAGTGGATGGGGATGCCGACGATGTGCACGGGCTTGCCGTCCACCATCAGCGGACGGATGCGCTTGGTCACGTAGGCCTTGGCGAAGACCGAGCCCCGCTTCGACCACACGCGGACCCAGCCGGCGTTCTGGATCGACTTCTCCTTCGCCAGTTGCTCGGAGATTTCCACGAAGAACTCGGGCTGGAGCACCGAATTCACGTGGTTGTTCTTCGTCCAGTAATGGAAGTGCTCGGTGAGCCGGTAGGAGGTCGCCGCATAGGGGAACTCCTTCGACGCCACGTCCGCGAACTGGGCGAAGTCGTCCTTGAACACGCGCGCCACCGGATTGCCCCGCACCTTGGGGGCGATCAGGTTGGCGACCGGGCTCTCGAATGGCTCGTAATGCACCGGGAACGGTCCGTCCCGCATCATGCCCCGCGTGAACAGGCGCGAGACGCCTTCCGGGTTCATGATGAAGGGGCCGACATCCTGCGGTTTGGCGGTGGGGGCGATGTCGGGCACGTCGTAGCCCGTCCACTTGGCCCCGTCCCACCAGATCAGCTTGCGGGTGTCGTCCCACGGCTTGCCGTCGATGTTGCACGACGCGCGGTTGTAGATGATGCGGCGGTTCGCCGGCCAGGCGAACGACCACTTCAGATACGCGCCGGTGTCGTCGGGATCGGAATTGTCCCGCCGCGCCATCATGTTGCCCGCCTCGGTGTAGCAGCCGGAATAGATCCAGCAGCCCGCCGCGGTGGAGCCGTCGTCGCGCAGCACGCCGAATGTCGGCACCTGCTTGCCCGCCTCAAGGACCTTCTTGGTGGGGTCGTTGGGGTCGAGCACGTCCGAGACCACGTAGCCGTTGAGCTCTTTCGCAAGCTCGTCGGGCGAGGGCTCGTGCGGGTCCTTGTAGTTCCAGGTGAGGTTGACGATCGGATCGGGGAACGCGCCGCCGTCCTTCTTGTACATCTCCTTCAGGCGCAGATGGAGCTGCGCCATGATGTAGATGTCCGTCTTCGCCTCTCCCGGAGGGGTGCCGGCGGCCCAGTGCCATTGCAGCCAGCGGCCCGAATTCACCAGCGAGCCGTTGTCCTCGGCGAAGCAGGTGGTGGGCAGCTGGATGACTTCCGTCTGGATCTTCGACGGATCGGCCTGGTTGTAGACGCCGTGGTTCTCCCAGAAGCGCGCGGTCTCGGTCTCCAGCGGATCCATGATCACGAGGAGCTTGAGCTTGCCGAGCGCCTCCGCGAGCTTGGCCTTGTTGGGGAAGGCCTGCAGCGGGTTGAAGCCCTGGCAGAAGTAGATGTTCATCTTCCCCTGCTTCATCAGCTCGAACGCGCGCAGGATGTCGTAAGACGGCACGTCGAGCTTCGGCAGGTAGTCGTAGGCCCAGTTGTTGTCCGCCGTCGCCGACGCACCCCACATGGCCTTCTGGAACGACACGAAGAACTTCTTGTAGTTCTGCCAGTAGCTCATCTGATTGGGACGCAACGGCTTGAAACCGCGCGTCGACATGTAGGCGTTGAAGTCCGGCTCCTTCTCCGTCGGGATCGTGAGATAGCCCGGGATCAGGTTGGACATCAGGCCGATGTCGGTGAGGCCCTGGATGTTGGAATGCCCGCGCAGGGCGTTCATGCCGCCGCCGCGCACGCCGATATTGCCCAGGAGCAGCTGAACCATCGCCATGCAGCGGATGTTCTGCGAGCCCTTGGAATGCTGGGTCCAGCCGAGCGCGTACATGGAGGTCATCGTCTTGGTGGGCGACGAACACTCCGCCATCATGGACGCCACCTTCAGGAACTTGTCCTTGGGCGTGCCCGTGATGCGCTCGACCATCTCCGGCGTGTAGACGGAGACGTGCTGCTTCAGAAGATTGAAGACGCAGCGGGGATGCTGGAGGGTCGCGTCCACGACCGCATAGCCGTCGGGGCCGATCTCGTAATCCCAGGAGGAGCGGTTGTAGTCCCGCTTCATCTCGTCATAGCCCGTGAACAGGCCGTCCTGGTACCCGAAGCCTTCCTTGACGATGTAGCCGACGTTGGTGAACGCCTTCACATAGTCCCACTGAATCTTGTCGTTCTGGATCAGGTAGTTGATGACGCCCAGCAGGAAGGCGATGTCGGTGCCTTGCCGGATCGGGGCGTAATAGTCCGCCACCGCGGCCGAGCGCGTGAAGCGCGGGTCCACGACAACGAGCTTGGCGCCACGGGTGGCCTTCGCCTCCGTGACCCACTTGAATCCACACGGGTGTGCTTCAGCGGCATTGCCGCCCATGATGACGACCAGATCCGTGTTCTTGATATCGGTCCACGAATTGGTCATCGCGCCACGGCCAAAAGTTGGGCCCAAACTGGACACCGTGGGGCCGTGTCAGACGCGCGCCTGATTGTCGAAAGTCAGAATTCCGGTTGAGCGCACCACCTTGTAGGTGGCGAACGCGGTTTCGTTGGTGGTGGCGGAGGCGGCGAGGAAGCCGGTGGTGAGCCAGCGGTTCACCGTCACGCCGTCCTGGTTCTTGGCGATGAAGTTGGCGTCGCGGTCCGCCTTCATGGCCTTGGCGATCTTGTCGAGCGCCTCGTCCCAGGAAATCTTCTCGAACTTGTCGGAGCCCGCGCGCCGGATCATGGGCTGCTTGAGGCGCTGTTCGGACTTCACGATGTCCAGCAGGGCCGCGCCCTTCGGGCAGAGCGTGCCGCGATTGGTGGGGTGGTCGGTGTCACCCTCGATATGGGTGATGTCCGCCTTCTCGCCCTTGGCGAGATTGCCCTTGGAGAAGATGAGGATGCCGCAGGCCACCGAGCAGTAGGTGCAGGTGTTGCGCACCTCGGTGGTGTTGACGAGGCGGAACGGCTTGATGGTGGAGGCCAGGGCCTCCTCGATGGGACCGAATCCCAACGCGCCCAGCGTTGTTCCCGCCACGCCCGCGCCCGCCGTTTTCAAAAACTGGCGCCGCGAGAGCTCCATGTTCATCGAAGGAAGCCTCCGACCTTTCGTGCCCCGACCGGGGACGGTTTCGGACGGCCACGGGGCCGCTCCGGGAGCTGGATCACCCAGCGTGAGCGGACGGTATTTTGGAACTGGAATGATGTCAATTTGGGTCGGCGCAACTCCGCGTGTTTGAACGAAAATCGCCTTCTTGTCGCATGTTGCGATGCGGCACGCCGGCGGTTGCCGGCTGCCTCTAGTGACGCAACGGAAGGTGGTTTTGCGGCGCGGCCTGATTGTGCGCTGCCGAAGCATGGCCGACATCACGGAAAGGAGCGTTGACCGCGCTTGCAACCCTGACGCAGAGTGCCCGCGTGAAGGTCGGTTTGGCTCCCGCGGGTCGGGGCGCACACTCTATCCAGCCGGATACAACATATCCTGGGCCGCAGCGTCGCTGGCGGGGCCGCGGGAGCGTATCCGCGCGTCTAGGGACGGTCGGGTCTCTGCCTGTGCGCGACGTGCCGGGCGCGGTGGCGCTCGCCCTCCTGCTCGCGGCTGGACCCGTCCTCGCCGCGCCCGTCCTCGCGGAGGCGGAGCGCGCTGCGCCGGGCCTTCTCGCGACCGTCGAAGGCCACCCGCTCGCCCCCGCACTCTCGCTCGGCGCCCTCGACGGCGCGCCGGTGACTCTTGCCGCGGGCGATCCTCCGACCATCGTCCACTTCTTCGCCACCTGGTGCGCGCCCTGCCGCACCGAGCTTCCGGCCCTCGCCGATTTCGTCCGCTTGAGCGGCGTCCGGGTGCTGCTGGTGGATGTGGCCGAGCCCGCCGACCGCATCCGCCGCTTCTTCGCCGAAGGGACGGCCGGCGCCACGCCCGGACCGGTTCTCCTCGACCAGAACCGCGCGGCGGCGCGGGGGTGGGGCGTCAGCCTGCTGCCGGCGAGCTTCGTGGTGATCTCGGGCCGTCTCGTTCTCGCCCGCGAGGGTGAGGTGGACTGGGCCGATCCTGAAACCCGCGCCGCGATCCGCGTCGCGGCGCCGCCCCCGCAAAAAAACCAACCAAAAGAAGCCCAGGGAGAACAGACCCGATGACCACCCGTCGCGACTTTCTGAAAGCCGGCGCCCTCGCAGGCGTCTCCGCCGGTGCCGCGGCACTGCTGCCCCGCGCCGCCTTCGCGCAGGCCGCCGCGCAGACGGCCCCCGCGGCGCGCGTGTTCGCCCCCACGGTGGGCAACTGGCGCAGCTTCCAGATCACCACCACGGTCGAGATCCTGAAGCCTGCCGGCACCGTGCAAGCCTGGCTGCCGGTGGCCTCCTTCAGCAATCCGGACTGGTTCAAGCCCGGCGAGAACACCTGGACCACCAACGCCAAGACCGCGAAGATGGTGCGCGACGCCCGCTCCGGTGCCGACATGCTGCACCTCGCCTGGGCCGAGGGCGAGCCCGCGCCGAAGGTGGAGCTGGTCAGCCGCGCCACCAGCCGCGATTTCGCCGTGGACCTGACCAAGCCCGGCAACCCCGCCCCGCTCACCGCCGAGGAGCGCCGCCGCAACACCGCCGCCACCGACCTCATCCCCACGGACGGCATCGTGAAGGCGACCTCCGACAAGATCATCGCCGGCAAGGCGTCCGAGCTGGAGAAGGTCCACGCCATCTTCGAGTGGATCGTCGAGAACACCTATCGCAACGCCGCGACCCGTGGCTGCGGCATCGGCGATATCGCGGCGCTGCTGAAGAGCGGCGATCTCGGCGGCAAGTGCGCCGACCTCAACGCCTTGTTCGTCGGCCTCGTGCGGGCGCAGGGCATTGCGGCGCGCGATGTCTACGGCCTGCGCGTGGTGCCCTCGCGCTTCGGCTACAAGAGCCTCGGCGCCAATTCCGAGATCGTCACCAAGGCGCAGCACTGCCGGGCCGAGGTGTTCCTCTCCGAGTTCGGCTGGACCCCGATGGACCCCGCCGACGTGCGCAAGGTGGTGCTGGAGGAGCCCCCGGGCAAGCTCGCGCTCGACGACCCCAAGGTGGTCGCCGCGCGCAAGGCGCTGTTCGGTTCGTGGGAGGGCAACTGGTTCGCCTACAACACGGCGCACGACGTGGCGCTGCCCGGTTTCGACGGGCCGCACCTCGGCTTTCTGATGTATCCGCAGGCGGTCAGCGCCGGCGGCCTGCTCGACTGCCTCGATCCGGACAATTTCAAATATACCATTCGCGCCGCTGAAATCGCGGTGTGATCCAGACGCCGGTCAGGGCGTGATCCTCGCCGTGGTGGCGCTCAGCGTCGCCCGGCGAGGACATTCTTTCCAAACATGTTCCTGCGCGGCGTGATCGGCCGCGCGGCTGCTCCCTTCATGGAACCCGCGCCATGCTCGATGTGCCCAACCCGCCCGTCCGCCTCACCAGCCTCGCCCATGGCGGCGGCTGCGGTTGCAAGCTCGCGCCCTCGGTGCTGCAGGAGCTGCTGGCGGGGCAGGCGAGCGGCGGGCCGTTCGAGCGGCTGCTGGTGGGCACCGAGACGGGGGACGACGCGGCCGCCTACGATCTCGACGGCGAGACCGCCATCATCGCCACCACGGACTTCTTTATGCCCATGGTGGACGACCCCGACCATTTCGGCCGCATCGCCGCGACCAACGCCATTTCGGATGTCTACGCCATGGGCGGCGAGCCGCTGATGGCCCTCGCCATCCTCGGCATGCCTTTGGGCAAGATCGACACCGCGACCGTGCGCGCCATCCTCGCCGGTGGGCAGGCCATCTGCGCCGAGGCGGGCATTCCGGTGGCGGGCGGCCATTCCATCGATTGCCCGGAGCCGGTCTATGGCCTCGCCGTCATCGGCCGGGCGCCCAAGGCGCGGCTGCGCCGCAATTCCACGGCGCGGGCGGGGGATGCGCTGATCCTCACCAAGGCGCTGGGCGTCGGCGTCTATTCCGCCGCCTTCAAGAAGGATGCGCTCTCCCCCGCCGCCTATGACGAGATGATCGCCTCCGTGACCAAGCTGAACCGCGTGGGCGCGGCGCTCGGCAAGGAGGCGGCGGTGAGCGCCATCACCGACGTGACTGGCTTCGGCATCCTCGGCCACGGGCTGGAGATGGCGCGCGGCTCGGGCGCGACGCTGGTCATCGAGCGCGCCGCGCTGCCCTGGCTTTCGGACGCGGAAACGCTGGTGCAGCAGGGCTTCGTCACCGGCGCCTCGCACCGCAACTGGGCGAGCTACGGCGCCGAGGTGGATCTGCCCGAAGGCACGCCCGACTGGCAGCGCCACCTCTTCACCGACCCCCAGACCTCCGGCGGACTGCTCGTCGCCTGTGCGCCCGAGGAGGCCGACCGTCTGCTGGCTGAAATCCGCGCGGCGGGCTATCCGGCGGCGGTACGCATCGGCCGCGTGGAGGCCGGGCCGGGGCGGGTGCGCATCGCCGGCTGAGGCGACAAGCGGGGGCTCTGGCGGGACGCCGGCGCAGGAATCAAGGAACCATGCGGCGTGGCAAGTCGTTCTCCCGACGAAAGGAGAACGGACATGCCCTTCACCGACGCCTTGAACATCTATTCGACGGCGCCCTGGCGCCCGTCTCCCGTGGTGCTGCCTTCGCCCAACGTGGCCCGCATCTGCGCAACCGCCATCGTCGGCGGCATCATGTTTCTTCTCGCGTCCGGCGTGCCTGCGCCGGCCTCCGCCCAGACAGCCGCGCCTGCGGCGCAGACCGGCGCCTGTGAGGAGCCGCCCCACACCGCCGCGACGCCCCCCGCGCGCGGTGCCGATTCCGGCACCAAGCCGGGCAGCGAGGGGTCCACGGGCTGGACCGGCGGCACCGGCGGCTCCCACACTGGCCTCACGCCCCAAGCGGGTACGCCGGCCTCGCCCACCCGCCAGCCGGACACGGTCTCGGGCGTCAATCCGAAGCCGGAGACGCAGGGCAAGTGCTAGGGGGGCTAGGGGGAAGTGCTGAGGGCGCGCGTGCTGCGCGTCCAGCGGATGACGCCGAGGTCGTAGCCGAGCTGGTGGCGCACCACGGCCGCGTCCGCGTCTGACGCATCGCCCGTGCGCGCCTCCACCCGCCGGACGAGTTCTTCCGCCGGCACGTCGAGCCAGAGGCCGGAGAACGGCACGCCGGCCTCCCGAGCGACGCTTTCGATGGCGTCGCGCTCCTCGGGGCGGGCATGCACGGCATCCACGATCACCGTGTAGTCGCTGGCGAGGACGCGGCGCGCCAGTCTCCGCAGCCGCTCATAGACGCGCGGGCTCACCTCGGCCGCATAGGCTTCCGGGGGCAGCTTTTCCGTTTCCGCCACGTTGAAGAGGCGCTTGCGCTCGATATCCGATCGCAGCACGACCGCACCCGGCGCCCGCGTGCCGAGCCCGGGGGCCATCTTGGCCGCCCATGTGCTCTTGCCGCTGCCGGACAGTCCGCCCACCGCCCAGAGCGTGGGCCGGGAGGGGGCAGCCGCCTCCACTGTCCCATCGCCGAACCCAATCGGTCCGGGCTGCGGGGTGCCGAGGAGGGCGATGGTCTGCCGGAAGAAATGGGCGACCCGCGCCTGCGCCTCCGCCCGCTGTTCCCCGTCCAGATGCGCCAGCCCCGCCGCCTCCACCTTCGCCCGGATTCCGGCGCGCAGGCTGAGGAAGAGCGGCAGCGCCGCGAGCCCGTCGAGCTGCGCGTCATCGCTCGCCCAGAGATAGCGGTTGAAGATCGCGTTGGCGGCGTCGCGCAGGCCCCTCTGCCACAGGTCCATGAGCAGGAAGGCGAGGTCGTAGAGGACATCGCAGGTGGCGATCTCGTCGTTGAACTCGATGGCGTCGAACAGCACCGGTTTGCCATCGAGAAGCACGATGTTGCGCAGGTGCATGTCGCCATGGCAGCGGCGGACGAAGCCGGCTTCCGAACGCGCCGCCAGCAGCGGCCGCACGCGCGCCAGCGCCGCGCGCGACACCTCGGCCAGCCGCGCCACGTCTTCCGCCGGGAACAGGTCCGGCCGGGCGGCAAATTCGGCGATGGTGTCTTCGAGATAGGTGGAGAGCGCGCCGGCGCTGTCGAAGCCCCGGCGCTCGGGCGCGGCGGCGTGGGCGTTGACCGCCATGGCCGCGACGGCCTTGACCAGCTCAGGCGTGAGGTCGCCGCGTTCGGCGATGCGATCGAGGGTGAGATCGGTGTCGAAGCGGCGCATCTTCACCGCATACTCCACCGCCTCGCCCTCGCCGCCGAGCGCGAGGCCATGGGCGGTGCGCACGATGGGCACCACGCCGAGATAGAGGCCGGGGGCGCCCGCGCCCGATATCTCCACCTCGGCGGCGCAGGCGGCGCGGCGCTTCTCCAGCGTGGAGAAATCCATGAAGGGGAAATAGACCGCGCGCTTCACCTTGTAGGCGAACGGCCCCGCGAGGAAGAGGGCGGCGCCGTGGGTGTCGATGCGGACGACCTTCTCCGCAATGCCGTGGGTCGCGGGATCGGCGAGGAGGGCGAAGACGGCGCCCTGATCGGCGACCACATGGTCGCCGGCGGTTTTTTGGGGCGGTTGCGCAGGTGCTGTCATGGGGGGCCTCGCCACGCGCGCAGTCCCGAACCGGAGGGGCCGGTTCTTATACACCCCGGCCGGCAATTGCTCATGCCCTCGGGCTGTCATCCCCCGGCTTGTCCGGGGGATCCACCGCGCCGCCTGAGCAATGGCCGAAAGATTGACCCCGGCCGATCCGTGGATCGCCCGGACGAGCCGGGCGATGACGACGGTTTGGTGTTTCTCCCACGAGAGGAGAAGACACCCCCCTACGGCGTGATGGCCACCTTGAGGACGCCGTCGCGCTGGTTGGCGAAGAGGTCGTAGGCGGCCTCGATCTCGTCCAGCTTGAAGCGGTGGGTGACGAGGGCGCGGGCGTCTACCCGGCCGGAGGCGACCACGTCCATCAGCCGGCGCATGCGCTCCTTCCCGCCCGGGCAGAGCGAGGTGATGATGGCATTGTCGCCGAGGCCCGCCGCGAAGGCATCGAGCGGGATCTTCAGGTCGCCCGAATAGACGCCGAGCGAAGAGAGCGTGCCGCCGGGCCGCAGCACCCGCAACGCGGCCTCGAACGTCTCCTGCCGGCCCAGCGCCTCGATGGCCACATCCACGCCGCGCCCATCGGTGAGGCGCAGGATTTCCTCCACCGGATCGACCTTGGAGAAGTCCACCACCAGGTCGGCGCCCATGGCGCGGGACATTTCCAGCCGCGCGGCGACGCGATCCACCGCGATGATGCGCGTCGCGCCCATGAGCTTGGCGCCCGCCGTCGCGCACAGGCCGATGGGGCCTTGCGCGAACACGGCCACCGTGTCGCCGATCTTCACCTTGCCGCTCTCGGCGCCGGCAAAGCCCGTGGACATGATGTCCGGGCACATCAGGACCTGTTCGTCGGACAGCGCCTCCGGCACCGGGGACAAATTGGTCATGGCGTCGGGCACCACGAGATATTCCGCCTGCGCGCCGTCGATGGTGTTGCCGAAGCGCCAGCCGCCCATGGCCTTGAAGCCGTGCTTCGTGCGTGGGCCGTCCTGCGAGCACTGGCCGCACAGGCAGGCGTTGGAATAGCCCGAGGGGGTGATGGCACCGGCGATGACGCGCTGGCCTTCCTCGAAGCCCTCCACCGCCGAGCCGAGCTTCTCGATGATGCCCACCGGCTCGTGGCCGATGGTGAGGCCCTTCGCCACCGGATACTCACCCTTCAGGATGTGCACGTCGGTGCCGCAGATGGTGGTGGTGGTGATGCGGATGAGCGCGTCGAGGGGGCCGACATCGGGGATGGGCTTTTCATCCAGCACGATGCGGTTCTTCTCGACGAAGATGGCCGCCTTCATCTTCGAGCGGCCGGGGCGCTGGCGTTCCACATAGGCGGCGGGGGAGAGCATATCCGTCATGGCGTTCCTGCCTTTCCGTCGGGCCGCGAGCACGGCTGCCTTGCGGTACGTTGATATTGGTCCGGTGGCGGCGGGGCATTGATGCCCGTCAACGCGGGCGCGGCTTCGGGACCGGAGCCGCGCAGTGTAGACTGGAAGAAGCGGCCCTTTTCGGGCCGGCCGATCATTTCAGCCGGGGATTTTCATGACCGAAGTCAGCGAGGCGGCGCAGATCGCGCCTCAGGCCATTGCGCGCTGGACAGGGCTGCCGGAGGACGCGCCGCTGCGCATCTCCCTCACGCGGGCCGATCTCGACAATCTGCTGCTCGGCCTGCGCACGCTCGCCATCGGCCAGAGCGAGCTGGCGGCGGCGCTGGTGGCGCATATCAACCAGGACCCCGGCGAATGCCACGAGGCGGTGCTGCGGGCGGGAGACCTCTCCCGCGCCGCCTTCGGCCGCATCAACGGCTTCGCCGGCGCCATCATGGCCGGCGCCGTGCCGGAGGGATGAGCCCGCGCGCCCCAAGCCCGCGCGGCGTATGAGCGTGCCAGCTTAAACTTCAGGCCAGAGCGCGCTCGCCCTGAACCGTCGCGCCGGTGCGCGCCTTCTCCACCAGATGGCCGGCGAGGCGGTGGGCCAGCGCCATGATGGTCAGAGTCAGGTGCTTGTCCGGGAGCACGGGAATGACGCCGCCGTCGCAGACATAGACGTTGTCCAGGTCGTGCAGCTTCAGGTCCGCATCCACCACGCCCTTGTCCGGATCGGCGGTGGTGGCGGTGGTGCCGGCATAGTGGATGCCGGTGCCGGTATTGTCGCGCGAGGGATAGATGGAGGTCGCCCCGGCATGGCGCAGCACCTGGCGGCCCCAGCCGTTCATGGCCTCCATCATGGCTTCCGCGCGCGGGGTGGCGGAGAAGTCCACGGCCACATGGCGCACGCCGAAGCGGTCGCGCGTCGTGCCCGGCCGCACCCGGTTGGCGGGGGTGGGCTCGCCGGCGCAGAACAGGCCGAGCGTCACGTAGGAATGGAACATGAAGCGGGCGAGCCGCTCCTTCATGAAGGGCGGGAAGCGCTTCATGCCGGCGAGATAGTGCGGGATATCAGGCACGCCGTGGATGGCGTGGCCGATGAAGGGGAATTCCTCCCCGTCCGGCAGCCAGCCGCGCGACATGAGGATGAGCAGGTCGCCATAGCCGATGTCGAAGTCGCGGCCCTTGCCCCACAGCTTCCACAGCGAGGTGGAGAGCACGGCCTTGGGATTGTCCTGCAGCCGCAGGCCGAGCTGGCCGGCGGCGTTGCCCATGCCCTCGGGCGCGGCTTCGTCGGCGGAATTGAACAGGATGCGCGGGCTCTCGATGGCGCCCGCCGCGAGCACCACGGCATCGGCGGTGAGGACGCGCGCCTCGCCGGTGGCCATGTCGCGATATTCGACGCCCATCACCCGCTTCGTGCCCGGCTCGCGCAGCAGCCGCACCACCTTGGCGCCCTGGCGCAGCTCGTAATTGGGCAGGTTCTCGATCTCGGGCAGCAGCCGGGCGGTGAATTTGTAGACCGCGCCGGTGGGGCAGCCGGAGGTGCAGATGCCGGTGGAGACGCAGGCGTTGGGGCTGTCCGGCCGGGTGTCGATGGCCTTGCGGTTGGGGATGGCGTGCGAATAGGGCTCGTCCATCGCGTTGACCGCATCGACGATCATCATGTCGGCGGGGCGCAGGGGCTTGGGCGGCACATAGATGCCGTCCGGCAACTCCTCCAGATGCTCCTCGGTGCCGCAGACGATGATGCGCCGCTCCACCGCCTCGTAATGGGGGGCGAGGTCGGAATAGGAGATGGGCCAGTCCCGGAAATCGCGCGCGGAGAAGCGCACGCTCACGCCGTTCCAGAGGTTCTGGAGGCCGTTGACGGCGAGGATCTGGTAGTGGTGGAAGTTATTGTCGGGCCAGCCGGTGGAGCCGTCCGCGCCCTTCTCGAACAGGGGATGGACGAACAGGCTGTCGTGCGGCTCGGCCGGCCACACGGTGTTGGCGCGGATGCCGAAGTCGAGCTGGGTGCCCGGCGGGTCCACGCGCTTGAAATGGTCGTCGGCGAGGCGTCCGCCCTGCTCCAGCGAGACCACGTTGAGGCCCGCCTTCGCCAGCTCGTAGGCCAGCATGCCGCCGCCGGCCCCGGTGCCGACGACGATCACGTCGCAATGGGTTGCCTCAGTCACGCGCGCCTCCCGAAGCCGTCCCGGCCAGCGGCCGCTCGCCGACCAGCGGCCATTCCCCCACCGAGCCCAGGAAGCTGGGCGAGGCGAAATGCACGTACTCGAAGAAGGTGCCCACCGCCTCCGCATCCTCGGCGAGGTGCTCGCGATGCACCGCGCCTTCGGGGAAGCCGGAGCGCTCGGCGATGCGCCGGAAAGCGGCGTTGAGCTGGGTGTTCAGCGCCGCGATGCGGGCAAGGTCCGCCACCATCGGCTCCAGTGCCGCATGGTAGGGGCCGAGCGGCAGGAGGGCGACGACCAGCGCCTCGAAATCGAGGGGGGCGTCGGGAGAGGTCTCGCTCATGGGGTCTCCTCAGGCCGCGTGCAGGCGGCCGAGCTCGCGCAGCGGACGGCCGCTTCTGAGGTGGCGCTCGATCTCTTCCAGGCTCACGCCGTTGGTTTCCGGCACCAGCCACTGGGTGAAGGCGAGGCCGGCGACGCACACCACGGCATAGAGGCCGAACACGCCGGCAAGGCCGAACTCCGCCACCAGCACCGGGAAGCTGAACACCACGATGAAGTTGAAGCCCCAGTTCACCAGCGAGGCGATGCTCATGCCCAGCGCCCGGCAATCCAGCGGGAACACCTCGGACATCATCACCCACGGCAGCGGGCCGATGGCGATGGCGAAGGAGGCGATGTAGAGCACGAGGCCGGCGAGGGCGAGCACGCCCAAAGACGGGCTGCCGGTGGCGGCGGCGATGGCGATGGCGCCCAGCGACACCGCGGTGCCGGCGAAGCCGATGAGCAGCAGCAGGCGCCGGCCGAGCCGGTCGATGAGCATCATGCCCACCACCGTCATCAGCACGTTCACCACGCCGATGCCGGCGGTGGCGAGGATCTGGGTGGTGGTGGAGCTGAAGCCCGACAGCTCGAACACGGTGGGCGCGTAATAGATCACCGCGTTGATGCCGGAGAGCTGCTGCAACAGGAACAGGCCCATGGCGACGATGAGCGCCGGGCGCACGCGGGGCGAGAGCAGGTCCGCGAAGGTGGCCTTGCGGCCCTCGTCGGCGGCCGCGGCGGCGCGGATTTCCTCATATTCGGCGGCGACCGCGGGGTCGCTCTCCGGCCGCTCGCGCATGCGGGCAAGCGCCGCCTTCGCCTCGGCGCTGCGGCCGCGCATGGCCAGCCACCGGGGCGTGTCGGACAGAGCGAAGATGCCGCCGAACAGCAGCACCGCCGGCACCGCGCCCATGGCGAACATCCAGCGCCAGTTCTCGTCGAAGGCGTAGCCCACCACATAGGCGCCGAGAATGCCGAGGGTGATGGCGAGCTGGTAGATGGAGACCAGCATGCCGCGCTCCTTGGCCGGAGCGCTCTCGGAGATATAGAGCGGGGCCATCATGGCGGCGACGCCCACCGCGAGGCCGATGACGAGGCGCGCGAGGGTGAGGGTGATGAGCCCGCCGGCCAGCGCGCTCAAGAGCGCACCGCCGATGAACAGGATGGCGGACCACAACAGCAGCTTGCGGCGCCCCGCGGCGGCGGCGAGCCGGCCGCCGACGATGGCGCCGATGAAGGCGCCGAAGGGCACCGCCGCCGTCATCATGCCTTCCGCAACGGGATCGATGCCGAGGTCCCTGCGCAACGGTGCGAGCGCCCCGGCGATGACGCCCTCGTCGAAGCCGAACAGCGCCCCGGCGAGGCCGGCGATGGCGGCGATCAAATAGATCATGGCGCTTCCCTTCGCGCTTGTCCGCCCGCCGGACAGCCCGGCGGCGCGGCCCCCTGTGTCGTGAAGGCCCGATGTCCGGGCGTCAGGCCAGCACCACCCGCGCCACCTTGCGGACGGCGGCGATGATGTCGTCCTCGTCCTTGGTGGTCAGGGTCGAAGCGATGGTGAGCAGCGCGCCGCGGGCGTGCAGGTTGTCGCAATGGGGCAGGGCGCCGGCGGCGTAGCTGTAGCTCTCGCCGAAGGCATTGGACGGGTGGGTCCAGGGAAAGCCGTCGCGGCTGTCCGAGCGCTTGTGCACGAGGCTCGGGATGTTGGAATACCAGTGCATCCCCCACTCGCGCATGGCGAGGCAGGCGAGCGAGCCGGCCGGACCGGCGATGCCTTCCGCCCGCAGGGCGTCGACGAAGCGGCGGGCGGTGGCCTCGTCCTTCAGTGTCATCAGCAGGAACGGGCCGGTGTCGCCGGAGGGGTCGGGCACGGTGCGGAAGCCGAGGCCGGGGATGTCGGAGATCGCATTGCGGATGCGCCACTTGGATGCGCGCATGGCCCCGGTGATCTCAGGCAGCTTGCGCATCTGGGCGAGGCACATGGCGCCCGTCAGCTCGGACATGCGGGCGCCGACGCCCCAGAGCTGGCAGCTCTCGTCGGAGGTGTCGAGGCGGCCCTTCTCGTTGCGGGGATAGCCGAGATCGTGCAGCGCGACGATGCGGCGGAACAGGTCGTCCCGCTCCGTCACCACCATGCCGCCGTCGCCGGAGGTCATGTTCTTGTTGAGCTGGAAGGAGAAGATGCCGATGTCGCCGAAGGTGCCCACGGCCTTGCCGTTCTGGCTGGAGCCGGCGGTCTGGGCGCAATCCTCGATCAAGGCGATGCCGCGCTCGCGGCAGATGCGGGCGACGTCGGCGACGCGGCCGGGCGCGCCGCTCATGTGCACCATCAGCGCGGCGCGGGTGTTGGGGCCGATCTTGCGCGCCACGTCCGCCGGATCGAGGGTGAAGCAGTCGTCCACGTCCACGAGCTTCGGGATGGCGCCGGCGCGCACCACGGCGGCGACGCAGCTCACCCAGAGATAGCCGGGCACCAGCACCTCGTCGCCGGGGCCGATGTCGAGGGCCGACATGGCGATGGTCAGCGCGGCGGTGCCGGAGGAGACGCCCAGCGCGTGCTTGTGGCCGAAGGCGGCGCACCATTCCTTCTCCAGCGTGTCCACCATGTGCTGGAGGTCGGGGCCGTAGAAGCGGAAGGGGCTGCGGGCACGCACCACGCGCGAGACCAGTTCCAGCTCTTCCTCGCCGATCCAGTGGGCGCCCGGCAGCTCCCACGGCAGGGGCGCGGTGCGGACCGGTTCGCCGCCCTCGATGGCCAAGCGGTTGGCGTGTTCGTGTGTCGCCGCGGAAACGGTCACGGGGTACCCTCCCTGACGGCAGCTCCGGCGAGATGCCGGGCCTATCGCCGCTCGATTTTTTGTACTTATGCTCTACTGTAGGTCGCGCTTACAAGTCCCGCAGGCCTCTCCATCTCGCGCACGTTATCGGCGCGCTACCCCCATACCCGTCGGATCGCATGGCAACCTTGTTCCTCACGGCGGGCCTCGTGCTCCTCAACGGCATGCTGTTCGGCTTCAGCACGGCCTCCATCGCCGGCGTGGTCGGGACCATTTCCGAGGCGTTCGCCCTTTCCACCCGCGCCACCGAGATGATGGTGACGTCGCTACTGGCGGGCTGCTTCGTCGGCGCGGTGCTGGCCGCCCCCATCTCCCAGCGCATCGGCCGGCGCCCCTCCTGCCTGCTCGCCGCGACCCTGGCCTTCGCCGGCTACGCGCTGGTGCCGCTCGGGCAGGCGATGTCGCCCGGCGTGGGGATGCTGGTGGCGGCGCGCATCCTCATCGGCCTCGGGGTCGGCCTCTCCTCCATGGTGGTCCCCATGTATGCGGCGGAGGTGACGCCCGCCCGCCATCGCGGCGCGGTGGTGTCCCTGTTCCAGCTCGCCGTCACCATCGGCATCCTGCTCGGCTATGCGGTGCCCCTCGCGCTCACCGGCCGCGCCTCGTGGGATCAGATGCTGGGCGGCGGCGTGCTCATCGCGGCGGCCTGCGCGGGCGCCGTGCTGCTGCTGCCGGAAAGCCCGCGCTGGCTCCTCTCCCGCGGACGGATGGCGGAGGGCGAGGCGGCCGCGCGGCGGCTGGGCCTTGCCGGCGAGATATCCATGGGCGAGGGCGACAGCGCGCCGGCCGGCAACTGGCGCGCCGTGCTGGGCCGGGGCAGCACCAAAGCGGTGCTCATCCTGTGCAGCGTGCTGTTCGTGCTGCAGAACTTCTCCGGCATCGACGGCATCCTCTATTACGCCCCGCACATCTTCACCGAACTCGGCTTCCCGGCCGGCGTCGCCGCGCTCGCCGCCACCTTCGGCCTCGGCCTCGTCAACGTGCTGGCGACCATGGCGGCCATGATGCTGGTGGACCGTCTCGGCCGCCGCCCGCTGCTGATCGCCGGTTCGGCGGCCATGGCGGTGAGCCTCGCCGTGGTGATCGGCGCCGCTCTGGCGGACTGGCCCTATGTGGCGCTCGCGGGCCTGTGCGCCTACATCGTCGCCTTCGCCCTGAGCCTCGGGCCGCTGCCCTATGTGCTCATGTCCGAGCTGTTCCCCTCGGCCATCCGCGAGCGGGGCATCGCCGCCGCCTCGGCGACGAGCTGGCTGTTCAACGCCATCGTGGCGGCGAGCTTCCTCTCGGTGGTGGAGGGTATCGGCCTTGCCGCCACCATCGGCATCTTCCTCGTGGTGTGCGTCGCCTCGCTCTTCATCTCCCTCGCCTATGTGCCGGAAACCCGACAGAAGGAACTGGAGGACATCGAGGCGGACGTGCTCGCCGGCAAGGCCCTGCGCCGGCTCGGCGCCTGACCGTTTGAGCCTCGCCCGGAATGGGCTAGAGGAGGGGCGGAGCAAGGCCGCGCAGGGGGAGCCAGATGCCAGCGACGTACGAGGTTTCGGGGCTGCTGAGCTTCACCATCGCCATCCTCGTCTATTTCCTCGGCGCCGGCCTCAACGAGATCATCGCCCCGCTCAAGCGCTGGAACATCCCGGAGGCCGTCACCGGCGGCATCCTCGCGGCGCTCGCCACGCTCTTCGCCTACAAGGTAGTGGGCCTCGCGGTGAGCTTCGACCTCGACGCCCGCGACCTGCTGCTGCTCTATTTCTTCACCGGCATCGGCCTCAATGCCCGCGTCTCCGACCTTTCCACCGGCGGCAAGCCGCTGGTGATCCTGCTGCTGCTGACGGTCACTTATCTGGTGTTGCAGAACGTCGTGGCCGTCGGCGGGGCGGCGGTGCTCGGCCTGCCCTATGGCGTGGGGCCGCTGCTGGGCTCGGTGTCGCTGGTGGGCGGCCATGGCACCACCATCGCCTGGGCGCCGCTGATCTCGCAGCGGTTCGACCTGCCCAACGCGCTGGAAATCGGCATCGCCAGCGCCACGCTCGGCCTCGTCATCGCCAGCCTCGTGGGTGGCCCGGTGGCGGGCCTGCTCATCGCCCGCTTCAACCTGCGCGGCACCGGCGACGACGCCCCCATGGTGGGCCTGCCGGACACCCCGGCCGAGCCCGAGGGCGGTTCGGTCAACTACAAGAACATCCTCGTCACCATCCTCGCGCTCAACCTCGTCATCATCATCGGCTATGCGCTGGAAGGCGTGGTGGAGAAGACCGGCCTGAAGCTGCCCATGTTCGTGGTGTGCATGCTGGTGGCCATCGTCATCACCAACATCCTGCCGAAGCTCGCGCCCCGCCTGCCGTGGCCGGCCCGCACCCCGGCGCTGGCGCTGGTCTCGGATCTGTCGCTGAAGATCTTCCTCGCCATGTCGCTGATGAGCATGCAGCTGTGGACGCTGGGCGGCCTCGGCCCGGCGCTGGCGACCGTGCTCGGATTGCAGACGCTGGTGGCGGTGGCCTACATCCTGTTCGTGGTGTTTCCAGCCATGGGCCGGGACTATCAGGCGGCGGTGCTGGCGGCGGGCTTCACCGGCATCAGCCTCGGCGCCACCCCCACCGCCATCGCCAACATGACCGCCGTGACCCGCACCCACGGCCCGGCGCCCATCGCCTTCATCATCCTGCCGCTGGTCTCGGCCTTCTTCATCGACATCGCCAATGCGCTGGCGATCGGCTTCATGCTGAGGTGAGGGGGCGGCCCCATCGCCGACGGGACGGTGCGCCGCAGGTGCCCCCGGCCAAAAGGGGGACAGGACCTACCGTTGCGAGCGGCAAGTGTTCGTTCGACTATTCGCGCATGAGCGGCGGCTGGGTCTACATCCTCACGAACAGGCCGAATGGCACGCTGTATGTCGGCGTGACAAACGATCTGGTGCGACGGACCTTCGAGCATCGTGAGGGTGACGGCGAGGGCTTCACAAAGCGTCACGGCCTCACGCGCCTCGTCTACTTTGAGCGATACGACGACATCGCGCTCGCGATCCAGCGCGAGAAGACGATGAAGCACTGGTCACGGGCCTGGAAAGTTGGCCTCATTCTTGAGACGAACCCGGAATGGCGCGATCTCTACGACGAGATCGCGACCTGATCTGCTGCGACTCCTGCCGCGTCATGCCCGGGCTTGTCCCGGGCATCCACGTCGGGCCGCCGGGACGGTGTCCCCGAGCTGTTCCCAGCCACACCACGTGGATGGCCGGGACAAGCCCGGCCATGACGGCGGTGTGGGGCCGGAGGGGGGGGCGTCACTCTTCGACGTCGTCGCCCCGCTCGTCATGCCCGGTCGGCCTGGGACGACGATAGTCAAAGTCCACCATCGAGACATTCCAATGTCTCCGGCCCCCATTGTCTTCATCAAAATCTTGATGCCATGATGTTCATGCGATGCATTTGCATCGTCGATGACTGTTTTAGAGGTGGCCGGAGCCTCGCATCATTCGCGAAGTCTGCGGCGCGTTATTTTGAATCATTCCATAAAGAGACGAGGACATGATCGTTAACGTGATCTTCGGCTCCGACGGCGGAGCCACCAAGGGCGTTGCGTCCCGGATTTCCAAGAAGTGCCAGGGCCGTGCGGTGGACATCAAGACGGCGAGCCCGGCCGATTTCGAGAATTGCGAACTGCTCATCCTCGGCTCGCCCACCTATGGCGACGGCACGCTCCAGACCGACTGGGAGGAGCATATCGACAAGCTCCGCGGCGCCCGGCTGAAGGGCAAGAAGGTGGCCCTGTTCGGCACCGGCGACCAGGAGAGCTATCCCGGCTCCTTCGTGGACGCCATGGGCATCCTCTATGACGAGGTGACGGCGCTGGAGGCGGTGGTGGTCGGCTTCACCGACACCAAGGGCTACGACTATCTCAATTCCACCGCCGAGCGCGACGGCAGGTTCGTCGGCCTCGCCCTCGATCAGGACACCCAGTCCGGTCTCACCGACAAGCGAGTGACCGCATGGCTCAGCACCATTCTCTAGAAGTTGCCTGCGATCCGCCGCACGAGGCGGAGGCCGGCTGGCCGCCCGCGCCGGTGCGCCTTGCGGTGCCGGAGGAGGCAGGCGCCATGCAGCGCCTGTTTCACCATCATCTCTACGAGCTGGGGCGGGGCGTGCGGCCGCTGTTCCTGATGACGCTGGCGACGCGGGAACTGCCGCCGCTTCTGGCGCGGCTGGAGCGGGCGGGTATCGACCATTTCGTGCAGCAGGTGAGCCCGGCCAAGGCCAACCTCTTCTTCGGCCGCGACGCGTTCGTGGCGGTGGCGCGGGCGTTCGTCACCCGGCCGCTCAACGCCCTGACGGCGGAAGAGGATTTCATGCTGGGGACCCTGCTCGGCTACGACCGCGAGCAGCAGTGCCGCCGCTACCTCACCCGCTCCGGCCGCGGGCTGGAGCGGCCGGCGCTGGCGGCGGAATAGGTCTCTCGTCTTGTGTCATCGCCCGGCCAAGCCACGGGACAACGACGGCTAAAGGTGATCGCGTTCCGGCCGGCAAAGGCCGCGCGCTCCCTTCAGACCGCACCCTCGGCATGGCGGGTCGCCAGCGGCAGGGACGCGGTGGCGAGGAACGAGCGGTAGCGCCGCCGGGCATCCATGGCGGTGCCGTTGTCGGAGATGGCCGCTTCCTGCAACTCCGCCAGCGCCCAGGGGGTGGGCTCCACCGGCACGGCGACGATGGCCGGCGCGGCGCGGGTGGTGATCTCGATCACGTCGTGGGGGGTGAGGGCCTGGAGGGCATGGGCGGCAAGCTGGCGCTGGTAGGCCCGCCGCTCGGGCGACAGCTCTTCCCACGGCTCCAGCAGCGGATAACGCTGCTGCGAATAGGCGTGCATCGCCCGCGCCATCCGCTCCACCATGTCCGTCGAGACCATGCCCGCCCCTCGATGCCCTGACCCTTTGGGTGTGACGGTATCAAGGTGCGCAACCCAGGCGCGTCCCCGTCCTTCCGTCACCGGGAGGATGACCCGGCGGTTCTTTCACGGAGGTTGCCGCCAGTCCGGCTGACACCGCGCATTCGACTCATGGTGAACGCCCCCTTAACGTCACCGATACCCCTCCCGGCAACCTCGGGTGACACCCGGTTCGAATTGTGAGTCCGGGCGGTGTCCAATTCGCCGCAAACGGCCTATAGGATGGCCGAAATCGTCAAGGGAGCCGAAGAGATGTCCGTGAAGCTGAGCGACCTGAAGGTGAAGCTGTTCACCGACGGCGCCGACAAGGCGCAGATCGTGGAAATGGCGAAGCAGCCCCACATCGCCGGCTTCACCACCAACCCCTCTCTGCTCCGCAAGGCCGGCGTAACCGATTATGAATCCTACGCCCGTGACCTCGTGGCGGCGGTGCCGGACCGGCATATCTCGTTCGAGGTCTTCTCCGACGACATCCCCGAAATCCGCGCCCAGGCCCGCGTCATAGCCACCTGGGGCGAGCATGTGCATGTGAAGCTCCCGGTCTCCACGACCCGCGGCGAAACCTTGTACGAACTGGTGCGGGACCTCGTTCAGGACGGCGTGAAGGTGAACCTCACCGCCATCTTCGACGTGCCCCAGGTGGACGAGGGCGTGAAGGCCCTGGCCGGCGGCGCCCCTTCCATCATCTCGGTTTTCGCCGGCCGGCTGGCCGACCTCGGCATCGACTACAAGCCGGCGATTTCCCGCGCCGTCGAGCTGTCCCGGGCCACCCCGAACGTCGAGGTCATCTGGGCCTCCACCCGCGAGGTGTGGAACGTGATCGAGGCGGACGAGATGGGCTGCCACATCATCACCGCCCCCGCCGACGTGCTGAAGAAGCTGCCGGCGCTGGGATCGCGCACCGCTGCCGAGCTGTCCCTGGACGCCGTGAAGGCCTTCCGCGCCGACGCCCTCGCCGCCGGCCTGACCCTCGATCTCAAGGGCCGCGCCGCCGCCGAGTGAGTTTCACCCCCGCCTGATTACGAACAGGGCACGCCGCGGCATTGCGCAGCAGCGTCGCGCTGTTACACTGGCCGCAAGGCGCAGCCGGCCGCGGACCTTCGCGGCTGGCCTGAGCGCACGGGACCGCCTTGCGGCGAGGGACAGGACATGAGGGACGAGACGCACGGGCCCGCCGGGGGTCCGGAGCAGTCTTGCCGTAGCGGAAACGTTGCCGAGGCAACGGATTCTCCGTTGCGTGCGGGGACGGGTGATGGTCCCAAGGACCATCCTCCTGCCGCCCGCCCTTGCGCCACTTCCGTTCCGTCTCAGGATCGGCGGACCGAATCGCGGGTGCCGAGCCCGCACGGCATTTATGCCGCCATAGACCTCGGCACGAACAATTGCCGCCTCCTGATCGCCCGCCCGACGGCCCGCAGCTTCCGCGTGGTGGATGCCTTTTCGCGCATCGTCCGCCTCGGTGAAGGGCTTGGCGCCTCCGGCCGGCTGTGCGACGGCGCCATGGAGCGGGCGCTGGGCGCGCTTGAAATCTGCGCCACCAAGATGGATCTGCGCGGCGTTACCCGTGCCCGAATGGTCGCGACCGAAGCCTGCCGGTCCGCCGTCAACGGCGAAGATTTCTGCTCCCAGGTGGAAGCGCGCACCGGGCTGACGCTGGAGGTGGTGGACCGCCGCACCGAGGCGGGGCTCGCTGCCACCGGCTGTGCGCCGCTGGTGGACCCCTCCTGCGAGGGGGCTGTGCTGTTCGACATCGGCGGCGGGTCCACGGAAGTGGTCTGGCTCGGCCGCCGCTCGGCCGGCGATGACGGGCCGCCCCGCGCGCGCATTCGCTCCTGGGTGTCGCTGCCGGTGGGCGTCGTCTCCCTGTCGGAGCGCCATGGCGGCGTGAAAGTGTCGCCGGACGTATTCCACACCATGGTGGACGAGGTGTGCGCCATGCTCGATGGCGTGCGACAGAGCTGGGGCGTGCGCGCTCCCGCCCGGCTGCATCTTCTCGGCACCTCGGGCACGGTGACGACGGTCGCCGGCATCCATCTCGGCCTCGATCGCTATGATCGGGCGCGTGTGGACGGGGCTTGGCTCGGCGCCAGCCACATCGAGCAGGTGGTGGAGCGGCTGATGACCATGAGCTTCGAGGAGCGGGTCGCCAATCCCTGCATCGGCGCCCAGCGCGCGGATCTCGTGCTCGCCGGCTGCGCCATCATGGAGGCGGTGCGCCGTATTTTTCCCGCCGACCGGCTCCGGGTGGCCGATCGCGGGCTGAGGGAGGGGATGCTGGTGCAGATGATGCGGGCGGACGGCGTGTGGCGGAATGGCCGCTCGGCTGACGGATTCCACGCGAACGCGCCGAACGGAAGCCGCCCAGCGTGACCACCCCACCCCGCGGGCCGGACGGCCGGCCGTTGAAGGTGCGCGTCAAGACCTCGCGCGGCCGCACCACGTCCCAGCAGAAATGGCTTCAGCGCCAGCTGAACGACCCTTATGTGGCCCGCGCCAAGCGCGAGGGCTGGCGTTCGCGCGCCGCGTTCAAGCTGATCGAGATAGACGAGAAGGTGAAGCTTCTGAAGCGGGGCATGCGGATTGTCGATCTCGGCGCGGCGCCCGGCGGCTGGAGCCAGGTGGCGGCGCAGAAGATCGGCCTGGAGCAGGGGCAGGGCAAGATCGTCGCCATAGACTTGCTGGAAATGGACGCCATTCCCGGCGTCGCCTTCGCCCAGATGGACTTCCTCGCCCCCGACGCCCCGCAGCGGCTGATGGAGATGCTCGGCGGGCAGGCGGACTTCGTGATGTCCGACATGGCGGCCAACGCCACGGGCCACAAGAAAACCGACCATTTGCGGATCGTCGGACTCGTGGAACTGGCGGCGGACTTCGCCCGTCAGGTGCTCGCGCCCGGCGGTGGCTTCCTCGCCAAGGTGATCCAGGGCGGAACCGAGGGCACGCTGCTCGCCAACCTCAAGCGGGATTTCGCGCTGGTGCGCCACATCAAGCCCGCTGCCAGCCGCGCCGATTCGGCAGAACTGTATGTCCTCGCCACCGGCTTCCGGGGAAAAGCCGATGCCGGGGCGGAAGAATGCGACGAGGCGGAGGGTTAGTCTGGCGGCACTTCGCTGCGCGGGTCGTCCAGGTCCGGCTTGCGAGCGGTGAGTGAGGCGCCCGCATCCTTCGGCAGGGGGATGAAGTAGAAGATGCTGAGCGCGCTTACCGCCGCCACCACGAGGAAGGCGGCGGAGAAGTCGCCCTGCGTCACCGCCACCTCGCCACGGGACGCCCGCATGGTTTCCAGCACAAGGCCCGCTACGGCGACGCCGAAGGAGAGCGACACCTGCTGCGCCACGCTGGCGAACGAGGTGGCCCGGCTCATCTCATCCGGCTCGACATCGGCATAGCTCAGCGCGTTCAGCGCGGTGAACTGCAGCGAGCGCAGGAAGCCTCCCACCAGCAGGAGCGACGCGATGAGCCAGTGCGGCGTCAGCGGCGTGAAGGCGGCATTGATCGCGATGAAGCCGCTGCACAGGAACACGTTGGCGAGGAGAACCCGCTTGTAGCCGATCCGCCGCAGCAGTTTGGCGGCGGTGAACTTCATGGCCATCGCCCCGGCCGAGGCGGTGAAGGTGAGCAGGCCCGAGGCAAAGGGCGAAAGGCCGAATGAGAGCTGCAGCATTAGCGGCAGCAGGAAGGGCATGGCACCGATGCCCACGCGGAACAGGGAGCCGCCCACCACGCCGGCGCGGAAGGTGCCGTGGCGCAGCAGCTTCAAATCCAGCACGGCGTGTGGTGTGACCCGCGCATGGCGGACATAGAGAAACAGGAAGAACGCCCCCGTGGTGCCGATGGTGAGCGCCGCCCACTGCGGCACCAGCACCTCCTGCCCCAGCACGGCGAAGCCGAAGACGAGGCCGGCGAGACCGACGCCCGACAGGATCAGGCCCTTGAGGTCGAGCGGCGGTACGTCCTCCTCGCGCACGTTCTCGATGAAGCGGGTGGCGAGGAACACGCCCAGCACGCCGATCGGCACATTGATGAAGAAGATGAGGCGCCAGTCGAAATAGGTGGTGATGAAGCCGCCCAGCGGTGGGCCGAACACCGGGCCCAGCAGGGCCGGAATGGTGAGCCAGGCCAGCGAGGAGACCAGTTCGGACTTGGGCACCGAGCGCAGGATGACGAGCCGCCCCACCGGCACCATCATAGCTCCGCCCATGCCCTGGATGATCCGGTAGAGCACGAAGTCCGCCAGCGACGACGAGAGCCCGCACAGGATCGAGCCGATGGTGAAGATGACGATCGCGGAGCGGAAGACCGTGCGCGCGCCGTAGCGGTCGGCGGCCCAGCCGCTGGCCGGGATGAAGACGGCCAGTGAGAGCAGGTATGAGGTCAGCGCCAGCTTCAGCGCCACCGGGTCCTCGCCGAGGTCGGCGGCGATGGCGGGCAGGGAGGTGGCGATGACGGTCGAGTCCACCTGCTCCATGAAGAGCGCGCAGGCGACGATGAGCGGGATCAGGATCTGAGGCGGGAGCGCCTTGAGCTGCATCGGCTTACCCTTGGGCCGGCCCGTTCGGGCTGCGGCGTTTCCCCTTCCCCGCAATAGGCGGAGGAGACGCCCGGATCAACCAGCGTTCGGCGCATGGTCTCGCCCCGATCCTTGCAGCACGGGCAGGGCACACCATATGGACATCGGGCCTCAAGGAGGGCCCGGGAAGGCCATGATCTACATTCTCGCCGCTCTGCTGCCGCCCGTCGGTTTGCTGGTGAACGGGCAGCCCATCTCGGCCATCATCAATCTGGTGATGATCGTGCCCTGCATCCTGCTCGGGCTGATTTTCCCGTTGATGTTCCTCGTGCCCTCGGCCCATGCGGTGATTGCGGTGCACATGAAGCGCACCGATCGCCGCCAGCGGGAGGTTCTGGAGGCCATCCAGCGCTCGGGCGGCGTACCGCCGCGCGACTGGCGCCCCTGAAGGCAGAGGCGGGGACGCCCCCGCCTCCTCTGGGACTATTCCACCACCAGAACGATCTTGCCCACGTGCGCGCTCGCATCCATGCGGGCGTGCGCTCCGGCAGCGTCCGTGAGGGGGAATGTCTCGTCCATCACCGGACGGTATTTTCCGGCGGCGATCAAGGGCAGCACATGCTCGACGATGGCTGCGGCGATGGCCGCTTTCTCGGCGACCGGGCGCGAGCGCAGGGTGGAGCCGGTGTGGGTGAGGCGCTTCAGCATGAGGCGCATGAAGTCCACCTCGGCCTTCGCACCCTGCTGGAAGGCGATCTGCACGATGCGGCCGTCCTGCGCTGCTGCTTCGTAATTCTTCTGGATGTAGGGACCGCCGATCATGTCGAGGATGACGTTCGCGCCCTTGCCGGCGGTGAAGCTTTTCACCTCGGCGACGAAATCCTGCGTCCGGTAGTTCACCGCGAGGTCCGCGCCAAGCTTCACGCAGGCGGCGCACTTTTCGTTCGATCCGGCGGTGACGACCACGCGGGCGCCGAGCGCCTTGGCCAGCTGGATCGCTGTGGTGCCAATGCCGCTCGCTCCGCCGTGCACCAGCAGCGTCTCTCCGGCTTTCAGCCCACCACGGTCGAACACGTTGCTCCAGACGGTGAAGACAGTCTCAGGCATGGCCGCTGCCTCGGCCATGGAGAGGCCTTCGGGAACCGGCAGGGTGGTGGCCTCATGGGCGGGGCAATATTCCGCATAGCCGCCGCCGGTGACGAGGGCGCACACCTTGTCGCCGATCTTGTAGGTGCTCGCACCCTCGCCCAGCGCCACCACGGTGCCTGCGATCTCCAGTCCCGGAATGTCGGAGGCGCCGGGCGGCGGCGGGTAGAGACCCTTGCGCTGCATCACGTCCGGCCGATTGATGCCTGCAGCCGCAACCTTCACCAGCACCTCGCCCGGCGCGGGCTTCGGCACCGGCCTGGGGCCGGGCACCAGCACCTCGGGGCCGCCGGGGGCGCTGACGGTGATGGCGGTCATGGTCTCGGGCAGGGGGACAGCGGCGCTGGACATGGAAAGCTCCGGTGGGGCACCCGGCACGAAGCTCTTCCCAGCCCGGCCACGGCGCGCAAAATAGGGCGATCATACAGGAGGCACCCGCGCCTGAGGCAGCGGCGGTCGCCGCGGAGAATAGGGAAGGGGAGGAGCAAAGCCAATGGATGAGGAGATCAAGCCGAAGCCCGTCGATCCCTTGGCGGTCGCCGACGTGTCGCGTCTGTCGGTAGACGAGATCGAGGCGCGCATTGTCACGCTGAAGGCGGAGATCGCGCGGCTGGAGGCGGCGCTCGCCTCAAAGCACGCCTCCCGCGCGGCGGCGGATGCGGCGTTCAAGCTGTAGGGACGGAAAAGGCAGTTGGACCTTGGGCTTGCGCCGGGTCGTTTAGTGCGGAATGGGCGCGGCTAGCCGGTTCGCATTAACGCGGCGTTAATATCCGGCGCGCATTCTGATGTTGTCCGTCGGAAAAAATCCTCCCCGGACTTCTGGCAACTCTCCCTGTCGGACTGCGAGCCGCCGCAAGGCGGCTCTTCTTTGGCCAGCCCCCGATATCCCCAGTCTGATCAATGCAGTTCCCCTTTACGGGGATGCCCGCGCTGCGCTTCATGCCGGTCCAGTCACAGGAGCGGCCGGTGGACGAGGCGCGGGACAAGAGAGACGGGATCGCGCGAGGCTTCGAACGCCTCGCCGCGGCTGAGACACGCCTCGCCGGGTCTGCTCTCTCCGCAGCCGACCGCGAAACCCTCGCACGCCTGCGCTCGGATATCGCGGCAGGTCTTGTGCTGCTGCTCAGCCGGGCAGATGGATGCATCTCCCGGGCCGAGATGGCGGCCGCGGCAGCGCCGCTGAAACTGGTCCTTCCCGCAAACGTGATCGGGCGCCTGCCGGCCGCCGCGCGTCTCGCTGCGCTGGAACTTGTCGCCCTCGCCGAGGCGGTCAGCGCCGGACTCGTGGTGGCACAGGCGGCCGCGCCCCAAAACGAAAAGCCGCGACGGCGGCAGGGCCGCCCGCGGCTTGAACTCGTCATTCCCTGAGCCGGTCCCCTTGCGCGAACCGGTTGTGCGCTTGCGTCGCTGCGGCGGAGGCGCGCAGCTTCGCAGCGGCAACGAGGGGCCTGAAGGCCCCTCCGGCCTCAGCCCTTGAGGAGCGCGCCGAACTTGTTCTTGAAGCGGGACACGCGGCCGCCGCGGTCCATCAGCTGCTGGCTGCCGCCGGTCCACGCGGGATGGGTGCGCGGATCGATGTCGAGCTGGAGGGTGTCCCCCTCCTTGCCGTAGGTCGACCGGGTCGTGTACTCGGAACCGTCCGTCATCACCACCTTGATGAAGTGGTAATCGGGGTGGATGTCGCTCTTCATTGGTTCAATCCTTTATCGCCACGCCCGCCCCGCCGGGGGAGGCAGCGTCAATTTCGGTTCCTGACGGAAGTGGCGGGTCTATAGCCGAGTGGATGCCTTGACACAAGCCGACACCTCATCTGCCCCTGTCGACAGCCCCGAAACCCGCGCCGCCGCTGAGAAGCGCAGACGCGACCTGAAGCCGCTGGCGGGCCTTGCACCCTATCTGAAGCGGTATCGCGGCCGGGTGGCGGGGGCGCTCTGTGCGCTGCTGGCCGCCGCGCTCGCCACGCTCGCGCTGCCCATCGCCGTGCGGCGCATGATCGATTTCGGCTTCGCCGAGGACCATGCGGGGCTCGTGGACCAGTATTTCGGCGTGCTGGTGGCGGTGGCCGCAGTGCTCGCGCTCGCGTCCGCTTGCCGATACTACCTCGTCACCACCCTCGGCGAGCGGATCGTTTCGGACCTGCGCACGGCGGTGTTCGCCCGCCTCGTGACGCTGGATGGCGCCTTCTACGATTCGGCCCGCTCGGGCGAGCTTACCTCCCGCCTCACCGCCGACACCACGCAATTGAAGTCCGCGGTCGGCGCCTCCGCCTCTACGGCCCTGCGCAATCTCATGATGTGCATCGGCTCGGTGGCGATGATGGTTGTGACGAGCCCCCGCCTGTCCGGCCTCGTGCTGGTGGCCATTCCCATCATCGTGCTGCCGTTGATGGCTTCAGGCCGCAAGGTGCGCCGTCTGACCCGGCAGGCGCAGGACACCCTCGCCGATGCGTCCGCCTATGCCGCCGAGGCGCTGAACAGCATGCGCGCGCTGCAGGCGGCGAGTGCCGAGGGTGTGGCGCGGCAGCGTTTCGACGGCGCTGTGGAAGAGGCCTTCGGTGCCGCCCGGCAGGCGACCCAGGCGCGCGGCTGGCTCACCGGCATCGCCATCTTTCTGGTGTTCGGCTCGGTGGTGGCGGTGCTGTGGGCGGGTGCCCAGTCGGTGCTGGCCGGCACCATGACGTCGGGCGCTCTGGGCCAGTTCGTGCTCTATGCGGTGCTCGCTGCTGCCTCCCTTGGCAACCTTTCCGAGACCTGGGGCGAGATGTCGGCCGCCGCCGGCGCTGCCGAGCGCATCGGCGAACTGCTCAAGGTCGAGCCTCAGGTGCGCCCGCCGGTCCGGCCGGTGCCGCTGCCGGGGCGGGTCAGCGGCGCCATCCGATTCGACGAGGTGTCCTTCTCCTATCCCACGCGGCCCGATCAATCGGCGCTCGCAGCCATTGCATTCTCCATCAGGCCCGGGGAGCGCGTCGCCCTCGTCGGCCCGTCCGGGGCTGGCAAGAGCACCGTGTTCCAGCTGCTGGAGCGCTTCTACGACCCGCAGGCCGGGCGCATCCTCCTCGACGACATCGATATCCGCGAGGCGGATCCCGTCGCCGTGCGGCGGCAGATGGCGCTGGTGCCGCAAGAGGTGGCCATCTTCGCCGACAGCGTGCGGGCTAACATCCGCCTCGGCCGCCCCGAGGCCACCGACGCCGAGGTTGAGGAGGCCGGCCGAGCAGCGCTGGTGGACGAATTCGTCGCCCGGCTGCCGCAGGGCTGGGACACCATGGTGGGCGAGCGCGGCGTGATGCTTTCCGGTGGCCAGCGGCAACGCATCGTCATCGCCCGCGCCATCCTGCGCGGCGCGCCCATCCTGCTGCTCGACGAAGCGACGAGCGCCCTCGATGCGGAAAGCGAGACACTGGTGCAGACGGCGCTGGAGCGGTCGATGGAGGGGCGGACCACCTTGGTCATCGCCCATCGCCTTTCCACGGTTCTGTCGGCCGACCGCATCCTGGTGATGGAAGCCGGTCGCATCGTGGACGAGGGCACCCATGCGGAACTGGTCGCCAAGGGCGGCCTCTACGCGCGCCTCGCCCAGCTTCAGTTCCATGCGGCGGCGTAGGCCTCAGGCGCCACGCCACTCCATCCGGTACGTCAGGCGGCCGGACATGGGGTTGGCGCCTTCGGAGACGATGGCGAGCCCCATCTTCTCGTAGAAGCGCACGGCGCGTGGATTGTCCTGGTTCACGTCGAGGGCGACGAGGGCAGGGGAGAGCCGGCGCGCCTCCGCCATGAGCGCCTCGGCCGCGCCCTTGCCCCAGGCGCGCGGCGCTACTGCGAGCTGGTCGAGATAGCCCGTGCCGGGATGGATGACGACGAAGCCGGCGACGGGTCCGTCCGCGTGCCCCTCCCGCGCCACGCGGATCAGCGCGCCGCCGGCGGCCAGGCTATCCAGATGGCTTTCCAGCCAAGGCAGGCGTGCGGGAAAATCGATATCGGGCATCGTCTTCGCCCAGGTCTCCACCCACAATTGCGCCATGGCTGGCCGGTCCTGAGGCGTCGCCGCAGCGAGAGCGTAGGCGGGAAGGGGCTCTTGGGGCGGTTCTTGGGCGGTCTGGTCGGACATGGCGGCTCCGGCGGTTGCCCCACACTGCGCCTGTCCGGTTGCCGTCGCTTTAATGCCTCCGCGGTTCGGGCCGGCAGCAGTTTCTCGATCAAGGAAAGCAGGCGCGAATCGCCCAGCGTCGCCGTTCGGCGGTCGGCCTCCTGTGTGGGCCGCAGATGGGTGGTGACTGGCGCGGGGGTCAGTCCGCCTCCGGCTCGTTGACCGCGTCGAAGGCGAGGTGGATGGCGTGGTCGCGCACGTCGGGCGGCCAGCCGGCTGTCGTCTGCTCCAGCCCCGCCCGGTCATCGGCAAACAGGGCGCGAGTGGCCTCTTCGTAGCCGGGCAGGTCGCCGGCCAGTGCCTGCATGAAATGATAGGCTGCGGTCTGAGCGGAGCGCCGCTGCTGCTGCGGTGCGCCCCGCCGCCGGGCCTCATCCACCAGGCGGCGCAGGGTCGCTGAGGCGCCGCTCGGCTGGGCGGCGAGCCAGTCCCAGTGCCGGGGCAGCAGCGTCACCTCGCGTGCGACAACACCCAGCTTCGGGCGGCCGCGGCCCTTGCCGGGGGCCTTGGGCTCGGTGGCATCCGGTGCGGAGGGGGCATCGAGGCGGGCGAGGATTTCGGGATCGCTGCCGCGCAGGTCGAGATCGATGAGCCGCCCGGTGGCATCGTCGAAGACGAGCACGCTCTCTCCGGCCTCGGTTGCCGCCTTCACCGCCAGCGCCACGTCGGCGAGGGGACCACGCCGGAGGAGGCGCGTTCCGGCAAAGGCGGTGCATGGTCTGGCGGGGGAGGGGGACACGGGAGGGCTCCTGCTTTGGGCAGGAAAATACCCGGATGAAAATATCTGTCCAGCCCGATCGTCCGGCAGCCTGCGGCTTATTCGCAGATGGTCAGAGTTACTGGATCAGCGTCGGGCGGCACCAGTTCGGCCATGGAATGGCAGGTGCCGGCAATGCAGACCTGCCAGTCCGCGGTGGCGCCGGAGCGGCGCAGGATCACCTCCCGCTGCGGCGCCAGTGTGGGATGGGCGACGTAGAAGCCGCCCTTCAGCACGGCACCCTCCGGCGGCTCCATGCCGGCGCCCGAGCCTTGGACACGCACCTCGGCGAGCATGAGGCCGTCGGAGGTGGCGCGCCAGTCTTCCTGCCACGCGCTCTTCTGCACCGAATGGGTCCAGGCGAGGGTGATGGCGGCGGCGAGGCGCACCACCGTCGCGCCCGTCGCCAAACAGACAAGGGCCACCCCTTAGGCCACGGCCGGACGCGACCGGTTCTTCCAGTAGTGCCAGCCGATGAAGGCGGCAGAGGCGGCAAAGCCGATCTCGTCGGTCATGGGCAGTGCGAGGATGAGCAGCGCCGCGGCGGCGAAGGCGATGATGCGCTCGATGACGTTGAGCGGCGCCAGCAGATAGCCGGTGGCAGTTGCGGCCCACAGGATGATCGCGACGATCGCCTTCACGAACACATAGGCGACCGCCGGCCAGAAGCCGATGAGATCGGCCATGGGATCGCCGTTCTGCAGCATCAGCGCGGGAGCATAGACCGCCATGAACGGCACCACATAACCCGCCACCGCGATGCGCGTCGCGATCCAGCCGATGGTTTGCCCCGACGCCCCCGCGATGGGCGCCGCCGCGAAGGCGGCCAGCGCCACCGGCGGCGTGAGGTCGGCCATGATGCCGAAATAGAAGACGAACATGTGGGAGACTATGAGCGGCACCCCGAGCGCCAGCAGCGCCGGTCCGGCGATGGAGGCGGTGATGATGTAGTTCGGGATGGTGGGCAGCCCCATGCCGAGGATGAGGCAGGCGATCATGGTCAGCACCAGCGACAGGAACAGCGAGTTCTTGCCCACCTCCACCACGAACGTTGCGAAGGTGGTGGCGACGCCGGTCAGGGTGAACACGCCGATCATTGTGCCCACCAGCGCGCAAGCGATGCCCACGGGCAGCGCGTTGCGGGCGCCGTCCGCCATGCTCTCGATGCTGATGCGCAGCGTCTCGCGCCCACCCTTCACGAAGAACAGGATCGCCACCAGCACCGCGATGACCGTGGCGACGCCGTTGATGCCGTATTCGACGAAGCTCGCCGCCGACAGGCCGAGCACGATCCAGAACACTACCCTCAGCCCGTAAGGCCCGATCAACCGGGCCACCGGCGCGCCCAGCACGATGAGGGCGGTCAGCGCGAGACCCACCGTGCCAGCGAACAGCGGCGTGTAGCCGGAGAACAGCAGCCACACCAGCGCCGCCAGCGGCAGGATGAGGTACCAGTTGTTCTTGAGCGCCAGCCATGCATTGGGGCACTTGTCCTTGGGCAGGCCGGAGAGGCCGTCCTTGCCGGCCTCCAGATGCACCATGGCGAAGACGGTGAAGAAATAGAGGAAGGCCGGGATCACCGCCGCGGTTGCGATGGTGGCATAGGGGACATCGATGGTCTCAGCCATGATGAAGGCGACCGCTCCCATCACCGGCGGCATGATCTGCCCGCCCATGGAGGCGGTGGCCTCCACCGCGCCGGCGAAGGCCGGCTTGTAGCCGAAGCGCTTCATGAGCGGGATGGTGAACTGTCCCGTGGTGACCACGTTGGCCACGCCCGAGCCGTTGATGGTGCCCATCAGCGCCGAGGAGATCACCGCCACCTTGGCCGGGCCGCCCTTGGCGTGGCCCACCGTGCCCATGGCGAGATCGTTGAACAGCTGGATCATCCCGGCGCGCTCGAGAAAGGCGCCGAACAGGATGAACAGGAAGATGAAGGAGGAGGAGACGTAGGTGGGCGTGCCGTAGATGCCTTCGGTGCCGAGGAACATCTGGTCCACCACCTGCACATAGTCGAACGGGCGGTGGTCGAGGGGCGCGGGCAGGTATTCGCCGAACAGGCCGTAGAGAATGAAGCCACCGCACATGATGGGCAGCGAAGCGCCCATGAGCCGGCGCGAACCCTCGAACACCAGCGCCACGGCAATGCTGCCGACCACGATGTCCAGGGTGGAGGGATCGCCCGCGCGCTGGATCAGCGCGGCGTAGAACACCCAATGATAAAGCCCGACGACGAAGGAGAATATGCCGAGGCCCCACAGCACGAGGCGCTCGGTGCCGGTCTTGTGGTTGGCGGCGATGGCGAACACCACGAGCAGCAGGAAGCCCACATGGATCGAGCGCACCACCTGGCTGGCGAGCGGGCTCCAGGCCGCCGTGATGACCTGGAAGGTGGAGAAGGCCACCGCGATCCAGAACACCGTGCGGCCCCACGTCCCCGGCCCCCAGGTGAGGTCGAGCAGCGCGTCGTCCACCACCACGGGCGCGCCGTGGTCGGGATTGTTCACGTCGTGGCTCACCGGCGGGGCGGTCTGCGGGGTGTGGAGCGAGGAGGTCATGGATCAGGGCTCGCGGGCGGCTGGCACAGTCTGGAACGGGAAACGGCGGCGCTGGAGCGCGCCGCCGGCAAGGCAATCGAGCGGGCGTCTAGCCCCTCGGATCAGGGCGTGACGCCCTTT
This sequence comes from Xanthobacter aminoxidans, assembly GCF_043193615.1. NCBI lineage: Bacteria > Pseudomonadati > Pseudomonadota > Alphaproteobacteria > Hyphomicrobiales > Xanthobacteraceae > Xanthobacter > Xanthobacter aminoxidans. The sequence continues at coordinate 211,952 of NZ_JBAFUS010000003.1, read as the reverse complement.
TCCTTGAAGAACTTCTCGGCTCCCGGATGGAACGCCACCGGCGAACCCTTCATGGCATTCGCGAGGGTGATGGACTTCGCTGCGGAATGGGCGGCGGCCAGTTCCGGCAGGTTTTCGTAGATGGCCTTGGTGATGGCGTAGACCTCATCGTCCTTCAGATCGGACCGGGTGACGAGGAAATTCGGCACGGCGGCCGTCGCCACGTCCGCGCTCTGGCCCTCATACGTACCCGCCGGGATGGTGGTCTTGAGATAGGGTGCGCCGATCTTGTCGATCACCGCGCCGGGCACCTCCACCACCACGATCGGCACCGAGTTCGCGAGATCCTTGATGGAGGCGACGCCGAGGCCGGCGGACTGCAGCGTGGCGTCGAGCTGGCGGTTCTTCATCAGCTCCACGGATTCGGCGAAGGGCAGGTATTCGATCTTTCCGAGGTCCTCATACTTGAGGCCGGCCGCATTGAGAATGGCGCGGGCATTGAGTTCCGTGCCGGATTTGGGCGCGCCCACGGAGAGGCGCTTGCCCTTGAGATCGGCGATGGTCTTGATGCCGGAATCCTTGGAGGCCACGATCTGGATGTAGTTGGGATAGATGCCGCCCAGCGCCCGCACCTTGGTGAGCGGGGTCTTGAAGCCGGCCTCTTCCTTGCCGGCCGCGCCGTCGGCGAGGCTGTCCGCGAGGGTGAATGCGACTTCGCCCTTGCCCTGCTGGATGAGGTTCAGATTCTCCACCGACGCCTTGGTCGCCTGCACCGAGGGGCGGGTGCCCGGCACCTTCTCGCCGATGAGCTTCGAGATCGCAACGCCAAGCGGATAATAGACACCGGACGTCCCGCCGGTGAGGACGTTGACGAACTCGGCCCGTGCGGCGGCCGGGGCGAGGGCGAGCGCGCAGGAGAGGGCGGCTGCGGCGAGATGGGCGGGTCGAAAGGCTTTGGCTGCGGCGGACAGGCGCTGCATTGGCGTGCTCCCTTGTTATCGATCGTTGCAGGGAGGCTACCGTCTCGCACCGTAAAGGCCAGCGCCTTTCTGACTCTTGCGACTAAAGTCGTATGCGTGGTTGCCGAGTATGGCCAAGCTTCATCCGACCTCAACTCCGTCGTACCAGCATTGGCCCGTAGATGATGACGAAGCCGGTGAACGCGGCGCACCAGAAGGCGGCCGCGGCCAGCATGAGCGTTGCCATCCATTGAGGGAGGCAAGCCATGGCCACGCGCGCCACAAGTGCTGCAACGACAAGGAGATAGACCGCGACGGTGCCGGGCGTTGCGGCAAGCGCCTGGCCGGAATGGCCGAGGGTCGCCCGTGTCATCATGGCCAAAGTCATGCCGCCGATGCCGCCGATGGCCCAGACGTGGAGCCCGACGGCGGGCGGCACATGATCCGGCGCCAGCGCCGTCGCTCCGGCCGCGAGGAAGCCCAGCGCCACCAGCAGGAAGGCGCCGTGCAGCACCAGAACCAGCGGGTCGGCGAAGGTCCGCCAGCCGCGCCAGCGGGCGAGCCGGGCCAGGGATGCAAGGCCGCCCGCGATCAGCGCGATGCCGGTCAAGCCCTTGTCGGGAAAGGCGATCCAGCCAATGAGCGCCAGCGCGGAAATGCCGAGGGCATAGGCATCCCAGCGGTCGAACGGCGCCGGCCGTTGCTCATTCGGTCGCCGGGCTAGCCAGTTGCCGGTGAAGCTCGGCACCACCCGGCCGCCGAACAGGAGGATGAGGAAGACGATCAGTGCCAGAGCCGCCCGCCCCGCATGGTCAGCATCGCCGGTGAAATGGGCTTCCAGATGGAAGGCGAGATTGGCGCCGGCGAGCAAGCCCACCACAGCTATAACTTTGAGATTGCGCCAGTTTTTCCCCGCCGTGACCTCCCGCGCCACCACCAGCGTGAAGACGGCGAGGAAGGCCACGTCGATCCCCGCCGCCGTGGCCCAGCCGATCTTGGCGGAGACGAGCACGGCGGCGCGGCCCGCAAACCAAAGCAGGACAAGGCTTCCGAGAGCATTTCCCGCCACCGGCAGGCGGCCAGTCCAGTTGGGGATGGCGGTGAGAAGGAAGCCGGCGATGACGGCGGCGCCGTAGCCGAACAGCATCTCGTGGGCGTGCCATTCCACAGCGGAAAATGCAGTCGGGATAATGACTTCGCCGAGGAATACGGCCGGCCAGACGGCGATGGCGACGAGGGCGAACAGGCCGGCGCCGAGGAAGAAGGGGCGGAAGCCCCGGCTCAGCAGGGCGAGGCCGGTGAAGGCGCGGAAAGTGGCGGCGGTTCGCATGGCTACAGTCCTGAAATATAGAAAGAATTTACCTCAGCCACCCAGCGCTGACATATGCCGTGCCAGGGCCGGGGTGCCGCCGCGGGTGATGACGAAATCGTGCCCGCGGGGCTTCGCGCGGATGGCCTCGGCGATGGCCTCCACCATCGCTGCCTCGCCGCCAGTGCGCAGGCAAGTCTTTAGATCCACTGCATTTTCCTGACCGAGGCAGGTGTAGAGAACACCCGTCGCGCTTACCCGGATACGGTTACAGCTCTCGCAGAAGGAGTGGCTCATGGGGGTGATGAAGCCGATGCGGCCTCCGGTTTCCGCGACGCGGGCGTAGCGGGCGGGGCCGCCGGTGCGCTCCGGCGTGTCCACGAGGGAAAAGTGCTGCTCGATCAAGGCCCTGAGCTTGTCGAGCGGCAGGTATTGGTCGACCCGGTCCACCCCCACGTCGCCCAGTGGCATGGTCTCGATGAAGGTGATGTCCATGCCATGCCGGTGCGCGAATTCGATGAGTTTCACCACGTTGCCGGGTGTGGAATTGGCGAGTGCCACCACGTTCAGTTTCACAGTCAGTCCGGCATTCAGCGCCGCACGGATTCCGTCCATCACGACGGCCAGCGATCCGCGCCGGGTGACCTGCCGAAAGGTATCAGGATCCAGCGTATCGAGGGACACATTCACCCGCCGCACCCCGAGGCGGGCGAGGTCGTCCGCGTGGCGGGCGAGCTGGGTGCCGTTGGTGGTCAGCGTCAGCTCCTTCAGCGCGCCGGAGGCGAGGTGACGGGAGAGGGAGGCGACGAGGTCCATGATGCCCCGCCTCACCAGCGGCTCGCCGCCGGTGAGGCGCAGCTTGGTGACGCCCTGGCGGATGAAAGCGGTGGCGAGGCGGTCCAGCTCCTCGATGGAGAGCACCTCGTTGCGCGGCAGGAAGGTCATGTCCTCCGCCATGCAATAGACGCAGCGCAAATCGCAGCGGTCGGTCACGGAGAGGCGCAGATAGGTGATGCGGCGGCCGAACAGGTCGATGAGCGAGCAGGGAGAGGCCGGCACAGGGCAGGGGGCGATCTGGGTGGGCATGTCAGGCCTCCTCCGCCGCGCGGGCGGATGGCGGGGGGAAGGCGCCGCAGCTACAGGCGCCGCGACCGCAGGCCGCAAGCTCGGGGAAGGCCTCCGCGTCGAGCTCCAGGAAGGCGGCGATGGCGTGCCGGCGGGCGGCGGTCATGGGCTCGGCCGGGGCGGCGATGAGGGCGTCGAGCGCGGGCAAAGCGGCGAAGTCTTCGGGCGAGGAGATGGTGGTGCCGAGGTCGCGCAGGAGGCCGTCGCCGATGCCGTAGATCCAGCCATGCACGGTGATGCGGTGGCCGCGCGCCCAGGCGGATTTCATGACCGGCGTGGCGGCGAGGCGGCGCATCTGCAAGGCGACGTTCAGCTCGCACATGCGGTCGATCTGCCGGGCGGCATCGCCGGCCGCCGCGATGTCCCGGCGGTGGCGGCAATAGAGATCGACGATGGGGGCGAGCCAGTGGTCCACCAGCGCGCTGCCGCCGGTGCCGGCGGCATTCTCCAGCGCGCGCCGCACGCCGCCGCAGCCATAATGGCCGCAGACGATGACATGGCGCACGCCCAGCACTTCCACGGCGAATTCCAGCACTGCCAGCATGTTCATGTCGCTGGAGTGGATGACGTTGGCGATGTTGCGGTGGACGAACAGCTCGCCGGGGTCGAGCCCCACCACGTCGTTGGCCGGCACCCGGCTGTCGGAGCAGCCGACCCACAGGAAGCGCGGTGCCTGCTGCTCGGCGAGGCGGCGGAAGAAGGTGGGGTCCTCTTCCGTCTTGGCACGCGCCCAGGCGAGATTGTTGTCGAACAATTCGTCGAGGATGCCGTCCGGACGGGGGCGCTCAGCCGTGCCCATGGTGGCCCCCACCGTGCCCTCCACCCCCGCAGCCGCCACCTCCGCCGCAGCCGCAGCCATCATGGCCTGCGTCTTCGGCTTCGCGGGCGGCGGCCGCATCGTCCTTCAGGGCCCATTCGGTCATGGTCCTGAGGCAGGTGGCGGCGGGGTCGGTGCTGCGCTCCAGCGCGGTCATCAGCGCCAGCCAGTCCTCGTCGCCCGCCTGATCGCCGAAGCGGGCGCAGGCGGAGGCGGCATAGTCCGCCGCGCTCTCCCCATAGGGCGCCCCGGCCGCATCGGCGCGGGCGACGAGGGAGAGATCGCCGAGGCCGAGGAGGGTTTCCTGCGCAAAGCGTTCATCGCGCAGGCGCCGCAGCAGGCTTCCGAGCAGCATGGCGGCCCCCTATTGCACGAGGGGCGATTGCGCCCCTTCCATGGAGATGCCGCGAATGTCGGCGCGGCCGATGAGCAGGCTTACATACTGGCGCATGGCGGCGTGCCAGGAGGACAGCTCCAGATGGCCGGCAATGGCCTCCCGTACCATCTCGAACGGCAGGTCTCGCCCCTCAACCCGATGAGCAAGACGCACGATGTGGAAGCCGTAGCGCGTCTCCACCGGCACGGGGTGGATGGCGCCCGGCGCCATGGCCGCCAGCGCCGCCTCGAACTCCGGCACGGTCTGGCCCTTGCCGATCTGGCCGAGGCTGCCGCCCACCTCGCGGGAGGGGCAGGCGGACGTTTCGCGCGCCGCGGTCTCGAACGCCACGGCGCCCGAGAGAAGGGCTTTGAGCAAGGCGTCGGCCTGCTCCCGCGCCGCCTGCCGCGCGTCCGCGTCGGCCGGATCGGCGGCGATGAGGATGTGCGCCACCTCATAGAGGTCGCCGGTGCGGAAGAGGGCGGGGTTGCGCGCGAAATAGCGCCGGCAGGTGGCCTCGTCCGCCGTGGGCACCTTCACCTCTTGCTCGAGCAGGGCGCGGATGACCGCCTCCTCCTCGGTCTCGCGGCGGTCCTCGTCGTCCTCCTCCGGCACGGCGGCGATGCCGAGGCGGTCGGCCTCGGCGAGGAGCAGCTGGCGCACCACGAGGGCATGGGATGCGGCCTGCCATGCGGCGGCGGGGTCCGACGCCGCATGGTTCTGCGCCTCGCGGGCGATGTCGGCGCGGGCGATGGTGACGCCGTCCACGGAGAGTTCCTGCGGCCGGCGCCCGGCGGGGCGGGGTGCGGTGCGGCTGACGATCTCGACCATGGCTTTCACTCCGCCGGATTGCTGAGAGGACGGGCGGCGGGGCGCACGGCCGCCGTCGCCGGCTGCGGGTGCATCGCGACCGGCTTGCGGGCAGGCCGGCGCGAGCGCACCACCTGATAGCCGGGCCGGCCGAGATACCAGACCGGCGCGCTCCACACATGCACGAGGCGGGTGAAGGGGAAGACGAGGAAGATCGTCATGCCCAGCACGAGGTGCGCCTTGAAGATGGGGCTCACGTCCGCCACATAGGCGGCCGCTGCCGGCTGGAGGGTGAGGATGCCCTGCGCCCAGTTCATGAACTTCACCATCTCGTGCCCGTCCATGTGATGCAGCGAGACGAAGATGGTGGAGAGGCCGAGCGTGAGCTGCACCCACAGCAGCAGCAGGATGGCGGTGTCGCCGAAGCTGGAATTGGCCCGGATGCGCGGATCGAACAGCCGGCGGTGGGCCAGGAGCGCGATGCCGATGAAGCACATCACCCCGGCGATGCCGCCCACGGTGATGGCGAGGCCCTGCTTGAAGGAATGCGAGATGCCCAGCGCATCGAACACCCAGATGGGGGTGAGGAGGCCCCCGGCGTGGCCGATGAAGATGACGAGGATGCCCACATGGAAGAGGTTCGATCCCCAGCGCAATTGCCGCTTGCGCAGCAGCTGCGAGGAGCCGGTCTTCCAGGTGTATTGCTCGCGGTCGAACCGGATGAGGCTGGCGACGAGGAACACCGTGAGGCAGAGGTAGGGATACCAGCCGAACAGGGCTGAATTGATGGCCTGCGACATGGTCGTCTCCTTCAGGCGGCAGGTTGAGGCGCCGGGTGGCGCACATCGCGCTGGGCGGCGCGGAGCTGGGTGCGGAAGCGATCGACGCCGCAGGAGGCGGCATCGCCGGGGCCGAAGGTGACGGCGGTCTCCTCCCACTCCTTGTCCAGCGCATTGAGGTCGAGGGCAGCGAGGTCTTCGGTGTGGGGCACGGGCTCCTGTGTGGGCGCCAACACCGCTTCGGCACCAGCAAGGTGGCGCACGGCGGTGAGCACGGCGGCATAGAGCGAGCCGCGCTCGCCAAGGCGCTCTTCCAGGGTGGCGAGGATGTGGTCCACGTCGGCGAGCAGCCCCTGCGCCTCCGCCTCCGGACGGGTGGCGAGGAACTCCAGGAACAGGGGCAGAAAATCCGGCAGCTCGTTGGCGTCGATGGCGAGGCCGCCCTGCGCGTAGAGCGCCGCGAGGTCCACCATGGCCTGCCCGCGGTCGCGGCTTTCCCCATGCACATGCTCGAACAGGTGCAGGGACAGGCGCCGGGTGCGGTCGAAGAGGCTCACATAAGCCTCTTGCAGGTCGTAGAGGTCTTCGCCCGCCAGCGAGCGCAGCAGCGGCATGAGGCCGAGGCGGGTGGGGGCATCGAGCTGGCCGTCTTCGGTGAGCGCCTCGGCGAGGTGGGGCGCCGCATCCTGCAATGCCGCCTCGGGATAGAGGAGGAGGCGGGAGAGGGCCTTGAGGGTGAGGTTGTCGTCCATCACTCCACCTCCATCGGTGTCTTGGTGCGCCGGCCGGGCGTGTGGGTGGGGCTGCCGAACAGGTTCACATCGCTGTCCCCGCCCGAGCAGCCGTTGCCGAAGGAGAAGCCGCACGAGCCGCGCAGGTCGAACGGGTCTTCCCCCGCCTCGCGATGGGCGGTGGGGATGACGAAGCGGTCCTCGTAATTGGCGATGGCCATGGTCTGGTACATGTCCTCGATGTCCGCGCCGGTGAGGCCGACCTTGGTGGCGATGCCGCCATCGATGCGTCCGTCCACCGTCTTCGCCCGCATGTAGGCGCGCATGGCGAGCATGCGTTCCAGCGCCAGGGCGACCGGCTCCTCGTTGCCGGCGGTGAGGAGATTGGCGAGGTAGCGCAGCGGGATGCGCAGGGAGCGCACGTCCGGCATCTCGCCATCCATGCCCATCTTGCCGGCGGTGGCGGCGGACTGGATGGGCGAGAGCGGCGGCACGTACCAGACCATGGGCAGGGTGCGGTATTCGGGATGGAGCGGGAAGGCGACCTTCCACTCCATGGCCATCTTCCAGATGGGCGAGACCTTCGCCGCCTCGATCCAGGCATCGGGCACGCCATCGGCGCGGGCCTGGGCGATGACGGCGGGGTCCTTCGGATCGAGGAAGAGGTCGAGCTGGGCCTGGTAGAGCTTCTTCTCGTCCTTCACGCTGGCCGCTTCCTCGATGCGGTCGGCGTCATAGAGCAGCACGCCGAGATAGCGGATGCGCCCGACGCAGGTCTCCGAGCACACGGTGGGCTGGCCCGCCTCGATGCGGGGATAGCAGAAGATGCACTTCTCCGATTTTCCCGAAGACCAGTTGTAGTAGATCTTCTTGTAGGGGCAGCCCGACACGCACATGCGCCAGCCCCGGCACTTGTCCTGATCGATGAGGACGATGCCGTCCTCCTCGCGCTTGTAGATGGCGCCGGAGGGGCAGGCGGCCGCGCAGGTGGGGTTCAGGCAGTGCTCGCACAGGCGTGGCAGGTACATCATGAAGGTGTTTTCGAACTGGCCGTAGATCTCGGCCTGCACACCCTCGAAGTTCACATCCTTGCGCCGCTTGGCGAACTCGCCGCCCAGGATCTCCTCCCAGTTCGGCCCCCACTCGATCTTCTCCATCCGCTCGCCGGAAACGAGGGAGCGCGGGCGGGCGGTGGGGAAGGCTTTCGATTCCTTGGCGGTGTGCAGGTGCTCGTAATCGAAGGTGAAGGGCTCGTAATAGTCGTCGATCTCCGGCAGATCCGGATTGGCGAAGATGTTGGCGAGCACCCGCCATTTCGCACCGATGCGCGGCTCGATCTTGCCGTTCTGCTTGCGGCGCCAGCCGCCGTTCCACTTCTTCTGGTTCTCCCACTCGCGGGGGTAGCCGACGCCGGGCTTGGTCTCCACATTGTTGAACCAGGCGTATTCCACGCCCTGGCGGCTGGTCCACACGTTCTTGCAGGTGACGGAGCAGGTGTGACACCCGATGCACTTGTCGAGGTTCAGCACCATGGCGATCTGGGCGCGGATCTTCATTGGGCCATCTCCTTTTCGGAAGCGGCCGGCAGCTCGTCCTCGAGCCAATCGACCTTGTTCATCTTGCGCACCACCACGAACTCGTCGCGGTTGGCGCCGACCGTGCCGTAATAGTTGAAGCCATAGGATTGCTGGGCGTAGCCGCCGATCATGTGGGTCGGCTTCAGCACCGTGCGCGTCACGGAATTATGGATGCCGCCGCGCTTGCCGGTCATCTCCGAGCCGGGGGTGTTAATGATCTTCTCCTGCGCGTGATACATCATGGCCATGCCCGGCATGACGCGCTGGGAGACCACGGCGCGGGCGGTGAGCGCGCCGTTGGCGTTGAACACCTCCACCCAGTCATTGTCGGCAAGGCCGGCCGCGCGGGCGTCGTCCTCGCTGATCCAGATCACCGGCCCGCCCCGGTTGAGCGTGAGCATGAGCAGATTGTCAGTATAGGTGGAGTGGATGCCCCACTTCTGGTGCGGGGTGAGGAAGTTGAGCACGATCTCGGTATTGCCGTTGGGCTTGGCATTGCGATGGCCGGGGATGGTCTTCAGATCCACCGGCGGCTTCCAGGTGACGAGCTCCTCGCCGAAGGCCCGCATCCACAGATGGTCCTGGTAGAGCTGCTGGCGGCCGGTCAGCGTGCGCCAGGGGATCAGCTCGTGGACGTTGGTGTAGCCGGCGTTGTAGCAAACCTTCTCGCTCTCGATGCCCGACCAGGTGGGCGAGGAGATGATCTTGCGCGGCTGCGCCTGCACATCGCGGAAGCGGATCTTCTCGTCTTCCTTGGGCAGCGCCAGATGGGCGTGCTCGCGGCCGGTGTTCTGGGAGAGGGCCTCCCACGCCTTCACCGCCACCTCGCCATTGGTCTCCGGCGCCAGCATGAGGATGACCTCGGCGGCGTCGATGTCGGTCTCGATCTTGGCGAGGCCTTTGGCCGGACCGTCGCGATGGGTGCCGTTGAGGGCGCGCAGGGCCTCCACCTCATGCCCGGTCTTCCAGCTGATGCCCTTGCCGCCGTTGCCGATTTTCTCCATCAGCGGGCCGAGGGCGGTGAAGCGGGCGTAGGTCGCGGGATAGTCCCGCTCCACCACGGTCACGCTGGGCATGGTCTTGCCGGGAATGGGCTCCACCTCGCCCTTGCGCCAGTCCTTCACATCCAGCGCCTGCGCGATCTCGGCGGGCGTGTCGTGGAGGATGGGGGTGAGCACCGTGTCGGCCTCCACCCCCAGCACTTCGGGTGCCACGGCCGAGAAGGTGCGGGCGAGGCCCTTGTAGATGTCCCAGTCGGAACGCGCTTCCCACGCCGGGTCCACGGCTGCGGACAGCGGGTGGATGAAGGGGTGCATGTCCGAAGTATTCAGGTCGTTCTTCTCGTACCAGGTGGCGGTGGGCAGCACGATGTCCGAGTAGACGCAGGTGGTGGACATGCGGAAGTCCAGCGTCACCAGCAGATCGAGCTTGCCGGTGGGCGCTTCCTCATGCCACGCGACTTCCGTGTTGCGCACCGCGCCCTCGCTGCCGAGGTCCTTGCCCATCACGCCGTGCTGGGTGCCGAGCAGGTGCTTGAGGAAGTATTCGTGCCCCTTGCCCGAGGACCCCAGCAGGTTCGAGCGCCAGACGAAGAGGTTGCGCGGCCAGTTGTCCGGGTGGTCCGGGTCGTGGCAGGAGAGTTCCAGCTCGCCGCTCTTCAACGCCGAGGCGACATAGTCCTTCACCTCCTTGCCGGCGGCCTTGGCCTTGGCGGCGATGGCGAGGGGGTTCTGCTTCAATTGCGGGGCGGAGGGCAGCCAGCCCATGCGCTCGGCGCGGACGTTGTAGTCGATGAAGCTCTTGTCCCACTCGCCCTTGGGCGCGGTGGGGGAGAGGATTTCGCCGGCGGTCAGCGTCTCGTAGCGCCACTGGTCCGTGTGGGCATACCAGAAGGAGGTGGCGTTCTGGTGCCGGGGCGGGCGCGACCAGTCGAGCCCGAAGGCCAGCGGCTGCCAGCCGGTCTGCGGGCGCAGTTTCTCCTGCCCCACATAATGCGACCAGCCGCCGCCGGACTGGCCGATGGCGCCGCAGAACACCAGGAGGTTGATGACCCCCCGGTAGTTCATGTCCATGTGATACCAGTGGTTCATGGCCGCGCCGATGATGATCATCGAGCGCCCGTTGGTCTTTTCCGCATTGGTAGCGAACTCGCGCGCCACGGTGATGATGGCATCGCGCTTCACGCCGGTGATGCGCTCTGCCCAGGCGGGGGTGAAGGGCACGTCCTCGTCATAGGAGACGGCGACGTTGCCGCCGCCGAAGCCGCGGTCGAGGCCGTAATTGGCCATCATGAGATCGTAGACGGTGGCGACCTTCATCACGCTGCCGTCGGCGCCCTGCACGAGGCGCACGGGCAGGTTGCGGGTCAGCACCTCGCCATGGTCGGTGGAGACGAAATGCTCGGTGGCGCGGCCGCCGAAATAGGGGAAGTCCACGGCCGCGATCTCGTCCGCATGGTCCTCCAGCGAGAGGCGCAGGCGCAGGGCGCGGCCGGTGCCGTCCTTCTCCTCCAGATTCCATTTCGCCTGCTCGCCCCAGCGGTGGCCGATGGAGCCGACGGGGGCGACGAGATCGCCGCTCGCCTCATCGAAGGCGACGGTCTTCCACTCGGGATTGTTGGTCTCGCCGAGGCCGCCGGGCAGGTCCGATGCGCGCAGCATCCGCTCCGCCACGAGACGCCCGTCGCGCTCCACGAGCCGCACGAGGAAAGGCATGTCCGAGTAACGACGCAGGTAATCGTCGAAGTAGGGCACCTGCCGGTCAAGGTGATATTCGTGCAGGATCACATGGCCCATGGCGAGGGCCAGCGCGGCGTCGGTGCCCTGCTTGGGGTTCAGCCAGATGTCGGCGAATTTGGTGGCCTCGGCATAATCCGGCGTCACCACCGCGCTCTTGGTGCCCTTGTAGCGCACCTCGGTGTAGAAATGGGCGTCCGGCGTGCGCGTCTGCGGCACGTTGGAGCCCCACACGATGATGAAGCCGGCATTGTACCAGTCGGCGCTTTCCGGCACGTCGGTCTGCTCGCCCCAGGTCTGGGGAGAGGCCGGCGGCAGGTCGCAATACCAGTCGTAGAAGGAGAGGCACACGCCGCCGAGCAGCGAGAGATAGCGCGCCCCCGCCGCGTAGGACACCATGGACATGGCCGGGATGGGCGAGAAGCCCGCCACCCGGTCCGGGCCATGGGTGCGGATGGTGTGGGCGTTGGCGGCGGCGATGATCTCGTTCACCTCGTCCCAGCTGGCGCGCACGAGCCCGCCATGGCCACGGATGGAGGTGTAGGAGGCGCGCTTTTCCGCATCGCCGACGATGGAGGCCCAGGCGGCGACCGGCGGCAGCTTCGCCCGCGCCTCGCGCCAGAGCTTGAGGAGGCGCCCGCGCACCATGGGGTGCTTCACCCGCGCGCCGGAATAGAGATACCAGCTGTAGGAGGCGCCACGGGCGCAGCCGCGGGGCTCATGGTTCGGCAGGTCCGGGCGGGTGCGGGGATAGTCCGTCTGCTGGGTTTCCCAGGTGACGATGCCGCCCTTCACATAGATCTTCCACGAGCAGGAGCCGGTGCAGTTCACGCCGTGGGTGGAGCGCACGATCTTGTCGTGCTGCCAGCGCTTCCTGTAGCCGTCCTCCCACGAGCGATCCTCGTGGGTGACGATGCCGTGGCCGTTGGCGAAGGGCTCGGTCTCGCGGCGGAAGAAGGTGAGCCGGTCGAGGAAATGGGACATGGGTAGAGCCTTCCGTGTGTTTTCGCTCAAGCGCCGCGCGGGCTTGACCAGCGGTTCGCGAGCCGGGCTCGCGAACCGCTGGTGCTACGCGGCCGCAGCCGGACGGGGAGTGGCGCGCGGGGCGATCCCGCGCTCGATGTCGTGGAGGAGGCCGCCCTTGCGGGTGTAGACAGCCCAGGTGATGACCAGGCAGCTCACATAGAAGCCGAGGAAGGCCCAGAGCGCCGCCTCCGGCCCGCCCGTCAGCGCGATGGAGGTGCCGTAGCCTTTGGGGATGAAGAAGGCCCCGAAGGCGGCAATCGCCGAGGTGAAGCCGGTGATGGCCGCCGCCTCCTTCTCCGCCTGCTTGCGGCGCGCCTCCGCATCGGCGGCGGGCATCAGGCGGTCCATCTCCTTCGCCATGATCGCGGGGATCATCTGGAAGGTGGAGGCGTTGCCGACGCCGGTGGCGAAGAACAGCACCAGGAAGGCCGCGAAGAAGGCCGAGAAGGCCCAGGGCTCGGCGCGCATGCCGATGGCCCACAGCACGCCCGAGACGCCCACCATCATCAGCACGAAGACGAACAGCGTCACCCGTCCGCCGCCGTAGCGGTCCGCCAGCCAGCCCGTGCCGGAGCGGGCGAGGGCGCCGACCAGCGGGCCGAGGAAGGCGTAGGAGAGCGCGTTCACCTCCGGGAAGAGGATGTTGGTGAGGAGGGGAAAGCCCGCGGAATAGCCGATGAAGGAGCCGAACGTCCCCGTATAGAGCCAGCACATGATCCAGTTGTGCTTGCGCTGGAAGATCACCGACTGCTCACGGAACGAGGCGCGGGCGTCGGCGATGTCGTTCATGCCGAACCACGCGCCGAAGGCCGAGAGCACGATGAAGGGCACGAAGACGAAGCCGGCATTCTGCAGCCACAGGGGCGCCGGCCCCGCCGCCGCCTTCACCATGGCCGGATCGCCGCCGAACTTCCCGAACAGGCCCATGGTGATGACCAGCGGCACCACGAACTGCACCACGCTGACCCCGAGGTTGCCGAGGCCGGCATTCAGCGCCAGCGCGTTGCCCTTCTCCGCCTTGGGGAAGAAGAAGGAGATGTTGGCCATGGAGGAGGCGAAGTTGCCGCCGCCGAAGCCGCACAGCAGCGCGAGGATGAGCAGCACCACATAGGGCGTGTCCGGGTTCTGCACCGCATAGCCGATGCCGAGCGCGGGGATGATGAGCGACCAGGTGGTGAGCGTCGTCCAGAGCCTCCCGCCGAAGATCGGCACCATGAAGGAATAGAAGATGCGCAGCGTCGCGCCCGTGAGACCGGGGAGCGCGGCGAGCCAGAACAGCTGGTCGGTTGTGAACCTGAAGCCCACCAGCGGCAGCTTCGCCACCACCACCGACCACACCTGCCAGATGGCGAAGGACAAGAGCAGCGCCGGGATGGAGAGCCAAAGGTTGCGCCGGGCGATGGCGCGGCCGGTGGAGGCCCAGAAGGCCTTGTCCTCGGGCCGCCAGTCGGTCAGCACCGCGCCGGCCTTGCGGGCGGGCAGGGCTGGCGTCGGCATGCCCTGCATTTCCGGCAGCTCGGGCAGGCTGGCCAGCGCGGGAGCGGAGGCTTCCTTTTCCATGTGGCGGATGGCGAGGTGCATCCAGGCCAGCGCCCCGACCGCGATGACGAACAGCAGCATGAAGCAGCTGGTCCACAGGCCGGTGAGATCGTTGAGCACGCCGAAGGCAAGCGGCAGCACGAAGCCGCCGAGGCCGCCGATCATCCCCACGAGGCCGCCCACGGCGCCCACATTGTTGGGGTAATAGACCGGGATGTGCTTGTAGACCGCGGCCTTGCCCAGGGCCATGAAGAAGCCGAGCACGAACACCGTGACGGTGAAGCCGGCGACGCCCATTTCCATGTGGAAGGTGATGGGGCCGTTGATGCCGCGCACCACATAGTCCGTGGGCGGATAGGACAGCACGAAGGTGGCGGCCACCGAGACGAGGAAGGTCCAGTACATCACCCGCCGCGCGCCGTAGACGTCGGAGAGATGCCCGCCATAGGCGCGGAACAGGCTCGCCGGCACGGAGAAGGCGGCGGCGATCATGCCCGCCTGCTTGATGTCGAGGCCGTAGACCTTCACCAGATACTGGGGCAGCCACAGCGCCAGCGCGACGAAGGCGCCGAAGACGAAGAAATAATAGAGCGAGAAGCGCCACACCTGGACGTTCTTCAGCGGCTCCAGCTCCAGCCACGCGCTCTTCGGCTTGATGCCGAGGTGGCGGCGCTCCACCAGCACCGGATCATCCTTGGTGGTGACGAAGAAGAGCACCGCCATCACCACGAGGGCGGCGGCCCACACCTGCGCCACCATCTGCCAGCCGAAGGCGACCAGCACGAAGGGGGCCAGGAACTTGGTCACCGCCGCGCCCACATTGCCGGCGCCGAAGATACCGAGCGCGGTGCCCTGCTTGCCCGCCGGATACCAGCGCGAGACATAGGCGACGCCCACGGAGAAGGAGCCGCCGGCGATGCCGACGCCCAGCGCCGCCAGCAGGAACTGCGGGTAGGTGTGGGCATAGGTGAGGAGGAAGGTGGCCACTGCCGCCGCCAGCATGGTCAGCGCGAACACGACGCGCCCGCCATACACATCCGCCCACACGCCCAGCGCCACGCGGATGAGCGAGCCGGTGAGGATCGGCGTGCCGATGAGGAGGCCGAACTCGGTGTCCGAGAGGCCGAGATCCTGCCGGATGCGGATGCCGATGATGGAGAAGATCGTCCACACCGCGAAACACACGGTGAAGGCGAGGGTGCTCATGGAAAGGGCGCGCCGCTGGTCGCTTTGGCTCGCCTCGAAAGGGGTGTGCATGGCTTCAACCCGCCAGTTGCAAAGTCGCGGCTGGACCGCGCGTCGCAACCTGCGGCGGGGGCGCCGTGGCTTCTTTGATCTGTATCAGTAATAGACTTCGGTCATCAGAAAACAGCGGAGACTTATTGGATGACCCGACGCGAAATGTCTTTATTACTGTCTCGACTTTACAAGCTTTGACGCGGCAATTGACATTTGTCAAGTGGCGAAGGCGATGGCATGGTAGGGGTGACGAAACGAGGTGCGCATGAAGCCCGACGACGCCGCCGTGATCCGAAGCCTGCCGCTGTTCGCCGACGCCCGCGAGGAGACCTTCGCGGAGCTGGTGCGCACGGCGTTTCTCCAGCGATTCCCGCCGGGGGTGACGCTGATCAACGAGAATGACGAGGCGGACTTCCTCCATGTGGTGGTGGAGGGGCAGGTGGAGCTTTTCGCCACCTTCGGCGAGCGCGAAACCACCATGAGCATCGTGGAGCCGGTGGGCACCTTCATCCTCGCGGCGGTGCTCAATGCGCGCATCTATCTCCAGTCCGCCCGCACCCTGCAGAAATCGCAGGTGCTGATGATCCCGGCCGAGAAGGTGCGCGATGCGATGGGCACGGACGCGGCCTTCACCCGTGCCGTCGTCACCGAGCTGGCCCGCGGCTATCGCCGGGCGGTGAAGGAGGTGAAGGGCCAGAAATTGCGCACCGGGGCGGAGCGCCTCGCCAACTGGCTGCTCCAGCGCGCCGATGCGGAGGGCGCAGGGCGCATCACTCTGCCGTTCGAGAAACGGGTCCTCTCCTCGCTGCTGGGCATGACGCCGGAAAATCTCTCCCGCGCCTTCGCCGTGCTCAAGACCCACGGCGTGACGAGCCGGGGCGCCGTCATCACCCTCGCCGACCGCGCGGCGCTCGCCGCCTTCGCGCGGCCCGATCCGCTCATCGACGGGCCGGAGTGAGGGGCACTCACTGTCGGCATGCCCCGGCTTGTCCGGGGCGTCCACGGTGCCGCGCGCGGGGTGCAGGAGGCCGGGCACCGTTCCCGCGGAGGCGTGGATCCCCCGGATGAACCGGGGGATGACGGTTGTGGCGGATCGCTCTTGATTAAGACCGCCTGTCTTGCCCATGGTGCTCCCGGCCGGTGACTCACCGCGCACGGGCAGGGGGCGATCCATGGCGGCGACGCGGTTCCACAGGGTGGTGATCTTCCTGCTGTTCGCCATCACGGTGGTGAACTACATCGACCGCGCCGCCATCTCCTATGCCATCCCGGCCATCGAGCAGCAGCTCGGCCTCTCCAAGGCCGCCGCCGGCACCATCCTCGGCGCGTTCGGGCTGGGCTATGCGGTGACGACGCTCATCGGCGGCTTCGCGGTGGATCGCTACGGCGCGCGCATCGTGCTGAGCATCGCGGCGGTGCTGTGGAGCCTGTCCATCGGCCTCACCGGCCTCGCCTCCGGCTTCCTCACCCTCTATCTCGCGCGCACGCTGCTGGGCATGGCCGAGGGGCCGAACTTCTCCGCCGTCACCGGCGCTGTGGAGCGCTGGCTGCCGCCGGCCCGGCAGGCGAGCGCGCTCTCCTATGCGCTGGTGGCAGTGCCGGTGGCCCTCGCCTGCGGCGGGCCGATCGTGACGCAGCTTCTGGCGGCGCTCGGCTGGCGCGGCACGTTCGCCGTGCTGTTCGCGCTCTCGCTGGTCTGGGTGCCGCTCTGGTACGTCCTGTTCCGCGACGACCCGGCCCAGTCGCGCCATGTGAATGCACAGGAACTCGCCTTCATCCGCGAAGGCCAGACGGCGGAGGCCGCGCCCCTCCGCCGCTGGCCGCGCATGAGCGAGGTGCGGGTGCTGCTCACCAACCGCACGCTGCTGGTGAACTACTGGGCCTTCTTTGTCTTCGGCTACTTCCTGTTCTTCTTCATGGCCTGGCTGCCGAGCTATCTCCAGCAGTCCTACGGGCTGAACCTTGCCGCCGTGGGCGCCTTCACCGTGCTGCCCTGGCTGTGTGCCGCCGTGGCGCTCTGGGCGCTGGGACGCTGGTCCGATCACCTTTTGAAGACGACCGGCCGGCTGCGCGTGTCGCGCTCCTATCTCATCGCGGGCACGCAACTGGTGGCGGCGCTCGCTGTGGTGCCGGTGGCGTTCAGCGCCAGCCTGCCGGTGGCCATCGCCTGCATCTCGCTGGCGGTCGCCGCCTCCATGGGGGCGAACGCGGCCTATTTCGCGGTGAACGTGGACATCGTGCCGGAGAAGGCGGCCACCGCTTTGGGCATCATGGATTTCTGCTTCGCGCTGGCCGGCTTCGTCGCCCCTGTCATCACCGGCTTCGTGCTGTCGCTGCGCGGCTCGTTCGCCGACGGCTTCGGCCTGATGGCGGTGCTGGCGCTCTCCTCCGTCGTCCTCGTCCTCGCCTTCCACCGGCCGGACGAGGATCGCGCGATCCCCTGAGCTTCAGCGCCCGGCATTCATGGCGTTCAGCACCGCCTCGCTCGGCCAGCAGTCCACCTTGAGCCCGGCGGACTTCTGGTAGGCGCCGAGCGCCGCGCGCGTCTGCATCCCGGCCTTGCCGTCGATCTTGTCGGAATAGAGCCCCAGCCGCGCGAGGTGCTTCTGCATGGCCTCCACCGATTTCGTCTTGAGCTGGGAGGAGGCCGACCACGGCGTGCGGAAGGGCGAGGGGTCCGTCATGCGGTCGGAGAGGTGGCCGACGAACAGCACGTAGAGGTCGGAGAAATTGTACTGCTTGATGACGAAGTAGTTCGCCGTGGTGAGGAAGGAGGGGCCGTAGGTGCCCTCCGGCTGCAACAGCGATGCGGGCTGCGCCACCTCGGTGGCGGAGAGGCGGCGGACGGGGGCGTAGCGGGCGCGGATCCACTCGCTGATGGGCTGCTTCACCTCCGGCACGCCCATGGTGCAGTCGGCATTCACCGGGGCCAGCACCTCATAGGCCCAGCGCACGCCCGGCTGCCATCCCTTGTCGGCGAGCTGCTTGGCGGCGGACGCGAGCGCGTCCGGCACCGAATGCCAGATGTCGGCATGGCCGGTGCCGTCGAGATCGACGCCGTGCTTCACATAGTCCGAGGGCAGGAACTGGGTGAGGCCGGTCGCGCCGGCCCAGGAGGCGCGGAAATCCTTCCGGCTCACGTCGCCGTCGTTCAGCATCTTCAGGGCGAGGATGAACTCGGTGCGGTACTGGTCCTTGCGCCGGCCGGCATAGGCCTGCGTCGCCAGCACCTTCAGCGCGTCGTGGGGTGAGGTGTAGCGGCCGAAATCGGTCTCGCGGCCCCAGATGGCCAGCACCACGGGGGCGGGCACGCCGAACATGGCCTCGATGCGGTCGAGGGGGGCCTTGTATTTCTGCATCAGCCGCTGCCCCTCGGCGGCAAGGCGGGCGATGGTGGCCCCCTTCACATAGGCCGCCGGCACCTGCACGAACTCGGCCTGTCCGCCGGCACCGGTGGAGGGGCGGCCGGGCAAAGCGAGGTCGGGCAGCTTGTAGTCGGGCTCGAGGCCGGCCGTCTCCCGCTCGAAGGTGGCGCGCGACACGCCCGCCGCCTGCGCCTCCGGCCACAGGGAGGCGATGAATTGCGTGAATGCAGCATCCGCCGCCTGCGCCGGCGCGGCAGCGGCGATGGTGAGGGCCAGGGTCCAGGCGATCAGCCCGGCAAGGAGGCAACGGCAACCGGCAGGCAAGGGACCGCTCATCAATCAGGGGAAAGCAGAGCCGGAGGGTAGCATGGCCGCCGCCGCCGCCAAAGCCGGCGGCTGGCACGGCGGGTGCTTGCCTTCCCTTCAAACCCGATCGGCGTGCCGGGGAAGGGCCGCATTGGCGCGTTCCCGACACGGGCGCATCCCTGGGGGCAAGGCAGAGGCGGTGTCATGGCCATAGAGGCGGTGCTGATGGACATCGAGGGCGTTCTCGGCCCCCAGTCCTTCCTCGATGAGACGCTGGTGCCCCATGCCCGCGAGCGCCTCGGCGCCTTCATCGCCGAGCACGGCGAGGAGGACGAGGAGATCGAGGGTGCGCTGGACGAGGCCGGCCGCCTCATGGGCGGCTTCTCCCTCAAGCCCCGCGAGGCGGAAGCGCTGTTGCTGCGCTGGATGAAACAGGGCCGCAATCCGACGCCGCTCAAGATCATCCAGGGCCGCATCTGGCAGGAGGGCTATGCGGCCGGCGCCTTCAGGGCGGAGGTCCATGGCGATGCCGGGCCGAGCCTTGCCGCCTGGAAGGGGCAGGGGCTGAAGCTCTTCACCTTCTCCTCCTCGTCGGAACTGGCTCAGAAGCTCTGGATCTCCTCCGCCGGCTCGGATGCGGAGCGCCTGCTGGACGGCTTCTTCGACACCCGCATGGGCCAGAAAATGGAGGAGGAGGCCTACAAGGCCATCGCCCAGGAGATCGGCCTCGCCCCGGCGCAGATCCTCGTGCTCTCCGGCAATGTGGACGAGCTGGACGCCGCCGCCTCCGCCGGCCTCGCCACGGTGCGGATCGCGCGCGATGGCGGCGAAAGCGGAAGGCACCCGGCGGCGGCGGACCTCGCGTCCGTCATCCTGCCGTGAGGCGGCGTTCGGACGTCTGGGCGGGGGGCTGAATCTTGGCGCGCTTCACCGTGGAAACCCGCAGCGGCGCCCGCCAGGAGGTGACGGGGCGCGATGGCGCGACGCTGCTGAAGGCCATCCGCAAGGCCGGCATCGAGGAACTCGCCGCCCAGTGCGGCGGCGGCTGCGCCTGCGCCACCTGCCATGTCTTCGTCACTTTGCCCGAGGGCGTCACGGCGCCCCCGATCAGCCCCGGCGAAAGCCGCATGCTCGCCACCAGCCAGAACCGCACCCTCGCCTCCCGCCTCGCCTGCCAATTGAAGCTGGAGCCGGCGCTGGACGGCATGGCGGTGGTGATCGCGCCGGAGGAGGCGGGGGACTTCTGAGGCGAGTCAGCCGAGGGTGAAGGCCGGAAGGTCCGGCCGCACGATCATCAGCCAGAAGATGCCCAGCACCGCCGCGAAGGCGGGGAAGCCGAAGGCGAACCAGGTCCAGAACAGGCGATGATAGGCGGCTGGCAGTGCCGTGCCCGCCGTGGCGGCTGCCTCTGCGAGCTTCCGCATGCGCATCTGCATTCCCACCACCGGCAGCCAGAACGCGCCGGTGAGGAGATAGAGCGCGATGGACAGCACGATCCACCCCTCGGTGAGCGGATAGCCTGCCGTCTGCGCCAGCAGCGCACCCGTGACCGGTTGCAGCACCACGGCGGTGGCGGTGAAGAGGAAATCCGCGAGGACCACGATGCGCGCCACCGCCGCCACCTTCACGGCGCTGCCGGTGACATGGGCCATCACCATGAAGAAGGCGATGCCCGCCCCGGTGCCGAGCAGCACCGTCGCGCCGATGACATGCAGGAACTTCAGGACAAAATAGACCATCACCGGTCCCTCAGGATGGCGAGGGCGACGAGGTTCAGCATCACCACGGGTGCGATCTTCACCAGCGGGCCGAGCGGATCGAGCCACAGGCGCGGCAGGAGCGCCGTGCCGGCGACCACATACAGCAGCGAGACGGCGAGTGCCGCCCACAGGGCCATCCGCGTGGTCCGCCGGACGGCGATGCCGAGGCCGATGGCGAGGTCCGCCAAAGCGCCGCCGATCGCGAGCGGAGCAGCGAGGGCGCCGGCGCCGCCCTCCTTCAGGAGCGCGACGCCCGCATCATAGGCGGGGCCGAGGGAGAGGAGCCCGGTCACGATCCAGAACAGGGCGAACAGGACGAAGATTGCCGGCTTCAGCAAGTACAGCGCCGCGAACCAGCGTTCCTGCACGCCCGCCGGCTCGGCGGCGAGGGCGTCGGCGAGGGATTGCGGGCGGATGCCGGTCATCCCCATCCACGGGCCGGGATCGCCGGTGGCGCCGCGGGCGATCTCGCGCGCCACCGTGCTGCGCAGAGGCGGGCGCCAGCCCAGGCGACCGAGCGCGTCGCCGAGCCGGTACATGACGCGGGCGATCCCGCCGGGGACACGGACGGTTCGCGCAGGAGCAAAGCCCAGCCAGCGGCGATAGGTGGCGATCACCGCTTCGAGGGACAGCCGTTCCGGCCCGGCAAGATCCATCTCCACGTCGGCCGGAGCCCCGGGCGCGACGAAGAAAGCGACGGCTTCCGCCACATCGTCGAGCTGCACGATCTGAAGATCGGCGGTGTCCGGAAACAGCGGAAAGACGGGCAGGGCGGCGAGCCCGCGGAACAGGGCGCTGCCGCCATAGGCCCTGCGGCCCACCACCACGGACGGGCGGAGGATGACATGGTCGAGCCCGCTCGCCGCCAGCAGCGCGTCGCCCTGCTGCTTGGTGCGGGAGAAGTCGGAGGGCGCACCTGTGTCGACGCCAATGGCGGAGATGTGGACCACGCGCCGCACGCGGGCGAGGTGGCAGGCCGCGATCAGCGTCGCCATCCCTGAGACATGCACGCGCGCGACGCTTTCGCCCGGCCCGTCCTGAAGCAGGCCGGCAGCGTTCACCACCGCGTCGGCGCTGTCCAGTTCACGGGCCAGTTGTTCGGGCGTCGCGGTGCCGAGGTCGAGCGCCACGAAGCGTCCCTTGGGCAGGGTGCGGGCCGCCGTCTCGGTGTTCCGCGCAAGGCCGACCACTTCATGCCCCGCAGACGCCAGCCGCGCCAGCACGGCGGAGCCGATGAGGCCGGTGGCGCCGAGGACGATGATCCGCATGGGCATGAACTACCATGCCGGCACCGTTCCCGACATGCGGCATTGCCGCGGCGCCACGCCTCACTCCGTCGCCAGCCGTTCGGCGAGTTCGCGCACGTCGTCCCAGCTCAGGCGAAGGGGCGCGCCGCCGGTGTCCACGTCGACGCCCTCCGCATGAACGGCGGCGGAGAAGTCGCCATCCATGCCCACGGGGCTGAGATAGAGGAAATCCGTGCGCCGCCAGTCGTGGGCGACGGCGGTGAAGGCGCGCGACAGGGTGCGGCCTTCCTCAAGCGTCAGGTCGTAATGCCGTGCCGCGCTCAGCGTCATGCGCAGCATGTCGCCGAGGAGGCGGTGGGAGATGCGCCGGACGAAGGGGTAGGGGACGCCGGGGTCGGTCATTGCTGAAGGCTCATGGCGAAGGCCGGCCGCTCAGATCGGCCGGACCTCTTCCGCCTTTGCGACGAAGTCCAGCCTGTCCGCCGCGTCGAAATCCGCCACCGGCACGGCGAAGACGAAGCGGTTCGCGTACCAGAAATTGCCGAAGGGCAGGAACAGGCTGCCGGAGGCGAAGGTGGCGAGCGGCGTGTCGCTCGCCTTCAGCACCGCCTCGAAGCCGGGGCCGGCCTCGGCCGCGGCGGTGTTGTCGCCGAACACCTCGAACTGGACGACGAGCCGCACCAGCGGCGCGCCCGCCTCCTCCGTCCTGATGGCGATGACCTTCAGGTCCTGGAAGCGCCGGCCGATGGTGCCGTCCGCCAGCAATTGCGGGAATTCGTGCACGCGCCCTTTCTTCACCGCGAGGCCTTCGGCGGGCAGCACGCCGAGGTCGGCGAGCCCGGTGGGCTTGGCGGGGGCCAGTGTCACGCTGGCGCGGGTTTCCTGCAATGCCGGCAAAATACGCTCCTGTCGGGCGGGTCGTTGGACATGCGACAAAAATCGACATTGCCCGGCCAGAAGCACATTGCGCGCCAGTTCGACCTCATGCGCCTGGAGGGGCGGTCGCGCGGGCGACGCAGGCCGCGCTCCACAGCCGGGCCGCGGCGCGGGCGACGGCCACCTTCTCGGGGCCGCGGTTCATCTCCTCCAGGCACAGGATGTCGAGGCGCGACAGGCCGATGGTCGCCAAGACGGTGCGCAGATAGGGCGTGAGGAAGTCCGCCTGCCCCGCTGGCGGATCTCCCAGTCGCCCGCCGCAGGAGACGATGGCGAAGGTGGGCCGGTCGGCGAGGAGGCCCTGCTTGCCGGTTGGAGTGGAGCGGAAGGTGCGGCCGGGGCGGACCACATGGTCGATCCAGGCCTTGAGCGCCGAGGGCACGGTGTAATTGTGCATGGGCGTCGAGATCACCAGCACATCGGCCGCCTCCACTTCCGCGATGAGCGCCTCGGACCGGGCCAGCGCCTCTTCCTCGGCCGGTCCGCGCATGTCCGGGGCCAGCGCGTTGGCGCGGGCGAAGTCGGGGCCGGGGTGGGGGAGCGGCGTGAGGGAGAGGTCGCGGCGGATCACCGTCCATCCGGGCATGGCGACCGCGATTGCGCCTGCGAGTTCTTCCCCCACGGTCCGGCTGAACGACGCCGCGCCGCGGGGACTGGCGGAGACGTGGAGCAGGCGCCGCATGTCATCCCGCCCCGGGAAGCGGGATGTTGAACCGCAGCGCCATGGCGAGCAGGCCCTGGCGATAATAGAAGCGATGGCCCAGCGCGTTGTCGAGGCCGGTATCGAGCACCAGCTTGGCGCAGCCCTGCGCCGCGCCCCGCGCCTTCAGCTCGCCCATCAGCCGCGCCCCGTGGCCCCGGCTGCGCTCGGCGGCGTCGGAAACGAGGTCGTCCACATAGAGGAAGCGGCCGTGGATCAGGCTCTCCGTCACCCGGTAGCCGGCGAGCGCGACGGGCGCGCTTCCCGCCCACAGCGCGAGGATGCGGTAGCCATCCGCCGACTGCCGCCGCCAGCGCCGGGCCAGCTCCTCGGCGGATGCCAGATGCGGCCGCAACTGGCGCATCAGCGGATAACACAGGGCGATCTCGGCCTCACCGACGTCGCGGAGTTCGGATGCAGGCATCACGCGGCCCTCGCCAGCGGCGGGGCGAAGCGCAGGGCGACGGCGATGCGGTTCCACTGGTTGATGGTGCCGATGGCGACGGTGAGGTGCATCGCCTCCTCGGCGCTGAACACCTCCAGCAGGGCCGCGTAATCGGCATCGGACGGGGGGCCTCCGGCGGTCAGGGTCAGCGCCTCGGTCCAGGCGAGGGCGGCGAGCTCGCGCGGGGTGAACACACCGGCCTCGCGCCACGCGGCGACGAGATCGAGCTTCTCCGCCGGGACCGCGAGCCGGCGCGCCACGGTGAGATGATACTGGATGCAGAACGCGCAGCCGTTGATCTGGGACGCGCGCAGCTTGGCGATCTCGGTCAGCGGCTTCTCGAGGCCGGACTCGTCGACGCTCTTGCCCAGCGCCAGCAGCGCGGCATAGGCGGCAGTCTTGGCAAACGCTTCGTAGGACAGGCGGGGCTCGTGGGGATTATGGGCGCTCATGCTGGTTCCGGGAGTGGCGACGTGATAATATCAAAGCTCGAACAATATATTCGAGTTCTGATATTATGCGCAAGCCCGCTCCTTCCATCGAGATTCCCGCTCCGGGCACAATCCCGGCTCCCGGACATGGCAAGCGCGGGGAGGACGGGCATCTCGGCTACCTGCTGCGCCAGGCCAATGTGGCCTTCCGCACCCGTCTGGAGCGGGCGCTGGCCGACACCGGCGTCACCCAGCCGCAGTTCGTCGTGCTAACCATGATCGACGCCTATCCCGGATGCTCGGGCGCGGACCTCGCGCGGCTGTCGCTGCTGACGCCGCAAACCGTCTCCGTGATCGTTTCCAATCTCAAGCGGGACGGCCTGCTCCAGTCCGGCCCGCACCCGGTGCACGGGCGAATCCGCTGCCTGAGCCTGACCGTCCCCGGCAACGATGTGCTCGCCCGATGCAAGGACAGCGCGAATGCGCTGGAGGCGGAGATCGCCGCGCCCCTGTCGGCGGCGGAGGCGGCGGTGGTGCGCCGCTGGCTGGTCCGGGTCGCGGCCGGCGGGGCCGATGTGCCGGCGGAAGCCGGCGACGACTGAAGCTGTCGGAGGCGCGGTTCGACAAGGTGGTCTTTCGCGCCGAGACCGGACTGGGCGATGATGCGCCGGCCGGCAAGAGCCTTCACGGATCGATAGGCGCACACAGCGGGAGGAACCACATGATCAAGGCCGTCGTGTTCGACGCCTACGGCACGCTCTTCGACGTCCAGTCGGTGGCCGACGCCACCGAGCAGGCGTATCCCGGCCGGGGCGAATACATCACGCAGGTGTGGCGGCAGAAGCAGCTGGAATACAGCTGGCTCCGGGCGCTGATGGGGCGCTATGCCGACTTCTGGAGCGTCACGCGGGAGGCGCTGGCCTACACCCTCGGAACGCTGGGACTGGAGCCGGACGAGGCCTTCCTCGCCGACATGGCGCAGGCCTACAACCGCCTCACCCCCTATCCGGACGCGGCCCGCTGCCTCGCCGAGCTGGCGCCGCTCAAGCGCGCCATCCTCTCCAATGGCGCGCCCGACATGCTGCGGGCGCTGGTGGCCAATGCGGGCCTCGCCGACAGCTTCGACGCCGTGATCAGCGTCGATGCCAAGCGCGTGTTCAAGCCCCATCCCGAGGCCTATGCGCTGGTGGAGGAGGTGCTGGGCGTGACGCCGGCGGAGGTGCTGTTCGTGTCCTCCAACGGCTTCGACGTGGGGGGCGCGAAGGCGTTCGGCTTCCGCGTCGCCCGTGTCGCCCGCCTGCCGCGGGAGGCGCTGGCGCGGGAACTGGCCTCGGGCACCATCGCGCCCCTGACCGTGTTCAAGGCGCTCAGGATGCAGGAGGAGACCTATGCGGAGGCGCCGGATTTCGTGGTGCCCGCCCTCGGCGACCTGCCGCGGCTGATCGCAGAGACGGCTGGCGGGATGCGGTGATGGACGGGCGGGACGGCGGACGCAGGCCGACCGAAGAGCGCAGCGCCGCCTTTGCCCTCAGCTGCCGCGATAGGTGGTGTAGGAGCCGGGCGAGAGGAGGAGCGGCACGTGGAAATGCTCCTCTGGATTCCACACGGTGAAGGCCACGCGCACCTTGCCGAGATAGGCGCGGGCAGTGGTGGAATAGCCGTGCCGGGCGAAATAGGTGGGCGTGTCGTAGCGCCACTCATAGGTGCCGGCGGCAAGGTCGCCGCCGCCGAGGAGATGGTGGTCGCAGGCGCCCTCCGCGTTGGTGACGAAGGAGGTGAGGCGCGTCATGCCGCCATCGCTCTCCCGCCGCCACAGCTCCACGCCGAGCCCGCCGGCCGGCGCCGCGCGCACTGTGTCGAGCACATGGGTGGAGACGCTGCCCGTGGGTGCGGCGCGCACGCGGTCGAGCAGCCGCATCCAGGAGATGGCCGCGACCTCCGCCAGCGCCTCGGAACGCTCCGCCTCCGGACTTGCCGCGAGGCGCCGCTCGAAGGTGGCGAACAGGGTCTCCAGCGAGGCCTTGCGCACGGCGAGGATGAAGGGATAGCCGAAGCGCGCCTCATAGGCGGCGTTCAAGAGGTCCAGCCGGGCGCTGATCTCGGCATCGAGGGCATCAAGGCCGAGGGCGGTCTGCTCGGCGGTGGATTCGGCCGTGGTGCCGCGCCTCAGGGTTTCGGGGGAGAGGCGGGGATGGCCGTTGAGGAAGTCCGCCAGCGCCGGCGCGGGCAGCGCTTCGATGCCGGCCAGCATCGCCTTGTGCAGGGCGGTGAGGGTGGCGAAGGGGCGCGCGGCGGCAGCATTCCGCGCCACCCACGGGGCATTCTCGAACACCGGGCCGAGGGCCGCCGCGAAATCGGCGGCGGTCATGGCATTCAGCGCGTCGAGGCGCAGGAGGTCGTTCGGCACGTCCCGTCTCCCGGTCATTTCATGAAGCGTGAGAAGCCGGCGACGCGCTCCATCAGCACCATCATCAGCACGGTGGCGATGATGATGACGCCGCAGGCGGAGGCGGCCCGGCTGTCGAGCTGGTTCTGGATGATGTCCCAGAGATAGATGGGCAGCACCTGCGTGCGGGCATCCTGGAGGAACAGCGACACCGGCACGTTGTCGAACGAGGCCATGAAGGCGATGAAGGCGCCGGAGGCGACGCCGGGGCTGATGAGCGGCAGCGTCACCGTCCGGAAGGTGTGCAGGCGCGATGCGCCGAGGCTGCGCGAGGCGTCGAGCAAAGCCGGATCGAGCTGGGCGAGGCTGGCCAGCGTGGTGCGCAGCACGAAGGGCACGCACACCACGATATGGCCGATGGCGAGCGTCAGCGTCGAGGGCCGCATCCCCAGCATGGAGAACAGCATCAGCGCCGCGAAGCCGAAGGCCAGCGCCGGCAGGATCAGCGGCGACATGAACAGCGTCTCCAGCCCCCGTGCCACCGGCCCCTCGCTGCGGGCGATGCCGAGCGCGGCGGCCACCCCCAGCACCACGCAGGCGGAAACGCTGATGACCGCCACCTTCAGGCTCACCCACAGGGCCGCCTGCAATTCGTTGGCGTCGATGAGCGCCGCGTACCAGCGCAGCGAATAGCTGGCGGGCGGGAAGTGCAGCGCCTCCTCTCCGGTGAAGGAGAGGATGAGGATGACCAGCGTCGGCCCCGCCAGGGCGATGACGCAGATGAGGGAGAGGAGGCCGAACACGGTGTTGAAGGAGAGGGTCTGCCAGTCGCGCAGCATGGCGTTTCTCCTAGCCGTAGAGCCGGGCCGCGCGGCTGCGCGAGAGCGCCACCAGCATGGCGACGATGAGCAGCACCGAGACCATGAAGATGACCGAGACGGCGGCCGCGAAGGGCCAGTTCTGCAAATCCATGGCCTGCTGGAAGATCATCATGGGCATGAACAGCAGCCGCGAGCCGCCGATGAGCGACTGGGTGACGAAGGCCGTCACGCAGGCCGTGTAGGTGAGGATCGTTCCGGCGATGATGCCGGGCAGCGACAAGGGCAGCGTCACCTTGAAGAAGGTGCGCCAGGCCCCCGCGCCCAGCGCCTGCGAGGCGCTCTCCAGATTGGGGTCGATGCGCTGGAGCGTGGTGATGAGGGGCAGCACCATGAGCGGCATCTGCACCTGCGCCAGCACGATGACGACGCCGGTCTCGCTGAACAAGAGCTTGAGCGGCTGGGCCGAGAGGCCCAGCGCCAGGATCGCCTCGTTGACGATGCCGTGGCGGCCGAGAATGACGATCCAGGCGAAGGTGCGCACCACCACGCTGGTGACGATGGGCAGCACCACGAGGAAGATCAGCACCGCCTGCCAGCGGGCCGAAACCCGTGTGCACAGCCACGCCAGCGGATAGCCGAACAGCAGGCACAGGAGCGTCGCCTTCGCCCCGACGAGCAGCGTATCGTGCAGCACGGCGAGGTTGAGGCCGTCGGTGAGGAAGGCGGCATACTGGCCGAGGCCCAGCGTGCCAGTCATCTGCCGCTCGGTCTCGAAGCTGATGGCGACGAGCAGGCCGAGCGGCGCGACGAAGAACAGCGTGAAGAAGGCCGCAAGCGGCAGCGCGAGCGCCCAGTCCTTGGGTTTGGGATTAAGGGCGCCCGCCATGGTCACACCCGGATGTCACGGTTGAACTGCTGGGTCCAGGCGGCGCGGTTCTGGTTCACCTTGGCCCAGTCGAAGAACACCATCTTGTCGAGGTCGGCGGGGGTCTTGGCGATCTGCTGGGCGACAAGCCCGGCATAGGGCACCTTGCTGGAGGTGGGGATCACGTTCCACGGCGACTTCTGCATCTCGCCCTGCACCTCGGGCGAGATCTGGCTGTCCACATAGGCATAGGCCAGCTCCGGCTTCAGCGCGCCGGCGACGATGTGCATGGTGGTCTTCCAGGCCGGCGTGCCGGTATCGACGCGGACGAACTCGATGGGCACGCCCTTGGCCTTCAGCTCCTCGGCGAAGTTGAAGTTCTGCACGCCGATATCGATCTCGCCCTGCTGGAACAGCGCGCCGTGGGCACCGAAATTGGCGGAGACGGCGGCAAGGTTCGGCAGCAGCGTCTTCAGCTTCTTGAAGCCCGGCTCCATGTTCGCCTCGGTGCCGCCGGCCAGCCGGTTGATGTCGAGCAGGAAGGCGAGGCCGAGGGTGGAGGCGAGCGAGGTGATGCCCACCCGGCCCTTGTATTCCGGCTTCCAGAGGTCGTCCCAGGAGGTGGGCGGGGTCTTCACGGACTTCGGATTATAGGCGATGCCGATGGCCTGCATGGTGATGGCCGGGCCGTATGCGCCCTGGAACTTGGGGTTCAGCGCCGCGAAGTTCGGCGACTTGGCCGGGTCGTACTTGGCGATGAGGCCGGCATCGATGGCTTCCAGCGCCGGGCCTTCGTCCAGCATGGCCACGTCGAAGGGGGGCTGGTTGCCCTTGGCGGCGGTGAGCTTGGCGATCTGCTCGGTGGCCAGCATGGGCGACTGCACCACGCTCGCCCCGGTGCGCTTGACGAAATAGGGCGCGAGGATCTGCTTCTGCACATTGGCCCAGGTGCCGCCGAAGGTGGCGGCCACCAGTTCGTCCGCGGCGAAGGCGCCGCGCGGGGCGAAGGCGAGGCCGGCGGCGGCCGCGGAGGCGAGGAACCCTCGCCGGGACATTTCGAACGTCATGCTCAATTCCCCTTCTTGTGGGTGTCGCCCGAATGGTCCGGGAACAGGCCGGTGATGCGGTTTGGCTTGAAATGGAGGAAGACGGAGCCTTCGAGCGGGGCATCCGCCTCGCGCTCCTGCACCACCTTCACCGACGAGCCGTCGATGAGCGCCACCTCGTAGATGAGGGCGGGGCCGATGGGCATGACGGCGGTGATCTCCGCGCCGATGGCCCCCGCGCCGCCGGTGGCGCTCACGCGCATCCCCTCGGGGCGCACCGCGACGAGAACCGCCGCGCCCACGGGCAGCGGTGTCTCCCGTCCGGTCTCGATGACCATGCCATCGGCCAGGCGCACCGCCGCGCCCGTGGCCGAGGTGCCGGCCACCGTGGCCCTGAGCAGGTTGGCGGTGCCGACGAAGGTGTTCACGAACAGGGAGGCCGGCCGGTCGTAGATGTCCGAGGGCGGGGCGAACTGCTCCAGGTTGCCGCGCGAGAGCACGGCGATGCGGTCGGACATGCCAAGCGCCTCCTCCTGGTCGTGGGTCACCATGACAGTGGTGATGCCCGACTGGCGCTGGAGCCGCTTGATCTCGATCTGCATGTCGAGGCGCAGATTCTTGTCGAGGGCGCTGAACGGCTCGTCCAGCAGGAGAATGCGCGGGCGGATCGCAAGGCAGCGGGCGAGCGCGACGCGCTGCTGCTGGCCGCCGGAGAGTTCGCGCGGGAGACGGTCGCGGAAGGCGGCCATCTGCACCACGTCCAGCATCTCGGAGACCACCGCATCGGTCTCCGCCTTCGGCCGGCCGGCGGCGATGGGGCCATAGGCGATGTTCTGCGCCACGCTCATGTGCGGAAACAGGGCATAGTTCTGGAACACGATGCCGATGCGCCGCCGGTTGGTGGGCAGATGAGAGATGGAGGCGCCGTCCACCAGCACGTCGCCGGAGGTCTGGCGCAGGAAACCGGCGATGATCTTGAGCAGGGTGGTCTTGCCGCAGCCCGACGGGCCGAGCAGCGAGACGAGCTCGCCGGGGCGGATGTCGAGATCGATGGCATTGGCGGCCACCACCTGCCCGAACGCATGGGAAATGCCCCTCAGCGTCAGCGCGTGCCCGGCGGACTGGCTCATGGTGGAAGCCTCAAGGTGCATCTGATCGGGACGCCCCATCGCCCCTGCGGGGAAGATAGTCGTCCTCGCGGCCATTGCCGTCCATCGCAGATTTGATACTTTTCCATACGCAAAATGCGTATGGAGGCAGTGGTGCCGGCATCCCTCGTTCCCGCGGCCCTGCGTTATGCCGAGCAGGTGGCGCGCTCCGGCTCCATCCAGCGCGCCGCGAAGGACCTCAACGTCGCCGCCTCGGCCATCAACCGGCAGGTGCTGCAACTGGAGGAGACGCTGGGCGTGCCCCTGTTCGAGCGGGTGGCGAAGGGCATGCGCCTCACCCCCGCAGGCGACGCCCTCGTCACCCTCGCGCGGCGCTGGATGGCCGACGAACGCCGCACCGCCGCCGAGCTGCGCCAGCTTCAGGGGGTGGATCAGGGCCATGTACGGGTGGTGGCCATGGACAGCCACGTCAACGGCATCCTGCCCGCCCTCATCGCCGATCTCGACGCCCGCCACCCGCGCATCTCGCTGGACGTGGAGGTGGCGAGCACGGACGCCGCCGTCGCCGCCCTCATGGCCGGAGACGCCGACATCGCCGCCATCTTCAACCTGTCGCCCCGGCGCGACATCCATGTGCTGTGGTCGGCGGAGCTGCCGTTCGGCTGCGTCATCGCGCCGGACCATCCCCTGGCGAGCCGCGGCTCCATCAGCCTGCAGGAGGTGGTGGCCCATCCCATCGTGCTCCAGAGCCGGGCGCTGATGATCCGCCGCTATCTGGAGGCGCGGCACGGCTGGCTGTTCACCCAGGAACGCAAGACGGTGGAGACCAATTCGCTCCAGCTGGTGAAGATCCTTGCCCGCGAGAAGGGCTATGTGGCCTTCACCTCCGAGCTCGATGCGGCGGCCGAGCTGATCGCCGGCACGCTGGTGTTCCGCCCTGTGCGCGACAAGGGCGCCGAGCCGCAGATGGTTTCCATCGCCATCGATGGGCGAAAGCCCCTGACGCGGGTGGGGCGCATCGTGGCGGAGGCGCTGGAACGCCTCACCGGCCGGATGATCGACGATGTCCGTCGCGCCGGCACCGCGTCCGCGCCGGACTGATGCCGGCCGTGCATGCGGCCTCTCCGGCACGTCGGCGCGTCGTGCGGCGAAGGTCGCACGAGAAATCGCCTGTCGGACGGGGTTCCAATCGGTATGTTGAGAGGGGGCGGTTGCTTCGCGGCCGTCGGGCAAGGCGGAGGGGTCATGTTTCGCGTCGTGCGGCGGGTCGTTGCGGTCCTGCTGGTGCTGGTGTGCGCCGCACTTCTCGCGCTGGTGCTGGCGGCCAACCTGCCACAGGCGGAGGGACTGCGCCGGTCGCTGGCGGAACAGGGGCTGACCCATCTGTGGGGCGAGCCCGTGAGCGTGCGCGGGGCGGTGACGGTCTCCCTGTGGCCCAATGCGGCGGTCGATATGGACGGCGTGGAGGCGCACGGCACCGATGGCGCCAACGCCCGGACCGATCGTCTGACCGTCGCCATCCCGCCTTATGCCGAACTGGTCAGCGGCGGCCTGCGCTACAGCCTCGCTGTCGAGGGGGGAGACTTCGACGTGCCTTTCGCCAGCGGCGAGGCGGCCCGCCCCGGATCGCTGCTCGAATCCCCCATCCACGTGCTGTCCCTGCTGCCGCACCTCACCATCCGCGACACGGTGGTGCGCTTCACGGACACCATGAACGGCTGGCTGTTCGATCTCAGGGTGAAGGATCTCAGGAGCGTGGCGGAGGCGGGGCGCAACGTGCTCGTCGCCGACGCGGCCCTGAACGGCCAGCCCCTCACCCTCGGTTTCGCCTTCGACCTCGAGGTGGAGAAGGAGGAGCGGGAACGCCCCTATGGCGCCCGTATCACCTTGGCCACCGCCGGAGGACCCGACGCCCCCGGCCTTTCGGCGCGCTTCGACGTGCGTGCGCCGACGAAAAGGTTCGACCATGGCCTCGTGATGAAGTTCGATGCCGACGCCAAGAGCCTCGCCAAGGGGCTCACCCTCGCCGGCATCGCCCCCTCCATCGACGGCACCGGCAAAGTCAGTGCCCGCTTCAAGGCCGAGCCGGACCGCTTCAGCTTCCACGATCTCGACCTCGTCCTCACCCTGGCGGACGGCGAGCGCATCTCCGTCACGGGCCAGGCCGACGACCTCGCCACCCTCGCCGGCGCCGACCTCAAGGTGGTGGCCGATCTCGCGACCGCCGCGCCCCCCGCCGTCTCCCTGCGCGACATCGTCGTCACCCGTCTGACAGGGGACTTCCGAAGCCGCGCCGAAGGCATGATGCTGGAGGAGATCCTCATCTCCACCAACGCGTTCGACCAGAGCCTGAGGGAGATTGGCCCCATCAACGTGCGTTCGGTCACGCGCGACGCGGAGGGGCATGTGGCCTTTCGGGGCATCTCGGTGATCGCCGGCCCGCCCAGCCGCCCCATCGCCCGGCTGGAGGGCAATGTGGACGACATCCTCGGGTTTGCCGGCGTCGAGCTGGCGGGCGGTGTCGACATGCCGGTCGCCAGCGTCGTCGCGTTGCCGCCCGAGGCCCAGGACAAGCTCGGACGCATCGTCGGCAGCCTCTCCATGTCGGACGCCGGGGGCGGGCTGGGGGTGGATTCCTTTGCCGCCCGCATCGAGGGCAGCGCCCTGGTCTCGGCGACGCTTGCCCTCGTGCTGGACGATCTCGGCAAGCCCGGCGTCGCGGCCACCACCCAGGTGGATGCGCGGCTCAAGGTGCCGAACTATTCCGCCTTCGTCGCGGCCTTCGGCGACACCTCCGATTTCCGCGGGCAGGTGACGTTCGAGGGGCGCCTGAGCGGCAACACCGATGCGCTGACCATGGAGGGGCGCACGGACATCGGCCGCACCCGCATCGACGGCACCCTCTCCAGCCTCGCCGCGCCCGGGGGCCGGTCGGTGGTGAAGGGCAGCATCACCTCGCCGCTGGTCTATGCGGACGAGCTTCTCGCCTTCATGCGTCCGGAAGGTCAGCGGCGGCGCAAAACGGTCAAGCTGATCGGCAGCCGGGAGCCGGAAGGCGGCAGCCAGATCGACCTGATCGGCACGACGGATGCGGACGTGGCCATCTCCGCCACCCGCCTGCAGGGCGGCGGCGACAGCGCCACCGGCGTCAAGGCCCGTCTCGTGGTGAACAATGGCGCCCTGCGCGTGGACCCGCTGCGCATCGGCTATCGCGGCGGCGTCATCTCCGCCGTCATGGCGAGCGAGGGGCGCTCCGTGCTGCGCACCAAGGGGTCGGGGACGGGCTGGCCGCTGGCGACCCTGTTCGGGCATGGCTCGCCCATCTCGGTGTCCGGCACCCTGAGCGTCGTCTTCGACCTCACCACCCGGATGGATGCGGACAACCCGCTCGCCACCCTCGGCGGCACCCTCACCGGGCGCGTCGGCCGCGGCCGCATCGGCACCGGGCTTCTGGACCTCGCCGGCGTGGGCATCCTCGCGGGCATCTTCACCTCCTCGGTACAGAAGGGCGAAAGCGTGCTGCGCTGTGCCAAGGTGCCCCTCCAGTTCCACAAGGGCGTCGGCCGCACCAATCCGGTGATCGTGGTGAATACCGAGCATGTGCAGGCCCTCGCCCGCGGCACGGTGGACCTGGTGCGCAACCGCATCGATCTGCGCGTGGCGCCGCGCCCGATCACGGCGCCCGATGGTCCGCCCGGCCACAGCTTCACCGTGAAGGGGGCGCTCAGCAGCCCCGTCATCGCGATGGCCTCCGCCGGCAACGAGCCCCACGGCCGCTACAGTTGCGAGTGAGGCGGGGGGGGGGGCGGCTGAGGTCCTTCCGCTTGTCGTCTTGGAAATAATAAATCGATCGTTTAATCTTTGAATCGCCGGCAAGGCCCGGCGACACAGCCGCCGCACGCCATCCTCAGGAGCGACCCATGACCGACCAACCGCCCGCGGCCCCGCGCGGCGCGCCCCCGCATGCCGAAAGCGTCCCCGTGAGCATCACGCGCCATGGCACCGTCGCGGTTGTCCACATCGATCATGCGCCTGTGAACGCGCTGTCTCGTGGCGTGCGTCAGGGGCTGA
Source organism: Xanthobacter aminoxidans (assembly GCF_043193615.1). NCBI lineage: Bacteria > Pseudomonadati > Pseudomonadota > Alphaproteobacteria > Hyphomicrobiales > Xanthobacteraceae > Xanthobacter > Xanthobacter aminoxidans. Next base: position 177,463 of record NZ_JBAFUS010000003.1, on the reverse strand, counting down.
TCGATGCGGTGCAGTCGCTGGATGGGGATGCGGCGGTCTCTGCGCTCGTGCTGAGCGGCGGGCCGGGGCGGTTCATCGCGGGGGCGGATCTGCGGGAGATGGCGCTGCCGCCGGATGAACCGTTTTTGCCCGAGGTGGTGGGCGCGATCGATGCCTGCACCAAGCCGGTGGTCGCCGCGCTGGATGGTGCTGCGCTGGGCGGCGGATGCGAGATCGCGCTGGCCTGCGATCTCAGGCTCGGGTCGGCGAAGGCGCTGGTGGGGCTCACCGAGACAAGGCTCGGCATCATCCCCGGTGCGGGGGGAACCCAGCGGCTGGTGCGGCTGGTGGGCGTGGCGCAAGCCATCGCCCTGGTCTGCGAGGGGCGGGTGCTGAAGGCCGGCGAGGCGCTGGCGCTGGGCCTGCTCGATGCGGTGGTGGAGGGCGATCTCCTCACTGAGGCCATCGCCCGCGCACCGGCGGCGGCCAAGCGCCGGTTGTCGGCCCTGCCGGTGCCCGTGGGCGATCCGGCCGAAGAGGCGGCGGCAGCCGCCAAGGCCCTCAAGGGCGCGAAGGGTGTGCCGGCCATCGCCGAAGCCATCCGTGTCATCACGGCCTCGAAGGACGGCGACTTCGCCGCGGGGCTTGCCCTTGAGCGGGCCGCCTTTCTTGCCCTGCGCGAGAGCCCGGAAGCCAAAGCCCTGCGCCACCTCTTCCTCGCCGAGCGCGAGGCGGTGAAGGTGCCGGGGCTGGAGGGGGCAAAGGCGCGTTCGGTGTCATCAGCCGCCGTCATCGGCGCCGGCACCATGGGCGCGGGCATCGCCGTGGCGCTGCTGGACGCCGGATATCCCGTGATCCTCGTAGAGCGGGACGATGAGGCCGCGCAGGCCGGCGTCGCGCGCATCGATGCCCTCTATGCTAGGCAGGTGAAGAGCAATCGCATCGATGAGGCCCGCAAGGCCGAGCGCCTCGCCCGCCTCCTCCCGGCCTCCGACTATGCCGCGCTGGCGCAGGCCGACCTCATCGTCGAAGCCGCCTTCGAGGACATGGGGGTCAAGACCGACATCTTCCGCCGCCTCGACAAGGTGGCCAAGCAAGGCGCGGTGCTGGCCACCAACACCTCCTATCTCGACCTCGACGCCATCGCTGCCGCCACCGCGCGGCCGCAGGACGTGGTGGGCCTGCACTTCTTCGCTCCGGCCAACGTCATGAAGCTGCTGGAGGTGGTGAAAGCCACCCGCACCGCGCCGGATGTGCTGGCGACCGCGCTTGCCCTCGCCAAGAAGATGGGCAAGCAGCCGGTTGTTGCGGGCAATTGCGACGGCTTCATCGGCAACCGCATCTATGCGGTGTACCGGCGCCACGCGGAATATCTGGTGGAGGACGGGGCCGCGCCCGAAGAGGTGGATGCGGCGCTGGAGGCGTTCGGCTTCGCCATGGGCATCTTCGCGGTATCGGACATGTCGGGCCTCGACATCGCCTACGCCATGAGGAAGCGCCGGGCGGCGGCGCGGGACCCGAACGAGCGCTACGTTTCCATCGCCGATACGCTGGTGGAGGCGGGTCGGCTGGGCCGCAAGACCAACGGCGGCTGGTATGCCTACGACGCCGACGGCAACCGCTCCCCCGACCCCGCCGTCACGCAGATCATCGCAGAGGCCCGCGCGGCCAAGGGCATCCAGCCCCGCAGCTTCACCCAAGAGCAGATCCAGCTTCGGCTTCTGGCGGTGATGGCGAACGAAGGCGCGAAGGAACTCGCCGAGGGCATCGCGCTGCGGCCGTCCGACATCGACCTCGCCTTCGTCAACGGCTACGGCTTCCCGCGCCTCAAAGGTGGCCCCATGCACGCCGCCGACGCCCTCGGCCTTCCCACCATCCTCACCGAGATCAAAGTCGCCCACGCCACCGGCGGCGCCGGCTCCGAACCCGCAGAACTCCTCGCCCAGCTCGCGGCCGAGGGCAGGACTTTCGCAGACTGGCAAAAGGCCTAAGCCGCTCACCGACATTAAAAAACCCCGCCGCCGGCATGTGCCGGGCGGCGGGGCAGTCAGCGGGCCGCCACGGTCGGATCAGGCGGCACCGACAATGGTGATGGAGCACACGTTCTGCGCCGGCGCGCCGCCCAGATTGTGGGTGAGGGCGAGGCTCGGGCTCGCGAGCTGGCGTTCGCCGGCCTGTCCGGTCAGTTGCAGCCAGCATTCGTAGAGCATGCGCAGGCCGGACGCGCCCACGGGATGGCCGAAGCATTTCAGGCCGCCATCCACCTGACTGGGCATGGCGCCATCCGCGTCGAAAGCACCGTCCAGCATGCGTTTCCAGGCGGTGCCTTCGTCGGCGAGGCCGATGTCTTCCAGCGTCACCAGCTCGGTGATGGAGAAGCAGTCGTGCAGCTCGGTGAAACTCAGCTGCCTGCGCGGATCGGCGATGCCCGCCTCCGCATAGGCCCGCTTGGCGGCGATGCGGGCGGTGTGGACGTAGGAGCCGTTCCAGCCGCTGCTCTGCACCTCCCAGCCGTTGGAGGCGACGAGCTGGATGGCCTTCACCAGCACCGGTGCCTTGCCGAGGCTTCGCGCGATCTCCGGCGTGGTGACGATGGCGCAGGCCGCGCCGTCCGACACCGGGCAGCAGTCGAACAGGCCCAGCGGGTCGGCGACGAGCGGGGCATTCACCGCCTGCTCGACGGTGATGGCCTTGCGCAGATGGGCGTTCTTGTTTTTCACCGCATTGGCGTGGCTCTTCATGGAGGTGTGCCCCATGGCCCGCTTGAGGTCGCCGGCGGAGATGTTGTGCCGGGTGCCATAGGCCCGCGCCAGCTGGGCGAAGTTTCCAGGATTCGTGTGTGTCGGCAGATACATGGGCGCGAAGGTGCCGCGCGAGGCTGGGGGCAGGCCGGCAAAACCGGTGTCCTTCAGCTTCTCGACGCCCACCGCCAGCGCGATATCCACCGCCCCCGACGCCACCGCATAGACGGCGCCGCGAAAGGCCTCCGTGCCGCCGGCACAGAAGTTTTCCACGCGGGTGACGCCGATGTTCGGCAGGCGCAGGGCCTGGGCCATGGGGGTGCCGGCCTTGCCGGCGCCGATGTCGTCATAATGAGAGGAATACCAGGCCGCGCCGATCTGGTCGGGGGCGATGCCGGCATGGCCGAGCGCCTCCAGATAGGCTTCCGCCATCAGCTCTTCCTGTCCCACGTCCCAGCGCTCGCCGAAGCGCGAGCAGCCCATGCCGAGGATGGCGACCTTGTCCTTGATTCCGTTGGCCATTTTGTCGCCCTCCGGTCAGGCTGCGGCGGACGGCGCGGGGGCCGCGACCGCCTTCCAGAAATAGCGGCGGAAGCCGGCGCGCTCGTCCAGATCCTTGATGCGGAAGACGAAACGCACCGCGTCGCCGGGCGAGAGCCGCTCCGCGTCGGGGTCGGTGAAGTCCATCATCAGGCGGGCGCCGCCGGGGATGTCGATGAGGCCGTAGCAATTGGGCGGGCTGCGGGAGAAGGCGAGGCGGTCGGCGGTGGCGGTGGCGACCGTGCCACCGAGGTCCGCAAGGGGCCATGGCTGCTGGGTTTCCGCGAACAGACCCGTCTCCGCGACGGCGAGGCGGGAGGGGGGAAATTGCACCTGCCCGGTCTCGGGGCTGCGGCTGCCGACGAAGCCCAGCAGGGCCTCGGCATTGCGATAGGCCGTGGTCAGCGCCTCATTGACCGGGAAGCGTCCGCGCAGGCCGCGCTCCCACGGCATCAGGCCGCGAAAGATGGGGAGTTTCAGATAGTTGGGCTCGGCGATGCCATCCGCCAGAACGGCCGAGGCGGCGGCCGGGAAGGCGCTGATGGCTTCGGTCGCCTCCAGCACCAAAGCGGTCGCGCCCTGCCCGAACTGGGCGACCAGCACCCGCTCGCCGGGGCGGATGTCTTCCATCGCCCGCGCCAGCATGACGAGGGCGTGGGCGGCGCCGGTGTCTCCGCATTCCAGATCAAGGGGTTGCGCGAGTTTTGCGCGGGAGAGACCGGCCGCCTGCGCCACCGCCTTAGCTGCGCCGGGAATGACGCAGGGCAAGACGAAATGGTCGATATCGGCGGCGGAAAGCTGCGCCTTTCCAAGCGCTTCCGCGATGGCGCGGGGCACGAGGTCGAGGAAGCCCTCTTCCCGCACCCAGCGCTCCTCCCAATCGGTGGCGAGCGGTCGGTCGGCGGCGCGGTAGCGCTCGATGAAGGGGGCGGAGAGGCTGGCCCCGCCGCGATAGGTGAGGAGGTCCGGCCCGCACCCGACGAGGGCGCTGACACCCCCATCCGCATAGCGCATTTCGGCCGTGCCACCCGGGGTATTCAGCGGCATGTCGGCGGCTGTCAGCAATGCCGGTTCCGAGGATTCAAGAGCGGCGTGCAAAGCGAGCAGTCCGCACCGCATGGTACCTCCGACATCCTGCGCCCGGGTCGCCTCGGGGAGGCGAAGGGCGGCATGGACGAGGGACGCCTGCTGTGGCTCGGCAAACACAGGGGTGGTGGTGGCGAAGGTGAGGGCACGGACGGCCGTTCGCGCCTCAGGAACCTGCGCCAGGCAGGCGCGGGCGGCGGCGACGGCCATGGTGATGGGGTCTTCGTCCCAATAGGCCAGGGTGCGGGCGCCGCGGGTCTCGGCGCGGGGGCAGAGCCAGCCCATGGCGGCGGCCATGGCGGTGCGCTGGAGGCGCAGGCGCGGCAGATGGATTGCGAGTGCTGTGATGCCCGTCATGTGGTGCCCGTCTGTGCGGCCGGGGGAGGGGGCTTCACCGGCGTCCACGCGCCGAACGTCGGGGCCGACGGCGCGCGGGAAAGCCGATTGCCGCCCGCATTTCGGCAGTATAATAATCAGAACGTTCGGTCAATCAATATCCAGAACGGGGGACGCCATGGACCAGGAACACGCCGGTGAGGATCACATCTGCATCGTCGGGGCCGGGCAGGCGGCTGCCTCCCTCGCGCTGCGCCTGCGGCATGGCGGCTATTCCGGTGCGCTGACCCTCTTCGGCGACGAGCCGCACCCGCCCTATCAGCGCCCGCCGCTCTCCAAGGCCTATCTCAAGCGGGAGTGGACGGTGGACCGGCTCTATCTGCGCCCGGCCGAGTTCTGGAGCGGCATCGGCGTCGATGTGGTGACGGGCGCGCCGGTCACGGCCATCGATCCGGTTGCCCGCACGCTGGAGGTGGGCGGGCGCAGTGTGGCGTGGACGAAGCTGGCGCTGGCCACCGGCACGCGCCCCCGTCCGCTTCCGCCGGAATTCTCCGGCCTGACAGGCATCTACGAGCTGCGCAGCCTTGCCGATGCGGACCGGCTGGAAGGCGAGATCCGCCCCGGCCGGCGGCTCCTCGTGCTCGGCGGCGGCTATGTGGGGCTGGAGACGGCGGCGGTGGCGGCAAAGGCCGGGCTCGCCGTGACCGTGGTGGAGCGGACCGCGCGCATTCTGGAGCGCGTCGCCTGCGCCGAGACCTCCGACGCCATCCGCGCGCTCCACGCGGGCCATGGCGTGCGTATCCTCGAAGGCCGCAGCGTGGCCGGGGTGGAGGCGCGGGACGGCACTGTGGCGGCGGTGACGCTGGATGACGGCACGCGCCTGGAGGTGGATGCGGTGCTGGTGGGCATCGGTGTCCTGCCCCGCGACGAGCTCGCCCGCGCGGCCGGCCTCACCTGCGAGAACGGCATCGTGGTGGACGTGCATGGGCGTACATCGGCCCCCGGCATCTGGGCGGCGGGCGATTGCGCGGCCTTCCCGTTCCAGGGGCTCCAGACGCGGCTGGAGAGTGTGCAGAACGCGGTGGACCAGGCCGAATGCGCGGCGGACGACATGCTCGGCCACACCCGCGCCTATGCGCCGGTGCCGTGGTTCTGGTCCGACCAGTACGACATGAAGCTCCAGATCGTCGGCCTCAACCGCGGCTATGACGCGGTGCTGCGCCGACGGTCCGAGCGGGGCGAATCGCTCTGGTATTTCCGCGACGGGCGGATGATCGCCGTGGACGCCCTCAACGATGCGCGCACCTACATGGCGGCCAAGAAGCTGCTGGAGGCGGGGGCGGTTCTCACGCTCGACGAGGTGGCGGCGGAGGGGTTCGATCCGGTGGCGCGGATGAAGCGGCCGGCGGCATGAGGGGGTGACGCTCCGGACGGAAAACAGCGCGCGTTGCCGTCACCTCGTCATGGCCGGGCTTGTCCCGGAAGTCGGCTGTTGCCGACTTCCGCCTGTGAGAGCGGAACCCGCAAACATGCGGGCTCCGGCCATCCACGTGGAGCGGCTGGGAACGCTTTGCGGAAGTGGCTCCATCGGCCCGACGTGGATGCCCGGGACAAGCCCGGGCATGACGGCTCGTGCGAATCCCTCGGTCCCTTCGGCGAGCCTCACTCCTTGGCGCCGCGCCCCTCGTGCCGCGCCGCATGGCGGCCCTCCGGCTTGGCGTGCGCCGTGCCGCCGTTCGCCGGTGCGGGGGCGTTGGCGTAGCCCTTCACGAAGAGGTCCACCGTGCGGTCGGCCAGCTCGTTGGGCGTCACGGCGCCGTCGGCGTGGTACCACGTATAGGTCCAGTTGATCATGCCGAAGAACAGCATGGTGTCCACGTGGGCCGTGCTGGAATGGGCGAGGTCCGGCCGCAACTGCAACAGGATGTCCCGGACATAGGCGATCAGCTCGCGCTGCTTGGCCACCAGCACCTTGCGCGTCTCGGGGGCGAGGAACTCGGCACAGGTGAGCAGGGCCACATGCTGGTCGCGCGAGACCGAGTAGACATCGAGGAACAGGCGGGTGAGCTGGCGGAAGCGCTCCTCCGGATCCTGATAGCCGTAGAGGGTCTGCCGGCACTTCATGAGGAGGCTTTCCACATGCGAGGTCAGCATGTCGGAAAGGATCGCCTCCTTGGAGGTGAAATAGTGATAGAGCCGGGACTTGGAGCACTCGCAGGCCTCGGCGATGTCGCCGATGGAGGTGGCCGCATAGCCGCGCTGCGCGAACACGGACGCCGCCCGTTCGAGGATGGTGTCGTGAATGTTGTCGTATTCGGCTGAGCGCGTTCTCGCCACGGCGGCCACACCTGCAAGAATGTTCCGATCATTCGGTCTATAAGCGCATGGGGCGGCGGTGCCAAGGGCGGCGGGCGCGGGAGGGGTCTGTCTGAAGCCGTTCAAAAGCGCGCGACGGGCAGGGCGTGGCTTATCCTTCGGGTAGAATAAGCGTGCGGCCTCTTCCCGCCGTCATGGCCGGGCTTGTCCCGGCCATCCACGTCGAGCCGATTTCACGGGTGTTTCAGACCTGTTTCCGGCCCGACCACGTGGATGCCCGGGACAAGCCCGGGCATGACGGCTGCACAGGATCTCCGGGCCTTTCCCCACCCCGCTGCCGCAGGTGCCTTCCCCGCCTTCCCCATGGTAGCCTCGCCGGGCATCCGGGCATGGAGGTTGATGCAGATCAAAATCGCCGTTTACATAGACCATCCGTTCGGTCTATTAATTCGCCAACCGAGAGCGGCCACAAGAGCCGCGTGTTTCAACGGTCGGATGGGGGAGGAGCCACATGCAGCATCCTGAGGTGGAGTCGCTCGATCGCGACGGTATTCTGAAGCTCCAGCGCGAAGGCCTTGCTGGCCTCGGCGCGCGTCTGGCGCAGTGCGACACCTGGAAGGCGCATTTCGCCCAGGCCGGCATGACGCCGGAGGACCTTGCCTCCGAGGACGGCCTCGCCAACGCGCCGTTCATGGACAAGTCGCTGCTGCGCGACCTCTATCCCTTCCCCTTCCTCACCGTGCCCATGGACAAGGTGGAGCGCTTCGTCGCCACCTCAGGCACCACCGGCCTGCCGGTGACGTTCGGCATGACGAAGAACGACCTGCACAGCCTGCTGCCCTCCCAGATGGCGCGCCTGCTCACCGCCGCCGGCGTGAAGCCGGGCTTCCGCGCCTATCAGGGCTATGGCTACGGCCTGTGGATCGGCGGCCCGGCGCTGGATGCCGGCTTCTCCGCCGTGGGCTGCACCAATTTCCCCATCGGCCCCGGCCGCGGCGAGCTGGCCGCCCGCTGGCTGCGCGACCACGCCTATGACGTCGCCTCCATGTCGCCCTTGTGGCTAATGACTTTGGTACAGGCGGCCAAGCATCAGGGCATCAACCCGCGCACCGACTGGACGCTGAAGGTCGCCATCCTCGGCGGCCAGTCGGTCTCGGCCGAGTTCCGCGCGCAGCTGGAAGCCGAGATGCCGGAAGGCTTCATGAGCCACAACATCTACGGCACCACGGAAGCCGGCGGGCCCATCCTCGCCATCTCCACGCCCTTCACCCACGCCGACGACGAATTGCAGCTCCTCAACGAGGATACGGTGATCGTCGAGATCCTCGATCCCAAGACCATGAAGCCGGTGTCCGAGGGCGAGGTGGGCGAGATCGTCATCACCACCCTGCGCAAGGAAGCCTCCCCGGTGGTGCGCTGGCGCACCCGCGACCTCGTGCGGCTCTCCCCGCGCCCTTATGATTGCCCCTCGGGCCGGCGCGGCATGCGCAAGATCGGCCGGATCATCGGGCGCACCGACGACATGATCAAGTTCAAGGGCGTCATCGTCTTCCCGTCCCAGATCGAGGACGTGATCGCCGGCATTCCCGGCCTCGCCAAGGAAGCCTGGCAGATCTACGTGGACAAGGAAGCCACCACCATCGGCAAGATGACCGTGGCGGTGGAGGCGGTGGCCGCCTCGCAGCGTCCCGGCGAGGATGCGGCGGCCGACGTGCGGCGCGAGATCAAGGCCCGCCTCGGCATCAACGTGAACGTGGAATGCCATCGCGAGGGCGAGCTGCCGCGCTACGAGGCCAAGGCCACGCGCGTGCTGCACCGGCCCGAAGCGACCCACTGAGGCCGCCTTGACCGAGGCCCTTCCCATGGACTCACCCGCCTTCGCGCGGGTGCGTGCGCGCATCGCCGCCGCCACCTCCGCCTGGGCGGCGGGGATGACGCTGGCCGAGATCCGCGACAGCTTCGAGGCCTTCCTCGGGGCGGGCGAGGGTGCGCCGGAGGTGGTGCGCACGCCGCTCCCCCTCGCCGGCCTGCCCGCCTGCGCCTTCGATGCGCCGGGGGGCGATGCCGCCCGCGCGCTGCTCTATTGCCACGGCGGCGGCTTCCAGATCGGCTCCATCCGCTCCCATGCGGGGCTGATGGCGCGGCTCGCGGCGGCGAGTGGAATGCGGGTGATCGGCTTCGACTATCGCCTCGCCCCCGAGCACCGCTTTCCGGCGGCGCACGACGACGCCTGCGCCGTCTATGGCGCGCTGGTGGAGGCGGGGGAAACGCCGCTCGCACTCGTGGGGGATTCCGCCGGCGGGGCGCTGGCGCTGGGCACCGTCATGCGCGCGCGGGATGCGGGTCTCGCGCTGCCCAAGGCGCTGGTGCTGCTCTCGCCCTGGCTCGATCTCGCCATAAGCGGGGAGAGCTACACGGCGCTGGCGGAGAAGGACATCTTCTCCCGCCCCGAGCAGTTGAGGGCCATGGCGCGGACCTATCTCGGCCGCGACAACCGGCCGGACGACCCCGCCGCCTCGCCGGTCAAGGGCGATCTTGCCGGTCTTCCGCCGATGCTGGTGCATGCGGGCGGGCACGACATCACGCTCGACGACAGCCACCTTCTGGCGCAGCGCGCCGCTGAGACGGGTGGGCGGGTGGCGGTCGAGGTGTTCCCCGGCATGTGCCACCACTTCCAGGTGTTCGAGGAGCTGCCCGAGGCGGCCCAATCCCTCGCGCGCATCGGCGCCTTCCTGCGCGGCCTCTGACCCCCGGCCCTCCTCCCGACGGCTGGACCCTCGTCCGCGTCGCCAGAGCCGGGCCCACTCGCCGGCCTCCCGCCACCGCCGGGAGGCCGGTTTTTTCGTGGGCTGCTCCGTTCACGCACGGCCTCTATCCTACAATGCGGCGTCATGGCCGGGCTTGTCCCGGCCATCCACGTCGGGCCGATCGAGCTACAGTCCGAAAATTGATGCCCGGCCGTTCCACGTGGATGGCCGGGACAAGCCCGGCCATGACGGCTGGTGCGTGGGGGGCGCGTCAGCTCTCCGCCTCACCCCATTCAGCTTACCCCAGCCGCGCCGGATCGAGGCCCCAGTCGGCGAGGATGGCCCGTCCGTCCGCCCCCGGTGCCGAAGGGCCGTGGGCCACCGCGGACGGCGCGGCGGAGAAGCGGGGGGCGGGGGCGGGCTGGGTGACGCCGTCCACGGTGACGAACGCCCCGCGCGCCTGCGCATGGGGATGGGACGCGGCCTCGTCCCAGTCGAGGATGGGGGTGACGCAGGCGTCCGTGCCGGCGAAGAGGTCCGCCCAATGGTCGCGCGGCTCACTGAGGAACAGCGCGGCAAGGCGCGCGCGCAGCTTGCCCCAGCGGGCGGGATCGGCGGCGTGGGTGAATTCGGACGGCTCCAGCCCCAGCCGGTCGAGGAGGATGCGGTGGAAGCGGCCCTCCACCGGCGCCACGGCGAGGAACTTCCCGTCGGCGCAGGCATAGGTGCCGTAGAAATAGGCCCCGCCATCCAGCAAATTCGCCGCGCGCGCATTGCTCCACATCCCGCCGGCGCGGAAGCCCCAGAACAGCGCGGCGAGCAGCGATGCGCCGTCCGTCATGGCGGCATCCACCACCTGGCCCTGCCCGGTGGTCTTGGCGGCGAGCAGCGCGGCCACCATGCCGAAGGCCATCAGCATGCCGCCTCCGCCGAAATCCGCCACGAGGTTGAGCGGCACAGGCGGCGGCGCATCGGCCGGGCCGATGGCGGCGAGCGCGCCGGTCATGCCGAGATAATTGAGATCGTGCCCGGCCGCATCCTTCAGCGGCCCCTCCTGCCCCCAGCCGGTCATGCGGCCGTAGACGAGGCGCGGATGGGCGGCAAGGCACGGCTCCGGCCCGAGGCCGAGACGCTCCATGACGCCGGGCCGGAAGCCCTCGATGAGGCCGTCCGCGCGGGCGATGAGATCGCGCATCACACCGAGGTCGCCCTCGGCTTTGAGGTCGAGGGCGATGGAGCGGCGGCCGCGCGCCAGCACGTCGAAGCGCGTGTTCATAAGCGGGATGTCCGCCCGGGCGCCCTTCTGGTGGATGCGGATGACCTCCGCTCCCGCATCCGCCAGCATCATGGCGGCGAAGGGGGCGGGGCCGAGGCCCACCATCTCGACGATGCGCAGTCCCGAAAGCGGACCCGGCATCGCCCTCAGCCCTGGCCGGCGGGCAAATGGACGACGAGGCCGTCCAGCGCCGGCGCCACCTTCACCTGGCAGGAGAGGCGGGAGGTGTCGCGCACGTCCTCGGCGAATTCGAGCATGTCGCGCTCCATGCCGGTGGCCTCGCCCACGGCCAAAGACCATGCGGGGTCCACATGCACATGGCAGGTGGCGCAGGAGCAGGCGCCGCCGCATTCGGCGACGATGCCGGGCACGTTGGCGCGGCGGGCGCATTCCATGACGGAGAGCCCGTCATCCGCATCGATCTCGATGCGCTCAGCGGCGGGGGTCACGAAGACGATGCGGGTCATGGGGGGCTTCCAGTATCTTGGTCTTGCTTCACGAAAATCAGGCGCCGCAGCCCATGCCGCCGGAGACGCCCAGCACCTCGCCGGTGACGAAGGAGGCGCCGGGCGAGGCGAGGAAGGCCACCGCCGCCGCCACCTCCTCCGGCTCGCCCATGCGGCGCAGGAGGGTGAGGGCGGCCATGTCGGCGAGGATCTTCTCGCCCACCTCGGCCACCGCCCGCTCCACCATGGGGGTGCGGATGGGGCCGGGCGCGACGGCGTTTGCTGTGATGCCGTAGCGGGCATTCTCGCGGGCGATGGAGCGGGTGAAGCCGATGAGCCCGGCCTTGGCGGCGGCATAGACCGCCCCGCCCTTGGAGCCCAGCCGCCCCGCCTCCGAGGCCACGTTCACCAGCCGCCCGTAGCGGGCCGCCTGCATGCCGGGCAATGCGAGGCGGGTGAAGAGGAAGGCGGTTTCCAGATTCACCGAGAGCAGGAAGCGCCAGTCGTCCACATTGGTGTCGGTGAAAAAGGCGTGCTGGTCGGCGCCGATATTGTTCACCAGCACGTCGAACCCGCCGTGTGTGGCGAACAGCGCCTGCGCGGCCGCCGCGTCCGTTCCGTCCATATGGACGAAGGTGGCACCGGTTTCCGCCGCGAGCACGCTGCCCGCCGTGGCATCGCGATCGCAGAAGGTTACGGCAATGCCGTCCGCGCCGAGCTGGCGGACGATGGCGGCGCCGATGCCGGCGCCCCCTCCGGTGACGAGCGCCCGGCGCGGGGTGGTCGGCGCGGTCATCGGCCGGTGAAGACGGGCTTGCGCTTCTCGATCACCGCCGCGAGGCCCTCGCGGCTGTCGGCGGTGAAGGAGAGTTCGGAGACGGTGCGCGCCTCCTCCGGCAAGGCACGCTCCACGTCCAGCGCGTTCCACAACAGGCGCTTGGTGGCGGCCATGGCGAGGGGCGCGCCGGCGGCATAGAAGCGCGCGGCCTTGCCGGCTTCCTCGGTCAGCGCCTCGTCCGGAACGCACTTGGTGATGAGGCCGATGGACTGCGCCTCCTCGGCGCTCACCACGCGATTGGAGAGCATGATTTCCGCCGCGCGGCGGAAGCCCACGAGATGGGGCAGGATGACCGAGGCGCCGGCATCCGGCGCCATGCCCACCCGCGTCGCGCCGGCCATGAACTTGGCGCCCGCGCCGGCGATCACGATGTCGGAGGCGCAGACGAGGCCGAGCCCGCCGCCGCCCGCCGCATAGCCGTGCACCTCGGTGACGACGACGGCTTTGAGGCGGATGAGCGCGCCGATGGCGACCTGCAGATAGGCCGTCACCTCGCGCAGGAAATCGCCCAGCGCCTCACCTTTGGAGGCGAACTCGCGCACGTCGCCGCCGGCGCAGAAATTGGCGCCCGCGCCGCGCAGATGCACCACCCGCACATGGGCGGAGCGATGCACCACCATGATGGCCTTGTAGAGCGCCTGCATCAGCTCGATGTTCATGCCGTTGGCCGAGCCGGGGCGATTGAGCGTGAGGGTGGCGACGCCATCGGCATAATCGAGCAGGACGGGGCCTTCGGCGATCCAGTTTTCGGGGGCGGTGGGGGTGCTGTGTGTCATGGGTGCCTCTGGGGCGGGAGGGGAGGGCGGAAGGGCGAGCGCTTTCGACGCCCCATCCGGTCGTCATGGCCGGGCTTGTCCCGGCCATCCACGTGGTGCGGCCGGGAACATCATTTCGAACGCTGCGCCAGCGGCCCGACGTGGATGCCCGGAACCCGCATGTTTGCGGGTTCCGGTCTCACGGGCGAAAGTCGGCAACAGCCGACTTCCGGCACAAGGCCGGGCATGACGGCTGGAGAGGGCTGGGAAGCTGCCGGGCGAATGGCGCGATTACTTGCCCGGACCCGTCCTCACACCAGGAACGACAGCGTGTAGATGGGCTTGTTGTTGTTCACGAGGCAGATCTTCTTGCGCACCAGACGGAAGCCGTCGTCCGTCATGCGCAGGCGGTAGGTGTTGCGCGCCGCCCAGAGGGTGTCGCCGCGCAGATTGTCCTCGTAGATGAGGACGTTGGCGCGCACGTCCACCTCGGGGCCGCGCACCTCGGCGATCTCGATGTTGGAGATCACGCGGGCCAGCTCCGAGCGCGGCGTCTGGGTGTGGCGACGGCCCGTCTTGAGCTGGCGGATGCGCACGCCGATGCGCGAGCGGTTGTCGTAGAGCACCGACATTTCCTTCTCGGGGTCGGTGTCGTCGCCATTGGCCGGGACCCAGTAGATGGCGTCGCCGGTCCAGAGCGCCTCCCAGCCGTCGTAATCATGGGTGTCGGCGAGGCGGGCCTCCAGATAGAGGAACTGCGCCACCTGATGGTGCAGCGTCGCCGGCTCCAGCTTGGCGAGGTCGGGGGCGGAGGCGTCCGCGAAGGAATGGGCGAGGGCGGTCATCAGCGGGCCTCCGTCATCAGGTTCAGATAGTGGCGCCAGATGCCGCGCTGCGGCGTCTCGTCGGTGGAATGGGCGATGCGATAGCCGTTCTCGTCGAGGCGCTCGCGGTGCAGGCCGCGGGAGAGCACCAGCCATTCGGGATCGAGAATCTGCGCGCCGCGATGGTTGCGCTCGTACATCTCGGTGTCGTCGGCGAGCAGCAGGCCGGCGGGGCCCACTGAGCCCATGGTCTGCTGGCGCAGGCGGCGGTTGATGTCCGGCGCGCCCTTGAACTGCACGGCGGTGACATGCTGGATGGTCTCGTCCACCGCGACAGGTTGAAGGACGAAGATCTGTATCTCGGCGATGAAGAGGTTCGGGAAGATCATGACGTGGGGCGAGCCGTCGATCATGATCTCGCGGGCCCGCTCCTCGCCATAGGCCGCGTTCATGCTCTTCACGTATTCGGGCAGGCGCTCCGGCGTGGTGCCGAACCACTGGAGCGGCTTGTCGTGCTTGCGCCATTCGGGGCGCAGGTCGAACTCGGTGTGGCCGTTGCCATAGTCGCGGGTGAGGGCGGTGGACTCCGCGCCGTAGAGGCTGCCGATGCCGGAGCTGGTCACCTGGAACACCGAGCCGTGGACGAAGCCGGGGTGGTAGCCGTCCGTCTCGTTCTCCAGCATGAACTTCCAGTTGGCCTTGGTGCGGTGCTGCAGGAAGCCCGCGGTCAGCTCCAGCTCGCCGGTGGGCGAGTTGTCGAGCAGCTGGTCGAGGGCCGCCTTGGCGCCGCCGAGATGCTCTTCCAGCGAGATGCCCTCGGCCGCCATGGAGCCGAAGACGAAGCCGCGATAGATGGCGATGCGCGGCACCTTGCCGAGGTTCAGCCCCGCCTTGCTCTGGCCCTCGTAGCCCTCCGGCAGGGCATAGCCCATGAGGTCGCCGGTGTTGGAGAAGGTCCAGGAGTGATAGGGGCAGGTGAAGCTGGTGCGGTTGCCCTTCTGGTAGGCGCACAGCTGGTTGCCGCGATGGGGGCACTTGTTGAGGAGGAGGCGGACCTCGCCTTCCCGGTCCCGCACCATCAGCACCGGCATGGGGCCGATGGACTTGGTGACATAATCGTTCTTGTTGGGAATTTCGCTGGTGTGGCCCACATAGACCCAGGTCTTGTACCAGATCTTCTCCAGTTCTTCCTGGAAGATGGCGGGATCATAATAAAGACGGCTGTTGATGCGCGCGGGCTCGATGAGCGCGCGATAGTCGTGGGCCTGTGCGGCCTCGGACACGGCGGCGTGCGGCATGGCGGTCCACCCCTGATGCGACGTTGGATTGTCGGATAATTCATCGAACGATCGATCTAAGTATTCTCGCGTTCCTTGAGCCATGTCAAGCGGCGTCCTGCGATCGGCCGACGCAAATTCTTTCCGCGTCCGCCGCTGAGAGATCGCCCAGAGGCGCGCTTAATGCCCTGAAAGACCCAAAAAATTCGGCCCTGCTGACGTTGCGTTGAAGCGCTCAAGATTCTGGTGGAAATGCGAACGGATCTGAATTAAAAAGACCGAACGATCTAACGATAATAGATCGAAGCGTGATGCCCCCTCGCTTTCTCCCGCAGGCTTGTCTCCTCAGGCTTGTCAGCGGTGGCGACGGCTCGGCGGCGTCACCCATCAATTCTGGGGAGGACACATGAAGAGCATTGTCACGGGCGCCCTCGCGCTGGCCCTCATGGCCACCGCCGCCACCACCGCCGCCACAACCCCCGCCCTCGCCGACATCAAGATCGGCGCCGTGGTCTCCGAGACGGGACCGGCCTCCTCCCTCGGCGATCCCGAGGCCAAGACCATCCGCATGATGGTGGAGGAGTTGAACGCCAAGGGCGGCATCAAGGGCGAGAAGGCCAAGCTCGTCCTCTATGACGACGGCGGCGACCCCTCCAAGGCCAAGACCTTCGCCACCCGTCTGGTGGAAGACGATGGCGTCGTCGCCATGGTCGGCGGCACCACCACCGGCACCTCGCTCGCCATCCTCGCGGTGGCGGAAGAGAGCAAGGTGCCCTTCATCTCGCTGGCCGGCGCCATCGAGATCATCGATCCGGTGAAGCCCTTCACCTTCAAGACCCCGCACACCGACCGCATGGCGTGCCAGAAGATCTTCGACGACATGAAGTCGCGCGGCCTGACGAAGATCGGCCTCATCTCCGGCACCGACGGCTTCGGCGCCTCCATGCGCACCCAGTGCATCGCGGTGGCCAAGACCTCCGGCATCGAGATCGTCGCCGACGAGACCTACGGGCCGAAGGATGCGGACATGACCCCGCAGCTCACCAACATCCGCAACAAGCCGGGCATCCAGGCGGTGCTCAACACCGGCTTCGGGCAGGGGCCGGCCACCATCACGCGGAACTATGCGCAGCTCGGCATCACTTTGCCGCTCTACCAGTCCCACGGCGTCGCCTCCAACGCCTTCATCGAACTCTCCGGCGCCAAGAATGCCGAGGGCGTGCGCCTGCCCGGCACCGCGCTGCTCGTGGGCGAGCTGCTCGACCCCAAGGACCCGCAGAAGAATGTGGTGCTGGCCTACAAGGCGAGCTTCGAGAAGGCGGCCGGCGGCGCGCCGGTCTCCACCTTCGGCGGCTATGCCCACGACGCCATGCGCATCCTCACCGAGGCTCTGGCCAAGGCGCCGTCCGCCAAGCCTGCCGCCATCCGCGATGCCATCGAGGGCACCACGGGCCTCGTCGGCACCACCGGCACCTACAATTACTCGAAGATCGACCATCTCGGCCTCGATCTCTCCGCCTTCCGCATGCTGGAAATCAGCAACGGCGGCTGGAAGCTGGTGAAGTAGAGGGCCCCACCCGGCCCGTCTGTCCGCCGGCCTTCCGCCATCGGTCCACGGCCGCCGTCAGGGGCGGCCGTGGACGCCCCGACCTCAGACAAGCCGCCCCCGCCGGACGCGTCGCACCCGGCGGCACGGCGCGGCACCCCTTCCACACAGCGTGAGGCGACCTGCCGGTGTCCACCCGGCGCCGTCTCGAACCGCCCGCGGGGAGCGAGCGCATGTCCGATCTGCTGCAATTCCTGGTGTCCGGGGTCACGGTGGGCGCGGTCTATGCCCTCGTCGCCCTCGGCTTCACCATCATCTACAACGCCTCCGACGTGGTGAACTTCGCCCAGGGCGAGTTCGTGATGCTGGGCGGCATGATCAGCGTGGCCGGCGTCGCCGCCGGGCTGCCCTTGCCGCTCGCGGCGCTCATCGCCATCGCGCTCACGGCGGCCATTGGCGTGGCGCTGAACACCTTCGCCATCGAGCCGGCGCGCGGGGCGCCCGTGGTGTCGCTCATCATCATCACCATCGGCGCCTCCATCTTCATCCGGGGCGTCACCCAGATCGTGCTCGACAAGGGCACCCACCGGCTGCCCTCCTTCTCCGGCGATGATCCCATCCATGTGCTGGGCGCCACCGTGCTGCCGCAGAGCCTGTGGGTGGTGGCGGGGGCGGTGGCCATCTTCGTGGCGCTGTGGCTGTTCTTCACCCGCACGCTCACCGGCCGCGCGGTGCTCGCCACCTCCAACAACCGCCTCGCGGCGCAGCTCGTGGGCATCAACACGCGCTTCGTGATGACGCTCTCCTTCGCCCTCTCCGCCGCCATCGGCGCGCTGGCGGGCGTGCTCATCACCCCCATTTTGCCCACCAGCTTCGAGATCGGCATCTCCCTGGCGCTGAAGGGCTTCGCCGCCGCCATGCTGGGTGGCATGGGCAACCCCAAGGGCGCGCTGGCGGGCGGGCTGCTGCTCGGCCTCATGGAGGCGCTGACGGCGGGTTACATCTCCTCCCACTACAAGGATGCGGTGGCCTTCTTCGTCATCCTCGCCGTGCTGTTCGCCTTCCCGCGCGGCCTCTACGGCAGCAATCCGGTGGAGCGCGTGTGACCATGCGGCTCTCCCCGAAGCAGTCCACTCTGCTGGTGCTGGCGATACTGATGATCGCCAGTCCCTTCTTCTTCCCGTCGAACTATTACTACCGCGTCGGCTCGCTGGTCTTCGTCAATGCCATCGCGGTGGTGGGCATCGTCATCCTCACCGGCTATGCCGGGCAGATCAGCCTGGGCCATGCCGGCTTCCTCGGCATCGGCGGCTATGCCTGTGCGCTGCTGCCGGCGCATTTCGGCCTGCCTCCGGCGCTGGCGGTGGTGGCCGGCGCGGCGATTTCCGGCGCCATCGCCTATGTCGTGGGCCGGCCCATCCTGAAGCTGAAGGGCTATTACCTCGCGGTGGCGACGCTCGGCTTCGGCGTGCTGGTGTCCATGGTGCTCGCCAATGAAGGCTGGCTCACCGGCGGGCCGGACGGCATCAAGGTGCCCGATCCCGGCCTGCGCGCGCTGCTGGAACAGGTGGGCATCGAGCTCACCAACCCGCAATTCTGGTACGCCTTCTGCGGCCTCGTGCTCTTCGTCGGCGCCTGGCTCGCGCTGAACCTGCGCGAAAGCCCCACCGGCCGGGCGCTGCGGGCGCTGCACGGCTCGGAGGTGGCGGCGCGCACGGCGGGCATCGACATCGCGAAAGCAAAGCTGAACGCCTTCGT
This sequence comes from Xanthobacter aminoxidans, assembly GCF_043193615.1. Taxonomy (NCBI): domain Bacteria; kingdom Pseudomonadati; phylum Pseudomonadota; class Alphaproteobacteria; order Hyphomicrobiales; family Xanthobacteraceae; genus Xanthobacter; species Xanthobacter aminoxidans. Next base: position 158,998 of record NZ_JBAFUS010000003.1, on the reverse strand, counting down.
CATCTCCGCCGTCTACGCCTCCGTCGCCGGCTCCCTGCTGGCGTTGCAGAACCGGCTCATCACGCCCGATGTGGCGGGCTTCATGCACTCCATCGAGCTTGTCACCATGGCGGTGCTGGGCGGGGCGGGCTCGGTGCTGGGCGGCATCTTCGGCGCGGCGCTGCTCACTCTGCTGCCGCAGGTGCTCACCGTGCTGCAGGACTACGAGCACGTGGTGCTGGGCCTCGTGATGATGGGGGTGATGATCTTCCTGCCGGCGGGGCTCATCCCCAGCGCCCGGCGCCTGCTGCGGGGGAGGGGGGAATGAGCCTTTTGCAAGTGGAAGGCCTCGGCATCTCCTTCGGCGGCGTCACGGCGGTCAACGACGTGTCCTTCGCGCTGGATCAGGGCAAGATCGTCTCGGTCATCGGCCCCAACGGGGCGGGCAAGACCACGCTCTTCAACATGATCTCCGGCGTCTATCTGCCGAAATCCGGCAAGGTGCGCCTCGACGGGGAGGACGTGACCGGCCTGCGGCCGGACCTGCTGGCGGTGCGCGGCATGTCGCGCACCTTCCAGAACCTCCAGATCTTCCAGGAGATGAGCGTCCTGGAGAACGTCATCGTCGGCTTCCACATGCACGAGCGCGGGCCGGTGCTGGCCGATCTGTTCGCCCTTCCCGGCTCGCGCAAGCGGGCCCGGGCGGCGGCGGCGGGCGCGCGCGTGCTCTTGGAGCGGGTGGGGCTGGAGCGGGCGGCGGAGCGCGAGGCCGGCGCCCTCTCCTACGGCGCGCTGAAGCGCCTCGAGATTGCCCGGGCGCTGGCCGCCCGGCCCCGCGTGCTGCTGCTCGACGAGCCGGCGGCGGGCTGCAACGCGGTGGAGACGGAGGAGATCGACCGCCTCATCTGCGAGGTGGCGAAGACCGGCGTCGCCATCCTGCTGGTGGAGCACGACATGAAGCTGGTGATGCGCCTCTCCGACACCATCGTGGTGCTGGACCATGGCGAGAAGATCGCCGAGGGCGATCCGGCCGTGGTCAGCCGCGACCCCAGGGTGATCGAGGCCTATCTCGGCGCCGGCACGACGGAGGCGCTCCATGCTCACGGTTGAGGGCCTGCGCTCGCGCTACGGGCGCATCGAGGTGCTGCACGGGGTGGATCTGTTCGTCGGCTCCGGAGAGATCGTCACCGTGGTGGGGGCGAATGGGGCGGGCAAGACGACGCTTTTGCGCTGCCTCTCCGGCGTGCAGCCGGTGTCGGGCGGCACCATCACCTTCCGCGGCGAGGCTTTGACGGCTGTTCCCGCCTATCGCCGGGTCGCGCGGGGGCTGGCGCAATCGCCGGAGGGGCGGCAGATCTTCACCAACCTCAGCGTGGAGGAAAATCTGCGCCTCGGCGCCTTCGTCTTCGCCGACGACCGCGTGGAGCGCGACATGGCGGATGCCTTCGCCATGTTCCCCATCCTGAAGGAGAAGCGCAACCAGCTCGCCGGCGGCCTCTCCGGCGGGCAGCAGCAGATGCTGGCCATCGCCCGCGCCCTCATGGGCCGGCCCGCCTGCCTGCTGCTGGACGAGCCCTCCATGGGCCTCGCACCCATCCTCGTGGCGCAGATCTTCGAGGTGGTGAAGGGGCTGAAGGCGCTGGATGTGACCGTGCTGCTGGTGGAGCAGAACGCCTTCGGGGCGCTGTCGGTGGCGGATCGGGGCTATGTGATGGAAACCGGCCGCGTCACGATGGTGGGACCTGCGGCGGAGCTGATCGCCGACCCGCGCGTGCGCGAGGCGTATCTCGGCATCTGAGCGGCCGCCCCGCGAAAGGGGCGGCCGCCCAACTTTCTCAGTGTCCGCCGCCCGCCTCCGGCGCGGGTGGCGTCGTTACCTTGGGCGGCGCCGCCACCTTCGGCCGCGCGCCGGGGCGCAGCTTCTCGCGGATGCCCTGGAACAGCACGTAGAGCGGCGGGATGACGAAGATGCCGAGGAAGGAGGCGGCGATCATGCCGCCGAACACCGGCGTGCCCACATTCTGCCGCGCCATCTGCGCCGCGCCGGTGGCGACCACCAGCGGGTAGAGGCCGAGGATGAAGGCCAGCGACGTCATCATCACCGGACGGAACCGCAGCCGCGAGCCCTCGGTGGCGGCCTGGAGCAGGTCCTCGCCATGCTCGCGCCGCTCCTTGGCGAACTCGACGATGAGGATGCCGTTCTTCGCCGCAAGGCCGATCAGTACGATCATGCCAATCTGCCCGTAGAGGTCGAGGGTGAGCTGGCCGATGACGATGGCCGCGAACGCCCCGAGCATGCCCACCGTGACGGAGAGCAGCACCGGCACCGGGATGGACCAGCTTTCATAGAGCGCCACCAGGAACAGGAAGGCGAACAGCACGGCGAAGGCGAGGATGATGCCCGTCTTGCCCTCCGCCCGCTTTTCCTGGAACGAGGTGTCGGTCCACGCGCCGGAAAAGCCCTGCGGCAAGGTCTTGGCCGCCACCGCGTCCATGGCGGCCAGCGCTTGTCCGGAGGAGACGCCGGGGGCCGGCGAGCCCTGCACCGTCACCGCGCGCTTGTTGTTGTAGCGGATGAGCGCCGGCGGGCCGACCTCCACCCGCACCTCCACGATGGACCTGAGCGGGATCATCTCGCCTTTGTTGTTGCGGACATGGATGCGGTAGATGTCCTCCACATCCTTCCGGTCCTCGCCCTCCGCCTGCACCTGCACCTGCCAGGTGCGGCCGTAGAGGTTCATGTCGTTCACGTAGAGCCCGCCCAGCGAGGTCTGGAGCGCGGTGAACACGCTGTCGAGGGGCACGCCCAGCACCTGCGCCTTGTCGCGGTCGATGTCGAGCTGGAGCGAGGGGTTGGTGGCGGAATAGGTGGAGAACACGCGGGTGAGCTGCGGGTCCTGATTGGCGGCGATGAGCAGGCCGCGCAGCACCTGCGCCAGCACCTTCGGATCGCCCGCCCGCAGATCCTGCAGCACGAAGGAGAAGCCGCCGCCGGTGCCAAGGCCGACGATGGGCGGCGGGCCAAGCGGCACCACCGTTCCGCCGGGGATCATGCGCATCTTCTCGCCGAGACGCGCGAGCACCGCGTTGGCGCTCTCGTCCTTGCCCTTGCGCTCCTCGAACGGCTTCATGGTGACGACGATGAAGGCGGCGTTGGGCTGGGAGTAGTTGTCGATGAAGTTGAGGCCGATGACGGAAGTGTAGTCCTCCACCGTGTGCTCTTCCTTCAGGATGGCCTCGGCCTTGCGGATCACCTCCGTGGTGCGCCCCACCGAGGCGCCGCCGGGAAGCTGCACGACGACGAAGAAGGCGCCCTGGTCGTCCTCGGGCAGGAAGCCCGTGGGGGTGAGCTTCGAAAAGGCGAAGATGCCGCCCGAGGCGACGAACACGCAGACGAGGCCGATGAGCGAAAAGCGCACGAGGCGCGCCACCACCGCTCCATAGGCGTCGCGCACCTTGTCGATGCCGCGCATGACATAGCCGATGGGCCCCTTCTTCGGTCCGTGGGAGGGCTTCAGCAGGATGCCGCACAGGGCCGGCGAGAGGGTGAGCGCGTTGATGGCCGAGAGGAACATGGCCACCGCCACCGTGATGGCGAACTGGCGGAACAATTCGCCCGAGATACCGGGGATGAAGGCCACCGGCACGAACACGGAGAGCAGCACCAAAGTGATGGCGATGATGGGGGCGGTGATCTCCGCCATGGCCCTCTTGGTGGCGTCGGCGGGGGACAGCTCGGGATGCTCCTCCATCACCCGCTCGACGTTCTCCACCACCACGATGGCGTCATCCACCACGATGCCGATGGCCAGCACGATGGCGAGCAGCGACACGGTGTTGGCGGAATAGCCGATGGCGTTCAGCACGATGAAGGTGCCGATGAGGCTCACCGGCACCGCGAGCGTCGGGATGAGGGTGGCGCGGAACGAGCCGAGGAAGAGGTACACCACCAGCACCACGAGGATAAACGCCTCGATGAGCGTCTTCTGCACCTCGTGGATGGTGTCGGTGACGAAGACGGTGGGGTCATAGGTGACCTTCCAGGCGAGATCCTCGGGGAAGCCCTTCGCCAGCTCGTCCATGCGGGCGCGGATGGCGTTGATGGTGGTGATGGCGTTGGCGCCGGGCGACTGGTAGAGCGCCAGCACCGCCGAGGGGCCGCCGTTGAACAGGGTCTCGCGGTCGAGGTTGGAGGCCCCCATCTCGAGGCGCGCCACGTCGCCGAGGCGCAGCACCGAGCCGTCCGCATTGGTGCGCAGGACGATGTTCTCGAACTCCGCGACGCTGGAGAGGCGGCCCTTGGTGCGCAGGTTCAGCTGCAATTGCTGGTCGTCCGCCACCGGGCGGGCGCCGAGCCGGCCGACGGCGGCCTGGATGTTCTGGGACCGGATGGCGTTCACCACGTCCTCGGCGGTGAGGCCGAGACCGGTGAGGCGGTCGGTCTTCACCCAGGCGCGCATGGCATAGTCCTGCGGCCCCCACAGGCCCGCGTCGCCGACGCCGGGGATGGACTTCAATTCGTCGAGGATGTTGATGGTGACGTAATTGGAGATATAGAGCGGGTCCCAGGTCTTCTTGGGCGAATAGATCGCCAGCACGCCGAGCAGCGCGGACGACTTCTTCTTCACCGTCACGCCCTGGCGCTTCACGTCCTCCGGCAGCTTGGAGAGCGCGACCTGCACCCGGTTGTTCATGTTGACGGTGTTGATATCAGGGTCGGTGCCCAGCTCGAACGAGCCGGTGAGGGTGTAGGACCCGTCATCGCCGGACACGCTCTTCATGTAGATGAGCTTGTCCACGCCCACCACCTGCGCCTCGATGGGCTGGGCGACGGTGGAATCCACCACCTCGGCGGAGGCGCCGGGGTAGAAGGTCGTCACCGACACCTGCGGCGGGATGATGTCGGGATATTGCGATACGGGGATCGCGAAGAGCGAGAGCAGGCCCGCGATCACCGTGACGATGGCGATGACGATGGCGAGCCGCGGGCGGTCGACGAAGACGGAGGAGAGCATGGCTCAGCCCTTCACGCCGACGACGGGGGTCGCGCGCACGGCGGCGCCGGGGCGCAGCGCCTCGAAGCCTTCGACCACCACAGGCTCGCCGGCCTTGATCCCCTCCACCACGATGCCGGCGCCCACGTTGCCGCCCGGCTTCACCCGCCGCACCACCGCCTTGCCGTCCTCCACCACGAAGACGTAGACGCCGGCCTGATCGGCGATGAGCGCCGCCTGCGGGATGACGATACGTTCCTCCGGCTTGCCGGACTTCAGCTCCACCCGCACCAATTGGCCGTCCGTCAGCTGGCCCTTGGGGTTGGGCACGTCGGCGCGCATGACGATGGTGTCGGTGGTGCGGCTCACCGACACGTCGATGAAGTTGATGCGCCCCACCTCGCCATAGAAGCTGCCATCGGGAAACTTGATGCGGACTTCCACATTGGAGAGGTCGGCCTTGCCCTCTTCCTTCTGCGCTTCCTGATAGTCGCGCTGGCTGACGGGGAAGGTGACGTACATGGGGTTCTGGCTCACCACGGTGGCGAGCGGGCCGCTGTCCGGGCCGATGATGTGGCCGCGGGTGAAAGCGGTGCGGCCGATGCGGCCGGTGATGGGGGAGACGATGTCGGTATAGCCGAGATTGATCTTGGCGGTATTCAACGCCGCCTCGGCGGTGAGCAGCGCGCCCTTGGAGCTGTCCTCGTTGGCGATCGCCTGGTCGCGGGCCACCACCGTGCCGGCATTCTTGGTGAGCAACTCCTCGGCGCGCTCGCGCTGGATCTTGGCGAGGGCGAGGGCGGCCTTCGCCCGCTCCACGTCACCCTGGGCCTGCTGAACGTCGGCCTCGAAGGGCGCCTTCTCGATGCGGTAGAGGGGCTGGCCCTCCTTCACGCTCTCGCCGTCCTTGAAGAGCACGGCCTCCAGCATGGCCTTGACGCGGGCGCGGATGTCCACCCGCTCGGGGGCCTCCACGCGGCCCACGAATTCCATGGCATCGGCGATGGGCTTCAGCTCGGCGGCCACCACCCCCACGGGGATCGGGCCTTGCTGGGCGCTCGCCGGTGCCGCGCCGAGCAGCAGTGCGGCAGCCCACAAAGCGGGACGAACGGTTTCCCAACGCGCCGGCTTCCGACGAGCGACGATGCCCATGGCTCTTCCCCCCTGATCGGCCGGACGATGCCGCATGGCGGCGCCGCCCCGACCTCCGCAACGTGTTTCGCACCGCCGTGCCGCGACCCGGCAGCGCCACGCTTGCACGCACACTAGCACCGCGGTCGGGGCCGGCAACGTACCCGTCTCGCTCCAGCGCTTGGCACAGGCGGCGCGGCGGGCCAATTGCCTTTTGGCGCCAGCCGGCCGGCCCGCTGTGCCGTAGCTTCAGGCCACGCTGAGCGGGAACGGCACCACCTGCGCGCCCGCACCCTGCGGCAAGGCCGGGGCCACGCCCGGCGCTGCATCGGCCGCCGCCAGCACGCGGCGCACCTCTTCGACCACCGAGGCGGCTTCGGGGGCGATGTCCATGTTGGACAGAAGCCGGTCGAGCAGGGCCAGCAGGCGCGAGCGCTCCTGCGGCGTCTTCAGCAGCGCGGGCAGGGTGGCGATGGCCTCCGCCTCGTTGCGGTCCACGATGATGGACTGGCGGCGGATGATGGCCTGCGCCACATCGGAGGGCATGGCCAGGAGCCCCAGCTCGTAGCCCACCAGCTCGCGGATCTGCTTCAGGGTGGACAGCCGGCGCTCGTTGCCGCCCCGCTTGAAGCCGATGAGCGCCACGCGCACGCCCGCATCGGTGAAGCCGCCCTCGCGGATGGCGGCGAGCGCGGCCGCGACCTCCGCCGGCGGCTGCTCCACCAGAGCGGCGGCGGTGGCCGGCGCGGTGAGGTCCGGGTCCAGCATGGCGAAGGTGCCGTAGAGGCGGAAGAATTCGGTCTCCACCGTCGCATCGCGCAGGCGGCGGTAGAGGTCCAGGCCGGCGGTGATGGCGGTGGCGGCGAAATGCTCGCCGGCCACATGCACACCCTTTTCGTCGCGCGGCGTGCGCTGGCTGCGGGCGAAATCGGCGAGCGGCGCCATGGCCTTGAGCCACGGATTGAGATCGGACAGGCCCCAGCGCACCGCGCGCAGCGGATGCACCGCCCGCGTCACGCGCCCCATCTCCGGCGTCACCACGGCGGCGAGCGCGGGATGTACGAAGGTCTCGTACAGCCGCGAATTGGTCTGGGAGACGTTGGCCACCACCTCGAACGGGATCTCGTCGTTGCGGTCGTATTTTTGAAGAACCGCGAGATCCTCCACCCGGCGCTCGGTGAGGGTCACGTCATACTTCACCTCGGGGCCGGAGCGGTCCTCCTCGATGGTCATGCCGTAGAGGCCGGGGGGCAGCGCCTCCACATAATCGAGCAGGTCCACGATCTGCGCATGCTCGCGCCGGGCGATGGCGCCGGAGACGAAGATGCCGAGATGGCCCACGCTCTCGTGCATGAGGCCGACGATGACCTGCCCGGCATCCTTCAGCGCCTGCGTGGTGGGGTAGAGGTCCGCCACCCAGTTGATGGCCTGCTGGGGCGGGGTGATGTTGTCGCCCAGCGAGGCGAAGACGATGATGGGGGAGCGCACGGCCTTCAGGTCAAAGGTCTTGCCCGGCGCCCATTCCGCCTTGCCGGCGGCCAGCCTGTTGCCGACGAACAGGTTTTCCACGATCCACTTGATCTCTTCCCGGTTCATCAGGAAGTAGCCGCCCCACCAGCGCTCGAATTCCAGGAAGCGCGCGGGCTCGGTGTCGATCTTGGAATAGAGCGAATAGTATTTGGTGAAATAGGTGTTGGCCGGGTTCAGATACTCGAAATTGTCCACGAGATAGGCGCCGTCGAAGACGCCGCCGCCGAGGTCCGAGGCCAGCGAGGCGGTCCAGGCCCCGCCCAGCACGCCGCCGGCATAGCGCATGGGGTTCTCGGCATCGTTGCCGGCCCAGTAGGACATGGGCGCGCCGTTGACCACGATGGGGCCCACATTGTCCGGGTCCAGCGCCGCGACCAGCATGGCGGCCCAGCCGCCCTAGCAATTGCCCATCACCACCGGCCGCTCGCGGGTGGGGTGGCGATCGCGCACGATGCGCACGAATTCGGATTCCGCCAGCGACACGTCCGCCAGCGTCTGCCCCGGCACCGGCTCGGGGAAGAAGATGACCATGTAGACGGCGTGTCCCGCCTTCAGGGCGAAGCCGACCTCGGAATCCTTCTTGAAGCCGCCGATGCCCGGCCCGTGCCCGGCGCGCGGATCGATGATGAGGAAGGCGCGCTGCTCGGGATCGAGCGTCACGCCGTCCGGCGGCAGGATGCGCACGAGGGCATAGTTGCAGGGCCGCGCGAAGGTGCGGGCGTCGGCCACCATCTCATAGTCGAAGGCGAGCAGCGGCGGCTTGCCGGCCTTCTCATGCGCGATCCAGTTGTTGCCGCGCTGGCGCATGGTGTCCCAGAAGATCAGCGAGCGCTGGGCGGCGTCGAAGGCGTAGGAGACGCTGTCGCGCCACGCCTCAGCCGGCGTCTGCGGGCGGCCCGCCCCGGCGAAGGCGGAGGCGGCTTCCCGCATGGCCGCGCCATAGGCCGAGACCGCCTCGCCGATGCGCAGGCGGTAGATCTCCGCCACCCGGCCATAGACGTTCATCATGTCGAGCGGATGCATGGAGGCCTCCTCAGGCCGAAGGAACCTGGGTGTGGGAGAGGACCTGCCGCATCTCGCGGACGATGGTCCATTCCTCGTCGGTGGGGATCACATAGGCCTGTGGGCCGGTGCCCTTGGTGATGCGGGTGGCGCCGGCGCGGTTCGCTTCCGGGTCCAGCTCGAAGCCAGCCCAGGCGACGGCGCGGAGCACCTCGGCGCGGGTCTCGGCATCGTTCTCGCCGATGCCGGCGGTGAAGACGAGGGCATCGATGCCCCGCAGCGCCGCCACCAGCGAACCGAACTCGCGGTTGATGCGGTAGACGAACAGGTCGATGGCCCGCCGCGCCCCCGCATCCGTCTCGCAGCGCTCGCGCAGCACGCGCATGTCGTTGGAGAGGCCGGAGACGCCGACGAGGCCGCACTTGGTGTAGAGGAAAAGCTCCGCTTCCTCCGCGCTCATGCCCATCTCGCGCTGGAGATAGAAGACCACGCCGGGATCGATGGTGCCGCTGCGCGTGCCCATCACCAGCCCGTCGAGGGCGGAGAAGCCCATGGTGGTGGCGATGGAGCGCGCGGCGTCATAGGCGCACAGGCTTGCTCCGTTGCCGAGATGCGCCGCCACCACCCGCCCCTTGGCGAGGCGCGGGTCCACCTTCGGGAACTGGGTGGCGAGATAGGCGTAGGAGAGGCCATGGAAGCCGTAGCGCTTCACCCCCGCGTCGGTCATCGACTGGGGAATGGCGAACATCTGCGCCAGTTCCGGCTGGGTGCGGTGGAAGGCGGTGTCGAACGCCGCCACCTGCGGCAGGCCCGGCACGCGGCGGGCGATGATGCGGATGGGTTCGAGGCTCTTCGGCTGGTGCAACGGCGCGAGCGGGGAGAGGGTGTCCAGCTCGTTGATGATGGCGGGCGTCAGCTCCACCGCATGGGTATAATGCGGGCCGCCATGCACCACGCGATGGCCGACGGCGGCGAGCTGGTGGCCGCCCCGGTGGGCGCCGAGCCAGTCGGAGAGAGTGGCCAGCGCCTCCTCGAAGCCGAAGGCCGCGTGGCCATCCCAGCGCTGGTCGCCGACGGTGGCGCCGTCGTGGTCCTTCACCTTGAAGTGCGGATCGGTGCCCAGCCCCTCGAACAGGCCGCGATAGATGCGGTTGGGCACGTCCGCGCCGTCGTCCAGGAACACCTGGAACTTGAGGCTGGAGGAGCCGGCATTGAGGACAAGATGCACGCGCGCCATGGTCAGACCTCCAGCGCCTTGGCCGCCGCGCGGGCCGTGGCCTGCTGGGCGGCGGCGAGCAGCGCCGCCACCGCGCAGGAGGCGAGGCGCGTCGGCGCGGAATCCGCCCGGCTGGTGAGGATGATGGGCACCCGCGCCCCCACGACGATGCCGGCCGCATCGGCGCCGGCGAGGAAGGACAGGCTCTTCGCCAGCATGTTGCCGGCTTCGAGGTCCGGCACGACAAGCACGTTGGCCCGCCCCGCCACGGGCGAGGAGATGTGCTTGATGGCGGCCGAGCCGAGGTCGATGGCATTGTCCAGCGCCAGCGGCCCGTCGACGATGGCGCCGGTGATCTGGCCGCGATCGGCCATCTTGCACAGGGCCGCCGCCTCGATGGTGGAGGGCACGGCGGGGTTCACCGTCTCCATGGCCGAGAGGATGGCCACCCGCACCTCGGGGAAGGACAGCGCCTGCGCCAGTTCGATGGCGTTCTGCACGATGTGCGCCTTGTCCTCCAGCGAGGGGGCGATGTTGATGGCAGCATCCGTGATGATGAGCGCGTCCGGATGGCTCGGCACGTCCATGACGAAGCAATGGCTGATGCGCCGCGCGGTGCGCAGGCCGGTGTCGCGGGCGACCACCGCGCTCATCAGCTCGTCGGTGTGAAGGCTGCCCTTCATCAAGGCGTCGGCCTCGCCGCAGCGCACCAGTGCCACCGCTTTCTCCGCCGCCTCGTGGCTGTGCGCCGCGGCCACCTGCCGCACGCCGGAAATGTCGAGCTGGCCGGCGGCGGCCGCCGCCGCGATCTTGGCCGGGGGGCCGACGAGGATGGGCTCGATGAGCCCGAGGTCCGCCGCCTCCAGCGCGGCGCGGAGCGAAACGTCGTCGCAGGGGTGGGCCACCGCCACCTTGAGCTTCGGCAGCGCCTGGGCCGCCGAGATCAGGCGATCATACTTGGCATGTCGATTGTGCTGGGCGTCCTGGGCCGCCGCTGCGGCCAAATGAGCGGTCATGTGCGCTCTCCCTCGTGCCGCCGTCCGGGCCGGCCAGGGGGCAGGGCCTCCGGACGGATGCTCGCCCCAACCTGTCGGCCGGCAGCGTCCTGCCTTCCATGATGCAAATCAAGCGGACGGCGGTGACAGTCGCGTGTCTGTCCGGCGCAGCGGGAAAAGTCGCCACCAGGGAGGTGCCGAATGGGCGCTCGGCGGTATCCGGATAAAAATCCGGCCGGGCGCCTGCGGGGAAGCGGCGGCCCGGCCGGCGCTTTCCGGGAGGTCTCGGTTGAGCGCGTCGCCATCGTCCACGGAAGCTCCGGGCGCCGCATCCCCAAAATGGAGGAGGACGCAACGGAGCGGCGAAGGACCCTTACGGCTCGAAGGCGAACACCTTCTTCCAGTCGTCCTTCATGGAGATGACGTACCAGCCGCGCGCCTTCGCCTCGTCATAGAGCTTCTGCGTGAAGGTGCCGACCTCGGAGTATGGCAGGCCCTGCGCCGGGCCATAGGCGAATTCGCGCTTCCCGTCGTCGTGCAGCACCAGGGCCCCGAAGCGCAGGCCCTTGCCGGCCTTGGTATATTCCAGCATCTGCCGGTCGCCGGTGGAATTGCCGAAGGCGGCAATGGGGCGCTTGCCGATGACGAGGTGGATGCCCTCCGGCTTGCCGCCGTTCACGTCCTCGAACAGAACGGCAGGCTCCAGCCGCAGCACCGGGCGGCCCGCGGCGTCGTAGCCGAAGCGTACCGCGTCCGGCGTGCCGACCACCTGCTCGGGCGGGATGCCATAGAGCTTCTCGGAAAAGGCGCGCACGAAATCCTGCCCGCCGCCAGTGACGATATAGGTGCGGAAGCCATTGGCCCGCAGCAGCTGCAGCACCTCCTGCATGGGCTGGTAGGTGAGCTCGGTGTGCGGGCGGTTCAGCACCGGATTGCGGGCGGTGGCCATCCAGTCCTGCGCCGCGGCGCGCAGCTCCTCCACCGTGAGGGATTCCAGCGTGAGCATGATGATTTTCATGAAATCGCCGGAGGAGAGCTTGCCCAGGGCCTCTTCGCTGGCCTTCTCGTCGCCGGAAATGGCCGTGCGGAACGGCTCCTCGGTCTTCAAGGCCGGATTGGCCTGCGCCATCGCGCGCACGCGGGCGGCGGCGAAGGCGACCTCGGTATAGACCGGCTGCTCCACCCAGAGCGTGCCATCCTGGTCGAAGGTGGCAATGCGGTCGGCGGGGGGCACGAAATCCGGCCCGCCGGGGGTGGTGACGGCCTTCACGAAATCGAGGATGCCGGTCTTGGTCGCCCCCGCATTCCAGGAGGGGAGGGGATCGACCGCCTGCGCGAAGGCGGGGTGCGCGAGGCCGGCGCAGAGAAGACCGGCGGCGAGGACAGCGGCACGCGCGAACGGCCGCAGGCCGGCGGAAAATCTCAACGACACCATGGATCAAGCCCCCTCGCGCCCTGAACGCTGCGCCCCGCATGTTGCCCGATTCTGCGACGCCTGCGCGGCGGCTTCAAGCGGTTGCCGCCGCATGGACCTCCTCTCCCGCCATGGCTCCCGCTTCACAGGCTGTCATGGCCGGGCTCGTCCCGGCCATCCACGTCGGGCCGATCGAGTCCCTGTCCAGAGATGTATTCCCGGCCACTCCACGTGGATACCCGGCACAAGGCCGGGCATGACGCTCGATAGGGATGTTCACACCGATCTGCACTGGACCCCGGATCTGCGCTCCGGCGTTCGCTGTCGCTGGTCCGGGGAACATCCCAGCAGCGAATAACTGACGTTCCGCAAACGTCCCTCTTGGCGAGCGGCCCTCCTTGCGCATAGATGGCGGTGCGGGGTCGGGCCACGTCGTTCCGGAATGGGGATGACGGGCACCGGTCGGTCATTTCTCGTGAGGGGGCCGGTCGAACGATCTGCGGGCAGGAGCCGCTCTCCAGAGCTGTCCTGCCGCATCGCACGCCCCGCCTCCCGCAACGGTGCCGCGCACCGAGGGAGCGGTCCATGGACCTTCGCCGTCGTCTCCTCAGCTTCCGTCCTATGGGCGCGCGCCTTGGCCTTGCCGTCGCTCTGGCGGCCGGCGTGGCCCTCGGTACGCCCGCTCTGGCCCAGCAGGCGCGCCCTCAGGCTCCGGCCGCCCAGCCCGCGCCCGCCCAGCCGGCGACCCCGCTGCCGCCCCGCGCGGCGAGCCAGAAGACGTTCCAGCGGCAGGATCTGATCGCCGGCGCCCGGCGCTACGAGCGGCTGCTGCGCCGCGAGGCCACCGCCCCAAGCGGGCCGCTGGACAAGGCCCGGCGCGACGCCGCCCAGGCCTTCCAACGCAACGATGCCCGCGCCGCCGCCGAGCTTTACGCCGGCCTCGCGCTGGCGCAGGCGCAGGACCCGGGCATCTGGATGCGGCTTGCCCGCTCGCTGGCGGCCATCAAGCCCACCGACGACGAGGACGCCTCCACCTTCATCGACAATGCGCTGGCCGCCGCCTTCATCGCCTACCGCCGCGCCACGACGCGGGTGGAGGAAGGCGAGGCGCTCTCCTTCATCGGCCATGTCTATGCCGACCGGCGCCTGTGGCAGCCGGCCATCGACACCATGAAGCTGGCCCTCGACCTGCGCGACACCCCCGCCGACCGCGCCTTCTACGACAAGCTGAAGGACGAGCACGGCTTCCGGCTGGTGGACTATTCGGTCGAATCCGACGCCGTGACGCCGCGCGCCTGCGTGCAATTCTCCGAGGACATCGCGCCGGGCACCGACTTTTCCGCCTTCGTGCAGGTGGGCGGCATGGACAAGCCCGCCATCACCGGCGAGGCGCGGCAGATCTGCGTGGAGGGCCTCAAGCACGGCTCCCGCTACACCATCGCCGTACGGCCCGGCGTGCCCTCGGCCAATGGCGAGAAGCTGAAGAAGGCCACCGAGCTTTCCATCTATGTGCGTGATCGCCAGCCCTCGGCCCATTTCTCCGGCCGCAACTATGTGCTGCCGCGCACCGGGCAGAAGGGCATTCCCGTCACCTCGGTCAATTCGCGCGAGTTGAAGATCAAGGTGCTGCGCATCGGCGACCGGGGCCTCGTGCCCACCGCCATCCAGGGCGAGTTCCGCCAGGGCCTCGACGGCTACGTGCGCGAGCGTCTCGCCGAGGGGGCGGGCATCGAGGTGTTCTCCGGCACGCTGGAGGTGGACGGCGCGCTGAATGCCGATGTGGTCACGGCTATCCCCGTCAACGAGGCGGTGGGCAAGCTGGAAGCCGGCGTCTACGCCATGACCGCCGAGCCCCGCGAGACCTCCGGCGACGACGATTACGGCAGCCTCGCCACCCAGTGGTTCATCGTCTCCGACCTCGGCATGACCGCCTTGGCCGGCCCGGACGGCGTGCATGTGCTGGTGCGCTCGCTGGGCAGCGCCGAGCCGGTGGCCGGCGCGGACGTAACGCTGGTTGCCCGCTCCAACGAGGTGCTGGGCACCGCGAAGACCGACGCCAACGGCTATGCCCGCTTCGATGCCGGACTCTCGCGCGGTCCCGCCGGCATGGGGCCGGAGGTGGTGACGGCGCGCGCCGCCAATGGCGACTACGCCTTCCTCTCCATGAAGGAGAATGCCTTCGACCTCACCGACCGGGGCGTCTCCGGCCGCGAGGCGCCGGGCGCGCTCGACGCCTTCCTCGCCACCGAGCGCGGCGTCTACCGCTCCGGCGAGACGGTGCATGTCACCGTCCTGCTGCGCGACGCGGCGGGCAATGCGGCGCCCAACGTGCCGCTGACCGTGCAACTGGTGCGCCCCGATGGCGTCGCCGACCGCCGCGTGGTGGTGCAGGACCAGGGCGCGGGCGGGCGCACGCTCGATCTGCCCATCCTCAAGGGGGCCATGACCGGCACCTGGCGGGCCAAGGCGCTCACCGACCTGAAGGCCCCCGCCATCGGCGAGGTCACGTTCCTGGTGGAGGATTACGTTCCCGACCGGGTGGAGTTCGATCTCAAGGCCCGCGAGCCGCGCCTGCCGCGTGACAAGGCGGTGGAGGTGCTGGTGGACGGCCGCTTCCTGTTCGGCGCCCCCGCCTCGGGCCTCGACGTGGAGGCGGAGACCGAGCTGCGCGCCGCCGCCAACCGGCCCGGCTTCGCCGGCTATGCCTTCGGCAACGCGCAGGACGAGGTTTTGGCCGAGCGCCAGCCCACGGCCGACGCCCCCGTCACCGACGCCCGCGGCCGCGCCACCATCCGCCTGCTGGCGGGCCAGCTCCCCAAGACCGCCCGGCCGCTGGAGATGGAGGCCTTCGTGCGGCTCGTGGAGGCCGGCGGCCGCGCCGTCCAGCGCACCATCGTGCTCCCGCTCGCCCCGGCCGGCAGCCAGATCGGCGTGAAGCCGCTGTTCGCCGATCGCGTCCGCGAGGGCGAGACGGCGAATTTCGACGTGGTGGTGGCCGGCGTGGACGACAAGCTGCTCGCCTCGCCCGGCCTCACCTGGAAGCTCTCGCGCATCGAGACGCGCTACCAGTGGTACCGCGTGAGCGGCTCGTGGGATTATGAGCCGGTGAAGACCGTGACCCGCGTCGGCGAAGGCGTGATCGCCACCACCGCCGACGGCCCGGCCCGCCTCTCCGTGCCCACCCAGTACGGCCGCTACCGCCTCGACCTCACCGGCGACGGCCTGCCGCTCACCTCCCTCACCTTCGAGGCCGGCTTCGGCGGCGACGGCAATGCCGACACGCCGGACCGCCTGGAACTGACCCTCGACAAGCCCGCCTACGCCGCCGGTGACACGCTGGAAGCCACCCTCACCGCCCGCACCGCCGGCACCGCCACGGTGATGGTGGTGAATGACGGCGTGCGCGCCTCCAAGGTGCTGCAGGTGCAGCCGGGCGCCGCCAAGGTCAGCTTCAAGGTGGAGGGCGGCTGGGGGCCGGGGGCCTATGTGGTCGCCTTCCTCCACCGCCCGCTGGACGTTCAGGCGAGCCGGATGCCCGGCCGCGCCATGGGGCTCTCGTGGTTCTCGGTGGACAAGGAGGCGCGCACTTTGAAGGTGGAGCTGTCCCCGCCTGCCGACATGCGCCCCAACACGACGCTCGCCATCCCGGTGAAGGTGTCGAACCTCCCCGCCGGCGAGAAGGCCTATGTGACGGTGGCGGCGGTGGATGTGGGCATCCTCAACCTCACCGGCTACAAGCCGCCTGCGCCGGACAACGTGGTGTTCGGCCAGCGCCGGCTCGCCGCCGAGATCCGCGACTTCTACGGCGCGCTCATCGACGGCATGCAGGGCGCTGCCGGCCGGCTGCGCTCCGGCGGCGACGGCAGCGAGACGGCGATGATGGCGAGCCCGCCGCAGGGCCCGCCCGTGGCGCTGTTCTCAGGCCTCGTGGACGTCGGGGCGGACGGCACCGCCACCGTCTCCTTCCCCGTGCCCGCCTTCGACGGCACGCTCCGCGTGATGGCCATCGCCTGGAGCCAGAACCGGCTCGGCCACGCTTCGGCCGATGTGGTGGTGCGCGACAAGGTGGTGATGCTCGCCACCTTGCCGCGCTTTCTCGCCTCCGGCGACCGTTCCAGCGTCAATCTGGACCTGACCAATGTGGAAGGCCCGGCGGGCGAGTATCGGCTGGATGTGACGGCCACCGGCGCCGCTGCCGTCACCGGCGCGGTGCCGCCCATCACGCTGGCCCAGAAGCAGCGCCAGTCCGTGCGGCTGGCGCTGGAGGGCCGGGGCGTCGGCCCGGCAACCCTGACGGCGCGGCTGACGGGGCAGGGCATCGACATCACCCGCTCCTTCCAGATGCAGGTGCGCCCGGCCTATCCGGACATCGAGCGGCGCACGGTGCGCAACCTCGCCCCCGGCGAGAGCATCAGCGTGTCGCGCGATCTCCTCGCCGATCTGCTGCCGGGCACCGGCAGCGTGGCGGTGAGCGTGTCGCCCTCCAGCGCCATCGACGTACCGGCGCTGCTGGCGGCGCTGGACCGCTACCCCTATGGCTGCACCGAGCAGGTGACGAGCCGCGCCCTGCCGCTGCTCTCCTACAACGACCTCTCGGTGCTCGTGGGCCGGGCGAAAGACCCGGAGGCCGACCAGCGCATCCGCGACGCCATCGTCCGCGTGTTCTCGCGGCAGGGGTCGGACGGCTCGTTCGGCCTGTGGTCGGCGGGTGGCAGCGACACCTGGCTCGACGCCTATGTGGTGGATTTCCTCACCCGCGCGAAGGAGAAGGGCTTCACCGTTCCCGATCAGGCCTTTTCGCTGGCCCTCGACCGGCTGCGCAACACGGTGAACCTCGCGGGGGCCGACATGCGATCCGCCAGCGAGGGCCTCGCCTATGCCCTCTACGTGCTGGCCCGCAACGGCCGCGCGCCTTTGGGCGACCTGCGCTACATCGCCGACACGCGGCTGAAGGATCTCTCTTCGCCGCTGGCCCGCGGGCAGGTGGGCGCGGCCCTCGCGCTGCTCGGCGATCGCACCCGTGCGGAACGGGCGTTCAACGTGGCGCTGGAGGGTATCCCCGCCAGCGCCACCGCGCCGGAGATCGGCCGTTCCGATTTCGGCTCGGTGCTGCGCGACGCCGCCGCTTTGACCGTGCTCGCCCGCGAGGCGGGGCTGGACAAGGTGGCCGCCGTGGCGCTCGCCCGCGTGGATGCGGCGCGGGTGCGCACGGAGCGCACCTCCACGCAGGAAAATGCGTGGATGCTGCTGGCCGCCCGAACGCTCGCCGCCAGCGCCGCCAACATGACGCTGGAGGTGGATGGCGGGCTCGTGCGCGGCCCGTTCGGCAGCAAGCTCTCGCGCGCCGATCTGGAGCGCGGGCCGCTCACGCTGCGCAATGCCGGCACCGAGGCGGTGAAGGTGGTGATCGGCGTCAACGGCGCGCCGGTCGCTCCCGAGCCGGCCATTGCCAAGGGCTTCTCGCTGGACCGCAAGTATTTCACCCTCGATGGCAAGCCGGCGGACCCCACCAAGGCGGTGCAGAACCAGCGCTTCGCGGTGGTGCTCACCTTCTCCGAGGAGAAGAGCGCGCTCGCCGACGTGCTGCTGGTGGACTTCCTGCCGGCCGGCTTCGAGATCGAGAACCCCAACCTCATCAAGGGCGGCGACGGTGGCTTCACCTGGCTGGACGAGACCAGCGAGGCCGGCCATGTGGAGTTTCGCGACGACCGCTTCGTCGCCGCGGTGACGCGACAGGAGGGCGACGAGCCCTTCGTGGTCGCCTACACGGTGCGGGCGGTTTCGCCCGGCCGCTATGCCCACCCGCCGGCCATGGTGGAGGACATGTATCGCCCCGACCGCTTCGCCCGCACGGCGGCCGGCAGCATGGAGGTCGCGCCCGCCCGATGAGCGAGCTGCCCGCGCCTCTCCCGCCTCCTGTCCCGCCTTCCGCTTTCTCGCGCCGCTGGCGCTGGGTGGCGGGCGCGGCGGGGCTCGGCCTCGTGCTGGCGGTGGGCGCCGGCGCGGTGGGGCTCGCCGTCATCCGCGCCGACGCCCCCCCGCCGCCCGAGCCCAGGGTCTCGGCCGAGGTGGTGGACAAGGAGGGCCGCCTGCTGCGCCCCTTCGCCTTGCCGGACGGGCGCTGGCGGCTGGCGGCGTCGGCAACGGACGTGGACCCGCGCCTCGTCGCCATGATCCTCGCCTATGAGGACCGGCGCTTCCGCGACCACATGGGCGTCGATGCCATTGCCTTGCTGCGCGCGGCGGGGCAGGCGGCCGGGTCCCTGCGGGTCGTCTCCGGCGGCTCCACGCTAACCATGCAGGTGGCGCGGCTCACCTTGCCGCCGCGTGCCCGCACGCTGGGCGCCAAGCTCGCCCAGATGCGCCGCGCGCTGGAGCTGGAGGCGCGGCTCTCCAAGGACGAGATCCTCTCGCTCTACCTCACCCTCGCGCCCTATGGCGGCAACATCGAGGGGGTGCGCGCGGCCTCTCTCACCTATCTCGGCAAGGAGCCGCGCCGGCTCACGCTCGGCGAGGCGGCGCTGCTGGTGGCGCTGCCCCAGTCTCCCGAGACGCGCCGGCCGGACCGCTATCCCGCCCGCGCCAAGGCGGCCCGCGACCGGGTGCTGGACCGCCTCGCCGCGCAGGGGATCATCGCGCCGGACGAGGTGCGCGTCGCCAAGGCCGAGGCCGTGCCCACGGCCCGCCGGCCTTTGCCGCAGATCGCGCCGCATCTTTCCGAGGAGATGGCGGCCGAGCGGCCGGACCTTCCCCGCCACCTCACCACCCTCGATGCCCCTCTGCAGGAGCGGCTGGAGGAACTGGTGCGCGAGCGCACCCGCACGCTGGGGCGCGGGCTCTCCGCCGCCATCGTGGTGATGGACAACGACAGCGCCGAGGTGCGCGCCTATGTGGCGGCCGCCGACTATTTCGACAAGGACCGCGCCGGCGCCGTGGACCTCGCCCGCGCCGTGCGCTCGCCGGGCTCCACGCTGAAGCCCTTCATCTATGCGCTCGCCTTCGAGGACGGCATCGCCCACCCCGAGACATTGATCGAGGATCGGCCCGCACGTTTCGGCGCGTGGCGGCCGGAGAATTTCGACCGCACCTTTCAGGGCACCCTCTCCGTGCGCAAGGCGCTCCAGATGTCGCTGAACGTGCCGGCGGTACGGCTCTTGGAGGCGGTGGGGCCACAGCGCCTCGCCAGCCGTATGCAGCAGGCGGGCGGGCGGCTGGAGCTACCTCCCGGCGCCGCGCCTGCCCTGCCCATGGGGCTCGGCGGCGTGGGCATCCGCCTCATCGACCTTACCACCCTCTATGCCGCGCTGGCGCGGGGCGGGGAGGCCCATGCCCCGGTCTTCCGTCGCGGCGACGGGGCGGTGGCGGCGCCGCGCAAGGCCCGGCTCGTGGACGAGGTGGCCGCCTGGTATGTGGGCCAGTGCCTGCTCGGCACACCGGCGCCGGAGAATGCGTTGGGCGGGCGCATCGCCTTCAAGACCGGCACCTCCTACGGCTATCGCGACAGCTGGGCGGTGGGCTTCGACGGGCGGCGCACGGTGGGCGTCTGGGTCGGCCGGCCGGACGGGCAGGCGGTGCCGGACCTCACCGGCCGCGCGGCGGCGGCGCCTTTGCTGTTCGATGCCTTCGCGCGCATCGTCCGCACCCCCGCGAGCCTCGCCGCCGCCCCGCGCGGGGCGGTGATGGCCGGCAATGCGCGGCTGCCTCCGCCGCAGCGGCATTTCGGCCGGGTCCGGCAGGAGCAGGCGCTGGAGGTGGTCTATCCCCCCGACGGCGCGCGCGTCGCAGCCGAGGGGGCGGAGACGCTGGCCCTCAAGGTGGACGGCGGCACCTTCCCCCTGACCCTGCTCATGGACGGCCGCCCGGTGGCGCGGGTGGAGGATCGCCGCACCTTGTTCTGGACCCCGCCCGGCCGCGGCTTCGCCCGCCTCACGGTCATCGATGCGGATGGCCGCAGCGACAGCGTGACGGTGAAGGTGGAGTGAGCAAAAGAAAACCCGCTGCCTTGCGGCAGCGGGTGGAGGGCACTGGGAGGAAACGCGGAAGACAGGAACTTGAGACCGGCCGCCGCGAAACCGCGCGGCCGGGCCTTCAGGAATTCTCAGAAGCCGCGGGCAACGGCCTGGGTGATGCGCTGACGGTCGAGGCCCATCTCGGCGAGCTCGCTGTTGGAGCGGCGCGAGAGGTACTCATAGCGCTCGGACATGGCGCGGGCTTCGGCGACGGCGTCGAGGAAGTCGCACACCGCATTGCCGATGCGACCGAAGAAGCCGGTTTCGCGGGGAGCATGTGCAGTGATCGTGACCATTTTCGCCTCCATTTGATGAAGGCAAGATAGGCCATCCGCGTGCGATGCAATATAGCGGATTGTGCATGGCACCATTGCGTATGTCGTATACCACGGGTCCAGCCGGTCGCATGGGTTCCGTCCCACCCCGGACAGTCCCGACAGAAACGGGCCTGTGAATGGCGCGAAACGGGAGTTGAACCCGACGTTCGAATTGCGTATAGAGCCCACCTGCCTCGGCAGACCCACCCGCCCCGCTCCTGCGGCCCGCCGGGTGGTGGGGGATAGTTCAACGGTAGAACCGCGGACTCTGACTCCGTTAATCCTGGTTCGAATCCAGGTCCCCCAGCCAAATCAAGCGCCCATCCCAGATACAGACGCAGCCCGCATCGTGATGTCGGGTGTTGAAGCGCGTCGGCGGGTCCGGCTTCATCGGCCATTGCGCCGCACCTGACGCCTTGGGAGCTTGCCGCTGCCCTCGCCGGTCCACCGATTCTCCAGATGGTCTTTCCGAGCTCGTGAACATGCGCGCCGCGGGTGCCAAGTCCGACGCCAAGGACGATAAAATGGGGCCTTGGCGGATCTCGGGCGACGGGTACGCTTCTGCGAAGCGTACCCGGAGACCGTTTAGAGGAGCCGTCTCACCCCGCCAGATGCGCGATGAGCAGGCGGGAGAGCGCTTCCGGCTGCTCCACGCAGGGGATGTGCGAGGCGTCGGCGATCACCTCCAGCCGCGCGCCGGGGATCGCCGCCCTCATGGCCTCGGCGGAGGCGGGGGAGGTGGCGGGGTCCTTGTCGCCCACCACGACCAGCGTCGGTGCGGAGATGCTGCCGGCGGAGGCGGTGAGGTCGGCGTCGCGCACGGCCATGGCGCAGCCCACGTAGCCCTCCAAAGTGGTGCGGGCCACCATGTTGACGTAGCCGCGGACGATGTGAGGTACCCGCTCGCGGAAGCCATCGGTGAACCAGCGGGCCATCACGCCGGGGGCGATGGCGGCGAGGCCGTCGCGGCGGATGCCGGCGAGGCGATCGTTCCACACCGAGGCGGGGCCGATCTGCATGGCGGTGTCACACAGAACGAGCCGATCCACGCGGCCGGGCGCATGGGCCGCCAGATGCTGGGCCACCATGCCGCCGATGGAGAGGCCGCAGACATGCGCCTTCTCGATGCCCAGCGCGTCGAGCAGCCCCAGCGCATCCCCGGCGAGGGCGGCGATGGAATAGCCGGTGTTCTCGTCGGGCAGCGGCGCGGCGTCGGAGAGGCCGTGGCCGCGCATGTCGTAGCGCAGCACGCGGAAGCGGGCGGTGAGCGCCGGCATCACCGCGTCCCACACGAGGAAGCTGGTGCCGAGCGAATTGGCGAGCAGCAGGACTGGCGCCCCCTCCGCCCCTTCGAGCGCGTAATGGGTGGTGCGGCCGTCGACGGCGATAAAGGGCATCCGGCTCTCCTGTGGAAGATCACACGGTGGCGATGGGGGTGACGGGAGAACCCACGGCGCCGGGCAGGCGCAGGGGAGGGGCGGTGAGCAGGAAGCGGCTGCGCCCGGCGGCGCGCAGGTCAGCGGCGAGATCGGCAAGCCACCACAATTCGCCCAGCGGCACGCCCAGCCGGAACAGGCAGTGGTGGTGCAGCGGCATGGCCGCCTGGGTCGTGGCGGCGAGGCGCTTCGCCGGCAGATGCTCCACCGCGTAATTGTCGGCGACGAGGGCCGAGATGCGGCTGTCCGAGATCCATTGCAGAAGGCGCGTGTCGCGCCCGTCGAGGGCGGCGCAGCTCTTGCCGAGGATGGTGCCGTCGGGGGTGCCGTTCATCTCCATGACGACCTGCGTGAAGCCGGTATAGAGGCAGAGGATGTCCCCTTCCTCCACCGTCACGGCCTGCGCGTCCATGGCGCGCATGAGATCGTCATAGCCAACGAGGTGGCGCTCCCGGCCGAACAGGGAGAGCAGGTCCACCAGCACGCCGCGGCCCTGCACGCCGTGGACGGCGGCATTGTGGATGCCCAGCCGGTGCGCGCCGGAGGCGATGCCGCGCGCCTCGGCGTCGCGCGGGCCGACGATGTCGGCGCCGGCGCGGAAGCCGTTGTAATAGACCGGCTCGGGCCGGCCGTCCCCGCTCACGTCGAACAGCGCCCCCACGTGGGCGAAGCTGTCCCACTGGGTGGAGTATTGCAGGCAGATCTCCACCTTGTCGTCGCTCACCACGTCCACGAGGCTGGCGTCTTCCGCGCAGAGCGTGGCGTTGAAGCGCGGCGCCTCCGCCGTGCCGGTGGGCGTCAGCACGGGCGGGACGCGGCGCGGGTTCAGCACGTTGCCGCCGGGCCGGTCGAGGGGCAGGCTGAGGCAGAAGGTGCGGCCCTCCTTCACCTCGGCCACGGCGGCGCGCACCTTGTCCGGGGTGATGAGGTTGAGGCGGCCGAGTTCGTCGTCCGGGCCGAAATCGCCCCAGGTGGAGCCTTCCGGCCGGCGGGCCCAGCGGGGATTGGACGGCATGGACGTCTCCGTTTGGGTGAAGCCCGGGCGGCGCCGGAGCGAAGCTGCCGCTGCGCTCAGACCGCGCCCTTGCCCACCGTGATGCCGCCGCAGACCGGCAGCGTCTGGCCGGTGATAAAGCCGGCCTCGTCCGAGAGGAAGAACGAAACCGCCTGCGCCACATCCTCCGGCGTGCCCATGCGGCCGACGGGGATGGCCTCCACGATGGCGCGGGTGCGTGGCGCGTCGGGTGGGTTGGCGGCGGTGAAGAGGGGGGTGGCGATGGGGCCGGGCGCGACCGCGTTCACCGTGATGCCATCCTTGCCCAGTTCCAGCGCCCAGGTGCGGGTGGCGCCGAGCAGACCTGCCTTGCTGGCGGCATAGGCGGTGCGCAATTCCTTGCCGTAGGCGGCGCGGCTCGACACGTTGACGATGCGCCCGAAGCGCGCCGCCCGCATGCCCGCGAGGAGCGCCTGCGTGGCCTGGATGGCGACGCCGAGATTGAGCCGCATGACGGCGGCGAAATCCGCGCCGGTGGTGTCGTCGAGGCTGGCGGGCCGCACCATGCCCACATTGTTGACGAGGCGAGTGACGGGGCCGTGCGACAGGGCTTCCGCGAGGGCGGCGGCGGTCGCCGCCTCGTCCATGAGGTTGACGCAGACGAAGCGTGCATCGAGATCGGCGGGGGGCGGCTCACGGTCCAGCACCACCACGGCGCGGCCGGCGGCCAGCTCCTGCCGCGCCACCGCGAGGCCGATGCCGCCTGCGCCGCCGGTGACGAGGGTGCGCGGGCTCATTTCGCCCCCGGCAGGTAGCAGACGCCGTCCACATAGGCCTTGCGCCAGCGCTGGATCTGGACGCGCTCGAACAGCCCGGCGGTGAAGAAGGGGTCTGATGCGATGAAGGCTTCCGCCTCCGCCCGCGTCTCCAGCGCCACCACATAGAGGCCGCCGCCGGCGGCGTTGCCGTCGTCGTCCAGCTTGGCGCCGCAGGCGAGCAGCAGGTGCTTGTGCGCATCGAGGAAGGCGAGGTGCGTGTCCCGCACCTGCGTGCGCAGATCCAGCGTGCCGGGCTTGTCGAAGGTCTCGATCATGTAGGGCATGCGGCGGTCCTTCGGGCGCGGCTTCAGATGGCGGAGGGATGGCGCGCCAGGGGCGTCACCTTGATGTCCATGAAGGGGAAGAGGGGCAGCGAGGAGAGGAGCGTGTGCAGTTCGTCCACGCTTTCCACGTCGAAGATGGAGACGTTGGCGTAGCGCCCGGCGATGCGCCAGAGGTGCACCCACTTGCCCTGCCGCTGGAGGTCCTGCGCATAGGCCTTCTCCGCCGCCTTGATGGCGTCCGCCTTCTCGGCGGGAAAGTCGTGGGGAATGTTCACCTGCATCTCGACATGGAACAGCATGGTCTTCGCCTTCTGGACGGCACAAAGCTGAGGAAAGACCCCGGGCGCCCGCGCTGCAAGTGCGCGCAGGCGCCCGAGGGCGCGCCGGAACCGGGGAGGAGACGGCCCGGCGCGCGCGAGACCTACTTCTTCACCAGCGGGCAGGTGCTCTCGCTGAGCGGCTGGAAGGCTTCGTCGCCCGGGATCACGCGGACGATCTCATAATAGTCCCAGGGGCCCTTGGACTCCTTCGGGGACTTCACCTTGGCGAGATACATGTCGTGGACCATGCGGCCGTCGGGACGGATCTTGCCGTTCTTGGCGAACATGTCGTCGATGGGCAGCTCGCGCATCTTGGCGATCACCTTCTCGCCCTCGTCCGTGCCGGCGGCCTCGGCGGCCTTCAGATAGTGCAGCACCGACGAATAGACGCCCGCATGCACCATGGTGGGCATCTTGCCCTTCATGCGTTCGGCGAAGCGCTTGGAGAAGGCGCGGGTCTTCTCGTCCGTGTCCCAGTAGAAGCCGGTGGTCAGCACCATGCCCTGGGCGGCGTCGAGGCCCACCGAGTGGATGTCGGTGAGGAACAGCAGCAGCGCCGCCAGCGTCTGCCCGCCCTGGGTGATGCCGAACTCGCGCGCCTGCTTGATGGTGTTGATGGTGTCGGAGCCGGCGTTCGCCATGGCGATGATCTTGGCGCCGGAGGCCTGCGCCTGGAGCAAATAGGACGAGACGTCGGAGGTGCCGAACGGATGGGCCACCGCGCCCTTCACCGTGCCGCCCTTCTCCTTCACGATCTTGGCCACCTGGTTTTCCAGGTCGTGGCCGAAGGTGTAGTCGGCGGTGATGAAGTACCAGGTCTTGAAGCCCTCGCTCACCAGCGCGTTGCCGGTGCCGGCGGCCAGCGAATAGACGTCATAGGTCCAGTGCAGGCCGGTGGGCGAGCAGGCCTTGTTGGTCAGCGACATGGATGCCGCGCCGGAATTGATGTCGACCTTGCCCTTCTCCTTGGCCACCTCGCGCACGGCGAGGGCCGCCACGGAGCCGTTGATGTCGAAGATGGCATCCACGTCCTGCGTGTCATACCACTTGCGGGCGGTGGCGGAGGCGATGTCGGCCTTGTTCTGGTGGTCGGCGGAGACCAGCTCCACCGGCTTGCCGTTGATGGGCTTGCCGAAGTCCTCGATGGCCATCTTCGCGGCTTCCACCGAGCCCGCGCCAGCGAGGTCCGAATAGGCCCCCGACATGTCGGTCAGCACGCCGATCTTCACGCCGCCGCCGGCATACTGGGCGGCCGCGGGGGCGACCATCATGGCGCTGGCGAGGAGCGCGGCTGCGAAGGGCACCGCGAGGGCCTTGGTCTTCATGTTTCCTCCTGAGGGTGAAAGGGCGCGCTGGTCAGGGCGTCCGGATGGCGAGGTGCGACGGGACTCCCACGGGATTTGGCGGGCCAAAGGAACCCGAAGTGCCGGATGGCAGGAGCAGGGCGTCATCGCGAATGAGGGCTTCCGCCACGGCGTGCATCCGGATCAGAATTTGTGCGAATAGCGAACTTTTATGCGGCAATTCGTACGGCGCGCGCGCCTCCAGCGTCAAGCAGATTCCATGCTGCACCTGCTAACGAAGGCTTGGATTTTGAATGATTCCTGTTCTGGTCTCTGGCGTCTCGGCGATCGCACCGATCGTTCCGGATTGGAGCCTGCCGAGCGTGCTTGCCTTCCAATTTTGTTCGCATTACGAACTAACGATGTCGTCTACGCACGGAAGGGGCGCGTCATGACCGAAGGCCGGAGCGGTCCCGTCACCCTCGTGGGCGGCGGCAGCATGGGGGTGGGCTGGGCCATCGTGTTCGCCCGGTCGGGGCTCGATGTGCGGGTGCACGACGCCTCCGCGGACGTGCGCCGTGGGGTTCTGCCCGCCGTGGCCGAGCGCCTCGCCGCGCTCGCGGCCCATGGTCTCCTCGACGAAGCGCCACGGGCGGTGATGGCCCGGGTGAGGGTGGTCGATACCCTGGCCGATGCGCTCGACGGTGCCGTTCATGTGCAGGAGAGCGTGCCGGAACGGCTCGACCTGAAGAGGGAGCTGTTCCGCGCGATGGACGAGATGGCGCCGCCCGATGCGGTGCTGGCCAGCTCCACCTCCTCGCTGCCGGCCTCCGAATTCGCGGCGGATCTTCCCGGGCGGGCGCGCTGCCTCGTCGCCCACCCGGCCAATCCTCCCCATCTTCTTCCCATCGTCGAGATCGTGCCGGCGCCCTTCACCGATCCTGCCGCCGCCGAACGCACCCGCGTGCTCATGGCGCGCGCCGGGCAGGTGCCGGTGGTGCTGAAGCGCGAGGTCAACGGCTTCATCTACAATCGCCTGCAGGGCGCCGTGCTGCGCGAAGCCTACTGGATGCTGGAACAGGGCATCGCCGACGTGGCCGACATCGACCGGGTGATGACGTCCGGCCTGGGGCTTCGCTGGTCCATCGTCGGGCCGTTCGAGACGTCGGATCTCAACTATCGCGGCGGCCTCGCCGAGCACGCCCGCCGCATGGGCGAGCGTTACCGGCAGATGGGGGCCGAGCGCGGCCAGCCGGAAGGGTGGAGCGAGGCCCTCGTCGCCCGCGCCACGGCCGAGCGGCGGGCGCTGCTGCCGCTGGAGGACTGGGAGGCCCGCGTCGCCTGGCGCGACGAGCGCCTGATGGCGGCCCGCGGGGCGGAACATAAGGCGGCTGGGCAGGCCAACGGCGCCCCCTATAATGCGCCGGCGGGATCGACCGCCGCCGGCGGGGAGGGCGCATGACGACGGGCGAGGTGCTGGAGCGCGCCGGGGCGGGCGAGGACAAGGACTATGTCCAGTCCCTCGTGCGCGGCCTTGAGGTGATCCGCGCCTTCAGCCAGTACAAGCCCCGCATGACGCTCAGCGAGGTGGCCCAGCACACCGGCCTGACCCGCGCCGCCGCCCGCCGCTTCCTGCTCACTCTGGTGCGCGAGGGCTATGCGGAGACGGACGGAAAGCTCTTCGCCTTGCGCCCCAAGGTGCTGGAGCTGGGCTTCGCTTACCTGTCCTCCCTGCCCATGTGGGAGGTGGCGCAGCCGGTCATGCGCGACGTGGTGAACACGCTGCAGGAATCCTGCTCCCTCTCGGTGCTGGACGGGGA
The DNA here is from genome assembly GCF_043193615.1 of Xanthobacter aminoxidans. Lineage (NCBI taxonomy): Bacteria > Pseudomonadati > Pseudomonadota > Alphaproteobacteria > Hyphomicrobiales > Xanthobacteraceae > Xanthobacter > Xanthobacter aminoxidans. Next base: position 131,456 of record NZ_JBAFUS010000003.1, on the reverse strand, counting down.
CGACATCGTCTATGTGGCCCGCGTGCCCACGGCGCGGGTGATGACCATCGGCCTGTCCATCGGCTCGCGCCTGCCGGCCTTCTGCAGTTCCATGGGCCGGGTGCTGCTCGCCGGCTTGCCCCCCGCCGAACTCGCGGTGTTCTACGACCGGGTGCGGATCGAGAAGCGCACGCCCCGGACGGTCGCCACCATGGTGGCCCTGAAGGAGGCGGTGGAGAATGCGCGCCGGCAGGGCTGGGCGCTGGTGGACCAGGAGCTGGAACTGGGCCTGCGCTCGATTGCCGTGCCGGTGCGCAACCGGCGCGGCGAGGTGCTGGCGGCGCTCAACGTCTCCACCCATGAGGGCCGCTCCTCCATCGAGGCGATGCGGACGCAGTTCCTGCCGGTGCTGCTCGACGCCGCCCAGCGCATCTCGGCCGCACTGTCGCAGTAGGGGCCCCGGGGCCTCAGCGCGCCCCGATGGACTGCATCACGTGCTTGACCAGCGCGCGCTCGGAGCCGACGCCGGCCTTGCGGTACATGCGCAGCCGGCAGTTCTTGATGGTGCCCTTGCTGAGGCTGAGCTTCTGGGCGATCTCGCCGGTGGTCTGCCCGTTCATCAGCAGCAGCAGGATCTCCCGCTCGCGCGGCGTGAAGATGCCGAGCGCGTCCTCCAGCAGGCGGTCGGGATCGTCCTCGACCCCGCGCTGCGGCGCATCGAGCACATACATGCGTCCGCCCGGCGCGAGCGGGAAGTCGCGGTCGAAGACCTCCACCTTCACGGTCAGCGGCCCTGCCGCATGGATCGTCCCGCCCGGCGCCACGCGCAGGGCCTCCACCGCGTCGCCAAGGGCAGGCGCGCGCCGGGCGGCGTCGCGCCAGGCGTCATTGGCGAAGACATCCACGCCGAAGCGGTCCTCGATGAGGGTGGGGCGGGTGATGAAGCCCTCCACCTGCGTCCCGCGCGGGTTGCGCAGGTCGTTGAACAGGGCGCCCAGATGGGAGCGGTGGAAGCCCTCCAGCATGGGGAAGATCAGCCGCGCCCGCTCGATGTCGGTCGGCGAGAAGCGCCCGGTCTCCCGTTCCAGGAACAGGCCGAAGCAGCAATGGCCGACGGTGGAGAAGAACATGCCCAGCTCGTCCGAGATGCTGGCCAGCGTCTGGAACACCTTGTGGTACATGTCCCACGAGCGGCCGGGCGAGCCCACGTCGTTCAGCATCAGCACGCCGGGGCTGCCGTTCTTTCTCCAGTATTCGGAGAAGGGGTCCACCGACGAATAGAGGTTGGTGTAGTAGGCGACCACGTCGCTCGCCACGTCCTTGGTGTAGAGCACATCCGGCGGCGCCACGCGCGAATAGCGGATGATCCAGCAGGCATCGTGGTTGATGGCGGCGCCGGCGAGTTCCACCAGTTCCCGGTGGAAGCGGTCCGAGCCGATCACGCGGGCCACCTCGCCCACGCGCGCGAACCATTCCGGGCTGTTCAGACGCACGGCGCTGTAGCGGGCAGGTTTGGCAGCGGGCCGGGGTTGATCGGCGTCGACCATCGCAACATGCCCCAACGGATTCGCCACGCGCGAAATTCTTGTTGCGGCGAATAAAGCCCAAGCTTCGGTGCTTGGCAATTCTGGGGCGCGCGCGAAGGGACCATCATGGGACTCGCTTCAGAAAAATGGGGCCGGCCGAAACCGGCCCCAAGGGGTAGGGCCGGAGAGCGCGATTGGGACGGAACGCTCTCCGGCGAGCGCCCAGGGGGGAAGCTCCTCGGAGGAAGCCCGGAGAGAACCCTGGGGCACGACGGCCTGAGGTGGCTAAGGTTTCAGGCCGTACGTTCTTCAAGCGGGTGGGTGCGCAGGCGCAGCGGGTCGTAGAAGGGCGTCTTCACCACCCGCGCCGCGAACGTGCCGTCGGCACCGCGGACCTCCAGCTCGGTGCCGAAGCCGGCGAGGTCCGGCGTCACATGCGCGAGGGCGAGGGAGCGCATGAGGTAGCGGCTGTAGGCGGTGGAGTTCACGAGCCCCACTTCCTTGCCGTCCCGGAACAGCTTGGCGCCGGGCTCCACGGCGGCGTGGTGGTCGATTTCGACCCCCACCTGCGCCACCCGCTCCTGCCCCTTGCGGCGCACCAGCGCGTCGCGGCCGCGGAAGGCGGGCTTGGACAGGTCCACCGTCCAGCCGAGGCCCACTTCCCACGGGGTGGTGTCGCCCTGTGGCATGTCGTAGGGGAAGAACAGCAGGCCGCCCTCCACCCGCACCACGTCGAGGCAGGACCAGGAGACCGGCATGGCCCCGACCGGCTTTCCGGCGGCGAGGATGGCGTCCCACAGGGCGACCGCATCCGCCGCCGCGCAGAACACCTCGTAGCCCCGCTCGGCGGAATAGCCGCCGCGGGCGATGGATACCGGACGGCCGAACAGCGTCGTCCGCTGGTGCCCGAAATAGGGCAGGGTCTCCAGCGCGAACGGGGTGTTCGGGTTGAGGATGTCGAGCGCCTTCGGCCCCTGCAGGGACATGATGTGGACGTCGTTGTCCTTGGTGAAGGTCACGTCCCGGCCCGCCGCGACGCCGGGCAGGATGTCCTCCAGCGAGCCGCCGCCGTGGGAGATGCGATAGGCGTTCGGCCCATCGCAATAGATCAGCACGTCGTCGATAAGGGAGCCGTTCTCGTCCACCACGCTGGTGAGCGAGGAGGCGCCGGGCGCGATCTTCGAGATGTCCGAGGTGCACATCTCGTTCAGCACGGCGAGCGCTTCCTTGCCCGCCACGTCGATCATGCGCAGCGCGGAGACGTCGAACAGGCCGGCGGCGGTGCGCACCGCGATGACCTCGTCATAGGTGTCGGTGGCGTAGTTCTGCGGCACCGGCATGTCGTTCCAGGAAGCCTCGAAGGCAGTGCCGAGCGCGCGGTGGCGGTCGGACAGCGCGGAGAGGCGCGAGAAGGCGGAAAGTCCCTGTGTCATCCTGCATGTTCCTTGCGGATCAGAGGTGGAAGAAGAGGTCGGAGAGGATCACCACCGCGATGCCGGCGATGAGCGCGAGGTAGGGCAGGATGCCGGCGCGCTTCTGGGTCTTCGTCCCGTCGCCGACCTGCAGGTCCTCGAAGGTCTCGTGCGGGAACTTGCCGCCGTCCTGCACATAGTGCCGGAAGATGAAGACCGGGATGATGAGGGCGGCGGTGATGAGACCGGCCCACAGCGCCACCGGGTTCCACACCTTGGCGCCGGCGCCCATGAAGACCGCATTGGCGAAGGCAAACACGGTGCCCAGCACGAGGAGGAAGGTGGGGGCCTTGTAGGGGCGCGCCACATGCCCGGAATCGATGCGGTGGATCCAGCCCGAGTTGAGGTTCAGGAAGTTGAAGATGATGTAGCCGACATTGGCCACCGCCAGCACGAAGAAGAAGCTGGTGGCATCGGCGCAGGCGATGGCGAGCAGGACGAGGTTGAACCACAGGTCCGTCCACATGGCCCGCGTGGGCGCGCCGTGCTCGTTCACATGGCCGAGGAAGCGCGGCAGCCAGCCGTCCACGGCGCCCTGGTAGAGGGTGCGCGAGGAGCCCGCCATGGCCGTCATGATGGACAGCATCAGAGCGAGGATCATGAGCATCACGAGGGCGCTCTCGACGATCTTGCCGCCGCCCACCATGTGCGCCAGCGCCTGGGCGACGCCCGAGCCGTCCACGATGGCCGGGTCCAGCATTCCGGTCAGTCCCAGCGCGCCCTGGAAGGTGAAGGGCACGAGGATGAACAGCGCGAGGCACAGGAGGCCCGAGTAGAAGATGGCCTTGAAGGTGTCCTTCTCGGGATTGCGGAACTCGCTCGTGTAGCAGACGGCGGTCTCGAAGCCGTAGGTGGACCAGGCGGCGATGAACAGGCCGCCGAGCACCAGCGTCCAGCCCGGGATGTTCCAGCTGCCGGGATCAGCCGCGCCGGCGGCGGCGAGCGGCACCAGCGGCGAGAAATTCCCCCAGTCCACCTTGCCGGTGAGGATCGGCACAAGGCCGACGATGATCATGGGAATGATGACCGAGAGGCCGATCCACTTCTGCACGCTGGCGGTGCCCATGATGCCCCGGTGCTGGATGGCGAACACCACCAGCATCAGCGTCGCGCCCACGAAGAAGGAGGCATTCAGCGAGAAGGAGACGGGGCCGATGGCGTGGGAGAACAGCGTCCAGTCACGCACCGCGGGCGTCAGCGCCGCAACGGCCGCCGCGGCCTTCTCGGCATCGGTGCCGGTGAGGGTCGTGGCATGGGCGGCGATCCACTGCGCCACCTCCGCGCTGTTCACCGCCGGGATGGGGGCGAAGGCGTTGAGGATGTAGGCGGCGGCGATGGTGCAGCCGAGCGAGAGCACCGGGCTCCAGGCGAACCAGTTGCACCACACCGAGAGTGGCGCCACCAGCTTCACGTAGCGCACCCAGGCGGCCGCGCCATAGATGGAGGCGCCGCCCGACTTGTTCGGGAACAGGCCGGCGATCTCGGCATAGATGAAGGACTGGATGAAGCCCATGCCGATGGAGATGGCCCAGACGAGGAAGGAGAGTGTGCCGGTGGTGCCGGCGATGCCGCCTATGGAGAAGAGCACGAGCGCGGGCACGCCGCTCGCCACCCAGAAGGCTCCGGTCCAGCTGATGGAGCGGTGCAGCTTCCCGTCACCCTCCGTTGTCGCGTGAATGTTGGTTATCGTCGTCACGGTGTCCTCCCTTGCCCGGTGCTTCGGGGCGACGGCGTGCGTGCCCGGCCCGGATGGTGTCTGTCGTCACCCTTGCGGCGCTTCCGACGAAATCGGAGGTCGCTCTTCTTGCCTCTGGACGCGATCGTCATGGCCGGATGCCGGGACCGATTTGGCGCTCGGTCCCGGCCCGGATTTTCAGCTGTGCTCTACTGGATGCCCTTCTGCTTCCTCAGTTCCTCGGCGATCTCCAGCATGTCGCCGACGATGCCGTAGCGGGCGATGGTGAAGATGGAGGCCTCGGGGTCCTTGTTGATCGCCACGATGTTCTCCACGTGCTTCATGCCCCACTGGTGCTGCACCGAGCCGGAGATGCCCATGGCGATGTAGAGGTTGCACTTGGCGGCCAGCTGGCCGGACTGGCCCACCTGACGCGCCTTGGGCAGCCAGCCGTTGTCGGCGATGGGCCGCGAGCAGCCGAGCGTCGCGCCGAGACCGTCCGCCAGCTCCAGGAACTGCGCCACGTTCGCCTCGTCCCCGACCCCGCGGCCGATGGAGAGGATGAAGGGCGAGCCGGGGATGTCGATGCCACCGGAAGCCGGGGGATCGCGCCAGTCGAGGTGCTTGCTGCGGGCCGCGCCCGCACCCGCGTCGAGGGCGGAAACGGTGGGGCTGGCCGCCGCCGTCTCCGGCGCGAAGGCACCGCCGCGCAGGGTGAGGAGCACGCCGGAGCGGCCGGGAAAGTCGATCTCCACGAAGACCTTCTCGTTGTAGCCGGCGCGCGTCGCCACCACCTGTCCGTCCTCGACCGCGACACCGAACACGTCGGTGGCAAAGCCGAGGCCCTCGCCGATGGCGACGGCGGGGGCGAGGGAGAAGCTGTCGACGCTGTGCGGCATCAGCACCAGCGATGGTGAGCGCTGGGCGATGACGGCGCGCAGCACCGCCTCGTAGACGTGCGGCTCGTAGGTCGCCGCGTCGGGGCGGGCGACGGTGATGACCTCGTCCACCGCGCCGACGCTGACGGCCGCCACCAGGGAGGCGGGATCGGCCGCGATGACGAGGACGGCGACGGGACCGCCGAGGGCCGCCTTGAGCGTGCCGGCGGCGCCGATGGCCTCCAGCGTGGCGTCGCGCAGGGTGCCGCGCCGGTGCTCGGCCAGGATGAGAATTCCGGACATCAGCCGTTCACCTCCGAAATGATCTCCAGGAGACGGGCCACCTGCTGGGAAGGTGTGCCCGCGATGATCTCGCCGCGCCCGCGCTCGGGCACGAACACGCGCCGCACGCGGCTGAGCGCGCCGGCGGCGCCGATCTCGGCGTCGGCAAGGCCGACGTCGTGGGGCGTCAGGCACTCGATGGGCTTGGCGTTGGCCTGCTTGATGGAGCGCAGGGAGGCGTAGCGCGGCGTGTTGATGCCGAGCTGGATGGTGAGCACCGCGGGCGTCTCCACCTCGATGCGCTCCACCAGGCCGCCTTCCAGTTCCCGCTCCACCTGCGCGGTGGCGGCACCGGGGGTGAAGTCGAGCTTCGAGACCACCGCCGTGCGCGCCCAGCCGAGCAGCGCCGCGACCGACATGCCGGTCTGGGCGTTGCCCTGGTCGGCGGATTGCGCGCCGCACAGCACGAGGCCGGGCTCCTCGTTCTCCGCCACCTTGGCGATGACGCGGGCGATGGCCACGCGGTCCGCCTCTTCAAGGCCGGCATCGTCCACGCGGATCGCGCGGTCGGCCCCCTTGGCGAGGGCCTTGCGCAGCACGTCGTCGGCATCGTCGGGGCCGATGGTCAGGACCACCACCTCGACCGAGCCCTCGGGCGCGGCTTCCTTGATCTGGACCGCTGCTTCCAGCGCGTATTCGTCGAATTCGTTGAGGTCGAACTCGCAGAAATCCGGGTCGACATCGCGACCATCGTCGCGCAGCTCGAACTCGTCATCGAGCGAGGCGACGCGTTTCACCGGCACGAGTATTTTCATGGGTGCCCTCACGGCTGTGGGAAGGTTTCGAGGTGCCTGCGTGCGGCGCGCCCTGCGGCCGCGGCGTGGGTGACGGCGCGCTTGCCCACCGCGAAGCGCACCTGCGGCGCGTCGTCGTCGGCTGAGCCCCAGGCATCCGCCACCGGAAGGTTCGGATGGCGGACGGCAAAAGCGCGGTTGAGGGGATAGGGATCGTCCAGCAGCAGGCGCAGGGCCGTTGCCGGGGCATCGGGATTGAGCGCGACGGCACGGCGCACGTCCGCCTGCCCGTGGCGGGCGAGGCGGCGGAGCGCGACTTCCCGCGCCTGCGGGTTGCGGGCGACGGCGGAGGCGACATCCACCGCGTCTTCCTGTTCGAGCGCGCGCAGGGCCTCGGCCGGAAGGTCGGGGCGGCAGGCCACGGCGGCGCGCACCCATTCGTCGCCATCGCGGGCGAGGGTCGCGAGCACGTCGGCCGGGCAGGCCGGATTGCGGCCGGCGGCATGGCGCACCCGCGCCTCGGCATCGCCGCCCAGCCGCTGGATGAGGCCAGAGGGAAGCGCCGGATTGCGGGCGAGCCAGACCCGCACCCACACGTCGCCGTCGCGGGAGAGGGCTTCCGCCAGATCCTCCGGCAAGGCCACATGGCGGGCCTGGGCGCGGCGCACCCGGACGTCGCCGTCATCGGTCAAAGCCGGTTCCTGGCCTTCCGCATGAAGGCGCAGGGCCTCCGCGCGGACGGCCGGATCGGGATCACCCATCAGCGCCTGACGCAGGCTCGGCGGCAGCACGGGATTGGAGGCCGCCCGGCGGCGGATGGCGGCATCGGCATCGACGCACGCATCGGCCACCTGCGTGAGTGGGCAATGGGGGTGAGCCACCGCCTCGGCGCGCACCACGGCGTCGCCGCCCGCGAGCAAAGTGCGCAGCAGCTCCGCGTCCGCCTGCGGATGGCGGGCGAGGGCGGCGCGCTCCGCGGCATCCGCATGGTCCAGCAGGGCATGGAGGGCGACGGCCGGCGTTCCGGCATTGCGCAGCAGCGCGGCGCGCACGGCGGCGTCCGCATGCATGGCGAGGCCGATGAGCGCCACGGCCGGCGTGTGAGCATGGGCGGCCAGCGCCTTGCGGGTCTCCGCATCGTCCATCTGCCGCGCCAGGCGCAGCAGCGTCGCGCCTGAGGTGGCCGGGTTGCGCACGATGCGCTGGAGGATGGCGGGCCGGTCCTCGCCGGAGAGGAGGGCGAGGAAGGCCGGCGGCGCGAAGGGCAGCGCGGCAAACACCAGCTTCAGCCGCGCGTTCGAGAGCAGCAGCCGCGCCAGCGCCGCCTGCGCCCACTCCGCGCCCTCCGCCCCGTAGGCCGGCAGCGCGAGATAGGCATCGCCCCGGGCGATCAGCGCACCCGTCAGCGCACTCATGTTGGCGGGCGCGCGCATCGCTCAGCCGACCTCGGCGTGGGCGGGAAGGACGGCAGGCTCTTCGGGCTCCAGCGCCTCGGCGAGCAGCTCGGTCAGCTCCAGCACCCGGAAATTGCGCTCGTTGCCGGTGGTCTTCACCGCGTCCTCGAGCATGGTCATGCACTTGGGGCAGTTGACCACCAGAGCATCGAGGCCATGGATCTCGGCGGCTTCCCGCGCGCGGATCTCGCCCACCTTGGTGGTGCCGGGCGGATCGGGCACCCACACCCGGCCGCCGCCACCGCCGCAGCAGAAGGAATTGTCGCGGCTCTTGCCCATCTCCACCAGCTTCACGCCGGTGGCCGCGAGCAGCTCGCGCGGGGCGTCATAGCCCTTGTTGAGGCGGCCCAGGTGGCAGGGGTCGTGGTAGGTGACGGTGAAGTCCAGCTTGCGGGCGGGGGTGATGCGCCCGTCCGCCATCAGCTCCTTCAGGAAGGCGCTGGCGTGGCTGACGTCATAGGTGCCGCCGAGGTCGGGATATTCGTTCTTCAGCGTGTTGAAGGAGTGCGGATCGGTGGTGACGATGCGGTTGAAGCTGCAATCGCCGAGCGTCGAGATGTTGCCTTCCGCGAGCTGCTGGAACAGGCCCTCCTCGCCCACACGCCGCACGTCGTTGCCGGCCGTGGTCTCGCCCTCGTAGAGGATGCCGAAGTCGATGCCGGCGGAGTGGAGAATGCGGGCGAAGGCGCGGCTGACCTTCTGGTTGCGCGGGTCGAAGCTCGCATAGTCGCCGACGAACCAGAGCACATCCACGGGCTCCTTGCGCGCGTCCTTGATCTTGAACGGCAGGTCCTTGGTCCAGTTGGGGCGTTTGCGGCGGCTTTCGTTGAAGCAATTGCCGGTCTTGTTCACCGCCCCGAGGGTGCGCTGGAGGGCCGGATCCATCTCGCCTTCATCCACCAAAGTGCGGCGAAGCATGTTGATGAGCGGCACGTGCTCCACGCCCACCGGGCAGATCTCCGTGCAAGCACCGCACTGGCGGCAGGACCACAGGGTCTCCGGCCGGTATTCGCCGGTGGCGAGGCCGATGAGGGGCGTGGCGCAGCCGGCGGCGCGGGGCTTGGGCAGCACCTCGCCGAGATGGGTGTTGGCTTGCTCGCGCAGTGTCAGCACCACGTCGCGCGGGGAGAGCGGATAGCCGGCGGCGCGCGCCGGGCAGGCCTCGTGGCAGCGGCCGCACTTGGTGCAGGCGTCCGCCTGGACGAGATAGCGGCTCGCAACGTCGCCCAGCTCGCGATAGCCGATGCGGTCGGCATCAAGATCGCCCAGCGGCAGGTGGCGGATGGCGTCGGGATTGCGCAGCAGCCACGAGGCGGCCGCGGTGAAGATGTGCTTCGCCTTGGTGTAGGGAATGAGCGCAATGAAGGTGAGCGCCAGCACGCCGTGCAGCCACCACAGCCCCATGCGCAGGGCGCCCGCGCCGGCGCTGGTGAAGCCCACCGCCTTCAGGCCGGCGGCGATGGACGCGCCCACCGGCGCCCACCAGCGCGTGTCCCACACCGCCGGATCATTCTGGAGCCACACCATGCGGGCGCCGGAGAGCAGGAAGCCGGTGATGCCGATGAGCAGCAGGGTCCACAGGAAGGCCCAGTCCTCGATGCGGTAGCGCTCGCGGGAGAAGTCGGCGTCCTGCGGCGTGCGGTCGGGCCGGGCGTAATCGAGCTTCGGCGGCTTCAGCCAGCCGCGCCGCCACATCATATAGAGGAGGCCGCAGATGAAGCCGGTGCCGGCGAGCGTCATCGTGAGCTTGAACAGCAAATAGAAGTGGCCGTGCCAGAATTCGAGGCCGATGAGCGGGCCGAGAATGTCTTCCTGCAGGGTGATGGTGGCGGTGCCGATGAACAGCAGCGTGAAGCCGTAGAAGATGAAGGCATGGAGCCGCCCGGCGGTCGTGTCACGCCGGCGCAGCGTGCGATGGGAGGCGATGGTCTTCGCGGTATCGAGAAGCCTGCGGCCGATGTCGCCCCAGGCGAGGCGCGCGCCCCGGCGTCCGGCGCGATACTTGTGCACCTGAGCATAGACGCCCCACGCGAACGCCGCCATGCAGCCGATGGCATAGACATAGAAGATCGCGAGCATCCAGGGCGAAAAATCCTGGAACAGGATGCGCGTGACCTTGGATGGATCGATGCCGCTCGGAATCATGTGCTGCTCGCCCTCTGATTTTTTTCTTGGCTGTGCTCATGCGAATGCCCGTGCCGGCCGAGGGATTGGACCCCGACGACGGCGGGCATGCGGGGCGCGTGATCTGCCGCGCCCCGCCCGCTCTGACCAGGACGAGGGGAACTAGCCCTGGTAGCGGATCTCGTAGGAGCCGCCCGGCTGGTAGGGCGAGCCGTAGACGGCAGCTTCGCGCCGGTAGGGCTTGGGCTCCTGCGGGTTCGCCTCTTCGATCTCGCGGGCAAGACGCTGCCCGTCGAAAGTGGCATCGGCGATGAGCTTGGGCGCCCAGGCGTCGCCGATCACGTACACGCCCTTGATGCCGCGGGCGTCCCACTCGCCGGAGCGCGCCTTGAGGGCTCGGAACAGGGCATCCTCGGAGCGGCGGGCGGTGACCAGCACAAGGGTGTCGTACTCGTGCCAGGCGTGGGTGGTGTTGGCGCTGCGCGGCATCTTGCCGGGGCCGGTATAGACGCGCTTATGCCCGTCGCCCCAGAGGTTGTAGAGCTCGATCCGCCCGTCTTCCACGCGGCTCGCCCAGGTGCTGGAGAGCACGTTGATGTGCAGCTCGTGCAGCATGCGGTGCATGTTCGGCGCTTCCAGCGTGAAGTGCATGTAGCGGCCGAGTTCCACGCCCGATGCCACCGTCACCTGATGCCCTGCCTCCGCCAGCTTCTGCGCGAGGCTCGGCGCCATGTAGTAGGGGTCGGCATTGAGGATCATCACCCGCTTGCCGATGGGCTTGGTGCCGAGGATCACGTCTTCCGGCGTCAGCACATTGGCGCGCGGCGTGCCTTCCAGGCCCGGGATGGGCGCGTGGGTGAGGCAGTTGGTGCCGTCCGTGACCCAGTGGGCGCCGGTGGCGATCACCACCTTGTCGGCGCCGTAGGAGAGCACGTCCTCCACCGACAGCTTCTTGCCGCCGAGGGCGATCTGGCTGTCGCGGTTGCGCTTCACCAGCTTGCCGAGCTGCACCTCGCGATAGTCGCGGTGATAGCTCCACTCGCCGAGGCCCGGCAGGGTCGCGACTTCGTTCACATAGCCACCGACCTTCTCGGCGCTGTCCACGAGATGGACCACATAGCCGCGCTCCATGAGCACGCGGGCACACTCGGAGCCGGAGGGGCCGGCGCCCACCACCAGGATGGCATCGTCCGAGCCCTTCTTGGGGAAGCGCTCGGGATGCCAGCCGCGACGGAATTCCTCGCCGGCGGTGGCGTTCTGGGTGCAGATCATGGGCGGGCCGCCGATCTCCCAGCGGGAGATGCAGACGTTGCAGCCGATGCAGGTGCGGATGTCGTCGAGCCGACCGTCGCGGATCTTCTCCGGCAGGAAGGGATCGGCGATGGAGGGGCGGGCGGCGCCGATGACGTCGAGCTCGCCGTTGCGGATGACCTCGACCATCTTCTCCGGATCGGTGAAGCGGCCGACACCCAGCACGACCTTCTTCGAGGCCTGCTTCACGAACTTCTGCCAGGAGAGCTGGTGGCCCTGACGGTAGAAGCGGGACGGACCGGCGTCCTCGCCCCATTCGGCGATGTCGCCCACGTTCACGTCCCACAGGTCGACGAGGTCGTCGGCTAGCTCGACGAACTTGAGGCCGTCGCGCTCCACCTCGATGCCGTCCTCGCCGATCAGCGTGTCGACGGCGAAGCGGGTGGCGATGGCGCATTCGGAGCCCACGGCCGCCTTCATCTGCTCCAGGGTCTCGACCCAGAAGCGGGCGCGGTTCTCGAAGCTGCCGCCGTACTTGTCGGTACGCTTGTTGTAATACTTGGAGAGGAACTGCAGCGGCAGGTAGGAGTGCGCGCCGTAGCAATAGATGATGTCGAAGCCGGCATCGCGGGCGCGGCGCGCCGCCTCCACGTAGAAGCCCTGCACGCGACGGATGTCGTCGTAGTCCATCTCGTGGCAGTAGGTGAGGGATTCGAACTCGGAGGCATACTGGCTCGGGCCGCGCGCGGTCTGGCGCGTCTCCATGCACGGGGCGTGGGCGCCGCCGTACCACAGCTCGACGCCCGCGAGCGCGCCGTACTTATGGATTTCCGAGGTCATCGCGGCGAGGTTGCGCACGTCGCCCTCGTCCCAGATGCGGGCGGAGACGCGGTGCGTGTCGTCCGATTCCGGGTGGATGGAGCAGTATTCCGTGTTGAGGGCCGCCCAGCCGCCTTCGGCCTTGATGGAGCGGTGCGCGGCCTGGAAGCCGGGCTTGTCGGAACCGGCGCCGATGCAGTGCGGCACCTGGTAAAAGCGGTTCCGAAGGGTTTTCGGCCCGATTTTGATGGGCTCGAAAAGAATATCGTATTTGCTGACACCCAGCGTTTCGTGCGTCATCTCAACTCCCCGTAAATAATCCGGAAGGCAGGCGTGTGACGACCGGATCTCTTCGCCGAAAAAGACAAACAGAAGGCTCTGCGCGCACGGATGCGCACATCAAGACTGTCGCTTCTCGATGAAGAGCTTGCTTGTCTGTTCCCGGTCGTTTTCTTATTGGGATAACTCTAACGCGCCGGGCCATGTCTCCGGCAATAGTGCCAAATGGCACTATCGTGACATGCGGCACTGCAAAATCCGGCGGGTCTGCTATAGGGCGGCCGGGCTGACGCTAAGGCATATCGGGGTGCCGGGCGCGCGGGCGCGAGCCGAAACCCGGCCTTTGCCAAGGGTTCCGCGCTGCGGCTTTCATTCGTCGGGATGCTCTGGGGGGCGGCGCGCGTGGCCCTCAGGCGAAGAGCGTGAGCACGCCGGTATAGCCATAGAGATGGTGGCGGGCGATCTCGCCGCCGGCGAAGAAGCCGACGAGCGGCACCGGGCCGAGGGCCTCGCGCACCATGGCGAACTCCGCGTTGGGGGCACCGAAATGCGGGCCGCCGCGGCCGGAGCAGCTCACATAGAGCGCGCCACGGGCGCCGCCGGCGGCTTCGGCCTGGGCCTTCACCTCGGCGACGATGCGCAGGAGATCGTGGCGCGCAGCCTCCGCGTTGCGCTTGCAGAAGGCGAGCCTGGTGCCGGCCTCCAATTGCTCCGCCACCACCAGCACCCCGGCCTTGCGGCCGACGCCCAAGAGGTGGCGGACCTGCGTGTCGGTGCCGAAGCGGCCCGGCGCGGAGCTTGTGTCCTCACCCGGCGCGATCAGCCCGGCCAGCGTCTGGCCGAGTTCGAGGCGCAGCTGCTCGTCGGGGATGTCGGCGGGCAGGCCGAGGTCCTCCATCGCGCAGTCGAGGGCGCGTCCGCCATCGAGAGTGACGAGGTAACTGGCTTCGGCGCGGTCGATGGTCCGCTTGGGGCCGATGGGCTGGCAGCCCTGGGTGACGCGGGACAGCACCGGCACCTCGGGTCCGAAGGCGACGCCCGACACCCCGCCGAGCATCACGTCGTCGGCGAACAGCAGAGGCTGGTTGCGGGCGGAGGACAGGCCGCCGAACAGGTAGCCGGTGAGGGTCTGTCCGGCCAGGGACTTGAGCCGCTCGGGCAGGTCCGGCGTGCCGCCATCGGCATGGACGAGGGCGGTGAAGGGCTCGAACCCGTCCGTGCCGAGCGGTGCCAGATCGGAGAAGACGCGGAAGTCGTCGGGCGGAATGTCGGCCAGCATGAGCGCGATGCCGGGCGCGTCGAAATATTCCACATCGTCCGCCGCGACCCCCACGCCGATGGTGCCGACCCAGCGCACCGCCGGCAGGCCCGCCTTCAGCGCCTCCATGATGTTTCCGGCGGCGCCGGTGTAGCGGTCGGAGAGATAGCACCAGCCGAGCGTCGGCGGCGGCTTGTCCGCCAGTTGAGCGTGCAGCTGGCTCCAGCAGGAGCCAAGGGCGGCCTGCCAGTCGGTATTGCCGGCGTGGGCGAAGGAGAACTGGCTCATGGGCGGGTTTCCGCGCAATGCGTCCGGATGCGGACACGGAACTGAGGATCGTGCGCCGGACGAAGCAATCGGCGTGCCGTCCCGTCCCTCTCAGGCGACGGGGGAGCGCATCCCGTCGCCGAGCACCGCCTGCACGTCGGTCAGGATGCGGCGGAATTCCGCGTCCACCCGCCGCTCGAAGGCGAAGGCGGCATCGGCCTCGAGGCCGGCGTCCTCGTGGGAATCGTGGAAGGTCAGCGTCTGGCTGACGGCCTCCATGAGGGCGAGGCGGAGGGTTTCGTCCCGCGCCATCAGCTGCAGAGCCAGCACCAGCAGCTTGCGGTGGGCTGCCGTGGCGATGTCCAGTTCCAGCGGCGTTCGCGCCGGCAGGCCGTCCAAAGCCGTCGGGTGCGTGCTCTCTTCATGGGCCATGGCCGTCCTCCGCTCGCTCGGCCCCCTTCGGGCAACACGCAGGGCGGGGGCGAGGTTCCGCGATCAGCGCGGGCCGAGCGTCACCGCCAGTGCGGTCATGTCGTCGAACTGGGGAGCGGTGTCGGCCCAGCGGGTCGCGGTGTCGAGCAGGCTGGTGATGAAGGTCGCGGCCGGAAGATCGGGCGCTGCCGCAAGGGCGGCCTGCGCGGCGGCTTCGAGCCGGGCCTCGCCGAACGCTTCTTCCGCTGGGTTGAACGCGTCGGTGAGGCCGTCCGAGAACAGGAACAGGCGATCCCCGGGGGCGAGGGACACGGTCGCGGCACGGGTGCGGGCACCCTCCATCATGGCAAGGGCCGGGCCGGTGGCGGCGGGCCGCTCCAGCCCACCGTCGGCGCGCAGGATCATGCAGTCCGTATGGCCGCAATTGCAGTAGGTGAGGAGGCCCGTGTCGAGGTCGATGACACCGCAGAACAGGGTGACGAACATGTCCTCGCCATTGGTGGCGCAGAGCAGCTCGTTCACCCGCGCCACCGCGACGGCCAGGTCCGGCTCGCTCCGCAGCACCATGCGCAGCGCGGTCTGGGTGGCGCTCATGAACAGGGCGGCGGGGGTGCCCTTGCCGGCGACATCGCCGAGCGTCACCACCAGCCGGCGGCCGTCGATGAGGAAATAATCGTAGAAATCGCCGCCCACGTCTTTCGCCGGACGCATGGCGGCGAAAATGTCCGCCTGCCCGGCCAGCGTCTCCGCCGGCAGGGGCGGGGGCAGCATGGCGCGCTGGATGGCGGCGGCGTTGGCCATCTCCCGCCGCTCGGCCGCCCGGCTCATGATGGCCTCGGCGAGACGGCGGAAGGAGTGGGAGAAATCCACCATCTCCGGCAGCGGATTGCGCAGGTCGTCGAGCAAAGCGAGGTCGAAGTTGCGCCGTTCCAGCGCATTCAGGGCGTTGGCGTAGAAGCCGAAGACCTGGTTGAAGGTCTCGAAGCGGCGGCCGAACTGGCGCATGACGGCGGAGAGGAGATCGGGGTGCACCCGCCCCGCCGCCTCCAGCGCCTCGGCGGACAGCCGTACCGCGCGGATGGGGGTGAGCGCATCCACATGGGCGGTGCGGGCGACGCCGGTGAAGGCGGCGATCTCGCCGATCACCGCCGGCGCCTGCAATTGGGCGAGCTGGACGTGCTCGTAAGGCGTGTCGATGGTGACGACCGCCGTGCCCTCGAAGACGAGCAGGGCGAAGGTGCCGATGTCGCCCCGGCAGAGCAGGCGGGTGCCGGCCGCCACGTCCATCCATTCGCCACCGGCGATGAGGGCGCTGAGCGCCTCCAGGGGAAAGCCGGCGAAATAGGGATGGCGCGCCATCACCTGCGCGGCCGCCAGGGCGGCCGGCGCCGTTCCTGCCGGAACCGTCGGGTCCGGTCTCTGCTGCTGTGATGCTCCTGGTACCATGGTCCGCGTGCGCCCCTCACGATGAACCACTATAGCGCAGCCGGGGCGGGACGCTCTTACCTCAAACGCGGGACAGCGCTGGCGCTACTTGATGTGCAGCTGGGCGATGGCTCGCGACAGCACGGAGAACAGAACGGCGGTGGACCAGCCGAACAGCAGCATGCCGTTGGCCGCCGTCATCGGCCCGAGGATGCGCCAGGGCCGGGCCGGGATGAGGTCGCCGTAGCCGAGCGTCGTGAAATTGACGAAGGCGAAATAATAGATGTTGTCGGGCTCGGTGGCACCGGTGAGCGCATAGAGCTGCGCCCACACCATCACCTCCACGAGGTGGAAGACGGTGAGCAGCGTTCCCGAGGCCGCCATGACGACGACGAGTGTCTCGATCTTGCGCCGTCCGCTGAGGTGTTGCGCAGCGATCCGCACCATCTTGATGACGACGACGGTACCCAGGGCCTGGATCGCGATGGTGATGATGCTCACCAGAAGGCCCGCAGCGAATGCTCCGTCCATCAACATCCCCATCGCTCTCCGCATCAGGTGGGTGCGCACCCGCCAACCAGCGTGATGGACCAGCACGGACGTGGCAGCAAGGGGCGCCGAGGCGTTGCGCTCAAGGGCTTTGCGGGGTGGTGCCGGCGCGGTTCCGAGGGGCCCCGGTGACATGGCCGCAGCGCCGGCACATTGATCTTGATCGGTTTGTGTGTATTTTGCGCCGCAAAATACCCCTTTCCCGGCGGGCCCGAACCATTCGGACCCGCGTTTTCGTGCTGGACCCTCCATGAAGCTGCGGAACATCGCCATCATCGCCCACGTCGACCACGGCAAGACCACGCTGGTGGACGAGCTGCTGAAGCAGTCGGGGTCCTACCGCGAGAACCAGCGCGTGGCCGAGCGCGTGATGGATTCCAACGATCTGGAAAAGGAGCGCGGCATCACCATCCTCGCCAAGGCCACCTCGGTGGTCTGGAAGGACACGCGCATCAACATCGTGGACACCCCCGGCCACGCCGACTTCGGCGGCGAGGTGGAGCGTATCCTGAACATGGTGGACGGTGCCATCGTGCTCGTGGACGCTGCGGAAGGCCCCATGCCGCAGACCAAGTTCGTGGTCGGCAAGGCGCTGAAGATCGGCCTGAAGCCCATCGTCGCCATCAACAAGGTGGACCGTTCCGACGCCCGTCCCACCGAAGTCATCAACGAGGTGTTCGACCTGTTCGCGGCGCTCGACGCCACCGACGACCAGCTCGACTTCCCCATCCTCTACGGCTCCGGCCGCAGCGGCTGGATGGCCGACAGCCCGGAAGGTCCCATGGACCAGGGCATGGCGCCCCTGTTCGATCTCGTGCTGAAGCATGTGCCCGAGCCCACCGTGGACGACGGCCCGTTCCGCATGATCGGCACGCTGCTGGAGGCCAACCCCTTCCTCGGCCGCATGATCACCGGGCGCATCACCTCCGGCTCCATCAAGCCGAACCAGGCCATCAAGGTGCTGGCGCAGGACGGCTCGCTGGTCGAGCAGGGCCGCGTCTCCAAGATCCTCGCCTTCCGCGGCATTGAGCGTCAGCCCATCGAGGAAGGCGTGCAGGGCGACATCGTCGCCATCGCCGGCCTCTCCAAGGGCACGGTGGCTGACACCTTCTGCGCGCTCGAAGTGACCGAGGCCATGGCGGCCCAGCCCATCGATCCGCCCACCGTCACCATGTCGTTCATCGTGAACGATTCGCCCCTCGCCGGTACCGAGGGTGACAAGGTGACGAGCCGCGTCATCCGCGACCGCCTGTTCCGCGAGGCGGAAGGCAACGTGGCGCTGAAGATCGAGGAATCCACCGAGAAGGATTCCTTCTTCGTCTCCGGCCGTGGCGAACTGCAGCTTGCGGTGCTGATCGAGACCATGCGTCGCGAGGGCTTCGAGATCGCCGTGTCCCGTCCGCGTGTGGTGTTCCAGAAGGACGAGGCGACGGGCCAGGTGCTGGAGCCCATCGAGGAAGTCCTGATCGACGTGGACGAGGAATATTCCGGCACCGTCGTCCAGAAGATGAGCGAGCGCCGCGCCGAGATGATCGAGATGCGGCCCTCCGGCGGCAACCGCCAGCGCCTTGTCTTCTACGCACCCACCCGCGGCCTCATCGGCTACCAGTCGGAACTGCTCACCGACACCCGCGGCACGGCCATCATGAACCGGCTGTTCCACGAGTACGCGCCCTACAAGGGCGAGATCGCCGGCCGCACCAACGGCGTGCTCATCGCCAATGCGGCGGGCGAGGCGGTGGCTTACGCTCTGTGGAACCTGGAAGATCGCGGCCCGATGATGATCGAGCCCGGCTGGAAGGTGTACCAAGGCATGCTCATCGGCGTGCACAACCGGGACAACGACCTGGAAGTGAACGTGCTGAAGGGCAAGCAGCTCACCAACATCCGCACCACCTCCAAGGACGAGGCGGTGCGCCTGACCCCGCCCATCCGCATGACGCTGGAGCGAGCGCTGGCGTGGATCCAGGACGACGAGCTGGTGGAGGTGACGCCTAAGTCCATCCGCCTGCGCAAGCGCCTGCTGGACCCTAACGACCGCAAGCGCGAGGAGCGCAAGAAGGAAACCGAGCTGGCCTGACGGCCGCCCGCCTTCGGATCTTGAAAAGGGCAGCGGTTCCGGCCGCTGCCCTTTTTGTTTGTGTTGTCGCCTTGCGTCCGGCGTCGCTCCCTCTCCCCTTGCGGGAGAGGGTTGGGGTGAGGGGTATGGCGCCTTTTGCCCGTTGGCTGGTGATGGGTTCGGGTAGCCCCCTCACCCCCGGCCCCTCTCCCGCAAGGGGAGAGGGGAGGTGCCCGCCGGCCGCCCTATCCCCGCGCCACCTCCACCACCCGCTCCGCGATGGCGAGGCAGCTCGTCAGCCCCGGCGATTCGATGCCGAACAGGTTCACCAGCCCCGGCGCGCCGTGCACCGCCGGCCCCTGGATGACGAAATCCGGCGCCCGCCCATCCACGCCGGGGATCTTCGGCCGGATGCCGGAATAGCCCGGCGCCAGATCCTCCTCGCGCACGTCCGGCCAGTAGCGGCGGATGGAGGCCATCATGGTGGTCTTGCGGGTGGGATCGACCTCGTAGCGCCGCTCGCGCACCCATTCCACATCCGGCCCGAAGCGGCCCTGCCCGCCGAGATCGAGGGTGAGGTGGGTGCCGAGCCCTCCCGCCTCCGGCACCGGATAGATCAGGCGGGAGAAGGGCACCTTCCGGAGGCAGGTGAAGTAATTGCCCTTGGCCATGGTCTCCTGCGGCACCAGATCGGGCGGCATTCCCGAGATGGCGCGGGCGAGCGCGGGGGCATCGAGCCCGGCCGCGTTGATGAACAGGCGGCAGGCGAGCGTCATGGGCTCCGGCCCGCCGGTGGTGAGCACGACGCCGTCCGCCCCCGCCTCGGCGGCCACGATGGGGGAGGAGAGGGCGAGCATCCCGCCGGCCGCCTCCATGTCGCCGAGCAGCGCCAGCATGAGGCCGTGGGAATCCACGATGCCGGTGGAGGGCGAATGCAGCGCCGCGTGGGCCGAGAGGGCCGGCTCCAGCGCCCGCGCTTCCGCGCCGCTCAACATCCTGAGGTCATCGACGCCGTTGGCTGCCCCGATCCTCGCCAGCTTCTCCAGATAGGCGACCTCTTCAGGCGCTGCGGCCACGATGAGCTTGCCGATGCGCCTGTGCCCCACCCCGTGGCTTTCGCAGAAGGCGTAGAGCAGCGCCCGGCCGCGCACGCACAGCTCGGCCTTGAGGCTTAAGGGCTCATAATAGATGCCGGCATGGATCACCTCGGAATTGCGCGAGGACGTGCCGGTGCCGATGGCGTCCGCCGCCTCCACCAGCACCACTTCCCGGCCCGCCAGCGCTAGCGCGCGGGCGACGGCGAGGCCGACCACGCCCGCTCCGGCGACGATGCACTCGACCTGATCCATGCCGCTCTTCCCGTGATCCGCGACCGGTACCATAGCGCAGGCCGGGCCTGCGGGGAGCGGCTTCCTGGAAGTGCTCCAGCCAGCAACTAGTTGCTATCGGCCGGAGGGCCCGCGAGGTCCAATCGGGGCCATGATGACGTCCGCCCCCGCACCCCTCCCCCTTGAAGTCGAGGAAATCCGCCTCGATCGGGACCGGCGCCGCCTGACCCTCGCCTATGGCGGGACGCGGGCGGAATTCTCCGCCGAGCGTCTGCGCTCCGCCTGCCGCTGCGCCGCCTGCACGGCGGACCGCGCCCGCGACCGCTTTCCCTCAGCCTTCCCCGGCGTGGCCCTCACCGGCGTGGAGCCGTTCGGCGCGCACGGCCTGAACCTCACCTTTTCCGACGGCCACAAGCGCGGGGTCTATCCCTTCGCCTATCTCGCGGCGCTGGCCGCCGAGGCCGCCAACGACCTTCCGGAGATGAACCCATGAGCGCGTTCGACAGCGAGATGAAGACCGAGATCGTCGAGACCGACATCCTTGTCATCGGCGGCGGCACCGGCGGCCCGATGGCGGCCATCAAGGCCAAGGAGAAAAATCCCGGCCTCAAGGTGGTCCTCATGGAGAAGGCCAATGTGAAGCGCTCCGGCGCGGTCTCCATGGGCATGGACGGGCTGAACAACGCCGTCATTCCCGGCTACGCCACGCCCGAGCAGTATGTGAAGGAGATCACCGTCGCCAATGACGGCATCGTCCACCAGAAGGCGGTGATGGCCTACGCGACCGGCTCCTACCCGATGATCCAGTATCTGGATTCCATCGGCGTGAAGTTCGAGAAGGACGGCTCCGGCGAATACAATGTGCGCAAGGTGCACCACATGGGCACCTATGTACTGCCCATGCCGGAAGGTCACCACGTCAAGAAGGCGCTCTACCGCCAGCTGCGCAAGCACCAGGTGCTGGTGACCAACCGCTACATGGCCACCCGCCTGCTGACCGGCACGGACGGCCGCATCGCCGGCGCCATCGGGGTGAACACCCGCACCGGCGAGTTCCTGGTGATCCGCGCCAAGGCCGTGGTGCTGGCCTGCGGCGCCGCCGGCCGCCTCGGCCTGCCGGCCTCCGGCTATCTCTTCGGCACCTACGAGAACCCGGCGAACTGCGGCGATGGCTATGCCATGGCCTACCATGCCGGCGCGGGCCTCGCGAACCTCGAGTGCTACCAGATCAACCCGCTCATCAAGGACTACAACGGCCCGGCCTGCGCCTACGTCACCGGCCCGTTCGGCGGCTACACCGCCAACAACAAGGGCGAGCGCTTCATCGAGTGCGACTACTGGTCGGGCCAGATGATGAAGGAGTTCTACGGCGAGCTCTTGAGCGGCAACGGCCCCGTCTTCCTCAACATGACCCACCTCGCCGAGGAGACCATCTCCGAGATCGAGACCATCCTGCACTCCAACGAGCGCCCCTCGCGCGGACGCTTCCACGAGAAGCGGGGCACGAACTACCGCGAGAAGATGGTGGAGATGCACATCTCCGAGATCGGCTTCTGCTCCGGCCACTCCGCCTCGGGCGTGTGGGTGGACGAGAATGCCCGCACCACCGTGCCCGGCCTCTATGCCGCCGGCGACATGGCGAGCGTGCCGCACAATTACATGCTGGGCGCCTTCGTGAACGGCGGCATCGCCGGTGAGGATGCGGCCGACTATTGCGCCTCCACCGACCTGCCGGCCTATGACGCCGCCGATATCTCCCGCGAGCAGGCCCGCGTGATGGCGCCCACCCGTCGCGACGATGGCCTCACCCCCTTCGAGATGGAATACAAGGCCCGCCGCCTCGTGAACGATTATCTCCAGCCGCCGAAGGTGACCGCCAAGTACAAGATCGGCCAGGCCCGCCTCGCCGAGGTGCGCGACGATCTTTCGGCCCTGTGCGTGAAGGATCCGCATGAATTGATGCGGGCGCTGGAGCTGCAATCCATCCTCGATTGCGCCGACATGGCCGCCGCCGCCTCGCTCTACCGCACCGAAAGCCGCTGGGGTCTCTACCACTGGCGCGTCGACCACCCCGCCACCGACAACGAGAACTGGTTCTGCCACACCCTCCTCTACAAGGACGAGATGGGCCGCATGGCGCACAAGAAGCGCGCGGTGGACCCCTATGTCGTCGAGATCGATGAGGACGAGATGGGCGCCTACCACCAGCTGCGCACCCCGGCCATCGCCGCCGAGTGAGCCCCTCACACGAAATTCCGGAGCTGCCCCCATGCCTTTCGCCAATCACACCACCTCCGTGCCCGTGACCGTCGATGACGACAAGTGCATCGCCGAGAAGGGCTGCCGCGTCTGCATCGACGTGTGCCCCCTCGACGTGCTCGCCATCAACCCGGCCTCGGGCAAGGCGCACATGAAGTATGACGAGTGCTGGTACTGCATGCCGTGCGAGGTGGATTGCCCCACCGGCGCGGTGAAGGTCGAAATCCCCTATCTGCTGCGGTGAGCGCCATGGCCATCTTCGACGATTTCGACGACGACCTCGATGCGGTCTCCGAGCGTGCCCGCGACGCCGATCCCGGCATCCGCCGCGTCGCCATGCTGGGCCTTGCCGAGAGCGTGGACCCGGGCGCCGTGGACCTGCTGCTCGCCGGCCTGAAGGATGAGGATGCCGGCGTGCGGGAAGCCGCCGCCAAGTCCCTGGACGAGCATTCCGGCCTGCCGGCCGCCCTCGGCCTCATCGATGCGCTGGACGACGCGGAGGAGGCGGTGCGCCTCGCTGCTGCCGAGAGCCTCGCCGACAAGAAGGAGCCGGCCTCCGCCCCCCGCCTCATCGAGCGGGCGCAGGAGACGGGCGATGCGTACTCGGCCTTCGTCCGCGCCTCGGCGCTCCGGGCGCTGCGCGACATGCAGGACCCCTCGGCCATGCCGGTGGCTCTCGCCGCCCTCACTGACCCGGAGATTGCCGTGCGGCGCGAGGCGCTGGGCGTGCTGGGCTATCTGAAGGCGGATGCCGCGCTGCCCGCGCTGCTGCTCGCCGCCACCGATCCGGAAGCGGCGGTGCGCCGGGCGGTGATGGCGGCCCTCGTGTTCGTGAAGAGCGGTACGGCTGGTGTCCCTGCGCTCATCGCCGGGCTCAAGGACGGCCACTGGCAGGTGCGCGAGGAAGCCGCCTATTCCATCGGCAAGGCGAAGATTCTCGAGGCGGTGGACCCGCTGATCGTCGCTGCCAATGACGATGCCTGGCAGGTGAAGGCCAAGGCGGTGAACGCGCTCGGCAAGCTGAAGGCCCGCGCGGCCGTCCCGGTGGTGTCGGAGGCGCTGGGCGACCAGTTGTCCAACGTGCGCAAGGAGGCCGCCGCGGCGCTGGGCGAGATCGCCGATCCCGCCGCCGTGCCCGCGCTCGAAGCCGTTTATGACGACCCGGACCCGGACGTGCGCAAGCTGGTGCGCTGGGCCATCGACCGTTGCCGCGCGGCCTGAGGGGAGGGCGTTCCAGCCCTCCCAAATGGCCGGTCATGAAACCGAACCGGGCCGGCCGTACTTCTCCAATCTGAGTCGGAGCGCCAGAGTGCTCCGGCAGAGCGGGAGAAGATGCCAATGGCGGAGCAGGAACGCGAGCGGCTGAAGACCGGGCCTTTGTGGTGGCAGTCCGGCGTGGTCTACCAGATCTATCCGCGCTCGTTTCAGGATTCGAACGGCGATGGCGTGGGCGACCTCAAGGGCATCATCTCCCGGCTCGCCTATCTCGCCGACCTCGGCATCGACGCCATCTGGATCTCCCCCATCTATCCCTCTCCCATGGCGGATTTCGGCTATGACGTGGCCGACTACACCGCCATCCATCCCCTGTTCGGCACGCTCGAAGATTTCGACCGGCTGGTTCAGGAGGCTCATGGGCTGGGGCTGAGGATCATCCTCGATTTCGTGCCCAACCACTCGTCGCAGGATCATCCCTGGTTCAAGGCCTCCCGCTCGGGCAAGGATGATCCCAAGCGCGACTGGTACATCTGGCGCGATCCCGGCCCGGATGGCGGACCGCCCAACAACTGGCTCTCGGAATTCGGCGGCAGCGCCTGGGAGTATGATGCGGCGAGCGGCCAGTATTACTACCACGCCTTCCTGAAGGAGCAGCCGGACCTCAACTGGCGCAATCCGGACGTGGTGGAGGCCATGCACCATGTCCTGCGCTTCTGGCTGGATCGGGGCGTGGACGGCTTCCGCATCGATGCGCTCTGGCACGTCATCAAGGATGCCGAGTTCCGCGACAATCCGCCGAATCCCGATTTCCGCGAGGGCATGAATCCGCATTCCGCCCTGAGCCAGCTCTATACCGGCGACCGGCCGGAGGTGATGGAGGTGATCGCGGGCTTCCGTGACCTCGTCGAGTCCTATGAGGGCGACCGGGTGCTGATCGGCGAGGCCTATCTGCCGCTCCACCGCATCGCCGCTTATTACGGCGAGGACGGGCGCGGCGTGCATCTGCCGTTCAACTTCACGCTCCTCGCGGCGCCGTGGAATGCCGCGGAACTGGCGCCGCTGATCGCCGCCTATGAGGCCGCCATCCCCGAGGGCGGCTGGCCCAACTGGGTGCTCTCCAACCACGATCGCCCGCGCGTCGTCGGCCGCCTCGGTCCCGATCAGGCGCGGGTGGCGGCCATGCTGCTGCTGACGCTCCGGGGCACGCCGACGCTCTATTACGGCGACGAGATCGGCATGTCGCAGGTGTCCATCCCGCCCGAGCGGGTGCAGGACCCGTTCGAGAAGAACGTGCCCGGCCTCGGCCTCGGCCGCGACGGCGCGCGCACGCCCATGCAGTGGGATGATGGCCCCTTCGCCGGCTTCTCCACGGTGGAGCCGTGGCTGCCGCTGGCGGACGATTTCACCGAGGTGAACGTGAAGCGGGAGCGGGGGGAGGCGGCCTCCCTGCTCACCCTCACCCGCGCGCTGCTGGCCCTGCGGCGGGCGCATCCGGCTCTGTCCGTGGGGCTGTGGTCCCCGGTGGCGGCGGTGGGCGATCTCGTCGCCTATCTCAGGCAGGGGGAGGGGGAGGGGCTGCTGGTGGCGCTGAATCTGGGCGGCAACCCGCTGTCGGCGACGCTGCCGGAAGCTACGGGGGGAGGACGCCTGCTCCTCTCCACCTTCTGCGATCGCGCGGGCGAACAGGTGGGCGACACCATCGACCTCAGGCCCAACGAGGGCATCGTGGTGCAACTGGCGCCCTGAACGAAAAGGGGCGGCCGAGGCCGCCCCTTGAACGTGAGGCGGATGGCCGGCTCAGGAGAGCTTGCCGGTATATTTCTCCAGCGTGGCCCAGGCCTCGTCGCCGTACTTGCCCTTCCACTCGGCATAGAAGCCGGCCTTGCGCAGCTGGTCGCGGAAGCTGTCCACCTTCGGCTCGTTGAAGGTGAGGCCCTTTTCCGCCAGCTCCTTGCGCAGGGAGTTGTTGAGGGCGAACACGTCGTCGCGCTGCTTGAGGCCCGCCTCGTTGATGTTCTTCGCCACGATGGCGCGCAGGTCGTCGGGCAGCTTCTCGAAGGCGCGGCGGTTGGCGAGGAACCAGAAGCCGTCCCACATGTGATTGGTGAGGGAGCAGTATTTCTGCACCTCGTAGAGCTTTGCCGTGGAGATGATGGCGAGGGGGTTCTCCTGCGCATCCACGGCGCGGGTCTGCAGCGCGGTGTAGACCTCGGCGAAGTTGAGCGAGGCGGGGGCGCTGTCGAACGCCTTGAACATGGAGGTCCACAGCGGCGACACCGGCACGCGGATCTTCAGGCCCTTGAGGTCGGCGGCGGTCTCGATGGGCTTGGTGGAGGTGGTGATCTGGCGGAAGCCGTTGTCCCAGATCTTGTCCATGGCGACGATGCCGGCCTTGGAGATCTGCCCGCGCACGTAGGTGCCCAGGTCGCCGTCCATGGCCTTCCACACGCTGGCATAGTCCGGGAAGGCGAAGCCGATGCCGCTGATGGAGGCGTTGGGCACCAGCGTCGAGAGGATCAGCGGCGAGAGGGTGAAGAACTCGATGGCCCCGGAGCGCAGCTGGCTCAGCATGTCGGTGTCGCCACCGAGCTGGCTGGAGGGGAAGATGCTGATCTCGACCTTGCCCTTGGTCTCGGCCTTGATCTTCGCCGCCATTTCCTGCGCCCGCACGTTCATGGGGTGCGTGACCGGCAGGTTGTTGGCGTATTTGTAGGAGAATTCGGCACTCTGGGCCCGCGCGACGGTGGGGGCGAACAGGGCCGGCGCGATGGCACCGGTCAGCGCCGTGGCGGCGCTCGCCTTGATGAGGGTGCGACGGGTCAGGGTCATCGGTGCTCCTCCTTGCGGCCGTTTCGCGCGGCGCCCCGACTGGCTCCGCTCCGGCCCGACTGGTTTCCTTGGGTCCAATATATGGACCTCTTTTCCCGCCGCCCATGCTGGCCCGCTTGTGGCGATTTCGCAAGCAGATTATGGTTCCAGAGGACGCCGCGCGACGGCAGTCCCAATTCACCAGATAAATCAGGTCCATATTCTGGATCAAGGGAGCACGCGTGGGACGGGGATCGGATGCGCCCGCCGCCCGAATGGGCGGGCCGGAGCCTGCGCGCGATGGCGCGTCGGAAGCCGGCGGCGGCACCCAGAGCATCGCGCGCGCGGTTGCGCTTCTGATGCTGGTGGGCCGCGCGGGCGCGGAGGGCGCCCGCCTCGCCGATCTCGTGGCCAGTTCCGGCCTCTCCAAGCCCACCGTGCGGCGCGTCCTGCTGGCGCTGGTGCGGGCCGGGCTGGTGGACCAGGACGAGGCGAGCCGCCGCTATCATGTGGGGCCGGAGGCCTATGTGCTCGGCACGCTGGCCGCGCCGCGCTTCGGCATCCATGCCCTCGCCCTCGACGGTCTCTCCCGCATCGCCCGCCAGAGCGGCGACTGCGCCTTCCTCTCGGTGCCGCGCGGGATCTTCTCCGTGTGTCTGCATCGCGAAGAGGGCACCTGGCCCATCCGCACCCATGTGCTGCAGGCCGGCGATCGTCACCCCCTCGGCATCGGTGCCGGCGGCCTCGCCCTCCTCGCCGCGCTGCCCGAGGCCGACGCGGCGCGGATCATCGAGGCCAATGCGGCCGCGCTCGCGGCCTATCCCGGCTATTCCCCCGATCTGCTGCGCGCCGCCATGGGCGAGACCCGCGCGCGCGGCTATGCGCTCAATCCCGGCCTCTACGTCGCCGGCTCCTGGGGCATCGGCGTGCCGGTGCGGGGCGCGGACGGGCGCCCGCTCGGCGCCCTTTCGCTCGCCGCCATCGAGAGCCGGCTGGGCGCGGAGCGGCAGAAGGAGCTGGTGCCGCTGCTTCAGCGCGAAGCCGCCGCGCTGGAGGCGAAGCTCGGCGGCAGCGAGCGGGGGCCGCCACCGCGCCCGGCCCGCTCCATGGTCCGTCCGGCCCCCTGATTGTTTCCGATCCCGGAGTGAAGTGAATGTCCGCACCTGCCCAGACCGTCGCCGAGGCCCCGCGAGGCGGCGTGGCCCGCACCAGCCGCCGGGTGATGAACCTCTCCCATTTCCTGCGCCAGGCGGCGCGGCGGCTGCCGGCCCATATCGCCTTCGTGGAGGGCGAGCGCACCGTGACGTGGGCCGAGATGGATGCCCGCGTGGATGCCATGGCGGCGGAACTGTTCGCCCGCGGCGTCGTCAAGGGCGACCGCATCCTCGTGCAGTCGAAGAACTGCCTCGAAATGTTCGAAAGCATGTTCGCCGCCTTCCGGCTGGGCGCGGTGTGGGTGCCCACCAATTTTCGCCAGACTCCGGGGGAGGTCGCCTATCTCGCCTCCGCCTCGGGCGCGAGCCTCATGATCTGCCACCGCGATTTCCCCGAGCATGTGGAGGCGGCGCGCGCCGAGGCGCCGGCGATCCGCGAGGTCATCGCCATCGGCGCGGCGGACTTCGGAGCGGACTACGGCGAAATCGTCGCCGCCCGCCTCGGCGAAAAGGTGCCGGTGGCGGATGTGGAGCATGACGACCCCTGCTGGTTCTTCTTCACCTCCGGCACCACCGGCCGGCCCAAGGCGGCGGTGCTGACGCACGGCCAGATGGCCTTCGTCATCACCAACCACCTCTGCGACCTGATGCCCGGCACCACCGAGCAGGACGCCTCCCTCGTGGTGGCGCCGCTCTCCCACGGCGCGGGCGTCCACCAATTGGTGCAGGTGGCGCGCGGGGTGAAGACCATCCTCATGCCCTCCGAGCGGTTCGACGCCGCCGAGGCGTGGCGGCTGGTGGAGCAATGGCGCGTGACCAACATGTTCACCGTGCCCACCATCACCAAGCTGCTTACCGAGCACCCGTCGGTGGACAAGTTCGACCACTCCTCCCTGCGCTACGTCATCTATGCCGGCGCGCCCATGTACCGGGAGGATCAGAAGTTCGCGCTGAGGAAGCTCGGCAAGGTGCTGGTGCAGTATTTCGGCCTCGGTGAGGTGACGGGCAACATCACCGTCCTGCCGCCCTACCTGCACGATCCCGAGGACGGCCCGCATGTGAAGCTCGGCACCTGCGGCTTCGAGCGCACCGGCATGCAGGTCCAGATTCAGGACGATGCCGGCGGCGAGGTCTCCCCCTTCGAGACCGGCGAGATCTGCGTCTGCGGCCCGGCGGTGCTGGCGGGCTATTACGACAATCCCGAGGCCAATGCGAAGGCGTTCCGCAACGGCTGGTTCCGCACCGGCGACCTGGGCCACATGGACAATGAGGGCTTCGTCTACATCACCGGACGCGCCTCGGACATGTACATTTCCGGCGGCTCCAACGTCTATCCGCGCGAGGTGGAGGAGAAGGTGCTCACCCATCCCGCCATCGCCGAGGTGGCCATCCTCGGCGTGCCGGACCCCATGTGGGGCGAGGTGGGCGTCGCCGTCTGCGTGCTGCGCGACGGGCAGAGCGTAAGCGAGGAGGACCTGGTCGCGTTCCTCGACGGCAAGGTCGCCCGCTACAAGCTGCCCCGGCGCGTGCATTTCTGGGACGCCCTGCCGAAATCTGCCTACGGCAAGATCACCAAGAAGATGGTGCGCGAGGCCCTGGCCGAGCGCGGGCTCATCTGAGCCGCCGACGAAAACCAACAATCACCCTCAGGGAGAGTGCCGTGTCGAGACCGGGAAGCGTGATCGTGACGGGTGGTGCCTCCGGCATCGGCCTCGCCGTGGTGGAGGAGCTTCTGGCCGAGGGCTGGCGCGTCGTCGCCGCCGACCTCGTGCCGGAGAGCGTCGAGAAGGCGCGGGCCGCGCTCGCCCCCCATGGCGACACGGTGCGGGTCGTCCAGGCCGACATTTCCGACGAGGCGCAGGTGGTGAAGCTCGTCGCCGAGACGGAGAGCGGGTTCGGGCCGCTGTGGGGCGTCGTCAATTCCGCCGGCATCGCCCGCGATATCCCCGCCCTCGACACGTCGGCGGACATCTTCCGCAAGATCCTCGACGTGAACGTCATCGGCACCTTCCTGGTGGCGCGCGAGGCGGCGAAGGTGATGCAGGCGCGCAGCGCCGGCTCCATCGTCAACATCGCGTCCGTCTCGGGCATCCAGGGCAATCTCGGCCGCGCCGCCTATGGCTCGTCCAAGGGCGCGGTGGTGGTGCTCACCAAGGTCCTCGCGGTGGAGTTCGCGGCCCTCGGCATCCGCGTCAACGCCATTGCGCCGGGGCCGGTGGATACCCCGCTGGTGCAGGCGGTGCATACCGATCAGGCGCGCACCGCGTGGCTCGCCCGCGTGCCGCTCAACCGCTATGCGCAGCCGAAGGAAATGGCCGGCACCATCGCCTTCCTGCTGGACCCGGAGAAGTCCTCCTACGTGACCGGCCAGACCATCAACGTGGATGGCGGCTTCACCGCCGGCGGGCTGATCCGGCCGTGACGGGGCAGGAGATAAAGGGGCGCGAGATGAAGGGCAGCGTCATCGTCACCGGCGGTGCCTCCGGCATCGGTCTCGCCGTGGTGGAAACCCTGCTCGCCGAGGGCTGGCGCGTCGTCGCGCTGGATCTCGCCGCCGACAGCATCGCCACGGCGCGGGAGCATCTCGCGGCGCACGGCGCGCGGGTGCGGTTCGAGACGGTGGACATCACCGACGAAAGCGCGGTGGTGGCGGCCGTCGCGCGCACGGCGGCGGACTTCGGCCCGCTCAAGGGCGTGGTGAACTCGGCCGGCATCGCCCGCGACATTCCGGCGTTCGACACGAGCGTGGAGCTGTTCCGCAAGGTGCTGGACATCAACCTCGTGGGCAGCTTCGTCGTGGCGCGGGAGGCGGCGAAGGCCATGCGGGAGACGGGCGGCGGCTCCATCGTCAACATCGCCTCGATCTCCGCTTTGCGCGGCAATCTCGGCCGCTCCGCCTATGGCGCCTCCAAGGGCGGCGTGATGGCGCTGACGAAGATCCTCGCGGTGGAATTCGCGCCGCTGGGCATCCGTGTGAATGCGGTAGCGCCCGGCCCCATCGAGACGCCACTGGTGCGCGAACTGCTGACGGCCGAGACCCGGGCCGCGTGGCTGAAGACCCTGCCGCTCCGCCGCAACGGCACGCCGCAGGAGGTGTGCGGCGCCATCTCCTTCCTGCTGGATGAGCGGGCGTCGTCCTACGTCACCGGCGAGACCATCGCCGTGGATGGCGGCTTCTCGGCGGGCGGTCTCATCAACGTGTGAGGCGATGGGGAACCTGCTCCTCCACATGGATCGGCGATGCAGCCGTTGACCTGCCGCAGGTCTCGGGCATCGTCTGGCGGAGCGAACCGATTCCCGGTGCCGGGAGGCCGAGATGGAGGAGAGCGGTCAGGTCTTCGACCTCGCCATCGTCGGCGGCGGCATCAATGGCTGCGGCATCGCCCGTGATGCCGTGGGGCGCGGGCTGTCCGTGGTGCTGTTCGAGAAGGGGGATCTTGCCTCCGGCACCTCCTCCGCCTCCACCAAGCTGATCCACGGCGGCCTGCGCTATCTCGAATATTACGAGTTCCGCCTGGTGCGCGAGGCGCTGGCCGAGCGGGAGGTGCTGTGGGGCATCGCCCCGCAAATCGTCTGGCCCCTGCGCTTCGTGCTGCCGCACCATCCCGGCCTGCGCCCGGCGTGGATGCTGCGGCTCGGCCTGTGGCTCTACGACCATATCGGCGGCCGTCGCCTGCTGCCGCCCACCCGCACGCTGGACCTGCGGCACGATCCCGCCGGCCAGCCGCTGCGGCCGGGCTATGGCCGGGCTTTCGAATATTCCGACTGCTGGGTGGAGGATGCGCGCCTCGTGGTGCTCAACGCCCGCGACGCCGCGGACCGGGGCGCTGCCATCCGCCCGCGCACCCGCGTCACCAGTGCACGGCGGGAGGCGGGGCTGTGGGTGATCGAGAGCGAGCATGAGGGCCGGTCCGAGACGGTGAAGTCGCGGGCGCTGGTGGATGCGGCCGGCCCCTGGGCGGGCGAGGTGCTCGACGTGCTGAAGACCGGCCGGGGCGAAGGGCACGCGCCGCTCCGCCTCGTGCAGGGCAGCCACATCGTGGTGCCGCGGCTCTATGCGCACGAGCGTTGCTACATCTTCCAGAACGGGGACGGTCGCATCATCTTCGCCATCCCCTACGAGGGCGATTTCACCCTCATCGGCACCACCGACCGGGATTTTTCAGGCCATCCCGAGGACGTGCGCGCGACGCCGGAGGAGGTGGCCTATCTGTGCGCGGCGGCGAGCGAATATTTCGCCGCCACCATCGCCCCCGAGCAGGTGGTGTGGACCTATTCCGGCGTGCGCGCCCTCTATGACGACGGCGCCGGAGCCGCCCAGTCGGCGACGCGGGACTATGTGCTCGCCCTCGATGCGCCGGAGGAGGGGGCGCCGCTCCTCACCGTGTTCGGCGGCAAGATCACCACCTATCGCCGGCTGGCCGAGGCGGCGCTGACGCGGCTTGCGCCGCACTTTCCCCATCTCGGCGCGCCTTTCACGGCCAGCGCACCGCTGCCCGGTGGCGATTTCCCACGGCAGGGCTATGACGCTCTGGTACGCGCCCTGCGCGGCGCCTTCCCGGCGCTCGATCCCGCTTTGCTCGCCCGGCTCGCGCGGGCCTATGGCACGGCGGCCTTCCAGGTGCTGGAGGGCGTCACCGAGGAGGACGACCTGGGCGACTGGTTCGGCGCGCACCTGTGCGCCCGCGAGGTGGACTATCTGATGGATCGGGAATGGGCGCAGACCGCCGCAGACGTGCTGTGGCGGCGCTCCAAGCTCGGCCTGCGCACCGCGCCGCATGCGGTGGAGGCGCTCGACGCCCATATGGCGGCGCGCCGCGCCTGAAACAGAACAAGGGAGGACGCCGTGGCCGCCTACATTCTCGCCATCGACCAGGGCACCACCTCTTCGCGCGCGCTGCTGGTGCGGCAGGACGGCTCCGTCGCGGCACTGGCGCAGGAGGAGCTGCCGCAGCATTTCCCCGCGTCCGGCCATGTGGAGCAGGAGGCGGAGGACATCTTCGGCACCGTGCTCAATTGCTGCCGCGCGGTGCTGGCGAAGGCCGGCGCCACGGCGTCCGATATCGCCGCCATCGGCATCACCAACCAGCGCGAGACGACCCTCGTGTGGGAGCGCGCCACCGGCCGCGCCATCCATCGCGCCATCGTCTGGCAGGATCGCCGCACGGCGGAGGCCTGCGCGCAATTGGAAGCGGAAGGCCATGGGGCACTGGTGAATGCGCGCACCGGCCTGCTGCTCGATCCCTATTTCTCCGCCACCAAGATCGCGCACATCCTCGATGCCGTCCCCGGCGCGCGGGAGCGGGCGCAGAAAGGGGAGCTGGCCTTCGGCACGGTGGACAGCTTCCTGCTCCACCGCCTCACCGGCGGCCGCGTCCATGCCACCGACGCCACCAATGCCGCGCGCACGCTGCTCTTCGACATCCATCGCGGCGCGTGGGACGACGACCTCCTCGCGGTGTTCGGCGTGCCGCGCGCCTTGCTTCCCGAAGTGAAGGACTGCGCGGCCGACTTCGGCACCACGGACCCGGCGCTGTTCGGCGGTCCCATCCCCATCCGCGGCGTGGCGGGGGACCAGCAGGCAGCCATGGTGGGGCAGGCGTGCTTCGCGCCCGGCATGGTGAAATCCACCTACGGCACCGGCTGCTTCGCCTTGCTCAATACCGGGACGACGCCCGTCGCCTCCTCCAGCCGGCTGCTGACGACCATCGCCTACCAGATCGGCGGGCGGCGCACCTATGCGCTGGAAGGCTCGATCTTCGTCGCCGGAGCGGCGGTGCAATGGCTGCGCGACGGGCTGAAGATCATCTCCACCGCCAGCGAGAGCGACCGTCTCGCGGCGGAAGCGGACGCGGGGCAGGACGTGATCCTCGTCCCCGCCTTCGTCGGGCTTGGCGCGCCCTATTGGCGGCCGGAGGTGCGCGGCGCCCTGTTCGGCCTCACCCGCGCCACCGGACCGGCGGAACTGGCCCGGGCGGCGCTGGAGAGCGTGTGCTTCCAGACCGTGGACCTCATCGACGCCATGCGCGCCGACTGGCCGGACGGCGACACGGTGCTGCGCGTGGACGGCGGCATGACCGTCTCCGACTTCACCATGCAGCGCCTCGCCGACCTCCTCGGCGCCCCGGTGGATCGGCCTGTGCAGAAAGAGACGACCGTGCTTGGCGCTGCCTATCTCGCGGGCCTGGAGTGTGGCTTCTTCCCGCCGCCGGACGTCTTCGCCGGCCAGTGGCGGCTGGAGCGGCGGTTCACGCCGCAGATGCTGCCCGAGGTGCGCGCCGGCCGCATCGCCCAGTGGCGGGATGCGGTGGGGCGGCTGATCGGCGGGGTGTGAGGACGCAGGGTTCGGGATTGACCTTGCCGGCACGTCGGCGCCGAATTGACCGAATGAATACGGGGAGAGCGCCATGGTCCGGGACGACAGTTTCTCGGCGGACGAGCGCGCCGCCATCTACCGCTGCATCGCCGCGCGGCGGGACGTGCGCCGGAACTTCCTGCCCGATCCCGTGCCCGACGCGGTGCTCGCCCGCGTGCTGGCCGCCGGCCATGCGGCGCCCTCGGTGGGCTTTCTGCAGCCGTGGAACTTCATCGTGGTGCGTTCGGCCGAGACCAAGGCGGCGCTGCACGACGCCTTTTCGCGCGCCAATGCGGAAGCGGCCGAGATGTTCGAGAGCGAGCGGGCGCAGCTCTATCGCACGCTGAAGCTGGAGGGCCTGCGCGAGGCGCCGCTTCTGCTGTGCATCACCTGCGAGCGGGATCGCGCCGGGCCGGTGGTGCTGGGGCGCACCCACCAGAGCGAGATGGACATCTATTCCACCGTCTGCGCGGTGCAGAACATCTGGCTGGCGGCGCGGGCGGAAAATCTGGGCGTCGGCTGGGTGTCCATCCTGGACCTCGCCGATCTCCGCCGCATCCTCGCCATCCCGGATCACATCGTGCCCATCGCGCTGCTGTGCGTGGGCTATGTGGATGGGTTCGCGGCGACGCCCGACCTCGAGCGGGCCGGATGGCGACAGCGCCTGCCGCTGGAGGAACTGGTGTTCGCGGAGCGATTCGGGGCGCGGGAGAAGGCCGGGACGTAAGCGGCTGCCGCCTCAGCGGGACGTTGGGCTGGCCCGCCTCAGCGGGCGAGGGCGACCTGCTGGCCGGTCTCGGCGATGGTGCCGACGTAATGGTTGGGGCCATCCGGCTGGAGCCGGACGGTGACCTTGCCCTGATGGTTCTGCAGCACGATGTCCGAGCCCATCATGTCCCAGCCCTTGGTCATGAAGATCTCGCTGGGGCAGGAGACGTCGGCCTGGGCGGAAAGGCCACTGAGGCCGCGGTCGGTGCCGAGGCGCACCGGGCAGGAGGCCTTGCCGCCATCCCACGAGAAGCTCCAGGCGCCGGAGACCTGTTCCTTCGCCGCGCTGGGGGCGAAGGCGGTGGCGCCGGGATTGGCCGGAGGCGGGGTGAGGGGCACGTTGGAAGCGGTGGTGCGCGGCGTGATGGCGCCGGTGGCGGTATCGGCCGCAGCGGTGGACACGTTGCCGGGCACGGGCGAGGATTCGACCGCACCCGTCGGCGCCGTGAGCACGCGATTGGCCGCCATGGCGGACGGCTTCGCCCCGAAGCCGTCAAGCTCCGTGCTGCACCCGCCGAGGGCCAGCGCCAGAGCCGCCGAAACCAGAACCACCTTCATCCATTGTTCTCCGGACGTGTCCGCAACCTAGCGCCTTCACGCGAAAACCGCCACCCGCCCCTGAGTGGCTCGCACGGGACGCATCGACGTTCGGACCACAGCTGACAGGCGCGAACCCTAGCCGGCTGCGGGTAAACGCACCCTTTCGTGAGATCGTGGCAGCAGCAAGGCTGGTGATGTATCAAAATACCGTTTCGCGGCGGCGGATGGACGCGATGGTTAAGGCGGTTTAATCACCGGCGCACCTTGCGGCACGCTCTTCCGCGCCCTTTTCCCGTCCTTGCCTTGCTCGGAGCTTTCCATGGCCATGCTCGATCCCCGCACGCTGACCCTCGTCGTGACCGGCGCCACCTCGGGCATCGGCGCCGCCACCGTCCGCCGCTTTGCAAGCGCGGGATCGAAGGTGGTGGCCGTGGGCCGCCGGGCCGACCGGCTGGAAGGTCTCAAGGCCGAGTTCGGCGACCTGATCCTCCCGCTGGAGCTTGACGTGCGCGACGAGAAGGCGACGTTCGACGCCTTCTCCAGCCTGCCGGCGCCGTTCGCCGACTACAACATCGTCTTCGCGAATGCCGGCCTCGCGCTCGGGCTTGAGCCCGCGCAGAACGCGGACCTGGACGAGTGGAAGACCATGGTGGAGACCAACATCACGGGCATGCTCACCACCGTGCGCGCGAGCCTGCCGGCCATGGTGGCGCGCAAGGAGGGGCATGTGGTGTTCACCGGCTCCGTCGCCGGCGACTACCCCTATTTCGGCGGCAACGTCTACGGTGCCACCAAGGCCTTCGTGAAGCAGTTCTCCCTGAATTTGTGGGCGGATGTGGCCGGCACCGGGGTGCGTGTCACCAACATCGAGCCGGGCCTCGTGGAGACGGAATTCTCCGTGGTCCGCTTCTCCGGCGACAAGGGCAAGGCGGATCAGGTCTATGCCGGCTATACGCCCATGACCGGCGAGGACATTGCCGAGCAGGTGTATTTCGCCTGCACCATGCCCCGCCACGTCAACATCAACCGCATCCAGTGCATGGCCGGGCAGCAGACCTTCAACGGGCTCACCGTGCGGCGCGATCCGGCCTGAGGACGGTCGGCTCGGGGGAAATCGGGTGGCCGGCGCTTGCGGCGCCTGCTGAGATGGGCAACGCTCGATCAGAAGGAGACGTGCCGTGCTGGCGCTCGATGCCCCCGATCTCATCCTGTCCGCGGCGGCGCCGACGCTGACGGCGACGCCTGCCGCGCAGCTCGACATCGCCGCCCGCGACTATGACGTGGTGCGCCGGGCGGTGGAGTACATCTCCTGCAACGTGCGGCGGCAGCCCGAGGTGGAGGAAATCGCCGCCGCCACCGGCGTCTCCGCCCGCGCGCTCACCGACCTGTTCCGCCGCTGGTGTGGCCTTACGCCCAAGGCGTTCCTGCAGGCGGTGACGCTGGACCGGGCCCGGCGCATCGTCGCCGAATGCCCCAACGTGCTCGATGCCGCGTTGGAATTGGGACTGTCAGGCCCCGGCCGGCTGCACGACCTTTTCGTGGTGCACGAGGCCATGTCGCCCGGCGAGTGGAAGACCGGCGGCGCCGGCCTCGTCATCCGCTTCGGTTTCCACCCGTCCCCGTTCGGGCAGGCGCTGGCCATGTCCACCCCGCGCGGCCTGTGCGGCCTCGCTTTCGCGGATCTGGGGGAGGAGGCGGCCGCGCTCGCCGACATGCGCTCGCGCTGGCCCAACGCCACCTATGTGGAAGAGCCCGCCGCCACGGCCCCGCTGGTGGCGCAGATCTTCGATCCCGCCTCCTGCCGGGGCGACCAGCCCCTGCGCATCGTCTTCATCGGCACGGATTTTGAAATAAGGGTGTGGGAGACGCTGCTGCGCATCCCCATGGGCCGGGCCACCACCTATTCCACCATCGCCGAGCACGTGGGCCGGCCCAAGGCGGCGCGGGCGGTGGGCGCGGCCATCGGCAAGAACCCCATCTCCTTCGTGGTGCCCTGCCACCGCGTCATCGGCAAGAGCGGCGACCTTACGGGCTACCACTGGGGCCTGACGCGCAAGCGCGCCATACTCGGCTGGGAAGCGGCGAAGGTGGAGCCCAAGGCGGAGTGAAGGGCGGGGAGTGAAGGGCGGGGCTACCCCACCCAGCCCCGCAGCTCCCGCTCCACCACGCTCTTCAGCACCCGCATGCCCTCATCACCGGCATTGAGGCAAGGGATGGCGGCGAACTTCTCGCCGCCGGCGTGCTCGAAGATCTCGCGGTTCTCGACGCCGATCTCCTCCAGTGTCTCCAGGCAGTCGGCGACGAAGCCGGGGTTGAACACGGCGAGCCGCTTCACGCCACTCTCGGCCAAGGCCTTCACCGTCTCGTCCGTATAGGGCTTCAGCCATTCCTCGCGGCCGAAGCGGGACTGGAAGGTGAGGCGAAAGCGCTTCTCGTCCATGCCGAGGCGCGCGCGCAGCAGGCGGGCGGTCTTGGCGCACTGGCAGTGATAGGGGTCGCCCTTGAGCAGATAGGACTTCGGCACGCCGTGGAAGGAGGCGAGGATCACCTCCGGCTCGAAGTCCAGCGCCGCCAGATGCCGCTCCAGATCGCGAGCCACGGCATCGATATAGACCGGATCATCGTGCCAGGGCGGGGCGACGCGCAGCGTCGGCTGCCAGCGCATCTCCTTCAGCGCGTCGAAGGCCTTGTCGCAGACGGTGGCCGAGGTGGCGGCGGCATATTGCGGATAGAGCGGCACCAGCAGGATGCGCTCGCAGCCCTGCGCCTGAAGTGCGGCGAGGCGCTCGGCGATGGGTGGCTTGCCGTAGCGCATGGCAAAATCCACCACGATACGCTCATCGATGCCGGCGAAATGGGCGGCGAGCTTTTCGGCCTGGTCGCGGGTGATGGTCTTGAGCGGGCCTTCGTTGCGCTCGTTGTTCCAGATGCTGGCATAGTCGCGGCCCTTGGGGCCGGGGCGCTTGGTGAGGATGATGGCGTTGAGCACGAACCACCACAGCGCCCGGTTCACCTCGATCACCCGCCGGTCCCAGAGGAATTCCTTCAGATAGGCCCGCATGGACCAGTAGTCCGTCGCCTCCGGCGTGCCGAGATTGACGATGAGCACGCCGACGCGCCCGAACGCCACCTTCGGGTGGTCGGTGGGGAGTTTTTGGCGCAGATGGGCGGCATCGGGAGAGAAGGCGGGAGCGTCGATCATCAGGTCCTCGGCTGCTGCCGGTGAGATGGCGCCTCGGCCGGGGCGCGTCAATGCGCCTGCGGGCGCCGAGCTCTTACGCAACTGCGGCCGCGCCGGATGGTCGCCCGGCGGAAACGATGGTGGTCCGGACGGCTGGTGCCGCCGGACGGATCGATCGCCGGATGGTGAGGTGAGGGATGGTGGGCGCGACAGGGATCGAACCTGTGACCCCTACGATGTCAACGTAGTGCTCTCCCGCTGAGCTACGCGCCCCCTCGCAGGAGCCGCCTCTATATCGGCTCGAAACGCCGGAGGCAAGGCAGGACTGTCAGAGGATATTCCGGCCTGTGGATGACGGCTCAGGCGGCGGTCAGCATCTTGCCCACCTCGCTCACGAGGTCGCGCAGGTGGAAGGGCTTGGACAGCACCTTGGCCTCGCTCGGCGCCTCGCCATCGGCATTGAGGGCGACCGCGGCAAAGCCGGTGATGAACATCACCTTGAGGTCGGGGTCGAGCTCGGTGGCCCGGCGGGCCAGCTCGATGCCGTCCATCTCGGGCATCACGATATCGGTGAGCAGCAGTTCGAACGGCTCCTCCCGCATCCGTTCATAGGCGGAGCGGCCGTTGTCGCAGGAGGCGACGGAGTAGCCCGCATTCTGGAGCGCCTTCACAAGGAAGCGGCGCATGTCGTTGTCGTCTTCAGCGAGCAGGATCTTGGCCACGCCGCTTCCCCTGATGTCATGTTCTGTCCAGCCCCGGCCGGAGCAGGGGATTCATATGACGTGTCTGCCGCATTCGGGTAAATTCGAAGTGAAAGCCGCGCCACCCCTTTCCAAAAGGTGTTTCGCCGGGCCATCATTCCGCCGCCCGCCGGTGGGAATTCCGGAACTATTCCAAGGTGCTGGGTTCTTGATGACTGCCTGCCTCGCCGACACCATTGAACCCGCATTCGAGGTGCTCACTCCGGTCGAGGCGCGCGCGCCCTTCCTCTTCAACTCCCCGCATTCCGGGCGAATCTATCCCCGCAGCTTCGTCGAGCAGACGCGCTTGGACTTTTCGACCCTGCGCCGATCGGAAGATACATTCGTCGATGAATTGTTCGGCGATTGCGTGGGGCTGGGCGCGCCGATGATGCGGGCGCTGTTCCCGCGCTCATTCCTCGACCTCAACCGCGAGCCCTACGAGCTCGACCCGCGCATGTTCGACGGCCGGCTGCCGCCGTTCGCCAACACGCGGTCGATTCGCGTGTCCGGTGGGCTCGGCACCATCGCGCGGGTGGTGGGCGACGCGCAGGAGATCTATCCCCGCCGCCTCGCGGTGAACGAGGCGCTGGAGCGCATCGAGACCTTCTACAAGCCCTACCACCAGACCCTGCGCCGCCTCGTGGGGCGCATTCAGCGCGAATGGGGGATGGCGGTGCTGGTGGATTGCCACTCGATGCCGTCCACTTCAGCACGGGACGAGGTGGCGCGCGCCGATTTCGTCATCGGCGACCGTTACGGCACGAGCTGCAGCGAGCTGGTCACGGACGCCATCGAGCGGTCGCTGACCGCCCGCGGCTACCGGGTGGTGCGCAACAAGCCCTATGCCGGCGGCTATATTACTGAGCACTACGGAAACCCCTCCGCCGGGCTCCACGCCGTGCAGATCGAGCTTAACCGCAGCCTCTACATGGACGAGGCCGCCTATGAGCGGAATAGCGGATTTTCCAGCGCCCAGGCCGATCTTCGGGCCCTGATGGGGGATCTGTTCATCGCGGTGTCGGAGGGCCTCGCCCCGCTCCGTGCGGCAGCTGAATGACA
The DNA here is from genome assembly GCF_043193615.1 of Xanthobacter aminoxidans. Taxonomy (NCBI): domain Bacteria; kingdom Pseudomonadati; phylum Pseudomonadota; class Alphaproteobacteria; order Hyphomicrobiales; family Xanthobacteraceae; genus Xanthobacter; species Xanthobacter aminoxidans. Next base: position 91,520 of record NZ_JBAFUS010000003.1, on the reverse strand, counting down.
AAGCCCTGCATTTTTGCATAAGGTGCCTTGCGTTTTTCGTATGGCAAGGCTACCAATTGCGCACGGTTGCCGAGGAATTACTCAGGCACCATCGAATTCCGGCCCGGGCAGGCTTCGCAACGCGAAGACGCCCGCGAGTCACGGGATCGAATATGGCGGCGCAAGACCGCATTCAGGGATGGAACGAGAGGGGCCTAGACAGGGCGGCGGGTGACGGCGAATGCCGGATCGGCCAGCCCGAAAAAGAAAGGGGCCGTCCGCGTGAGCAGACGGCCCAAGTCTAGGGAGGAAACGCCCAAGGAGGGCAGCGACACAGCGACGCCAATCGCCGTGTCGCAATGCACAAATAGCCGAGTGCAGTGCCATAAATCAAGTGCGCGTTTGTCGCAGTCTGGTATACCACGGCAATTCATTGATTTTTATAGGGATTTATTTCTCCCGGCTAAGCCCGGGCTGTGGCCGCTAAGAGCAGGCCGCTCAAAAAATATCGATAGAAGCGTGCGCTTGGTCCGACTCGGCTGTGCCGGGGATGGCCAGGACGCGGCATGTCCGGGTGTCGCCCGGTGCCCGGGCCCATGGTGGCGGCCAGTCGATCAGGGCTGCGCGCACGCAGGGATAGATGCCCGGTCAACATCAGCCTCCAGATTCTCGTCAGGCGCCACGCGCGCGGAGAATGGATCTGGCAGGGAATGGGGGCGGGCAGGGCGGGCTAGGAGGCGGGCGCAGGCTCCGGGGCTTTGCCGGGCGGCGCGCATTTCCTGCCTCGGCATGAGGGGCCGAAAAAAGAAAGGGGCCGCTGAGAACAGCGGCCCAAGTCTAGGGAGGAAACGCCCAAGGAGGGCAGCGGCACCGCAACAAGCAATGCCGCGCTGCATCAATATGACGAATGCCCCCCTCTGCATCAAGTCCGTGACAGGCAGATAGTTTGTGCAACTGTCCAACATTTAAAACCATTTATTTTCAGCTCATTGCGGCCTGCCTGCCCAATTTTTGCGCGTCCTGCCCGCCACGCCTGCCACAGGTGCGATCATCCCGCACCGCGGTTGTGCCGTAGGGATCGCGGCCTGGCGGATTCGGCCGGCCTTCCCGCACAGATTTCCCTCCCAGATTTTCCTCGCAGATTTTCCTTGGCAGGTGCCACCACCCGCGCTTTCTTGCCGGCGCGGGCATCGTCGGCCCGCCCGACCGTTCCGGAGTCTCCATGACCGCCGTCGATTTCGACGCCTTCGTCCATCAGCTTGCGACCGTCTCGGGCGAGGCCATCCTGCCCTTCTTCCGCACGGCGCTTGGCATCGAGGACAAGAGCGCGGGCCGCGCCTTCGATCCCGTCACCGAGGCGGACCGGGCGGCCGAGCAGGCCATGCGGCAGCTCATCCGCTCCACCTTCCCCGCCCACGGCATCATCGGCGAGGAGTTCGAGAATGTGGCGGCGAGCGCGCCCTATACATGGGCACTCGACCCCATTGACGGCACCAAGTCGTTCATCGCCGGCCTGCCCGCCTGGGGGACGCTGATCGGCCTTCTGAAGGAGGGCGATCCGGTCTACGGCATGATGCACCAACCGTTCATCGGCGAACGCTTCTTCGGCGACGGCGGCGCGGCGCGCTATCGCGGTCCGGCGGGCGAGCGCACCCTCGCCACCCGCGACTGCGGGCGGCTGGAGGACGCGGTGCTCTACACCACCAGCCCCCGCCTCATGAACGCGGAAGACCGCGCGGCCTTCGGCACGGTGGAGGAGCGCGTGCGCCTCTCGCGCTACGGCGGCGATTGCTACGCCTATTGCATGGTGGCGGCCGGTCTTATCGATCTCGTCATCGAGACCGGCCTGCAGGATCACGACGTGATCGCCCTCGTGCCCATCATCGAGGGCGCAGGGGGCGTCGTCACCAGCTGGGAAGGCGGTTCGCCGGTTGCGGGGGGGCGCGTGGTCGCCGCCGGCAGCCGCAAGGTGCACGAGGCGGCGCTGCGCCAGCTCACCGGCGGCTAAGCCCGCGCGGCGTCTGAGCGTAGCGACACAAGGCTAAGCCCGCGCGGCGCCTGAGCGTGGCAACGCGTCAAGCCCGCGCGGCGCGCTTGAGCGTGGCAACGTAAAAAACTTCTCAGATCGGCGTCCCGGGGATGAAGGCGTCGAACGCGGCCCAGAACTGGGCGCGGAAGATATCCCGTTCCATCAGCAGCTCGTGCCGGCTGGCCGGCACCACCACATGGGCGCCGGCGATGAGCCGCGCCGAGAAGTGCTCGATGGCCTTGTTGGAGACGAGCCGGTCTCCTCCGGCCGCGATGATGAGCAGCGGCTGGCGGATGCGCGGGATCACGTCGGGATGGGTCAACTCTCCCATGGTGGCGTAGGCGCCTGCCAGCCAGCCGATGGTGGGTGCCCCGAGGTCGAGCTGTGGGTGGGCGGAGACCATCGCCTGCGTGCGGTCGAATCGGGCCCGGTCCGAGGTGAGAGGATTGCCCTCGAATCTCAGCCGCGCCAGCGTGCGCCCGCGTCCGCCCGGCACGAAGGCGCGGGCGAAGCCGATGTGGGAGAGCACGGTGGCGGTCGGCCGCATGATGCCCTCGAACGGCACCGAATCAAGCCCCAGCATGGGGGCGCTGAGCACCATGCGATCGAACCAGCGATGCCCCTCCAGCACCGAGGACAGCAGGATCGAGCCGCCCATGGAATGGGCAAGCGCGAAATGGGGCGGCGGGCAGTCCGGCAGCAGCACCTCGCGCGCGAAGGCCTCAAGGTCGAGCAGATAGTCCGAAAAGCGGGTGACATGCCCCTTCAGTCGGTTGCGCAGCAGGCGCTGGGAGCCGCCCTGGCCCCGCCAGTCGAGCAGCGCCACGGCGAAGCCGCGGGATCTCAGCTCGCGCACCACCTCGAAATATTTCTCGATGAACTCGCAGCGACCGCTGAACAGCGCGACGGTGCCCTTCGCCTTGCCCTCGGGCATGAAGCGGGCGAAGCGCAGGCGCACGCCGTCGCGGGCGATGATCTCGCCTTCGATCGCGCCTTCGGGCACCGGATTGTTCGGCAGGGAATAGAGCGTCATGAGGCTCGCAGCGGTGGAGGGCGCGGCGGTGGCCGGCGTTGGGCGTGAGACCGAGGGTTACACGTCGGAGCCCCGCTTCACAATCGCCTCGCGCGGTTCGGGCCGCGCGGTCGCTCGCTCCGGCTTGCGGGCGCCGACCTATTGCGCGGTTGGCGTCGACGCGGAGGGTGTGCTTGCCGCTTCGCCGCCCTTGTCGGTCCATTCCGGGGGCGCGCCCACGATACCGCTGACGAGGCCGTTGAAGCCGGGCGCGCGACCGAAGACGTCGCAGGCTGCGAACTTGGGCGCGCCACCGGTCAAAGACTGGATACGTTCCGCCGGCGGTGGGCCGGAGAGGGTTTTGAACGGGTTCTCGCCGGTGACGAGCATCTTGCTGAAATCGTCGCCGAAGGTGCTCGCCAGCTCATAAGCATCGCCAGCGGCGGACACCCGCGCCGACCCGGAGAGCATGTTGGCGCCTTGGCCCCAGACCATGACCGCCGCCGGGCGTCCGTCGGCGCTGCGGGCCTCTGCCTCCAGGGACAGGCTGCCCAGCCCGATGGGCAGGCGCGGTGTCGGCACCGGGATGCCCGGCAGGAGCACGGACTTCGCCACCGACGCAATCTTGGTCGCCGCAACGGCCTTTTCGTCGGTGGCGTCCATGTGGGTGACGACGGCATGCACCGTGAGATCGGCGGGCTGCGACGCCGGCACCACTTCAAGGCGATCGCTGAGGCCGAAGCAGATGGAACGGTCGATAGCATTGGCCACGAGCTTCCTCTGCTCGTCGGAAATCCCTTCGTTCTGGGCTCCGGCCGCGAAGATGGTGGGAACGATGCGCACCGTCCTGGCCGCGAGCACTTCGTCCTTGTGGATGAGGATCTTCGACTTCGCCAGCAGGCCGTCTGCCGGTTCGAGGTCCGCGTATGAGGTGAGCGCGCCGCTTTGCTCCAGCGGGGCATTGGCACACGATGTGGCCAGAAGCGACATGCTAAACAGGCCCATGACCCGGCTTAAGGCTGCTGCCATCATTTCCCCGCTCCGTCAGTCCGGCCCGCACGCTGTGCAAGCCGCCGATCAAAGCCCCCGCATTCGGAAATGGGGCGCGATTGCGGCGTATTTAAGTACCGCCCAACGTCTTTTGGCGGAGGCTCCACGCGGCGACCGCAGTCCGACTCTTAAGCGCCGAAATGGCGTGCCAATTCGAAGGCCGGTGGACTTATGCACTGCGCTGGACCGGATGATCCTCTAGCGCCGCTCGCCTGAGCCGATGACCTGCATGCCGCTGATGTCGCCGCTGGCAGCATCCAGCACGAGGCGCACACGCTCGCCGCGCGGCCCTGTGGCTTCGGCGAGGAAGCTCTGGCCGCGCTGGCGCACGGCGTCGATCTGGCGGAAGCCGCGGGCTTCGAGGCTCGGCGCGACGGTCTCGGCGGTGAGCGGAAGGGGCCCGGCGGGGGCGATCTGGTAGGGCCGGTAGGCGCGGGGCGCGATGGCGCCGGGCAGCGCTGCGGTCTCGTCCGGCATCTGGGTCGCGGTGACGGAGGCGGCGCGGGCGAGTGGCAGGCCAGGCAGGGCGATCGTCCCGGCTTCGCTCGGCGAATGATACGTGCGCAGGGGCGGGGGCTTGGCCGGAACGGCCGGCTGGACACCGGCCGGGGCCGGCGCCTCGGTGCCGCACTGGGCGAGGGCCCGCGTCGCCGGAGGCGCGAGTGCCATCAGGAAGAAGGCCGCACAGGCGGCCGCACAGGCCCGCATCGCCCGACCTCCCCTTGCCCCCCGCCTCCTCACCGGATCACGCCGCGGACGGAGCAGATGTCGTTGGGGAAAAGTCTAGCCGCGGCGGGTGAACGCCGACCGGCAAAGGCGTTCATCGCCCGTTCAGATTGGCGGCGTGGCTCCCCCTTGACGCCAGAAACGGGCCTACCCACATCCAAAACGGCGCCGGGCAGAGACCTGACGGCGCCCTGACCGGACCCGGCTTTATGCGGGTCCCGCATGTCGCTTCAAAGGAGGATATGCCATGCGTACGTTTGACCTTGCTCCGCTGTACCGCAACACCGTCGGCTTCGACCGGCTGTTCTCGCTGCTCGATTCCGTCGGCGGCGTCGATGCGGCGCCCACCTACCCGCCCTACAACATCGAGCGCACGGGCGAGAACGCCTATCGCATCACGGTGGCCGTGGCGGGCTTCACCGATGCCGAGCTGAGCATCGAGGTGAAGGAGAACACCCTCACCCTCAAGGGCGAGAAGAAGTCGTCCGAGGCGTCCGAGAGCGCCCAGGTGCTCTATCGCGGCATCGCCGCCCGCGCCTTCGAGCGTCGCTTCCAGCTCGCCGACCATATGGAGGTGAAGGGCGCGGTGCTTGAGAATGGCCTGCTGCACGTGGATCTCGTGCGCAACATTCCCGAGGCCAAGAAGCCCCGCATCATCCCCATCGCGGGTGCGACGTCGACCCCGAAAACCATCGAGGGCTCGACCGTAGAGGGCGCCGCCCAGGCGGCCTGACGGGCGGGAATGGGGGGCGGGCCGAGGCCCGCCCTGCCTTTCGACACGGGGCGGGCTTCCGCCCCTCGGACTTGAGGGCGGTGCGCATGCGCCGCCCTTTTGCATGGTGGATTTGTATGGCGCTTTTGCATGGCGCCGATGTCGCGTGCGGGCTTGATCTCGGCGCGCGGCCGGGAGAGGAGGGGGGACGCTCCCGTTCGCTCCCTCCGGAAAAGGTCGCCCGCCGTGTCCGCCCCCCGCAAGGTTCTCATCACCACCCGCCTGTTCGATACCGCCGCTGCCGAATATCTTGCCGAGCACGGCTGTGTCGCAGTCCCGTCCGGCCTGCCGGGCGATGCGCTCGATGCCGACATTTCCGACGCCGCGCTGAGCGCGCTGCTCGAAGGCGTCGAGGGCTGGATCGTCGGCATGCGCGCGGTGACGCGGGAGATTCTCGCCGCCCATCCCGATCTCAAGGTCATCGCCCGTCGCGGCGTGGGCTATGAGCGGGTGGATGTGCCTGCTGCCAAGGCGCTCGGCCGGGTGGTCACCATCGCGGCGGGGGCCAATGACGATGCGGTGGCGGACCACACGCTGGCGATGATCCTCGCGCTTTTGCGCCGGCTGAAGGAGAGCGACCGCGCCATCGCCGCCGGCAATTGGCGGGTGCTGAGCGGGTTCGACCTCACGGGCAAGACGGTGGGCCTCGTCGGGCTCGGCCGCATCGGCAAGGCGGTGGCGCGGCGGCTGCACGGCTTCGGGACCAGGGTTCTGGTCGCGACCCGCACCCCCGACCCGGATTTCCCCTTCGTGGACTATGTGCCGCTCAACGACCTGATCGCCCAGAGCGACATCATCAGCGTCCATGCGCCGCTCACCCCCGAGACCCGCCACCTGATCGGCGCCGACGCGCTGGCCGCCATGAAGCCCCATGCGCTGGTCATCAACACCTCCCGCGGCGGCCTCGTGGACGACCGCGCGTTGCTGGCCGCGCTGGAGGCGGGACGCATCGGCGGCGCCGGCCTCGACGTGTTCGAGGCAGAGGCGGACGCCGCACTGCTGCCGGTTGCCGCCGCGCTGGCCGCGCGCCCGGATGTGGTGGCGACCGCCCACGCCTCCGGCTCCAGCGCCGAGGCGCTGGCCCGCGGCAACCTCATCTCGGCGCAATGCGTGGTGGCGGCGCTGGACGGGACGGATTTCCCGCTCGGCTGCCTGATCGCCGACGGGCGCTGAGGTTCCCCATTGCAACGCGTTTTCTTCACGCGAACCGGTACCCACTTCGCTCGAAAACGCTTCACCCGCCGCTGATGGCGGTGAGCACGAACACGTCCGCGCCGGGCCGCAGCGGCGTTTCCAGCCGCGCCCGGCGGCCGTCCACGAACACGTTGATGTGGCGGCGGATGGCGGGGCGCTCGTCGCACAGCCGGTCGCGCATGCCCGGCCAGCGCGTCTCCAGCGCATCCATCAGCTCGCGCACCGTGGCGGCGCGAAGCTCCAGATAGGTCTGCCCGTCGGGGAACAGCCGGACGAGGTGGGCCGGCAGGCGCACCTTCACCGGCGCGGTTTCCTCCGTCACCGCTCAGGCCTCCACCACCAGCGTCTCCACGGACGAGATGGTGGGCAGGTGCTCGGCAAGGCGCGTCCAGTTCTCCCCCTCGTCGGCGCTGGCATAGATCTCGCCCGATCCGGTACCGAAATAGACGCCGGCGGGCTCCAGCGTGTCGGTGGCCATGGCCTGCCGCAGCACGTTGAAATAGGCGTCCTTCTGGGGCAGGCCGGACCGCAGCGCCTGCCATGAGGCGCCGCCGTCGCGGGTGCGCCAGACGGCGGCCTTCGCCTCCGGCATGAAGCGGCCGGCCGTGTCGCCGTTGAGCGGCACGAGGAACAGCGTCTCCGCATCGCGCGGATGGGCGGCGGCGGGAAAGCCGAAGCTGGAGGGCAGGCCCTTCTCGATGCTCTGCCACGACACGCCGCCATCGTCGGAGCGGTACATGCCGCAATGGTTCTGCTGGTAGAGGCGGTGGCGCAGGCCGGGCGCCTTGACCACGCAATGCACGCACTGGCCATGCTCGGGATAGCGCTGGTCCTCGGGCATGTAGTCGGCGCGGGTGCCGCGGTTGCGCGCGCTCCAGGTGCGCCCGCCATCGGCACTGTGGAAGACGCCAGCGGCGGAGATGCCCACCCACAGGGCATCCGGATCGTCCGGGTCGAGCACGAGGGAGTGCAGGATGAGGCCGGCGCCGCCGGGGTTCCACTCGGTGCGGGACGGGTGCTTCTGCAGGCCGTCGAGGGCGGTGAAGCTCTGCCCGCCATCGTCCGAGCGGAACAGGCCGGCCGGCTCGACGCCGGCATAGAGCACGCCGTCCGCCCCCGGCGCGAGGCTCCAGACGGATTTCACCGGCGCCTCGCCCTCGGCATGGGCAAGGCCACGGGACGAATGGGTCCAGCTGGCGCCGAGATCGTCCGACTGCCACACGGCAGGGCCGAACCATTCGTTCCCGCCGCCGGCATAGATGCGGCCGGAGGCGCGGTCGCCCACCACGTGGTTGGTGGGCCACGTGTCGCAGAACGGTCCGCGCAGCGACCAGCTTTTCCGGGCGGGATCGCTGTCCAGGATGAACGCGCCTTTCTTCGTTCCGATCAGGATGAGCACCTTCTGGGCCATCTGTTCCTCCCTCGGCCCCGGGCAGCGGGCCGCACGGAGGACGCGGACGTAGGCGACGCGCCGACACGGCGGGGATAAGATTTTGCACAGCGGGCGAATCGCGGGCTTGGAAATTTAGAACTGACGATTTATGATAATCGTCAGTTTATAGGAGCACATGGTGAACGTCAGGGTGAAGGAGACGGCGGACGAGACCCGGGAGCGCATCGCGCGCACGGCGGAAGAATTGTTCCGCCGCATGGGTTTCGCCAAGACGGCGGTGGCCGACATCGCCGCCGAGCTCGGCATGTCGCCGGCCAATGTCTACCGCTTCTTCCCGTCCAAGACCGCCATCGTCGCCACCATCTGCGGCCGCTGTCTGTGCGAGAGCGAGGCCGAATTCGCCGAAGCGGCTGCGGGGGAGGGCTCCCCGCAGGAGCGCATCTTCACCGCCTATCTCTCCATCATGCGCTACCACAAGGACAATTTCCTTGAGGAGCGGCGTGTGCACGACATGGTGCTGGTGGCCATCGAGAACAATTGGGAAGCCATCGAGGCCCACAAGGCACGCCTGTGCGACCTGACCGCGCGCGTGCTGGCAGAGGGCATCGCGCAGGGGGTGTTTGTGGCCCACGACCCCTCGAAGGTCAGCCGCTACATCCAGAGCGCGCTCATCCGCTTCTGCCATCCGGTCTTGGTGGCGCAGCACATCGACGAGGACCAGGAGGGCGCTCTGCGTGAGAGCCTCCAGTTCATTCTGAGAAGTATCGAGGTCGAGCGTTCGCCTCTCCCCTGATCGGAGTGAGCGAAACGCTTTCGTGCGCCGTAAAAGTGATGATCGACGAAAATCGTCAGTGTTAAGTTCGTATTCCGCAGGCCCGAGCCACAGGATCGTCCCATGCCCCGCCTCGCCGTTCCGATCCGATCCGGCCGCCACCTGAAGGGGATGGCCGCGCTGCTCCTTGCCGGGTCCGCCTTGCTCATTGCCGGCTGCGGGCAGGAAAACCCGGCCAACGCCGGCGAGGCTCCCGCCTCCCGGGAAGCCACGCTCGCCCGGCCGGTGCAGGTCACGACCGTGAGCTTCCGGCCGCGGCAGACGCAGAAGAGCTTCGTCGGCGTGGTCCGCGCCCGCCGCGAGATCGACCTCGCCTTCCGGGTGGGCGGCAAGGTGGTGCAGCGGCTGGTGGAGGTGGGCGACCGCATCGAGCCCGGCACCGTGGTGGCGCGCCTCGACAGGGAAGACCTCAAGCTGGAGCTGGAAAGCGCCAAGGCGGAGATGCAGGCGGCCACCGCCAACCTCGCCCAGACCACCACCGAGGACACCCGCTATCGCGCGCTCACCGCCAAGGGCGCTGCCTCCAACGCCGACCTCGACCGCAAGTCCCTCGCCAAGGACGAGGCCGTCGGCCGCCTCGAACGGGCCAAGCGTTCGCTGGAGCTGGCGGAGAACCGCCTGTCCTATGCCGACCTCGTCACCGATGCGGCCGGCGTCGTTGTCGCGACCTCGGCCGAGCCGGGGCAGGTGGTGGCCTCCGGCCAGACCATCGTGCGTGTCGCCCGCCTCGACGAGAAGGAAGCGCTGGTCTCCCTTCCCGAAACCGCCCTCGCCGACGCCCGCACGGCCGATGCGGTCGTCTCCCTCTGGGCCGATCCCGGCCGGCGCATTCCCGCCCGCTTGCGGGAGCTGTCGCCGCAGGCTGACGCCACCTCCCGCACCTATCCCGCCCGCTTCACGCTGGACGGGGCGGACGAGACCGTGGCACTGGGCATGACGGCGACCGTGACGCTCCGCCCCAAGGACCAGCAGCAGGTGGCGCGCCTGCCGCTCTCCGCGCTCATCGATCGCGGCCACGGCCCACAGGTGTTCGTGGTGGATGGCGCGACCCATGCCATCGTCGCCCGTCCGGTGGAGATCGCCGCCTATACCGGCGACGAGGTGCTGCTCTCCGGCGGTGTCGCGCCGGGGGATGCGGTGGTCATCCTGGGCGTCCAGACGCTGCTGCCCGGCCAGAAGGTGCGCACCGTTCAGGCCCCCTCCGTGACCGAGGTCGCCGAGCGCCTGCCGTCGGTCGAAACCCGTCGCGCACAGGCACCGGCCAGCGCTTCCACCCTGGCGGAGCAGCGGCCGTGAGCACCGCCGGCTCTTCCCCGGACGGCGCCTCGCGCTTCAACCTTTCGCGCTGGGCCATCACCCATCGCGCGCTGACCCTGTTCGCCATCCTGCTGCTCGGCGCCGCGGGGGCCTATTCCTATTTCAATCTCGGCCGCGCTGAGGACCCGTCCTTCACCATCAAGGTCATGGTGGTGCAGGCCGCGTGGCCCGGCGCCACCGCCTCCGAGATGCAGGCGCAGGTGGCCGATCCCATCGAGAAGAAGCTGCAATCCCTGCCGCACCTCGACCGGGTGGAGAGCTATTCGCGCCCCGGCGTCTCCTTCGTTCAGGTGTTCCTGCGGGACAACACGCCGGCGAAGGAAGTGAAGGACCTCTGGTACCAGGTGCGCAAGAAGGTCTCCGACGTGCGCGGCGACCTTCCCGCCGGCGTCATCGGGCCGGGCTTCGACGACGAGTATGGCGACGTCTATTCCGCCCTCTACATCCTGAGCGGGCAGGGCGCGGCGCCGGCCGAGCTGAAGCGGCAGGCGGAACTCATCCGCCAGCGCCTGCTCCGCGTGCCCAACGTGGAGAAGGTGGACCTCATCGGCGAGCGGCCGGAGAAGATCTACATCGAGTTCTCCCACGCCCGCCTCGCCAATCTCGGCATCACCCCGCAGCAGCTGTTCGACAGCGTGGCGCGGCAGAATGCGGTGGTGGCGGGCGGCGCGGTGGATACCCGCTCCGACCGCATCAATTTGCGCGTCACCGGCGCCTTCACCGGCGTCGAGGCCATCGCCGAGGTGCCGGTGGCGGTGAACGGCGCGCTGCTGCGCCTCGGCGACATCGCCACCGTCCGGCGCGGCTATGAGGACCCGCCCGCCTTCCTCATGCGCCAGCACGGGCTGCCGGCGCTGGGCATTGGCGTGTCCATGGCGCAGGGTGCCAACATCCTCACGCTGGGCGAGGGGCTTAAGGCCGCCATGGCCGAGGCCACCGCCGAGCTGCCCCACGGCATCGACGTGACGCAGGTGGCCGATCAGCCGCACATCGTCGGCGAATCGGTGGGCGAGTTCCTGAAGACCTTCCTCGAAGCCCTCGTCATCGTTCTGGTGGTGAGCTTCCTGTCGCTGGGCTTCCGCACCGGCATCGTGGTGGCGCTCTCGGTGCCGCTGGTGCTCGCCATCGTCTTCCTCATCATGTTCTCGGCGGGCATGGACCTGCACCGCATCACCCTGGGCGCGCTCATCATCGCCCTCGGCCTGCTGGTGGACGACGCCATCATCGCCATCGAGATGATGGTGGTGAAGATGGAGGAGGGCTGGGACCGGATGTCGGCCGCCACCTTCGCCTGGACCTCCACCGCCTTTCCCATGCTCACCGGCACGCTGGTGACGGCGGCGGGCTTCCTCCCCGTTGGCTTCGCCAAGTCGTCCTCGGGCGAATATGCCGGCGGCATCTTCTGGGTGGTGGGCATCGCGCTCATCGCCTCGTGGTTCGTGGCGGTGATCTTCACGCCCTATCTTGGCACCGTGCTGCTGCCGGACATGAAGAAGGCGGGCGGGCATCACGAGATGCACGACGGCCGGCTCTACCGCATGCTGCGCGGGACGCTGGAATTCTGCCTGCGCCACCGCTTCATGGTGATCGGCACGACCGTCGTGATGTTCGCCGGGTCCGTGGTGGCCTTCGGCTTCGTGCAGCAGCAGTTCTTCCCCACCTCCACACGGCCGGAGCTGTTCCTGGAGATCCGCCTGCCCGAAGGCACCTCCATCACCGTCACCGAGGCGACGGCGAAGAAGGCGGAGGCTCTCGTGGGCGAGGACCCCGACGTCGCTACCAGCACCACCTATGTGGGCCGTGGCGCGCCCCGCTTCTGGCTCGGCCTCAATCCGGTGCTGCCCAATCCGAACTTCGCGCAGATCGTCATCGTGGCGAAGGACGTGGCGGCCCGCGAGCGGCTGAAGGCCCGGCTCGACGCGGAGCTGGCCGAGGGTGCGCTGTCGGAAGCGCGGGTGCGCGTGGACCGCTTCGTGTTCGGCCCCCCGGTGGGCTTCCCGGTGCAGTTCCGCGTGGTGGGGCCGGACCCCATCGCGGTGCGCGACATCGCTGAGAAGGTGCGCCTGGTCATGGCCTCCGATACGGACATGATCGACCCGCACCTCAATTGGGGCGAGCAGGTCAAGTCCATCACCCTCACCGTCGATCAGGACCGCGCCCGGGCGCTCGGCACCTCGCCGCGCGATATCGCCGAGACGCTGCAGACCCTGCTTCAGGGCTATGCCATCACCCAGCTGCGCGAGGGCAACCTGCTCATCGACGTGATGGCGCGGGCCGTGCCGGAGGAGCGGGTGGACCTCGAACACCTCGCCGCTCTCACCGTGACCACCCGCAACGGGCTGGCCGTGCCGCTCGGACAGGTGGCGCGCATCGGCTACGCCCATGAGGAGCCGATCCTCTGGCGGCGCGACCGCGACCTCGTGCTCACCGTGCGCGGCGACGTGCGGGACGGCGTGCAGCCGCCTGACGTGACCACCCGCCTCCTGCCCAAGCTGGCGCAGCTCAAGGCCGAGCTGCCGCCCGGCTATCGCATCGAGACCGGCGGCTCCATCGAGGAAAGCGCCAAGGCCAATGCCTCGCTGGCGGCGGTGTTCCCGGTGATGATCATCGTCATGCTCACGCTGCTGATGATCCAGCTGCAGAGCTTCTCGCGCCTTGCCCTGGTGCTGGCGACGGCGCCCCTCGGCCTCATCGGCGCGGCGGCGGCATTGCTCATCGCGCATCGGCCGTTCGGCTTCGTGGCGCTGCTCGGGCTCATCGCGCTGGCCGGCATGATCATGCGCAACACGGTGATCCTGGTGGACCAGATCGACCACGATATCCGCGACGGGGCGACACCCCACCGCGCCATCGTCGAGGCGACCCTGCGCCGGGCGCGGCCCGTGGTGCTCACGGCGCTGGCCGCCGTGCTCGGCATGATCCCGCTGGCGGAGAGCGTGTTCTGGGGGCCGATGGCCGTCACCATCATGGGCGGCCTGTTGGTGGCGACCGTGCTCACTTTGCTGGTGGTGCCAGCGCTCTACGCCACCTGGTTCCGCGTGAAGGTGACGGACGAGGAGACCACGCCGTCCGCCCTGCCGCAGCCGGCGGAATGATGCCCTTCGACTGAATCAAGACGCGCCCCGACGCCCCCCGGGGCCGTCCGCCTCGCCCGTTCCCGGCAACGCCCCCGCCGCGGACGGGCGGGGCGGTTTTTCGTCTCGGATGGTGCGCCGCGACTCAGTTCTTCTTGTCGCGCAGGGCGAGGCCGAACATCAGCGTGCCGACGCCGTTGACGATGAGGTCCACGCCGAGGAACAGGCCGAGGATGTAGACGGAGTTCACCGGCCAGCGGGCGATGATGATGAGTCCCAAAAGCAGGGTGACGATGCCGGACACCACGATCCAGCCCCAGCCCTTGCCATGCTGGGAGCCGAAGCCGGCGAAGACGCGGAAGATGCCCTCGACGGCGAGCGCCACGCCGATCATCAGCGTGAGCACGCCGGCGCCGAGCAGCGGGTTGTACATCATCAGGCCGCCGGCCACGACGTAGAGCAGACCCGCCAGCAGCCAGTAGAAGAAGCGTCCCCAGCCCTGCACCCGGAAGGCGTGGATGACCTGCACCACGCCGCCCACCAGAATCAGCGCGCCCACATAGAGGACGGTGACGACCGTGGAGGCGAGCACATGGGCGAGGGCGACGAAGCCGAGCACGATGAAGGCGATGCCGAGCACCGCGAACCAGCCCCAGCTCGCGCGTATGGCGTGCAGCTGGTCGGCGACGGCGGAAGCGGGGGTGGGCGCAGATGCAGGCGTGGACATGGGCCTCTCCTGTCAGCTTGATCGCTGCGGGGCCATCATATCGAAGCGGAACGTCACGCACAGTGGTCTTGGGCTCCGGCAGATTGCGGAGCCCAAGACCGAGGCCGAACGGCCCTCAAACGCAAAACGGCCCGGCGTGGGCCGGGCCGTTTCGGTCAGGTCTTTTCCCCGTGGGGGGGCTCTGCGCTCAGCGCTCAGCGCTGGGCTGCGGGCTTGCCGGCCGAAGCGGTGGAAACCGGTGCCGGAGCGGCATTGGCCTGGGGGGCCGAGCTGCCCTTGGGGAGAATCACCACCTTGGTGCCCACCTTGGCACGGTCGTAGAGGTCTTCCACGTCCGCGTTCAGCATGCGGAAGCAGCCGGACGACACGAACTTGCCGATGGTCTGCGGCTCGTTGGTGCCGTGAATGCGGTAGACGGTGCCGCCGAGATACATGGTGCGGGCGCCGAGCGGATTGCCCGGGCCACCGGCCATGAAGCGCGGCAGGTAGGGCTGGCGCTGGATCATCTCGGACGGCGGGCGCCAGTCGGCCCATTCCTTCTTCGCGGTGATCTTCTCGGTGCCGGCCCAGGTGAAGCCTTCGCGACCCACGCCGATGCCGTAGCGGACGGCCTTGCCGCCGCCGAGAACGAAGTAGAGGTAGGTGTTCGGCGTATCGATGACGATGGTGCCGGCCGGCTGGGTGGTCACGTAATCCACCGTCTGGCGGCGGAAGCGCTCGGGCACGGGCTCGGTCGGATCGACATTCTCGATGCGGGGGCCGGACGGCGCCTCGGTGGTGCCGGGCACCACGGCGGAGTTGGGGCCGTACGTACCCGCCGGAGCCGGCGCGTTGTTCAGGCTGGCATAGAGCGCATCCTGATCCACCGCGCCGCGGCCGGAGCCGGAATAGCCGGGCTGCTGCTGGCCATAGGCCGGCTGCTGGGGCTCGTAGGCGGTGGGGGTCGCCTGGCGACCGTAGAGGTCGGGCGCGGAATTGTAGACCGGCTGGCCGCCATAGGCCTGCTGACCCTGCGCCGGAACGGCGGTCGGGTAGGGACCGGAATCGGGGGCCACCGCAACAGGGCCGCCGGGCGCGGGCTGCGGATAGCCCTGCTGCGCCGGCTGGGGATAGGCCTGCTGGGGATAGGGCTGACCCGGCGCGGGAAGCTCCGTGCGCTCCACCTGATCGCGGCGCACCGGAGCCTGCTGGCGCGCATAGGGGTCCGAATAGCCGGGAGGCGCCTCGCCATAGCCACCGACAGGCGCGGGCGGGAGCGTGCCGGTAGCATCGTCCTGCTGCCCGCCGGGCAGGCTGTAGTTCGGGCCACCGTACGGCCCCTGAGCGAAGGCCGGAGCGGCAAGAACGCACGCGCCGACGGCGGCGAGGAGGGTGTTGCGAAGGGTCATGCTTGAGGTGTTAACCGTGAAACGTGACGAAATTGGAAACGGGTCGCGGAAAAATTTGGCCCGTCCGGCGGTAACTTGTTCCAGCTTTGCAGCTCTTGTCCTGAAACGCCTTTAGGCCTGCAAGAGATCCCCGGCAATGCGAGATTCCCGGTGGCTCGCGATCGTGATCGCACTGTGGCGCGCGGGGCATAGGTCGCGGGCTTGAATGCCTGTCGGTAAGGATATAAAGATATCTTTATGTCAGATCGGCCTGCGCCCGCAGCTTCCTCCTTCGCCGCCGTCCTCGAGGGCCTCAAGGCCGCCGGGGAGGATACGCGCCTGCGTCTCGTCGCGGTGCTGGGGGAGGCTGAGCTCACCGTCTCCGATCTCACTGAAATCCTTGGCCAGTCGCAGCCGCGCATTTCCCGCCACCTCAAGCTCCTGGCCGATGCCGGGCTGGTGGACCGTCACCGGGAGGCCAGCTGGGTCTTCTACCGCCGCGCGTCGGAGGGGCCGGGCGGGCGAATCGCCCGGAGCCTGCTCGACCTGCTCGACCGGGACGATCCGGTTCTCGTCGGCGATCGGGCGCGGTTGGAGGCAGTGCGCGCCGCCCGCGCCGCGGCCGCGCAGGGCTATTTCGCGGCCCATGCCCGCCAATGGGACGAGATTCGCCGCCTGCATGTGCCCGAGGCGGCGGTGGAAGCCGCCGTACGCCGTGCGTTCGCGGGTATGCCCGTCCGCGCGCTGCTCGATCTTGGGACCGGCACGGGGCGGATGCTGGAGCTGTTCGCGCCCGACATCGAGCGCGGCATGGGGGTCGATCTCTCCCCGGACATGCTGGGCGTCGCCCGTGCCAATCTGGAGCGCGCGGGCGTCCGCAACTGCCTGCTGCGCCAGAGTGACATCTATGCCGTCCCGGTCCCGCGCGACGCGTTCGACGCCGTGATCGTCCATCAGGTGCTGCACTATCTCGACGACGGCAGCCGCGCGCTGAAAGAAGCGGCGCGGGTGCTGGCGCCGGGCGGCCGGTTGCTGGTGGTGGACTTCGCCCCCCACGGCCTCGAATTCCTGCGCGAGGCCCATGCCCACCGCCACCTCGGCTTCGACCGGGCGACGGTGGAGGGCTGGCTCGCCGCCGCGGGCCTTGAGCTCGTTTCCTTTGATACCCTCACCCCCGATGGTGGCGCCGGCGACGGCCTCACCGTCTCGCTCTGGCTCGCCCGCGATCCGCGCTACGTGGTGGCCGACGCCGACCTCGCCCACAGGGAGATTGCCTGATGACCACCCCCGCTCCCAGTCCCGCCGCGGCGCCCGTGCGGGCCAGCCGGGAGATGGACCGGCCGCCGGTGAATGTCTCCTTCGAGTTCTTCCCGCCCAAGACCGAGGAGATGGAGAAGACCCTCTGGGCCTCCATCCACCGGCTGGCGCCCCTGTCCCCGAGCTTCGTGTCCGTCACCTATGGCGCGGGCGGCTCCACGCGTGAGCGCACCCATGCGACGGTCGCGCGCATCGTGAAGGAGACGGACCTTCATCCGGCAGCGCACCTCACCTGTGTCGGGGCCAGCCGGGCCGAGATCGACGACGTGGTGCGCGCCTACAAGGATGCCGGCGTGAAGCACATCGTCGCCCTGCGGGGCGATCCGGCGACCGGTGTCGGCACCAAATACGAGCCGCATCCGGACGGCTATCCCTATGCCTGTGACCTCGTGGAAGGCATCCGCCGCATCGGCGATTTCGAGGTGTCGGTCTCGGCCTATCCCGAGAAGCACCCGGAAAGCGCCAGCCTCGATGCGGACATCGATTATCTGAAGGCCAAGGTGGACGCCGGCGCCACCCGCGCCATCACCCAGTTCTTCTTCGAGAACGACGTCTATTTCCGCTACCTCGACAAGGTGCGCGCCAGGGGCATCGACATCCCCATCCTGCCCGGCCTGCTGCCGGTGACGAACTTCAAGCAGGCGTCGAACTTCGCCACCCGCACCGGGGCGAGTGTGCCCGCGTGGCTGCTGAAGCGGTTCGAGGGGCTGGACGACGATCCCGAGACCCGCAAGCTCATCGCCGCGGCCGTGGCGGCGGAGCAGGTGACGGACCTCGTTGATCGCGGTGTCACCGATATCCATTTCTATACCCTGAACCGCGCCGACCTCGTCTACGCCATCTGCCACCTGCTCGGGCTGCGCCCGGATGCAGCGCCGGCGGTGCAGGCGATGGCGGTCTGAGCGCGACGCCATTCCCGCCGGCGCGGTGCGCCGGCCTGTCCCTCACGGAGGCGCGCGACCGCGTCGCCCCGAGCCTCGAGACCGCCCCATGACCGCGCCCACGACCACCCCGAACACCGCCTCTTCAACCCACGCCGACACCATCTTCGCCGATCTCGCCAAGGCCGCCGCCGAGCGCATCCTGGTGCTCGACGGGGCTATGGGCACCATGATCCAGCAGCTGAAGCTGGACGAGGCGGGCTATCGGGGCGAGCGGTTCAAGGACTGGCCGCGGGACGTGAAGGGCAACAACGACCTTCTCAGCCTCACCCAGCCGGACGCAGTTCGGGCCATCCACCTCGAATATTTCCGTGCCGGCGCGGACATGGTGGAGACCAACACCTTCTCCGGCACCTCCATCGCCCAGGCCGACTACGGCATGGAGGAGATCGTCTATGAGCTGAACTTCGAGAGCGCGAAGCTCGCCCGCGAGGCGGCCGACATCGCGCAGAAGGAGGATGGCCGCCGCCGCTTCGTGGCCGGCGCCTTCGGCCCGACGAACCGCACCGCCTCCATCTCGCCGGATGTGAACGACCCCGGCTTCCGGGCCGTGACCTTCGACGAACTGGCCGACGCCTATCACGAGCAGGCGCGCGGCCTCGTGGACGGCGGCGCCGACATCCTTCTCGTCGAGACCATCTTCGACACGCTGAACGCCAAGGCGGCCATCTTCGCCATCGAGAAGCTCTACGCGGAGCGGGGCTTCCGGCTGCCGGTGATGATCTCCGGCACCATCACCGATCTCTCCGGCCGCACGCTTTCGGGCCAGACGCCGAGCGCCTTCTGGTATTCGCTGCGCCACGCCAAGCCCTTCTCCATCGGCCTCAACTGCGCGCTGGGCGCCCGCGAGATGCGCGCCCACATCGCCGAGATCGGCCGGGTGGCGGACACCCTCGTCTGCGCCTATCCCAATGCGGGCCTGCCCAACGAATTCGGCATGTATGACGAGAGCCCGGAGGCCATGGCGGCCCTTGTCGGCGAGTTCGCCGCCTCCGGCCTGGTGAACGTGGTGGGCGGCTGCTGCGGCACCACGCCTGCCCACATCCGCGCCATCGCCGAGGTGGTGAAGGGCAAGGCGCCGCGCGAGGTTCCGGAACTGGAGCCGCGCCTGCGCCTCTCCGGCCTTGAGCCGTTCGAGCTGAC
Source organism: Xanthobacter aminoxidans (assembly GCF_043193615.1). Lineage (NCBI taxonomy): Bacteria > Pseudomonadati > Pseudomonadota > Alphaproteobacteria > Hyphomicrobiales > Xanthobacteraceae > Xanthobacter > Xanthobacter aminoxidans. Next base: position 72,647 of record NZ_JBAFUS010000003.1, on the reverse strand, counting down.
GCCGCAGATCCCCTTCGTGAACGTGGGCGAGCGCACCAACGTCACCGGCTCCGCCCGCTTCCGCAAGCTCGTCACCAACGGCGACTTCCCCGCCGCCCTCGCGGTGGCCCGCGACCAGGTGGAGAGCGGCGCGCAGGTGATCGACATCAACATGGACGAAGGCCTCCTCGACAGCGAGGCCGCCATGATCACCTTCCTCAACCTCGTCGCCGCCGAGCCGGACATCGCCAAGGTGCCGGTGATGGTCGACAGCTCCAAGTGGGAGATCATCGAGCAGGGGCTGAAGCGCCTGCAGGGCAAGGGCATCGTCAATTCCATCTCCCTCAAGGAGGGCGAGGAAGCCTTCCTGGAAAAGGCCCGGCTGGTGCGCGCCTATGGCGCCGCCGTGGTGGTGATGGCCTTCGACGAGGAGGGGCAGGCCGACAGCTATGCCCGGAAGACCTCCATCTGCGAGCGCGCCTATCGCATCCTGACCGAACAGGTGGGCTTCCCGCCGGAAGACATCATCTTCGATCCCAACATTTTCGCGGTGGCCACCGGCATAGAGGAGCATTCGGGCTATGGCGTCGCCTTCATCGAGGCGACCCGCTTCATCCGCCAGAGCCTGCCCTATGCCCATGTTTCGGGCGGCGTCTCCAACCTCTCCTTCTCGTTCCGCGGCAACGAGCCGGTGCGCGAGGCGATGCACGCGGTGTTCCTCTATCACGCCATCAAGGCGGGCATGGACATGGGCATCGTCAATGCCGGCCAGCTCGCCGTCTATGACGAGATCGAGCCCAAGCTGCGCGAGGCGTGCGAGGACGTGGTGCTGAACCGCCGTCCCGACGCCACCGAGCGCCTGCTGGAGATCGCCGAGGGCTTCAGGGGCGCCGCCGGCAAGGAGAAGAAGGAGGCCGACCTCGCCTGGCGCACCTGGCCGGTGGACAAGCGCCTTGCCCATGCCCTCGTCAACGGCATCACCGATTTCGTCGAGGCCGACACGGAGGAGGCCCGCCAGCAGGTGGCGCGCCCGCTGCACGTCATCGAAGGCCCGCTGATGTCCGGCATGAACGTGGTCGGCGACCTGTTCGGCGCCGGCAAGATGTTCCTGCCCCAGGTGGTGAAGTCCGCCCGCGTGATGAAGCAGGCGGTGGCCTATCTCATGCCCTTCATGGAGAAGGAAAAGGAGGAGATGGGCGTCACCTCCGCCTCGGCCGCCGGCAAGGTGCTGATGGCGACGGTGAAGGGCGATGTCCACGACATCGGCAAGAACATCGTGGGCGTCGTGCTCCAGTGCAACAATTACGAGGTCATCGACCTCGGCGTGATGGTGCCCACGCAGAAGATCCTGCAGGTGGCCAAGGACGAGAAGGTGGACGTGATCGGCCTTTCCGGCCTCATCACCCCTTCGCTGGACGAGATGGTGAACGTCGCCTCCGAGATGGAGCGCGAGGGATTTTCGGTGCCGCTCCTCATCGGCGGCGCCACGACCTCGCGGGTCCACACGGCGGTGAAGATCGCGCCGCGCTATGACCGCGGTCAGGCGGTCTATGTCACCGACGCGAGCCGCGCGGTGGGCGTGGTCTCCAACCTGCTCAATGCCGAGACGCGCGGCGCCTATGTGGCCGACGTGCGCGCGGAATATGCGAAGCTCGCCGAGGCCCACGCCCGCGCCGACGCCAACAAGCAGCGCCTGACGCTCGCCAAGGCGCGCGAGAACGCCCTGAAGCTGGATTTCTCGGCCCACGCGCCGGAAAAGCCCTCCTTCCTCGGCACCCATGTGATCGAGGACCACGACCTCTCCGACCTCGTGCCCTATATCGACTGGACGCCCTTCTTTCAGTCCTGGGAGCTGACCGGGCGCTATCCCTCGATCCTGGAGGACGCGGTGGTGGGCGAGCCGGCGCGCGCGCTGTTCGCCGACGCGCAGGCCATGTTGCAGAAGATGGTCTCGGAGAAGTGGGTGACGGCCCGCGCCGTGGTGGGCTTCTGGCCGGCCAATGCGGTGGGCGACGACATCCTCCTGTTCCGCGACGACAGCCGCAAGACCCCGCTCGCCACCCTGCACACCCTGCGCCAGCAGCTTGCGCGGCGGGAAGGGCGGCATAATCTGGCGCTGGCGGATTTCGTGGCCCCGCTGGAGAGCGGCGTCGCCGACTATGTGGGTGGCTTCGCGGTGACGGCGGGCATCGGCGAGGAGGACCGGGTCGCGGCCTTCAAGGCGGCCAACGACGATTATTCCGCCATCCTGCTCAAGGCCCTGTGCGACCGCCTCGCCGAGGCCTTCGCCGAGCGGCTGCACCATCTGGTGCGCACCAGGCTGTGGGGCTATGCGGCCGACGAGGCGCTCCCCAATGACGACCTCATCGCCGAGCGCTACCGCGGCATCCGTCCGGCGCCGGGCTACCCGGCCCAGCCGGACCATACGGAAAAGGCGACGATCTTCGAGCTGCTGGACGCCACCCACAAGGCGGGCATCCACCTCACCGAGAGCTTCGCCATGTGGCCGGGGGCGGCGGTGTCCGGCCTCTATTTCGCCCACCCCCAGAGCGCCTATTTCGGTGTCGGCCGCATCGAGCGTGATCAGGTGGAGGATTACGCGAAGCGCAAGGGCTGGACCGTGGCGGAGGCCGAGCGCTGGCTCGCCCCCATCCTCAACTATGATCCGGCGCGGGTGGAGGCGGCGGAGTAGCGCCGCCGCATCATCTCACTTGAGCGCGGACAGCGCGCCGAACGGACGGCCGATGCCTTCGGAGAAGGCGTTGGCCAGCCGGACGAAGCCGGCGACGTCGATTTCCTCGGCGCGGGCGGTTTCCTCCACGCCGGCGGCGGCGAGCAGGGCCATCGCATCGACGCCAAGGGTCTTCAGGCTCTGGCGCAGCATCTTGCGGCGCTGGCCGAAGGCGGCTTCCGTCACCTTCTCCAGAGCGGACAGCGCGCAGGGCAGGGGCTCCGCGCGCGGCACGAGGTGGATCACCGAGGACGTCACCTTGGGCGGCGGCACGAAGGCCGAGGGGGCGACGTCGAAGGCGATCCGTCCCTTGGTGCGCCAGCCGGCCAGCACCGCGAGGCGGCCGTAGGCCTTGGAGCCCGGCTCGGCCACGATGCGCTCCGCCACTTCCTTCTGGAACATGAGGGTAAGGGACGAGAACCACGGCGGCCACGGGTCCGTGGAGAGCCAGCCCACCAGCAGCACGGTGGCGATGTTGTAGGGCAGGTTCGCCACCACCCGCGCCTCGCCCTCGCCGAGGAGGGGGCGCACGTCCACCTTGAGGGCATCGCCCTCGATGACCTCCAGCCGGCCCGGATAGTGGTCAGCGACCTCGGCCAGCGCATCCATGCACCGCCGGTCGCGCTCGATGGCGATGACGCGCTTCGCCCCCAGAGCCAGCAGCGCGCGGGTGAGGCCGCCCGGACCGGGGCCGACCTCCACAATCGTCACATCTTCCAGCGGCCCGGAGGCGCGGGCGATGCGGCCGGTGAGGTTGAGATCCAGCAGGAAGTTCTGCCCCAGCGACTTCTGCGCGGAGAGGCCGTGCTTGCGGATGACGTCGCGCAGCGGCGGCAGATCGTCGAGCGCGCTCATGCGCGCGCCAGTGCAGGAGCCGGGGCTTGGCTCGTCGCCCTCTCGGCGTCGGCGAGGCGGCGGGCGAGCCGCAGGGCGGCGATCAGGCTGGAGGGATCGCCCCGGCCCGTGCCGGCGATGTCGAAGGCCGTGCCGTGGTCCGGCGAGGTGCGGATGAAGGGCAGACCGAGGGTCACGTTCACCCCATCGTGGAAGGCGAGGGTCTTGGCCGGGATCAGAACCTGATCGTGATACATGCCCACCGCCACGTCATAGCGCGCCCGCGCTTCGGGATGGAACATGGTGTCGGCGGGCAGGGGGCCGGTGGCGAGGATGCCCTCGCGCTTCAGCGCCTCCACAGCCGGCCGCACGATGGCCTCGTCCTCGCCGCCCAGCGTGCCCTCTTCGCCTGCGTGGGGATTGAGGCCGCAGAAGGCGAGGCGGGGGCGGGTGATGCCGAAGCGCCGTGCCATGTCGCGGGCGACGATGCGGCCGGTCTCCACCAGCAGGTCAACGGTGAGAAGGCCGGGCACCTCGGCATAGGGCACGTGGATCGTGGCCGGCACCACCGCGAGCTGCTCCGACCAGATCATCATCACCGGATGCGGCGCTGCCCGGCCTGGCGCGGCGGCGCGGTCGGCGAGCCATTCAGTATGGCCGGGAAAGGGAAAGCCCGCCTCGTACATCACAGACTTGGCGAGCGGATTGGTGACGAGGGCGGGGGCCCGCCCGGCTGTCACGAGGCCGAGGGCGGCCTCAAGGCTCGCCTCCACGCAAGCGGCGGAGGACGCGTCTGGCCGGCCGGGCCGGCCGGTGAAGGCAGGGCCGGCGGGGAGCACCGGCAGGGCATTGGCAAAGTGCGCGACTGCGCCCTCGGGTGTCGTCTCGACAAGCGGCACGTCGAGGCCGAGGAGGTCGGCGCGGGCGGCGAGCGCGGCGGGATCGCCGGCGACGATGAAGGCCGGGACGGCCGCGGTGCCGCCTGTCGCGCCACCTGCCGCGTCACCTGCCGCGCGACGGCGCAGGAAGGCGGCGAGCGTGACGTCGGGGCCGATGCCGGCCGGATCGCCGAGGGCGAGAACAAGGGGAGAGACGGCGGGCATCAGCGATTCGTCAGCAGTACGGTTCTGCGCCGGGTGCGAGCGCGGGCCGACCATAGCACGCGGGAACTGGCGCGAAGTCCCGCCGCGCGGATCAGCGACGGTATTGGATCAGGGCCTGCTTGCGCAGCTCGGCGATGAACTTCTTCGATTCGGCGGTGAACTGGCTGGTGGTCAGCTCGTCCTTGATCTCGCGCTTCTGCGAGCTCTCGCCGCGCACCTCCCGCTTGCCGCACATGGCGAAGGTCTCGACCCCGGCCTGGGCGACCTCTGGCGGCGTGAGCCGGCCGATTTCGGTCTTGTCCAGGATCTGCTTGAGCTGGGCGGGGACTTCGGAGGACAGGCGCGTCACCTTGGGGCGCACCACCACCTCCTTCATGGACTTCACCATCTGGGCGCCGCTGTCGCAATCGGTGAAGCGGGCGCGCAGGGCGTTGGCCTCGGCCAGTCGCGCCTGATGCGTGCTGGCGTTGCGCGGCACCACGAAGACAATGGGCATGAGGGTGTATTCGGTGGCGACCAATTGGGTCTCGCCACGCTTCTGCAAGGCGGCGATCACGTCGGCATCGCGGATGTTCACCGTGCCGGAACGGGCGCGGACATACTGGCCCCAGACATAATCGGCGAGCAGCTTCTGCTTGAAGGTGCGGTCGTCGAGGCCCTGCTGCTTGAAACCGGAGGACAATTGCTCGGGCGTGCGGCCCGACCGCTCGGCCACCGAGGCGAACATGCGGTCCACGTCCTTCTGATCCACGTCGAGCTTCAGGCGGCTGGCCTGCTGGATCTTGAGCCGCTCGTCGATCAGCTCTTCCAGGGCTTCCTTTGCGCCGATGGGCTTGCGCTCGATGAGGCTGTGGAGGAGCTGGCGCTGCGAGACGTCGTAGTTCGTGATCGGATCGCCGTTGACGATGACCACGACCTGCTGCGCAAGCGCCGGCGTACCCAAGGTGAGCACGGGCACGAGGAGGGCGATGGCGAGGAGAAGAAGGCGTACGAGCGGCATGGTCCTGTCCGGGGGCTGCCTGCGACTTTTGTCTTCATCCTGTGGCGGCAATGCGGCTTCGCGAGCGTGGCCGTAACGTTCGCCGCCGCAGCCGGCATCAATTCGAGGATTCAGAGCCGAAGCTGGTGGAGAAGCCACCTTCGCCAAGGGTGCGCAGGCCGATGCGGAACATCACCTTTGTCACCGGCGGCGCGTTGGGGCCGTTGAGGGTGTAGTCGGAGATGTAGTTCAGGGCGAGGGTGAAGCAGTCGTCGATGTAGCTGAGGCCGACGAGGGTATAGTCCACCTCGCCCGCGGCGAAGTCGTAGCGCAGGGCGCCGCGGATGGCCCAGTTGTCGTTCAGCTTGTAGGAGGCGTTGGTGTAGATGCCCTCGCGCGGGTCGTAATAGCCGAGCAGCGGCTGGGCCTCGTAGCGGCCGTAGGTGACGGCGATATTGAACCTGTCGATCTCGGCCCGCGCCTGCAGCTCGAAGCGCTGCATGGAGAAGTTCTGCTCGTCGAAGCGGAAGCGGGTCACGAATTCGAGATATTTGGTGGGCGAGTAGCCGAACTTGGCGATGTAGTCCGAGGCCGAGGTCTCGAGGCCCGATTCGAGGCCGGTGTTGGCCATGTCGCCGTAGGCGTAGGAGTTCTTGCCGAACAGGTTGTAGGACTGGCCGACCACGGCGGTGAACAGGCCCGCGCCGTTGATGGCAGCGGTGTAGGTCACGCCGAGGTTCAGGCGGCTGCCGCCCTCGACCCGGTCGTAGCCGGAATACTTGTTCACCTCGAACAGGTTGGTGTCGTCGAACACCAGGCTCTGGGCGTCCTCGTTCGGGAACTTGCCGATGTTGCTCTCGTTCGGGCGGATGATGACCTGCGCCCTGGGCTCGATGGTCTGGGTGCCCCAGCTCTCGGCCGAGATGAAGGGATACTTGTAGTCGAGACCGACCGCAGGCATGGCGCGGATGAGGTCGTCGCTGCCGGACTGGAGCGGGTTCTGCCCGGGGAAGGTGGGGCCGAACTGGTAGCTGGCGGGCAGGTAGGAGGTGTTGACCGAGGCCACGTCCACCCGCGCCGTGACGAACGGCGTCCACTGCTGGCCGAGGGGATCGGTGATGGTCTTCTTCCAGTAGACGTCGCCGGACAGGCGCGTGTAGTCGCCCGGCGCGCCGCGCAGCAGGCATTCCTTGGCGTTCGGGCTCCACAGGGTGCACGCGCCGGTGGGCACGCCGACGCTGCCGATGGCGGAGGTGAGTTCGGAGGTGCCGATGAAGTCGGCCTGCTGGCGGGTCAGGCTGGTGAGGTTCACCTTGAAGCCGGCCTCGCCGCCCCACAGGGCGTTGTTGAACACCTTGTCGTAGTTGAGCGTGCCGACGATGGGCTGGCGGGCCTGATCGTCCGTCACGCCAAGGCCGAGGAAGTAGAGGCCGCGCAGGTCGAAATAGGACCGGTCGCCCTGGCCCGTCAGGTAGACGGTGGAGGTCTTGGTGGTGGTGGTGTCCGGGATCAGGTTGTAGTCGCGCAGGAAGGTGCGGTCGGAGACGATGGTGCCGTCCCAGCCGAAGGTCCAGAACTTGTTCAGAGCGAAGGCGCCGGAGCTGTCCACCGAGCCGCGGTCCTGGCGATAGCCGGGCAGGATCTCGGTGATGCCGTTGGACGTGGTGATGAAGTCCTGCGGGTTTTGCTGCACGATGCCGGCGGCGCGGATGGTGTAGCTGCCGTTGATCAGGCGCTGGCGCCACTCGCCCTGCATCAGCACGCCCTGCTGGGTCAGGAAGGCGGGGGTCAGGGTCAGGTCGCGGTCGGGCGCGATGTTCCAGAAGAAGGGAACGGCGACGCCGTAGCCGATCTGGCTGGAGGAGAAGAACTCCGGCATGAGGAAGCCGGTCTTGCGCTTCACCGTCGGGTCCGGCGACGACATGTACGGGAAATAGGCCACCGGCAGGCCGAAAAACTCGACCCAGGCGTCCTCGTAATAGACCATCTTCTCGTCGTCGTTGTGGATGATCTTCTTGGCTTTGATCTGCCACAGCGGCGGCTTGGAAGGGTCGTCCTTGCACGGCTCGCAGGCCGTGTAGATGCCGTTCTGGAACACCGTGATGTTGCCATCGGTCCGGTCGGCGCGGATGGCGGCGAAGTGGGTGTTGTCCGGCGTGTCGAGGCGCAGGGAATCGATGAAGCCCTGCTTGAAGTCCTGCGTCAGCTGCAGGGTGTCGGCGGTGATGATCTTGCCATCTTTGTCCTTGAGGCGGGCATTGCCTTCCGCGCGCAGGGTGTTGGCCTTGCGGTCCAGCACCACGCGGTGCGCCTCGAGGGAGGAGCCGTCGTAATAGATCTGGACGTTGCCGACCGCCGCGACGGTGTCCTTCTGGTAGTCGTATTCAAGCTGGTCGGCCGTCACCAGCATCTTCTGGTTCGGGTCGAGCTGGCGCGCGGCGAGGAGATTGCTGCCCGGCGCCGTGTTCTGGCTGGCGGCAGGCTGAGCGGTCTGCGCACGGGCGCTCCCCATCGGCGCGAGGAGGGCGACGAGGCCGGCAAAGATCAAGCTGAAGGCGGCAGCCGAGGAGGCGCGTCGAGACGCGCGACCACCCGTTCCCCGCGCAGCTGCGCGAAGGCCCTTGGCAGTCATCCCTACGGCGGGGGGATGCCCGACCGTCATCCGTCCTCCCGGTGCAACAGAATGAGCGCCCCCAACAAAATCCCGGTCACTGCAGGAAACCACGCAGCAGCAACGGGATGAACGATTCCAGCCTCACCAAGATCCTCGGCGAGCTTGGTCCCAACATAAAGCAGAAAGCCCGCAAGCACGCCACCGAGAATCGTCTGGCCCACCCCGCCGAAGCGGAACACGCGGAGGCCCACGACCGCGGCAATGAGGACCATTGCCACCAGCAGAAACGGCTTTGCGAGAAGGCTCTGGAGCTGCAAGCGGTATTTTTCCGCGCCGAAGCCGGATTGTTCTGCACTGCGAATAGCCGACGGGAGTTGCCAGAACGACACGGTTTCCGGGGCGATCAGCGAATCCTGGATCTGCTTCGGGTCCAGCTTCGTGGCGATCAGGTAGGTATCATAGGAAGCAAGGTCGAGGCCCGGAACGAGCACCTTGGCGCCGGTAAGAATCCATGCACCATCTCCCAAGGTTGCAGATTTCGCCTCCACACGCTCCATGAAGTTCCCGGCCGGATCGAACTCGAAAATCACCACGCCCGACAGCACGCGGCCGCCCTGGCGGGAGGACTGCGCCTGGATGATGGATTGGCCGTCCACGCTCTGCTGGCGAATCCAGAAGTCTTTCTTCCCCTGGGTAAAGCCGGGGGTGCCGCCGCCGCTGGCGAAGATGTCGCCCTCGATCTGGTTGGCCCGCTCCTTGAAGTCGGCAGAGATGGGGTTGAACACGCAGGTGGCGAAGACGCCCACCAGGAAGGCCACCAGAACCGGCGGGGTGATGAACTGCCAGACCGAAAGCCCCACCGCCCGCGCCACCACCAGTTCGAGCCGGCGGGACAGGATGACGAAGGTGACCATGCCGCCGAACAGCACGGCGAAGGGCAGGAGTTGCTCGGTGAAGGCGGGGGCGCGGTAGAGGGTGAGCAGGGCGAGAAGACTCACCGTCACCTGCTCGCGGTCCGCCGTGCGCCGGGCCATCTCCAGGAAGTCCACGAGCACGATCAGCGTGACGCAGGACAGGAAGATGACCGCCACTGCGTGCGCGAAGCGCCGCGCGAAATAGAAGCCGAGGATGCGTCCGATCATCGTCAGGCCGCTGCCCGCCGCGAGAATCGCGCGCGGATGGAGGCGCCGAGCGCCGTCAGCGCCGCCGGCGGGGCGAGGCGGATCCAGCCCTGGAGCACCATGGCGCAGATGATGACGGTGACGATGGGCAGCGCATAGATCAGCGGCACCGCGGCGGCGTTGGCCTTCAACTGACCGGCGATGGCGAAATTGCCGATCTGCACCAGCCCCATGGCGGGGATGATGGAGGTGAGCGCCGCGCCCCGGCTCTGGCGGGTGGTGCGCGGCTGGGCCAGCGCCGCGGCGGCGATGGCGAAGAAGGCCATGGGATAGAGCCCCGCCGAGAGGCGCTTGTGCAGCTCCTCCCGATATCGTCCGGGGAAAAAGCGGACATACATGTCCTCGGCCGGCGGGTTCATCACATAGGACAGCGGCCGCTCCATGGGCTTGATGTCCACGCCCTTGTTGTCCGGCGCCAGCGACGACAGATCGAAGGCGTAGCGCTGGAACTCCACCACCGAGGAATTGGCGGCCTTGCTGTCGGAGCGTCCCTGCTTCTGGTCACCGGCCGGGGTTGCGGGAGCCGCCGGGGCGGGCGCGGACGAATCGGCGGGTTTGGTGGCCTGTCCCCCCCCGTTCTGGGCGGCGAGCTTGGCACGGGCGGCGGCGCGGGCCTCCTCGGGCGTCGGCTGGGGCGTCGCCTCGGTCTTCCAGAGGTCGCCGCCACGCCGGTGAATGGAGCCGTTCTCCAGCACCAGGAAGATGCCGGCCTTGCTCTCGACGATCTGGCCGCGATCCGCGAGGTAGGTGGAAACCTCCTTCTCGCGGGCGTCATTGATGAAGATGCCGCGCATCACGCCGTTGGCGGAGCGCTCGCGCACGTGGAAGACGAGGCCCTGCGTCAGGTTCACGAAGCGGCCGGGCTGGGCGACGAAGGACACCACGTCCGCGCGCACCTTCGTCACCTGCTCGCGGAAGCTGGTGAGGCTGGCCGGCACCACGTGGACGGCGAGGGAGGAGCAGAACAGGGAGACGAGAATCGCCAGCAGGATGAGCGGGCGCAGCAGGCGCCACGGCCCCATGCCGGCGGCCGCCATCACCACGATCTCGCTGTCGCCGTTGAGCTTCAGCAGCGTGTAGGCGGTGGCGATGAACAGAGCGGCGGGCGCGATCACCAGCACCAGGGTCGGCATGGTGAGGCTGGTGATGGCGATGAAGGCGATGATGGTCTGGCCCTGGCTGGTCACCAGGTCGAGCTGGCGCAGTGCCTGCGTCGCCCAGATCATCCCGGCGAGCACGACCACGACCCCCAGGAAGGCGACAGCCGCCGTGGAGAAGATGTAGCGATCCAGACGGCCCATCACAGCATGCCTTTAAATGCGCGGAGCCGCCCCCTCACTCGCATGTCGATCGACAGCGCGCTCTGGATAGCCGGAAGCCGTCCGCCGCGCAAATGTCCGTGGGGAAAGGCTCGCTCTTCCCCTGTGAATGGCCACGCCTCAGCCGGCGCGGCCAACCGTTCTCAGGGCAAAGAGGTAGACGAGGGCGACCTCGTCCAGCCGGTCGAACCGCCCGGCGGCGCCGCCATGGCCCGCATCCATGTTGGTCCGCAGCAGGATCGGCCGGGCTCCGGTATCCGCCGCCCGCAGCCGCGCCACCCATTTCGCCGGCTCCCAATAGGTGACGCGCGGATCGGTGAGCCCGGCGAGGGCGAAGATGGAGGGGTAGGCCTGGGCCTTCACATTATCCACCGGCGAATAGCTCCGGATTCGGTGAAAGGCCGCTTCGTCGGCGATGGGATTGCCCCACTCCGGCCATTCCGGCGGGGTGAGGGGCAGGGTGTCGTCCAGCATGGTCGTGAGAACGTCCACGAACGGCACCTCGGCGACGATGCCGGCGAACAGGTCGGGCCGGAGATTCGCCACCGCCCCCATCAGCATGCCGCCCGCGGAGCCACCTTGGGCGATGATGCGCTCGGGCCGGGTGAAGCCCTCGGCGACCAGATGCTCCGCCGCGGCGACGAAGTCGGTGAAGGTGTTGGTCTTCTTCGCCAGCTTGCCGTCGGCATACCAGCGCCAGCCCTTGTCCGTGCCGCCACGGATATGGGCGATGGCATAGATGAAGCTGCGATCCACCAGCGACAGCCGGTTGGTGGCGAAGCCGGCGGGAATGGTGATTCCGTAAGCGCCATAACCGTAGAGCAGCAGCGGGGCGGAGCCGTCGAGCGGCGTGTCCTTGTGGTAGAGCAGGGAGACCGGCACGGTTTCGCCGTCCGGTGCCGGGGCCATCAGGCGGCGCGTCACATACTGCGCCGGGTCGTGGCCGGAGGGCACTTCCTGCCGCTTCAGCATCTCGCGTCGGCGGCTCGCCATGTCATAGTCCCACACCTCGGACGGGGTGGTCATGGAGGCATAGGTGAAGCGCAACTGGGTGGTGTCGAAGGCGTATCCCGCCGACATGCCCAGCGCATAGGCCTCCTCGTCGAAGGCGATGGCGTGTTCCGCGCCGTCGGCCAGCGCCCGGATGACGATGCGCGGCAGCCCGCCTTCGCGCTCAAGGCGCGCCATGTGGCCGCTGAACACCGTGTGGCTCAGGATCATGCAGCCCGGGCGATGCGGGACGAGATCGACCCAGTGCTCCCGCCCCGGCGTGGCGACGGGGGCCGTGGTGATCTTGAAATCCTCGGCACCGTCCGCATTGGTCAGGAAGATCAGGGTATCGACGCCGCCAAGGTCGGGGTGGTGCTCCGCCTCGTAGCGCACGCCCTCGGTGCGTGGCGCGATGCAGCGCGGGGCGGCGGCCGGGTCCTGAAGGTCCAGAAGGTGGACCTCGGACGTCTCGTGGTCGCCGCAGGCAATCAACCCGTAACGGCGGGACTGGGTTTCCCCCAGGGAGACGAAGAAGCCCTTGTCCGGCTCCTCGTAGATCAGCGTGTCCGTCTCCGGCGCCGTGCCGAGGACATGGCGGAAGACGAGGGACGGGCGGTGCTCGGCATCCCGGCGGATGTAATAGAGCACGCTGCCGTCGGCGCTCCACAGGAGGTCGCCGGTGGTCTCCTCGATGGCGTCGGGAAGGTCGGCACCGGTCGCGAGGTCGCGGACGCGAAGGGAATAGAGTTCGGAGCCGGAGGTGTCGGCGGAATAGGCGAGGCGGCGGTGATCGGCGCTGTGCCGCCAGTGGCCAAAGTGAAAATAGGCTTTGCCCGCGGCCTCCTTGTCGCCGTCGAGGAGGATGGCCTCCGCCCCGTCCGGCAAAGCCTTGCGGCAGGCGAGGGGGTGCTGGCCCCCCTCCCGGTGGCGGGAATAATAGGCGAAGGGGCCGTCCGGCGCGGGCACGGAGGAATCATCCTCCTTGATGCGACCGCGCATCTCGGCGACCAGCTTTCCCTTGAGGTCGCCAAGCGGAGCGAACCAGGCGTCCGCATAGGCATTCTCGGCCTCGAGATAGGCCCGGATGTCGCCGTCGAGCACGAACGGGTCGCGCATGACGGCGCGCCAGTTGTCGGCGCGCAGCCAGGCGTAGTCATCGGTGAGGGAAAGGCCGTGGACGGTGCGGGTCGACGGACGGCGAGGGGCGCGCGGCGGCTCAGACGCCACGGTCTGCCCCGTCGTCCGGCTTCAGGGAGAGGGCGGTGCCGTTCATGCAGAAACGCAGGCCGGTCGGCGCCGGGCCATCCGGAAAGACATGGCCGAGATGGCTGTCGCAGGATGCGCAGCGCACCTCGATGCGGCGCATGCCGTGGGAGACGTCCTCATGGGTCACGACCGCCTCCGGCGACACCGGCTGGAAGAAGCTCGGCCAGCCCGTACCGGAATTGTACTTGCTTTCGGAGCGGAACAGCGGCGTGCCGCAGGCGACACAGGAATAGAGGCCGGCGCGCTTCTCGTCCCAGTAGGGGCCGGTGAACGCGCGCTCGGTGCCGGCCTGACGGGCGATTCGGAACTGCTCGGGCGTGAGGCAGGAGCGCCATTCGCTTTCGCTCTTCACGACCTTGGTGTGGTCCGCGTCGGAAGGGGCAGAGGTGGACATGGAAGAACCCCAGTCTGATTTGTCGCAGAGGTAGGCATTCCATATGGCGACGGCAAGGCTGCATGCGATCACACATGCGCGCGGCTGGGTCGAGGGGCGAATGGCCCGGGCGGCAGCACGCCGGGCCGGTAGTGCAGATTTGCGATATTGCGACAAATCAAGAAGACGAGCCGTATTGCGGAAATATCGGTTGCAAAGTTGAAAACACGAAACTAACACGGACTTATAGCCGTCTTCGCAGCATCCGTGCGCGGGCGACTGTTCAGGGTACGTACACTGTCCGAGGTTCGTACACTGTGTGTCTGCGGACGAGCGCAGCGGGGCGCGGCGAAAGCGTCCTGGTGGTGCCTTGCGTCTTGGTGACGCCTTGGCAGCACTGGACCCCACCTTGATCGCATACGCCGAGTTCTCCCGATCCGCCCGCCGATTGCATGTCCTGATTGTTCGGAAGCGCGAAACCTGACCGACCGCGCATTCGTCATCTCACGCCATCTCAACGCGAAGCAGGTCCCATGAGCGACACCACGGAACAGACGGCCTTCATCGAGCTCGCGACGGATATCATCTCCGCCTACGTCGGCAACAACACGGTTGCCGCGGCCGAGCTGCCGGCCCTCATCAACGACGTTTTCAACGCGCTCACGCGCCTCGGCACCGGCGAGGCGCCGGCCGACGCCGAGCCGCTCAAGCCGGCGGTGGCGGTGAAGCGTTCCGTGAACGCGGACTTCATCATCTGCCTGGAGGACGGCAAGAAGTTCAAGTCGCTGAAGCGCCACCTGCGCACGCGCTACGACATGACCCCCGAGCAGTATCGCGAGAAGTGGGGCCTGCCGGCCGACTATCCCATGGTCGCCCCCAACTATGCCGCCGCCCGCTCGGAGCTTGCCAAGCAGATGGGCCTCGGCCAGCAGCGCCGTCGCGGCTGAAGCATTTCCCTCTCAAACGGAAAGGCCCGGCGCGACGCGCCGGGCCTTTTTGCGTCTGGAGCCTGCGAAGACCGCCGCTCACTCGGCGGCGATGCGCACCTGGGGCTGGGCGTCGCGCACGGCGGCGTCCACATGGGTCTCGAAGCGGGCGAAGTTCTCGCGGAACATGTTCACCAGCCGGCGCGCGGTGGCGTCGAAGTCCGCTTTATCGGCCCAGGTCTTGGACGGATAAAGGACGTGCGGCTCGATGCCCGGCACGGAAGTGGGCACCTCGAAGCCGAAATAGGGATCGGTGCGGAACGAGGCGCCCTTGAGCGAGCCGTCCAGCACCGCGGTGAGGAGCGTGCGGGTGACCTTGATGGGCATGCGCCGCCCGGTGCCGAACTTGCCGCCGGTCCAGCCGGTGTTCACCAGCCAGCAGTCCACGCCATGTTCCGCGATGAGATCGCGCAGCAGGTTCCCGTAGACCGAGGGGTGGCGCGGCATGAAGGGCGCGCCGAAGCAGGTGGAGAAGGTGGCTTCCGGGTCCTTCACCCCCTTCTCGGTGCCCGCGACCTTCGCGGTGTAGCCGGAGAGGAAGTGATACATGGCCTGCGCCGGGCTCAGCCGCGCGATGGGCGGCAGCACGCCGAAGGCGTCGCAGGTGAGCATCACCACATTCTTCGGCTGCCCCGCGCGGCCGGTGGGGCTGGCATTGGGGATGAAGGCGAGGGGATAGCAGGAGCGGGTATTCTCGGTGAGGCTGCCGTCGTCGAAGTCCGGCACCCGCGTCACCTTGTCCAGCACCACATTCTCCAGCACCGTGCCGAAGCGGTTGGAGGCGGCGAAGATTTCGGGCTCGGCCTCGGCGGAGAGGCGGATGGTCTTGGCGTAGCAGCCGCCCTCGAAATTGAACACGCCGTCCTGGCTCCAGCCGTGCTCGTCGTCGCCGATGAGCGTGCGGTTGGGATCGGCGGACAGCGTGGTCTTGCCGGTGCCCGACAGGCCGAAGAACAGGCAGACATCGCCCGCGTCGCCTACGTTCGCCGAGCAGTGCATGGGCATGATGCCCTTTTTCGGCAGGATGTAGTTGAGCGCGGTGAACACCGACTTCTTCATCTCACCCGCATAGGACGAGTTGCCGATGAGCACGATGCCGCGGGTGAAGTCCACC
Organism: Xanthobacter aminoxidans; assembly: GCF_043193615.1. Lineage (NCBI taxonomy): Bacteria > Pseudomonadati > Pseudomonadota > Alphaproteobacteria > Hyphomicrobiales > Xanthobacteraceae > Xanthobacter > Xanthobacter aminoxidans. The sequence goes on along the minus strand of NZ_JBAFUS010000003.1, from coordinate 57,178 downwards.
GCGATCACCGTCTCCGAGCGGACCCCGTGGCGCGCCGGGTCGGCCTTGAAGGACGGCAGGTCGATGATGGTCATCTCCGGCACGAAGCCGTCCAGCTCGGCCCGTTCGGGGCGGCGCAGCATGGTGCGGATGAACAGGGAGTGCCAGGCGAACTCGGTATAGACGCGCACCTTGATGCGGGAGGCCGGATCTGCGCCGCCATAGAGATCCTGCGCGAACAGGGTCTTGTCCTCGGCCTCCTTCAGGAAGTCCTGATAGAGCGTCTCGAACTGCTCCGGCGTGATGGCGCCGTTATTGTCCCACCAGACCTCGCCCTCGGTCGTGGCGTCGCGCACCACGAACTTGTCCTTGGGGCTGCGGCCGGTGTGGGCGCCGGTCTCGGCCATCAGCGCGCCGCCGGAGGACAGGTGCCCTTCCTTGTGCGCGAGCGCATGCTCGTAGAGCTCGGGCTCGAGCAGATTCCAGTGGACCGCCGTAAGATGCTTGAGGCCGAAAGTGTCCGCGCCGCAGGCGCTGTTCCGGTGACCGGTTTCGAGCACGGAAGATTCCTCCACAGTTCCCGCCGGCGTGACGCCGGCATTCATCCGCCGTCCCGCTCTCGTAGAGTTATGCGGGCGGTGTCGGGCCGGGGACGTCTTTGCGCATCCCTCGAAGCCGCGTCGCGCACGCTAGAGGGAGTTGAGCGCCAAGGAAACTCCGACAAACGGAGGCTAAACGTTTAAATTCAGGCGGCAGTTCCACGCCGTGCGTCGTTCACCAGCTTCACCAGTTCTTGCCGCACTGCAGCAAGGTCTTCCACCCGTCTGGTAAAGTCGAGCCGGCGCACGAGGTCGCCGCAGATCAGCTCGCACCCCTCGGGATCGAGGGAGAGCAGGCGCCAGTCGCCCTCCGGCGCGCCGAGGAGCACGGTGGCGTAGAGGCGCACGGCATCGGCATGGTCCGCATTCATGTGCGCGATCACGCCGTCCACCCCTTCGGCCAGCGCCTCCGCCCCCTGCCAGCGGGTGAGCAGCTTTTCCCCCGGCACGTCCACGATGCGGCCGAAGCCCTCGACCAGGTGCGCCTCGGTGATGTCGATGGCGTAAAAGGCGAAATCCGTGAAATCCGCATATCCCGCCGCCGCTTCGTGCCGGGCGAGATAGCGCGCGCGGACCTCCGGGGCAGGGGCGGGGACGATGCGGCCGATGAGGCTGGCGCGGGGCGCGTTCAGCGGGTCTTCGGCGCCGGCCGCCGAAACAAGGAGGGAGACGCGCGCATCGCCCGCGATGTTGCGGGTGTGCCGGGCGAGGCGGGAGATGAGCAGCGTCGGGCGGCCCTCCGGGTCCGTGGAGATTGCCACCAGAGAGGCGTAGGGCGCGCCGTCTCCCTCCAGCGTTGCAAGGGCGCCGAAGCGGGCCTCGCGCACGAGGTGGCGGACGGCGGTCGCGGACGGCTTGGTCATGGGGCTCCTCCTGCGGGGCGGTGCCACGATGCTCCGGCGCGGCGGCCGGGCGCAAGGGGAGGAGCGCAACCGGACGCCCGAACCTTCCGTAAGGGACGCACGGAAAGGGAAAGCTTGATTAAGGGTATTCGGCGGCCGCCATTTGGTGTCGGTGGAGAATCCCGCTATTTTGCGTCGATCGAGTCTTGTGTGTCACATTTCGGCCACGCGAACGCGGTTCACCGCAGTGAGAGGCCGCAACAGATGGCTGGCTTGAAGGCCCGTGTTCAACGGTCCGCTTTCCGGACGGCTTTAAAGAGGTGTCATGCCCACGATCGCCCTCGTCGACGACGACCGCAACATCCTGACCTCGGTCTCCATCGCTCTGGAGGCGGAGGGCTATCGCATCGACACCTACACGGACGGCGCCTCGGCCCTGGACGGGTTCAAGACCAACCCGCCGGACCTCGCCATCCTCGACATCAAGATGCCCCGCATGGACGGCATGGAGCTGCTCCGCCGCCTGCGCCAGAAGACCGACATGCCGGTGATCTTCCTCACCTCCAAGGACGAGGAGATCGACGAGCTGTTCGGCCTCAAGATGGGCGCCGACGATTTCATCAAGAAGCCCTTCTCCCAGCGCCTGCTGGTGGAGCGGGTGAAGGCGGTGCTGCGCCGCGCCGGCGCCAAGGACGGTGCCGCCCCGCGCGAGGTGGACAGCGCCAAGGTGCTGGAGCGCGGCAATCTGCGCATGGACCCGGAGCGCCACACCTGCACCTGGAAGGCCGAGCCGGTGACGCTCACCGTCACCGAGTTCCTCATCCTCCAGGCGCTCGCCCAGCGCCCGGGCGTGGTCAAGAGCCGCAACGCCCTCATGGACGCAGCCTATGACGATCAGGTCTATGTGGACGACCGCACCATCGACAGCCACATCAAGCGGCTGCGCAAGAAGTTCAAGTCGGTGGACGATTCGTTCGAGATGATCGAGACCCTGTACGGCGTCGGCTACCGGTTCAAGGAGTGATCCGGGCCGCGCGCGGCAGGTTCGGCACCACATGACGGTCGAGACCAACGAGGCGCCGCTGGAGCGTCCGAGCGAGCCGGCGGGCATTCTCGCCACCGTTCGGCGCGTGCGCCGCTTCGTGGCGTTCAAGGGCTTCTCGTCGCTCACGCGGCGCATCGTGCTCCTGAACCTCGCGGGCCTGTGCGCGCTGGTCTCCGGCATCCTCTATCTCTCGGAGTTCCGCTCCGGCCTCATCGACGCGCGCATCCAGAGCCTTCTGGTGCAGGGCGAGATCATCGCCGCCGCCATCGCCTCCTCGGCGCAGGTCGAGACCAACGCCATCACGCTCGACCCCGACCGCCTGCTGGAATTGCAGGCGGGCGAGAGCTATGGCCCCGAGGACGGCTTCGCGCCGCTGGAATTCCCCATCAATCCCGAGCGCGTGGCCCCGGTGCTGCGCCGCCTCGTCGGCCCGACCCGCACCCGCGCCCGCATCTATGACCGGGAAGGCCAGCTGCTGCTGGACTCTCGCTCGCTCTATTCCCGCGGCGAGATCCTGCGCTTCGACCTGCCTTCGCCCAATGAGCCCAAGCCCGGGTTCCTGGAGCGCGCGTGGCTCGGCATCCAGCTCTGGCTCGGCCGTGGCGACCTGCCGCTTTACCGCGAGATGGGGCCGCAGGCCGGCAAGAACTATCCGGAAGTCGCCTCCGCCGCGCTCGGGACCAAGGCCAGCGAGGTGCGGGTGGATGAGCGCGGGCAGGTGGTGGTCTCGGTCGCCGTGCCCATCCAGCGCTTCCGCGCCATCCTCGGCGTGCTGCTGCTCTCCACCCAGAGCGGCGAGATCGATGCGGCGGTGAAGGCCGAACGCTTCGTCATCGTCCGCGTGTTCCTGGTGGCGGCGGCGGTGATGGTGCTGCTCTCCGTGCTGCTGGCCGGCACCATCGCTGATCCCGTGCGCAAGCTCGCCGCCGCGGCGGAGCGGGTGCGCCGGCGCATCAAGACCCGGGTGGAAATTCCCGATTTCACCGCCCGCGCCGACGAGATCGGCCACCTCTCCGGCGCCCTGCGCGACATGACGAGCGCGCTCTACAACCGCATCGAGGCCATCGAGAGCTTCGCGGCGGATGTGGCGCACGAATTGAAGAATCCGCTCACCTCCCTGCGCAGCGCGGTGGAGACGTTGCCCCTCGCGAAGACCGATTCCTCCCGCTCGCGCCTGCTGGAGGTGATCCAGCATGACGTGAAGCGTCTCGACCGCCTCATCTCCGACATCTCCGACGCCAGCCGCCTGGACGCGGAGCTGCAACGGCAGGAAGCGGTTACGGTGGACCTGAAGCAGCTTCTGGAGATGGTGGTGGGCCTCGCCCAGGACGTGCGCAAGGATGACGGGGTCAGCGTTTCCCTCGCCTTCGATCGCGCGGCGGGGGCGCCGCAGGACTACAACATCGCCGGCCACTCCTCGCGCCTCGGCCAGGTGGTGGACAATCTCGTCTCCAACGCCCGCTCCTTCTCGCCGCAGGGCGGTTCGGTGCGCGTCACCTGCCGCCGCCTCAAGGACGGGGCGGAGATCACCGTGGACGACGACGGGCCGGGCATTCGCCCAGATGCGCTCTCGCGCATCTTCGAGCGCTTCTACACGGATCGCCCGCACCAGGGCTTCGGCCAGAATTCCGGCCTCGGCCTCTCCATCTCGCGGCAGATCGTGGAAGCCCACGGCGGGCGCATCTGGGCCGAGAACCGCACCGCCACCGATCCCGATGGCACCCCCCACGTCACCGGCGCGCGCTTCGTCGTGCGCCTGCCCACCAGCTGACCGTGACCGGGGCCGCGCCACCCACCATCCACGCAAGCTGCGTCGCCGTGGGGGACGTGGGGCTTCTCATCCGCGGCCCCTCGGGCTCCGGCAAGTCCATGCTGGCGCTGAGGCTCATCCTCGATGCCCCCCGCGCCCTGCCGCCGGCCGAGCTGGTGGCGGACGACCGGGTGGTGCTTGCGGTGGAGGATGGTATGCTGATCGCCCGACCGCCTCCTTTACTTGCAGGCCTGATCGAGTTGCGCGGTATTGGTGTGAGGCGGATGGAACACCGTCCCTCCGTCGCAGTGCGGCATGTGGTCGATCTGGCGGCATCGGAAATGGTCCGCATGCCCGACCCGGCCGAGCTTCGGGAACAGATTCAAGGCATTGAAATCCCTAGAACTCCGATCTTCAGCCTGGACCTGGCGCCTGTCGTAATCGCTTGCATTCTCAAGACGCGAGCTTACGAAAACTAAATGTGCTTTTGTGCGTTGCACCCCTTGCGTAATTTTTGAGCCGCTCTGAATATGGCCGTCCCGCAGCGCGGGAGGCCTTCATCAGGGGGAAGATGAGGGCGGAGGAAGCATGATCGGTCTCGTCCTCGTCACACACGGCCGTCTGGCAGACGAATTCTGCTCCGCTCTGGAGCACGTGATGGGCCCGCAGGCCCAGATCGCCGCTGTCACCATTGGTCCCGAAGACGACATGGAGCGGCGGCGCCAGGACATCATCGAGGCGGTGGATCGCGTGCGCACCGGCGACGGGGTGGTGATCCTCACCGACATGTTCGGCGGAACCCCTTCGAACCTCGCGATTTCGGTGATGAACACGCCGGATGTCGAGGTGGTCGCGGGCATCAACCTGCCCATGCTGGTCAAGCTCGCCAAGGTGCGTGGGGAGATGCCGCTGGCCCAGGCCGTGGACGTCGCCCAGGAAGCCGGTAGGAAATACATCAATGTCGCAAGCCGCGTCCTCTCCGGTAACTGAGCTTTTCGCCGACGCCGGTTGCGCGGCGGGCGGCTGTTCCGACGATCCGGCCATCGCCTGCGGCCGGCCTATCGCGCCCGAGGCGCTGGTGCGCGTGCTTCCCATCATCAACAAACGCGGCCTCCACGCCCGCGCCTCCGCCAAGTTCGTACAGACCGTGGAGCGCTTCGACGCCATGGTCACGGTGTGCCGCAGCGGCGAGGCGGTGGGCGGCAATTCCATCATGGGCCTGATGATGCTGGCCGCCGGGCCCGGCACCTGCGTCACCGTCACCGCCACCGGCCGGGAGGCGTCCGACGTGCTCGACGCCCTCGGCACCCTCGTCGGCGACCGGTTCGGCGAGGAAGAGTAGGGCGAAAGCCTCGCGCCCGTATGCTGACGGGCTGGCAAGCGAAAGCGCTGCCGTTTCGGCCGTTTACCTCAAATTGAGGTTGCTCTGGCCCGTTCCCCGATGGTTGCCTATGTCTTAACGCTGATCCCTTCGTGCAATGGGCCCGAGGGATCCGGGACGGGCCTTCCCCCCGTATCAGATACGATGTTCGAGCCGAGGAGCCATAAGCCCGAGGAGGCACCGGCGCCCAAGCGCCGCCGGTGGAGCCTCGGCTTGTCGGCAAAACTGCTCGCCTTGACGGTGGCCGTGGTGGCCACGGCGGAAATCGCCGTGCTGGTGCCCACCATCGCCAATTACCGCATCGCCTGGCTGTCCGACCGCCTCGCCGCCGCCCGCACCGCCGCCCTCGTGCTCGACGCCGCGCCACAGGACGGCGTGACGGTGGACATGACCCGCGAGCTTCTCGACAGCGTGGGCGCCAAGGTGATCGTGGTGAAGCGGGAGGGCACCCGGCGCCTCCTTGCTGCCTCCGACATGCCGCCCGAGGCGGACGTGCACATCGACATGCGCGAGACCACGCTCTGGGGCGCGGTGCATGATGCCTTCGACACGCTCGTCGCCGACAACGGCCGCATCCTGCGCATCGTCGGCGAACCGCCGCGGGGGGCCGACTTCATCGAGATCGTGCTCAGCGAGACCCCGCTGCGCGTGGCGCTGCTGCGCTTCGCAGCGACCGTACTGCTCATCTCGCTCGCCGTGGCTGTCGTGGCGGGCGTGCTGGTCTATGTGAGCCTCAACTGGCTGTTCGTGCGGCCCATGCGCCGCCTCACCGAGCGCATGTCCGCCTTCCGCGAGGATCCGGAGGACGCCTCGCGCATCATCGTGCCCTCCGGCCGCTCCGACGAGATCGGCACCGCCGAGGAGGCGCTCGAGGAATTGCAGCGCGAGCTCTCCCACACCCTGCACCAGAAGAGCCACCTCGCGGCGCTGGGCCTTGCCGTGTCCAAGATCAACCACGATCTGCGCAATCTGCTGTCCTCGGCGCAGCTGCTCTCGGACCGCCTTGCATCGGTGCCGGATCCGACCGTGCAGCGCTTCGCGCCGAAGCTGCTCGCTGCCCTCGACCGCGCCATCCATTATTGCGAGCAGACCCTGTCCTACGGTCGCGCCAAGGAGCCCCTGCCGGAGCGGCGCGACGTGGAACTCGCCCATCTGTTCGAGGAGGTGCGCGAAACCCTCGGCCTCTCGCCCGGTGGCAGCGCGGGGGTCGGCTGGGTGGCAGACGTGGAGCGCGGACTCACCGCCGATGCCGATCCTGATCAACTGTTCCGGGTCATCCTCAACATCACCCGCAACGCCCTCCAGGCGCTCGAGGCGCGCGCCCCGCTCGATCCCGAGCGCGACCAGATCCGCGTCCGCGCCCGCCGCAAGGGGCCGGTGGTGGAGATCGAGCTCAGCGACACCGGGCCGGGCATTCCCGCGGCGCGGCGAGAGCATCTGTTCGAGGCCTTCGTCTCCTCTGCCCGGCGCGGCGGCACGGGGCTCGGCCTGCCCATCGCCGACGAACTGGTGCGGGCCCACGGCGGCCACATCCGCCTGCTCGACACCAAGATCGGCACCGCCTTCCGCATCACCATCCCCGACCAGCCGGAGAGCCGGCATCACCGACGGGAACGCATCCGGGCGTGAGCGGGCCGAGTTTTCCACAAGGCGCGCTCTTTCCGGCCGGTCTCATGAGCGATGCGGGCCGGGGGCCTTGCACCCTCCCATAAAAAGGGGTAGCAGACGGGCCTCGCGGAATTCCAAGCCGCGAACGCCCCGGAAAGCTCCTCGCTTTCCCGACCGGTCCGCCGGTCACGGGCACAGGCGCCGGTAGCTCAGCTGGATAGAGCACCAGACTACGAATCTGGGGGTCGGGAGTTCGAATCTTCCCCGGCGCGCCACCTAAATCCAAGAAAACACACGATAATCGGCCGTCCGTCGAGTCGCGGAAAGCATATTCGTGATGTCGGGTCATCACCAGAACCAGCGTGCGCGCGGGCGGGCTGTCGGCTTCTCCTGGATGACACTGGGCGTGCAGACGCCAACAGATTCTCGCTTCTCCTCCCGCGCTCGATCGGGAGGCAGGGCGGGGCGAGCGTGACCTCTCCTGCGGACGCCGCCGCCGTGCCAATCGGGCGCGGCCTCAGCCCAATATCGAAAGCACCACCTCCGCCGGCCCGCAAGCCAAAGGCCGCGAGCGTGGTGAGCATCCCGAGCCCGAGCCTGAACATGGCCAGCCGCGTCATCGCCGAGAGCGCGGCCGCACGCCAGTCGGTGGAGGAGAGCAGAGGCAGGTCCGGCCCGATGCCGTGCCCAGTCCAGGCTCACCACCTGCCGAAAGGCGACATGGATCACGCGCCCAGAAGGAGGCGCCTGTCCACATTCTCGCGGAAGGCGAGCCAGGCGATGGCCATGGTCGCCACACCTTCCAGTTTGAGGAGAAGGGATGCGCTCGCGCCGTCGGTCCGGGCGAGGCCGAACATGAGCAGCAGCGGGCCGAGGACGCCGCCGGTGAGGATCACCAGCGCGAGCCACGGCACGTCGGTCCGCCGCAGCGGCGCTTCCACCGCCGGCAGCCGGAGCGCGGTCCGGGACAGATGCACGGCGGCGAGGCCAGCACCTGCCCCGAGGTAGAGCAGGCCGGCCATCATCCACGGATCGATGGCGCCAAGGAGCAGCATGGCGAGCTGCGTGCTGGCGTCAAAATGACCCGGCCGAGACGAGTGCGAAGGTAAGCGGAGCCCTGAGCCCACCTTTCGCCGTCGAGGCTGAGGGGGCGATGTTCCGAGCCTGGAGGGCTTGGACATATGACGATTTCAGAGCTTACGCTTAAATCGAGTGCCGAGGAGCCGGTGCGGCGATTCGAGGTTTTCACCGGAGCGGGGCGTCGCCGGGAGTGGGCTCTCGAGGAGAAGGCGCGGATTGTCGCCGAGAGCTTCGAGGCTGGAGCGACGGTGAGTGACGTGGCGCGGCGCCATGCCTTGTCGCCACAGCAGCTGTTCACCTGGCGTCGTGAGGTGCGCAAGGCGAGCGAGAGGATCCCGGCGTTCGTGCCGGCCGTTGTCACGCCGGAACCGGCTCCCGCATCTGAGCCGTCCGCCCCACCGTCACGGCCGAAGCGGCGAGGCCGGCAACGTCGCGCGGCGACGATCGAGGTCGGCGTCGCCGGGGTCCGGGTGATGATCGAGAACGGGGCCTCGCCGGCCACCATAGCGGCGGTGATCGGCACGCAGAAGGCCGGGTCGTGATCGGCTCGAGCGGCGCGGTCCGCGTCATGGTGGCGACGCGGCCGGTGGACTTCCGCAAAGGGGCGGAGGGGCTCGCGGCCTTGGTGCGTGAGACCATGGGCGCCGATCCGTTCTCCGGCACGGTGTACGTCTTCCGGGCCAAGCGCGCCGACAGGGTGAAGCTGGTGTTCTGGGACGGCACCGGTGTCGTGCTGGTGGCGAAGCGGCTGGAGGACGGTGAGTTCCGCTGGCCCAAGGTAGAGGACGGCATCCTGCAGCTGACATCGGCCCAGCTCCAGGCTTTGCTCGAGGGCCTCGACTGGCGGCGGGTGCATGAGGCACAGCGTACGACGACACCGGTCGCCGCCAGTTGAAGAGGCTCGCAGGGGCCTGGCGAATATGATTCATTGCGGGTCATGGCTTCGCTCTCCACCGAGCTTCCCCGTGATCCCGAGACGCTCCAGGCGATGCTGATCGCGCGGGATGCGGAGATCGAGCGCCTGCGCCAGATCATCAAGGAGCTGCAGAGGCACCGCTTCGGACGGCGGGCGGAGAGCCTCCCTGAGGACCAGCTGCTGCTGGCGTTGGAAGAGGCCGAACAGATCGAGGCCGCCGGCTTCGCTGCGTCCGAGGCGCAGGTGCCGGCCGAGAAGGCCGAGCGGGTCGCCAAACGCCGTGCGAACCGCGGAGCGCTGCCCGCCCATCTGCCGCGGATCGAGACCGTGGTCGATATCGAGAGCGACCTCTGCCCGTGCTGTTCCGGCAAGCTGCACCGCATCGGCGAGGATGTGGCCGAGCGGCTCGACATGGTGCCGGCCCAGTTCCGCGTCCTGGTGGTGCGCCGGCCGAAATATGCCTGCCGGTCCTGCGCGGATGTGGTGGTGCAGGCCCCGGCGCCGGCACGGCTGATCGAGGGCGGACTGCCGACCGAGGCAACCGTTGCCCATGTGCTCGTCTCCAAATATGCCGACCATCTGCCCCTGTACCGCCAGGCCCAGATCTACGGGCGCCAGGGCATCGCGCTCGACCGCTCGACGCTGGCGGACTGGGTCGGGCGCGCGGCCTTCCTGCTGCGGCCCGTGCATGACCGGCTGCTGGCGGTGCTCAAGACCTCGCCCAAGCTGTTCGCCGACGAGACCACGGCGCCGGTGCTCGATCCCGGACGCGGCCGGACCAAGACCGGGCAGCTCTTCGCCTATGCCCGCGACGACCGGCCCTGGGGCGGCACCGATCCGCCCGCCGTCGCCTATGTCTATGCCCCTGACCGCAAGGGCGAGCGGCCCGTCGCCCACCTCGACGGCTTCAGCGGCATCCTCCAGGTCGATGGCTATGGCGGGTACAAGGCGCTGGCCGGACGCAACGCCGTGAGCCTGGCGTTCTGCTGGGCGCATGTTCGGCGCCGCTTCTACGAGCTCGCCCAGAGCGGTCCCGCGCCGATCGCCAGCGAGGCCCTGCAGCGCATTGCGGAACTCTACCACGTCGAGGTCGGGATCAGTGGCCGAACCTCGGATGAGCGCCGGGCCACGCGCCAGGAGAAGAGCAAGCCGATCATCGAGGCTCTCGAGCCGTGGCTGCGGGCGAAGCTGGCGCTGATCAGCCAGAAGACCAAGCTCGCGGAGGCGATCCGCTACGCGCTCTCGCGCTGGGAGGGCCTCACCTTGTTCCTCGACGACGGCCGCGTCGAACTGGACAACAACATCGTCGAGCGCTCCATCCGCCCTCTGGCTCTGACCCGGAAGAATGCGCTCTTCGCCGGCTCCGACGGCGGCGCCGAACACTGGGCCGTCATCGCCTCGCTCGTCGAGACCTGCAAGCTCAACGGAATCGACCCCCAAGCCTACCTCGCGGACGTTATCACCCGCATCCTCAACGGCCACCCCAACAGCCGCATCGACGACCTCATGCCATGGGCCTACCCAGCACAGCCCGCCCTCAGCAACGTGGCCTGAAAACGACGGTTACGTGCGAAGACAATTCCGAGCTTCACAATTCGACCCTGCCCTTTCCGGGCAGCGCTTCGCGTTCAGCGCCCGAGATACTTGATGAGCGCGGCGATGCCGAGCACGACAAGCGCCAGAACGAGAAGGCCGAAGAGCCACATCCCCCACATGCCGCCGCTCATCATCTGATCGTAGTGCATGACGGTCTCTCCTCTGCGGGATCAGGCCACCTTCACTACCGCCATCATTCCGGTGGCCATGTGGTAGAGGTGGTGGCAATGGAGGAACCATTCGCCCTTCGGCCCGGCGTCGAAGGTGATCGTGACGGACATTTGCGGGGGCACCATCACTGTGTCGCGGACCGCCCCGGGGAAGCGCTTCCCACCAATGCCGACCACCTGGAAATGATGGCCGTGCAGGTGCATGGGATGGCTCATGGTGGTGGGGTTCATGAAAGTCATCTCCACCCGCTCTCCAGGGCTCACCACCAAGGGCTCCGCCTCGGTATGGATCCGCCCGTTGATGGTCCAGCGGTAGCCCGCCTCCTCGCCGAGCATGATGGGAAAGACCCGGTCAGCCTTGCGCGGCGCCAGCGGCTTCGTCGCCGCGAGGCGCGCCTCGAACGTGAGATCGACAAGGCCCTGGGGACGGTCCGCGCCCTCGGCGATACGGGCCACGGAAGCCCCGGCGGTTGCCAGGACGAGGCCGGTGCGGCGCGGCGAGGCCTCCACCTGGGCCAGCACGGGAAAGGCGCCGCCACCCGCGGGAATATTCACGATGAGATCGACCCGCTGGCCCTGGGCCAGAGGAAAGGCATCCGCCTCGACGGGGACGCATGGCGAGCCATCAACGGCGATGCATCTGGGCTTGAGGCCGGGCACGCTGATGAAGAAGGCGGTGGCCGTGCCGCCGTTGATGATGCGCAGGCGCACCCGGCTGCCCTTCTCCACCTGCGCAACCTCCGGATCGGCGAGGGTGCGCCGGTTGGCGAGGAAGGCGTCGTAATCGACATCGTTGGCGTGGGCCATCATGCCGCCGGCCATTCCTCCGGGCATCCCGCCACCCATGCCGTGGCTCATCTGGCCGGCGGGCGGTGACGCGGATATCCCGCCGCCCATAGCTCCCCCGCCCATAGCTCCCATGCCGCCCATTCCACTGCTCCCATGGCCGGCATGGCCCATTCCGGGCACGGCCATTCCCTGCATGGACCCGCCCATGCCGTGACCGCCATGGGCGCTGCTCCCGCCGAGCCGGGCGAGGATCTCCTCCGGGCTCCGGAAGGAGAAATCGTGCAGCATCACCACCACATCCTGCACATCCCCGGCATCCGCCTCGCGGGTGACGAGGGGAGCGGCGAGCAGTTGCTGTTCGCTCAGGGTGTGGGAATGCATCCAGTGGGTGCCGGGCGTGAGCAGGAAATCCACCTGATCCGTCCCGCCGGGCGCCAGTTCGCCGCCGCCGGGACGAGCGCGATCCTGGTCCGCCGGAGCGAAGAGCTGGCCGTGCCAATGCATCACTGCGGGGGTGTCGGATGCGTTGAGCACTGCGCCGGAGAGGCGGTCGCCCTCCTTGGCGAAGATGCCCTCACCGGCCAGACCCTTCACCGCGAAAACCTTGGCGGCCTTGCCGTTCACGTCGAGCGTCACGCTCTCGACGCTGAGAAGGGGCGCCGCGAGAGCGCGGTTCCACCCGCCGGAAACGGCGAGCGCACCCATTGCCGCGCCGCCCGTAAGGAAGGAGCGGCGAGTGAGAGAGGAGGCAATCGGTCGGGTCATGGTCAGCCTCTGGATCAGCTTCCTGGGCGCGTCGCCGGGCAGACAAGGCGGGCCGGGAGATACGGTGTCTTCAGTATTTGGCCTGGGCAGAGGAGCCATCCGGAGCCGTGATCTGGACGGCGCCCTTCACGCCCTTGGGAATGGCCACGGCGGCGGTGCCGGCAAGCCGGTTGCCTCCGGTCGGAGACAGGGGAAAGCGCTGGGCCTTGCCCTCCACCACGAGGATCGCGTTCGCCTTGAAGCCGTCGGCCGCGACGGGCTTGTCGGACCCGTCGCTGAGATAGAGCGCGACGGTGGCGGTACCGTCTGACACCAGTTCGGCGTGATAGCGCCCGGCATCCACCCGCACCCCGCCATTGGCTCCGACGCCGGGCTCGTGCGCGAACACAGGGGTGGCAAGCAAGGGAAGGGCGAGAAGAGGAAGGGCGAGGGCTGCGGGAACGAGGCGGCGGAAAATCATGGCAGGCTCCGTCAGAAGGCGTCCGCGCGGGCGGCGTCGGGGATGGGGGAAGTCTCGCCTGCGCCCGTCACCAGCCGTTCGAGCGGACGGCTGCCGTATCGCAGGACGAGCACGGGGGTGAGCACCGCATCGAGCAGCGTGGCGCTGACGAGGCCGCCGAAGATCGTGATGGCGACGGGGTGGAGGATTTCCTTGCCCGGCACCTCGGCCCCGCTCATGAGCGGCAGCAAAGCGATGCCGGCGGACGCCGCGGTCATCAGCACCGGGGTCAGCCGCTCGAGGCTCCCGCGCATGACGAGCGCCGGGCCGAAGGGCTGGCGCTCCGCAATGGCCAGATTGATGACGTGGCTGATCTTCAGGATGCCGTTGCGCGCAGCGATGCCGGTGAGCGTGACGAAGCCGATCATGCTCGCCACCGAGAGCGGCTGACCCGCCAGCCACAGGGCGAGGACCGCGCCGATGAGCGCCAGCGGCACGCTGCCCATGATGACCAGCGCGAACAGCGCCGAGCGATAGCGGCTATAAAGGATCGCGAAGACCACAAGCAGAGATACCGCGGCAAGGCCGCCGATCGTGCGCATGGATTCCTCCTGCGCGGCGAAGGTGCCTTCAAGGCTGGTCGAAGTTCCGGTCGGAAGGGCCGTCTCCCCGATGACGCGGCGCATGTCGGCGATGATGGCAGCCGTGTCCCGTGCGCCGGAGGTGTTGGCCAGCACCACGATGCGCCGCCGACCGCCTTCACGCAGGATCTGGTTCGGCCCGTCCGTCTCCTTCACTTCGGCGACCTGCGAGAGGGGGATCCAGCCGGAAGGCGTCTCGATGAGGAGGCCGGCCAGTCCGTCGGCGCTGCGTGTCGCGTCGGGCAAGCGGACAATCAGGTCGAAGCGCCGGTTGCCGTCCACGAGGGTCGAGACCACGCGACCGTTGGAGAGCCGCGCCAGCGCGTCCGTCACCTGGGCGGGCTGGAGGCCGTAGAGGGCGGCGCGGCCATAATCCACGCGCACCGTCACCTCCGGCACGCGCACTTGCCGTTCCACCTGCAGGTCGACGAGGCCGGGAATGGCGGCGAGGCGCTGGCGCAGGGTGTCCGCAGTGGCGCGCAGGGTGTCGAGGTCTTCGCCGAACAGCTTCAGGGCGATCTCGGCCCGCACGCCGGAGAGCATGTGGTCGAGCCGGTGCGAAATGGGTTGGCCGATGTTGAAGGATGCTGGCAGGACCGCGAGCCGGTCGCGGATGTCGGCGGTGATCTGGGCGCGGCTGCGGGCGGAGGGGGAAAGGTCCACCTCGATCTCGGAGGCATGAACGCCCTCGGCGTGCTCGTCGAGCTCCGCCCGCCCGGTGCGCCGGCCGACCGCCTTCACCTCCGGAACCTCCAGGATGAGGCCCTCGGCGATGAGCCCCATGCGGTGGCTCTCGGCGAGCGAGAGCCCCGGACGGAACGACATGGAGATGGTGAGCGAGCCTTCGTTGAAGGGCGGCAGGAAGGCACGCGGCAGGCCAGCGGCAGCGGCTAGAGCTGCGACGAAGAGCAGGGTCGTCGCTCCCATCACGAGGCGTTGGTGGCGGAAAGCGCTTGCGAGCACCGCCGCGTACCCACCCTTCAGCATGCGCACCAGCGCGCCGTCCCGCTCGGCCTGCCGACTGATCGCCGGGAGCAGGTAGAAGGCGAGCACCGGCGTCAGCGTGATGGAGGTGGCGAGGCTCGCGAGGATGGAGACGATGTAGGCCTGCCCCAGCGGGGCGAACAGCCGTCCCTCGATGCCGGGCAGCGCAAACAGGGGCACGAACACCAGCACGATGATGAGCGTGGCGTAGACGATGCCCGAGCGCACCTCCCGGCTCGCCGCCACCACCACATCGAAGACGGGGCGGGGCGCGACCGCGGCGGCATTCTCGCGCAAACGCCGGAAGATGTTCTCCACGTCCACCACGGCATCGTCCACCAGCTCGCCGATGGCGATGGCGAGGCCGCCCAGCGTCATCGTGTTGATCGAGAGGCCGAAGGCGTGAAACACGATGGCGGTGGTGAGGATCGACACCGGGATGGCGGTGAGCGAGATGAGCGTGGTGCGCCAGTTCAGCAGGAACGCGAACAGCACCACGGCGACCACCGCCATGGCTTCCATCAGCACCTTCTCCACATTGCCGATGGAGGCTGCGATGAAGTCCGCCTGCCGGAACACCGGCGGGGAGATGCGGATGCCGTCGGGCAGCGTCCGGTTGAGATCGGCTACCGCCTCCTCCACCGCACGGGTCAAGGCGAGGGTGTCCGCCTCCGGCTGCTTCTCCACCGAAAGGATCACGGCCGGCCGCCCCATGTAGCCGGCATCGCCGCGTTTCAGCCGCGCGGCGTAGTCCACCTGCGCGATCTGGTGGAGGAAGACGTTGCCTCCCGAGGGGCGGGGCAGCACGAGGGTCGTCAGGTCGTCGAGGCTGAGCGTGCGGGCGATGTTCCGGATCAGGAACTCACGTCCGCTCTGGTCGGCGAAGCCGCCGCCCGAATTGGTGCCAAACTGGGCGAGTGCCTTTTCCAGCGCATCGAGCGTGATGCCGTTGGCGCGCATGGCGGCGAGGTCCGGAGAGACGCGGAACTGCCGCACGTCGCCGCCCATGGGAATGACCTGGGCGATACCCGAAATGGCGAGGAGCCGGGGCCTGATGACAAAATCAGCCGCCTCGCGCACTGCCATGGGGGGCGCCGTGTCGCTGGTCACGGCGAACATCAGGATCTGCCCCATGATGGAGCTGATCGGCCCCATCTGCGGCGAGACGTTCGCCGGCAAGCGGTCCCGCACCAGCGCAAGGCGTTCGGCGATCTGCTGGCGGTCGCGGAAGATGTCGGTGCCGAAGTCGAATTCCACATAGAGGACGGAGAGGCCGACGCCCGACACCGACCGCAGGCGGATCAGGCCCGGCAGCCCATTCATCGCCGTCTCAAGCGGGAAGGTGACGAGTTGCTCGACTTCGGCCGGGGCGAGCCCCTCCGCCTCGGTCATGATGGTCACTGTGGGACGATTGAGGTCCGGCAGCACGTCCACCGGCAAGCGCGTCACTGCATAGGCGCCGTAGACCACCAGCACGGCCGCGAGCGCCAGCACCAGCAGGCGGTGGCGCAGGGACTGGGTGACGAGGACGGTGAACATCGGCCGGCCTCAGCGGATCTGGTCGATGAGTTCGGCGCCGTCGGTGACGACGCGCTGGCCGGGGGAGAGACCCGCCACCACCAGCACGCGGGAGGCGTCGAGGGGCAGGGTCTTCACCTCGAGCGAGGCGAAGCGCTCGGCACTGATGTGCGCATAGACGATCGATTGGCCGTTCGCCCCGCGCACCACCGCAGAGCGGGGGATCGCGATGCCAATGCGCGGGGCGCCGGCCTCGGCGAATACCGTCAGGAACTGGCCTGGGCGCAGCTCCCCGGTATCCGAGGCGACCGAGAACAGGAGAGGGAGCGCCTGGGCGCGGTCGGATATGCCCGCCCCCAGAAAACTGAGGTCCAGCGTGCGTCCGTTCGGCAGCCGGCCGGTGGCGCCCGATCGTCCCGCGTCCGGCGAAAAGCCGAGCGCCTCCACCCACAGCCGGGCGGGGTCGACGATGCGGAACACCACCGTGTTCGGGTCCGCCATCTGCCCCGCGACGGCGTCGGCGGTAGCGATGATCCCGGCGACCGGCGCGCGGAGGGCCTCCGGCTCACGCTGCACCCGCTCCAGCTTGGTCCGACGGGTCTTGAGGCCGTTCAGCTCGATCTCGGCCTCCTCCACCTCGCGGCGGGTCACGGCATTGGGAATGGCCGAGAGCCGCTCGTAGCGGCGCTTCACAAGGGCGATCTGCTGGTCCAGCTCGTAACCCTGCTGCTCCAGGTCCTTGAGGTCGGAGGCGCCGATGGGCGGATGCACGTAGGCGAGGATTTCGCCTGCCGCGACCTTCGTTCCGAGCGGCTTGAAGCCGCCCTCGGGCGGCGCGAGGCGGCCGCCCACTGCGCTTTGCACCAGGCCGCTCGCATTGGCGTCCGGCACCACGCGGCCGGGCAACTCGACCGTGCCGGCGAAGGCGCCCGACGCCGTGACGAGCGTGCGCACACCGAGGATGCGCTGGGTCGGCTTGGGCACGATCACCGAACCGTCGGGGAGGCGCTGTGCCATGTCGCGCGGAGCGGGCTTCGGCGCGTCCGCCCGGGCGTCGCGTGGTCCGGCAAGCGCGAGGCCGACCGCCCCAAGGAGGAGGAGCACCCCCGCCCGCCGCCGCGATACGACAAGCGCCCCGGCGAGAAAACCGATGAGGAGGCCCACGGCAACGCCCGCGAGCGCGCCGGACGGTGCCCCGCCAATCAGCGCCAGCGTCGCCGGCGCGGGCGGCCTCGCATCGGATGAAGGTGCGGCCGGCCCAATGGTCAGGGTGCCGGCAAGCACGTCCACCGAGTCGCCAGCCGTGACGGTGAAGGCGATATCGTGCGCGCCCGGCGTTGCCGCGAATGGCGCGGGCAACACATAGGTGCCCGGTCCTGCGGGTTTTGCGGGCTGCGAGCCCTCCGGCGTGTCCACTTCGACGGCGGCGCCCTCCACCGGAGCATTGTCGGCGAAGCGGTCGAGATAGATCGTCAGGACGCCATCGCGCAGCACCGCCACCAGCTCGAAATCGGCGGAGGCGGCCTCGACGCGGGGAGCGAGCGTCGTCACCTGAGGGGGCGGTGGCGTCCCATGGTCGTGGCCTTCATGGGCCGCAGCGGAGCCGGACAGCGCCGCGCAGGCGAGAAGCCCGCGCAGGCCAGACACGACGTTCCGCAAGAAATGGGACCCCATGCCTCAACCCGTCCGCTCGTGATGCCGGTACGGGTGAGCGATAGCGGGCGGCGCGTCACGCCGCGTATCGCTTCTGTATCAGTTTGTTTCAGCCTGGACCTTGGGCAGGCGCACCGTCGCGATCAGGCCGCCATCGGGAGCGTTGGCGAGCGTCAGAGTGCCGCCGTGCGCCTCGGCCACCGTACACGCGATGGTGAGGCCCAGCCCGACGCCGCCGGTCGCGCGGCTGCGCGAGGCCTCGAGCCGGACGAACGGCTCAAGCACGGCGGCCAGTTGGTCTTCGGGAATGCCGGGGCCGTGGTCGCGGACCCCCAGCACGGCGGCGGCGCCCTCGTCCGTGAGCGTCACATGGGCGGAGCCGCCATAGGTGAGCGCATTCTCGACGAGGTTGGACACCATCCGCTTCAGGCTGACGAGGCGCCCGGCGATCACCAAGCGCGGCGGGGCGGATAGATCGGCGCAAAGGCCCCGGTCCCGCGCTCCGTCCACAATGGTCTCCACCAGCGCCACCAGATCGAGCGGCCGTACCGGCTCGTCGCTGGCCTCGCCGCGCAGGTAGGAGAGGGTGGCATCCACCATCTGCTCCATCTCCGCGATGTCCTCGGCCATGGCGTGGCGCAGCGCCGGATCGCTCACATCCTCCAGTCGGAAGCGCAGCCGCGTCATGGGCGTGCGCAAATCGTGGGAGACGGCGGCCAGGGCCTGCGTGCGCCGCTCCACCAGTCCGGCGATGCGTGCCTGCATGCCGTTGAACGCATGGGCCAGCTCGCGAACCTCATTGGGGCCGGTCTCGGGCAGCCGCACGAGGGGGGCGGCGGGCGGCAAGGCCGCAACCGTACGCGCCATGGCCCGGAGCGGGCGGGTGAGCCACGCGGCGATGGCGAGCGAGAGCAGCAGCACGCCCGCTGCCATGAGCGTGGTGGAGAGCAGGGATCCATGCGCCCCCGGCGCCTGCGGGGCGGAGGCGAACAGGCGGGCGTTGAGCCAGCTGCCGTCCGGCAGGCGCACCGCCACGAGACTGAGATGCGGATCGGCCCCGGCGCTCACCAGCACATCGCCGGCCTGAAGCTCGGGCGCCAGGGTGCGAACCTCCTCGGCGAGGCGCTGGGCCGCTTCGGTCGCGCGGGCGCCGGCCGCAGCCATCGCTTCCCGGCTCCAATGCGCGTCGATGGCGCCGCCCGACAGATCGTGGGCCACATCCTCGCGGCTTTCCGGTGCCACGGCAGCGAGCGACCGGCGCAGAGAGATCAACTGGTCGGCGAGGCGCACCGCATGGGCGGCGTGGCGCTGGCGCTCCATGGCGTGCTCGTAGGTCCACAGGCTGAGCACATGCACCACGACGATGCCCACCACCGCCACCACGGCGGTGCGCATGGCGAGGCTGTCGAGGGCGCGGATCACGAGCGCTCCACCTCCGGGGCGAAGAAATAGCCCGCGCCGCGGACCGTCTTCACCATCTCCAGACCGCCGTGGGACTCGAGCTTCTTGCGCAGCCGGCTCACCTGGATGTCGATGGCGCGGTCGAAGCCCGTGGCGGTTCGGTTCTTGGCGGCGTCCATCAGCTGGTCGCGGTTCAGCACGCGCTGGGGGTGCTCGAGGAAGGTCAGCAGCAAATCGTATTCCCCGGTGGAAAGGTCCACCACCGCGCCTTCTGGATTGGTCAGTTCCCGCCGCCGGGTGTCGAGCGTCCAGCCGGAGAACTTCAGGCTCGAACCGCCCACTGTCGGGACGGCGTCCGAGGGCCGCGTCCGCCGCAGGACGGCGTGGATGCGGGCGAGCAGCTCACGTGGATTGAAGGGCTTCGCGAGATAGTCGTCGGCGCCCAGCTCCAGCCCGACGATCCGGTCCACGTCGCTCCCGCGCGCGGTGAGCATGATGATGGGGACGTTGGAGCTACGGCGCAGGTCGCGGCACAGATCGAGGCCGCTGACGCCCGGCAGCATGATGTCGAGGATGATGAGGTCCACGGGGCCGGCAGCCATGGCCTCCCGCATCTCGCGGGCATCCTGCGCCGACGTCACCTTGTGCCCGTGCTCGCGCAGGAACTTGCCGGCGAGCCGGCGGATCTCGGCGTCGTCATCGACAATCAGGATGTGGCCTTCAGGAGACACGGTCGCTCGCTCCTCGGAGCCGCATTTCTATAGCTTCGACGATGCCGCGCAACCGCCATCAGGCCGGCGATCAGCGAGGGCGTCCGCGGGTATGACGGGTGAGCCGGGCGACCTTTGGGGGCACGCCGCCCGGCTCCTGTCTGCCCCCCATCGTGCGTGGACAGGCTAGACGGGCATCCAGGGCTCAGGCCGTTTCCAGTCACAATCCAGTTGTCGGCTCCCGCGAACTAGGCTAGTCAATATCTCAATAAATCTTGAGATATTGACTCATGGATGAATCCGATGCCCTCTCCGCCTTCGCCGCGCTTTCTCAGGAAACCCGTCTCCGCGTGGTGCGCCTTCTCGTGCAGGCCGGTCCGGAGGGGCTGCCTGCGGGCGCCATCGGCGAGGCCATGGGCGGCGCTTCCTCCTCCCGCATGTCCTTCCACCTGAACCATCTGGAGCAGGCCGGGCTGGTGCGCTCGCGGCGGGACGGGCGGTCCATCATCTACAGCGCCGTCTACCCCGCCCTCTCCGACCTCGTGGCCTTCCTGATGCGCGATTGCTGCAACGGGCATCCTGAGGTCTGCGCCCCCGCCGTTGCTGCCTTGTCCTGCGCCTGCGAACCCAAGACCGAGGACACCCATGCCTGACACGAGCTCCGATCACGTGTTCAACGTGCTGTTCCTGTGCACCGGCAATTCCGCCCGCTCGATCCTCGCGGAAAGCATCCTGTCGAAGGACGGGGCCGGTCGGTTCCGCGCCTTCTCGGCCGGGAGCGCCCCCAAGGGCGAGGTGAACCCGCTCGCCATCCGCACGCTGAATGCTTTCGGCTACCCGACCTATGGCTTTCGCTCCAAGAGCTGGCTCGAATTCGCCGAGCCGAACGCGCCGGTGATGGATTTCGTCTTCACCGTCTGTGACAACGCGGCCGGCGAAGCCTGCCCCATCTGGCCGGGGCAACCGATGACGGCCCATTGGGGCATCGAGGACCCCGCCGCGGTGGAGGGCAGCGACATCGCTAGGGAAGCGGCCTTCAACGCCGCCTTCCGCTATCTCAAGAACCGCATCTCGGTGTTCACAGCGTTGCCGATCACCAAGCTCGACCGCCTCGCCCTCGGCACCCGGCTGCGCGAGATCGGCCGCCTCGAAGGTGGCACCGATCCGCGTTCTGACGTGGCCTGAGGCGGCTGAGTACGGAGATCGGAAATGTCCCTGTTTGAACGGTATCTCACCGTGTGGGTCGGATTGTGCATCGTCGCTGGCGTGCTTCTCGGCCATCTGGCGCCGTCGGTCTTCCACGCCATCGGCGCCGTGGAGATCGCGCAGGTGAACCTGCCGGTGGCCGTGCTGATCTGGCTGATGATCGTTCCTATGCTGCTCAAGATCGATTTTGCCGCCCTCGGCGAGGTGGGCCGGCACTGGCGCGGCATCGGCGTGACGCTGTTCGTCAACTGGGCGGTGAAGCCCTTCTCCATGGCGCTGCTGGGCTGGCTATTCATCGGCTGGCTGTTCCGGCCCCTGCTGCCGGCGGACCAGATCGACAGCTACATCGCCGGCCTGATCATCCTCGCCGCGGCGCCCTGCACCGCGATGGTTTTCGTGTGGTCGAACCTCACCAAGGGCGAGCCCCATTTCACCCTGTCGCAGGTGGCGCTGAACGACGCCATCATGGTGGTCGCCTTCGCGCCCATCGTCGCCTTGCTGCTGGGCCTGTCCGCCATCACGGTGCCGTGGGGCACGCTGGTGCTGTCCGTGGTGCTCTACATCGTCATTCCGGTCATCGTCGCCCAACTGCTGCGCGGCCGGCTGCTGGCGCACGGCGGGCAGGCGGCGCTGGACGGCCTGCTGGCCCGTCTCGGACCGCTCTCCCTCGTGGCGCTGCTGGCGACGCTGGTGCTGCTCTTCGGCTTCCAAGGCGAGGCGATCATCGCGCAGCCGCTCGTCATCGCGCTGCTTGCGGTGCCGATCCTGATCCAGGTCTATTTCAACGCCGGCCTCGCCTATCTGCTGAACCGCGCAACCGGGGAGGCGCACTGCGTCGCCGGGCCCTCGGCTCTGATCGGTGCGTCGAACTTCTTCGAGCTGGCGGTGGCCGCGGCCATCTCGCTGTTCGGCTTCACCTCCGGAGCGGCGCTCGCGACAGTGGTGGGCGTGCTGATCGAGGTGCCCGTGATGCTCTCGGTGGTGTGGATCGTGAACCGCTCCAAGGGCTGGTACGAGCGAACGGCCGAGGCCGGGAAAATCCAGCCCGCCGACTAATTCGATAATTGCCGAAATAACCCTTGACCCGCAGTGGGGCGGGCCATAGGTTAATTCCATGAATATCGAATTAGCCGCCAAGCAGCTTGAGGTGCTTGGAAATCCGACGAGGCTCAGGGTCTATCGGACGGTCGTCCGCGCAGGGCGTGGCGGCCTCCCGGTCAATCAGGTGCAGGAGCGCCTTGGCATTCCCGCATCGACCCTCTCGCACCACCTGCAACGGCTGGTTCAGAATGGTCTGGTGTCACAGGAGCGGCACGGGACGACTCTGATCTGCCGGGCCGTCTACCCCGCCATGAATGCCTTGATCGGCTTCCTCGCAGACGAGTGCTGCGCTGATGAAGGCTGCGCCGCCGAAGCATCCGAAAGGGCCGTCTGAACGGCCTTTTCTTGCCCAATTATTCGAAAATTCCAGAATAATCGGAGGAATGAAATGGAGAACATGCCAGTTGCCGTCATTGGCGGAGGCCCCATTGGGCTCGCTGCAGCGGCCCATCTCATCGACCGAGGCATCGCGGTCAGGGTCTACGAGGCCGGCGATGCGGTTGCGACAAACATCCGCGATTGGGGCCATGTGCATCTGTTCTCGCCGTGGCGCTACAATATCGATCCGGTGAGCCGGATGCTCCTGGCGGGCACAGGCTGGCGCGAACCGAACGCGGATATGTGCCCGACGGGCGCCGACCTCGTGGCGGACTATCTGGAGCCCCTGTCGCAGGTGCCCGCCATGGCGTCCGCCATCGAGTTCGGCGCCCGGGTGACTGCCATCGGTCGGAGCGGCATCGACAAGATTTCCAGCCGAGACCGCAGCGGGCACCCTTTCCTGCTCAGTGTCGCCAGCCGTGCGGGTGTGGTTCGGCGTGATCTCGCGCGCGCCATCATTGATGCCTCGGGGACCTGGACGTCGCCCAACCCTCTCGGCGGAAGTGGGCTGCCTGCGGACGGAGAGGCCACGCACGCCAAGCGGATTGCCTACGGGATACCGGATGTGCTGGGGCGCGACCGCGCCGCCTATGCGGGCCGCACGACACTGGTCTTCGGCGCCGGCCATTCGGCCGCCAATGTTCTCCTGGATCTCCAAGCATTGTCTCTGGAAGCGACGGGCACCCAGGCCATCTGGGTCACGCGCGGGTCGGACCTCTCTCGTGTCTACGGAGGCGGTTCAAACGATCAGCTCTCCGGCCGGGCGGATCTCGGGCAGTGCCTGAAGGAGCAGGTTGAAGGCGGCCAGATTCCGCTCATCACGGGCTTTGCTGCCGAGACCATCCGGGAGGAAGACGGCCGGCTGCATGTGGAGGGCACGACGACGTATGGCCGGCGGACGATTGGCCCGGCCGACCGCATCGTCGTCTGCACCGGCCAGCGGCCAGACCTTGCTCTCACCCGCGAGATTCGCGTTGATCTCGACCCTAGGCTGGAAAGCGTGCGGGCACTGGGCCCGATGATCGACCCGAACCTCCATTCATGCGGGTCCGTGCCCCCTCATGGGCACCGCGAGGTGTCTCATCCGGAGCCCGGCTTTTACACCGTCGGGATCAAAAGCTATGGCCGTGCCCCCACCTTCCTCATGCTGACGGGCTATGAGCAGGTGCGCTCGGTCGTGGCCGCCATCGCCGGAGACATGGGGGCCGCGAACGACGTTCGGCTCATCCTGCCGGAAACCGGCGTATGTCGGGCCAACCCTTCTTCTCCAGCCGCCTGTTGCGACAGCGCCTCTTCGCTCCCGCCTCCCGCCGTCAGCGAAGTCGGAGCAGTACCTGACCAAAAGAGCGGGTGCTGCCGAGCCTCCGCAGCGGAGCCAATGCCGGCACCTGCGCGCACTTGCTGCGCAAGCGCGACGTGAAGGATCAGGCGTCTCCGGTGGTCATCGCCGCGCTGGGCGTCGTGCAGATCCTCACCTGGGGCTCGTCCTTCTATCTGCTCACGGTGCTGGCTGGGCCGACTTCTAGGGATACGGGCTGGCCGCTGCAATGGATCGTCGGCGGCCTGTCGGTGGGGCTTCTGGTGGCCGGGCTGGTCTCGCCGAAGGTGGGCGCGCTGATCGATGCCCGCGGCGGGCGGCCGGTGCTGGCGGGTGGATGCGCGCTGCTGGCTTGCGGTCTGGCAAGGACGGTGAACGTCGGTCCCGGCGGCATTGCCTAACGATCTCGCCGGGCGGAGTTGGTCGCGAGGGAGCAAAAGAGATGCTTGCAGTCACTCATCAACGCGCAAAGCCGAACTGAAGTGAGCAGCGACCGGCGTTGGGCATGCTGTGTATTCTCTTTCAGTGAGGCGATGACGGTAAGTGTCCTTCGGGAGAGCGACGCGATTGCCGTTGGTCATCGATACCCGGGCGGGCGACAATCGCGCCATTCATCTTTGAGGTCGCCCGAAGGCGACTGCGCCAACGGGCGCGTGCTCTCAGGCGTCTCGCCCTCAGCAGATGAGCCCTGCAAGCTGGGCCGGAGCCTCCCTCTCCTTGCTCTCCTCCGCCAAGGGGGCAAGCATGAGGGAAACTAATCCATACAAAATCACAAATCGTTTGTCATGCAATAGCGTGCATGAAACCATAATTTAGAGAATAAAATGAGATTTTTCGGGATGAAGACGGTTGGTCGAGGAAAAACAATAGGTCACATATTAGCCAGAAGGGCATTGAATTCAGCTGTTGTTGAACTGGAAATCGACGTAGATGATGCGGGTTTTCTCGCTCCATATGAAGCTGGCGCGCATATAGACATTCACATTCCCGAAGTTGGCGTGCGGCAATACTCGCTCGTCCGGCCGTATAGTCCGGGGGAGCCCTATGTTGTGGCGGTGCAGGCTGCACTGGACGGGCGCGGAGGGTCGAGCTGGGTCCACCAGCATCTTCATGTCGGCGCCACGGTCGAGATCGGTGGCCCCCGCAATCATTTCCCGCTTCGCCCGGCGGAGCGGACCTTGCTCATTGCCGGCGGGATCGGCCTGACCCCGCTCATCTGCATGGCAGATACCTGCGAGCGCGAAGGGCGCTCCTATGATCTGATCGTGTGCAGCCGGCGCGAGGAGAACGTTGTCTATTTTGAGGAGCTCCTGGCGCCACGCCGCCATGGCCAAGTGAAGTTTGTGCTGGATGACGGAGATCCCTCCCGCGGTCTCGACGTCGCGTCTCTGCTACGTGCGCAACCCGCGGGGACTCGCGTCTATTGTTGCGGGCCAGCCGGCCTGATGACGGCCGTGAGCCGGGTCGGCACGGAGATCGGAGGGTTGAGCCTTCACTTCGAGGCATTCGGTGCGGCGCCGCTTGCTGCATCCGAAGCGCAGGATGCGCCGTTCAGCGTCTCGTGCGCGCAAAGCGGGGTCACCCTCGAAATCCCGCCGGGCGATACGATCCTCGACGGGCTCCTGGTGGCGGGCCTCGACGTCGACCACTCCTGCCGGGAGGGCTATTGCGGCACCTGCTTGACGCGCTGGCTTTCCGGCGAACCGATCCACCGCGACACCTGCCTTGGAGAGGTGGAGCGCAGCCGCTACGTGGCAGTGTGCACGGCCCGCGCCGAGGCCGGATCGGTTCTCGTTCTCGATATCTGAAACCTTCCGGGCGACATGACATGACGAAGAAAATCACCTGTGCATTCGGCGTCGATGTAGATGCGGTTGCCGCGTGGATAGGCACGTTCGGCGGTGCGGATTCCCCGCACGACATTTCTCGCGGCCTCTTTGCGGGCGAGGTGGGAAGCCTCCGGCTTCTCGACCTGTTCGATCGCTACGGCCTGAAGACCACCTGGTTCATCCCCGGCCATTCGGTCGAGACGTTTCCGGCCGAGATGGCGCGGGTCGCGGCACGCGGACACGAGATCGCGCTGCATGGCTACACCCATGAGAACCCGCTCGCCATGTCGCCGGCTCAGGAGGCAGACGTCCTGGATCGTTGCATCGAGCTTTTGACCGGCCTCGCGGGGCGGCGGCCCGTGGGCTATGCCGCGCCATGGTGGGAGCTGAGCCCCAACACCCCCGGCCTTCTGATGGAACGTGGCATTCTCTACGACCACTCCATGATGCATCGCGACTTCTCCTGCTATCGCCTGCGCGTGGGGGACAGCTGGACTGCCATCGACTATGGCCAGCCGGCATCGGGCTGGATGAAGCCCCTGTCACGGGGCAAGGAGACGCCGCTGATCGAGATTCCGGTGAGCTGGTATCTCGACGACCTGCCGCCCATGATGTTCATCAAGAAGTCGCCGAACAGCCACGGCTTCATGAACCCGAAGGACATCGAGGAGCTGTGGCGCGAGCAGTTCGACTGGGTCTACGAGGAGTTGGACGAGGCGGTTTTCTGCTTCTGCCTGCACCCGGACGTGGCCGGCCGGCCGCAGGTGTTGCGGATGCTCTCACGACTAGTCGAGCACATGGCACGGCTTCCGGGCGTCGAATTCAAGACGCTGGAGACCATTGCCCGCGAATTCGACCGCGCCCACCCATTCGCGGGCTGAACCCGTGTGCGGCATGTGCGGCATTTGGAGTGGCATGGGCCACTGGTCGAGCCCCGGTCGGTACCCCGCAGGCGAAGGGCGCGATCCGCTTCCGGCCGCCGCGCGCATGGCCCAGGCGCGCGCGCTTGCGATGATCTGCGCCCACGCCGGCATCGCGGTGCGGGACTGGATGCTCACCTCGTGGATCCTTGAGGACAGGGCCGGCGGCACATTGATCGTCGAGACATTGCCTGAGGTTTGGGAGGGCGTCGCGCGCCTGTCGGGTCGTCCCGTCGACCCGCTGGACGACGCCTTCATCGCCCGCATGGAGGCCGGCACCGCCGGCGCACGGTGAAAGGACCGACGGGCGATCTCCGCCTTCCCGTGTTCATCGTCACCGGCTACCTCGGCAGCGGCAAGACAACCTTCCTGCGTAGGGCGCTCGATGAGGCTGCCTTCACGCGTACGTTGCTGCTCGTGAACGAGGCAGCGGCTCTCGGCGTTGACGACCATCTGCTGCGCAATGATACCGGCGCGGTCGCGCTCCTCGCCAATGGGTGCCTGTGCTGCCGTATCGACCGCGGGGTCAAGGAAGAGTTGCATGGGGTGCTTGCCCTGCATCGTACGCGGAAGGACTTCGATCGTGTGATCCTCGAGTTGAGCGGGCTCGCGGATTCGCTCGCGGTGATTGCGACCATCACGTCGGATCCCTATCTCAATGGCCAGCTGCGGATCGCCCTCGTCGTCACGCTCGTCGATGGGGTCCACGCTCTGGAGAGTCTCGATGCCGCAGAGCACCGGCGCCAGATCGAGGCCTCCGACGTTGTCCTGATCACCAAGACCGATATGGCCGCCCCCGACTCCTTGGCGGCGGTGGATGCCCATGTGGTCCGCGTGCAGCCGCTCGCGCCCCGCCGTCCGGCCGTCGAGACACAGTTCGGCTGGCTGGTCGAGCAGGCCACGGACTTAAGGGCCGACCGCATCGCCCGCAGTGCCGTCGCAGGACGCTGGCGGCGGGAAAGCCTCCGGCCGGCCCTGCGGCCGCCTGCCGGCGCCTTCGCATGTCTGCCGGCGGGACCCGAGACCTTCTGCCTCCGTGTGGGGCAGCCGCTGGACTGGAGCCGCCTCGCCCTGTGGCTATCGCTGCTGCTGCACCGTCATGGCGACCGCATCTTGCGCATCAAGGGCTTCCTGACCCTAAAGGGAGCGGATGCGCCGGTGCTCATTAATTGCGTCCGGCACATCGCCTATTTCCCCGAGCACATGGAGCGGGAGGGCGATGCGGGCATGCCATCCTTCCTCGTGTTCATCGTGGACGGCCTGCCTAAGGAGCGGATCGTCCGTTCGTTCGCAGCCTGCGTCGGCGAGGGGGTTGCTGCATGGGAAACGATGCCCCATCAGCCAGAGGACACGTTGAAATCCGCTGATCCGGAGGGTTAGAGTTCCGCCATGCTGACGCTTCATATTCGACGTGGCATTTCAGGACGTGACGCCGACGCGGGCCGCCGATGAAGCGCCGTCTGCCGCCGCTGCTGGCTCTGCGCGCATTCGAGGCCGCCGGTCGCCATCTGAGCTTCTCCAAGGCTGCCGACGAACTCAACGTAACCCAGGGCGCCATCAGCCGTCAGATCAAGCTGCTCGAGGACTTCCTCCACGCGCCGCTCTTCCGGCGCCTCACTCGGCAGGTGGAACTGACCCCCTTCGGCCAGAGCTATCTCGCAGCCGCCATCTCGGCGCTCGATGAGATTGAGCGCGCCACCGTGCAGAGTCTGCAGGAAGCGCGCTCTCTTTCGGTCAGCGTCCTGCCCACCATCGGCGTCCTGTGGCTGATGCAGCGGCTGACTACCTTCATGATGACCTATCCTGAGATCCGCCTGCAGGTCTCGTCCTCACTGGAGCCCGTGAATTTCAAGAGGGAAGGCGTCGATGTGGCCCTACGCGTCGGCAAGCTTCCGGGCGCAACCTTCGATCCCAACGCCCCGCAGATCGATTTCCGGATGACGGACACGTGGGACGATGTATCGGTCACGCCCCTTTGGGAGGATCGCATCACGCCGGTGATGAGCCGCCGTCTGTTCGAGCGGCACGGCCCGCTCACCTCGCTGGACGACCTCGGGCGGTTCCGCCTGATCCACAACCAGAAGCGGCCTGACTGCTGGGCTGCCTGGCTCCACGCTGCCGGTGCCGCTCCCACGCAAGGCGCAGGGCGCGTGGATGTCGGCCATTCCTTCATGGCGGTTATGGCGGCGCGCGACGGGGAGGGCGTCGCCTGTGTGCCCACCATCGAGATCGACAATGTGGACTGGCGCGATGAGCTGGTTAAGCCGTTCGAACTCAGCGTCCGCAGCGCTGGCGGATACTACCTGCTCTGCCCGAGGGACAAGGCCCTGACGAGCGAGGTGAAGCTCTTTTCAGGCTGGCTGGTGGGCCAGTGCTGAGTGCGTGCGGCCCCCGGAGCCGCGCGCTCGCGCCTCAGTCGAGCAGCTCGATACGATCGCCGGCCGCGATCCTGCCTCCGGCCTCGACCTCTGCGTAGATCCCGAGGTCGCCATGGCCCTGATACTCGCGGATGGCGATGGGCAGGTTGATGTCGCGCACCGCCCGATCTGGATCGACGCTGGTCGCGGCGCATCTTTTGGTGCGCCGGACGACCTTCAGCGCCACTTCGCCAATGCCGAGGCGCCGCCCCACCCAATCCAGTTCGCTCCAGGCGGCCGGACCTTCGAAATAGAGGTTGGCGCGGAAACGGATGGGGTCGAGTGGCAAGGCGAGATGGGCCGACAGGTCCCCTACAGTGGTCAGGTTGATCAGGGAAATGGAGCGCATAAGCGCGACCGAGTGGACGCTGACATCGGTGAACTGATGGCCGGGGGCATGGACGACCTCCGGCTCGCCAGGCAGTGGCACATCCACCACGCCGGCGAGTAAGCGTGCCAGGGCGCTCCGCTCCGCGGCATCGTCAAGCGCGAAGGTGCGCACGTCAGCCCCGTTGCGGAGCTCCAGCCGGTTATCGGCCTCAATGAGACGTGACTTCAGCCGGGCGAGGTTCTCATGCTTGGCCAGCATGAGGAATTGCGTCTTGGGTGCCGGCTTCGGCGCGGCAGGGTCGAACTGCAATGACCCGTCCGTTACCGCATACTTGCGATCCAGGGGAAAGCCGAAACCGGCCTCCAGCACCACCTCGCCCATGGCTTCGGCAGACAGGCCCTTCACCGGATAGCGGAACAGATTGACGATGCGCATTCTGACCTCGATTAGAAAATGGGCGCGGCGGCAGGGTTGGCCGCCGCACCCATACGTCACTTGATGGCGGCGCAGGCGCCCGGAACCATCGGCGAGAAGGCATCCGCAGCAGTAACGGTGAACAGCGGAGCGTAGTAATCCCACGGCCCCTTGGATTCCGCAGGAATCTTCACCCGCATCAGCTGCATCTCGTGCTCATGAAGGCCATCTGGCCGGATGTGGCCGCCCCTTGAGAAGAAATCGTTGATAGGCTCGGCTTTCATCCGGGCGACGACTTCCGTACCGGCATCGGTCCCCGCCTTTTCGGCACTCCTGAGATAGTGCATGGCAGCCGAATACATGCCTGCCTGCACCATGGTTGGCATTTTTCCCATGCGCTCCTGAAAGCGCTTTGCAAACTTGCGCGCCTCTTCATCCCGGTCCCAGTAGAAGGCGGTGGCAAGCAGCAGATTCTGCGCCTGGGTCAGCCCCATGCTGTGCACGTCAGTGATGAAGGTGAGCAGCGTCGCCACCCGCTGGCGGCCGGCGTTGGAGATGCCGAACTCGTTTGCTCCCTTGATCGCGTTGGTCGTGTCAGAGCCGGCGCTGGCGAGGGCGATGACCTTCGCGTTGGAGGCCTGCGCCTGAAGCAGGAAGGAGGAGAAATCCGCCGTATTCAGGGGGAAACGAACACTGCCAAGCACCTTGCCGCCGCTCGCCTTGACCACGTCGGCAGTGGTTTTCTCAAGCCCGTGCCCGAAGGCGAAGTCCACCGTGAGAAAGAACCAGGTGTCGCCGCCGTCGCGCACGATCGCCTTTCCGACGACGTTGGAGAGCGCGTTCGCGTCGTAAATGTACTGGACGCTATTGGGCGTGCAGGTGTCGGTGGTGATTTTTGGGGTGCTGACGCCGCCCAGAATGACCACCTTGTTCTTTTCCTTCGTCACCCCTGTAACGGCGAGGGCGACCGCGGAGTTCGAGATGTCGAAGATGGCGTCCACCTTGTCCACGTCGTACCAGGCCCGCGCGATGGAGACCCCGACGTCGCTCTTGTTCTGATGGTCCGCGACGATCACTTCGATGGGCTTTCCGCCGAGCTTTCCGCCAAAATCTTCCACCGCCATCTTCACAGCCGTGAAGGAGCCGTTACCAGCGTAATCGGCATAGGGCCCTGACATATCGGTGAGGACCCCGAGCTTGATCACCCCGTCGGAGAACGCCGGATTGCCGCCACTCTGCGCATTTGCCTGCAGAAAGGACGCCAAGCTAACGAATACGGCTGCTGTATAGGTAATCGACCTCGATTTAGTCATCTGCGATTCCCCGTTCCACGGTCTCTGGGGGATTTTTCCTTCTCGTTGATGACTGAATCCCACCGGATGCTTGCAGGTTACAAGCCATTTTTTGGCGCCAATGAATGAGCTAAGCTCATCGGTCGCTTCGACGGCCTGCTTTTGCTGCGGAGGTGAACTCTGTTTTCACATCGAGGTTGGGTGCCCGATTATCGGATTGGCTTTCCGATAACGCGAGGCGATAATTGTGCAATTGATGATATGTATATAATCACAAAATATTCTATGCGCGAGACGAAATATCAAAATTTAATATGTTTGGTGCATAGAATTGTAGTTAATAATGCATTCGTGATCGGTGTCTGTGCGCTCTATCTACTGGAGGAAGATGGTGGATAGACAGATCGAGCACCTCAGGGCATCTGGCTGCCAGAATGTCTTTTCTGAGGCGGCAAGCGGCGCCAAAGTTGCGACGTTGCATCACCTCGCTGAAGGCCGGATATGTGCTCATTGTCGTGCGGCTCGACCGCCTTGCGCGCTCCACGCGCGATCTGCTCAATGTGCTGGCCGAGGTGAGTGAGCGAGGCGCCGTCTCAGGTCACTTTCCGATGCATGGGCTTTCAATCGGCGTGGAACCTGCCCCTATTGGAGTGGGCCCTTTGAGCTGGACAGTGGTCAAGCTTCGGTTTGGACCGTCTGCCGGGCGTGATGATCCTCGAACTGGCGGGCTGAGATAGCCGAGCGCCGAGTGACGCCTCTTGGTGTTGTAGACGTCGTCGATGAATGTCGGAAGGCTCTCGGCGACGTCGGCGAATGTCTCGTAGGCCATCTGGTATTCCTGCATCCGGTCCGCAGCCTCGGCGTCCTCATCGAAGGCGCCGGTCTCGTGTTTCTGCACCCACAAACGGATCAGGTTGCACGACAGGTCGTGCCGCTTAGCAAGGCCATGCAGCGTCTCGCCGGAGATGAACTCCTGCGCGACCTGACGTTTGAACGCGATGCTGTGAGATCGATGCGTGTCATGGGCTCTCATCCTCTGAAAGCCCGGCCCACGGTCAATTCCTAAAGTTCAATCCGTCTACCGGAAGGGCCCACTCCAGGTCAAGCTGGACCCCGCGGTGAAATGCGGGCTGAAGGCCTGCAGCACGCCGACACGGACATCCGGCTCATCCTCCATGACCTGGTAGGCGTCGGCGAGGGCAGTCACCATCCTGCCTGAGAAGCCGTTCAGCTTCCGCCGCCGGTCGATCCCGATCAGCATCAGCGCGCCGCGCCTTTCGGTTCTGATCGTACCTTCGCCACTCTCGTCCTTCATGCGGTCGTTTTCTGGTCGGCGTGCATGCGATGTTTCATGGCGATTCCCGTTCCGCGTTGCTCCTGGCAACGGACTTGCCGGCGACTGCGAAGTCGCCGTCGGACATGTCCTCAACCCTGATGCGGACCTGCTCCGGCTGGCAGTCCAGTGTCGCGCACAGCGCTTCTGTCACGCGTGCGAACATTGCGTCCTTCTGCTCCTGCGTACGCCCTTCCATGAGAGCCACAGTAACGATCGGCATGATCTTTCCATTCGCTGGCGATACAGCTCACCGCCGCGGGCGCGGGGTGGCAAGGTGAGACCTGGTCCGGGCGCCAGACCAGTCATGGGTCAGGGCCCGGAGCGCGTCCCGTACCGTATCGGGCCTGAGGCTCGGCAGATCGCGGCGATGAGCTCGTCTCGAGGCAAACGGCCGAGGGGACGATCGCAGAGAGGCGCGTCGAGATCGTCCGGTTCTAGCCCGACATGCGCGCGGAACTTCGCCGCGACGATGTCCTCCCAGCCTGGATCGCCGGCGTCGCCGTCGGCGGTGACCGGGTCGGAGTTGAAGAGTTCGCCGCTATCGGTTTCGATGGAGACATCGGACACGCGCTTCGCCGGATAGAGAGCGTCGTATTCGGCCAGGATGGAGACCTCGATCCTGGCCATGAGTGTCGCCGCGTCAGGATCGGAGAGGCCGTCGATGACGTCCTGTACGTCGAAGCGACCATGCACGAGGGCGTAGGCCACGGGCCATGGCAGGCCGTACTGCGCCTCCTCCGTCACGGTGGGGATGAGGCGCGGCAGATTTGCTGAGTTGGCGAAGGTACGGATGGCAACGCGCGCGATGCGGTGGTGATCGAGCGCGTGCCGGTCGCGCAGGTCGAGTGCCGCCTTGATCGCCGGCTGCGAGAGCCGGATCACGGGGAATGGCTTGACGTAGCCGTCGAGGCATCGCCAGGTCCGGCCGATATCTTCGAAAGGGTCCGCATCGAAGAACTCGGAATCATGCGCGGTGAAGCCCGCCTCGGCGAGTTCTGCCGCCGTCGCGCCAAGGAACGCGCCCCAGCCGATGGCGTCCTTCGTCATCGCCGGCTGCGAGAGCGAGGGCAGAAGCGGCGCATGCGGCGCGTGGAACTCGGCGAAGCCGATCGCGTGCCGGATGATATTGTCCGACAGGCGCCGCAGATGGCAGATGGCGGCGGCGGATGCCATCGGGCCCCAGGCGCCCGCTGCGCGATAAACTGGGCTGCGGGCGTGCAAATCCATCGCCGCGCGCACCGCGAGCTCATAGCCGAAAACGACTGAAGCCAGGAACTCGCTGAGCGTTGCGTCGGCCTCCTCCGCCGCAGCGAGCACCGCGGGAATAATGTTCGCGCCCGGATGGCCCTTGGCGAGGACATGGCCGTCATTGAGGCTCAGCGCATCCGAGAGCATGCCGTTGGCCAGCGCCGCGCCTGACACCGTCGAGCGCGCGCCCGAGGCGAGGATGGTCGCGCCACCCGATCTGAAATTGCGCTCCACATGTGCCGCGGTGATCGCTGCCGAAGCCACGCCTGCACCCGGCAGAGAGGCGGCGACGAGATCCCGAACGAGCCAGACGGCACGGCGCTGGACCGCAGGTGGCAGGTCCGCCCAGACGAGGCGCGGGATAGGCTTGGGCATTGTGTCCATCGCTCCGTTGGGCATGGCGCCGGCAGACAGGATCACTCCGGCCTTGCCCCCATTCATGATTGCAGGGCCTCGGCGAAGGAGCGGATCTCGTGCGCCAGCAGTTCGGGTTGCTCGAGCGCCGCGAAATGCCCACCCCGGGGCATTGAGTTCCACTGACGGATGTCGGCGAACATCGCGCTGGCGAGCGTGCGGGGCGGCCGTACCATCTCGTGGGGAAATTGCGCATAGCCCATGGGTACGGCGATGCGGGTACCGCGCGGTATCGGCCAGTCCCGGTGCATGCGCGCGTAGTAAGGATGGAAGGAGGAGCCGATCGCGCCGGTGAACCAGTAGAAGGCAATGTTCGCCAACAGTCTGTCGCGCGGGATGGCGTTCTCGATCGTCCCGTGGCAATCCGACCAGGAGCGGAATTTTTCGACCTGCCAGGCGGCGAGGCCGGCCGGAGAATCCGTCATGGCGAAGGCGAGGGTCTGCGGCTTCGTGCCCTGGATCCACTGATAGCCGGTCTCTTCCCGCAGCCAGACGCGCAGCCGGTCAAAATGGGCAATTTCCTCCGGCGAAGCGTCTGGGGATGGGCCGCCATCGCGTGGCAGCGGCAGCAGGTTGAGGTGCAGGCCGACGATCCGGTCGGGATGGGCGTGGGCCATTCGGGCAGCGACGAAGGCGCCCCAGTCCCCGCCTTGGACCAGGAAGCGCTCGTGACCGAAGGCGCCCATGAGATCGACGAGCCTGTGGGCCATTTCCTCGACGCCGAAACGCGCCTGACCGGGTTCGAAGGAAAGGCCGTAGCCCGGCAGCGAGGGGGCAACGACCGTGAAGGAGAGCCGTGGGTCGAGCCCAAAGCGCTCCGGATCGGTCAGGCGCGGGATCAGCTCCAGGAATTCGAAGACCGATCCCGGCCAGCCATGGCAGAGCAGCAGTGGAACGGGATCGGGGCCACGCCCCTCGACACGCAGGCAATGCAGATCGACGTCCGGGAGACGCAGCCGGAATTGCGGGAAGCCGTTCAGCAGGCTTTCCTGCGCGCGCCAGTCGAATTGGTCCCGCCAATAGGCAAGAAGGTCGGCCAGATAATCGTTGTCGGTTCCAAGCTCCCACGCGGCGCAGGGGGGGCGATCCGGCAGCCGCGTGCGGGCAAGCCGCTCGCGCAGATCGGCGATGGCCACGTCCGGGACGTGATAGGTGAAGGGGCGGGGTTCCGTCATGGCGCCGACGCGGCTCAGCCCGCCGCCAGCCGCTCGATCCGCCGCATGGCGGCAGCGATCCCGGCTTGGTCGAGCTCGATGGCCAAATTGGGAATGTGCGGGGCGGTCATGGTGCGGTGCGCGATCTCGTCGATCTCCTCGTTCGTGACGTTCTTCATGCCGAGATCGGCCAGCCGCACCGGCAGGCCGATCTCGCGATTGAAGCCCATGAGATCGAGGACCTCAGCATCGGGGCGGTTTTCCGCGGCGAGTTGCACGAGGGTGCCGTAGGCGACCTGCTCTCCGTGGGGAGCCTTCATGGCGTCGCGCGCCTTGACCAGGCCGCGCGTCATCGAATGGGCGAGCGACAGCCCGCCGTTCTCGAAACCGAGCCCGCTCATCAGGATGCAGGCCTCCACGGTCGCCTCGACATCGTCGGTCACCTCCCGGCGCTCGACCGCGGCGAGCGCTGCGGCCGCATGGGCACGCAGGGTTCGATAGCCAGCATCCGCGATCACCATGCCGGTCCGCAGCGGACGGGTGCCGAAGGGCGTCTTGCCCCGCCCCGCCCAGCAGCCGTCCGCCTCGAACTTCTTGGTCAGCGCGTCGCCGATGCCCCAGCGCAGGAATTTCGCGGGCGCGTTGGCAATCAGTCGGGTGTCGACCAGGACCGTGTGCGGGTTGCCGATCATGCGATCGGTCGCGATCATTGTATGGCTGTCGTCGTAGACGGCATAGGTCGCGCTGGTCGGCGCGTCGTTGGAGGCGATGGTCGGCACGGTCACGGTCGGCACGCCAAGGCGCTCGCCGACGCCCTTGCCGACGTCCAGCCCCTTGCCACCGCCGGCGGCGATGACGAGGGCGGGCGAGACGGGACGCGCGCGCTCCGTCAAAGCCTCGATCCGGGCATAGGTGATCTCGCCGGAGAAGGGCAGGACGAGGGCCGCGACACCCGCCTCCCTCAGGCTACACTCGATCGGCGCGCCGACCAGATCCCTTACGCCGTCGTCGACGATCACGCAGGCGCTTGCGCCGATTGTCTTGGCGATCCGGCCGATGTCCGCGAGCACGCCCGGTCCCTGGATATAGCGCCCCGGCGATCCGAATATCCTCATGATGTGCGTTCCGTGGTTCAGCCGATGGCGCCGGTCAGCTCGCCTGTATAGGCGTCGCTCGGGGCACCCCAGGCGCAGTAGCCGCCGTCGACAGGGATGATGACGGTGGTGATGAAGCGGGCGCGATCGGAGCAGAGGAAGATCATCGCCTCGGCGATGTCTTCGGGCCGCCCGAGCTTGCCCATCGGCGTGCGCCGCCGGACGCGATCGGAGTCGATCTTGCCCTCGCGGATCAGCTCCTCCGTCATCGGCGTCAGGATGTAGCCCGGCGCAATCGCATTGACGCGGACGTTGTGGGGGCCCCATTCGCAGCCGAGCACGCGCGTCAGCATGCTGATGCCGGCCTTCGCGGCACTGTAGGCCGTGCGCACCGGCAGGCCGAGCACGCCGGCGATCGACGACAGGTTGACGATTGAGCCGCTGCCCTGCGCGATCATGTGCGGCGCGACCTTCTTGGAAACCAGGTAGGTCCCGGTGAGATGGATGTCGATCAGCCGCTGCCAGTGCTCCAGTGGCTGGTCGACCGTCGGCACGAAGCTGTCGGGCACGCCGGCGTTGTTGATGAGGATGTCGATCCGGCCATAGCGATCAAGAGTCGCCCGGACCATGGCGTCGACATCGGCTTCCCGCGAGACATCGCCGCCGATGGAGGCGTGTTCCCCTCCCAGCGCGGACGCGGCGTGGCAAGCAACCTCCTCGCGGAGGTCGTTGATCATGATGCGCGCGCCCTCTCGCGCGAAGGCCTGCGCTGTCGCGAGACCGAGCCCCGAGCCGGCACCGGTGATCAGAGCGACCTTGTTCTCGAGTTGCATCGGCACCTACCTCCCCTCGACAATCGCCTGGACCAAGCGCGGCAGGTCGATGCCGTATTTGTGCTCAAGCCAGGCTTGAGCACCGCATTCGAAGAAGCTGTCAGCAAGCGCGACCTTGACCATTGGTTTCATCAGGCCGGCCTCGTAGAGCGCCTCCACCACCAGCGTGCAGAGACCGCCCGAGATCTTGTGGTTCTCGGTGACGACCAGCCTGTCAAAGCGCTTGGCGAAAGCGATGACACCGTCCTTGTCGAAGGGCTTGAGGGTGGAGACATGGAGGACGGCGGCACTCACGCCGTGTTCGGCCGCGACCTTGGCCGCGTCGCGCGCCCGGGCCGACATGAAGCCCGTCCCGATCACGCCGACACTCTGGCCCTCGTGGATCACCTGCGCCTTGCCGGGAATGAAGCGATAATCCGCGCCGAGTTCCACCGGCACCTTGCCGCGCAGGTTGCGGACATACACGGTGCCGGGAATGTCGGCGACGGCCCGGACGACCTGCTTGAGTTCGGTCGCGTCGCACGGGTCGATCACGGTCAGGTCCGCGATGCCCCGCATCATCGAGATGTCCTCGGTCGCCTGATGGGTGGCGCCGTAGCCGTTCATGAAGCCAGGCATGCCGGCGAAGATCTTGACCTCCGCCAGGGCGTGCGCACAAGCGATGGCCACGAAGTCATAGGCGCGCCGCGTGATGAAGGCCGAATAGCTGGTGCAGTATGAGATCTTGCCCGCCTTCGCGAGGCCGGCTGCGGTCATGATCAGGGACTGCTCGGCGACGCCGACGTTGAAGAAGCGCTCGGGATGCGCGTCGCGGAACGGCAGGATGTCGCTGTAGCGTCCCATGTCGGCGGTCAATCCGACGATTTCGGTGCGTTCCTTCCCGAGCTGCGCGAGCTCCGTGCCGAAGGGGGCGAGCTCGAAGGGCTTCGCACCGGTGTCGACGATCTCGCCCATGCCGAGCGTGCGCCCGGAAACTTGCTCAGCCATGATAGTGAGCCTCCATCTCGGCGGTGAGGTCATCCCATTCGTCGTTGCCGACGCGGACGAAATGCGCCCGCTCGCGCTTCTCCAGTGTCGGAATGCCCTTGCCCGGAACGGTCCGCATGACGATCGCCTTGGGAGCGCCGTCCGGCTCTCGGGAGGCGGCGAGCGCCTCCGTCAATGCGGCCAGATCGTTGCCGTCAACCTCGCGCGTGTCCCAGCCGAAGCTGCGCCATTTCTCCGCGACCGGCTCGATCGCGACGTGGACCGCGCCGTCGGCCTGGATGCCGTTGCAGTCGATGAGCGCGACGAGATTGTCGAGCTTGAAGGTCGTCGCCGACATGGCCGCCTCCCACGTCGAACCTTCCTGGAGCTCGCCGTCCGAGAGTTCGCTGAAGACGCGGGCGCCGTTGCGGTCCAGCCGGGCCGCCAGAGCCATGCCGACCGATTGCCCCAGTCCCTGCCCCAGCGAGCCGCCGCAAACCTCGATGCCCGGCACGTTCTCGAAGGTGCTCATCGGCAGGCGCGAGCCGTTCAAGCCGTAGGTCGGCAGTTCCTCGACCTGCAACATGCCCGCCTCGGCGAGGCAGGCGTAGAAGGCGATCGAGTAGTGACCCGTGGAGAGCACGAACCGGTCGCGACCCGGCCAGTGAGGATCGGCGGGGTCGTAGCGAAGCTCGTGGAAATACATCGCCGAGAGAAAGTCGGCGATCGCCAGGCCCTGGGCGATGTAGCCCTCGCCTTTGCCGCTCGCCATCCGCATCATCAGGCGGCGCATATTGTGGGCCCGCTCCGCCAAGGCCTTCAGGTCGGGCTCCGTCGGAGGATGGTTTGTGTGCGTCATGGCAGGAGGGTCCGCGATCGTGACGGTGAAGGAGGAGGTGCTGATGGCCGTGCCATCTCAGATGCCCAGATAGGTCGAGCGCAGATGCTCGTTCTCGAGCAGTTCGCGACCCGTGCCGGAGAGCATGACCTTGCCGCGCTCCAGCACGTAGCCGCGGTCCGCCATCGACAGCACTTGAAAGACGTTCTGCTCGATGATGAGGATCGAGATGTCGAGCTTCCGGACCTCGCCGATCGCCTCGAACAGCCGGTCCACCATCAAGGGCGCGAGGCCAAGCGAGGGTTCGTCGAGCGCCAGCACCTTCGGTCGGGCCATCAGCGCGCGCCCGACGGCCAGCATCTGCTGCTGGCCGCCCGACAGCGTCGAGGCCAGCTTGTGCCGGCGTTCCGCCAGGATGGGGAAAAGCTGGTAGACCTCCTCCATCGTCGTCTTCATGCATGGGTAGGCGCGGTCATTATGGGCGCCGACCATCAGGTTCTCCTCGATGGTCATGCCCGTGAAAAGCTGCTTGCCCTCCGGGGACTGGACGAAGCCGGCGGCCGTGATCCTGTGCGCCGGCAGCTTGTCGATGCGCTCGCCATAAAGCGTAACCGTTCCCGCCGTCGCGCGGACGAGGCCGGATACCGTGCGCAGCAGCGTCGTCTTGCCGACGCCGTTGGCCCCGATCAGGGCGACGATCTCGCCGGGCATCAGCGCGAGCGACACGCCGTCCAGAACCTGGACGTCGCCATAGCCCGAGCGGAGTTCATCGAGTTCAAGCGCGGGCTGCATATCCCTCACCGAAATAGGCTTTGAGGACCTCGGGCTGACGGACGACGTCCTTGGGCTTCCCGTTGGCGATGAGCCGGCCCGACTCCATCACGATGACGCGTTCCGAGAGCGCCATGATTACTTTCATCACGTGCTCGACGATCAGGATCGTCACGCCCCGGTCGCGAATCCGGCGGACCAGCTCGACCATCTCCTGCGCTTCCGAGGGGGTGGCGCCTGCCACGACCTCGTCCATGAGCAGCAGCTTCGGTTCGGTTGAGAGGGCTCGGCCGAGTTCAAGCTTACGCCGATCGAAGGCCGTCAGGTGCTGAACCTCCGTCGCAGCCTGGTGCCCCATCCCGAGAAAGTCCGCGATCTCCAGCGCTTTTGCCCGGATCTCGTCGATCTCGCTTCTGCGGACGAAACCGCCGACCATCAAGTTCTCGGCGACGGTCAGGTCGCTGAAGGGCTTCGAGAGCTGAAAGGTGCGCGCGATGCCGATCCGGCAGATGTCCCAGGGCTTGCGCCCGGCAATGTCGCGCCCCTCGAACAGGATGCGGCCCTGATCGGTGCGGAAATAGCCGGCGATCATGTTGAAGGCGGTCGTCTTCCCGGCACCGTTGGGGCCGAGCAGCGCCAGGATCTCGCCCTGGCCCAGGTCGAAAGAAAGATCATGGACGGCCTGCAATCCGCCGAAGCGCTTGGAGATGCCGCGCACCTGGAGCAGGGGCGTGCCGTCGCCACTCATGCCGACCTCCCGTTCTTCGACAGGCGCGACAGGATGCTTCTGAGAGGGTCGATCAGCCCCTTCGGCAAGTAGAGTACGGCCAGGATCAGGATGATTCCGTAGATCACGATGTGCAGGCCGGGCAGCACGCCACCGAGATGACCGCGCGTGATCTCCGCGATCGGCGTGAGCAGTACCGCGCCAAGCAGCGGGCCGAAGACCGTGCCTTGGCCGCCGATAATGCTCATCAGTGCCAAGTCTATGGAGAATTCGACCCCGATCAGACGATCCGCGTTCACGTAGCGAAAGAACTGGGCGTAGAAGCCGCCGCCCACTCCGGTCATGAACGCGCTGATGGCCAACGCGACGAGCTGATAGCGCGCCGGGCTGATGCCGAGCGCTTCCGCCGCGTCGCGATCACCGCGGATCGCCTTGAGATAGAAGCCGAGCTTGGACCGTTCCAGCCGCCAGGTGGCGAGCAGGGCCAACACCAACATGACAAGGATGACATAGTAATAGGGCGTCTTGCCGTTGAACTGGAAGGCCATCCAGCTTTCTCCGACGAGCGGCACCGTGATGCCGGCCGCGCCGTTGAGCGGAATGCCGAGAAAGGTGTCGGTATTCTCGACCCAGATCCGGATCATTTCGGCGAAGGCGATCGTGGTGAGGGCGAAGTACGGCCCCTTCAGCCGGAAGGTGGGGTAGCCCACAACGACCGACTGCATGGCCGCGAGGACGCCTCCCGCCAGCATCCCGAGCCAGGGCGAAATGCCCAGGCGGGAGAAGATCAGCACCGTGGCATAGCCGCCAACGCCGGCGAACATCGCATGGCCGATCGAAAGCTGCCCGACATAGCCGCAGACGAAGTTCCAGGACGTCGCCATGTAGGCGAAGAGGAGAACGACGATGCAGGAATGGACGAAGTACGGATCGGGCATTGCGATCGGCAGAGCAAGCGCGACCACCCCTGCCGCGACCACGAGCAGAGTTGCCATGCGGCCATATCCCGACTTCGTCGCCAGCTGTGGGGCGGCCATTTTTTTATTCGTCCTGAGCGCCATCACAATTTCCCCATGAGGCCACCGGGACGCACCAGCAGGATCAGGATGAAGAGACCAAGCGAGAGAATCGCGGCCGAGGTCGCGGGCACGAACTGAGAGGCGATGGCCTCGAACACGCCGATGACGAGACCGCCCAGGATCGAACCCGGTATCGAGCCGATGCCACCGAGCACCACGACGATGAAGGAGCGGATGCCGAAGGACAGGCCGACATTGGGCGTGATCGGGATGAAGGTCGCGAGCAGCGAGCCGAAGAGCCCGAGCAGTGCCGTGCCGACGCCGAAAGTCACCGCATAGATCATCGGCACGTCGATGCCGGAGAGCGCGGCGGCGTCACGGTTCTGTGCCGTCGCCCGGATGGCGCGGCCCATGCGGGTCTGGCGCAGCCAGACCACCAATCCGATCGCGGCCAGGATGGCGGCTGAAAAACCGATGAAACGCTGCATGTTGACCGGAATCGGCCCCAGCATGATCGGCGGCATGTCCAGGCTGGTCGAGGCCGAGCGGACATCGGGCCCGAATGCCATCAGGGCGAGGTTATCGATAACGAGATAGACGCCGGCGGTTAGCAGCAGCGCCGACAGCGGCTCGACGACCAGCGCGCTCTCGCGCCAAATCAGCGGCGCGATGATGACGCGCTGGATGAAATAGCCCATGCAGAAGAGCAGTGGCACGGTGAATATCACGCTGGCATAGGGGTCGATGCACGCCAGTGCTTGCAGCCAGTAGGCAGTATAGAGGCCGACCATCAGCAGCGATCCGTGCGCGAAGTTGACCACGCGCAGGACGCCGAAGATCAGGCTCAGGCCGAGAGCGACGCCTCCGTAGATGCCGCCAATCAGCAAACCGTTGACCACGGCGAAGCCAAGAATGAGTGGATCCATGAAATCGTCGGTTGCCTCTCGCTTTCCCGACAGCGCAGGAAAGCTGTCCTGCTCCAGCAGGAGGTTGAGGATGACGACGGAGCGCAGTTGCGCTGCCGTCGTCGCGTGACGCGGCTGACCGGGTGGGGGCCTGGATCGGCTGCTCCGCTCAGGATCGCGCCCCGAAGGCAGGCACCGGCCAGATCGGCTTGATGTCCTTCGCCCTGCTCTCCGCCGGCCATACGGTGCGGCGCTGGCCATCGAGATTCTGTGAGATGGCGCCGTGCGCGAAGGTGTTCTGGCCGTGCTCGTCGAACTTGATGCGTTGGTAGCCGACATAGAGGGCTGGGCCCGAGGTGATGTCGGTCTTGGCAAGTGCGTCGCGCAGCTTGTCGCGATCGCTCGACGCGGCACGCTCCAGCGCATCCTTCAGCACGTACATCGTCGCGAAGCCCTGCGCGCCATAGGCGCTCATGTTGTATCCGAGCAATTCGCGGAATTTCTTCTCGAGATCGTCGTATTCAGGGTAGCGCACGCCCTGCAGGGCGTCGACCTGCCGGTCCTCCTGCACGAAATAATAGGCGACGGCCCTGGGTGAGATTGCCTTATAGAAGGCTGGATCTTCGGTGCCGCCGCCGACCGAATGGACGCCGTAGGGCAGATCCAGTCGCTGCTCCATCATCTGGCGCGAGAGCAGCAGCTGGTCCGGGGTGTAGAACGCGACGATGAGGGCGTCGGGCTTGGCGGCGCGAATCTTGAGGAGCTGGGAGGAAAAATCGACCTGGTTTGGCGGGGCGGCCTCGTCGAGCACCACGTCGTAGCCCCGCTCCTTGGCGAGCTTTCGGACATTGGCGGCGTGCGAGCGGCCCCAATCGGAGCCTTCGTAGAACATCGCGAGCGTCTTCGGCCCCTTGCCCGTCTCCTTCTTGAAGAAATCCATGGCGTCGAGCTGCTCGCGGGCGTCGTAGATTGCCTTGTTGTTGAGGCGGAACACGTATTCGAAGCCGCGCTCGGTGATCTCATCCTTGACTGCGCCCATGGTGAGCCAGGGCGTCTTGTAGCGCTGCGCCACTTCGCTGGCCGGGAAAGTGACGGCGCTGTTGAAGGCACCAGCCACGGCGGCGACGTTCTCGCGCTGAATCAGCCGCTCGGTTTCCGAGACGCCGATATCGGGTTTCGACTGGGAATCGCCGAAGACCAGCCTGATCCGGGCTCCACCGAGCGATTTGATGCCGCCTGCGGCATTGATCTGGTCCGTGGCGATCTGGGCCCCGACGCGCGTCTGCTGGCCGACCGAGGCCGAAACGCCCGTCAGAGGCAGAATCCAGCCGATCACGACCTCAGCCGGCTGCGCGAAAGCCTTCGAACCGAGCGCCATCGTCGCTGCTATGCCGAGCACGCCGCGCCGCGAGATCGAATGTGTCATCGTCTCCTCCCTGAGGTGAGCGTTTCCCGAGGGCTCTGTCGGCCCTTTGAGTGCTTCAGGTTCACCTGCTTCATCATGAGCGGCAAGGGGGACGCTGGCCCGCTGCGAAGACCATTCGGGCCTATGGGGCCGTCGCGGCGAGACGCTGGCGCAACTCCTTCTTCAAGACCTTGCCCATCGGGTTCTTCGGCAGTTCATCAATGACGAGCCAGCGGCGCGGCCGGGCATAGTCGGCGAGGCTGCGCGCGCAGAAGGCCGACAGGTCCTCGACATCGAGCGTCGCGCCCTCGCGTGCGACTACACAGGCCGCGACATCCTCCCCAAGCGCGGGATGCGGTATCGCCACCACCGCCGCTTCGCGGATGGCTGGATG
The DNA here is from genome assembly GCF_043193615.1 of Xanthobacter aminoxidans. NCBI lineage: Bacteria > Pseudomonadati > Pseudomonadota > Alphaproteobacteria > Hyphomicrobiales > Xanthobacteraceae > Xanthobacter > Xanthobacter aminoxidans. The sequence continues at coordinate 13,002 of NZ_JBAFUS010000003.1, read as the reverse complement.
GCGGTAGAGCACCTCTTCGACCGCGACGGAGGCGACCTTGAGTCCCCCGCGATTGATCACGTCCTTGCTACGGTCGGTGAAGAAGAGGAAGCCGTCTTCGTCGAGATGGCCGACGTCCCCGGTGCGGATGCCACCGGCGACGAAAGCTTCGGTGCTGGCTCCGGGCAGGCGAAAATAGCCCCGGGCCACGCCGGGTCCCTTGATCAGGATCTCGCCGGTCGTCCCGGCCGCCACGGGATTCGCCTGATCATCGACGACCTGGATCTCGCAATAGGGCATCGCCTCGCCGATCGAGCCGAGCTTGCGCCAGAGGTCGGCGGGTCTCAGGCGGGTTCCGGCCGGACCACTTTCCGTCATGCCGTAGATCTGAACCTGCTCGGTGTGCGGCCATTGCTGATCGATCCGGCGGATCACGTCGGGCGGCATAGCCGAGCCGCCATACCCGATCCGCCTCAGCCGCGAGACGTCGCTCGGCTGCTGCGCATACTCCTCCATCAGGAAATGCACGACGGAGGGAACGCCGTGATAGAATGTCGTGCCCTCGCTCGCGATCAGCCTGAGGCGGCCGCCATTGTCGAGTGGTTCCTCGAAGACCAGGCAGGCGCCGTAAACCCAGCACGACATTGCTCCCAGATTGAGCGCCGAGCTGGTGAAGAAGGGCCAGCCTCCCTGATAGAGATCATCGGCACGAAGCTCCAGCGCCGCGCCGCAGCTAAGGCCGGCGCCGATCATCGTGCGCTGGCTGTGCATCACCGCCTTGGAGCGCGCGGTGGTACCGGAGGTGAACAACAGGCAGCCGAGGTCATCGGGATCTGCGTCCTCCGGCGGAGCGGGCGGCCACGCGCCGGTGGTTGGCTCGGGCCAGAGCTGCGCCTGCTCCGGAGCACCCGCCAGATCGCCGCAGACCAGCAGCCGCGCGGCGGGATAAAGGCCCGAAATTCTGTGTGCGCTGCGGGCCGTCGTGACGATCGCGGCAGGCTCGACGAGTTCCAGGGCGTGCGTCAGCTCTTCATCGGCGGAGCGCGTGTTCAGCGGAACGACGGCGGCTCCCAGCCGGAGCGCGCCCAGAGCCGTGAGCATGCACTCGCGACCGGCCTCGTTGCCGAGGAACACACCGATCCGGTCGTTCCGGCCGAGGCCGAACGCGTGCAGGCCGCTCGCCACCGCCTCCATGCGCGCCACGAGCTGCGCATAGGTCAGCCGGTCGCGGTAGCCGGTGATCGAGCGCGCGGAAAGTGACAGCGCATTCGGCCTCGCTTTCGCCCGCTCGCCGAGCAGCCGGGGGATCGTAAGGGCAAGGGCGGTGGATAGATCTGGCATGGGAGAACCGTGGCGTCGTTGCCATCGAGCTTGCCGTTTCGACCGGGCGCGTCAAAAGGCGGCTGGTCTCGCGCGCGGACCAATCACCCGATTGCCGAAGCGCTTCCGTGCGGCGAGCTTCGCGTCATCAGCAAATCCGCCGCGGGAGCGACCGAATTGAAAGCCACGGAAATCCGCATCGAGGCCTATGGCGATCCACGACAGCTCGCGCCGGCAGCGGTGAGCCTGCCTAATCCGCAGAGGGGGCAAGTGCTCGTGCGCCAGACGGCTATCGGCGTGAACTTCATCGACTGCTACCATCGGCGCGGCGTGTTTCCGCTGCCAGCCCTGCCCGGAGCCATCGGCGTGGAGGCGGTGGGCGTCGTCGTGGCAACGGGACCGGAGGTCGCGGGCATTTCCGTGGGAGACCGCGTCGGCTATGCCGGCCCCCCCATCGGCTCCTATGCCAGCGCGCGCCTCCTCCCGGCCCGCAGCCTCGCGCGGCTGCCCGACGATATCGACGATCGCACCGCCGCGGCGCTGATGCTCAAGGGCATGACCGCGCACATGATCTTCACGCGTGTCCGCCCGCTGCGGTCCGGCGATAGCGTCCTCGTTCATGCCGCGGCAGGCGGGCTCGGCATCCTTCTCGCCCAGTGGGCCAGAGCTAAAGGCGCACGGGTCATCGGCACGGTCAGCACCGAAGCCAAGGCAGAGATCGCGCGCGCGGCCGGCTGCGATGAGGTGATTTTCTACAAGCGACAGGACTTCGTCGAGGAGACCCGCCGCCTGACCGGCGGCCAGGGCGTCGACATCGTTTGCGAGGGGATCGGCGGCGCGACGCTCGAGCGTTCGCTCGACTGCCTGAAGCCGTTCGGCACTGCCATCAATCTGGGGCAGATCGGCGAGCCGCTCTCCGCCGTGAACCTGGCCAGCCTCGGCCCACAGAGGTCGCTTTCTGTTGCCGTTCCGGGCGTCTTCGCGCATCTGCGCACGCTTGCCGACTTGCAGGCGGGGGTCGACGAGATGCTCGCACTGGTAAGAAGCGGAGTGCTCACCCCGCGGATCGGCCTTGAGCTGCCGCTCAACGATGCGAATGAAGCGCACCGCGCGCTCGAGGCCGGCGAAACGACGGGCGCCATCGTATTGGTACCGGCAGCGGAGTTCGGTGCATGAAGCAGACCCTGCAGGAAGAGCCCATGCTCGCCAGCCGCCGCTTCTTCAGGCACTGGCAAGGCACGACCGTCCGCCACTGCGATCTCGATCCGAACGACCACGTCACCAATTCGGTGTTCGGCGCCTGGTTCGACGACGGTCGCTACGGTCTGTTGAAGCAGTACCTTCGGCCGATCGTCGCTCAATCGGACGTCTTCGCGCTCGTGTCCGTCACCATCGACTTCTCGCGAGAGATCGCCTTCGGCGAGTTGCCGGAGGTTGGAACTGCGATCCTCGAGGTCGGCCGCAGTTCGATCATCATGGGGCAAGGGCTCTTCATCGCTGGAGCCTGCGCGGCAAGTTGCCGTTCCGTGACGGTGATGATGGACGGCGTGAGTCGCAGGCCACGCCCGCTGAACGAGGCAGAACGGGACATTCTGATGTCGTTTGCCGGCCTGCGCGAGAACGCGGCGGCCGATTGGTCTTGAGGGAAGCCGGGGGAGAACTTGCCGCACGCCTGTCATCCTGACGAAAACAGGCGGGCCAGCAACGGATCAAGACTTTGGATGCTTTCCTGACACCTGAAGAACGCAGCTTCCGCCGCGAGATCCGCGACGCCGTCGCTGCCATGCTTCCGCCCGAACTCGCGCAAAAGACCCGCGAGGGCATCCATCATTCGCGGCAGGACATGTCGCAGTGGAATGCGTTGCTCGACGCGCGCGGATGGGGTGCCCACCATTGGCCTCAAGACTATGGCGGGCCGGGCTGGACACCCGTGCAGCGCTTCATCTTCGAGGCGGAATGCGCCGCCGCCGACGCGCCGCCGACCAGCGTCTTCGGAGTCTATCTGGTCGGCCCGACCATCTACAGTTTCGGCTCCGAGGAGCAGAAGCGGCGCTATCTGCCCGGTATCCGCTCGGGCGCCGAGTTCTGGTGCCAGGGCTATTCCGAACCTGAGGCGGGATCCGATCTCGCGGCCGTGCGCACGACCGCGCGGAAGGTCGAGGGCGGCTGGCGCATTGCGGGTCAGAAGGCCTGGACGACGGAGGCGCATTTCGCCGACCTGATGATTTGCCTCGCCCGCACCAACACGGCGGTGAAGTCGCAGGCGGGTCTTTCTCTCTTCGTGCTCGACATGCAGGCGCCGGGCGTAACGATCACCCCCGTTATCACGATCGACGGCGCGCACAGCGTGAACTCGGTATTTCTCGACGATGTGTTCGTGCCCGACGAGGCGCTGATCGGAGAGGTCGACAAGGGTTGGACTTACGCCAAGTTCCTGTTGAACCACGAACGCACCAACAACGCGCAGGTGCATCGGTCTCGGCGGGAATTCGAACGGCTGAAGGCCGCTGCCGCGCTCTGCATCGGCGAGAGCGGCCGGCCGACGCTCGACGAGCCGGGCCTGCGCCGCCGCTTCGCGATCGTCGAGCAGAAGCTTGGGGGGCTTGAGGTCACGGTGCTGCGCGTCCTCATCGATCAGACCCAGGGGCGGGAACCCGGTCCCGAGGCCTCGATCGTCAAGATCATCGGCTCGCAGCTCCAGCAGGCGATCACCGAACTCGCCATGGATGTGTTCGGCGCGGCCGCGGTCGTCGCCCCCGAGGCCGGCGGCGGAGAAACGGCCGGATGGACGGAGCGCCACCTCTTCCGACGGGTCGTGACGATCTATGCCGGCGCGAACGAGATCCAGAAAACGATCGTCGCGCGTTCAACACTGGGGCTGCGATGATGCGCCGATCTGCCGAACAGCTCGACGACGACCGCATGCTGCGCGAGAGCGCACGGAATTTCCTCGAGGCCCGTTGCGCCTGGATGCCGGAACCGCGAAGCGCCGCGATGTTCGCCGACTGGCATCGCGAGATCGCCGAGCTCGGCTGGTTCGCCGCAGGGCTACCGGAAGAGCTCGGTGGTCTCGGGGCGGACTCGTTCCAGGGGCTGTCGCTGATCGAGGAGGCCGGACGCGTGCTGCTGCCGCTCCCCCTCGCGACCGACATCCTGATCATGCCCTGGCTGATGCGGAGGCTGCCGAAAGCGCTGGCGTCGCTGGCTGAACCGCTGGCGGCGGGCCGCGCAAGGTTCGGGATCGTCCGCGAAGACGTTCGCTCTGGTGGATTGCGCCATATGGGCGGGAAACTGTCGGGGCGGGGACATCTCTCGCTCGATGCTGCCGCTGCGACGCACTGGGTCGTCCTGGCCGGGATGAGGTCCGTTGGAGACGCGGCCTTGCTTTGTGTCGAGGCCGCCGGAGCGGGGTTCGAACCGGTCAGGCTCCTCGACGGGCGCAGCGGCGCTCTGCCGCGTTTCTCGGGCTCCGAAGCCGCCGTTGTGTTGGCGACTGGCGACGAGGCGATCGAACTGGCCGCGGAGATCGAGGACCGGGCCGTCGCGGCCCTTCTGGCTGATGCCTACGGCGCGCTCGCGGCCGGGCTGGCTCTCACCGTCGACTATCTCAACCAGCGCAAGCAGTTCGGCCAGAGCCTAGGCTCGTTCCAGGCCGTGCAGCATCTCATGGCCGATGCCTTCTGCGATCTGGAGACCCTGCGCTCGCTCGCGCTGTGGACGGCGACGGCCCTGACGGGCGAGCCGACCGAGCGCACCCGCGCGGCAGCGTCCGCGAAGATCGCACTCGGACGCGAGGGGCTCGCGGCCGCCTCGCGGCTCATCCAGGTCTCCGGTGGGATCGCTATGACCGAGGACTACAGGATCGGCCACATCTACAAGCGCCTGCAGGTTTCAGCCGCCCTGCATGGCGGCACCGAAAGTCACATCGACAAGCTGGCGGCGCTTTCGCTGCCGCCGACAGGGAGGAACGAGGGATGAAACGTCCGCCGATCGAGGAGCGTTACGAAAATCTTGTGATCACACGCGAAGGGCGCCTGCTTACGATCACGATGAACCGGCCGGACGCCCTGAACGCCGCAGACGAGCTTCTGCACGAGGAACTCGCCGACGTCTTCTACGACGTGGCGAATGACGAGGGATCGGACGTTGTCGTCCTCACCGGCGCTGGGCGTGCCTTCTCGGCCGGCGGCGACATCGACTGGATGCAGTCGGCGATCGACCGGCCCCACACCTTTGAGAAGACCATCCGCGAAGCCAAGCGCATCGTCTTCTCCATGCTCGATCTCGAAAAGCCGCTGATCGCGAAGGTGAACGGGCACGCCACGGGGCTGGGCTCGACGCTCGCGCTTGTCTGCGACGTGATCTTCGCCGCCGAGAATGCGAAGATCGGTGATCCGCACGTCTCGATTGGGCTCGTCGCAGGCGACGGCGGCGCGGCCATCTGGCCGCAGCTTATTGGCTATGCGCGCGCCAAGGAATATCTGCTGAGCGGCGACCTGATGCCGGCGACGAAGGCCGCGGAAATCGGACTTATCAACCACGCCGTACCGGCCGAGGAACTCGACGCGGCGGTTGCATCCTATGTGGGCAAGCTGCTCGGCGGCGCGACCAAGGCGATCCGCTGGAGCAAGGTTGCAACCAATCTGGAGCTGAAGCGCATCTTCCACGCAATCATGGACACCAGCGTCGCCTATGAGGCCATGTCCAACCTGACGTCGGACCACCAGGAGGCGGTCAACGCCTTCAGGGCCAAGCGCAAGCCGAACTTCACCGGCGGCTGAACCCTAGCGTCACCGAACCGGGGCCGACGAGGCACGTTGGAAGTCCGCCCAGCGTCGGCTCCGTGGTCGGAAGTCAGCCGATTTCCTCATACCGGTTGCTGAAAGCGCCGACATGCTCTGACATGGCGCGCGCAGCCGCGGCGACATCGCCCGCGGTGATCGCGGTGACGATTTTTGTGTGATGGTTGAGCAACATGGCATCGCAGGCGGGGCCGAAATCCGCGACGCCCAGCGAGATGTCGAAATAGGCCATCATCAGGTCGCGCAAGATCTCCGTGACGTAGAGATGTACGGCCGATCCAGCCGCGCGTGTGATCGTGAGATGGAGGCGCATATCAAGGTCGATTCGCCGCCTGGGGGTCAGATGCGAGCGGCCCATCTCAGAGAGTATCCGTCGCATATCTTCCAGATCGGCCTCGGTGGCGCGCGCCGCCGCCCGGGAGGCCGCCCAGACTTCGAGGTAGCCGCGAAGCCGCGCCATGGTCCGCAAGTGGTCGAGATCGGCTGCCGCATAGGTTGCGAGCTCGGACTTCATGTCCATCACCCGTGAGCCCGTGCGTTCGTCTGAAGCGACAACACCTTCTTCCCTTAGCGCGGCGAGAGCCTTTCGGATCGATGTGCGGCTTACGCCGAAGAGCTGGGCGAGCCGCCGCTCGCTGATGAGATGGCCTCCCTCGCTGGCTCGGCCCGTCGCGATCATGCCGACGATCTCGCGCGCGATGCGGCGCTTCAGTTCCTCATGGCCGGCTACTGCGAAGCCGCGCAGGATCGTATCCTGGTGCGTGGGGTGGTCGGCATCGACGACGGAGCCGTGACCGACGCCTGCGATCGCGGCGGACAGGGCCGCTTTCGCAACCTCCATATCGGCATGGCAAATGCCGGCCGAGAGCGCGTGCCGGCGCGACAGCACGAAATCGCTCAAGCCGCCCCGTGCCATCCGGTGCGAATGGTCGAACAGGCAGTGCATGCCGCGGCGGAGCTGTTCCGTGACGAGGCGGTAGACCGGATTGCCGGTTGCGTTCGCGATGAGGACGCGCAGTTGCGTTTCCTGCTCGGCCACGTCTTGCGCATGGGCGGGGGGCGGAAGCGCCATAATGGCGGCCGACACCTCGTTAAGGGTTTCCGGTCCTGATCGCGTCAGCAGACGCTCGATGAGGCAGCGGTCGAGAAACCCGATAAGACCGCGCAGGTCCTCGAGGTTCTCTGCGTTCGCCTTGATCAGCGCGTCAAGCTTGGCGTTCTGGTTCATCGGCACCACTCGCGTGCCGGACCCCTGGACGGCTTCGATGTAACCTTCGGACTTGAGCCGGGCGAGGGCTGTCCGGACGCAGACCCTGCTTGCCGGAACGGCCATTGCGATCCGGCGCTCGGCCGGCAACCTCGCGCCGGGGGGCAGGTTGCCGGACGCGATCATCCCCAGCACGGCGACGGCGAGACGGTCCGACAGGGCAGGATTGGTCTGCATGTGAAGATCGATGGCTGACAGCTTGCCGAAGTCGTCGATCATCATCGGACAAGCCGTATCCCCCCGCAGGAGGGACAATCCGATTTCCAGTCCACCGGCCATGCAGCGTTCCTCCGGTCTCGCCTCTATTTCCGGACGTTGACCTTGTTGGGGAGTGTACCGCCTTCGGCTGCGCGTTCAATGGAAGATGCGGGATGAAGTTGCGGCCTTGCAAACTTGCGAGGATTGAACCGGCCTGCAAGACATCAATCGGACGTCTGGCGGCTTTTCGCCTGGCGCCCGAAGCGGCTCCCGCCGGCACCGGGGCGTGGTCTCAGTCCGCTCCCGAAACACGCCTCACGTGCCGCAAGAAGAACGGGCCGCCCTTGGGGGGCGTTTTTCTTGCTTTGGCGGCACGGCGTCCTGAATGGAGACTGTGAATCACATCCGCAGCGAAATTAATAGGTCCTGAGTCTAGAATCCTAGACGCCTTCTTCCCTGAATGTGAGGCAAGGAGGCCCCGATGATGGCCGCGGCCATGCGTTCGTTGACGCCGTGCGCAGGGAGAGGAAGACGTCCATTCCCGGCGGCCTGAAATTGAAGCTGGGCCGCTGAATTCATATGCCAAGATAGGCATGGCGAACGTGATCGCTCTCTCGCAACTCGTCCGCTGTCCCTGACAATACGATTGCGCCGTTCTCGATAACATAAGCGCGCGAAACCAGGCCCAGGGCGACGGGCACGTCCTGCTCCACCAGAAGCAAGGTCAGTCCAGATCGAACAAGACCCCGCAGGACCTCGTAGAGTTCACGAACGACCATCGGCGCCAACCCCAGGGAGGGTTCGTCCAGCATCACCAGTCGCGGCTTCGACATGAGGGCGCGGCCGATGGCGACCATCTGCTGCTGTCCACCCGAGAGTGTTCCGGCCGGGGCATCGCGCTTTGTCACCAGCATGGGAAAGATCTGCCAGATCTCTTCCAGCGCGGCCTCCCGCGCTGCCTTGCCGGGCAGGGGGGTGCCTCCGACCAACAGGTTCTCGCGGACCGTGAGGGAGGGAAAGATGTGACGGGCTTCCGGGACCTGCACGAGGCCCGCATGGGGAATGCGGTGCGCGGGCATCGCGACAAGATCCCGGCCATCAAACGATATCGCCCCCGCCGTGGGTGCGATCAGGCCGGAAATCGTGCGCAGGAGGGTTGATTTGCCGGCGCCGTTCGGGCCGAGGATCGCGACCGCCTCGCCGGCAGCGACCTCAAGGGAGACGTCGCTGAGCACCTGGAGCGTTCCATAGCCGGAGCGAACACCTTCGACGGAGAGCAGCGTCATCGTGCCTTGACCTTATCGAGCGGGGGAGAAGCCGGCTCCTCGGCCGGACTGCCAAGGTAGGCTTCCACGACGCGGGGATTGCGGGCCACGTCGCTCGGCACCCCTTCGGCTATGAGCTCTCCCGCATCCAGCACGATGATCCGGTCCGACAGGGCCATCACCGCGCGGATGTGATGTTCGATGAAAATGACCGTCACGCCCAAGTCCCGGATGCTGCGGATCAACTCGATGGCGTCGTTGATCTCGCGCGGGGTCAGCCCGGCCATGATCTCGTCGAGGAGGATGAGGCGGGGGGAGGTGGCGAGCGCGCGCGCGATCTCGAGGCGACGCTGTACCGCGAGCGTAACATCCGCGCTTGCCATGTCGCGATACTGGTCGAGGCGCGTCAGCGACAGGACGGAGCCCGCGATGGCCGCTGCATCCGCCTCCGACCGTCCGACCAAGGCCGCCGCATAGACCGTTTCGGCAACGGTCAGCGTGGGAAAGGCGCGGGTGATCTGGAACGTGCGCCCGATGCCGGCGCGGCAGATCTCGTGTGGTGGCAGGCCGGCGATTTCCCGCCCGTCGAAGGTGATGCTGCCATTCGTGGGCTTGAGGGACCCGGCGAGCAGCGAGAACAGGGTTGTCTTGCCCGCGCCGTTCGGTCCGATGATGCCCAGGATCTCACCCGACCGCACTTCGATGGACACGTCCCGCACCGCAAAGACGCCACCGAAATTCTTCGACACGCTGCTTGCCGTCAGGATCACGCGGCCGTCGGCGGTCTTGGTGCGGTTCGCGTCCGGAGCGGAACCCGCCGGAGGTGCGAGGTCTGGTACCGAGAGCGCGCCACGCGTCAGGCCGAAGCGTCTGAGGCCGGAGACGAGGCCGCCGGGGAAGCTCAGAATGGCGAGCATCAGCGCGACACCATAGATGAGATGATGCGCGCTCGATCCCCCTGCACTTGCAAGAGCCGTCCGCAGATACTCGCCCGCCGGCACCAGCACCAGCGGGCCAAGCACTGGCCCGAGCAAGCTGCCTGCGCCGCCGACAACAGCGAAGAGAAGAAGATAGATGGTGATCTCGACGCCAAAGACCGATTGGGGATCGATGAACCCAGTGTGCTGGGCACTGAAGGTGCCGGCCATCGCCGCGAAGAAGGCGCTGACCGCGAACGTGAACAGCTTGACCGCCATCGTGTTGATGCCGATGGCGCCGGCGGCGGCTTCGCTGTCATGGATGGCACGCCAGTAGAAGCCGAGCCGACCCGAATAGAGGATCTGGATGGTGGCCAGGGCGAAGGTCGTCAGGGCGCCGGCAAGGAGGAGATAGCTCACCGGGCTGTTGAAGCGCATGTCCCACACGGACTGCCCCACCGCCGGGGGAAACAGGCCGTTGGTCCCCCCAAGCGCCGGGATGCCGCTGACGGCGAAGAGCAGGACGTAGGACGACGCCAGCGTCAAGAGCGAGAAGACGAGGGGGCTGAGCCCGCGGCGGAATGGCAGATACCCCACGATCATCGAAAACCCGGCCGCGAGCAGGCCCCCGACCAGCATGCCAAGCCAGGGGCTCACGCCATGGGCGGTTGCGAGATACACGGCGGTGTAGGCGCCCAGCCCGAAGAAGGCCGAATGTCCGAACGAGACTTGGCCGAGCAGGCCGCCGACCATGTTCCAGGATGCCGCCAGCAGGATCCAGCCGAGCAGGCCGACCATGATGCCGATCCAGTAGCCGTCCAGGAACAGCGCGGCCGCGGCGATGGCGAGCCACATGGCGACGAGGGCCGCCGCGGTCTGGCTGCGGGTGAAGCGGGAGAGACTGTTCATGCTTCGCTCCCGCGTCCGAACAGGCCACGGGGACGGGCCAGGAGAGCAAGGCCGAACACCAGGTAGATGATGCCGGGCGCCGCGGGATTGTTGAAGAGCGCGCTGGTCACGGCTTCGACGATGCCGATCAGGAGGCCGCCGACGAACGCCCCCCGCAAGTCGCCGAGGCCGCCGAGCACCACGACCATCAGCGACAGCAGGCTGTACTGGATGCCGGCCGTCGGCGTGAGCTGTGAGAAGGCCATGAGGCAGCCTGCCGGCACGGCGAGAAGCGCCGTGCACCCGACGAACACCATCATCTGGACCGAGCGGACAGGAATGCCGCAGAGAATGGCCATCGTTGGGTCCTGAGCCACCGCCCTCAGGCGGCGGCCGAATTCCGTGCTGAGGATGAACCAGGTGAGCGCGGCACAAACGACGATCGAGATGAGGAACCCGATCAGCTCCGGCGTCCCGATCACCACACCCGCAACCCGGAACGCCGCGCCGTCAAGCGACGTGCGCACATTCAGAAGGTCTGCGCCGAACACCAGAAGCGCGGTGCTCTGGATGGCAAAGGACAGTCCGAGCGTCACCTGCGCCTGCATCAGGGGACCGGCGCCGAGCACCCGCCGGATCAGCACGAAATAAACGGCGATGCCAATCAGGGCGAGAATGGGGGCCACGAGGACGATGGCGGCGTACGGGTTGATCCCGAACGCCTGGTTGAGGACGACGATGCCGTACATGCCGGCCATCAGGAGGTCGCCGTGGGCGAAATTCAGCACTCGCATCACGCCGAAGACGAGCGCCAGCGACATTGCGACGAGTGCATAGATGCCGCCGAGCAGCAGGCCGGAAACGACGGCCTGGAGGAGGGTTGCGAAAGACATGCGCTGGCTTGCTCGTTCAGGGCAACATGACGGGCTTGCCGACGGCAATGCTCGGAGGGAAGACGGTGACCTTGCGCTTGCCGTCGACCCAGGCCGCCACGAGATCCTCGGCGCCGAGGTTCCGGCCGTTCGCCGGATCGAAGCGGATGGAGCGGAAGGACGTCACTGTTTGGTCGCCGGGAATGTCGAGCTTGCGGAAAGCGTCGCGCATCGAGGTAGTGGTCAGGTCCGGGGAGGCCTTGAGAGCGGATTCGAGCGCGGCCTTCAGCGTGAAGATGGCGGCGTAGCAGGTGCCGGCATAGCTCGACGGCTCGGCACCGAACTTCTTCAAATAGGCCTCGCGGAATGCGGCGGCGCGCTTGATGTCGGGATTGAAGTAGTCGACGTTCGCGACGTGAAGCTGCTCGATGATGGCGGGGTCAACGAGTTCCGGGAGGCGCGGGTCGCCCATGCCGCCGCCGATGCCGAGCACGTAGGGTTTGAAGTCGAGCTGGCGGGCCGCCTTCATCCCGGCCACCACATCCTCGGTATAGCCGATCCAGACGACGAGCTCGGGCGTGCTGTCCTGAACCTTGCGCATCACAGGCAGCAGGTTGCGGTCGGCACGGTTGTAGGTGGTCTCGCTGACGACCTTCACGCCATTGGCATCCATGAGCTTGCGAAGGCGCTCGCCGGTGCCAGCGCCGCGGGGGCTGTCCTCATAGAGCAGGGCGATCCGGCGATCGGCGAGAGGCTTTGTGCCGGTGGCGGTCTTCATGTAGGCGAACGCGGTGGCTGCCTCGTCGTCGCTGCTCATCTGGTGGGAGAAATACCATTTGTAGCCGCGGGCCAGGATGTCGGCCGAGACCGCCGAACCGTTGAGCAGGGGAACCTGCGCGGATTCTGCATACTGCGCGGCGCCCGAGGTGCCGGCACTGATGTCGCAGGCGAGCACGACCGGTGCCCGCCCCTCGCGCGTCAGCCGCTCCATTTCACGCCGCGCGATCTCGGGCCGGCCCTGCGTGTCCACGATTTCGAGCTGGAGAGGCCGGCCGCCGATGCCGCCTGCCGCATTGATGGTTTCCTGGGCAACCTCCGCGGCCTTCTTGGAATCCTGTCCCAGCACCGCGATCGATCCGGTGAGCGGCGTCATCATCGGCACGCGGATGGCTTCCTGAGCCTGCGTTTCGTGGATGAGGAGCGTCGACGCCGCAAGAGCGAGGCCTGCATAGAGGCAATGGCGCAATCTCATCGTCTTCCCCTGGTTCTGTTTGGCGTTGGTGTCAGTGTTCACGGGAGATGCGCCCTGGGACAAGCCGATGGGGGGCATCAACACCAGCGTGCGATTTTCCCTTGCGGGGGCGGTGGAGCAGGGACGAGGCGGCCGACCGCGCGCCTGAGGTGTTCCAGTCCCCGGAGAGAGCGGGCTGACCTCCCGCTCCTTCGGCGCCTGCCGAGCGCCGGACGGAACAAGCCTCTCGCCCGGCGATCTCG